>DGTP01000016.1 GCA_002394335.1 Bacteroidales bacterium UBA4333 | reverse complement strand
GTCAACTTATTTCAGGACAAGACAGGAAAGTCTCAAAAGTCTCAAGAATCTCATACAAAAAATGACAAAGCAAATTTTTATAACATCAATAAATCGCGCTCCGCGCGCAAACATATAAACATAACCCATTGCGCAGCAGGCTGCGCACATGATCTTTGATATTTTGATAAAAACTAAAGCAATGAAACCATGTAGAATGGCAAATAAACAATGCCATTTTTCTCCTGATAATCCGCAGAGTGGATGATATATGGTGTCGCCAATTGCTCGGCAAATTTTGCTTGAAATTTGTCCAGCGAGTTGGTTGTATAGCGTTGCCCGGATTTTACTTCGATGGGACAAATGTTATGCCGGTTGGTAAGTGTGCTTTTTTCTACCAAGAAATCAATTTCCATCCTTGACGAGGCATCTTCCCGTGACAGACATGAATAAAAATAGAGTTTATGTCCCGAGGTACTCAACATCTGTGCTACAATGTTTTCAATCAGCATTCCGGAATTGATTTCCAATTTATCTAATAGCAGTTTTTGGTAAAGTTCCTCGCCTTGGATAGCTTTTTCGTCGAAAGCATGTGCCAGCAGTAATCCGGTGTCCATCATATAACATTTGAATGTCTCGTCATCTCGTCGCAAACGCATTCCCACGGTCGGTTCGGTTACTCCATAGCAAGTGTTGGTAATCTGCGCATCCTGCAACCAGAGGAATGCCGTTTCGTAAGTTCTATAACGAGCCCCTTTCTCGATAGATGACAACATGAACCGTTTTTCATGTTTCTGCAATTCGCCGGGAATCTGGTCAAAAATGCCGCGCACTTTTTCTGCATATCCTTTGGCATATTTACCGATACTCTTGCGGTAAAGAGAAAGTACATCGCGTTTCTGTTTGTCGGTTGCTCGGAAATCGCGCGTCTCTACATATGTGTTCACAGCTTGTGGCATTCCGCCTACAATGAGGTATTGCCGAAACAAATCCATCGCTTTGCGATGCATCGGACCTAAAGGGCGTTTGTGCTCAAAACAATCGCGAATAAATGGCATAGTCATTTCATCGCCCAAAGCCCAAAGGAATTCCTCAAAATCCATAGGAAACATCTGCACAGATCGTTCTTCAGATGGAACAAGAATGTCCTCTGCCGTACAATTGATGCTAACCAACGAACCGGTCTCAATATAATCGTATTTACCATCAGCCACCAGATGTTTGATAGCCTGGCGGGCTCTTGGATACTTTTGAATCTCGTCAAAAATAATGATTGACTCACGTTCATATAGCCTCACTCCGGCAACTGTTTGCAGGTATTGAAAGAAAGTGGAAGTG
The DNA here is from genome assembly GCA_002394335.1 of Bacteroidales bacterium UBA4333. Taxonomy (GTDB): domain Bacteria; phylum Bacteroidota; class Bacteroidia; order Bacteroidales; family Paludibacteraceae; genus Colicola. The sequence continues at coordinate 284,734 of DGTP01000016.1, read as the reverse complement.
TCTTCCAGATAGTCGTCAAAGACGCGCTTCATGGTTTTGGTAATATGTGCAAAGTCGATGAGAATATACGAGCGATATTCGTTTCTTGCGAACTCCTCAGCAATGTAACTTTTACCAACACGTCTGGCGCCTTCAATAAGGATAGCTACATGCCCTTTCTCTTGTTCTTTCCATTGCAATAACTGCTGATAAATCTTCCGTTTCATAATCAAGTATTTAAAAATCGCTGCAAAGTTACAAAAAATAAATGAATTATGCAATAGTTTTGCACAAAAACATGATTATTTTATTCTTTTTATTGCACCAAAACAAGATTATCAATATAAACGAATCGCACCAAAACAAGTTTTTATCAAAATATCACACACAACCGCGCCTCGCGCGGAAATACATCAAACATAACACATCAAACATAATACATTGCTCATAGAGCATGACATAAAACATCATATAGTGACGTTCAGGATGCTAACGACAACGTCTTGGAAATGAAAGGGAAATAGAAAGGAATATAGATGAAATATTCAAATATAAATACTGATAATAGCATTCGTTATAATCGAAGTATTATTGTATAATATGGAACTAATATATTGATATGAAATTTCCTAACAAATATCTACGCAATCTGAAGCCGTACAAATTAGCTTCGCATAAGATTTGGGCGGTAGAACCGGAAGCAAGAGCTAACATTCTTAAACTGGATTGGAATGAAGCTACCATTCCTCCTTCACCTAAAGTGATGGAGCGTGTTATGGAGGCATTGCAGCAACCATCATTCTTCAATTTATACCCGACTACATACAATGAGGAATTGATGCAGCTGCTCGCTAATTATGTAGAATTACCAAAGGAGAACGTGCAGTATTTCGGCAGTTCCGATGTGTTGCATGAGTATATCTGCAAAGCTTTTATAAGTGTGGGTGATCCGGTTATGATTTTGGCACCATCCTATGATAATTTTCGTTTGACTTGCCAAGCAAACGGAGCAGATGTACATTTCTCGTATTATAAGGATGATTTCACGTTCGATGCTACTCAATTTGAGAATGATATCATCACTCGAGAACCGGCAGTTGTGTATATCTGTAATCCGAATAATCCGACCGGCAATGTGCATACGAAAGAGTATATTGAGCACTTATTGGAAGAATACCCAGACACGTTGTTTCTTGTGGATGAAGCATACTATGAGTTCTCAGGAATTACCGTAAAGGATTTGGTGCTTCGCTATGATAATCTGCTAATCTCACGTACGATGTCCAAAGCTTTTGCTCTCGCTAATTTCCGTTTGGGGTATTTAATTGCTTCAAAAGATAACATCCAGTTTATCAACAAAATTCGCAATCCTAAGAATTTGAGCACATTGGCACAAGAAGCGGCATGTGCGGCTTTATCTGACGTGGATTATATGTGGCAATATGTAGAAGAAGTGAAACGCGGCAAAGACTATTTTACAGCAGTATCTCAACAATATAAAGAGCATTATACCGTTCATCCAAGTTATGGAAATTTTGTACTATTGGAGTTTAAGTCTTATGAGGATAAAAGGGAGTTGTTGACATATTTGGCAGACCATAATATCTTTGCCCGCGACACGACACAAGCACCGATGGTTTATAATTGCTTCCGTATTACGGTTGGTACTACGGAGCAAATGAAACATGTTTTGAATACTATTGATTTATTGTATAAAAAATAATTGATATGATACGTACAGCAGTAATAATGGCTGCCGGAATGGGCACACGTTTTGGTAAGTACACAGAACTGGTTCCAAAGGGATTTGTTGAGGTAAATGGCATGCCAATGGTGATTCAGTCCATTGAGACACTTATATCGTGCGGCATTGAACGCATTATCATCGGAACAGGATACCACAAAGAAGCATATGAAGCTTTGTGTACAGACTATCCCGAAGTTATTTGTTGCCATAGTCCACGATACGCCGAAACGAATTGTCTCTATACACTTTGGAATTGTAGAGAACTGATAGGTGATGAAGACTTTCTTATGCTCGATTCCGACTTAATCTATGAGCCAAAGGCAATCACTTCACTCATAGAATGCAAATATCCATCTGCGATCCTTACTACACCCCTCAAGAAATTCCAAGATTCGTATTTCGTAGAGCAGGATAAACGTCATCGTTTTGTTAAATGGTCAAAGAACTACAATGAATTGAATGCCTGTGGAGAGTTGATAGGTATTCATAAATTAAGCAATAAGTTCTTCCAGGAAGTGTGCCGTGAGTTCGAAAGTAATCTCACAAAAAATGAAAAGAGCAGTTATGAGCCCTTCTTCCAGAAGGTATCAAATACTACATGTCCGATATACATTCTCAAAGTAGATGATTTGATATGGTACGAGATAGACGACGAAGCTGATTTGAAAGTCGCTGAAGAAAGCGTTCATATAGAGCATAAACGACACACGTATCATTCAAATGTAAAGAACATGCTCAAGACTCCTTATGTGTGTTATCGTAACGAAAGATATTATGGACACACAGCAGGAATGAAGAAAGAGGATGCTGTTTATCTTCTAAATACGCTCAAAAAAGTTTTCGAGGAGAATGGTATTCAACTGATCTTGGCGTATGGTACTTTATTAGGAGCTATCCGAGAGCATGATTTTATCGGTCATGACAACGATATGGACACTATGATATGGCGTAAAGATATGCAAAAAGGCTTAGATCTTGCTCCTGAATTAGCGAGGTATGGTATCAAATTAGAGTGCTATGTGTTGCCGTGGATCTTTACGTATAGTTATAATGGTGTGACGTGCGACATAGATGTTATTAATGAACCTATATATCCGCTTAACAAACGATATTGTCTAATTGAGTCACAATATATCCAACGTTCGTTCTTTGAGCAGACAGAACAATATGAGTTCCAAGGTGAATTGCATACAGTTCCGGCACATCCGAAAGTCCTTTTAGAGTACCACTATGGAAAAAAGTGGCGCATTCCGGGAGGACCACATGCTCGTTTGCAATCCAAATTATTCTTCTGGTACTATTTAGACAAACAAATTCAACGTATAAAGCGGTTCATAAAACGTAAAACAGATAAGAAACACATCCTCTTTCGGATGAGTAATATTGCTCGTGTATTGGCTCACATGAAGCAACAAAGCACATTCACTTTGTCCGAATATATTGAACGTTATAAAGAAGAAGTTCCAAACGAATATAATAGTTGGCTCAAACAATTTAGTAAAACAGGAAATGCAGAGGAAATTGTGAACAAACAACTTTTCCAGTTCATGTTCAATAATCATGGAAATCTTGGAATTATTCTAACCCAATTTGATGGAAATATGGACAACTACCTGTCTCTACCGTGGATATGGGTTAATGATTAATTCTTCAAACTTTAAACTAAATAACATTAACGTTATGTTCAAATACACTAAACGACTAATCTCTAATATCCGATTTTGGTGTCAAGAGTTTAAATTCCGGAGCAAAGAAAATGACGAATTAGATCGGATTTCTGATATCACTTTCCAAGAAGGTTATGGTGGCCACAATACGATGGCAGGTTTCGTCTATTATAAAGAGATGCAGCACAATCGCGCAGAGCGCAAGCGTTTGCATAAGGAGCAGCTTGCAGCAATTCAATAGAGATACTGCGCGAGGACGCGCAACGGGCTTCTGACACGCCTACGAGCAAACACCATTAAATATGTCAACGCATCCCTCATGATCTCAGGCATGAGGGATGTATTTGTGAAAGCGATTCAACCTTTCCAAGTTATATGAAAAGGGCTGTAAAAAACATGGAGGGGAACTTATTTTAATGTGTAAATTTGCACATTTCATTTTTTTTTTGTATCTTTGCACCCGAATTTGGACACAAAAACTTTACTTATGAAGAAACTTATCCTTTTAATCGCACTTCTTGCCGCTTTTTCGGCAACTCTTTTCGCAGGCTATGATCCTTATAACGGGCACGGCACAATCTACGAAACCGACTACGACGGCAGGCGTTACCTCTCACATGAAGCAACTTTCAAAAAAGGCCTCCTCACTGCCGACTACAAAGCCTATAACTCTGACGGCTCTTTGGAGTTTGCCATCCGTCCCCGTAACGGCAAATGGATCATCGAGATATACAACTATGACGGAAAACAGACCGCCAAGGCAACAATGCCCGCCCAGTCTTTCTACAACATAGACGACAATAGGGAGTATGTCTTTTACGGCTCCGGATATTATCACACGGACGAAACTTCTATGGAATGGGACGGTCCCGTCGCACCCGAAGACCGGCAAGCCTGGCTTATTCACACAGCCTATGATAGCAAAAACATGCCTGTCTCGATCTATTCGGAAGGTCTATGGGACAACTGTCCGAAACTGCGAGTTCACATTGACGACTATATTCTGAACCATTATGACTCAAAGCAAGTCTCTGTATGGGACAATTACGGCGAATCCCAACAGGATTTGTTAATAGAATACTCCACGAACTCCGAAGGAAAAATTACTCAATATACAAAATACCGTGACGGGAACATTGATTTCACCCTCACTCGCGGGACTTCGACCGGGACTTATCAGGAATACGACGATCAGGGGCAACCGGCTTACAAGCTCGCTATCACGCTCCCAAAAAAATCCGGCATCACGATACCATGTGAAATCACCGGTAACGGAGTAGGAACTTATCCGTCCATACGAGATGGAGAAAAACATTTTTTCACAGGACAGATGCCTGTTAAACTGACCGTTAGAGAAAAGAAAATCAATTCCTCGGACACCTCCTTCCCGGATATAGATGTGATCGTGCAGCCGGAGAAAACCTCCTATCTAATGGCAGACAAGATAGAGAAATACCATGACGGTACATTGCAATCCACTATGGAGAGGACCTTTGTCAATAATATCGCCTACTTCAATTATCACGACTTACAAACATGGTACACCGCCAAAGGTTCGTATAATATTCAAAACAACACCCTTGTGGGCGAGTTCGAATACAAAAGCACCTATTGGTACACCGACAAACCCGCTACCGAAACCACTTGCACTTTCGCGCCTACGGATGCAAGCATCGACGAGTTGGAAGGACTACCGCACGAATTTCAAACTTTTGATGATTTGACGCTTTACGGACAAGTAGAAGGCCTGAAAACCAAAACGCATTACGAAACCAATGGCGACAAAACCGTCTCTACCGGCACTTACCATCTTTCCATTCCTGTGGGAGAACACAAATCCATTTGCTATGCCGGCGACAAAGAGTTCATGACAGAACGCCGGTTCTATGACGAGAACGGCAAGAGAGAAGGCGAATGGATGACTGTGGAAAAAGACACCATCATGTACGTTCATTACCAAAATGACAAACTGGAAGGCAGAACAGTCTTCTTCCACGACGGACAGATGAATTACCGCACACCGAATGTCATCAATACCGACACCACGCAACTCACGCTCGTCTATGAGACGTTATACCATCAAGGAGAGGTGACCGGAACTCAGAAGTACTACTATCCGGACTACTATACGGATGACCAAGGAAAGCAACGAGGCAAACATGCCGGAGAGTTATACATCATCATCGACACCGAAAACGGCAACTACAAACGTCTGTCTCATTTTGCCACCAATTACGATGACAACACCTATTCCAAGGCACTTCACGAACTCCATTTTGATCCTCAAAACGGGGATTTGGAAGGACTTTCTACATTCTATAACGAACAAGGGCAAATTATCCAACAAGAGAACTATCATGCTGACCGGTTGGAGGGAAATGCTGTCTATCGTAATGTAAAATTCTGCAAGGAGTTACGAGCCACTTTTGCCGATGGTAAATGGATCAAACATGAGTATGAGAACGACCAAAACCAGCGCCTTGTCTTCTCACGCATTGATGCCATGCATTTTGCTTTGGACACTTATTCTCCGGACGGGAAGCACCTTTCTCACCGCAAATACGAAACCTACGCCTCGGCGATGAATGCACTCAACGATGGTGCTCAGGAATTTGGATGGCTTGACCTCCTGGCAGGTGAAACCTCGGAACCAACCTCCGAGTACACACTCTACGACGGCGAGGAACGCGTCATTGAGGAGGGCACAGGTTCAAACGAAGTGCGTCATTATGACTATACACAAAAAGTATCCTTCATCATCTCTGCCGACCGGAACGAACCTATCCGGTATTATGTCCTCGGAACGGAATACCTCTATTCCGGCAAGTTCAAAGAAGATATCGGTAATAACTTGCAGGCGGAATACACCATTAAGAAAGGCCTTAGACACGGAACAGCCAAAATCATCGACACAACAACCAAAAAGACTATACAGAAAATCAAATACAACGAAGGAAAAGCAAAACAATAGACCATGAAAATTCAGTTTTTAGGTGCTGCACGCGAAGTAACAGGCAGCAAGCACCTTGTCACTACCAATGCCGGCAAGAAGATTTTGCTCGATTGCGGCATGTTTCAAGGCAAAGGAATGGAGACCGATGCCGATAACCGTAACTTGGGTTTCGATCCGAAAGAAATCGACTACGTAATCCTCTCCCATGCACATATTGACCACTCAGGACTACTCCCTTACATCTACAAACTCGGCTTCCGGGGCGATATCATCTCCACTCCCGCCACCAGAGACCTTTGCGCCATCATGCTTGCCGACACGGCATATATTCTGGCGCAGGATGTACGGTGGTACAACAAAAAGATGGCTAAACTTCACAAACCAGCCATCAAACCTCTCTACGACACACATCAGGTGGATGGTGTGATGCAACATTTCCTGACCGTCGGTTACAACCGGCGCTTCAGAGTATGCGATGATGTCTATCTCACTTTCACCAACTCCGGTCACATGCTCGGTTCTGCCATCTGCTCGCTCGAAATCAAAGAGAGTGGGGAATGGAAGCGCATTGCCTACACCGGTGACATCGGGCGCAAACACAGCCATATTCTGCCATCTCCGCAAGCCTTCCCCCAATGCGACTACCTTATCTGTGAATCCACGTACGGTGATCGGGAACATGAAGAGGCTCTGGTTACGGAAGAAGAACTGTTAGGTATTGTCAACGACACTTGCGTTTACCGCAAAGGCAAACTCATTATTCCGTCCTTCTCCGTCGGACGGACACAAGAGATCGTCTATGTCCTCAACAAGCTATACAACGAGCAACACTTACCCAAAATAAAGGTCTATGTCGATTCTCCGCTTTCGGTCAACGCTACGCATATTTTCCGGATGTACACCTCTGATCTCAACGAAGAGGTGCAAGACACGATGCGTTTTGACGAAGACCCGTTCGGCTTCAACACCCTCCGGTATATTACAGACATCCGCGAGTCGAAGGCGCTCAACTCAAGCGACGAACCGTGTATTATAATCTCCGCCTCCGGAATGTTGGAAGCCGGGCGCATCAAGCACCACGTAGCCAACCATATTTCCGAGCCGCAGAACACCATCCTTATCGTCGGTTATTGTGCGCCTACCACTCTCGGTGCACGCATCCAGAAACCCGGCTTGCAATGGATTTCCATCTTTGGCATGGATCGCAAAATCAAAGCCCACATCACCAAACTTGAAGGCTTCTCCGGACATGGAGACTGGAGGGAAATGATTGAATATCTCACCTCTTCGCTCAATGTGGAAGCCGTTCGACGGGTATTTGTCGTACACGGCGAAGAACAAGCGCAGGACACCTATCGCGACCACCTCTATACTGCCGGATTCAGGGGTATCGAAAACCCTGCCAAAGGCGAAATAGTGGAGCTATAGACAGAAAAATCATACATAATGCAAAAAAAATGAACAAATATTTGCGTATGTCAAAAAATATTTGTATCTTTGCACCGTGAATGAATCGAGGGGACCCCACAAAGGTCTCCTCGTCGTATAAGATAAGGACGTTTTGTTATGGATAAACAACAGTTACAAACATGGATCGAAGAGTACCTTTCCGGTACGGATTATGAGTTGATCACCCTCTCTATCAGTGCTACCAACGATATTCTCGTCGAGGTAGATTCTCTCAAAGGCGTAGATGTGGATTTCTGCGAGAAGCTGAACCGCTTCCTCGTCGAGAAACTCGACACGCTGCCGCTCGACTACTCATTGGAGGTGGGTTCTGTGAGTCTGACCGACCCATTCAAAACCAAAATGCAGTACCAAAAGCATCTTGGCGATGATGTCGAAGTACTCATTGCCACGGATGGCCAAAGCACCAAATATAGAGGACAGCTCGTCTCCGTCGATGAAGACACGTTTTCTATTGATGTCGAGGAAAAAGTGGCTGTAGAGGGCAAGAAACGCAAAGAACTGCAAACCAAGACATATACATGGGCGTACGACACACCCAAGTACGTCAAATATGATCTCAAATTTTAGCAAATATTAATAAATAAATCTATAAAATGGCAACAAATTCATCTAAGTCAACTACTACAATCAACCTGATTGACATCTTTTCAGAGTTCAAAGAACTCAAAAACATCGACCGCCAGACATTCATCAATGTCTTGGAAGAATCTTTCCGTAATGTGATCTCTAAGATGTACGGCACGGATGCTAACTATGACGTCATCATCAATCCTGACAAAGGTGACCTCGAAGTCTATCGTAACCGCCTCGTTATGGAGGACGACGATGTGCTTAATCCCGACACCCAGATCGCGCTCTCGGACGCACGCCTTCTCGACGAAGAGGCTGAAATCGGTGAGGAAGTGACCGATAAGGTCGATTTCTCGTCCTTCAGCCGAAGAATGATCCTCAATCTCCGCCAGACACTGGCTTCCAAGATCCTTGAGCTCCAGAAAGAAAACCTTTATATCAAGTACTCCGAAATGCTCGGACAGGTCGTTTCCGGAGAACTTTATCAGGTTTGGAAACGCGAAATGCTTCTTCTTGACGAGGAAGGCAACGAACTCTATCTGCCCAAGCAGAACCAGATCCCCACAGACTTCTACCGCAAGGGCGACACCGTTCGCGCCGTAGTGGTTCAGGTGGATAATAAGAACCAAAACCCGAAAATCATTCTCTCCCGTACCTCGCCGCTCTTCCTCCAGAGACTTTTTGAGCAAGAGGTTCCTGAGATTCATGACGGACTCATTGCTATCAAGAATATCGCACGCATCCCCGGTGAGCGCGCCAAAGTTGCTGTGGAGACCTTCGACGACCGCATTGACCCGGTAGGCGCCTGCGTGGGTGTGAAAGGTGCGCGTATTCATGGTATCGTACGCGAATTGCGTAATGAGAACATCGATGTCATCAACTACACTCCTAACATCAATCTCTACATCCAGCGCGCACTCGCTCCGGCTCACATCTCCTCAATGACTGTCAACGAAGAGGAGAAGACCGCAGAGGTTTATCTCAAACCGGAAGAGGTCAGCCTCGCTATCGGTAAGGGCGGATTTAATATCAAACTCGCCTGCATGCTTACCGGATACCAGATTGATGTCTATCGCGAGATGGGTGACGAGGATGTAGAAGATATCTACCTTGACGAATTTAATGACGAGATCGACCAGTGGGTTATTGACGCCCTCAAGGCTATCGGACTCGACACCGCTAAGGCCGTTCTCGGCAAGAGCAAAGAGGAACTCGTTGAGCGCACCGACCTCGAAGAAGAGACTATCGATGATGTGCTGCGCATCCTCAATGCTGAATTTGAAAACGACTAAGGCGGAATGCCTAATTGGCGATTGAATACAAATCGTAAACAAATCGCAAAATCATAAATCGTTAAATCGTAAATAATCATATGGCAATCAAACTAATCAAAGCTTGTAAGGAACTGAATATCGGTATGTCCACCGCCGTTTCGTTCTTCGAGAAGCAGGGAAAAGAGATCTCTGCCGACCCGAATGTGCGCATCGAGGACGACCTCTATCTGCTCCTTGCCAAAGAATTTAACCGCGACAAAGCAGTCAAACTCGAAGCTGACCTTCAGGCACAGGAGAGACAGGAGCGCACTGCTGCCGGTTCTGTGAAGGTGGAGACCGAAGAGGAACGGAGAGCTCGCGAAGAAGCCAAGCGCAAAGCCGAAGAAGAAGCTTTGGCAGCACAACGCGCAGAGGCAGAGAAAGCAAGACTCGCTGCCGAAGCGGCTCGCAAAGCAGCCGAAGAGCAAGCACGTATAGAAGCCGAGAGAGCCGCACAAGAGCAAGCGGCTCGAAAGGCAGAGGAAGAGGCGGCTCAAAAAGCTGCCGAAGAAAAGGCTCGCATAGAAGCCGAAAAAGCGGCTGCCCAAGCACAGGCTGAAACCGAAGCAAAAAAACAGGAGGAGAAGCCTAAAGCAGAGATATTCTCACTCCGTAAACCCGCTGCCACTCCACAACCGAAAGTGGTAGGCAAAATCGACCTCTCGTCTATCAATCAGGCTACGCACCCGGGCAAGAAATCCAAAGAGGAAAAACGCAAAGAGCGCGAAGAACGCCAGGAAGCACAGAAACAAGCCACCGAGAAGCGTAAACGCGAACGTATCAAACAGAACAAAGTGGACGTTAACGACGCTCGTAACCAAAACCCCAAAAAGACCAAGAACAAAAAGAAAGGCAAACAGGAGGTCTCTGAGGAAGAGGTACAGCGCCAGATCAAAGAAACACTCAACCGTCTTCAGGCTAAGACCGGTAAGACCAACACCTCCAAGCACAAGCGTGAGCGCCGTGAGTTAGAGCGCGAGAAGCACGAACTGGAGATGATGGAGGCTAAGGAACAGTCCAAAGTGCTCAAACTCACAGAGTTTGTGACAGCTAATGACCTAGCTGTGATGATGAACGTACCCGTCACCAAGATCATTGGTACCTGTATGTCGCTCGGGCTCTTTGTCTCGATTAATCAGCGCCTCGATGCCGAAACAATCAATCTCGTGGCAGAGGAGTTTGGATACCAGACCGAATATGTGGCTGCCCACGTGGTAGAAGAGATCAATGCCGATGAGGTGGTCAATGACGAAGACCTCGAACCGCGCTGCCCGATCATCACAGTCATGGGACACGTGGATCACGGTAAGACCTCGCTCCTCGACCATATACGCAATGCCAATGTGATCGCCGGTGAGGCAGGTGGTATAACCCAGCACATCGGTGCCTATAACGTCAAACTCAAGAACGGCCAGCATATTACGTTCCTCGACACACCGGGTCACGCCGCCTTTACCGCGATGCGTGCGCGTGGTGCCAAAGTGACGGATATAGCGATCATCATCATTGCTGCCGACGACGCCGTCATGCCGCAGACGATCGAGGCAATCAACCATGCCCAGGCTGCCGGTGTACCGATGGTATTTGCTATCAACAAAGTGGATAAACCGGGTGCTAACCCCGATAAGATCCGTGAGCAGCTGTCGAACATGAATATCCTCGTAGAGGACTGGGGAGGTAAATACCAGTGCCAGGAGATCTCTGCCAAGAAAGGCGACGGAGTATTCGAACTACTGGAGAAAGTGCTCTTGGAGGCCGAGTTACTGGACCTGAAAGCCAACCCCAAACGCCGTGCCAAGGGTTCTGTCATCGAGTCTTCCCTTGACAAAGGGCGTGGTTATGTGGCTACTCTTTTGGTACAGGACGGTACCCTTCATATGGGTGACATCGTTCTTGCCGGCACCTATCACGGACGCATCAAAGCCATGTTCAACGAGCGCGGACAGAAGATCACCGAGGTTCGTCCCGGTGAACCCTGTTCGATCCTCGGTCTCAACGGTGCACCGCAGGCCGGCGACGAGTTCAATGTGCTGCCTACCGAACAAGAGGCACGCGAAATCGCCAACAAGCGTGAACAGCTCCAACGGGAGCAGTCCATCCGTACCAAGAAACATGTGGGCTTGGAGGAGATCGGACGTCGTCTGGCTATCGGTGACTTCAAAGAACTCAACATCATCGTCAAAGCCGATGTGGACGGTTCCGTAGAGGCTATCAAAGACTCGTTGATCAAACTCTCCACTGAGAATATTCAGGTCAATGTCATCCACGGAGCTGTCGGAGCTGTCAGCGACTCCGATGTGATGCTTGCAGCAGCTTCCGATGCTATCATCGTCGGATTCAATGTGCGTCCTACCGGTTCGGCACGCAAGATGGCGGAGACCGAAGAAGTGGACATCCGTATCTATTCGATCATCTACGATGCTATCAATGAGGTCAAGGCCGCTATGGAAGGAATGCTTTCGCCGGAGGTGAAAGAAGAAGTCACAGCTACCCTTGAGGTGCTGCAGACCTTCCACATCTCCAAGGTTGGTACCATCGCCGGTTGTATTGTCCGTGAGGGTAAGATCAAACGCGGTAACAAGGTGCGCGTCATCCGTGACGGCATCGTGATCAAGACTGCCGATCTGGCTTCTCTCAAACACGTCAAAGATGATATCAAGGAAGCCGGTGTCAACACCGAGTGCGGTCTCTCCCTCAAAGCTTATGATGACCTCCAGCCGGGAGACATCCTGGAGTCCTTCGAGGAAGTAGAGGTTGCTAAGAAATTAGAGTAATTCATTTGATTTTTATACGTATGAAAACCCATTCGTTTTATATCATAGCACTGTCAGCCCTGGCTTTGGGGCTGAGTGCTTGTTTCCCGGTACGTATCGTCACTACGGCACCTACCGAGACTGTTTATGTCAAACAGCAACCTACCACCGTTGTCGTTCGTGAAACTACACCCGCTTACTATCCGGTACAGACAACTACCGTCGTTACAGCACCTTCCAAACCTACTACCACAACCACGGTAAAAGTAACCTCTCTCACCAACGACCTCTCTTACTATCTTGACCTGCAGGCTGTAGCTGCCGCTTTTGCCCAGTCCGGGTCGGTCAATGAGTTCGAACAGTTGCTCAACTCTTCGAGATACATGATCAATAATCTGGATCTGAACAACGACGGTTATGTGGATTACCTCCGCGTCTTGGAGGGACAGCAAGGCTATCGCCATGTATATCTTATTCAGGCATGCTTGGCGCCATCGGTCTTTCAGGATGTAGCAACCCTCGTGGCGGAAGCGCAGACCACCTCGCTCTATGTCGAGGTTATCGGTGATCCTTATATCTACGGATCGCATTATATTGTGCGTCCGGTATGGGTGAAACGCCCCCCGATGTGGGATGTTATGCGCCGGACTAACTATGTTTGCTGGCACTCACCATATTACTATGGTCACCATCCGTCTTATTATGAGTACATGAAATGCGTCTATCTGAGCCATTATATGGCTTACGTGGAGTCGTATATGCATAACAACCACTACTGCCACCATTGCGACTATCCCAGTTCTTACTATTATCCGCAATATACAGAGGTAACGCGCCCGCACACGCGTCAGGATTATGCTACACAGTACCCGCAGAACTCGTTCTCGAACCGTAACGCCAAGGTCTATACCGCTACTACGGGTTCTGCCTCCGGCTCGTCGGCTGCTGCGGGGACACGTTCGGTGCGTAACACCGCAGAACTCCGTCAGGCTGCTTCTGCTTCGGGCGCTACGACACGTACACCTGCCACATCGACATCTTCCGGTCGCAGCACCTCAACAACGACTTCTACACCGGCATCTTCAGGTCGCAGCACCTCGACGACTACCTCTACACCGGCTTCTTCAGGTCGCAGTACTTCGACGACTACCTCTACGCCGGCTTCTTCAGGGCGCAGTACTTCGACGACTACCTCTACACCGGCATCCTCCGGTCGTAGTTCGTCGTCTTCGGCATCGTCTTCGGCTACCCGTACGCCGAGTACTACTGTCACCACAAGGGTCAACTCCTCCGGTGCTACACGTACTACGATCCGCACTACCGATGAGAATGGTCGAACCACTTCTACACAGCGTACCTCTACGACGGCTCCAAGCCGTTCTGCAGGCACTTCTACGCGTACATCTACTTCAGGCTCCTCAACACGTACATCTACATCCGGTAGTACACCGCGTACCTCATCAGGAACCTCAACTCGTGATCGTCGATGAAGTCCGTTCGTGCAATATTTCTGGCTTTAGCCCTCAGTGTGTCGTTTGGCACGCTGTGGGCTAAAGCACCTGTCCACGACACTGTCTATGTCTATATTCATGATACGATTTATCGCTGCCCGGATTTGGAGGAATTGATGTTCGATGTCGATGCCTTGGGGCTCTCTGAGGCGCAGTTGGACAGTCTCTTGGCAGAGATAGAGGGCGACCTCCTGTATTCGATTGCCATGGATAGTATCATGGGCGATTCATTGGATGAAGAAGCGAATCTTGAGCCTTTGGATGGCACTACGGCAGATCGCATCATCTCTTATGCCAGACGTTTTATTGGCAGGCCTTATGTCTATGGGGCTTCCGGTCCTAAAGCCTTCGACTGCTCCGGCTTTACATCATATGTCTTCAAACATGCAGGCATTTCCCTCACACGCTCTTCGCAGGGACAAAGCAAGGAGGTGCGCCGTGTCCGAGGCGGCTTTAAGAACCTTCGCAAGGGAGACCTCGTTTTCTTCGGACGCCATAATCATCACACAGTCGGTCACGTAGGCATAGTTATTTCGGCTACCGAAAACGATTTCACCTTCATTCATGCAGCCATCCATTCGGGAATTACTATTTCGCATTATCATGAGCGTTATTATCGGTCATGTTATATGTTTGCAGGGCGGATTTTGAGGTAGAATAGGCGAGTATAGCATTTTTTTTGCAAAAAATAGCAAAAAAATTTGCGTATGTCAGAAAAAAGCAGTACCTTTGCATCCGCTTTTGAGAAATGACAAATATAAAATGTCAAATTTCAAATGCGCGTCGCGACCATTGAGGTCGCTCGCTTATGGTGGTCTTAGCTCAGTTGGCAGAGCATCGGATTGTGGTTCCGAGTGTCGTGGGTTCGAGCCCCACATTCCACCCTTTAGACATCCTGCGGGATGTCTTTTTTTTGTATAGTGGCTTGTTCCTTGCGGCACTCTTTATCGGTTAGTCCATCCGTATCAGTAAGCAAGCTTCCTATACGCCTGTACTATCCGCTAAAATCTTGGCAGATGAGCCACTATACAAAAAATCGGTGGATGTGAGGGCTCTTTAGCCAGGTTCTTATCTCGCTGCGCTCGAACGATCTGCGCTTTTAGCGCCGTATGCTTGCTCGTTTCTCTCGCTGCGATCTGCGCTCCGCGCTGTGCGAGCCCACATTCCACCCCAAAACACAAGAGAGTCCTTTCGGGCTCTCTTATTTCATTTTCATTCGCATCTCATTCGCATTACGGACGTTTCTGTCGGGTGTCTCTATAATTTATATCGCCTCACTTTATAGTGATATTAACAAGCTATAATCCGTTCCATCGTCCACAATGCTATGACCGGAATTGTCCGTAGCAACAACAGGTACTGTTATATTGTCTTGAGGCTCTGTTGGGCGATGGATAAAAAGCCCTATCAACAGACCAGCAACGGCAGCAGCAGGCGTTGCTATCCATCCCCAATAACGTGTGTGCTTTTGCGGAACAACCATCGTTGCAGGAGTGGAGATGTCTTTCTCCGATTGCTTGCGCAGCCGACGTGCAGAAGCAGATAGTTGGGATTCAAAAGTATTACTCATAATCTTTTAATTTTAGTCGTAGATAATTGGTTAATGTATTGAGGCGCGATTTGACAGTGCCCTCCGGAACATCTATAATCGCGGCTATTTCCGGGACGGTTAACTCCTGCGTGAACCGAAGTTCAAACAACATTTGTTGCGCTTCATTGAGACGGGCGAGTTCTTGTTGTAAAGCACTATCAAATGTCGCTGCATCTAATTTCAGCGGAGTGCTGTCTTCTGCTATCGGTTCTTCCGTTGGAAGCGAATCCAAGTACGCTTGCTCGTGTTGGTTCTGCCGATAGGTGTTCTTGCAAAGATTGTATGCGATAGTGAAAATCCATGTGCGGAACGGTTGTCCGTCTGAATACTGCCACCGTGAAGACCACACTTTCAAGAACGTGTCTTGCATGTGATCTGCAGATTGCTCCTCGTCGCCACCCAACCTGCGGAAGAAAAAACCTTGCAGCAACCGGGCATAGCGGCGATAGAGTTCCGCAAAGGCTTTCTCATCATCTTTCCGACGGACACGTTCCATGAGTTGCCCGTCGGAAAGAGACTTATAGTTTACGAAGAGTGCTATCATTACTTGTCGCCCAATAGGTTGATATACTTTTGCTTCTCTTCATTAGACAGCGATGTCCTCGCAACGGCTGCACTCAGGTATCGTGTCAGGCGGTTGGCATGCAACGTATCACCTGCCTGCTTGTAGCTCTTGACAACCGGCGCCAGCATGACCATATAGTTGAGTTGGATGCGTTCGCTGCCTTTCCACTGCTCCTCATTGACATAAAGCGGCTCTGTCAGATAGTCCATGTGATATCTCTCTTCCACATTTCGCATCGCAACAGCCATATTGTCGTAACTGTGCGTCGAATAACGGAATACCAAGCCTTCGTTATACAGTTTCCGGCTCAGACCGTTCTCTTTGGCCAGCGATTCACGCGGAGAGAAATAAACAGGGCGGCGGCTTTCTTTGATGATATGTTCCACGATATCCTGCAAATACACCTCGTTCCCATTCTCCATGGTAGCGTAGTCTTTGGTTGCTTCGAACGGCTTGATACCAAGCTTGCGGCACAAGGCATCGCGGTACGTGTCCAACCAGAGGAAAGATATAGGAATAATGATTTTATCGGTGTGGATGTCCAATGCCTCTTGCAAAATGAGAGGAGCGTAGAACGATACGTCGCCGTTCTCAAAATAGAGCGCGTTTGGTTCCATTCCCCGCAGGCAGTTGTCCGCGTAACGGAGCAGATAGGACGGATACGTATTGTTCTTATAGAGTGACAGCGTGAGTGTGTGCAACGTGGCTCTGTCCGCATCGGTTAAATCGCCTTTCATCACCAGATAGGCAATCAGCATGGTTGTATTCTGCCGTCCTATGTTTTCCGGAATCTGCTGCAATGCTTTTTCCGCCCAAGACGAAGCGTCCACTCCCTGCATGTCGCGCTCGGTCTGATACATGGCTAAGTTATAGGTAAACGTATTGGGAATATGCTTTGCCATTTCGTCCAACACTGCCTTTTTACGGTCCGTCATGCCGTATTGGTCATGGAGCATGTCTGCATAACGTGCCGCGCTGAAGCACTGTTCCCATGCGTGCTCGTCAGTAGGATTGGCTTGTGCCTTCTTGTGCCAAAGGGCTTGCTGGTGTTCATACCATGCGGCATCGTATTCATCGACGACAATACCACGGATTTCTTTGGGTTCTTGCGTTTCCAAATGTGTGAACGCTTGAAGTGTTCCAATGCAGCCCAGTGCTAATACTGCTACTGCAATAATCAAATACTTTTTATCCATTTTGGTTGTAATAATCGTGCCCATAGGGGCTAAGAAATTTTATCGGTTAATATTCTGTTTTCTGAGTGCGCTCTCACTACTGCATACACCGATAAACTCAAATCGTTCATTTTTCTATAGCAAAAAATGTGCCTTAATGTATTTTTATATGTGTCATATTTTAAAATCAAACTTCGCCATCTTCCCAAACGGAATTATGCCAAACTGCCGAACATAATTGCGCCAAATTACCGATTAAAATTCACAAAAAATGCTGACGCTCTTGCATATATCAAGAAAAAGCAGTATCTTCGGACTCCGCCTTGCCTAATTATGGTTGCCATCCTTAGGCGGAGGCCGCTCCTTCCGAAAGCGGAAGGACGCTCCGCCCCCGAAATTACGTTCGCAAAATCCTGCAAATGGCAAAATAAAATGAATTTTATTTGCACATTCGGATTTTTTGTTGTAACTTTGCAGCCGAAAATAGCAAAGAGAGTAAAACAACATGGCAAAATCGGTCATAGATAGAATAGAATATCTTGTTCTGTTGGTAGCGGAGTTCGCCCGCCTGAACAAGCTGTCCGAGGTGCAATCATACCGCTACCTGCAGCAGTATGGGGCGTTGGCTCTGTGCGAGAAACATTATAATATCATGCACACGCTCTCTGTGGAGGAGAATCTGCAAACCCTGCGTGAATATTGTCAACGGAAAGGAGGCAATCTATGATTCTCTATCATGGCACAACGGTCAATATAGAGCGTATCGACCTTATGAAATCCAAGCCCAACAAGGATTTCGGGCGCGCTTTCTATCTCTCGGAGGACTACAACCAAGCTTTGGAAATGGCGCAGTTCAAAGCGGAGTTTGCTGAACTGCCACCGGTGGTGAATGTCTATTTCTTTGACGAAAAACATTTGCAGGAGTTACGTTACAAACGCTTTGAGTCTTACACGGAGGAATGGGCGCATTTTGTGTATAACCATCGTACCGAACCGCAAGGGCGCACGCTGCATGAGTTCGATATCGTCTATGGACCGATTGCGAACGATACTATAGGCGCACAGATTACCCGTTACAAACAGAACTATATTACGTTTGAAGAGTTTCTCAAACGTATCCAATATCCCAAAGGTATCACATTCCAATACGCTTTTTGTACACAAAAGGCGATTAACCAACTGATCAAGCAATGAACGTATCGCAGGCTGAATTTCAGAATATGAAAGAGGAGATTGTCAAAGACCTCATCGCTCGCCTTATGGATGAGCGCGGTTTGGCGATGCAAGATGCGTTCGATACGGTGTATAACTCGCGTTTGTTTGAAAAACTCAGCGACCCGAAAACGGGTCTGTATTTTCAATCTTCCGGCTATGTGTATAGCTACTTGCAAGACGAACTGAATCAATAAAATACACGTCCCTTGCTCCGAGACGCTAAATCGGAGAAACGCGCGTAGCGATGCGCGATAATATATTTGATAAAAAGAAGCGTTTGCTTTACTCTTAAGTAGAAAAATTAGGAACTTTTCGGAACAAGAGCATAGCGAATAGGCTTCATGTATTTGCGTGAAGTTACTATCTGCATACTTGTTCCAAGGTTTTCCTAATTACCTCTACTTGAGTGTGTGGCATAGCAGCCTCACGCTTTTGTTTGTTATTATTTTACCGCTTTGTTCGAAGCTGCTGCAAAGCAATAAAAAACAGTCATAGCAATGAAAAAAAGAACTCTTTTATTGGCACTCCTGTATGGATGGATGATTTTACCAATGCAAGCGAGAATGTTTAATCCTTTTGACGAAGAACCATTAAACGGTCCTATAAAAGAAATTATTATACGTAATCCTGACAAGAAGAAATGGTATAGTCAGGAGATCTATAACGAAAAAGGTATTCTGATCGAATCAGGCAGATATAAGAATAAGAGCGTTGAGTTTCTGCAAACATGGACTCAATCAGATTTGTCTGAATACATTTATCGTGGTATTTATCTTAACAACAAGCGCAAACAGAAGGACAATCAGTGTGTCTTAATTGCTTATAATGAAAATGGAACTATTCAGGAAAAGGTAAATATGCAAGGGGCTGTTATTATGGGAAGAGAGTTTTTTGAATATAATGAGGATGGTCTGTTGACGAAAATCTATATGTCAAAAAATGAACAACCTAAATCTTTGAGTCAAATGTACACATATGATAAAAATGGACGACTTGAAGAATATTGCTATTATTTTAATGATAAATTGTCTTTTGGATTCAAACTTGAATATACCGATTCCGTTATACTAGAACACGGTTTTAAGGGAGAGGACAAAAAACCGAACGATTCACATGGAGTATGTTATATGGATGGCGAAGGGCGAATAAGAAAGAAAATAAAATGGCATGGCGTATATAACAGTTATACGCAAGTTGAATATCTTCAATATGACCGTTATGGTAATTGGACAGAAAAGATTGTGACACATTATACCGGAGATAGTCAGGCAATTAAATTAGGTGATATCAAGTCTAAAAATCTTGAGATAGAGGATGCTGTTATATATATGCCATCTGATCGCAAAAAAGTTCAACACTGGGTGCGTCAAATATCCTATTATGAATAACATACTCAGAACCCGTATATTTTACCAAATTATTTCGTCTTCATGCCGCGTACGTGAAGCGGTTAAGGTAATAATCGTCTGAGCCATGTGAAATAAGAACTCCTTAGAGCCGAGGCTGACGGGACGCTGTCGAGACGATAGCGCCCCATAAGCACGCGGATTCCAACGTACCAAATCTTAATCATCGGCAATTTTCACCGTGGAAGTGTACTGGTGTTTGATAGCACTTGCCTCCGAGATGCCTCCGAGATTACTCCGACTTGCCTCCGATATCTATATTGTAATTCGTTGCAAATGAACGGTTTATGATGTCATTGCCATATAGGGTGTATATACTGCCTATCGGGTAGTGTGTGGGCGAATATTTCATAAAGCAGAAATGATTTGTTTATAAAAACCAGAAATTGCAAATTTAATGCCAGACACTATTATGGCATAATATTTGCATCGGAACACGTATGTTCCGAAGAATGTGGATAATAATGTTTCTGGTTTCTGTACTGCCTATAGCGGCACGGAAACAAAAGCCGCTTGTGCCGGATTCGCTCCAACTCATAGAGACTAATATCCACGGTATTCCCCTTCGGATGAGGAGAGTGGAAGGCGGATCGTTTGTCATGGGCTCGACAGCCGACCAATACGATCCCGAAATCTACAGCGACAAACCGGCTCACATCGTTTTTCTCTCTCCTTTCTATATCGCTGAAACGGAGATCACATACGAGTTATGGCAGGCAGTAATGCCGGATTACAAATCTTCATTTCATCCCAAAGGATTTACGTATAGTCCTATCTCGTATGTCTCTTGGTTTGATTGCTGCGAGTTTATCCGCCGTTTGGATAGTATCACCGGCTTGCCGTTTCGTCTGCCTACGGAAGCCGAATGGGAATACGCCGCGCGCGGCGGAAAAGACAGCCGCAAGTACCGTTTCTCAGGAGGAAACGAGCCGGATAGTGTAGGATGGAACAGCCGTAACTCCGGCAATTGGACCCACGCTGTGGGACGCAAACAAGCCAATGAGTTAGGCTTATATGACATGTCTGGCAATGTAGCGGAGTGGTGTCAAGACTGGTATGCGCCTTATTGTGTGGGCACTGCGGTCAATCCCTGTGTGTGCGATTCCGGTGAGTTTAAGATTGCACGCGGTGGCAGTTATGACGACTGTGCCGCTAATAGCCACATTTCGCTCCGGCGGTGGTATTCTCCCGAATCGAATTACAACTATATTGGTTTCAGAGTCGCTTTCACCTTACCGGATGACCCGATGATGCAAAAACAGAACATCTCTGAACCGGCACTTACCAAGAAGATCCGTGCGAAAGGAAAAAAGTTGCTCTTTCATTATGTAGAGGCGGAACAACCATATTATATCTCGGAAGAAATCACTGTGTCCCAATGGAAGAAAACCATGCAACAGTCCCCGAAGGACACACAAAAGAACCTTGCTACCGGAATGAGCAGGAACGAGCGTGCCCGTTTTGCCGAGATCTGGAGCTTGGAAACAGGCGAGGCTCTTATAGTGGCAACTGCGGAACACATAGAGAAAGCAAAGGCACAAGGGCTTATCTCTGCATCCATGCCGGACACCGGCAAAAAACACCAAAGCATCCGGCGGACACAACGCAAACGCAAGGCGGTAAGTGCTCTTTCTCCATGGACTGAACTGGTCGGTGTCAGGCTGTCCAAACCCGATGACCCGGTTCTGTTGGAGTATCGGAAAGACGATGACGACTCCCAACCCCTGCGGCTTGTACTCTTTTATTCCTTATAAAATTCATAAATCTATCAGGATAAACATTCACTATTTTAAGAAAAAATGTATCCTCGGTATTAAAAAAAACGCCCGACTATTGCATATGTCAGGCGTTTTGTGTGCTTTTGCAGTGCAATTTAATAGCGCTATCAAATAAGACACATAATATCATCCGAAAATAGTAACTATGTACAGATTAGGTATTGACATCGGCAGTACAACCATCAAAATGGCACTGATAGAAGTTAGCGGAGAAGCAAAGTCTGTCAGCGGTACGCCGCATATTAAAATTCTGGCTACCGACTACCGCCGGCATAATGCCGAACCGCTGAAAGTAGGGCAGGAAATGATGGAAGGAATTCTACAGCGTAGCGGCCTGTATTCTGTCAGCGAAGCAGTCCAACAACGCAGCGGTCTCAACTTCCTTTCACCACCCAACCGTTCGAGCCATCCGATCGCGACCGGGTAATCCTCACCCCTTATTTCGCCGAGGGCCCCTTGATTGTCCCCTTCGGCGGCATTCTTGCCGCCGTTATTAGCGTTGCCATATATCAGCGAAACGGTCTATACTCTATCAGCATTACGATCTATCCTCTAATAACCAGTCTAAATTCAAAAAAGCATTTAATTTCTTGCATATATCAAAAAAAAGCAGTACCTTTGCATCACTTTTTATGAATGACATACACAATAAGGATTATTCCGATGTGTAAACATTTAGGGTGGGGCACAGCCTCGCCCTCTTTTTTGCTCTTATAGTGCGCTTGGTCTATCAAGCGCAGCCGATCCTGCAGCGCAGCGGTCTTTCGCTTTCGTCTATTGTGCCGTCTGAGAGACGGCGTTCTTCTTTTTGTTCTGTCCCTACGGTATTCCGCGGATCTTTTTTCTTCGTCCTGTTCGCGGGTCTTTAGCCCTGCGCCACCTTTTTTGATTGTCCCCTTCGGCGGCATTCTTGCCGCCGTTATTAGCGTTGCCATATATCAGCGAAGCGGTCTATACTCTATCAGCATTACGATCTATCCTCTAATAACCAGTCTAAAATTCAAAAAAGCATTTAATTTCTTGCATATATCAAAAAAAAGCAGTAATTTTGCACAAAATTGTCACAAACAAGAAATCATTGATATCATGAAAAAGAAAATTCTCGGTTTGGATTTAGGGACCAATAGTATCGGTTGGGCAGTAGTAAATGAGGAAGACACTAAGAAAAGTATCTCCCATGCCGGTAGTCGTATTATTCCCATGGATGCAAAACTAATGGGGGATTTTGAAAGTGGCAATTCAGTTTCTCAAACCGCGACGCGTACAGCAGCACGTGGTGCGAGACGCTTATATGAGCGCCATGCATTACGCAGAGAGCGCCTTAACCGTGTATTGACCATTCTTGGATTTCTACCGGAACATTATACCTGCGAACTAAACCGTTATGGCCAGCTCAATCAAGGAGCAGAGCCTAAATTAGCGTGGGAAATGGTCGATGGAAAATACTCATTCTTATTCAAAGACTCATTTTTGGAAATGGTTCATGAGTTTGCGCAAGTTCATCCGGAATTACTGGTGAACGGGCGAAACATTGCTTATGATTGGACAATTTACTATTTGCGTAAGAAAGCACTAACGCAGGCTATTACAAAACAAGAATTGGCATGGATACTTCACCAATTCAATCAAAAACGCGGTTATAACCAAGCACGCGGAGAGGAAGACGAGCAGAAAGAGAATAAACGTCAAGAATTCATAACACAAAAAGTTATTTCTGTTCGCGATACCAGCGAAAAGTCAAAAGGAAAATCGGTATATGAAGTATGTCTTGAAAATGGATGGATTTTTACCAAAGAAAGCAAATATCCTTTAGATTGGGAAGGTAAAACTAAACACTTCATTGTTTCAACCACTCTTAATTCCGATGGGACAGATGCAATAGATAAAGATGGTAAAATCAGAAGAACATTTAGGGCACCGGCAGATGATGATTGGGGACTTTTAAAACTAAAGACCCAACACGATATTGATGTAAGCCACAAAACCGTCGGAGAATTTATCTACGATGCTTTGCTACAAAATCCGGATCAAAAGATTATCGGTCAGTTGGTACGTGTCGTTGACCGAAAATACTATAAGGACGAGTTAAAACGCATCCTTGATACGCAAAAGCAGTTTATTCCCGAATTACAAAACAAAGAATTGTATGCAGAGTGTATTAAGGCGCTTTATCCGCAAAATGAAGCTTATCGAAACAGCATAGCAGGTAAGGATTTTACATATTTGCTGTTAAATGATATTATTTTCTATCAACGTCCACTGAAAAGCAAGAAGTCATTAATCAACGAATGTCCGTACGAGTATCATGTATTTAAGGAAAAAGATGGTAAATGGCAAAAACAATACTTGAAATGTATCTCCAAATCTCATCCTATTTATGAAGAGTTCCGTTTATGGCAGTTTGTGGAAAACTTACATATCTATAGAGAGGCTGCTAATGGAATAGGCAAAGAAGATTGTACCGCAGAACTTATTGCTAATAAAGCGGATTTAATCTCTTGGCTGCTAACACAAAAAGAGGTTTCAGAAAAATCTCTATTAACGCAATTAGTTGGTAAAAATAAGATTAAAGGATTATCTTGGAATTATGTATCTGAAAAAGACAAGAAATATCCTGCTGCTCCTGTTTCTTCTACTATAATTGGTACTATTAAAGAGGCAGGTGGAGACATCAACACTTTGACCGATCCATTTGAAATCCGCAAAAACAAGCATCATAGAAAATTATCAGGTAAAGAACAAGACGAGAAAGCCAAAAAGAATAATAGAATTATCAATAATTTAGAGCAAATATGGCACATGCTCTATTCTATATCTGACAAGTCTCAACTGCTCGCTGCACTCAAACATTATGCCGAAACAAACCATCTGTCCGATGTGTTCGTAGAGAAATTGGGTAAGATGAAACCATTTTCCGACTACGGAGCATACAGCGAAAAGGCTACGCGAAAATTACTGAACTTAATGCGTTGCGGAGAGTATTGGAGTGAAGAAGCTATAGATGCCAATACAAAATCCCGTATCGAGCATATTCGAACAGGCGAAGTGGACGATGCAATCAGTGAGCGTGTCCGCGAGAAACTGGAGGCGATGAATAAAATAAAAGATTTCCAGGGACTTCCTTTGTGGCTTGCGGAATATGTGGTGTATGATGTGCGCAAGAACGACACCAAATGGGAAACACCGGAAGATATTGACAAGTATCTGCAATCTTTCCGTTTACATTCGCTTAATAATCCAATTGTGGAACAAGTAGTAATGGAAAGCCTGCGTACGGTTCGCGATATTTGGAAACAGGAAGGACAGATAGACGAAATACATATTGAATTAGGGCGCGACCTCAAACAAAATGCCGAGCAACGCAAGAAAACTCAACAACGCCAACAAGAGAACGAGAAAGCGAACCTTCGGGCGAAATTACTATTACAAGAATTTATGAATCCCGATATGGAGATAGAAGGTGTACATGCTTATTCTCCAAGTCAACAAGAGCTGTTCCGTATCTATGAAGATGGAGTATTAAGTGCCAACAAGCCCGATGATGAGACACAACGCATCATAAATGACTTGTCTTCTCTCAAACAACCATCTGCCCAAGATATCAAGAAATATCGCCTTTGGTTAGACCAAAAATATATTTCACCATATACGGGAGAGATTATTCCTTTAGCCAAACTTTTCACACCGGCATACCAGATTGAGCATGTTATCCCTCAATCCCGTTTCTTTGATGACTCAATGTCAAACAAGGTTATATGTGAGGCAGAAGTGAATGCCCGTAAAGAAAGAATGTTGGGGCATGAATTCATTGTAAAATGCGGAGGAGAAAAGATTACACTTTCCGGAGGTAAGGTGGTAACAATATTATCCCAAGAAGCTTATGAAGATACTATCCGAAAGAACTTTGCCGGAGCCCCACGCAAACAGGAGAAGCTGATGCTGGATGATATTCCGGAGAAGTTTGTTGCACGCCAGATGAACGATAGTCGGTATATTAGCCGATTGATGATGCAACTGCTCAGTAATATAGTGCGTGAGAAAATCAGTAACACAGAATATGAGCCGGAGGCAGTTAGTAAGAATCTGATTGTATGTAACGGCGCAACCACAACGCGCTTAAAGAAAGACTGGGGTATCAACGATGTTTGGAATAAGATTATTCTTCCGCGTTTTGAGAGATTGAATAGGTTACAAAACACGACGGTCTTTACGGCTAAAACAGCAAACGGGCACATTATTCCTAATATGCCTTTGGAATTACGGCAAGGCTTTGAGAAAAAACGTATTGATCATCGTCACCACGCGATGGATGCAATCATTATTGCATTCACAACTCGCAATCATGTAGCTTTGTTGAGCAACGAATCCGCATTAGACAAGGATGATAAAGCACGCTATGATTTGCAAACGCTTCTGCGCAAGCGGGAAGTCTGGAGAAGTGCAGACGGGAAAGAACATTATAAATTCACAGATTTTATTGCACCTTATGACGGTTTCCAAAAAGACGTACAAGATACTTTGGAAAATATAATTGTTAGTTTCAAGCAAAACTTGCGTGTGATTAATAAGAGCAACAATCGTTCCGTTCGTTTTGTGGATGGCAAGAAGCAAATGGTACGTCAAACCGAAGGTGACAATTGGTCTATTCGCAAGTCCTTGCATAAAGCAACTGTATTTGGCGAAGTGAATTTGCGTAAGAAGAAATATGTCAATCTGACTTATGCGCTCAAGCATGTGGAAGATATAGCCGAGAAAGATTTGCGTACCAAACTGCGCGAGTTGCTGCAAGAAGGCAAGGACGAGAAACAAATCAAGAAATACTTTGCTTCCGAACCGGATGTCTGGGCTGATGTCAACCTCAAACGTATAGAGGTTTTCTATTATACCAAGGATACCAACGACCACTATTATGCGGTCAGAACAGCATTGGATGACTCATTTACGGCAGATTACATCCGCAACAAAGTGACGTCAGAAGCCATCCAGAAAATTCTTCTTGCGCATTTGGCGCGTTGTAATAATGATCCGAAATTGGCATTCTCGCCCGATGGAATCGAGCAGATGAATGCAAATATTCTGCAACTCAACAATGGAGTGCCTCATAAACCAATATATAAGGTACGCACGTGTGAGAAAGCAGAGAAATTTGCAGTGGGACAAATCGGCGCTAAAAGCAAAAAGTTTGTAGAAGCAGACAAAGGAACAAACCTTTTCTTTGCTGTTTATTCTACCAAAACGGAAGAAGGCTCTGATAAACGTTCTTTTGTTACCGTTCCATTCAAAGTGGCGGTGGATTGCCAGAAACGCGGAAAGAAAGAATGGCGTACATTATTAGACGAATGGGCGCATTCTGAAAGTATAGTTGCAGAGAATGCAAAACTACAATTTATTCTTTCTCCGGGAGATTTGGTCTATGTTCCAACTGCAGAGGAAATACATAGTGGAAACATAAGATTGGATAAATCCAGAATATATAAATTTGTTTCGTCAAGTGGTAATCAAGTGTTCTTTCTTTTAGAATATGTTTCGGCTCCTATTATTAATATAACAATGGAAAGGAATGGAGAAAAGAAAACTATATCAGAATATTCCACTTTGAACAAAATGGAGCGCGCTATTACCGGGGAAATGATTAAAGAGATTTGTCTGCCGATAAATGTTGACCGCCTTGGAAATATTATAGAGCCATGATAAAACGCGTCTTATGTTTTGAGAATCCGGCACGTTTGAGTCTTCGTTTGGAGCAAATCGTCGTAGAGTTAACAGCTGTTGTTAACAACCCTAACGTGCCTGAAATTGCGCAAAAAATGGGCACTAAAACCATTCCCATTGAGGATGTCGGGGTCGTAGTGCTGGATAACCGGCAAATTACGATCACACACGCGCTTATTGACGCACTTCTTGAAAACAATTGTGCCATCATTACTTGTAATGAAAAACATCTTCCCGTGGGATTGATGCTTCCGTTAGACGGACACAATTTGCAAAACGAGCGTTTCAGGGAACAAATAAATGCATCCGAACCTCTCAAAAAACAATTGTGGCAACAAACAGTAGTTGCAAAGATTTTGGGACAAGCACATGTATTGGGCACTCAGCATATTGAACATAACAACATGCTCAAATGGGCAAAAGATGTGCGTTCCGGAGATACAGATAATATGGAAGCTCGTGCAGCAGCATACTATTGGCGTAATGTGTTTGGTGATCAGGATTTTATACGTGCTCAAGAAGGACTGCCGCCTAATAATCTGCTCAATTATGGCTATAGTATTGTCCGCGCTATGATGGCAAGAGCGTTGGTTGCGGCGGGATTATTGCCTACTTTGGGCATTCATCACCATAATCGCTATAATGCTTATTGCCTTGCGGACGATATTATGGAACCGTACAGACCATTTGTGGATGAAATGGTTTTGACGATGATCAAACAAGGGATGGTTGGTGAAGATATTACTACTGCTCAAAAAATCCAACTGTTGGGTTTGTGCACTGCAGATGTGCATATTGAAGGTCATCGCCGTCCAATGATGTTAGCCATCCAAACAACCGCACAAAGTGTCCAAAAGTGTTACTCTGGCGAAGCAAGAAAAATTATTTATCCAGATTGGTAACTGTCTCATCCTAAAAGTAAAAATACGGACTAAAACAAGCTTACGCTAACATATATCTTTCCGATGTATGTTGTGTATGTCATTCAAAAAAAAGTAAAAATACGGACTAAAACAAGCATGGTGACAATCTGGGCGGGCATGCCCAAGTTGTGTATGTCATTCAAAAAAAAGTAAAAATACGGACTAAAACAAGTACTATTATGCAAGGAACACCTAAAGCAATGTTGTGTATGTCATTCAAAAAAAAGTAAAAATACGGACTAAAACAAGTCTTTGGAAAGACTTAAACGACCACACCTAGTTGTGTATGTCATTCAAAAAAAAGTAAAAATACGGACTAAAACAAGAGCCTACATCGACGCCCAAAATGAAGAGGAGTTGTGTATGTCATTCAAAAAAAGTAAAAATACGGACTAAAACAAGTCTACACATTTTTCACCATTTTGATATATTGTTGTGTATGTCATTCAAAAAAAGTAAAAATACGGACTAAAACAAGCTATTATTCCTAATGGTATTTATCCGCGTGGTTGTGTATGTCATTCAAAAAAAGTAAAAATACGGACTAAAACAAGAGCGAGTTACGACACCATCGCCGAAGTTTAGTTGTGTATGTCATTCAAAAAAAGTAAAAATACGGACTAAAACAAGACCAACTAAGGGACCACTATTCGGAAGCTGTTGTGTATGTCATTCAAAAAAAGTAAAAATACGGACTAAAACAAGACTATCAATTTCCAAGACGTCGAGGCTATGTTGTGTATGTCATTCAAAAAAAGTAAAAATACGGACTAAAACAAGGTACGCCACCGACATGTGCAATACCGAGCAGTTGTGTATGTCATTCAAAAAAAGTAAAAATACGGACTAAAACAAGCGTATTTTGTTTGCCGTCTGTGTGTGCATGTTGTGTATGTCATTCAAAAAAAGTAAAAATACGGACTAAAACAAGACCAAAGACCAAGGAAAGGAGGATAACCAAGTTGTGTATGTCATTCAAAAAAAGTAAAAATACGGACTAAAACAAGGAATTGGCTGCAAATTGTAGAACATTTCCAGTTGTGTATGTCATTCAAAAAAAGTAAAAATACGGACTAAAACAAGCAAACTCTGCACCGTTGAACTGCTCCGCATGTTGTGTATGTCATTCAAAAAAAGTAAAAATACGGACTAAAACAAGAACGCAATGGGATTCTCCATCGAGGACACGGTTGTGTATGTCATTCAAAAAAAGTAAAAATACGGACTAAAACAAGTTCGAGCGATGGAAGGCGAAGCGTCGAGCCGTTGTGTATGTCATTCAAAAAAAGTAAAAATACGGACTAAAACAAGTCATTCGTCGTGGATATAGACACATTGCTTAGTTGTGTATGTCATTCAAAAAAAGTAAAAATACGGACTAAAACAAGTTAGGCTCTTAGGACTAAATGTCAGTGTGAGTTGTGTATGTCATTCAAAAAAAGTAAAAATACGGACTAAAACAAGCTCTTGGAGGTAAAGGTACCCAGGTAGGCAGTTGTGTATGTCATTCAAAAAAAGTAAAAATACGGACTAAAACAAGGCCAAGAAGATTTGTTCTCCATTGTTGCAGTTGTGTATGTCATTCAAAAAAAGTAAAAATACGGACTAAAACAAGGAATTTGGTTAAGGAAAGCACCGAGAGACGGTTGTGTATGTCATTCAAAAAAAGTAAAAATACGGACTAAAACAAGTCCGCGTAACTCTTGGAAACGTGTCCAACGGTTGTGTATGTCATTCAAAAAAAGTAAAAATACGGACTAAAACAAGTTATTCCGTATAAAACACTAAAACACAACAAGTTACAACATGTTTTAGAACGTAAAAAAGCAGTACTTTTCGGTACTGCTTTTGTTTTATTTTTGGTATTTCTAATTTCTAAAACAGTTCCAATTGTTGAACCGGCTGATCTTTCAACACCTCTTTGCAGCAATCAAAAATCTGCATATCGCCAAACTGTTTGTCGGTTATCCGGAGTATGCCTATTTTGCCGAAAGGAGGCATCCAGCGTTTCACTCTTGTAATATGAACATCCGCATTTTCGGCGCTGGGGCAGTGCCTCAGATAGATACTGAACTGAAACATTGTAAACCCATCCGTCAAGAGTTTCTTACGGAATTGGGCATATTCCTTCCTGTCTTTCTTGGTATCTGTTGGAAGGTCAAACAAAACCAACACCCACATAATCCTATATTCGCTAAATCGTGTGTCCATTTCTTAGCCCTAAGGGCACGATTAACCAAGTTTGGGCTACAAAATTACTGAAAAATGTAGAATTTTCAAAATTATTTGTCAAATTATTTGCATATTTCCGAAAAAAACCGTACCTTTGCATCACTTTTTATGAATGACATACACAATAAGGATTATTCCGATGTGTAAACATTTAGGGTGGGGTACAGCCTCGCCCTCTTTTTTGCACCCTTATATTTTTTTGCATAGCAAAAGTGGCAAAAACAAAAATGTAAATAATACGGACTAAAACAATTAATTCTCGACTAAAATCGGTCTGTTTGATGCAAAAACTCTGCTTTTGGAATCAAAAACAAGTTTTTTACACACAAAGTTGCAAATAAATTTGCACATGTCAAAAAAAAATAGTATCTTTGCACCGTCATTAGAAATAGTGGCCTCTATACTTAGAGTAAAGTGCTGTTTCACGTGTTGAGATAACACTATAAAATGGAAACCGGTGGGAGGTCTTAGTACCTCCCTTTTTTATTCAAAATATGAGCGACAGAAAAACAGCTACTACAATTGATGAACAATTAGCCCGCCTGCAGAGCAGAGGAATGACAATTGGCGATATAGAAAATGCTGGCAAAGTTTTGTCAAGTGTTGGCTATTTTCGTATGGGCTTTTATTGGTATTGTTTTGAAATTCCCAAACACAGGAAGAATGGCATTCACAAGTTCCGTAAGGATACTACATGGGAAAAGGTGAAAGCACTGTATGATTTTGACGACCGCTTCCGCAATCTGCTTTCTTTCTATCTCCAGACTATCGAAACGGATATCCGCACGCGTATTACATATATAGTATCTAATCATTATAAGACAGATCCGTTCTGGTTTGTTAATCCTGCCTATGTCGGTGATTCTTTTATTCAGGAGTTTTGTGCCGGATACTCGAAGCTCAAGCGAAATAACGATGTCATTAAGAAGCACCATCGCAAGCATCCGGAAGATACGTACGCTCCAGCATGGAAAACGCTGGAGTTCCTTACTTTCGGAGAAGTGCAGCATCTGTATCTTAATATCTTGGATAACCTGTTGCGTCAGCAGATATACTCACGATATCAAATAGCGGAGGAAGATGTCTTTAAGTCGTACATTGATATTCTGCGGATTATACGAAATGTGTGTGCACATAGCCATATCCTATACGACAAACGCTTATATGATGGAATTGTCGGTAGGCATGAGTTGTTGGGATTGGCATCTGGAGAGGAATTCTCTATCGTGGGTGTTCTCAAACTCATCTACTATATGCTACGACAGATCGATCCGGACAAAGAGACGGAGATGCGCAATATGCTTCGTTCACTCGTCAATCAAGTAGAATATGACAGCGTAAAATTTGCCATATCGCGCCTTGCTTTCTAAAAAATATTATTCCGATGTGTAAACATTTAGGGTGGGGTACAGCCTCGCCCTCTTTTTTGCTCTTATAGTGCAACGATCTTGCAGTGAAACGGTCTATCAAGCGCAGCCGATCCTGCAGCGCAGCGGTCACGCAGAAAATCTGCGTAATCTGCGTAATTTGTGAACAAAAAAAACACAAAAAAGACATTTTTATTTGCATATGTTCAAAATTTGTTGTACCTTTGTACCGTTTTTAATTCTTAACCATTATGGAAAATGCTACCAACAACGCTCCTGCACTGCAGTTGAGAACCTCGCGCGGACTCCTCAAAATGATCTTTTTGGGACTCATCACTTTTGGTATTTATCCGCTGGTGGTGGAGTCGCACATCGGCGAAGAGCTGAACCTTATCGCCAGCCCGCATGACGGACGAAGAACCATGCATTTCTGCCTCATTTATTTCATCTTCTCCTGGCTGACAATCGGCATTGCGTTACTCGTTTGGTACCATCGCACATCCGATCGCATGAACAGCGAGTTGAACAGAAGAGGCATCGATTACTCTTTCGGCGCACTGGATTTCTGGCTTTGGAACATTCTGGGCATGCTGATTATTGTCGGCCCGTATATTTATGTCTATAAGCGTATGAAGGCGATGAACCTTATCAACGAGGATTATAACCAAAGAGGATAAGTTTCTGCCCGAACCATGAACGCCCGACTGCCGGTTTGTCCGTGGACATTGAACGAAGGGTAGGGGAGTTGCTGCCTGGAACGGGACTCTTCCTGCCTCTTTCCCTCGATGACAAATCGAGGTTTTTTCGGACTCACATAAAGGTAAAAGGGGGTGATTACAGGGTGATTACAGGGTGATAACTGGGTGATTACCGGGTTATTCGGCTTACGTCAGAGGCAGGCAAGAACAAGAAAAGTTTCCAACTGACCACTTGTCAGAACGACAAATATATACGTAGTATATACCACAAAAATCATGCTAAAAGATGACTAAAATTAAATTTCATGCTCCCGTTAAAGAAATGAACGGGGAATTTGCCAAAGGAAGCGGTATTATCATGCGGAAAAAGAAATACCGGGCTCCAAACGGGGCGGTCCTTAAAGAAGGCTCTCAAGAATCATACAAGATCGTGAACCCGAGGGATTATGAAAAAACACCGCCTAAAGGCGCAGAACTCGCTAATATTCAGCTGTTTGCTGACTCCAAACGCCTTGCCTCGGAAATCCTGCATTCCGGGGATTTCTCAGATGACGAATTGGCTCTCATGACGCCCGAAGAGCGTCAGAAAACGCTCGCTTTGCGCGCACAGTTCGAAGACCTCAAAAAGCGGTTCTATGCCCAGTTCAAGCACCCGGATCCGGAAGCTCCGTTTGAGAAGAAACCGGCTCCTGGATCTTCCAAACTGCACCGGAAACAGTATGCCAAACTGGATAACTTCATTCAAGCCATAATCCGCGAAAAACTCAAAAACGCAAATCCTGAATAACAAACATATCAATCCCGAATAACCGACACACCAATCCCAAGCACTTATTCCAGCGAACCTGCCAATTTGGCAGAATTCGGCAATCAAATTGTCATAATTCACCAATTCCTGCACGCATGGTATAATTCTTGTCCTTCAACCTGTATATTAGTATATAGTAATTTTGAATATAATCCCGATTATGTTAAATAGCACTCCTGAAGACATCTACCCCGTAGAAGATACGCTCTCGGTTCTCCCTCTTAAAAACATGACGCTCTTTCCCGGCGTAATGATGCCGGTGGTCGTAACACGCGAACGCGCACAACGGCTCGTTCAGGCTGCTGCCAAAGACAATAGCCTGTTGGTCATCCTCTGTCAGAAAGACCGGGACATCGTGGATCCGCAAGGCGAAGACCTCTATGACATGGGCACTACCGCACACGTCGCCAAAGTAATGGAGATGCAGAGCAATATTGTGGCATTCCTTGAAGGCGTTAGCCGCGTTCGCGTCACCGAGTTTGTCAATTCCGATAAGGGATTACAGGCGCGTATCACTGAAATGCCGGAGATCTTTCCCGAGACGGAGGACAAGGAGGCAAAAGCTATTTACGACAACCTAAAAGAGCAGGCGGGATTTATCCTCTCAAACGTCACAAACGTGCCTTCAGAGGCTCCGCTGATCCTTGGTAGCATTACCAATATCCCTACCCTCATTAACTATATTTGTATCAATTTCAACCTCTCCACAGCCGACAAACAACTCTTACTCGGCTACGATTCGATCAAAGAAAGAGGTTTTCACCTGCTCGAATTGCTCAACAAAGAGGTCGAAATGCTCAAAATGAAGGCGGAGATACAATCCAAAGCCAAAGAAGATATCGACAAACAGCAGCGCGAATACTTCCTCAACAAACAGATGGAGACCATTCAGCGCGAACTCGGCGACACAAGCGCAGAAACAATCAGAGACTTGGAGCAGCGGGCTGCTGAGAAGAACTGGCCTGAAAACGTGGCGCAGACCTTCGCACAACAACTCAAGAAACTGCAACGGATGCACCAGGAATCTGCGGAATTTACCATGCAGCAGAACTACCTCGAGACGATGCTCTCCCTGCCTTGGAACACCTTTACCGAAGATAACTATGACATCCGCCATGCACAGCAGGTACTCGATAAAAACCATTATGGCATGGAGAAAGTCAAAGAGCGTATTGTGGAGTTCCTGGCTGTTCAGCGTCAGGTAAAAACCTCTGCGCCGATCATCTGCTTGTACGGCGCTCCGGGTGTCGGCAAAACCAGCCTCGGACGGTCTATCGCCGAAGCCTTGGGACGCAAATATGCCCGGATATCCTTGGGCGGTCTGCATGACGAAGCGGAGATACGCGGACACCGGCGTACATACATTGGCGCCATTCCGGGACGGATCATCGAAAACCTAAGAAAAGTGCAGTCCTCCAACCCTGTCTTCGTGCTCGACGAGATTGACAAGATTGGAGCTGATTACAAAGGGGATCCCACAGCGGCACTTCTGGAAGTGCTCGATCCGGAGCAGAATAGTACTTTCCATGACAACTACCTTGACATGGATTACGACCTCAGCAAAGTACTCTTTATCGCTACCGCCAACAGCCTCGATTCTATCCCGCGCCCGCTTCTCGACCGCATGGAACTCATCGAGATGACAGGCTATCTTGCGGAAGAAAAAGTACAGATCGCCAAGAGTCACCTTATTCCCAAACAGCTGTCCAAACACGGACTCAAACCTTCGCAGCTGAAATTCAAAAATGCTATCCTCACACGGATTATCGAAGGCTATACTCGCGAGTCCGGAGTGCGCTCTCTCGATCGACAGATAGCTACCGTCTGCCGTAAGATTGACATGAAACTTGCGCTCGGAGAAGACTACAATATCTCTGTCACGGAGGAAGACCTTATAGACTATCTCGGACAACCGCGCTTCTCGCGTGAGATGTACGAGACCAACAAATATATCGGTGTCGTCACCGGCTTGGCATGGACTCAGGTGGGAGGTGAAATACTCTTTATCGAGACCTCTCTCTCGCACTCCAAAACACCCACTCTTACTATCACCGGAAACCTCGGCGATGTAATGAAAGAGTCAGCCACTATTGCCTTGGGATATATTAAAGCGCACGCTGATCAACTGGGTATCAAGCAAAAGGATCTGGAGACACAATCCGTTCATCTGCACGTACCCGAAGGTGCCATTCCGAAGGATGGACCATCTGCCGGAATTACCATGACTACGGCACTCGTCTCTGCCTTCACTCACCGCAAAGTAAGAGCCAGAATTGCCATGACAGGCGAGATGACACTACGCGGAAAAGTCTTACCAATTGGTGGGGTCAAAGAGAAAATCCTTGCAGCCAAACGCGCCGGAATTACAGACCTTGTTCTCTGTGAAGATAACCGCAAAGACGTAACTGCCATCCCTGAGAAATACCTCAAAGGCTTGCGCTTCCATTATGTCAAAGAGATAGACGAAGTGCTCTCGTTTGCACTTCTCTAACCCCATACCGGTATTACCTCAAGCACCCGTCAGTACGGCTCAAATATTCAGTGGCATTACCTCAAACCATTTAATACCATTACCCGAAAACATCCAATGGCATTACCCGAAACCATTTAATACCATTACCGAAAACATCCAATGCCATTACCCGAAAACATTTAATACCATTACCCGAACAGAAAAGAGATTTGTCTTCAATTTTGCAATCTGAGCGCCCCAAATACCACCGCTGCATAATCTTCCACTAACCGCCCGAAAAGTGCCGTAGAATCAATATTCACCTATATACATAACACCCCTTATAATGCAACGTAAATACAGCGATTATACAATAAAGTAATACATTATTAAACATAATTAAAACACAGAAATACAACGTTTTACGCTTTTTATATCACTCAAAAAGTAGTAATTGTATAATACAAATATACAGAAACAGCGCATTGCATAAAGCAATACTTTAGATAAAATATATAAATGCTGTAAATCAGTTAGTTATAAGAAAATATACCGCGTGCAAAAGCGCATGAATGTATATTCATTTTGATGAATGAATAAAATGAGAATTTCGGCTACCCTACTCTGCCTCAAATTCTGTTGAAACAAAGTACAACATACCTTACATAAAACTACTATGCTAAAATCGTGCCGGAAATATTGTCCGCGTTGCGGAAAAGAATTTGTCTGCCGCCATGACCAACCTTCTATCTGCCAGTGCGCAGCAGTACAGTTGACAAAAGAAGTGCGCGCCTATCTAAGCGCGCACTACCAAGATTGTCTCTGTGCAGACTGTCTCAGGGAACTGTCGAACAGCCTGTCTGTCGTCGAGTAGCTTTGTATGTTATCGAAGTTATCGAACTGCCTGTCTATTGCTGAATAGCCTTCTCTCTTATCAGACGACCTCTCCAAACAGGCTTTACAGGACTTACCAAAAAGTCTTCTCCCCGTCTCTACCCTAACAGAGCGTCTGCCAGTGTTTTCAGTTCTTCGAGTTGGGATTCTTTGAGTGCTCCACGGATGGTGACTGTAGGTTCTACAACCTCTACATTCTTGCATCCGCCAAGCATCTCTTTCATTACTCGCACAGCTTGCGGTGCCCATGAGCCGTTCTCTATAAGAGCCACCTTCCTGTTCTGGAATCCTTTGAGCCGGAGCTTGTGCAGGAACATGTGCATCGGCGGGAAAATATCTCCGTCATAGGTAGCACAACAGAGCACCAGTCTGTTCATACGGAAGGCGTCTTCTATTGCCTCTGCCATGTCGTCGCGGCTGAGATCGGTGACTGCCACTTTGAGAGCTTTGCCATCCGCCGACTTCATGTCTTGGGTCTTCTCTTTGAGTATCTGAACCAACTGTTCTGCAGCCCGGCGTGTGTTGCCATGGATTGAAGCATAAGCCACCAATACACCGTCAGTCTCTACACCATAAGCACTCCAGATTGTATAGAGCCGCAGTGCCTCATCTTTCTTCTCGCCCTCAAGCACAGGACCGTGAAGAGGAGCTATAGTGGAGATCGGTTTGCCGGCTAATTTCTTCAGCACGTTCGACACCTGCACTCCGTACTTGCCTACGATATTAAAATAGTACCGTCTTGCCTCACATGCCCAATCGTCTTCGTCTGCATGATAAACACCAAACTTTCCGAATCCGTCTGCCGAGAAAAGCACTTGCTCTTCCGGACAATAAGTCATGATTACTTCCGGCCAGTGGATCATCGGAGCGGCTATAAACTGCAGCGTTATACCGCCCAAGTCTATACTCTGCCCTTCACCTACCACTTGTACGTTAGCAGCCTCTATGCCAAACTGAGCCATCATCACAACGGCCTGTTTCGAACACACGACAGTAGCCTTCGGGTATTGGGCAAGAAACGCGCCCATGGAGCCGCTATGATCAGGTTCCATGTGTTGGCACACCAGATAGTCAGGTTCTCTTCCGTCCAATGCTTTCTCCACGTTCTGCAGCCACTGCTCAGTACAGCGGGCGTCCATGGCGTCCATTACAGCCACGTGGCTCTCGCCGAGTACCACATAACTGTTATAGCACATTCCTTCCGGAAGTTCATACTGGCTCTCAAACAAATCCAAGTCGGCATCGTCACAGCCGACGTACTTGATATTTTTCATTATAAGGTGTACCGGTTATTAAGCTTGGGTGAACTGATCTTTACCAACGCCGCACAACGGGCAAACCCAATCTGCGGGAAGATCTTCAAAAGCCGTACCGGGAGCAATGCCGTTATCCGGATCACCTGCTACCGGATCATACTCATAACCACATACGTCACAAACATATTTTGCCATAATTGCTCGGCGATAATTCCTCCTCGCCGTGGGAGGGAATAAAGGGTTAATACTGTTTCTATTTTAGATTTTCTTATTTGTTTCTTTGCCTGATAGCTTCGTAGATGAACACACCGGCGGCAACGGATACATTGAGGCTCTCTATAACACCCGTCATCGGCAACCGCACCTGGTCGGTACAGAGTTTGAGGTTCTCCTCATAGATGCCTTTCTCCTCGCTTCCCATGACGATACAGGTTGGCAGGGTCATATCTACCTCTGTATAGTTCCTTTCTGTGTGTTCGGTGGCAGCCACAATGCGTAACCCGCTCTCTTGCAGGAACCGGAGTGCGTTCTGCAGGTTCTCTACCTTGCATATCGGCAACGAGTGCAGTGCACCGGCAGAGGCCTTGATAGCATCCCCGTTGATAGCAGCACTGCCGCGTGTTCCTATAATGAGTGCGTCCACGCCTGCACACACGCATGTGCGTGCAATAGCTCCGAAATTACGTACATCAGTCACTCCGTCCAGCATCATTAGCAGCGGAGTCTTGCCTTCGTCGTAAAGCGAAGCTACGAAGTTTTCTAACGGATAGAACTCTATAGGACTCAAGAAGGCGATTACGCCCTGGTGGTTCTTGTCGGTGTATTGGTTCAGTTTCTCAACCGGCACCCGCTGAACGGGTGTGTTCGTTCCGTCCAGCTTGCTCAGCAGTTCTTTGCCGATAGACGAACTCATGTCTCTTCGTATCAGCACCTTGTCCAAGGTCTTGCCGGCGTCGATTGCTTCCATTACAGCGCGGACACCAAAGATCATCTCTTTCTCCTTCGGCCGCTTGGTATCGTAATTTTTTCTTTCTGCTTTATACATTATTCTTTATGCATTAAACTCTAAACTAGTATTTAAGCCATTGGATAAACGCCATTGGGTCTGTAGTAAACGCCATTGGCTCGGCAGTCATTTTTCCTTGTGGATCCAGTTGCACAAAATAAGGCTGGGCATTTGAACCGAACTGCTCACGCTGGATACGGGAATTGGTATCCCCTATTGTTTGTCCGTCTCCGGCAACTTGCCTGTCGTCCACAAAGAGTTCAATAAAGACATAATTCTTCAGGCGCTCTTTGACGGAATCGTTGTCAAGAACATAAGCCTCCATCTTTCGGCAGTTGACACAGCCGTAGCCGGTAAAGTCTATGATAACCGGGTTGCCGGTCTTACGCGCATAAGCCATTCCTTTGTCATAGTCATTGAAAAACGAATTCCCTAACCCGGAGTCTCTCCTGTCAACAGGAGGTGCAAAAGCACTGATCGCCTTCACCGGTGCGCCGCGAAGACCCGGTACCAGGTAAAACGCAAAAGCCAGGGATGGGATGATCACGATCGCACGGATGATTTTACGTGGGGTCGATACGCTCCATATATCCCATATAAGATAGATTCCTATGCCCAGGAAGCAAGCAATCCAGATTGCGATGAAGAGCCAGCGCGGCAATATACCCCACCCGTACGCCATATCGGCTACCGAGAGGAACTTGAGCGAGAGCGCCAACTCCAGAAAAGCCAGTACGACCTTGAAAGATGTCATCCAATCGCCGGACTTTGGCATCTGCTTGAGCCACTGCGGAAACATGGCAAAGAGCGAGAACGGCAAAGCCAATGCGATGGCAAAACCTAACATGCCCATCGTGGGTGCCAGAAGCGAGTGTCCGGCAGCCTCTACCAGCAGTGTACCAATGATTGGTCCGGTACACGAAAAAGAGACAATCACCAATGTGAATGCCATCAGCAGAATACTTAGGAATCCACCGGTGTTTCGGGCTTTGTTATCCAAGGCTGTGGACCAGTTGTCCGGCAGCGTGATCTCAAAAAGTCCGAAGAAAGAGAGTGCGAAGATGACTAATATCAGGAAGAAAATGATATTCACAACAGCATTGGTACTCAACTCATTAAGTGCGGAAGCACCAAAGAGTACTGTCACAAGTAGTCCGAGCCCTACATACAGAATTACGATACTAAGACCGTATAGGATTGCATTGCGTGCACCTTGATCCGTGCGTTTGAGGAAGAACGAGACTGTCATCGGAATAATCGGCCACACACAAGGCGTGAAAATTGCAAGCAGTCCGCCTAACAACCCCAAGAGGAATATAATCCATAAGGAATGGGTATCATTTTGAATCTTGGAGTTTGAATTTTGAATTTGCTCCTTGCTGATTGCGGCATTGCCCACGGAGGCTGTCGGCAACGGGCAGACAGTCTCGCACCCGCAGTCAGCTTCCCACTCCCACACCTCCGGTGCGGTACACCTCTTATCATCGCAGGCATTGAAACGGATAGGCACCAGCTCGTTCGCTGCCACGGTAATAGAGAAAGAGTCGGAGAACTCCTGATCAAACTCCCTGTCTCCAAACTCGATAATAGTCATGTGCCACCCTTTGTCAATACGGGCGGTAAGGCGCACACTGTCGCCTAAGTCTTCCCCGCTCCATTCAACCGGCTGCACAATCTCCGCGTGGAGAGGCAAGCAGTAAGTTCCGCAAGTGAGCAGAAAAAGGAAAAGTATGTAAAAGTTTCGTTTTATTTGCATAGTTTATAGATTTGCGGCAAATTGCGTGCCAATCCGTCCAGGTCCATCCCGTATCCGATAATAAATTCTTTGGGAATCTCCTGTCCGTAATAGTCCGGTTTGGCGTCCTCAAAGAGCAGTTGTGTCGGTTTGAAGAGCAGTGAAGCTATTGCTATCGAACGGGGCTGCATAGCTGCAAGTTGTTGTTTGAAATAGTGCATCGTCACACCGGTGTCTATCAGATCTTCGATTACAATAACATCTTTGTCTGTGATATCGGTGTCAAGCGGCAGTAACTCTTCCACCTTACCTGTGGAGGAAGTACCTTGATATGAGCGGAGCCGGACAAACGATATGGAACAGGAAATGGATATTTCCCGCAACAGGTCTGTAGCAAAGAAGACTGCCCCCTTGAGCACAATGATAAAATGTGGTGTTTTGCCGTTGTATTCGGCAGAAATCTGACGAGCGATTTTATGCACAAGCACAGCGATCTGCTCTTGCGTAACAAAGGGTTCAATAGTAAGTCCCTGTATTGTGAGTTTATCTGTCAGAGTCATGTTTGCTAATAGATCAGCCGCTGTGGGAACGGGCAAAAACGCCTCACGCAAAATGCATGGGAAGAAGAACAATAAGATTATTATCCGACGGTGATGTCCGGGTTGATCTTCCGGATGAGCCCTTTAAGGACATCGCCCGGACCGTATTCATAGAACTCAGTGGCTCCGTCAGCAATCATATTCTTAATGGTTTGAGTCCAACGAACCGGCGAGGTCAGTTGTGATAACAGATTCTGGCGGATAGCCTCCGGATCGGTCTGCGGGTACGCATTAGTATTCTGATAGATTGGGCAGATAGGCTCAAAGAACTCTGTAGCCAGAATCGCTTCACGCAGTTCCTCGGCTGCCGGTTCCATCAAAGGCGAATGGAATGCTCCGCCTACCTGAAGCCTCAACGCCCTTTTGGCACCGTTCTCCTTGAGGAGTTCGCAAGCGCGCTCTACGCCGGAGACAGTACCGGAGATCACGACTTGTCCGGGGCAGTTGAAGTTAGCAGCCACGACAACATCTCCGGTGACTTGCTGGCATATCTGATCCACTCGATCGTCCGCCATTCCCAGAACAGCTGCCATAGTTGACTCTTGCATCTCACACGCTTTCTGCATCGCCCGCGCGCGCTTTTGTACCAGGAGCAGAGCGTCTTCGAAACGAAGAGTGCGATTAGCAACCAAAGCCGAGTATTCGCCAAGGCTGTGCCCTGCTACCATTTGCGGTTCGTCAATAGTCATTACATGATTGGCGACCACCGAATGGAGGAAGACGGCAGGCTGTGTTATATCGGTTTGTTTGAGTTGCTCCGAAGTGCCATTGAACATAATATCTGTGAGGCGGAATCCCAACACATCGTTGGCGCGTTCACATAGTTCACGAGCCACCGAATAGGATTCGTACAAGTCTTTACACATGCCCTCAAACTGAGAGCCTTGACCGGGAAAAACAAAAGCTTTCATGTATAATCATCAAATTTGGGTACAAAAGTACAAAAAAAATACAACATATGCAAGAAAATTTACATTTTTTTGTGTAATGTACCGAATGTTGAGTATCATTGTATAATTGTTTAGGGTTGAGGTTTGTTTGGAAGATAGATCATGTATTTGTTTTGTGAGCGGTCTATAGGCTTATATCCATTCCGCATAAGCATTTGCTCGAAGGCAGAGTTTTTGTCT
This sequence comes from Bacteroidales bacterium UBA4333, assembly GCA_002394335.1. Lineage (GTDB taxonomy): Bacteria > Bacteroidota > Bacteroidia > Bacteroidales > Paludibacteraceae > Colicola. Next base: position 242,229 of record DGTP01000016.1, on the reverse strand, counting down.
TTATATGATTTTTTTGTCTTGAACTGCGGCGAGAAAGCACAGAAGACAACAGGTTGTTTTTCAATAATGAGGGGTTCGTATCTGGCAGTATAGATAGAATCAAAGATATTCGACCAAAACTCATTGTAAGCACCGGCCTGACATCCGGTTACAGAGCGTATCAAATGGATGTCAGAGCCGACAGAGATTGTGTTATCGGCGACTCCGTAGCATTGATAATCGGCAGACAATTGCTCCAGATAGGTGTTGCTTTTGGAATCTATATATATCCCTTTGTAGGGAGCGATGCCGGCACGCGTGGTGGAAGCGTACAGATCAGAGTTTCCCACAGAATTGACTGCAAACCGGATGGTTTGCGGAATGGCAAAACCGATAAGTACTAAATATAAATAGGTGCGCATCTTCGCCGGATAGACTTTTGGCAAAACAGGAATAAGAGCAAGCACCGCAGGAAAGAGTTTGAGCCATGCGACATCCGTTCCCATGGTAGCGATGGCAAGCATGGCAGTGAGAAAAGCAAGGGCAGAACGTTTCGAAGCGAGTGCCGAAACAACACAGGCGGCTGAAAGACAATAGGTCAGGTCTATATTATACCATTGTTCTCCAAACGCATATGTGGTATAATACCCTACTCCGGCGGCAACAGGAACTGCCCAATACCAGGACTTGCGTCCTATAGCCACAATACCATACCAGAGGGCTGCAAAGCCGAGCAACAACGCGCCTTTATCCCATAGATTGGTGATCATCTTGGCTATACCGTGAGTGCCTCCCATGGAGGGGTCGGTGGTAGAGAACGTTAGTAACTCTGCCGAAAGCCAGTATAGAGTGCCGGCTGAAGCGGTAAGGGCAACGAGAGCACTGAGTGCGTTGATACATATCCGGTGTGTCTGACCCTCTTCGGAACGGATAACAGGTAGGGCGAAGACAGGCAGTAAAGGTATAATAACAAGGATGTTAGGGAAACGGACTGCAATAGCCACGCCGGTGAACAGACCGATAAAAATGGCGGATAAAAGCGTTGGGGAATGGAGATACCGGATGGCGAAGAGCGCAATGAGGACAAGCAATAAGACAGTGAGTGTTCCGGGAGAGAGTTCCTGAAAGGCTCCATAGCCCATCATAAAATATGCCAAAGCGAGCCAATGCAGATTGCCGAGACGCTGTTTGGGCGCCAGAAGACAGATGTAAGGCAATGCTATGGCAAGAACGGTAATCCCCCACCCGATAAGACGCAACGGGAGGAGTTGAGCCCCGAAGACTCGTACACAAAAGTGCCCGAACAGCAGTGTTCCTGCCGACATCCATCCGCCGTCCAAATGCTGGTATTTATACAGCCAGTAGAGGGGATCCATGTGATTGCCAAATCCGGCAAAAACGAACCATAGCGACCAAAGCAGCGATGCGATAAGAAACAGTGGTCCCAAAACAGGGAGAATATGTCGGTAGAATGTACGCATTAGGCGAAAAAGTCCCTGATCGTATCACAGATAAAATCGACTTGCTCAATGGTCAGATCATAGAACAGAGGCAAACGAACCAAACAATCGGCATAACGGTCGCACTCTGGTAGTTGCCGCCCGTCATGGCGTGCGCGATAGTACTCGGAGGAATGGAGGCTGAGGTAATGGAAGACAGCTCCGATGCCATGTTCCTTGAGATATTTGATAAACGCTGTGCGTTTCTCCAAATCCGGCAATACAAGATAGAACATATGCGCGTTATTGGTGGCATAATCAGGTATGTCTGGAAGAGAGAAAGAGGCATGGACTTTCGACAGATTATCGTAATAGCGGTTCCAGAGTTGTTTGCGCTTGGCCTGGATGTCATCAAGGTTTTCCAGTTGTGCCCAGAGGAAAGCGGCATTGATCTCCGCCGGCAAGAAAGAGGAACCCATATCCACCCATCCGTATTTGTTGACTTCACCGCGGAAAAACTCTGCACGGTTAGTGCCTTTCTCCCATATTATTTCGGCGCGACGGATGAATCGTTCGTCATTGACAACAAGCAAACCACCCTCGCCTCCGGCTGTAATGTTTTTTGTCTCATGGAAGGAAAAGGCGGCAAGATGCCCGATGCCTCCGAGAGGCAATATTTTATGTTGTATGTTCGAAGTATAGTATGAATCAATTGCTTGGGCGGCGTCTTCGACGACGAGGAGATTATGCTTGCTGGCTACAGCCATGATAGCATCCATTTCGCAAGCCACACCGGCATAATGAACCGGCACAATCACTCTGGTGCGCGGAGTAATAAGGGCTTCCAATGTCTGGGCGTCCAAGTTAGGATTACGTTTCATGGAGTCGGCAAATACCACCTTGGCACCTTCGCGCAAGAAAGCCAATGCCGTAGAAACGAAGGTATAAGATGGAATAATAACCTCATCGCCGGGCTTCAGATTGCATAACATGGCACACATTTCCAAAGCGTCGGAGCCGGAGGTTGTGAGAAGTGTTTTGGCAAAACCATAACGCTGTTCAAACCATGCCTGACAACGCTTGGTGAATTTGCCATTACCGGAGAGTTTACCTTCATAAACGGCTTCGTACATGTAATGTGCTTCTTTGCCGGTGAGATGAGGTTGATTGAAATTGATCATATGTTTATGTGTTTTAATTTATCGTTATAGAAAAAATACTACCACTCCCACCAGTATAATGGCAATGGCGAGTGCTTTGCGCCTTGTGATCGGTTCATGGAACACTAACCAGGCTGCAATAGGAATAAGGAGATAGTTGATACACTCGATGATACTGACCTCCTGCGCCAAAATCCCCATATGAATCGCCAGTAGATTGACGACCAAACTAAGCACCATGAGCGAGTAGCCCCCGATGACCCAGATGTTTATATATTCACGCCACCAAGAGGGGTGTTGCAGTCGTGCAGATTGCTTGAGCATCATTTGGCTGACAACACCTATCAAAGCACTGATTATCACAAGAATATATCCCATACTTCGATTTATGATTTAGCGTAAAGGGCAATGCCCAAAACTATAATTCCGGTAGCTATCAACTTGGTTGGCGTGACAGGTTCGCCGTAGCAGATATTAAGGAGCAGCATAATGAAGATGAGGCTTGTGCCTTTGAACATATATGCTGTGCCGAGATCAATGCGTTTGAGTATCTGTTGCCAAGCAATGGCATAGATACCAAGCGTGAAAATGAGTCCTGCAAAGCCGATACACCACGGCAATGTGAGAGGTGTCTGCAGCCCGGTGTACTTGAGTATGATGGAGATGGAGGCGTAGAACAAGTACACCAAAATCAGCGCTATATATTGAACGGTCTTAGTCATGGGGAAGTGTTTTGACAGGTTTGGCAGGCACTCCAGCGACAAGTGTATAATCCGGCACATCGTGTGTCACGACTGCTCCGGCAGCAATAACCGCTTCCCGTCCGATGCGATGGCAAGACGGAAGGATAGTCACATTGGAGCCGATATAAGCTTTATCCTCGATGACAAGAGATGTCTGAGTTGTGGGGTTGACACCCGTTTGGCGCAAGACAGTGATGTCATGTTCATGTGTCAGGATATGTGTCCCCTGAAGTATCCAAACCTCGTTCCCGATGGTAAGATGCCCGGTATAGTCAAGAAGAACATCGTGGCTAATAAAGACCTTGGATCCGATGGAGATAGAGCCTGTGTATTGCTTGTGCTCACGGTCAATATGTACATTATGACCGACATGGAGCGACTTTCCGGCATGGAAAAGCCTCCGGTACTTGGAGTCACGCCATTGAAGACCAATGGGCAAATCAAACCAAGGCGACATTACCAGCCGTTGTCCAACCATTCGGTGCAACTGCTCCAAGTTATATTTGATTGCCGGACTCATACTATTTCTCCAATCATGAATTTAGGTCTTTGTTTGGTCTCCAGGAAAATGCGTCCCACATATTCTCCCAATATACCGAGGAAGGCGAAATTGAGTCCGAAGAGGAAGAGCAGTAAAACCATGGTACTTGTCCATCCTGTAACAACATTTCCTGTCAGTTTATAAATAACAAGAATCAGTGCCGCTAACATGGATCCAATGCATAAGAACCCTCCGAGATAAGTGACCATGCGGATTGGAAACATCGAGAAGGAGAATATACGTGCGAAAGTCAACGCCAGCATCTTATGGAGGTTATATCCGCTCTTTCCTGCAAAACGTGCATCGCGCTTAAGCGGCACCGGTACATACTTGGAGCCGATATAATAGAGAAGACTGACGGTAGTAGCTGTCTTCTCCGGGAAATTGCGCAACTCATCAACCACCGACTTGTGCATCACACGGAAGATTCCCAACCGTGGTACGGTGTGAATCTCGGTAATGGAATTGCTGACAGTCTGGAAGAGTCGCGAGACAGCGAGTTTGAACCTGCTGTCCTGCCGCTGTTCCCACTGGGCAATAGCCATCGAAGCCTGTCTGTCTGCAAGCAGGGCATCAATAAGTGTAGGAATGTCTTCAGGACGATCTTGAAGGTCACTATCCATCAACACCACTAAATCATTATTCGCCAATGACAAACCGGCAGCAATAGCGCTCTGTTGTCCGAAATTGCGACTGAGCCTGACAGCACGTATATTAGGATTGGTCTGCCGAACAGCGAGCATCTCGTTCCATGAATTGTCGCGACTGCCGTCATCCACCAAAATCAACTCATAATGGGAGGTTATTTCTTCCAACACCGGTTTCAAGCGGCGATGAAGTTCGGCTATTACCTCTTGGTCGTTATAAATAGGTACGACTACAGAAATGGACTGTGAATATTTCATATGTTATTCTTCGGTTTGCAGCGTTACAAAAGGAAAATGTTGCACTTCGGATTGATACAGATCCAGAAGCTGTTGTATGGATTCTCCATGCAGGACGAGGTGTCCGATGCGATCATAGGCAGTACGGAAAGCGTGAATCTCGTCTCCCGCCTGAGGATAGATACAGCAGTCAATGATTTCTTTCCAGCAGGGGTGTTGGACGGAAACGACTTTCCCCGTTTGTTTGGAATAAGGAGTGAAGACCAAGGAAGGGTGAAGTGAGCGGCTTTCCATCGTTGGGAGTGAAAGCCCGCATGCACCGCGGAGGAGGTAATGGTAATAATCCATTCCATAGCAACCGCTGACTAATTCGGGCAGACAGGTAGCTCCGGCTCGTGCGCCGATCTCCAGAACATACACCTGGTTGTTATGGAGGATAAAATCTGCATTGATGGCGCAATTGTCAATCTGCAATGCCTGAATACAACGCCTGAGTTGTTCTTCGGCATCGTCTTGCAGCCCTTTGTGCTCCTCCAAAAGAGGGGCATAATGTCCGACAGGCACGCCACTCTTACCATGGAAGACGAGGTCTCCGTGTAGCATACAGAACTGTAGTTTGCCATTCTGTACATATGCTTGTGCACCAAATTCCTCGCCATCAATGAACTTTTCAAGCACCATATAAGGATGACTTGTGATCGGCTTAACGTCAGCATAAGCTCTGCTTAGCGATTCTTTATCGGAACAGATAACAACTCCCTTGCTACCGCTGCCGTCAACAATCTTGAGTACAACAGGGAAGCCTATCTTCCGAGCTTCATCCAAAGCTTGGTCGCTACTCTCCACAAGGGCGAAAGCAGCGGTGCGAACATGGGATTGAGAAAATGCCTGCTTCATAAGCAGTTTGTCGGAAGCGATAACCGAAGAGTGATAAGACGATCCGGGCAGATGAAGTGCGTCAACCACTCTTCCTATAGTAGGCAGAATAAAATCCGATCCGCAACCTACTATGCCGTCTATGTTCTCTTCTTTGGCAATGCGGATGATAGTCTCGGCATCCATAATATCCACGTTATACCACTTGGACGCCAGTTCATATCCCGGAAAATCGCCTTCCCATCCCATCACCAGCACCCGGCATCCTGCATCTCTGCCGGCTTTGATGAGAGGCAGTTGGTATCTGCCACCACCGAGCACCATGATTGTTTTGCCAGCCAAGGTTTCAAAGCGCGAAGACGGATCTGCATAGATGAAATAGCCGCTTCGGTCAGCACTGCAAGTAAGCGGCTTGAGTTCGGTAGAAGTCTGCTCGGCAGTAATGATATTCGGATATCTGTCGGCGTGCTGAATATAGGGCAGCACTTCCGGTGTTTCGCCACTGAGAAAATAGACACCGCTGTGGTGAGTTTTGGTTTTGACAGGTACAATAAGTTGTCCTAAAGCCACTTGGATAACTCCTGTCAGAAAATCATATCCGGTACTGAGCGGCACCAATGTCGATCCAATGAAATCCCCTCCCATTCGTCCGCCAATCTCCATCACTACCACTCTTCCTGAAGCAGTGATTTTGTATTCTGCATGAGCGGCACCGTTGGTCAGTCCGAGTGCATCCAATGCCTTCTGGGTGATAGCATAGATACGTTGTTGCATCTCTGAAGGCAGAGATGAAGGCTGGTGGTGTGCGAGTTCGACGAAATGCGGTGCACCGGTAGTAATCTTATCCGTAATCTGCAGAGGATAATGGGTTCCACGGCAGGAAAGCATCTCTACACTTATTTCTCTTCCTTCTATAAACTCCTCAATGAGAGCTTCATGTTCGAGAGAAGCACTAAGGGCATTTCGGACGGCTGGAGCGAGTTGTGCCCAATCGGTCACTTTGGTTACAGCCAGACTGCCGGATCGGTCGGAAGGCTTGACGATCAGCGGCAGTTCCATTCCTGAAGGATTTATGGGTTCGCCTTCAACAACAACCTTGTATTTCGGGCTATCAACCCCTGCAGCCACAAATGCTTCGCGCATAAGATGCTTGTTATGCGCACAGACAGCCGCTTGATAAGAATTGCCGGTAAGCCCCATCTGCTCAGCTACATAGGCGACAGTAGGCGCCGCTACATCGCTTGCGATGGTACAAATGCCATCAATGTGTTCTTGTTGGCAGATGCGTAATATTTCCTCTTTTTCAGTAATAGAAACAGGATAAAAGACATCACAGAGGTCTTTGCACACGGCTCCTTGAGCCCATGCAAAACAGATTGTACGAAGTCCCATCTCTCTCGCCTTGGAAACGAGCGGTTCCTGAAGATAGGACGCACCGATAATAGCTATTGATTTTCCCATATTTCTTCCATTGCCGCCCAATTGTCGGTTGTACGGAGTTGAATGATCGCATATCCGCCATTCCTGCGATATAAGTCCACATAAGTAGGTACACCATAATGAAAGGCAATCTGTTGCCGGATACGATTGATCATACTCTCCGCGTCATCGTAATTGACGGGCACAAACAAATACATATTTTCACGTGTGAGATCAATATATGACTCACCGACATCCTTATTGAATGGGATATGCGTGAACCATCCCAAAGAGAATTTCCGAGTGTTAAAATCCTTGATATGAAAGGGATTGATAAACTCCAGTGAAAAAGTAGTACCTACCGTAGCCAGACGGCTATCAGAAGGAAGAGTCTTGATCAGCGGATACTGAAATGCGTTCCATACGACAGTCCGATGATAATAGTCGTTATCGCGTGCCGTACCGGCTTGATAGATATAAACGCCGATGAGCACCAGAATCAGCGATGCCATGGCAGTAACACGCTGCATGGAGACCTTCTCCGGCAAGAGTGTGAAGAATGCCATGACTATAGGTATGACAAAACATAGAAAAACCCGGTTTTTGACAAACTGATTGAGGCAAACCAAAATCAGCAGTCCTATCACATACATAGCATATCCGCCAATGAAAAAGTGCATTTTGCTCTCAGGCTGTGCCAAATCAACCATGAGCATCAAAATCAGCAGGGTGATGATCACCAATCCGTATTTGCTCAACCTCTCCACGTTCATAAGCTTCTGCGAAAGAGGCATGGCATTGACATGTGTGTTAATAAGTTTGAGTGCCTCCAAATCCATGATATTCGGATCGGGGAAGAAACTGAGGAAGAGTTTGTAATCCGCCTCCGTGACACCCTCCGGGAGATTTTGAAAAACTCGTCGTGAACGGGCATTCGGGTTGTCGGTCATGTTAGCACGAATAGTATTATACTCACGGTAATACTTCCATTCGTCAGTCTGGTAATAAAACTTATTTCCTATCCGGCATCCGATCACCAGCACAAACAAAGCTGCCATGGGAAGATACCGTTTCCAGTCATTGCCCCAATGATAGATTACCACAGGAGCCATAAGTAAAGAGACTAATGCGGCAGAGTGAAAACGAATGAGACTCGCAATGAGGACTAAGCCGCTACCTAACAGCAGATTACGCCATCCCTGACGCATAAGCAGGAGAATACCTGCCAAACAAACCAAGCCTGCGGTGGTCGTAAACTGGAAGGAGATAATAATACGGATCCACATTACGTAGAGAAAAGCAAGCCAAAGCATTTTGAGGTATCCGCTATGGTTACTACGGAGAACTGTGTAGTCAATCACACTCATGGAAAGGATGTGCAGCCCGGCGAAAATAAGAGTGTACCATTCGACGGCTTTAGTCCAGGTGTACAGCCACGTGAGGAATTGTCCGTAGAGCGCGTTAATATATACCAAATGCGGATCAGGTGTACCGGTGTAAAGCCCGTTGGCTATCATGCACATCATAATATCGTCATTCTGCTCATAACGAATAGGCATGAACCACGCCATGAAAGCAAAAAAGGCTGCATTCACTACAACCAGAAAGACTGCTAATCCGTATTTATTCCATTCTTCGAAACGTTTCATACACATGCGTGCGTTTTATGCGCACGAAATGACCTACAAAAGTACTACTTTTTTTTGGAATAAACAAACAAATTCTGCATTTTTGTGCAGAATTTGTCTATTTTGAAGTCTATATAGTGATTTTTATCGTTTCAAAGCTGCCCGAATTTGCTGAATATGCTGTCTTAAAACCGGATCGTACTCCAATTGTGCCCGCATAGTATTTGCCGAATGCAGGACGGTTGCATGTGAACGTTGACCAAAATACTTGCCTATCTCAGCAAGAGAAAGATTTTCGCACATCTCTTTGCACAGATACATGGACACGTGGCGAGCCAACATTATCTGGCGCGACCGCCCTTTGCCCTTGATAAACCGTTCGTCTATATTGAAGTGTTCGGAAACGGCTCCTGTGATTTCGTCCATAGAGTTGTTTTGTGGGGCAAACTGCACAATGCGACTGACTACCATTTCCGCCAAACGGATATCTATAGGGCTATTAGTAAGTGTCGAGTGCGCCAACAAAGAAGCCAAAACACCTTCAAGATCACGTACGGAATCGGTCACATTCGTAGCGATAAACTCTATTACATCTTCGCTCAACTCAATACCATCGCGACGCATCTTGCTGACCAGGATATCGTGTCTGAGTTGATAATCCGGACGTTTGATCTCCGCAGCCAATCCCCATTTGAAGCGGGTAAGCAAACGGTCCTCTATATCTCTGAGAGCCAATGGAGGTCTGTCGGAAGTGAGGATCAACTGTTTGCGCGATTGTTGCAGGTAGTTGAATATATGGAAGAACGTATCTTGCGTACCTTTGAGTCCGGCAAAATACTGGATATCATCCACAATCAGGACATCTACCGACTGGTAGAAATTGAGGAAATCCGGAATCTTGTTCAGATTATGGGCATCCTGAAACTGCAGTTTGAAAGTATTGGCGGACACATAGAGCACGCGCGCCTGCGGATTGAGCAGTTTCGCCTGATTGCCGATAGCATTAGCCAAGTGAGTCTTCCCCACTCCGCTTCCTCCATAAATGAAGAGCGGGTTAAAAGCTGTAAATCCAGGCTGTTTGGAGACTGCAACACCGGCAGTGCGAGCTAACTTATTCGGCTCACCGGAGATAAAGGACTCGAAAGTATAAAGCTCGTTGAGCTGTGTCTCGAAATTATCTTGTTGCGCTTTGACCGGGGCAAAAGAAGACAAATTGTTCTCCTTCAACTCATTCTCTCTAATCGATCCTGAAGAAGGAATAGTAGAACCGGCTCCGGAGGTCGAATCAATCAGAACACGGTACTCCAGTTTAGTACCTATTCCATATACGCGTATGATCGTGCGTGAGAGCAGGTTGATATAATTGTCTTCGATATATTCCGCAATAAATTGGGATTTGACTTGCAGTACCAACACGCCATCCTTATATTCCAATGGCACGATGGGGGCAAACCATGTTTGGAATGCCGTTGCTGTGAGGTTGTCTGCGAGGATTTGCAAACACTCTTGCCATCTTATGTCGATCTGTTTTGTCATTCAGTTTTGCCGAAAACGAGTGCAAAAGTACTGCTTTTTTTTGACATATGCAAATTTTGTTGAAAACGGACTTTTTTATCGTTTTGCGTAAAAGTACATATTTCAGCAAGTTACGCATAAGTGTTTGCTAATCAGCAAGTTGCGCCTTTTTACATTTTCTAAGATGTTGATTATGAGGAGGTTTGATATATGCAAGAAAAATAAAAAAAATTGTTAACAACTTTTGTATTGCCCTTATTTAGTGGCATAAAATTTTTTTGTTGAAAACCGTTATTTATAAAAAAGTAAAATAAAAAAGAGAGGTTATTCACCTCTCCATTTTTTGAATGCATTTCTTTCTACGATCAGAGTGCAATGGCTCCGCTCGGACAAACGTCAGCACAAGTGCCACACTCGGTGCATACATCCGGATCAATGGAGTATTTTTCACCTTCAGAAATTGCGCCCATCGGGCATTCGTCGATACAAGTACCGCAAGCAATGCAGTCATCAGAAATTTTGTAAGCCATAATATTAAATATTTACGATTTTACGATTTACAATGTGCTGTATATTGGAATATTTACAATTTCGAGTGCAAAGATACTGCTTTTTTTTGAGATTACCAAATTTTAGGGATGTTTTTTTGAATATTTCTTCAAAGCAGGCTTGCTATTTCTTCTTATTGGCAGTAGCGAGTGCCGCCAATAATCGTGCATTTGGAGTGGTTAATCCTTTGTCTGTTAGTCCCTTACGTTTAGCATAGGTTGTCCAATCTTTGGCAGTCCCCTCCCCTGTTATGGGTAATCCTAATTGCAAGAAATGGCAATAGGCAATTGCCAAGGCGTCTGTTGCGTCAAGTTTTTTAGGCATTTTGTCGTCCTGAATATGCAAGAACCGCTGCAACATTGAAGCCACTTGTTGCTTGGTAGAGTGACCATTACCGGTAATAGCCATCTTGATTTTCATGGGCGAATACTCATTAATGGGGAGATCCCGGCTAAGGGCAGCAGCAATTGCCACACCTTGGGCGTGGACGATTTTAATCATCGTTTGAGGGTTCTTGTCCACAAACTGCGTTTCGATAGCCAGTTCGGTGGGGTGATAGTCGTCGATAAGTTTTTGCAAGAAGAAGAACTCTTGCTGCAAACGGGCGTATTGGTCTTCCAGTTTATGTACGTCCAGAAAATCAAAATCGACAATTTTTACCTTTTGTCCTTCGGAGTCCAAAATTGCCCACCCCATAAAGAGCGTGCCGGGGTCGATACCCAAAATACGATGTTGATGAACAAGTTTGTCTATCATGTTTATTTCTCGTGATTTCGGATAAAACCGCGGATGATCACCACGACAGCTCCGGCAATAAGGAAATAGTTAGCCAACTCATCCATCTCCTTTAGATTCAACACCACTCCCGCTCCTAAGAGCAGAAAGCCGATGATCAGCACGTAATCTGAAAGTCTTAATTTTCTCATCTTAATCCTGGTCATTAACTATGTACACCTCTTCGTCTTTGGTGTGCATAAAATATTTCTCCCGTGCAAAGCGCTCCAAAGAATCCTTACTGGAAGTGATAGACTGGATGCGTTGCTCCGTGTTGTCAATTTGAGTGCGGATAGAGTCTTTTAGTGCAGTAAGACTATCAATCTCCTCTGAACGCCGGAAGCGATTGACCAAACTCCGGTTACTCACAAAAGTCATAAAAACAGCAAAACCAAGTAAGACAATCACATACTTGTTGAGTATAAACCGCCGTGTGAAATCCCATACACGTTGCCCTTTTTTCTTATTGTCGTCAAGAGTGTCCATCTTCGTTATTTATTTTGAAAACTCGCGATAGAATTTGCTAACGGCGATTATCCCCTTGCGCCAGACTTCCAAATCCATAGACTCGTTGGGCGAGTGGATAGCATTTTGCTCTAATCCGAATCCCATAAGGATGGTTTTGCAGCCCAGAATCTTCTCAAAAGCGGCGATGATAGGAATACTACCTCCGCGCCTTGCCGCCAGAGGACGTTTGCCAAATGCAGTTTCAAATCCTTTTTCCGCCGCTCTGTAAGCCGGAATATCTATCGGGCATACATAACCTTCCCCACCATGCATGGGAGTTACTTTTACGCGCACGCCTTTGGGCGCAAGCGTATGCATATAATTAATGAATGAACGCGAAATTTCTTCGTGATTCTGATTTGCAACCAAACGACAGGACACTTTGGCAAAGGCTTTTGCTGGCAATACGGTTTTTGAACCTTCGCCGGTATAACCTCCCCAGATACCGCAGATGTCAAACGATGGTCTGCAGGAGTTGCGCTCCAGAGTTGAATAACCTTTCTCGCCAAAGACCTCATCAATGCCGATAGCTTGCTTGTATGCCTCTTCGTCGAAGGGGATTTGTGCTATCATCTGTCGCTCCTGTTCAGGAATAGGAAGCACGTTGTTGTAAAAATCAGGGATGGTGATACGTCCGTCCTCGTCCACTATTTTGGACAGCATCTCACACAGAGCATTAATTGGATTTTTCACCGCTCCGCCAAAATGCCCGGAATGAAGATCTCTGTTGGCACCATCCACCTCTATCTGCCAATAAGCCAAACCACGCAAGCCTGTAGTGATAGAAGGTGTTTCTTTGCCTATCATAGAGGTGTCTGAAACAAGGATAATATCGGCTTTGAGCAACTCTCTATGCCCTTCAAGGAATGCCTCCAATGAAGGTGAGCCGATTTCCTCTTCGCCTTCGAAAATGAATTTCACATTACATCTCATTTGACCTGTTTTGACCATGTATTCAAAAGCTTTTGCCTGAATCATGGCTTGCCCTTTGTCGTCATCCGCCCCGCGAGCATAAAGCCTTCCGTCGCGGATAGAAGGTTCCCAAGGGTTGGACTGCCAAAGGTCTAATGGCTCAACAGGCATTACATCATAGTGGGCATAGACCAATACGGTGGGTATTGATACAAAGGAGTCAGTAACGGGACAGCGGTATTCGGCATAGACAAACGGATTACCGACAGAAGGCATTATTTCCGCTTTTTGGCATCCTGCTTCAAGAAGCAATTTGCGCCATTGCTCCGCACAACGTTCCATATCAGCCTTATGCTCTTCCTGACAACTGACAGACGGAATACGGATCAAGCTTCCCCACTCTTCCAAAAAACGCGCTTCATGCGCAGAGATATAATCCTGAATTTTCATAATCTCCAAAAATTTTGCACAAAGTTACACATTTTTTTGGAAATATACAAAAAAAATTGTATCTTTGCACCCAAATATATAAAAACATTGAGTAATGAAAAAGGCTTTTCTTCTTTTTTGTGCTTCTTGCGCGCTTTTGGCATGCACTAAGTCGCCCGTAGAGCAAATCGCTTCGGGTGATCCGATTATGCCCGTTCGAATGTTCTCTGACACTGCCCACATTGTGCTCACTGACTATTTGCCCCTTTTGGCTGCCGATAGTGCTATCTGGGCACAAATCGAGTGGCAGCAGAACGAGAACCTACCATGGGTGAAGATCAAGGGTGAAGATACGTATATAGAGTCAATAGATGTAGTCAACCCCAGCCGGTCGATCCAATCGCTGATGCTGAGTCAGGGAGAACAGATTATTGCCATTCCTGTTTTGCCTGCCAAGCCGGTGAAGCAGAACCTCATCTCGTTGGGATACGAAGATGGCAAAATCAATATTGGTCTTTTCCATCAAATGAAGGGAGAGATTGCTCTCACTGCTTTTGTACAGAATATGCCGATAGAAGAGTCTGCATGGGAAGACACGCCCGATGGCAGTTGGAAACTGGATATCCGCTCCAGTAAAGCGGTACAGCAATGCGCCAAAGGCAGAGCATATATACGCGTATATGCAGAAACAGCAGACACTTTGCTCAATGACCTTTTGATCCCGCTACAAGACGGAGAGGTTGTGATGGATGCAAATGAACTCACCCGGCATGATCAACAAGCCCAAGTGCTCTATTCGCTGATGATTGACCGTTTCTGCAATGGAAACTCTGCCAATGACTGGAAAATGTCCTCTCCTGAAGTGTTGGATATAGTAGATTATCAAGGAGGTGATTTTGCCGGCATAACCCAAAAAATCGAGTTGGGGTATTTTGACTCGCTGGGCATCAATACCATCTGGATAAGCCCCGTGACACAGAATCCTGAAGATGCTTGGGGAAAATACACTTTTAAGAACGGTAACAAATACGACTCGACAAAGACCTATACCAAGTTCTCCGGGTATCATGGCTATTGGCCTATTTATGCAACCAAGCTGGACTATCGCTTCGGCTCGGACAAGGAGTTCCGCCAGATGATCCGTTCCGCACACAAGCATAATATCAATGTAATTCAGGATTATGTAGCCAACCACATGCATATCAATTCGCCGACTCTCAAGGAGCACCCTGATTGGCATACAGATTCGCTTTTACCGGACGGAAGACGTAATTTTGAATTGTGGGACGAAGCCAGACTCACTACTTGGTTTGACACCCACATCCCCACCCTCGATCTGGAACGCCCGGAGGTGTGTCAACCAATGACAGATTCTGCACTATACTGGCTGGAGAATTTTGAACTGGACGGATTCCGCCACGATGCATGCAAGCATATACCGGAGGGATATTGGCGGTTATTGGGACAGAAGATTGCCACCCGTTTTCCGGGGCGTTCGCTTTGGATGATAGGCGAGACTTACGGTTCTCCGGAACTGATTAGCACATATGTCAAAACAGGAATGTTGAATGCGCAGTTTGATTTTAATGTGTATTTCACTCTTCGTGAAGCGCTCTGCGACCGCAAGAGCTTTGCTGAAGTGGCAGATGCAGTAGCCACTTCTCTTGCGACATATGGTGCCCATCACACAATGGGAAACATTTCCGGTAATCATGATCAAATCCGTTTTGCATCATTGGCAGGAGAAGCTATTGATTTTGACGAAGACGGCAAAGAAGCCGGTTGGACCCGTGAAGTAGGTATGAAAGACACTCTCAAAGGATATGAACGTTCGCTTCTTTTGGAGGTCATCAATCTCACTTTGCCGGGAGTTCCGTGTATCTATCAGGGGGATGAGTTCGCAGAGACCGGAGCTAATGATCCTGACAACAGACTGATGATGCATTTTGATGATCTCGATTCTGCCCAATTAGCATTCAGAAACCGTATAGAGGTGTTAATACATATGCGCCGTAAATCGCTTCCATTGATATATGGCGACTATATCCCTCTCCAATGCGATGAGAACACATGGCGTTTCTGCCGTGTGTATATGGGTAAGGTTGTTACAGTTACCATAGACAAACAAAATCTATCTTACATAATCGACTAATTATGTCCCTTCTACTACAGATTATTACGTTAATCGGTTCCGTAGCGATGCTCATGTACGGACTGAAAGTCATGAGCGAGAGCCTGCAGAAAATGGCAGGAAGCAAGTTGAGTAATGTGCTTGGCACAATGACTACCAATCGCTTTACGGGCGTATTAACCGGTGCTTTTATCACAGCAGCTGTTCAATCCTCTACCGCCACATCGGTAATGACGGTTAGTTTCGTTTCTGCCGGGATTTTGTCTCTTGCGCAAGCGATTTCTGTCATTATGGGTGCGCACATCGGAACTACATTCACCGCGTGGATTATGGTTCTGGGAGGAGGATCGTTTGATCTCCGTCTGGTGATCTACACAATGATTTTGATGGCAGTAGCGCTCATCTACACCAAGAAGAATGCGACGCTTGGCGACTTTTTCATAGGATTGTCATTGTTGTTTTTGGGACTTACAACTCTTAAGATTAATGCCACAGAGATGCATCTGGATGAAATGGAGTCTGTGCGTAATTTCTTTATCGCCACTTCTTCCTGGGGGTACGGGAGTTATTTTCTATATCTGTTGATAGGCGCCATTCTGACATTCTCCGTCCAGTCTTCGGCGGCGATTATGGCTATTACCATGACCCTCTGTTCCACACACGTTCTGCCCATTGACATGGGTATTGCCCTCATCTTGGGCGAGAACTTGGGAACTACCATAACAGCCAATGTGGCAGCGTTTTCCGCTTCTACGATGGCACGCCGTGCAGCTTTGGCGCACTTTGTGTCCAATTTCTTTGGAGTGGTTTGGGTAATGTGCGTACTTCGTCCTTTTGTGTCAGTCATTTGCAGTCTATGGGGAGTTGAGTTCACTCCGGGAGAACCCTCCGAAGTATCTCCTGACAAGACAAATGCCGTCTTAGCTACCTTCCACACGATATTCAATGTTGCCAATACATGTATCCTTGTATGGTTTATTCCTCTGATTGAACGGTTGGTAACTTATCTGCTACCTTCCAAGCCGGAGAAGAAAGATTCTGAGAGCCAATTGCAATTTATTTCTGCCGGGCTTATGTCCACTTCAGAACTCTCTATTCTGCAAGCATGGAAAGAGATACACCTCTTTGCGGTACGTACCCAGCGGATGGTAGGCATGATTCATGATTTATATGAAGAAAAAGACGATACACAGTTTACCAAAATCTTCTCCCGAATAGAGAAGTATGAAGGTATTTGCGACCGCATGGAATACGAAATAGCGCAATACCTCAACAAAGTAGCAGACGGAAGGCTTTCGGATCTCTCAAAGCGTGAGGTACATAAGATGCTTCGTATCGTAAGTGAATTGGAATCGGTAGGAGATGCCAATTATAACCTGTCACGCCATATCCGCCACAAGCATGACCAGAAAGTGCTTTTCAATGAAGCGCAGGAGAATAATGTGGAAACAATGCTCCAGTTAGTGACCGAGGCTGAGAAAAAGATGGTAGAGGCATTAGAGCACAACAGAATAAGCGAAGATGAGTTTGCAGAGATGACCAATCTGGAAAATGAAATCAATCATCTCCGCGACGAACTGAAGACACGAAACATGCAAGATATAACAGAGCATGTTTACGATTATTCTACCGGAGTAAACTACATGGATATTATTCTTGAGATCGAAAAGATGGCTGATTATATTATCAATGTAGATGAAGCCGTCTATGAGCACAAGCACGACAAATAAGTTTTTTATTTTGGAACTATATACCTAACGATTAAGGGGACAGCCCAAAAGGCCGTCCCCTTAATCGTCAGATGGTGCTCTTGTTTAAGCCATCAGACCTGCTACCAACGCCAGAATAGCATAGAACTCCGGCAGAGCGCAGTAGATCATGGTGTTAGTCATTACATCGTGGCCGGCTGCGATATTGGCAATACCGTTAGCAGCAGTCTGACCCTGACGGATAGCGGAGAGCAGGAAGACCAGACCCATACCGAGACCGAGACCGAAGAGCAAAATCGGGTTGGTCTCAATGAGCCCCTTCATCATCAGGAATGCCACGAAACCGTACAGACCCTGCGTAGCAGGAAGAGCCGACAAAATCATGTAAGCCGATGATTTCTCTTTGTTCTTCTTCAAACCACCCTCGGCAGCATTAGCTGCGATAGTTGTTCCGTAAGCCGAACCAACGCCGGACAGACCCAACATGAGTCCCAGTCCGAGATAACCTAAAATAAGTTCCATAATAATTTATTGATTTTAAATTTTTAATGTTTATTTCGTTGTTTTTCGTAGTTTACGCAAACTACGTAAATTACACTTTCTTAAAGGGTTGATATAATTTTCCGTTTCCCTCATAACCGGCGTTCTTGAAATACTCCACGAACGACAGACGCAGCGGGTGTACAAACGCGCCGAGGCAAGCCATCAGCAGGTTAAGCACATGACCGAAAGTCACAATCAGGATAAAGCCTATCCAGGTACCTACATTCGGGTTCTCGCCGAGCACTAGTGTGCCCAGTTGGTTGAAAGCTGCGCCTAACATACCGCCCGCCAAGCCAAGGGCGTACAGACGGATATATGACAGCACGTCGCCTAACAGACCGGTGGTCATTCCGTAGGTATCCCAGAGACCTGCGCCGATATTAATCAGCGGATTACGTCCCGGCGTGTTGAACACGAAGATACCCAATGCGGAGACACCGCCGATACCGATGAGCGTCCATTTGACGATCTCAGTCGGCAGCGAGAAGAGCATAGCTACGATCGCCGTGCATATACCGCCCACGATAAGCAACAGCCATCCCCAGGTAGAGACAGTAGCCTTGAACCCGTCGCGTTTGGTATATGTGATGGCTTTGATGGTCATTGCCAAAATCAGGTGAACCACACCGATGAGGATAGTCAATACCATCATCACATCGTACTCGCCTATCTTGCCGTCCACGCCCAGATTGTTGAACATAGGTGCTTTCGCCCACTCCGGGAACCAGGCAGCGCGGAAGAGATCAATGCCGAAGAAACCGCCCATGAGGTAACCGATGACGGTAGAACCAACGCCCAGCGCCATGATAATTCCTCCCAGACCCTCGAACATCTCGATCTTCAGTTTGTCCTTGTAAATAAGATACCCGATGAGCGTCAGCATAATACCGTAACCGGCATCGCCGATAC
Source organism: Bacteroidales bacterium UBA4333 (assembly GCA_002394335.1). Lineage (GTDB taxonomy): Bacteria > Bacteroidota > Bacteroidia > Bacteroidales > Paludibacteraceae > Colicola. The sequence continues at coordinate 223,582 of DGTP01000016.1, read as the reverse complement.
AGAGGGCGAAGAACAACAAGAAGAACGGACCGAGGATCGGTGTCGGGTCAAACTCATTGTAGTTCGGCCAGCCGTACATGCCGGTCAGCGGCTCGAAGAGCTTCACAAACCAGTTGTTGTGCAACTGGATAGGCGTAGCGTCTTCCTTCTCGGGATCGGTCTCCTCGTAATAGACCTCCGCTTTCGCCAGCAGGGCATTCAGTTCCTTCTCTTTGTCTATCGGGCAGAAGCCCTCGAAGAGACAGAGCGCTCCCTCGGCGAGTTTGTCGGTAGAGAGATGAACACGGGTCCAGTCTATCTGCTGACGTGCCTCTTTGAGTTCGGCTTGCAGTTTCTCCATATTCGCCAGTCGCCAAGCCTCAATGCGGCCGTTAGCGGCAGCTAAAAGCCCTTTCAGGTTTTCTATCTCCACTTGCCATTGAGAAGCGGACTTCTCCGGTTGCGGCAACGGCGTTGCGTAGTTTTCGTAGTCCCCGTAGTTTTCGTTGTTTGCACCGTCTGCGATGACTTGTACGAAATAGGTCTTTCCCTCTTTCTCCGAGACTTTAATACCCCACTCCTCCTGATAAGCGCTTGCGCCGCAGGAGAAGAAACGGAGCGTATATCCAGCCTCTTTCAAAGCCTCAATGCGTTCTGCATCGAACTCGCCCCACACCGATGCTTGCTCCATAGCGGCCTTGGCATCTGCGATGCGTTGCTCAACCGCTGCGCGCTCTTGGATCAACTGGTCCGGCGCACCCTGCTTGAGCAGACGGCGGAGTTCATCTTCGTGCTGCAACGCAGCCTGAAGCGCCTCATCGTTCTCCATGAGACCGGCCGCTTTCTGAGTAATATGTACTACCCCAAGGTCGCGCAATTGGGTCAAGAAAGGTTCGTAATCACGATGGAACACCAAGAAGGTGTATTTCTTCATTTGTGTAATCATGCTTGTGCCCTCCTTTCCTCTTCCGCGCGGGCTTCCGCCTCGCGTTTGGACTTGACGATCTTCTGGCTGGATTTGGAGAGGTTCTCCTCGTCCTCCATGAAGCGTTTGATCTTACGGATAGCATCCTGATAACCAGGAATCTGTACTTTCTCGAAGAGGTTGACCTTCTGCGTCGTTTTCTTACGCGCGTATTCCAACAGGTCCACCTTGCGGCGTACAAACTCCTGACGGATACCTACATCCGCTATCGCTTTGATCTGCTCGAACCCGTCGGCAAACCATTTCGGGGAGGAGAAGAGCGAGAACTCCTTGGTGGAATAGACCACCTCGTCCAAGACAGGCACACGTACACCGGCAATCTTCTTGACCGACATACGCACGTCGTCCACATGGATGAGCGAGGTGTCAAACTCTCCCCAGAGAGCCAACATCTGGTCGTAATCCTTAATACGGCGGTTCACTTCCTCGTCCAGTTCTTCCAGCTCTTTCTTCGCCTTCTTGACTTCCAGACGAAGCGCTGTCTCCTTGCTTTGGAGCGTAGGGAGTGTCCGCTGCCGCATCTTCAGATCCTTCTCCAGACCCTGCAGCGATGTTTTATTAAACTGATAAGTTATAGCCATTTTAATTTACCATTTGGTCATTTACCATTTACCATTTATTGGTTCATTTAGCCATTTGGGTATTTAATTCTTCGGCCAGTATTTTTCTACCAATGCGGCTTTGATATTCACCTCTTCGGGTTTGAAGTACTTGCCGAAGAGCGTCCATGCCACGTCGAGCATCTGAACGGTATTGATATTCACGTCGATGGCAAGGATCTCGCGGCTGTAGTCACGTGCAAAGTCCAGACAGCGGTTGTCATAATCGGTGAGGTCGAAACCGTTCTCTTTCTTGGTCTTGGCGTTAGCCGCATCGGCATACAGACGAACAGCGGCGTTCATCACCTGCGGATGGTCTTCGCGCGTCTTCTTGCCGGCAACCAACTGTTTCAGACGGCTCAGCGAACGGAACGGATCGACAATGACTTTACCGATCTCGGAGTCACGACGGAGGTAGAGCTGACCCTCGGTAATATAACCGGTGTTATCCGGAATGGCATGCGTAATATCGCCGCCGGAAAGGGTTGTCACGGCAATGATGGTGATAGAACCGCCGCCGATACTCTCCGGGAACTGAACCGCCTTCTCGTAGATCTTGGCAAGATCCGAATAGAGCGAACCCGGCATGGAGTCTTTGGAAGGAATCTGGTCCATACGGTTCGACACAATCGCCAACGCATCGGCGTAGAGCGTCATATCCGTCAGGAGGACAAGCACTTTCTCGTGTTTCTCCACAGCGAAATACTCGGCTGCCGTCAATGCCATATCCGGAATAAGGAGTCGCTCTACAGGCGGATTCTCGGTTGTGTTGACGAACGAAACGATGTGGTCGAGCACACCGGCATTGGAGAACACGTTCTTGAAATAGAGGTAGTCATCGTTGGTCAGACCCATACCGCCGAGGATGATCTTGTCCGCCTCTGCACGGAGTGCCACGTTTGCCATCACCTGGTTGTACGGCTGGTCCGGATCGGCGAAGAACGGGATCTTCTGTCCGGAAACGAGTGTGTTGTTCAGGTCGATACCGGCGATACCCGTTGCAATCAGCTCTGACGGCTGTTTACGACGAACGGGGTTCACGGAAGGACCGCCGATCTCGATCTCTTTACCCTCAATAGCAGGTCCGCCATCGATAGGCTCGCCATAGGCGTTGAAGAAACGGCCTGCGAGCTGGTCGGACACTTTGAGACTCGGTGCTTTGCCGAGGAACACCACTTCTGCGTTGGTAGGAATACCCTCGGTACCCTGGAATACCTGCAGCGTCACCTCGTCACCGATGATCTTTACCACCTGTGCCAACTTACCGTTCACGGTAGCCAACTCGTCGTTACCTACTCCTTCCGCCTTCAGCGAGCAAGTGGCTTTGGTAATCGCAGTAATCTGCGTATATATCTTTTGAAATGCTTTTGCCATAAATTCATTTACAATTTAAACATTTACCATTTGGTCATTTATTTGTTCATTTGGCCATTTAGGCATTTATCTGCTTCTCCGCAATAAGGGCATCGAGTTTCTTGCGGTAGTCCTCAAACTCCGGGCTGTGGAACTCACAGTAGTTCATCTGCTTGCAGAGGTTGATGACGCGCTTGAAATAGTCGATGACGTCGAGGAAGTTATCGAAATCGTAGTCATGTTTGCAGATGTCCATGACGAGGCGAAGCATGTACTGCTGGCGCTCCAACGGACAAACAGCGTCGATCTTATCGAAGGCATCCTGCTGGAGAATGACGAAGTCGATTACTTCGGATTTCCAGAACGCCTCATGGTAATCAACAGGCACACCGTCATCACCGAGGATGTTGATCTGCTCCTGGATCTCCTTACCGCGTTGCAGATACGTCTTCATGTCATTGACCATCGGCAGCCACTCTTTGTCAATCAGTTTGGAGATATACTCCTCAAACTCAGGGTATTCCACATATTTGGAGTACGAGTCGATGGGGTTCACAGCCGGGTAACGCTTACGGTCGGCACGTGCCTGCTCCAAAGCGTAGAAACAACGTGCCACCTTCTTCGTACCTTCGGTCACCGGCTCCTTGAGGTTACCGCCGGCAGGGGATACGGTACCGAGGAAGGTCACGGATCCTGTAGCACCATTATTAAGGTACACGTAACCTGCGCGTGCGTAGAAAGCACCGATGATGGCGGAGAGGTCCATCGGGAAGGCATCCTGTCCCGGCAGCTCCTCCAGACGGTTGGACATCTCACGGAGTGCCTGTGCCCAACGGGAAGTGGAGTCCGCCATAAGGAGCACACGCAGACCCATCGAACGATAGTACTCTGCGATGGTCATAGAGGTATAGACGGACGCCTCACGGGATGCCACAGGCATGTTGGAGGTGTTGGCGATGATGATGGTACGCTCCATGAGCTTACGGCCGGTGTGCGGATCCTCCAGTTCCGGGAACTCGGTGAAGGTCTCCACAACCTCGTTGGCACGCTCACCGCAGGCAGCGATGATCACGATGTCTGCCTCGGCTTGTTTGGAGATAGCGTGCTGAAGCACGGTCTTACCGGTACCGAAAGGACCGGGGATGAAACCTGTACCACCCTCACAAAGCGGGTTGGCGGTGTCGATAGTACGCACACCTGTTTCGAGGAGTTTGAAAGGACGCGGTTTCTCGCGATAAGCGAGGATCGCTTTCTTTACGGGCCATTTCTGCACCATGGTCACCTCATGATCGGCTCCTTCTGCATCGGTCAGAACCGCCATCACTTCGTTAATGGTGTATTCTCCGGCAGGTTTAATCGATTTCACGATATAAGTGCCTTCAAAGACGAAGGGCACCATGATCTTGTGCGGCTGGTGGTTCTCATCTACCTCACCGAGCCATGCAGCGGCTTCGACCTTGTCGCCCACTTTGGCGATAGGAGTGAATGCCCATTTCTTCTGCTCGTCCAGCGGGAAGTTGTACTCACCGCGTTTGAGGAACACACCGGTCAGTTTGTCCAGATCGTTCTGCAGGCCGTCGTAGTTACGGCTCAGCAGACCGGGGCCGAGGGTCACTTCGAGCATGTGGCCGGTAAACTCCACTTTGTTGCCCACTTTAAGACCACGCGTGGACTCAAAAACCTGCGCATACACGTTGGCCCCGATGACTTTGATCACCTCCGCCATCAGTTTGGTCTCTCCAACGTAGATGTAGCAAATCTCGTTTTGTGCTACAGGTCCATCGACAGCCACGGTCACGAGGTTGGCGATAATACCTTTTACTTTTCCTGTTGTCATAAAAATATTTACGATTTTATCATTTACAATTTAGTCATTTATTTGGTCATTTAATCATTTGACCAAATTACGCGTCAAGGTTTACACCCTTTTTCTTAGCCCTAAAGGGCACGATTAAAGGTTGACACCTTTTTTCATATCAGCTACAAGATCGCGGAAGACCCGTTCGCCTTCTTCCACGGTCAGAATCGACCATCGATGGAGCATGACGGCCTCCAGATAGTAGGCAAACACCATCTCCGGCGAGAAGAAGTCAAACTCCGTGCGGTCGTGCAGCCACTCGAAGCGGATAGCGTCCATTCCTTTCTCGCGAGCCATCAGGTCTTCTATCTGCGCAAGAGCCAGGATCGCCTGGTAGTCGCCCGGCAGTTCGTTCAGCCCGAAGTCCTTCTGGTTCAAATGGGTGCGTAGCTGCTCTGCTACTTCGTCCTCCCCTACAATCTGTTGCTTGGCATCGAATCCGTGCTTGCGGCATATCTGCGCCACGAGCACGTTGTTCATGTTGCGGTTGAAGGCGAACCACTCCCGTACAAACCGGTTCTTCGCCTTCAAGCCCTGCTCCAGCGTAGCCTCGTCAATAGGTACGCGCAGCAAGTCCAGCAGCTGCTTGTCGGCCCCCGAGAGCTGTTCATCCAGCAACTCGTCCAGCTTCTCCAGACTAATCGGAGCATCTGAACCGGCCTTCAGTTCCGGCAATCCCGCTAATAAATATTCGTAAGTCATGACATTTACGATTTAACGATGTACGATGTACGATTTAGAAGAGCATCTCAACCAGTTGCGGACGAAGCATTTCCTTGAAGTATGCGATGAACTCTGCGTCGCCGAAAGCGAGTTTGTAACCGCCCTTGGCCGGCTGGATGGTGAAATCGGTCTTAATACCCTTCACCTCGCTGATCTTCACGCCTTTCTCCAACAATCCCTTGGCGTTGGCTGTGAAATATTTCTTCAGTGCCTCGGCGTCTTTGGTCTCAATGAGTACCTCGCCGTCCTTCGCCATCTGCTCTGCCAGTTTGGCAATCAGCCCCTGCATGAACTTGGCATCCGCCGTAGCAGCCTTGACGCTCTCTGCGGCAATCTGATCAGAAAGCAGATTGACGATCTCCGTTTTCACGGCATTCACACTCTGTTCGGCATAGAGTTTGAGTTCCGCGCGGGTCTTCTTGTCCAGGTCAGCAGCCTTGCTCTCCGCCTCTGCGATAACAGCAGCAGCTTTCTTCTCGGCCTCTGCTACGATGTCTGCCGCCTTAGCATTCGCTTTCTCAACGATTTGTTGTGCTTCGGCATTGCCTTTTTCTACGCCCTCCGCGTAGATCTTGTCGGTTAATTCAGAAAGATTCATAATGGTTTTATAGTATTTAATATTATTGACTAATCAGTTGTCCCGTAAGGTCGTAAAGGCGGTCTTCCACGAGGATGTAGAGCGTACCGTTGTTCATGATCTTACGCGCCTTGACGGCGGTTGTTGCGGCGTGTATACCATCTCCTTGCTGCTCTTTTTTGCCCAGGCTCACCCCAACCATGGTGCAATCGTGGTCTGAATAGCGATAGTAATAGGAGCCGGAGGTGTTGATATGATAGACGTTTGCCCCGGTGACTTGTGCTGCCATCGTTTCGCTTGCCAATGCGTGGTCGAGCAGTCCTTTTGTGCCTTTATAGATATATGAATAGGCATTGGGTGTAAACCGCAGGAGTTGTTCCTCGTATCCGGCATTGACGAGGTTCTGTATGGGAGTCTCGTCGGAGTAGGCATTGAGGTCTCCCATGATCAGGATATCGTCGTCATAGGAGATATTTCCAAGCGCCGAGATGAGATTTGAGACATTCTGCAGGCGCGTGTTTTCTCCGGCATCGACGGAACTGTCTTTGGCTTTGAAATGGTTTACCGAGAGTGTGAAGACCTCGCCGGAAGCGATCTCTTTGAATCCCTGGATCCGCAGTCGCGCACAGTATTCTCCGGAGCGGTAAGGTGAGGAGCTTGTGCCGTAGAGGGCGAGTTTGTCTTTGCGGTAGATAAATCCGGATTTCAGGGGTTGGTAGCCGGAGGACGACTGACCGGCATAGAGACCGTCCGTCACATAGGAATAGACCGCGGAACCGTAGAGCGAGTTCATTTCGTCCACGATATATCGGAGTATTTCATCGTCTCGCTGTACCTCGCAGATGGCAACGATGTCGGCATCCAGCGCCAGAAAGGCATTGGCTATCTTGTTGGTTTTTTCTTCGAAGTCCTCTTGTGAGTTGCAAGATGAATTGGAAGCGGTGACGTCAGACAAATAGTTCTCTACATTCTGCCCGACGATACGGATGTCCGCATCTCCGATTGAGGGGATGGAAACGGGACTTGTCCATGCCCCGATCCGCAGACAGACGAGCAGTAATAACGAGAGAGCAATGTGTTTCTTCATTATATTTTTCTTTTGAGGGTACAAAGGTACAACAAATTTTGGACATATGCAAGTGTTCGGGCATTTTTTTTGACGAATAGAATGAAATTCTATCTATTTTGTGCGGATATATAGCGGCTATGCTTGCATAAGACGATATATATACGCGCAAGATAGTAAGCCGTCAGGCTCGTCAAAAAAATGCCCGCGGTGGCATATGGGCTGCACAATGCGACTGTACTTTCGAAGGGGTCCCCATCTATGGGGGAGGAGGTCGAAGGTACGACAAAACAGGGTTGGATAGAAATCGTTGACTCGAGATACCCCTTACAAAACCCTTACTTAACCCTTACAAACCCCTTACGAGAGCCTTGCGGGGGGAGGGGGGGAGCCATCAGCCATCATCTGTCAGCCATCAGAAAGCTGAAATCTGAAATATAACGGCGGCAAGAATGCCGCCGAAGGGAACAATATAAAAACCTAAACCAAGTACAGACCGGCTGCGCTGACAGAGTACAGACCCGAAAGCCGTCAGCCGTCAGCTATCAGCCGTCAGCTGTCAGCCGTCAGCCATCAGCTGTCAACAAAAAATAAAAGCCGGTTGCCGGATTATGCCTAATTGCCGGGGATGGCGGTTCCGCCGCCTAAGCGGGAAGACTCGTCGAGTTCGCCGACACGGCGGTGCTTGTGCTGTTGCTGCGTGCCGAACATCCATACCACAGAAAGCATGACGCGCTGCTGGCGGAAGGTGTTCTGCGCCCATGAGGCGTACCCTTCCGGCTGTCCGAGATCGTTGCTGCGGAAACGCATGGAGCGCAGAAGATCCTGCACATTGAGATTGAAGATAAGCCCTTTCTTCATCCACATCTTGCGCACACCGAAAGCCATATACCAGGAGCTCTCCTGGCGGTCATACCCCGTGGTCATGGGCGAAGACCAGTTGCCGTCCAGAGTGAGTGTCCAGTCCTGAGGCAGATAGCCGGAGAGGGTGCCTCCTACATACCCGTAATGGCTACCGAGCCGATAGACCGGTGTGCCGTCCGGCTGTTTTTCATACGAGCGATTCAGGAAATGGTACCAGCCGGCATTAACCGTTAGCGCCAAATAAGCACCAACTAATTTACGATTTGACGATTTACGATTTACGCTTTCTCCGTTTTCATTCCGGAATTTGGGGACGAGGGGAAGCTCGGTGAGGGAGAGGTTTCCGCCGTGGGTGGTACAGGTACCGAAATTGACCCATTTCATCTGCGCCGTACCGTCCGGGAAGACCAAAATACGCTGGTTGAACATGTCCTGCGTGTGCGCGAAATTGAAGGTGAGGTTAAGGTACTGCGTCCATGAGAAATGCAGTTCCACATCGTTGTTGAACTCCGGTGTCAATTCGGTATTGCCCACTTGGGATGAATAAGCGTCCACATAGGTCACAAAGGGGTTGAGCATGTAGTAGTTGGGGCGTTTGATCCGCCGGGAGTATGACGCGGAGACGCTAACGGGCTGTTGCAACTTGCCGAGAGGGGAAGAGGTATATCCCACAAAGGCCGTCGGGAAGGGATCGAAATAGGATTTGTCGGTCACCGAATCCGCGGACACCCAGTCACCATGCGAGTAGGTGTATTCGCCCCTCAGACCGAGTTTGACCGTCCAGTGCTCCCCGAACTGCTTGCCGGCAGTAATATAGGCGGCAGCCACGTGTTCGCAGTAGAGGAAGTTTGAAGCGGTTTGAGGTTGTTGGAGGTTGTTTAATACAGAGTCGGTGGTCATGTGGTTGTCGGTGGAAGAGAGGGCGTATTTGAGTCCACACTCCAACATGCCGGTCTGCCAGAACTTGGTCTGAAAATCCAGCTTGGCGGAGTAGATATCCACCTTCTGGCGGGTGTTAATATCCAGATCCAGCGTACGATCCGTATTATAAACGGTATGCTGGAAATTGGAGTTCGAGGTCTCGTAGCGGTTATAATCGACATTGACCGTCAGTTCGCGTTCCAGCGGTTTGCTGAAGGTGTGCGTATAGTTGAGGTTGGCGGTATATTGTGGCATCCCCATCCTCGTGCGGGTGGAGGTGACGCTTGTCTCCGTCGTATCGTTTCCTTGAATCGTGTATCCGGTGTTGTTCTCCGGCTTGAGATCCAGGCCGATGCGCATATAGGGCACCTGCAATATGAACCCGAGCGTATTGAGCGAGTCAATATACCAGTCGTTGCCCGCTTTCGCCATGTAATAACGGAAAGAGCCCCCGTAGTCCGAGCGCGAATAGTTCCGCAGCAGAGGCGTTGTGCGTCCGGTTTCCAGGGTCTGGCTGACATCCGAATAGACCTGGGTCAGTTGTCCGAACGTATAGGTCTTCTCGCTGCGGTAATTGAGATTGAGCGAGACCATTTCCATTTGGATCCATCGTCTGACATCGCTGAAATACATGCCTCCGTAAGCGGCGGAGAGCATGCCGTTGAGTCCCTTCATCATATTACGTTTGGTCTTGATATTGATAATCCCACCCTGCCCCGAGGCATCGTATTTGGCAGAGGGGTTGGAGATGATTTCTATCTTCTCGATGGTGTTGCCGTCCGTGCCGTCCAGCATGGCTTTGAGCTGCTGACCTGAGAGGTACGACGGTTTGCCGTCGATATAAACCTCCACCGATTTGCCGTTGACGGTTATATTTCCGTCCTTGTCGATATGCACTCCGGGCGAGCGCCGGAGCAGATCATTGCCGTTTGAGCCGGCAGCGAGCGGGGATGCCGACACATTCACCACCAGTTTGTCCATCTGCCGCTCGATAAGCGGTTTCTTGGCTTTGACTTCCACCTCCGCCAACAGTCTGGTTTCTTCGCTCAGGACAAAATCCGGTCCGCCGAACGCAGACCGGCAGCCTATAAACGAAGCCTGGAGGATTAGTCCGTTGGCACTCAGTTCCTTAGTCACTTCCACCCGGTATCTGCCTTCCTCGTCTGTGATGGCACCGGTGACCAAGGAGGAATCGGCAGCGAGGACAGAGATGGTCACAAAAGGCATCGGATTGCCCTTTTCATCCTTTACGGAACCGCTGATTGTCTCCGCACTTACGGCAACAGAGACAAACATAACAAATAACAAAACGAGCTTTTTCATCTTTTCTTGGCATTCAAATGCAGGTTGACAGGATTAGCGGTGAGCGTCCAGTTATGACCGGTGTTGCGACTGCGGCCGCTATACCCCAAATGGAGGTTGAGGTCGCCGTTCTTCAAGACCAGTCCCTCACCGGTAATACGGACATTAAAGAGTTCGTCCCGGTCATTCACTTTCACGAGTATGTCACGATAGACGGGTTGGTCAATCCACACGGTGTCGTGCGCAAAATACAACGGCAATTCGTAGGTGTTGCCGTCATCGGCATAGAGAGTGGCATTGCATCTGTCCTGTTCTTTGGTGCGAACAACGGTCATCGTGCCGGTTTCCGGCATGAGCGTCACCCAGGCATCGTCTCCACTATCCTCAAAATAGACCCTTGCGGCACCCGCCAGACGATACGAATAGTCGCCTGTCGCCATTTTCATACCCGGTTCGTTTTCACATGCTGAAAGCGCAAAAACAATCAGCAACCATACCAATAATTTAGCCAAATCTTCCGTTTTCATAATCATTTGTTTTGAAATTTTGTGCAAAGGTACGGCTTTTTGGGCAAACGGTATATGAAAAAACGGACTTTGTGCCTTTAATTGAAGAAAACAGAGAAATCCGGGGTCAGGGGAATGCCCAATTGGCGGAACAGGGAAGGAGAGACGCATCCCATCTGGCGGAACTCGATTCCGGCATGGCTCAGGTCGTAATAGCCGTGATTGAGCACTGTTCCCAGCAGATCCGGCGCTTTGCCCTGAGCGGCTTGCCGCTGCAGATCCTGAATGGTCTGGTGAAAACGCCGCAAGCGGATGAACTGCTTTGGGGTAATCCCTACATATCGGCGGAAGATACGCAGGAACTGGCGTTCGCTCAGGCAGGCGGCACTTGCCATTTCTTCCGCCGTTATGGTTCCTTTGAGCTTGTCGCACGCGCGCACCACCTCGCATATACGCGAATAATTAAGGTCTTGGGTGCGAGGGATCCGCCCCAAAAAGAAACTGTCTATCAGCAGCGCAATATCTTCGGCTTTGGACGTGTTTTTGAATATCCGGTCGCAAATCCTCAGCCCTTCGTCGGTGTGTTCCTCGGCGGACAAGACTTGTCCTGCCAGCCGCTGCATGTCGATGTTCAGAAGTGTGTGCATGGCTCCCGGCTCGAAATCCACCATCATCCCTTCGAACCAACCGCCGAGGGTGGTCAGTCCCAGTGTAGTTTGGTTGGCTCCTAAAAAGAACAGTCCGTCACAGGTCTTGCCGGCTATCTCGGATACCACATTGCGCTGGAAAATCAGACTGCCGTAATTAGGTAGCAGGGGTTGCACATGCTTGCCGTTAACAAACCGCGGGTCATCGGCAGGCGGTTTCATGGTGTCCGTCGAACCCTCTGCCCGCACGAAGACATACCGGTAGATATATGGTTTGAGTGCCTCTGTAGGCTGAATAATTTGAAAATACATAGCCGTTGGGGATTGATTATTGGTGCTGTGGGCTTTGACCTAACGGGTCTTGCCCAATGACGTTTAATAGATCTCCAGAACTTTGTGTTCTTTTGGGTTGGTGCTCCACTGGACTTGCCATGTACGCCCGTTGAGTTTGTCCAGCATGATGAAATTGTACTGATTAGTGGTCGGAGTGAGGATAAAACGCCCTGGAATCTCCTCCTCGTCATAACCGATATGGCTCTGCGAAGAGAGCGTGAACCTCGTGCGTGACGAGAGTTTGGTATTCCATTGTACCAGTTCCAGCCGCCCGTTCCGGGTGTCCAAAAGGATGAAAATGTACATGTTTTGCGTGGGATAGAGAATAAAATTCTCATCTGCGTTCTGGTAAAAGACCGACAAGGGTTCTTCGGAACGGGTCACGGCAATGGAGTCATTCGCCATAGCACCTGCAGTTAGGGTCAGGACAGCCATTAAAAGAAAGATTTTCTTCATCGTCAATACAAGTAAATAGATACAACAAAGTTCCCAAAGCAATTCGATATATTGTGAACCGGGATGCAAAGGTACTACAAATTGTGCACATATGCAAATAAAAAGGAGTTTTTTCTCATAGCAGTATGAAAATACTGCGTTTTTTTGAGAATATCGGGGGTGCTATGCTTGCATAAGCAGTCACGGTATTATCAAAAAGGCAGTGCGTCAGCACGAATGAGAAAAAAATCCTTTTTAGATTTGCATATGGTCTGCACAATGCGAACGTACTTTCGAAGGGGTCCCCATTTATGGGGGGAGGAGGTCGAAGGTACGACAAACAGGGTTGGATAGAAATCGTTGACTCGATAAAAGTCTGACAAAAGTCTGATAAACCCCTTACGAGACCATTACGGGGGGAGCCGTCAGCCGTCAGCCATCAGCCATCAGAGAGGGGAGAGGGGTTGTCCCAAAGATGGGACAAAAATGGATGATGAAGCCGGCATTGAGCTGAGATGGAGTCGGCATGGGTAGGCAATAGGTAGGTAACAGGGTCGGAAATGGTTAAGTATCACTAAGAATATACAAGAACCACTAACGCTGAGTTTTTGAACACAGCGTTCGAAAAAAGAGATGTCAGTATTGACAGTATTGTCCGTTTGGTTAGTCAAAAATTATCCAAAATTGCCCCAAAATTAGAACAATTCACAAATTAACCAAATTAAACGAATAAGGGAAACTGACAATACTGACAGAACAAAAATGATGAAATGATGGATCGAGGGGATCTCCGAGCGGACGCTCGTAGCAGCTGACGAAGACAAGAAGGGGCTTTGTGTTTCTCCCCTGCGTGGAGGGATAGCCGTTCCGACGCAGGGGGAGAAGAATTTTACTTGCAGCCGCATAATGGTAAAGGAGTATTCTACTTGCGGGTCATGCTATTTTTTTATCCTTCTAAGTGTTTGTTAGTTAATATTTCTTTTACATAAGAACTTAGAGATTTGGAACTGTTCTGTCCTTCCGGCAACCCTAGTTCTTTCCAGTTCTCAAGGAAAAAATACAACACATGACCTATCCCATTGGACACTATGATGGTTTCTCCGTTTTTGAGTCTTATCTCAACAATCTCCGCGCATGTATTAGTTAGCGGCAGACAAGCCCAAAAACTATATCTTTCCCAGTACCAAGTATCAATGTCATCAGAATTAAAACGAATAACATTATCGCTATGCTTGTACATAAACACCCGCTGCTTGGTATCTATAAACAAAGCAACCTTCTCGCTGTATTTAAACAACAACCATCTATGACGGAGATCTACGCAAGACAATACAAGCCCCAGACATGTTAAGATTATTAATAGTATTATAAACACATCAGGAAAGATTTTCATGTAAACATCGTAATAAAATATACAGGTATATATCACAAAACCCATTAAAGGCCATCTAATCATGGTGAGAAATATTACATCAAAGTTTAGGAATAGCCCTTCTGCACGGTCGAATGTATAGCTGTCTTTGAGAGTGCTATCCATGTGCCACCAAGCATGTCGCTCATTGCTCGAATTATACATATATAATTATTGCTTTTGCTATTGTAAATATTTTCATTCGTAATTAAAATCCATATAATGGTTTTATTTTGTGCTGCAAAATTACAAAAAATAAATGACACTCACAAATAAAAAGTGCCATTTATCATAAAATTGCTTCCATTTTTCGTCAAGCCCTTCCCGAAAAGTCTATCAGCATGCGGTGCCTGCGGTCTATACTCTATCAGGCGCAGCTCCCCCCGCAAGGGTCTCGTAAGGGGTTTATCAGACTTTTGTCAGACTTTTATCGAGTCAACGATTTCTATCCAACCCTTTTTGTAGTAAATTCGACCTCCTCCCCCGTCGACGGGGACCCCTTCGAAAGTACGTTCGCATCGTGCAGCCCATATACCATCGCGGGCATTTTTTTGACGAGCCTGACGGCTTCCTATCTTGCGCGTATATATATATCGTCTTATGCAAGCATAGCCGCTATATATCCGCACAAAATAGATAGAATTACATTCTATTCGTCAAAAAAATGCCCGAACACTTGCATATGTCCAAAATTTGTCGTACCTTTGCAGCAAATTTGTATGACCCTATGGCTAAATACAACTACGAATACGAAATCAAATACCAGGAAGTGGACGGCAAGAAACGGTTGCGGCTCTTCAACATGGAGAACTACCTCCTGGAAGTAGCAGGCACCGTAGCCGACGATTTGGGCTTCGGCATAGCGGCACTCCATCCAAGAGGACTGACATGGATCCTGACTCGCCTCTCGATAGAGATGTACCAACTGCCGACCCACTGCCAAAAAGTACGCTTTGAGACCTGGATAGAGTCGAACGCACACATGCTCAGCACGCGTGACTTCCGCATTTATGCGAAGCCATCATCTTTCAGCCCCCAGCCTTCAGACGAATGGATGTTAATCGGGCAATGCAAGAGTGTATGGGCAGTGCTGGATATGCAGAAAAGGGAGATCGTCAATATCTTCGATGATCCGATGTTTGCAGGGTGTGTGGACGGCGAGGTGATCGATCTGCCCCGAGTGAGGATGACCACTATCCCTGAGCCGACCGGGTGCGCTGTTCACAAGGTGGTCTATTCCGACATTGACTATAACGGTCACTGCAACAGCTGCCGCTATCTCCAAGCCATGACCGACGCTTACCTACCCGACTATTACGGCAAAAAGGTGAGACTGGATATCAACTACTCAAAGGAAGCGATGCCCGGCGAGGAGCTTACGACCTATTATCTGGTAAGCGAAGACGGCGTGCAGTACCAGATGAAGAACAGCTACGACGAGACCAGCTGTTCCGCCAAGATCAGTATTGGAGATTTGAAGATTTGAAGATTATGGATAACAGAGATACAATAACGCCATTGAAAAGGCCAGCAGAACTGGAATGTGACGTAGTACGGTTTCAGAACCAGAAAGACAAATGGATTGCTTTTGTAGGTCTGATGGACGGCAGTCCGTATGAGATCTTCACCGGTTTGGCGGATGACGAGGAAGGAATCGCTCTGCCGAAGTCAGTCACCAAAGGCAAGATTATCAAAGTGCCTACCGAGGACGGACACCACCGTTACGATTTTCAGTTTGTCAACACCCGCGGGTTCAAGACCACGATGGAAGGACTGAGTTACAAGTTCGACCGCGAGTTCTGGAACTACGCCAAACTCATCTCAGGCGTGCTCCGGTACGGTATGCCGATAGACCAGGTGGTGAAGATGATCAGCAGTCTGCAGATGGACAACGACTCCATCAACTCCTGGACCACAGGCGTGGCACGCGTTCTGAAACGCTATATCCCCGGCGAAGGGGAGTTGAGTGTTGAGTGTTGATTGTAGAAAGCATAAAAGCCCGCGGAAGCGGGCTTTTATCTTACTTCTCTGCAATATTTCCTTTATCATCATAGAACCTTGTTTCGAGCATGCCTAATGCCTGGTTTTCGATAATACGGACGCCGTATTGGACGAACCATCGTTGTTTGAGGCTTCCGATCCATCCCCGGCTGACATACGCATAGACAAAGGGATGCAGATGCATCTTGAGTCCTCTGCCGTGTTGCTCGAACATATGTTTCAATTCTTCCTCGATCTGGTCAGTAAAGAGCAAGGAAGACTGGATTTTGCCTTTTCCCATACATGTCGGACAAGTCTCGGTGACCTCCATTTCCACCGCGGGGCGCACACGCTGTCTGGTGATCTGCATGAGTCCGAACTTGCTGAGAGGCAGTACATTGTGTTTGGCACGGTCGCGCTTCATGAGTTCGCGCATATGATCATATAGTTGTTGCTGGTGCTCTTTGGAGTCCATGTCGATAAAATCGATGATGATAATTCCTCCGATATCTCTGAGCCGCAACTGGTGCATGATCTCATCAGCCGCCATCATGTTGTACTGAAAGGCATTTTCCTCTTGGTCGTCATAAAGTTTCTTGCTTCCCGAGTTGACATCTATGGAGAACAGTGCCTCCGTTTTGTCAATAATGAGATATCCGCCGTGTTTGAATCCCACCGTACGACCGAGACCGGTCTTCATCTGGCGGGTAATGTCAAACTTATCAAAGATAGGTTGCTCGCCCTTGTATAACTTGACGATCTTGGTGCTTTCGGGTGCAATCAACTTGAGATATTGTTGCACCTCATCGTACACCGCTTTGTCGTTGATCTGGATGGATGAGAAACTCGGTGAAAGCATATCGCGGACGATGCCGAGCGTTCTGCCCAGTTCCTCGCTGACGAGACTGACGGGTTCTTTTTGCTGCAGGGTTTTAACTGTGTCGTGCCATCTATCGACCAACAGACGCAATTCCGAGTCCAGTTCGGCTACTCGTTTGTCTTCCGCAACGGTGCGGACAATAACGCCATAGCCGTGTGGCTTGATAGATGAGACGAGTTGTTTTAGTCGTGATCGTTCACTTTCGCGTTTGATTTTCTGGCTTACCATCACGCCGTCGCTCATAGGTATGAGCACCATGTTGCGTCCGGCGATAGAAATCTCGGCAGTGAGGCGTGGTCCTTTGGTGTTGATAGGCTCTTTGGAGACTTGCACAAGCAGTGTGTCCCCCACTTTGAGAATATCTTCGATTTTGCCTTCTTTGCCCACTTCCTGCAAGCGCTTGATCTTATCAATCCCGGGAAGTCTGCGTCGATCCGAAACGACTTTAGTTACGTAACTCTGGATAGTTCGAAACTGTGGCCCTAAATCCAAATAATGCAGAAAAGCTTCTTTCTCATAACCTACATCCACAAAGACTGCATTCAATGCCGGCATTACTTTTTTGACCCTTCCGTAATAGATATTACCGACGGCAAAATTATCCGCATTACGCTTCTCTCGGTTGATCTCCTGAAGGCGGTCGTCCTCGGTAAGCGCGATAGCAATCTCCTGTGGCTGTACGTCCACAATCAGTTCGCTTTTCATAGGATTTCAGTAAATTTATCAATACATAAAAATGCCTTGTGGCAAGCCTGTTTGCGCCCAAACAAGCTTATCGCCACAAAGCATAGTTGACAGAACCGTCTAAGGCTTACTTATGCTTATGACGATTCTTACGCAGGCGTTTTTTGCGCTTGTGCGTAGACATCTTATGTCTTTTATGCTTCTTTCCGTTTGGCATAATGTTAATAATTTATAAATTGTTAATACTTAGTGTTATCGCACGAGATTATCAAACTCCTTGGCAGCGCGGAAGGAGACCACTTTATGCTCAGGAACATCGATTGAGATATTCTTGGTAATGTTACGAGCCACTTTTGCCTTACGCGTTTTAATAATAAAACTACCAAATCCGCGGAGATAAACGCCTTCTCCAGCAGCCATCGTTTTCTTGATAGACTTCATGCCAGCTTCAACAATCTTCATGATAGTAGTTCTGTCATAACCGGAAGCGATGGCTATTGAATTTACAAGTTCAGCTTTTGTCATAATAGATAATTATTTTTAGTTTCAATTTCTATTTTTGCGAAAATCGACTGCAAAGTTACTATAAATTATTGAAATACAAAAGTTTTTTTTCATTTTTTTTCAAAAAAACTCGTTTTTTTCAGTTTTTTTTTGTAATTTTGCACTCCAAATAGTTAAAATCAGTGAATTTAGCTTACTTTTATCGTCAACTTTACCAGTGGTGGGAACACAACAAGCGTGAACTGCCATGGCGTGAGACGGAGGATGGTTATCGAATCTGGCTGAGCGAAATCATTCTCCAGCAGACCCGTGTTCAGCAAGGAATGGAATACTACCATCGTTTTATCGAGCGATGGCCGACGGTAGCAGATTTGGCGAAAGCCGGGGAACAGGAGGTGTTACGCGAATGGCAGGGATTGGGTTACTATTCCAGAGCGCGCAACCTGCACAAAGCAGCGAGACAGATTGTTGAAAGCGCCCCACGGCAAGGGACAAAGGCAGAAGGCCAGAGTCTTTTTCCGCGGACTTTTGAGGAGATCCGTGCCCTGCCCGGTGTAGGCGACTACACAGCAGGGGCGATAGCGAGTTTTGCATACAACATGCCCTACCCTGCCATTGACGGCAATGTGTATCGCGTGGTGGCACGACTCAAAGACTGCGCCGAGCCGTTCGACAGTTCGTCAGGCAAGAAACTCTTTCACCGTTATATAGACGAGATGCTGGACAGAACAAATCCCCGTCTCTTCAACTCCGCCATCATGGAGTTCGGCGCACTCTACTGCACCCCCTCTCTGACCGACAGCGAGACAGGCGCGTGCGTGTGCGAGCGGTGCGTAATAAAAGAGGTGTGCAAAGGCTATGCGCACCACACCGCCGGCCTGCTGCCAGTGCGCAAACCCCGTCCGACACTCAGAGACAGATACCTCAACTATCGTATCTATCTGTCCGGAGAGAAGGGCGAACTACACACCCTCATCCATCAGCGCAAAGAAAAAGACATCTGGCAACACTTATGGGAGTTTGTGCTGGAAGAAAGCGAGCAAGGAGTGTTACCGGTAAAGGGGCAGACACGATTTGTAGATATCAACCATGTGCTGAGCCACCAGCGGCTGCATACCCGATTCAGCGTTCTATATGTAGAACAACTGCCTTCCATAGAAGGCTACCGGGCAGTGCCTCTCGCCTCCTTGGACGAATACGGGATGAGCAGACTGACGCTCAAAGCATTGGATCAGTTGCGTGCCACAGCCGGATTGCGCCCCTTGTAGGGCCAACTTTTCTGAGTAAGAAATTTCAGATAGTTGTCACCGCCGTTATAGACCTTGAAGACATTATTGCAGAACAAGATGTCGGTAATACCATTCTGAGCGACATACTCCTTCATGTTCTTGGTGAAATAGCGTCCGTCCACGATATGCACCTCCTCAAACGAGCCGAAGAGATAGCCTGCCAGCGCATTACCGAAACTGTCCTTCAGAATAAGCAGCCTGCGTCCGTTGGTCTGAGCGGTGCGGACCTGGGTAATCTTGCTGTCTCCGCCCATAAAAGCGCAATAGGCTCCCGAACTGCCGTCTCGGAAGTGCGCAAAGAACTCGCCCGTATATGCAGCCCCTTCGGCTGTCACCTTATAGGACTTGGAGACAGTATAGACGATATAAGTGGTCTCATAGGCTGAGTCTTTTGGGGTGTAGTAAATGAAATCTTCGGGTGACTCTTTGACAGTAATATCATGCGAATAGCCGTACATGGTACCTACAAAACCGTGCACGACCTCTTTGTTGTATTCTGTCAGCGGCAGATAAGGCACCTGCGCCACCTGTGCAAAACGCTCCGCGGCATAGTAAGCGCCCAGAGGCGCCCAGTGGTGGTCGGTACGAAGGAAGATGTCCTCCGAGGCATGTTTGCCAAGGGCTGTATAGATATCCACGGCTTTGACCGAGTCGTCAAGCAGCGAGTAGGTGTTCCGGATGGTGGAGAGTTCGGACTTGGTGCTGGATTTGGCGGCGTCCGGACAATAGTATTCCACCGCTGTGGGGATGACCATGCAATAGACATTCACATCCGGGAAAACCCGCTTGTACTCGTTGCATACAGAGGCGTATTTGACACCGCCGTTCGTACCATGGTACGCACTCATGGCACGCACTTTGCCTTGCGGACCGCAGATGATAATACCCGCACCGGCAATCTTAGCCGCCTCGTCCGCATTCTGTTGGTTTTGGTATTCGGCAATCTCGCGATCGTTGGTAAGCCCCAGCTCCTCCATATCCTCGCCTTCGTTGCTGGTGTTGTCCGCCGCATGGAAAGTAATCCCCTCATCGGCAGATCCGATACGCAGCCCTGCATATTTGTCAATCAGCATGCTATACCGGAGCAACTGCTCGCGGAAAGGCTCCGTGTCCGAGAACCAACGGGCGATAGACTCGGTGTACTTGCCACTCTGCAAGGAGTCTGACTCCCAAGAAGGAAAAGCCGGAAACTCCGTTAAATCCCGCCGCTCCAACTCAGAGAAAACAGGACGAGGGAGGATATAAAAGATGCCGGTAATAATAATCAGAACCAGCGCCATGAAGACAATATAAATATAACTTTGTTTCATAAGAATGATCAGAATCGCGTATATAGGAAAGGATTATTGGTAGCTCCAACCAGGAGGGTAATGCTGACAGCCAAGATCACTACCGACACCACAAGCCGTGTGATCATCCTGAGTGTCTCATTCTTAACCGCCATCCTCAGCCAACGGCGCAACGGCAGGCAGCATACAACCGCCAGCACCCATAGCCAGAGTTTGTTCATCAGCAGTGACTGAGTAAGGAAATCCAACCCGCCGCCGGCAGTGAAAAGCTGACGATAGAAGAGGAGCAACTTGTCAAAATCATCAAAATAGAACACTCCCCACCCCAAGAGCACAAGCACCAGGCTGTATATATGCAAAAGCGGACGAAGCCAGAGGTATTTTTCCAACTTGACAACCGTATATTTCTCAAGCGCCACAATGACACCGAAATAGAGACCCCAGATGATAAAATTCCAACTGGCGCCATGCCATAGACCGGTCAAGAACCATACAACGAGGATATTAAGCGGCTGATGGCGGCGGTTTCCTCCCATGGGGATATATACATAGTCGCGGAAGAAACTACCCAAGGATATATGCCAACGACGCCAGAAATCAGTGATTGAGGTACAGCAATAGGGATTATCAAAATTCTCCTTGAAATGGAAGCCCAGACAGCGTCCTATACCGATTGCCATATCCGAATATCCGGAGAAGTCAAAATAGATCTGCAGCGCAAAGGCAAGAAGCCCCACCAAGGCGCCAAGAGAGGTGGTCTGCTCATTGAGAGGAACCAAGAGCCGGTCGCATACATCGGCGATGGAATTGGCAATAATAACCTTTTTGCCCAAGCCTAAGAAAAAACGATATAGTCCTTCTGCCAGGTCATCCGCCGACACATGACGGTCGGTGATCTCACGCGCTACCGTATCGTAGCGGACAATAGGTCCGGCAATCAGCTGCGGGAACATGGATATATAGAGCAGGAGGTTGGTAAACCGTTTCTGCGCCGGCGACTCGCGACGATAGACATCGATGAGATAACTGATTGACTGGAAGGTATAGAAACTGACACCTATCGGCAGCGATATTTCGGGATTAGTCACCTGAAGACCTGCCTGAGCAAGCAATGAAGCAATGAAATTGGCATACTTGAAGGTTCCCAAAATGGCTATATTACCCACTAAGCCAAAGACCAAGGCTGTTGTTCTCCAGCCTTTATCGGCACGATCTATAACCAGCCCTGCCAGATAATTCAGCAGGACACAGCCTAACATTAGAAACACATATACCGGCTCTCCCCATGCATAGAAAATAAGGGAGAAGAGCACCAGAATGAAATTACGGGCATGAAATCCTCCAAACCCCTTGTCCAGTACCTTTGCCAAGAGGTACAGAATGGCAAACGCCGGCAGAAAGCCGAACAGAAAAAACAAATCAGCGAACACCATACTTATTAGTCAACGAAGCTATTTTAAGACCTATACGGCGAGCGCCGGAGCGATTGGTATGCACTCCATCCTTGGTAAAAGTCAGTTGTCTGGATTCTTGTTTGGAAGATATATACTGTTCGCCATCAAGACGAACCACGGGCATTCCTAAAATCATGCCGCACCCCTCTATTATATCAGAGATACGGGAGATGGTTTCGTTTTCTGCCTTGGTGGTCTGAGTAGGTGTGAGGAGCACAATATCCGCCATGGGGAAAGCGCGGCGGAGTGTCTCACAAGTGAGGCGTATAGAGGAAGCCAAGGAAACAGCCTGGTTCGGCTCCATCTTCGCCAATTGGTCTTCTGAAACAGCGAATGCCTCTTCCACCGTCATCGACCACATATCAGGTCTTTTCGCCATAAACCACGCATCGTTGGTACCGGCCATGATAAGAATGACGTCAGGAGCAGGCTGCCCCATTTGAGAAGAACGGATAAGTCTCAGTGCCTGATTAAAGACAACATTCTGCGGTCCTAACACGGCAGAACTGTCCAGCGGGAGACGGAGGGTTTCGGAGGTGTTGGTCCATGTAGCACCGGAGCGCGCATAGTTATAACAGGAAGCAGGCATGAACTGCTGCATAAACCAGTAGGTCCAACTGTCATCTTGGGTGCATCCGACACCACCAGACCATGTGTTGCTATCACCTAAAAAAGCATAGCGGATATCGCGGGCAGAAACAACTGCAACTGCCAGAATAGAGACTAATACAAGTAGTTTTCGTTTCATAATCAGCAAAAAATCGTGCAAAGTTACAACATTTTTTGCATATATCCAAATTTTTTCGTACTTTTGCAAACTAAATGGCAAAAAAAGTTCTAATAGCGATGTCCGGAGGAATCGACTCGACGGTAGCGGCGATCCTCCTCAAAGAGCAAGGCTACGAGTTAGTCGGCTGCACGTTCCGTACGTTTGATTCGATACGCGAGTCTTGTCTGGCAAAAGAAAAAGGCTGCTGTTCGATCGACAGCATTATGGAAGCCAAGCACATGGCACAAGAGTTGGGTTTTGAGCACCATATACTCGATTTCAGAGACACCTTCCGCGAGTGTGTGATCCACAATTTTATAGAGGAATACACGCACGGGCGCACGCCTAACCCCTGTGTGCTCTGCAACTCGCATATCAAATGGGGCAAACTGCTTGACATGGCGGACGAACTGGGCTGTGACATGATTGCTACCGGCCATTATGCGCGCATCGCCGAAGAGAACGGGCACTACTTCTTGCGCCAGGCCGTTGACACGCGCAAAGACCAGACCTATTTCCTATGGATGCTGACGGAAGAAAATCTGCGCCGCACACTCTTTCCTCTTGGCGGATTGACCAAACCGGAAGTGCGTGAAATAGCCCGTGCGCACGGTTTCCTGAAACTGAGTGAGAAAGCTGAGAGTCAGGAGATTTGTTTTGTGCCCGATAATGACTACCGCCGGTTTCTAAGAGACGAAGGAGTCACTGTGCCCAAAGGCGAATATGTCAATGCCGGAGGCCAAGTCTTGGGAGAGCATGAGGGCTATCCGTTCTATACTATCGGTCAGCGGAAAGGTTTAGGAATAGCTTTGGGCAAGCCGCAATTTGTAACGAAGATAGATGCCTCTGCAAACAGGATTACCCTTGGCGACCATGACGACCTGCTGACGACGGAAGTGAGTGCCACACAGCCCAGACTGATTGATATCAATCGTCTGAAGAACAATCCTCATGTAGTAGCGCGTGTCCGTTATCGTTCGCAGGCTGTTCCTGCCACAATAGACCTAAACAACTACCCCACACTACACTTGCATTTTGATCAAGCGGTGTGGGGCATTACTCCGGGTCAGTCTCTGGTAATGTACCAGGACGATTTGCTGGTAGGCGGTGCACTGCTGCAATAACCTCTACCTATAATGGATGATTTCAGTTTCCTGTATTACTTATAGAGGAAACGTTTGATTGATTTCTTAGGCGTCTTTTCAAACGGTTCTTCCTTGATCTCGATATCCGAGACTTGCGAATAGCCGGGTATGAGTTTGTTGAGTTTCTGAAGGTTCTCCCGCATCTGCCGCTGCAACTCCTCAATAGTCATGCGTTTGGCGAGCGTCTCGTCAGGGAAGACAAGCGCCACCAGTTTACCCTCGCGCTCTACAACCAGCGATTCGCCCACTCCGGCTTGGTTGTTGAGTTTATCCTCAATCTCTTCGGGATAGATATTCTGTCCGCTGGAACCAAGAATCATGGTCTTGTTGCGGCCTTTAATGAATATATTTTTCTTCTTATCCAGGCATCCCAGATCGCCTGTGCGCATCCATCCGTCGGAGGTGAAAGCCGCCTTGGTAGCCTCTGGATTCTTGTAATAACCCATCATTACATTTTCACCCTTGACCAATATCTCTCCTATGCCTTCGGCATTAGGCTCATCTATCCTGACCTCCATATTCATTACCGGCACACCACCGGAGCGTGCCTTGAAATACTTAGGCGGATTACCGCCGATCAAGGGTCCGCACTCGGTCATTCCATAACCGATAGAAAGCGGGAAATGGATATCCATGAGACACTTCTCAACCGTAGGATTCATCGCTGCACCGCCACAGATGAAATAGCGCAAACGACCTCCGAAAGCTTTCTTAAGCGCCGACTTGACGTGTTTCTTGATAAACGTGCTGGCAATAGGAGTATGCCATAAAGTACGGATAACCCATTTACTGAGCATGGGATCCAGATTCTTCTTGTAGATCTTCTCAATAACGAGCGGCACAGTCACCACCAGATAGGGTTGCACCTCCTTGAGCGCCTTAAGCAGAATAGAAGGCGTAGGGCTCTTGGTTAGGAAATAGATATGTGTTCCCGAACACAGCGGATAGAGCAACTCGCAAATCTGTCCGAACATATGCGCCAAGGGGAGCATTGACACCAGTCGCTGTCCAGGGTCAACAGGCAGCATTTGCATACCGACCTCCACATTATTGCTAAGGCTTCTGCCGTTAAGCATTACACCCTTGGGCGAACCTGTAGAACCTGAGGTATAATTGATCAGGCACAGCGCATCCGGGTCTGCAGTGAAATGCACATCCTCCGGCTCCAGACCTTGCGGGAAACGAGCCTTAGAGGCGGCATCTATTTGGGCAGTGGTAGGCATTTCCACTCCCTCCGCCGAATACAGAACGGAGAAATCCAAGAGCGAAAGGGCTACCTGCACACCGTGCATGGGCTGGTTTTGCAACTCTTTCCATACATAAGGACCAACGAATAAGAATCGAGAATCAGAATGCTCCAGAAGATGGCTGATATCCTCCGCCTTAAAATCCTGCAGAATGCTTACCACCACAGCTCCATAAGACTCAATCGCCAGATAAGCAACTGCCCAATTGGCACAGTTACGACCGGCAAGGGCAATCTTGTCACCTTTCTCGATTCCGAGGGTTTGGAAAAGGATATGAAGCCGCTCCATCTCTTTGGCAAGTTCGCCAAATGTATATTCCTGCTCCTCATTGTAATCAGTCAATGCCGGGTCATCCCATTGGTGAGCCATTACATCATTGAGATAGTGTAGAAAGTGTTTCTTCATTATAGTCGGGTTTACACAAATTTGCCGGCAAATTTACTGCTTTTTTTTGAGATATGCAAATTTTAGGCGTATTTTTACACACGAAACACTATATTTTGAACCGAACAGGCTCCGTTTGGCATCTGCTATCCGTGCTATCCGAAGAATGGAAACAAAAAACGCCGCTCAAGGCGACAGAGACACCTTTGAGCAGCGCGTTTTGCAAATTGGAAAATAAAATTCTCGGTTAAGCGTACGAATGCAAACCTCCCAAGAGGTACGATACACCAAAATAGGTGAACAGCACAAAGAAGAAGGCTATTATGGAAACCACATGGTAGGCGATTTGTGACCGCTTTGCTGTAAGATTATCTATCAACGGCCAATGGAGAATGGCAGCATAGACCAGCATGGTGATCAATGCCCAAGTCTCTTTCGGGTCCCACCCCCAATAGCGTCCCCACGACATATTCGCCCAGACGGCTCCGATAAAAATACCTGCTGTCAGGCAGAAAAGCGCCGGATACAAAAGTATCTGCGAGAGTTGCAGCAGCACCTTGCGCCATTTCTTGACGCACAATCCCAGTATACCGTCCACCATGATCACTGCAAAAAGCGTATATGCCAGCATGATAACCGACACATGGATGCCCAACAGCGGCGTCTGCAGAACGGGCTGCAAGGGAGGCTTGGGTGTCACCACCTTGGTCATGACAACCGCCATGATAATCACAAAAGCGAACAGCCCCCCTACCCCGATCTTTCCTGATAAAGGAGAAGAAGAGGTGAGGTTTTTCCAAAGTGCACGGAAACGGGTCTTGGGCTGGAAGAAGAAGCCGATCATCGACACCAGCAGAAGGGCATAGCCGGCATAAGTAATCCCTATTCCCCAAGGGTCATAGTTATAGGTCAAGACTACCCCCATCAGGTCGCTGTCGTAGTCGGACTGACAGAAACGGAAGCCATGGTATTTGAACGGCTTGTTCATGCGGATCGTACCTGAATCCACAACCATGAAATCATTACTCTTGGCTTTCGTTCTGTCCAAGAGGCGCAGCTCGGTGATAAAATCCGCCGGGTTGCCGTCTTTGTCTTCTACAATCTGGAAATCCCACAGGAACAACGAGACTGCTTTCTCTGTACTAATGGCTGAAGGCTTGATAGTCAGCGTCTCGGCTTTGTCCGCCCGCAGATGGATTTCTCCCTGTACCCCCCAGAAATGCGTTACACACGCTCCGGCGACAATAGTCACCAGAGCAATGTGCAACAATCCTGAAAATAAATTCCGACGAAGCCGGAAAGGACGCAACCAATCCATTTTAGATTGCATTGATAAATGCTACAATAGCGTCGCGATCCTCCTTAGGCAGGTTATAGAACTGCTGGGTAGGATAATAGGCGTCACTCTGATTGCTGTAGCCGTGCCACATGATAGCTTCGATCACATTGCGTGCACGCGTATCGTGCATACGTGCTTCGTAAGCATCGCCGGTAGCTTTCTTATGCAGTCCGCGACCCCACAACGGCGTCGTACGGCACCAGCCTGTACGGATATCATTCTCCATGCAGAGTTTATGCTGTACCATATCGGTATAAGGCCAGATTTTCTGGTTCGGATAGGTAGGCAGATCTCCCTGTTTGAAGAATCCGTTCGGGTCACGTACCTGATCAGGACCGGTAGTCCATGTAGGACGGTGGCAATAGTCGCAACCGATCTGGCTGAAAAGCTCCTTGCCGCGCAGCACTTTCTCGTCTTTCACGTTACGGGCGGCAGGCACAGCCAATCCGCGATGCCAGATCATCACTTGGGTGAACTCATCATCGCTCATCTCTGCCGGCAGAGACTTGGAGAGCAAGAATTCTTTTACGTTAGCCTCCATATTATCGGTGTGCCACTCCGGATGCTCTTTGTTAGGATCAATCTTGGCAATATAGTCTGCAAAGCCTTCCTGTACCTCAGGATCTTTGGACGCATATTCTGCATAGATACCTCCGTTAAGATCCAGGTAGTGGTAACGGCGGTCAGAACGGGTCACATTGGTGATATTCCAGATGGCGTTAGCACCTGCTGCGTCCTGCAGCGGACCACGACTCAAAGCATAGGTGAAGCGCTTCGGACCCCATTGTGCATCGTTCTTATAGTAACCGGTCTGTACCATACCTCCGGCATAGATAGCAGGATTAAGACCGTTTTTGAGTTTGCCGTCAGCTTCCTCTTTGGCATACTGGGCGATGATATCTTCGTCAGTAATAGCATCCAGAAGTCCTGTACCGTAAACGCCGATGGTATTCTCCAGTTTCACCTCATAGCCCTCTGTCTCCAGCAGGCCGTCCGGATCACGGTAGCCTTGGTTATAGACATAGACAGCTTCCTTAGGCATCTTTACCTCCGGATAGCGCAACTCATATGTCTCGCCATCGGGGAAATGGTTGCCGTGCTCATCGGTGGCAGTCTTCCAACTAACAGAGATCATATCCGGGTTCACCGGTGCCTTGAACGGCTCAGCGCCAAACAACTGAGGCATACCAGCCAGCCAAGGAACATAAGCCTGCGTAGTCGGGTTGATCACTACCAAGAGAGTACCGTTACCCTGGTGAGCGGCGTCATATGTACCCTCCGGCACCGAAGTACCGTGGCTGTAGTTGGGGTGGCAGTGCTGACACGAAGCACGCACATACACCGGTCCCAGTCCGTGCTGGCGACCGGAAGCGTTGGTAACGAAATCTTTCTCGGCGATATTATCACCCTGGGCAAAAGCGCGTCCCATACCGGCATTGTCGGTAGCAGGGGTAGATTGACGGAAAGCCATCGAAGAGGTGTTGGTGGTAGTACCCAACTTACCGCCGGTATAATACCATTCCGGCATGTCCTCTGTCTGAGGATCATCACCTCCTTCGGTCTTACAGCCGACAAGAGCCACAGCTGCCAATGCCATTAATAGAAATTCTTTTTTCATAATTATTTTCAATTATAGATTGATTTGTTTCCGGACTTTGTCCGGTTAGTGTTTCAATGTTTTTTTATTTAGCCAAGAGAGCGATCACCTCATCATCCAAAACCGAAGAGAGAGCCTCTACTTTCTCGATAGCCTCTTTCACTTTCGGATTGTCCTTGGCAGTATTCTCAAAGTCCTCGATAGCTTCGATGGCTGCAATAGCTTCGTCAATAGCCGTACGCACTTTTTTGTCCAGCTCTTCATCCAGGCGATAAACATAATTGGAGATTGAGTAGTCGCCTGCCTGTGCGCCTTCGTAAGCATTCTTGATAGAGATGATATTATCCGCAAAGTCGATGGTCGAAGTACAGCTGTACGGGCTCTCGATATAATCGCGCTCCTCAGGAGTACTGCTCAGGAACGGATTGCCTAATTTGGCGTCAGCCACCTCATCGGCGATATCCACACAGCCTGCGATGATCTCCTCAGCTGCCTCCTGATAGGTGACATAAGTAGAGCCTGCTTTGCCGGCATTGATCATCTGCCATCCGTAGCGGTCTTCAAACACGTCAATCTCGCCGTCATCCAGTACTTTCTGTTTGGCAGCACTCACTTCGCCTGCCCATGCGTATTCAAGAAGGATAGCCTGTTGGGTCAAATCCTCTACTATACCTAACAGATATACGGCTTCGGCATGAGTAAGATTAGCGGCATGAGTCTTACCGGTACCGACAGCACGGCCTTCTTTCATAACACTCTCAAACAACAGATACTCAGCTGCATGGAAGCCTTTGAGAGCATAGCCCAACTTGTCACCTACATAAGCGCCACCCTCTTCTTCGATAGCTTTCATCTGTGCCTCGTTGTGAAGGAGGGCATTCATTGCATTGAAATCCAAAGGCCAAGAGTCGATATGCGGGTCAATAGTGTGACCAGCAGCCGGTCCGTAAAGGAAAGCCTCACTCTGCTCCCAGTAATGACGCATTGCACGCCACGCTGTTCCTGCCTCTGTCATCAGTGCACTATAGTCCTCGCCGGCTTCCTGCTTTGCAAGAATCTGCTCGCATTTGTCCAGCAGTACCAAGCCCTCATCTGCCATGTGGCTGTAAGTGGCAATAACAGTGTTGTTAACATAAGGCTCCATGGCGCGTTGCAGCGCAGCCTCTTTGTCCGAAGTCACATCGGTTGTCGTTTCATTGCATGCTACCATTCCCATGACGCATGCGGCACCCAGTGCCAGTTTCAAAATCCTTTTCATAATGTATTGTTAAGTTTGTTAGTTTGTAATCATCTTCCGATTGCTATTATCCAAACAGCAAGCGTCCTTTATAACTTGTAAAATCCGGCATAGACGATACCCACCGCTATCTGCGGTTCGTCGTTATAGATTTTGCCTCTCGTACCATCCGGCTTCATTCCGGGCTTCAGTATGCCGTAGGAGAACTCGGCTTTGACACCGATCTGGCTGATCGGGAAATAGTTGATACCTACAGCGGCACGGTGGCGTCCGCACCAAGAATACATGTCTGTTGACTGATTGTCGTATTTGAACATCGAGTCATAGTAGTCATAACGCCCAAAGACATAGAAACGCTGTTTCTTCTCCGACAACTTGCGAGAGAGGCTGAAGAAATCATAACCTGCCTCTAATCCGGCTGCCAAAGCATCGGAAGCAACCCACTGTTTGCTGCTGACCGAACCCTTACGCATGGAGATGTTATATTGGGTAATAGCGGCGGCATCGCTCAAGTGACCGTACGTAAAACTGCCTCGAAGAACCAGTCCGTAGTCTTTGTACTGGAAATCAAACGAACCGATGCTCACGGTACCTTTGACATCCTTATAGGCACTTGCATCCAACTCGGCATTCGACTTGCTCAAAGTATTGCGGAACGAGTTGCCGCAATACCCGCTCAGGCTCAGTCTCAAGCCTTTGACACCGGTGTAATCCACTCTGGCTGCACCTGCAAAGACATTCGCCAACTTGAACTCATAGGGACTGCCGGCACCCGGTTTGATCCAGTTCTTGCGGTTGAAACGGTCACTGTCCAGACCGGGCAGAAACATTGCCTGGTAGTGCCAGCCGTTAGGGGTCGAACCCATAAAAGTCAGCGCAACCTCATGCCATGTAGAAGGAATAATGGTGAACTCGCCTTCGTTACGATAGACGCCGAAATACTCGGTCGATTCATGGTGGGCATTGAGTCCGCCGACAGGGATCACCTGCATTCCGGCACGGATGATGGCATACCGGTTGATCTCCTTTTGCAGCCAGAACTGCTCCAGCGCCACTTCACCGCCGCGCTCAATCTCCGACTCATACTCACCGCCTTCTTCCTCTTCGATCTCCACCGCACTCTCCGTGCCGCCGTGCTCAAACTCAATCTCCGTACCCATACTCCAGCCTTTGCCGAAGTCATAACCCAGATTGATCACCACGTGAGGCAGGTCGAACTCGCCATAATGGTCATTGGCGTATTTCTCAGGGTTTTTGCCATAACGCAGATAATTATTGGAATAAAAACAGTGCTTGGCTGTAATCTCGCCATAGCCGCCGATGGTAAATCTGCCGCGCCGACGAGGTTTCACCTCCTCTGGAGACTTGTTTTCCGGCGTGTTTGTACTCCCCACTTTTAGTGAGTCCTCCGATTGGTCATTTTTAACCGCCGATTGCTGCTCCAGTCGTTCTACACGTTGCAGAAGGTTTTGCAGATCAGCTGCACTAACCTTCACACTATCCTCTGCACGCAATCCTAATGCGCACATATTCAATAAGATAAAAAGAAAAACAGTTTTATCTATCGTCCGTCTGATAAACATTTTACAGTACTTTTTTTTTGTACTGCAAAATTACTCATTTTTCTCCAAAACAGCAATACCAAAATAGTGTGATTTTCGGATTGAGGCAAAAAAAATTTGCGTATGTCCGAAAATAATCGTACCTTTGCACCCGAATTTGTGAACCATGTATATCTCTATCACCGACCAAATAGAAATTGATCGCGAACAGCGTAAAACTAAAAAATCCGGCAAAGACATTCACCTTACCGGATTGGAATTCGGCATCCTGGAGTATTTGGCAACCCACCCTAACCGTATTTGTACACGACAAGAAATTTTGGATTCGGTTTGGGGTGACCGTTTCCGATACGATACTGGTACAATAGATGTACATCTCAATGCCCTCCGCCGCAAAATGGAATGGAGCAGAACGCGTCCTATCGAAGCCATTCGCGGCATTGGATTTATCTTCCATATAGCACAACAGAAAGCGCACTACATGTATGACTTGCAGCAGTTTATGCGCAATTGGCTGGTGAGCCACGAGGTGGATCTCAAAGCCGCCGGACTGGTGGGACACTTGCAGATGACACCTTTTGTCAACGAACTGACCATCGAGCCTGAAGCTCTTCGCCGGCTGCTGGATAGTGCTTTGAGTGCATTGCTGCCAATCGCCCATCCGGGAGCGCTTCACCTCACCTCCAAACTGACCATGGAGTATTTCATCCTCTCGCTTGATATCAACGGTGTTGTTTCCGAACTCCGTATCCCTATTGGAGGATGATTATCTGTTGGTATGCCGGAGGCCTTCTATCAGTTTGTCCAGCGACGGAATAAGCGCCATCATCTCGTCCAGAGAGACATATTTCGCTAACTCTTCGCTCAGTTTATCAGGTATATCTTTCGCCTGCTCTCGCATAGCAAGAGCTTTTGGAGTGAGGGAGACGATGCGCTGCCGTGTGTCTATCTCGCCGCGTTTGCGTTCTATCAGCCCCGCTTTCTCCATCCGCTGGAGAAGCGGCGTTACGGTGTTCGTCTCCAGATGCAGCCGTTTGGCAATGTCGTTCACAGGCTGCCGGTCTTTTTCCCACAGCACTAACAACACCAAGTACTGCGGATAGGTGATCCCCAATTGTTCGAAATAGGGATTATATGCTCCTGCCACCAGCCGCGATGCTGTGTAGAGCCGGAAACAGAGTTGGTTGTCTAATTTCAGTTGTTCGTACATGTTTTATCGTTGGGTTTAATATTTTTTTCGAACGCTGTGTTCGAAAATTGAACGTTAGTTGTTCTTGGTGATTCTTAGTGATTTTTAGTCATTGTAAAGGGTATTGCCTACCTATTGCCTACCTAATGCCTACCTGTTTCTTTTATCTTTCTTTGTATATAACCAGGCGACTATCGCACCGCTTATATTGTGCCATACGCTGAAGATGGCACCTGGGATAGTTGCCATCGGATAGGCGGCAAAATGCAGTGTCGCCAAGGAAGAGGCAAGGCCGGAGTTCTGCATGCCCACTTCGATGGAGACAGCCCGTTTCTTAGGCTCTGACATCCCTAATACTCGTCCTATTAGATAGCCGAGCCCCAACCCGAACAGATTATGAAGCATCACTACAAGGATGATCAAGAAACCGCTTGCCAGCAGTTTGGAGGCGTTGGCGGAAATGACGATAGAGACCGTAAAAGCGATAGCAACCGATGAGAAAGCAGGAAGATAATCCATCGCCTTCTCCGTGAACTTGGGCCAAAGGCTCTTGATAACCAGACCTAATACGATAGGCAGAATGACCACCCACAGGATACTCAGCAGCATACCTGCCACGTCCACATGGATGCTCTCTCCCGCCAGTAGCCATGTCAGCAAAGGCGTAAGCAGCGGGGCAAGCACGGTGGAGACCCCGGTCATTCCGACCGACAAGGCAAGGTCGCCTTTCGCCAGATAGGTGATGACGTTCGATGCCGTGCCGCCTGGACAACAGCCTACCAATACCACACCAAGCGCCAACGCTTCGTCCAACTGAAAGACTTTAGCCAGCCCCCATGCCAACAGCGGCATGACAGTGAACTGCGCCAGACAGCCGATGATAATATCTTTCGGACGACTGAAGACAACTTGGAAATCGTGCAGGTTGAGCGCCAGTCCCATACCGAACATCACCACGCCTAACAGGTAGTTGATGGCTTTTGTAGGAATGGGCTGTAACACACTCGGAAACGACAGAGAAAGTACGGCGCACACTAAAACCAGCACGGCCATGTATTTCGATATGTAACTACAGAGTTGCTTCATTCCATCAGAGTTGTTTTGCCATTTATTTGTTTGTTTTAGAAGTGCCCTTAATTATTTTGGCAGGATTGCCGGCAACGACTACATCGTCGGGAATGTCGTGCGTCACGACCGAACCGGCTCCGACGATGACGCGGTTGCCGATGGTCACACCCGGACAGACAGTCACTCCTCCACCGAGCCAGCAGTCATCACCTATACGGATCGGTTTGCCGGTCTCTATCGTCTTTCTGCGCTCCAGATAGTCATGCGGATGGTCCGGTGTCAGCAGTTGGCAGTTCGGCCCGATGAGCGTGTGGGCGCCGATCGTGATACCTCCGCCGTCCAGGAACACGCCGTTGAAATTGACCATCGAACCCTCGCCGATGGAGATACGGTTGCCGTGGTCGCAATGGAAAGGCGGACAGATGATCACTGAAGGGTGCGCATCGGGGATGAGTGCGTGGATACAGCGGTGCAGTTCGTCCATGTCCCATGCACCGCATTGATTGAGGTCCCGCATGGCATAATACGCCCGCAGGATATTCGCCTGAACTTTCTTGTCCGTATAGTCGTACGGCAGGTTATTCATCATTTTTTCGTATTCGGTCATAGTTCGTTGTTATAATTGGCTTTTTTGGGCATAGCTTGCAAGCCAGCTTCGGTCATCAATCCTCTTTCTATCAGGCTATGGCAGCGTTGTACGTTCAGTTCCGTCCAATGACTGCCTTTGCGGCGAGGTGAGAGGCGCTGTGCCAGACGCCCGTCGCCGATACGTTTCAGTGTGCTGTCTATCCACCCGAAGCACAAGGCTTCCTCCACTACCTCCAGATAAGACAGGCAGTCGCCCTCCGGCGGTAGTTTGCTGCGGAACGCCGCCACCCAACATTCCTTTTCTGTAGCATGATTAGTCAGTAACCACGCGTGCAGTTGTTTGCGGTCGGAAAACTCTAATAGGTTGTTGATCTCCATATATTCAGCATGTTTGAGTATTTTTATTATTTTGTCAAAGCGTCCATGATATCGAACGACTGTTTGTTACCAAATTACGCAGAGCAAGGTGCGCCAGAGGGTGCTATACCATTTGCGGCCGAACAACTGCTGGAAGTCGATAAAGACGATGATGTTGACAAGTAAACCGGAATAAGCGAACGGTCTGAAATTAATGTATGGTACAAACCATCCGCTTACTAACACCCACACCACATTGAGCATCTGTAACTGGGCAAGAATAAAAAGCCATGCAGTCAGGATCTCCGGAAAATTGTAGTTGGCCTTTTTTCCTTTGCCGTCATGGATAAACGGGCTTCCGATGCGCGGAGACTTGCGGAAAAGCAACCACGTTAGGAAGATGTTCATAATGGATTTGATGAGCAAACCTGCTGCCATGTGTTTGTCAAGCCATTCATCGTATGCATCCAGAAAATGCGCCACTTTATGTGCGACTTTGTTAATGACTTCAATATCTTCAGGGGATGTATCCTCTGTGTATTTCACTTCCGCTAACTTTTGACTCATGAATTCCTCATACGAAACTTCCGATTTTATTTCCGCCGGCACGATATAAAGGGCGATACCTAACAACAAGGTAGTGCCGATAAGCAACTGGAAAGGACGCAGGAATTTCCTGCGCTTGCCGTTGAGGAAATCTGCGATGACATAACCTTGCCTCCAGACAAGATGCCATAGCGTGCGCCAGTACTCTTTCTCTCCGAATTCGGCAAGCAGAATACGGACGACAGACAGCATGGTTATTCGCTCGGGCTGCTGTGCGTTTTCCGGCTCTTCGGAAGCGTCCGCATCGTAGTATTTCTGGCGGCGGTGCAGTTCCTCGTAATGGTCGTGGGTATAGGTACGCGCCTGTTGCGCCTTTTGCCGCACCCGCTGCCACCATTGGGCGATCTTGGAGGGTGTTTTCTTATTTTTGGTTCTTTTGGTCATTTCTTGGCTGTTGTTTTCTTTGTATATTTGGCTCTGACGAGTTCGTAGGAGTTGCGGGTGAGGTCTTTGAGCAAGTCCTCTTCTGCGACATTGGCGTCCACGCCTATCCAGTATTTGGACGGCAGGTTAAACGGTTTGCCGATGCAGTCATAGCGTGCCTTGAGTTCGTCTATCCGCTCCGGCTGGCATTTGAGCGTCACAATGCCGTAATGGTCGATGTCCAGAAACGCGAACATGTGTCCGCAAACATAGAACACTAACACATCCGCCGCATACCTAAATGCCGTAAACGGCAGTTTCTCCTCTACATCCGCGCCCAGCGACAGGCAGTAATCTCTGTAATCTTCGATGTTCATGGTTAACCGTTATGGCATTCCGTATTTATTTCAATATCTCTGTAATCTTTTCTTCAAATCGTGGGAGCCACCAGAGTTTGTATCCGGCACGTGTAGGATGGATGCCGTCTGGCGCCATGTAGAGGTTAATGTGTGCATGGCCTTCGGCATTGAATGCTTCGTCAGTTGTCAAGTCGAGGATGTATGCACCCCATTTGTCCGCCACCTTGCGGGCGTTTTCCAGCATCGCCATGTACTGGTCATCGCTCAGGAAAGGCGAGGTGTAGATGAGCACGGGGCAATGCCAGTGGTCCCGCACGTACGCCATGATAAACTCCATTCCGCCGAGGGTGGTAGCGAGGTTGAAATCCGCTGTGTCGGTACCTTCGCTTATTGCGCCGATGCTCTCCGCCGGCAGGCGTGAGTCGTTAGTGGAGAGTTGGAGCACAAAGAGGTCGGGCTGCACATCCAACGGCAGGTCATGGATACGGGCGGAGAAAGAGAGATCTTCTTTGCTCGGATCGGCTCCGATGATCTGCGCGAGGAATGCGCCTGCTTCGGGACTCTGCGGGATATTGGCAATCGTCGTGCCGGACGCCGCCTCTTTGTAGCAAGTTGCGCCGTTGTGTTTTGCGAACATGTCGGCGGTTGCTTCGCCGTGAGCTATCAGGCCGAAAGTGATAGACGACCCCAGCCAAAAAACAGTCTTTCCCTGCAAGGGGCTGTGCATGAGTGTCTCAAGACTGTCAAGGCTGTACTGAGGTGCATTGCCCGGCATCTCATCGCCGGAATACATGCCTTTGGGTGTGATACCCGTCCAAACGATTTTGTACTCGGGAGCACTCGGCTTTCCACATGAGAGCAGCCCTAAACAGATAGCTGCCAAAGAAAGGAATTGTTTAGTTTTCATATTGTGGGTTGTTTTATGGTATATTAATATTCATTTTGTCAAAATGTTCAACGTCACTACAGAAAACTCGCTCATGCCTTCTATGGCGTTGCTTACGTTGAGCAGCAGTTTGGGGTTGCTCACATCCCAATGGAACGTTCCTGAGTCGCCGTACCGCGCCGTCTCCGATTGCAGCACATAGACATAGCCGAACGTCCTGTTGTTCTTGACGAGACGGTCGATACAGAGGACACGTTTGTCCCGTTTGTTGATGACGATATTGCGCCAGATGACATTGGACGGCTGTGTGTGGTAGGTCGGGGCAAAAGTAGTCTGATAAATCATGCATACCCCTTCGCCGTCCACTTCGTAGTCCGGCAGCAAACCGATATATCCGTCGCTACGGAAGGAATACGTGTTCTCACGCCCGCTTAGCGCCTTCAGTCCGCTCACTTTGAACGGAAGATCCTTCTGTACGTCCCTCACAAACTCCTCGCTCGTCGTCGCCCGTTGTACCGCACAGGAGCAGAGGGCAAAGGCCATAGATATAAAAAACAATACTCTATTCATCATTTATTCCATTTAGCGTTCATCTGTTTTGCATATTCTTCCAACGGAGGTAGCCCTACAGCAGCTCGCCATATGTCCACACTATCGGTATTGAGCAAAGTGTAGATCACTCGCTCTCCTGTTGAATCTTCTACAATCTGCGATCCGTACCGCTGCGGCTTGCCTTCAAACAGGGCGATACGATCTTCCAGCAAAGCTATATCCTCCATGCTCAGTTCGCCTTGTTCTGCCGCTTTGCGCAAGAATGGATAGAACTCTTTTTGCGTATCGAGATCGCTATGCTGGACTACAAGCCATATAACAGAGTTCGCCGAGCCTACTATTGTTTTGGACGGAAAACCGTACGTGTCAAAGATGTCCCGGATTTCTTGCAGATTGACCTCGTCTGCTTGTTGCATAGCGTGGATGAGTGAATCACGTAGAACTGGATTATCCGGCTTCGTCTGACAAGCAAACAAGAACGCGTGTCTCGGTTCTTGGTCGCGCAAGAAGATGGTTCGCAGGCGTGCAATCAATTCATGATTATAATCTTTCTCTATGCGCTCTTGTCGGGATTGAACCGTGTCTTTCAGCACTTGCCATTCGGGGTATTGATGTAATGGCAGAAAGTCCGGATTCTCCGCAAAGTTAGAGGCGTACCACTCTTTGTCGTTGCTAATCAATTGGTTGAGGCGCATGAATGCCGTTTGCTCATCACCTGCCATGGCTGCGATAGCGGCCGCATTGGAATAGTGGTAGTTTTGAGGCGCTGCATCTTTGGCCGCAAACGCTTGTCTGTAATAACTGTTAGCCTGCTTGTAGTCTTGTGCCATATAGCACGAATCAGCCTTATTAACGGCTGTTTGGAAAGGAATGAAAGACTTGCAGGAGCAGAGGGCAAAGGCTAATATGTAGAATATGGTTCTTTTCATTTTGTTTCATTTATTTGTACCGGATTCAATCCGGCTCAATGGAAGAGAGGGCAAGGCTATTCTTCTTTGCTGAAAATATAACCACTGTATTGAACCTCGACTTTGTGATCTTTGTAGGCTGTGATGGTGATGTTTTCCGGAGTAAATGCCACTTTGCCATCTAACGAAGGAATAAGCAACGGCTTTTCTAACTGCTTGGCTTGGCGGATAGCCGCTGTGTCAAACAACAGGACAGCATCTTGATAGCCCACATGCAGAAAACTGTCGTAAATACTATCCTCTGAAACTTTTTCTAAGCTATCGTCGGTCATATTATTAACCCACTTGAATGTAGCAAATCCTTGCGGACTGATATAATGACGGCTTCTGTTATAATACTCAATTATCCAACTCTTTTCGTGTGCAGCCAATTCTCCCGATGTGGAATCATTTGCAGCCCAACGGTTAGCGTATTCTTCCCCGTAGTTGGTTCGCATGTATGCTATGTCTTCTTGCAGTTTCTGTGTTTCTTCAGCCGTTAAAGCTTTGTTATCAAATATCTTGTCTATCTTTGCCGTCAGTATAGGCCGGCAGATGCGATAGTAATGGAGCGGCTGGCCGGAAGACAAGACAAACAGAGCCGCGAAAGAGAGCGCAATCCACCGGAAACGCTTTTGCGGCACAACGAGCATAACGATACATATCGCATAGAACCAAATCAACAACGTCAGCAGGTACAACCGGGGAGCCGTAATACCGTAATCCATAAAACGGCGAACGACACCCACCGTCATCAGTACCAACAGCGGTAGAATAACTATCGGCAGCCAGAACGTAAGCACCTTGCTCTGCCACGACTGTTTGTTCAGCACTTGTGGATAAAGGAGTATATAGCAAAGGACATAAGTTATCATGACAGCAGAGACCAGCCATGAGAGCATACCTTTAGGTAATTCCCAATGAATCAGTATATTGATGCCATAGACATAGAGCACCGCGATATAACAACCCAATAGCGGTAATAACAGCCACGATACGACTTTCGTCAGGAAAGAAGGCATTTCGGAAGAGGCGTTATGTTTGCGCTCGCCTCGCGGTATCAGAGCAAGGAACAACATTCCAAAGAGTAACACCGAGCACACGAGCATAATAACAATCGCCGCTTTCTCGTTTAGTTCAAACTCAAAAAGTGCCGCTGTGCCAAAGAGCAATCCCTCTAATCCTCCGTTCATTACTCCGCTCACCACGCCGCTGATAAGCAAAGCCACACACAGCGACAGAATGAAATGCCATGCCTTGAGGTCATCTTTCTCTTTGAGAAAAGAGCCGAACGGGATGAGAATGACGATGGCAACTATCCATGCTATATTGCCGATATAGAATGCCGGAAGTCCACGATCAGGAATAATGTCTGTCAAAAAAAGCAGAATGCAATAGATGCCACATAGAACCAAAGAGACACCTTCTGCCACCCATCTTCTGCGCTTGTTGCTCTGCTCTTCGCCCCACAGCGATGTCGCAAGGCTGATTAGTGTTCCCGCACATAAGAAACAGAGGACACAAAGGACAACACGACCGGGTTCGTTTTCTGTGATAAGCAGATACGAAAGCATGGCGGTTAAGGTCACCAGAAACAAAACCGCTACAGGGAAGCGCATCACCACGCGCATGATCGATTCGCCTATGTTTCTCGGCGACAATCGCTGTTTCAGATTTTGGATATTCATATTTTATTATTCTTTGATTCGTTTTGTTGTTTTCCCGACTGGCAGTCGGGGCCGGATTCAATCCGGCGTAATGGAAGAAAGATTGCACCCTCACTTTGGTGGTATCGGTATATGATAAATAAAATCGTTCATATTATTTCTTTATTCCTTCGAAAGAATCTACTATCTTGATTTTTATATCTTCAAAGGAGTCCACAATCTTCACTTTGACATCCTCAAAGGAATCTACGATTTTTACTTTACCACATGTGTTTTCAAAAGAATTCACGATTTTGATGTCTGCGTCCTCAAAAGAGTCCACTATTTTCACTTTAATGTCCTCAAACGAATCCACAATCTTTACCTTTCCGTACAGATTATAAGTCTTTCCGTCTTTGGTAATCGTGCAGTTTTCTTTGTCAATCTTGACGTCAGAAGCTGATGCACAGAGTGCAAAGATAAGGCAGATAAATATGGATACTATATGTTTCATTGCCAATAACGTGTATTAAGATAACCGAACAAAGTGTCGTATTTATTTGTTTTTTTGAGCGGAGCAAGAAGTTCCTGCGGGTCTATGATTCTTGTATTGCTTATAATAATCAAGTTGGCGGGACTTCTCTATGTTATAAAATGTTCTGCGCATCTGTTTATTGACGTTCTACTCTAAAAGACCGTGCTGCATTACCAACGGGCGTACACCTATACGTATCATAGAAACTCGCCAGCAGAGTACTCTCAAAATTCTTTGCTGTTTGAACTCCCTTGCAATAGAACACATCCACATGGCAACCATAGTATAGCATATATTGATATTTGTCCGACATCATGGTCACATAGTTCTTATATATTCCCAAGTCCTTGTTCTCTTTCAGCAATCTATAATGTTTGTTATAATGTTCGTCATGCAGTCTCCGATATAATTTATCGGAACAACCAATATATAGTATAGGACTTTTCTTTCCGTTAGCATACTCTATTTCTCTATCGGGAGAAGAAATAATGTAGCATCCGGGACGATTTTCAACACCGCAATCGAAGTCTGGATTAATAAAATCAGACAATTCAAAAGAGGCATCCATACCTTCAACGGAACGAAAATCCATTCCCATGAATTTCTTTATATACTTGGGTACACGTTTCATGATTTTATATCTGTTGTTTTTAGTCAATAACTACTGCAGTGCCGGAGATGGCAATCATGAGCATGGAACCACCTTGACCCATTGTTTCGTAGCCATAGGAAACACCCACGATGGCATTGGCTCCGAGTTTGGCTGCTTTTTCTTCCATTTCTTTTTGGGCGGTTTGGCGACCTTTGATCATAGATTCCTCATAGCCGCCGCTACGACCGCCAAAGAAATCATGCAGTCCGGCAAAAAAGTCCTTTACGAAATTCATTCCGAAGACGACTTCTCCGGAAACGAGTCCTTTGTACTCTTTGATTTGATGACCTTCAATGGTCGGTGTGGTTGTAATTATCATAGTAGCTATAATTAGTTGCCTATTAAAAAGTGCGTTTACACAAAAAGGTAGATTTACAAGACAAGCATGTTAAAATCATCTGGAGGGGGTGATGAAGACTCTCCATTTGCCGTTCTCGTCTTTTTGGATATATCCTTTTTCTTGCAGGGATTGCAGCATTTTCTGGATAGCCGAACGGTTGATGCCTATTTCCTCTTGCAAGTAAGCAAAGGTTATGACAGGCTCTGTTCGCAACTCGCGAAGAATCTTGGCGTAAGTGGGTGTCCGGAAAGCAATCCGCTCTCCATCGTACCACCAGATATTTTCATCCCTCTCCGTTACGAACAAAACATCATTCTCAATCTCTTTTGCAATCAGATCGTTCATGTGTTTATGGAACGGGCGTATCTGCTTGAGCGAGGCATGAGCCCCTTCGGCAGGCGTTGATCCGACAATCAAATCCGCTTGGTGAAGCGCTTCCAGATAGGCTTGTTTGAGACGGCTGCGGACCACAATCATAGGATAGCCATGGCGAGACAGAATATAATTGACCATCAGCCGCGCGATACGTCCGTTGCCGTCCTCAAAGGGGTGAATGCGAATATAGCGGTAGTGGAAGAGTATCGCCAAGTCGATAGGTGATAACTTGCCCTCTTTTTCCGCTTGGTTATACCAGTCCACGAGGTCAGTCATCAGGGCTGGCGTTTCTTCCGGAGAGGCATAATCAAAGCGGTCCCCGTAGCGCGTGATGACACTATTCGGACGTGTCTTGTATTGCCCAGCATGGATAGTGTAGCTCGTTTGCATGCCTCCGGGCAGATTGCGATAGACTGTATAATCCTCGCGTAATAAGGTCTTGTGTAGTGTACGGATGAAGTTCTGGGTGAGGGGTTGCTTGGTCTCCGTCGCCTCCGATAGCATCATCTTTAGCCCGACATTGCTGGCTTTCATCTCTTCGCAGTCGCGGAACTCCGCTTCACCGGTAACCTTACCAAACAAGAGCAGCAATTCCGTTTGCCCATACGTCAGCGTGTTGCCCTCAATATGGTTGCTGTTGTAGTTGAACTCGACCGTGAACCGACGGCTTAAACGCTCGCGGTCTCTTGAGGAAATGGGCTGAATTGCTTGCCATTTGTCCAATGCTGTCTGAAGTTTCTTATCCATAGATACTATGATTTACCACCTTAATTAGTGGTAAGCTTACCACCAAAAACGCTGCAAAGGTACAATTTTTTTTTGAATTATGCAAGAGAAATCGTTCAAAAATGGAAGAAAAGTGCGATTTTTGCGGATAAATCACTCTACATATTGCACATAACTGCCGCGGATGCATTTCCAGGTGCCGTTGTTGAGGAGGAAGATATCGTCGCCATAGACGCCAGAGATCTTGTCGCCGTCCTGGTCCACGGCGTACCAATACGAGCCTTGTTTGACGCAGAAAAAGCCGTTTCCGAACATTGCCGGAATTTCGTATGAGTAGGTTTCCAGTTTGCGCCCCGAGCAATGATAGATGTCCCAGTAGCCGGAAGAGCGTTGTACGGTCACATAGCCAAACGGGTAGTACAATATCTCCTTGCCGTAGATGCCGCTGACGAGGTCGCCGTCTTCGTCCGCGAGGTACCATGTGTTGCCCCGACGAACGCGGTAATAGCCGTTGTAGAGCACGTTGATCTCATCGCCGTAGAGGATGGAATAGCCACCACGGTAGATATAAACCTTCCTGCCGGAGAGGCGGACCTGACAGCCGTTGCGCAGGTCCTGGTAGTGCTCGGTGCAATACTCCGGTTTGCGGGTGGTCATCTCGTTGTTGGTGTCCTCGAACCAGAGGTCGTACTTGTCCGACACCACATACTGTGCGGACATCGTCAGGCTTGCCATCAGGGCGAAGCAGAGAGTAAGCAGTTTGGTTCTCATAAGGCAATGATTTTGAGGGTTAAACGTATTTTTTCTATTTACTACAAGTAGCATGCCAAACTATCCTAATACCACATCGAGGACCATCATGAGGACAAAGCCGATGGCGAAACCGATGGTGGAGAGGTTGGAATGAGTGCCCTGCGAGGCTTCGGGGATGAGTTCTTCGACTACCACGTAGAGCATCGCACCTGCGGCGAAGGCAAGGAGGTACGGGAGTATGGGTGTGAGCCATGCCGCCAAGAGGATTACTAACAGACCGCCGATGGGTTCGACGACGCCGGAGAGGCTTCCGATGAGGAAAGATTTGGCACGGCTGTTGCCGGCAGCCCGCATGGGCATGGAGATGATGGCTCCTTCGGGGATGTTCTGGATGGCTATACCGAGCGAGACGGCGATGGCTGCGGACAAGGAGAGTCCGGCTGTGCCTTGCGTGGCTCCGGCGAGAACGACGCCGACTGCCATTCCTTCGGGCAGGTTGTGGATGGTGACCGCGAGGGCTAACATGGCTGTTCGCGAGAGTTTGGAACGCGGGCCTTCAGGTGTGTTGGCACCCACGTGCAAGTGCGGCGTCCATTCGTCAATCGCCAAGAGGAACAGGATACCCAATAGAAAACCAACAGCCGCAGGCATAACTGCCCACGGTCCTTTGTGCGCTTCCGCTTCGATAGCAGGAATAAGTAGCGACCATACGGAGGCCGCTACCATCACTCCTGAAGCAAATCCCAGCAGGGCTTTTTGCAGGCGGGCGGGCATGTCTTGCCTCATGAAGAAGACAAACGCCGAGCCGAGCATCGTGCCCAAAAGCGGGATGAGAAGACCAATAAGATTTACCATTTGGTCATTTACCATGTACCATTTATTTGGTCATTGAGTTATTTGGTCATTTAGTTCGCCGGAGCCCACTTGCAGCGAACGGGCGAAACGATGGCACCTTCTTTCTTGAGTTCAGCGAAGACTTTGTCCACCTCTTTGCGGTCTGCGCCGAGAGCGGCGGTCACTTCGCCAGCCGAAACCGGCTTGCCTGCTGCACGCATGGCTGCTAAAACTTGCTCTTTCATAAAATCTTGGATTTGCCGAACGCGAATTACATCATTTCGATGAGGAAGTTCTCGTAACCCAGTTTGTCGATGTAGTTGAGGTACTGCTTCTCCCATGCCATGTGCTCTACCTCGCCGTCGATCCATTTCTGGATGAGTTTCTGGGTGGGGTAATCATCAGAGAAAGCGGCAGCCAGTTCGCTGAGTTCTTTGATAGCACCCTCGTTGTAGTCGGTCTCGATCTGCTGTTTCGGGTCATCGTAGAACGGGAACTCGATGGTCTTCATTGCTTCCTGCAGGTCAG
Source organism: Bacteroidales bacterium UBA4333 (assembly GCA_002394335.1). Taxonomy (GTDB): domain Bacteria; phylum Bacteroidota; class Bacteroidia; order Bacteroidales; family Paludibacteraceae; genus Colicola. The sequence continues at coordinate 179,359 of DGTP01000016.1, read as the reverse complement.
CCGGCTTGCAGCCGAGCTCTACCAAGCGGTTGAGAACCTCTTCTGCCTCGTCCCACTCTTCCTCTGCTTCCTCTTTCCATTTGTCGGCGAGTTTGTTCCAACCGTTCAGACGGTCGTACGCCGAGAAAGCGAAATGCTGTTTGCTGTTTCCAAACCATACTGCGCCCAGATATGCCAGGCCCTTCAGTGCTTCTTCTTTTGTCATGATTGTATTGATTTTAAAAGTTAATTATAAAAGTTTTACTATTTCTGCCTCGATATCCTCGGGTTTGGTGGTCGGCGCATAGCGGCCCACTACGTTTCCCTCGCGATCGACAAGGAACTTGGTGAAGTTCCAGCGGATGTCGTTCTCTTTCTTAAAGGTCTTGCTAATGCCTTTGAGCATTGTTGCTGTAGCTTTGGCTTTCAGGCCTTCGTATTTTTCCTCCGGACCATTCTCCTTCAGATACGTGAATACCGGACTTTCGTTCTCGCCGTTCACCTCGATCTTCGAGAACTGCGGGAAGGATACATTGTATTTGAGCTGGCAGAAAGAAACAATCTCCTCATCGGAACCCGGTGCCTGCTGACCGAACTGGTTGCAGGGGAAATCGAGGATTACCAGACCCTTGTCTTGGTATTTCTTGTAGAGGTTCTCGAGAGCCTCGTACTGCGGCGTAAATCCGCAACCGGTGGCGGTATTAACTACTAAAAGGACTTTGCCTTTGTACTCGTCTAATTTGACTTCATTCTTTTTGGTGTCCAGCACCGTAAAATCATAGATTGTCATAGTTATATTTGTTTTTGAGTTTTCATTCTGTGCAAAAGCAGGGAAGATGGCTATCATTCCAACTGCCAAGAGTGCAAATAGTTTCTTCATAACGGTTACTTGCCATGCCGATTTGTCGTGCACGACTTAAATCGAGTGCAAAGATACAACTTTTATTCTAATATCACAAGAGAGAAATCAAAAATACACACATTTTCTTAACAATCGTATATTTTTTCTAAATAAAAAGACCGCCTTGCGGCAGTCCTTTTTATCAAGTTCTCATTCGTGAGAGCATTTTAATACCATACACCGGCCAATAAGGAATCTTCTCTATTCCGGTCCGGACTCGTGGAATATCCAAGAGCATGAATGCCATCGTCATAAATCCCGAAACCCAGACTACTTGCCCGAAGATCTGCTTGAGAGTCACCGCCATGACACTTCCACTGAGGTTTGTGACCTCGTCAGCAAAATTCGCCAAGTCACCTGAACTGACTGCCGTCAGCGTCAGATAGCTGCCGTATCCGAAGCCGTCCTTCCATAACTCGTCTCGTCCACAACGCTCTTCTGCATCTCAATCGTATGGCAAATCTGCTCATACCGCGCCTGCGCCGCCAGATAAGCCGTGTGGGTCTGGTCGTAGATCTGTTGGGTAGTCGAACCCATCTTGAGCAACTGCTCATAGCGGTAGTCCTCACGCGCCAGATTGTCCATGTTCGCTTTGGCTTCCGCCTTGGCCGACTCCGTGGCACTGATATTGGTGTTGGCAGTCTTGACCGACGAACCCGCCTGACGGCTCTGCTGCTCGGCACGGGCCAATTCTGTCATTTTTCACTCCCCATTTATGGCTATTTTGCACATTCTTAAGCAAATCTTAACTATTATTTAAGATTTTTTCCGTACCTTTGCACCCGATTTAGAATATGCGCTATACAATACTATACATATATCTTGTTCTTTCCTCTATCGGGGCGGCAGTATATGCCGCTTCCCCCGGAGTGTGGACAGACACAGTCAATCTGCCGGATATTGAGGTATCGGTGTCGCGCATTGCGCAGCCTGCCACGCAACAGCAGATGCAGGTATCGGTCATTGACCCCACCCTGATCTCCGAAATCCAAGCCACGACCCCGAAGGATGTTTCGGATCTCATTCCCAATATCTACATGCCGGCATACGGTTCATCGATGACTTCCAGTATCTACATCCGCGGCCTGGGCAGCCGGATTAACGAGCCTGTGATGGGAATGGTGGTTGACGGCGTACCGGTTCTCGACAAGAACATGTATGACCACACGATGCAAGACGTGAAGCGTATAGAACTCCTGCGCGGTCCGCAGGGGTCTTTATACGGACGCAACTCGCCTGCCGGAGTAATGGAGATACGTACCATCCGTCCGCTGGATCTAACGACATACGCCGTCCGGGGATCGCTCTCCTATGCCACAGCCAACACCGTCCACGCACAAGCATCGTTCTATCAGCCAATCAAGACCAATACCGCCTCGCCTAAATATGGTTGGGGCATAGCTGCGCGTTATCAGCGCACCGACGGTTTCTATACCAACCTCTACGACAACTCCCCGGTCGATTACGGCCAGCAGGCAGGAGGGAGAGTGGTCTTTGACGCCCGTCCTTCCGACAACTGGCGGCTGACAACTACCGTCTATGGCGATTGGGTGAGACAAGGGGCATTCCCCTATGCCATGGTTTCAACCGGCGAGATCAGATACAACCAGCCGGGAGATTACCAACGCCTCGCCATTCTGCCCTCCCTTTCAGCGGAGTACAGTTACGACAAATATCTGCTGCACCTCTCCGGCAGCTACCAGTATATGCACGACGACATGCACATGGACCAAGACTATACCGCAGCAGACATCTTCACTCTCCGCCAGACACAGCACCAGCATAATGCCACGATAGATGCTCTTCTTTCTTCTTCCGAGAGACTGAACACCCCTCTACTCCATTCTTCCTATGAATGGCAAGCAGGTCTCAGTGCATTTGTCAAATCCAACGCGATGCAGGCACCTGTCACCTTTATGCGGCAGGGGATCGAAGATCTCATTCTCGCCAATGCCAACCGCGGTATCCGGTCGGTCTTTCCGGAAGACTCCATCGCGATCTCCAATCCCACTCTCCCCATTCCGGGGGCTTTTGATCTGCTGAATGCCGGAGTTGCCGTTTATCACCAGAGCCACTTCCATCTGGGGGATTGGCATATTAATGCCGGAGTCCGGATCGACTATGAACACACGCGGATGGACTATCTCAGCACAGCGGACATAGACTATCGGTTCACGCTGCTAATGCAGGATTTCAAACCTCTGCATACCCATATCGCCGGCACACTCTCCAAGCCGTATATCCAAGTTCTGCCGCGTCTTGCCGTCTCCTATGACACCCCTTGGGCTACATTCTACGGATACGCTGCCAAAGGATACAAAGCCGGCGGATTCAACCCGCAGATTTTCAGTACCATTACCCAGAACAGAGTAATGACAGACATTGCCTCTGACATGGGCATACACCTCAATATCACCGATCCCCGATACTCCAACGTGGATATCACCTCCTATAAACCGGAGCGTGACTGGACTTTTGAGATAGGAGCACATTTCACGCCGTGTGCCGGACTGAAAATAGATGTCGATGCCTTTCATATCCAATGCTTCGACCAGCAAGTAACCGTCTTCCCCAACGGCAAGACGACAGGACGGATGATGGCTAATGCGGCACGGTCACGCATGTGGGGAGCAGAGGCGGCTCTGCACTACCGTTGGGTCAAATCTTCCTGGCAAGGGCTTGTAGATGCCTCCTACGGTTTCACCGATGCACGGTTCATTGATTTCAACGACGGCATGGGAGACTACTCCGGAAATGTCATCCCCTACGCGCCACGCCATACCGCCCATGTGCTTGTTCAAGCCGGATATCATGTCAACCGTCCATGGCTTAATGCGGTTTCGCTCTCTGCCCGGACTAATGTTACCGGCCCCGTCTATTGGAACGAGCAGAACGATTGTGTCCAGTCGCCCTACGCTCTTTTGTCGGCGACACTCACCCTCGACTGGAAATACGTCCAGCTCGAACTCTGGGGAAGGAACCTGACAGGCACCAACTACGATGTGTTCTATTTCCGGTCGATGGAAAACAATTTTCTGCAGCACGGCAAACCGCGCGAGTTAGGAGCTACAGTGAAATTTGAAATATAATAACAGGAATATATAATAACTAAATAAACATATCATTATGAAAAAGATTCTATCACTTCTGGCAATGGTTGCTGTCCTGGCAGCCTGCAACGACCAAAACAAACCTCAGGATCCTGAGGAGCAAAAACAAGCCGAGTTTGCCAAAGCTCGTTATTTCCAAGTAACAGGAACCAATCAGGTGCCCTCTGAGAACTACACACAGGACAATGTAACGGCCTATGTTGTCATCGGCGATGAGTACGCAGTCATCTCCCTCGCCGGAGTCGGCTTCTCTTCGCGCATGCCGGTGACGGTGGATATGGATATCGACAGTGTCTCCTACACCCGTTCGGCAGACCGGATTACCTTGTCCGCCCAGAATGTCATGCCCAAGATGAAAGGGGCTCCTGTATCGCGCTACCTGATCAATCAACTCAGCGGCTATCTCACACCCGATTCACTTGTCTTCACCAACAACTACGGTTCTTATCAGAACTGTGTCTTTGCCGGCAAGGTTGTGCTGATGGCGGAATCCAACGTTACTTTGGAGCAGCAATAATGAATATCCACGGACTGCTATTAGGTGCCGGTGCATTTCTATGCATCGGTATCTTCCACCCCCTTGTGATCAAGGCGGAGTATTATTGCGGCATACGTGCGTGGTGGGGTTTTCTCGTCATCGGGTGTCTGGCGGCAACAGGTTCGCTTTTCGTTGAGAATATGTATCTCTCCATCTTTCTGGGTATCTTCGCTTTCTCTGCTTTCTGGGGAATAGGCGAAGTGATCAAACAGGAACAGCGTGTGCTCAAAGGCTGGTTTCCCGAGAACCCCAAACGGCACGATTACTACGAGCGCAAGAGACAAGAACTGAAACAGCAACGATCATGATTTGAAACCATCCCAAATTTTGGGGATTTTTACCGCCAAAAGTTGCTCATTTCATATTTTTTTTGTAACTTTGCACCCGATTTATGTACAAAGCTACAGACAAAATATGTGATTTGATGTCGCACGAAGAGGATGCGATACAGATTATCAGCCGGTTCGGGCTGCAGATGGGAGTGGGTGATCAGACGATCGCACAAGTTTGCGAGTCCCACCAAGTGCACACCCCCACTTTCCTTGCTGTCGTCAACTATAAGATCTTCCACCAGCGCGCCCTGCCGGACGATATTGATATACCTACGCTGCAGTGTTATCTGAGGAACGCGCACGCCTATTTCCTTGATTTCCGGTTGCCGAGATTGCGCCGGGCACTGGTAGAAGCCATTATTCCGGCGGATCCCACTACACGCATCCCCGGACTTATCTTACGGTGCTATGACGAGTTTGTGGAGGAGATCCGCATACATATAGAGCACGAGAACCAAGGGCTTTACGATGAGCATGAACACGATGACCAGCGTATTACCGACAAACTGACCGAGATCAAGAATCTCATCATCAAATACTACCCCACACCGCTCAACTCGCAGCCTTCCGGTTTCAGTCCGTATCCTTCTTCCGGAGCGTCTCCGGCTATCACTTATCTGCTGATCAGCGTCATGTCGGATCTATGGCATACCGAGCAGGATTTTGCAGACCATTGCGCCATCGAGGACGACATTCTCCGCCCGGCGATGACCAATACCGTTCCGCATATCAAGCGCCACAAGCAGTTGCCTAAGACCGAAGAACTGTCCGATCGCGAACGGGATGTTCTAATCCAGCTCGTCCATGGATTGAGCAACAAGGAGATAGCCAACGTGCTCTGTATTTCCACTCATACGGTTATCTCACACCGCAAGAATATCACCCGCAAGCTCAATATCCACTCCACAGCCGGACTCACCATCTACGCCATCGTCAACCACCTTGTGGATCTCAACAGCCTCGAGTAGATTTCTTCAAATCTCCAGATTCTTCAGCCCCTTATTGCCGGACGCACCGCTCCGGTTCTAAAGTTGTGCGAAATACTTCCATAAAGGCGCAGCATGCAGGGCTTGAACGATCTCGCCGTCACGGAGCATCTCCAGCACTTGCTCTTTCTCCATTATATCCACATGGATATCTTCTGTCGGTTCCTGGTGCTGCTCGCGCACTTTCTCCACTCCCGTTGCCAGGAAGGTGTAAGAGAGATTGTTATGGTTAGTGGGGTTAGGCGATAGAGTCATAAAAAGACTCCATTCGCCTCCTTCATAACCTGTTTCTTCACTCAGTTCGCGTTTAGCCGCCTCCAGCGGTGTCTCCCCTGGGTCAATCACACCCGCCACCAACTCGTAATGGGTCTCGCCCAAAGCGTGTCGGTATTGGTCCTCCATGACCATCTTGCCATCCTTGGTGATGGCAATCACATTAATCCAGTCCGGGAACTCCAGCACGAACCAGGTCGGTATCTGTCTGCCGCCCGGCAACTCCACGCACTCCTGCCGTACGGACAGCCATGGTCCGAGCTTTAGGATATTTTCACTTTTCAGTACGCGCCACGCGCGATTTTCCAATTTCGGATACATTGTATTTTAAAGGTTTTTCAGTCTGATTTATTCGATGGTACCTGGCCGGTTGGTACTTCTTACTCTTTGCTCATTTTCGTCAGTCCTACATACGCCAGCAGAACGAGGTTCATCATCAGGGCATAGATGATTGCGGGAATGGCAATGCTTTCATTGTTGAAAATCAGCGGACTGCAGGCAATAGTGATTGCCTGCGCCGCGTTCTGCATGCCTATCTCGATGACCAGCGTGCGCCGCTCTTTGCCGCTCAGTCGGCACAGCCGTGCCAGTAATGCCCCGCACCCCGTAGTAGCGAGAATAAGGGCGGTCATCATCAGTCCTAACGAACCTATTTCCGCCACAATGGTCTGTCTGTGCTGGACAAAGAAGATGGTCACTAACAGCACCAATGCCGGCATGGCAACGCGTTTGAGCACGTTGTGTATCTTCGCCGCAGTCTCAGGACGGAAGAGGTTCAGCACAAAGCCGATGGAGATCGGCACCACCATCAACACGATGTTCTGCACCAGCAGTTTGCCCACGGGCAGATGGATATTCACCGCCTCCCCTACTCCGGCCGTCACCCACGCCATGATCAGCGGCAAGGTAAAGAGGGTGACAATACTGCTGCACGCCGTCAGCGTGACCGAAAGCGCCACATCGCCTTTTGCCAACATCGAGAACACGTTGCTCGAACTCCCGCCCGGACTGCATGCCACTAACATAATGCCGATAATACTGAAAGCTGACAACTGAATGCTGACGGCTGACAACTCTATCAGCCCCCACGCAATCAGCGGCAGGAGAATAATCTGTCCGCCCAGCCCGATGAGCACCGGTTTTGGTCGCTCGGCAATCAGTTTGAAATCCGCGGGCTTGAGCACCAGCCCCAAGTCGAACATCAGGATCGTCAGAATCGGCAGTACTATAAAGATGGTATTCATACGTTCGGGAACATGGCTATAATCCTGCGCAGGTAGTCCGGGTCACCGAAATTGCGGAAACCGGCTTCGTTGCCGTAGGCTTGCGCGGTGTCGATCAGGCGATAGCCCACTTGCAGTGCGTTGCTCACGCACCGTTCCGTCTCTTCGGGCGGCACTTGGAACACTCCGTATCCCAAAGTCGGCATCTCAATGCCGTTGTTCAGCAGAATCGTTTGCAAAGTTTTTAAGTTTTAATTTTGGAGTACAAAGGTACAACAAATTTTGGACATATGCAAATAAAAAAGGTGTTTTTCTGCCGAATTGAATAAAATTCAATCAATATAGGCTGCTACCGGGGGGACATATGCTTGCATAATGGGCTCCGGGTAGCAGACTATATTAGGTGCGCCTTATGCGCATGGCAGAAAAACTCCTTTTCTATTTACCGCATTGCTTACCTACATTTCGGAGGATTCCTTGTTCGCTTGCGAATAAGGGCGTGCCGAAATTTTGCGGTATTGTCCACAGATTGCACAGATTAAACAGATTTGGGGTTGTCCCGAAAATGGGACAAAAATGAAATCGTTGACTCGATAAAAGTCTGACGAAAGTCTGACAAACCCCTTACGAGACCCTTACGGGGGGGGGAGCCGTCAGCCGTCAGCCATCAGAGAGCCGAGAGGGGAAGGGGAAAGGCATAGCTGTCTGTATTCTGTCAGCACAGCCGGTCTTAAAAAAATTGCCGATTATTAAGATGCTTAAATTCCGAGGTTTATTTACAATATTTCATATACCCCTTATTTTCAACAAATTACAAACACGCTATCGGAGGCAAGTAAGGGGCAAGCAAGAGGCAAGTAAGAGTAAAGTAAGGGGCAATTCGTACTCAAATGCATAAAAAGAATTGCCGATTATTAAGATTTGGGCGCGTTGTTCAAAACACGCGATAAAATGAGCCATCCGCATATCGCTCACCTGTGCCTGCTTGCGTCCGTCATAGGACGCCTGCCGGCATAGATGAGAAGTTTTTTTTAGGGGTCCCCGCAAATTTCAATTTGTGGTGAGAGCGGAGGCACGAGTTACTTTCAATGACGACAGGGTCGTCATTCGCGTAACCTCGTTGCCGACGCGATGAACAAGGGTTATATTCTAAGTACTAACGGACAAGGCGAACGGACCGACCGTAGCAACGATCGCTGTCGCCCATACCCACATTGCCCGAAGTGAAGCCCAGGTACCACGCGCACCCCGAACCACTCGGCACGGACGACCAATAGAAACCTTTCGAACCAACGTAGTCCACGTAACCTTCACAATTGCGGAAGCCCGCTGCAGGCAGAACGATAGAATTATTGTTAACTCCGGTGACACGATACCCCATACCTGTCCATGTCCAGTTACACTCATTCACCAGTTCCATCCATTGCTCTTTAGTAGGCATGTTTTTCTCAAACAGGCTCATCGCCAAATCATAGTCATAGAACCCGCTCTCATCATCCGGATTCATCTCATTGGAACTTTTCCACTTCGTTCCTGAACTCAACCCTAAATCCACATAATCACCTTTTGTCGAAGAACCGCCATCCGGGTTCTTTTCACATGCCACCAAACATAATGCAGCGGCAATAACATACAATAATTTTTTCATAATACTGATAATTTGTTTACCTACTCTTTGTCGGATTTTCGGCATTACTCCGTTTATACTTGTTAATATATACACGAAAAACGTGAGGCTTGTTAGCTTCAATCTGGAACCTTAAGGAATTCTGGACAACCTTCTATTACCAAATATCTACCGAACAAGGCTCACGCTGACGCATGAGCACTCTAAAGCCTTGTTCTTGGTAATGAAATTGTTTGAAAGTGTCCAGTTTTCAACAATCCAAGCTCTTAGCTGAATGCTTTATTATTATGTATGTTGTTTGTCTGTTGTTTTATGCCATAGGCAGATTTTTTTGTTTCTATTTTGATTATTGTTGATTTACTATTTATTCTTTTTCTGTTCAGTGCTTTCAAAAGAAGAGAGAGTGTATTTATCTCAAAACATGTTTGCTCTCTACATTCTCAAGCACGGTCATTTGCTGGATAGCTATTTGATTGAGTTTCTGGAGGCGCTCGCCTTGCGGAAGGCCTTCGTTGATAAAGACCGCATTAAGGTTCTCCATGTTACTCAGACAGATCAATTGGTTGATTGTTGCGTAGTCGCGGATGTTGCCTTTGTCCTCCGGATGGGCATCGCGCCACTCTTTGGCGGTCATTCCGAACAATGCCACATTGAGCACATCGGCTTCGTTGGCATAGATAAGCGAACGATGGTACGCGTCAATCTCTTGCGGCACAAGGTGCTCCTTAATCGCGTCCGTATGGATATGATAGTTAATCTTTGCCAACTCGCGTTTCGCCGACCACCCGAGTGCCTTTTGTTCCTCCTCTTTGAGACGCTGGAACTCCTTAATCAAATAGAGTTCAAACTCAACGGATACCCAACTGGCAAACTTAAATGCTATATCCCGTTGTGCATATGTGCCACCATAACGACCAGCTTTAGCAACAAGCCCGATTGCATTAGTGGCTTCTATCCAACGGCTTGGAGACAGAGTAAAAGCATTCAAACCGGCCTGACTTCTAAACCCCTCGAATTCGATGGGGTTAAAATTAGGGTTATTCAGAGCTTCCCAGATTCCAAGGTACTCAATAGTGTTCCTATTGCGCATCCAATTGCCAACTACGGCGTTGGGATCTTCTATATTCTTCTGTCGGGCTATATCCGTGATACAGATATAATCCCATCCGTTCTGCGAAAAAGAACGGATAGTAGTGTCTCTTACGATTATTTCCTGGAGCTTGGCCATTTTATATATCTTTCAGCACATTTTTCAATTTTGCGTGCAAAATTACTGCTTTTTTGGAACATATGCAAATAAATGAGCAGAAATCGATTAAATGAGTGGTATTTTTCACTACTGTTCACTAAAAACAACCAAAAAAAACATTGTCAAATCAAATCCGTTCACTTGAAATAGGTTGTCGCAAAGATGGGACAAAAGTGGATGATGAGAAATGAAGTGGCTTGTTGCAACTCTCCAAAACGCAGTATTTTATACTGCTATGAGAAAAAAATCCTTTTTTTATTTGCATATGTCCAAAAAATGTAGTACCTTCGACCTCCTCCCCCGTCGCGTTCGGTAATCGGGTCGCATAGACCAAACCGCTACCGCTAATTGGTAGGGTGCGACCGATACCTCCGCTCTTCCCACAGATTAAAAATCTGCGGGAGCCCTAAAGGGGACGGGGACCCCTTCGAAAGTACGTTCGCATTGTGCAGACCATATGCAAATAAAAAGGATTTTTTCTGCCATGCGCATAACGCGCACCTAATATAGTCTGCTACCCGGAGCCCATTATGCAAGCATATGTTCCCCCGGTAGCAGACTATATTGATTGAATTTTATTCAATTCGGCAGAAAAAACTCCTTTTTTATTTGCATATGTGCAAAATTTGTTGTACCTTTGTAGAAAATTTGGCAAAGAACCACTATAGATATGCAAATTGCGTTTACCACACCGCTCCCGGCAGAGGGATTTGGAAGGCTGAAAGGCTACCGGTTGAATGCGCCGCTATCGGAAGCTGAAGTTCTGGTTTCCACTTTCGACAAACCTGTAGATGCCGGTCTGATTGCACAAATGCCGCGGCTGCGACTGATAGCCAATCTCGGTGCAGGATACAACAATATCGACCTCGATGCCTGCAAAACACGCGGCATAACGGTGACCAACACCCCGGACACCGTCACCGAACCTACCGCCGAACTCGCCTTCGGACTCATGCTCTGTCTGGCACGCAGAGTGAGCGAGTTTGACCGCCGCCTGCGGAACGGCAGCTGCGAACCGATGGGCGTCATGAACAATCTCAGCCACAGCCTCTACGGCAAAACCCTCGGCATAATAGGCATGGGACGCATCGGACAAGCACTGGCAAGACGCGCCGTGGCAAGCGGCATGAAAATCCTCTACCACAACCGCCACAGGCTTCCCGAAGAGACCGAAAAACGGTACGACGCCCGGTATGTAATGCCCGCAGAACTGCTTCGGAAAGCGGATTTTGTGAGCCTCAACCTCCCCTATTCACACGAGGTGCACCATTTCATCGGCAGCAAAGAACTGCAAGAGATGAAATCCACGGCTTACCTTATCAATACCGCGCGTGGCGCGCACGTGTGCGAAGACGATCTGGTCAGAGCCCTGAAATCCGGGCAGATAGCCGGAGCCGCATTGGACGTGTATGAGTTTGAGCCGGAGATAAGCAATGAGCTGCTCAAGATGGACAACGTAGTGCTCTCCCCGCACACCGGCACCGGCACCTGGGAAGGACGGATCGCCATGTGCGAAAACGTCGCGGATAACATTCTCGCATGGGCTGACGGCGAGACTGAGAAAATGAATATTGTCAAACTATAATAACAAGCTATAACAATGAAAAAAATTATGATTTTTGTAGCAGCTGCGATGATGATGACCGGCTGCGGAATGCTGAAGAACAACGCTTCAAGTAACACAACCACTACCACCACCCCTGCCGCTACCACCGGCACAACGGTGAACGCACAGAACGCCGGACAGGGTGCCGGAAATGCACTCCTTGCCCTCTACAACCAGTACAAGGCTGACGGCAACAAGTTTGATTACAAAAACATGCAAAACGCCCTCAACACCGTTACGCTGATTGCCAACTGCGAGGGGCTGAAATCCAACTACAAGGACAAGACCTATCTCAAGGACTTCGGCAAAGGACTGATCGCTTCATCGCTCGGTTTGGTAACCCAGAACAACGTAGAGACCGTCACCAACAGCCTCGTAGATATGGTCAAGAACAGCGAAACAGTGCAGAACACCGCCACTGCCGCCAAAAACACCGCTAACACCGCTGCCGGCTATGCCAACACCGCTGCACAGTATGCAGGCGCGCTGAGCACACTGCTGAGCGCCTTCGGCAATAAGTAATTGATAGAATGAAGTATTGATGAATATTGTAGATCGATTTTTGAAATACGTGTCTTTTCACACCACCAGTGACGAGAACACCAACATGACGCCCAGCACCCCGGGACAGATGGAGTTTGCCAAGTACCTCAAAGAGGAACTCCTCTCGATCGGCATGCAGGAGGTCTCGCTCGACAAGAACGGCTATATCATGGCCACATTGCCAAGCAACCAGCCGTCAGAGGCCGGCAGTCAGACGCCCACCATCGGATTTATCGCGCACATGGACACCGCCCCGGATGCCAGCGGCAAGAATGTCAGACCACGTATCGTAAAAGCATACGACGGCAAGGACATCGTGCTGAACGAGGAAGAAAACATCGTTCTGGAGACCGCCAAATATCCGGAGATCCTTCATTACCAAGGGCAGGATATCATCGTCACCAACGGCAAGACCCTTCTCGGCGCTGACGACAAAGCCGGTATAGCGGAGATCGTGACCGCCATGGAGTATCTGCTCCGGCACCCGGAGATCAAACACGGCAAGATCCGTGTCGGCTTCACGCCGGACGAGGAGATTGGTCAGGGAGCCGATCACTTCGATGTCAAGGCCTTCGGTGCCGACTTCGCCTATACCATGGACGGCGGTGCTATCGGCGAGTTGGAGTACGAGAACTTCAACGCCGCCGGCTGCAAGATCCATATCCACGGCACAAATGTGCATCCGGGTTCGGCTTACCACAAGATGGTCAACTCCATGCGCATCGGCTACCAGCTGGCTGTAATGCTGCCGCGTTGGGAGACTCCGGAGCACACACAAGACTACGAAGGATTCTACCACCTGATAAGCATGTCCGGCACTGTCGAAGAAACGACTCTGAGTTATATCATCCGCGATCATGACCGTGCCCGTTTCGAGAGCCGCAAACGCGAACTGGAACACCTGGTGCGCAAAGTGAACCGCGAATACGGCGAAGGCACTGCCGAAATCGAAATTCGCGACCAGTACTACAACATGCGCGAGAAGATAGAGCCGGTAATGCATATCATCGATCTCGCCAAAGAAGCCATGACCGCTGTCGGCGTAACCCCGAAAGTGAAACCTATTCGCGGCGGAACAGACGGTGCCCGTCTGAGTTTCGAAGGACTCCCCTGCCCTAACATCTTTGCCGGCGGAGAGAACTTCCACAGCCGGTACGAGTACCTGCCGGTTCCTTCGCTGGAGAAAGCCTGCGAAGTTATTCTGCAGATAGTGCAGAAAGCCGGCAAATGAAAATGATTGATAATTGATAAATTGATATACTATGTTAAAAACAACACCGTTTACAGACATCCACATTGCGCTGGGCGCAAAGATGGCTGAGTTTGCAGGCTTCAACATGCCTATCCAGTACCCGACGGGGATTAACCAAGAGCACATGATCGTCCGCGAGGGCGTCGGTGTGTTTGACGTGAGTCACATGGGCGAGTTCTGGGTGAAAGGCGAGAAAGCGCTGGATTTCCTGCAATATATCACCACCAACGATGTCAGCAAACTCGACAGCGGCAAAGCGCAATACACCTGCATGCCCAACGGCAAAGGAGGCATCGTAGATGACCTGATCATCTACAAGTACTCTACCACCAAGTACCTCATGGTAGTCAATGCCGGTAATATCGACAAAGACTGGGCATGGGTCAATAAAGTGAAAGAGGAGAAATTCCATGACATGGATCTGAAACTGGAAAACGCTTCGGAGCGTTACGGCCAGTTGGCAGTGCAAGGTCCCAAAGCGACAGAGCTTCTGCAACTCCTCACGGATGCCGATTTGAGTGCTATTCCGTACTATGCTTTCCGCGAATGGAGTTTTGCAGGTGTGCAAGGTGTCATTCTCAGTAATACCGGCTATACCGGAGCCGGAGGATTTGAGTTGTACTTCCCGGCAGACAAAGGCAAACAGATCTGGGACGCCCTCTTCGAGGTAGGCAAACCCTTCGGTCTGGCACCTATCGGTCTTGGGGCGAGAGACAGCCTTCGTCTGGAGAAATGGTACTGCCTCTACGGGCATGACATAGACGACACCACTTCTCCTCTGGAAGCCGGCTTGGGATGGATTACCAAGCTCGACGCCAAGGACTTCATCGACAAGGAGTTCCTCATGAAGCAGAAAGCGGAAGGTGTACAGCGCAAACTGGTGCACTTCGAGTGTCTGGAACGCGCTATCCCGCGTAACGGCTACGAGATATGCGACGAAGCAGGAAACACTATCGGTAATGTTACCAGCGGAATAATGCTCCCCAACACCAAAAAGGGAATAGGCATGGGGTATGTCAAAACGCCTTTCGCCAAGAAAGAGACGATTGTTTATATCAAAATCCGCGAGAAACTGCAACCGGCGAAAGTGGTTTAGTGTTGAAAGTTGGGAGTTGAAAGTTGAAAAACGTAGCATTAGTACTGGGTTCGGGCGGTGCACGCGGCTTGGCGCACATCGGTGCCATTGAGGAGCTGGAGGCTCGGGGTTACAAGATCACGAGCATTGCCGGTTGCTCAATGGGCTCGATCATCGCCGGAATGTACGCTGCCGGCAAGCTGAAGGACGCCAAGAAATGGTTTCTGACGGTGGACAAACAGCTCATCCTCAAAATGATGGACGTTAACTTTCTAAGCGGCAACTCGATCGTCAAAGGGCAACGCATCATCGAAGAACTGAAGACTGTAGTCCCCGACCAGCTTCTGGAAAAACTGCCTATCCCTTGTTCTCTGGTGGCTGCCGACATGATCAGCACCGAGCAGGTGGTCTTCACCAAAGGCAGCCTCTTTGAGGCAATCCGCGCTTCTATCAGTATTCCCCTGTTCTTCGAACCGGTGCAGCGCGGGCGCAAACTGCTGATTGACGGCGGCGTGCTCAACCCCCTGCCTCTGAATGTAGTCAAACGAAAGAAAGGCGACATACTCGTGGCAGCCGATATTTCCGGCAAAGACAAAATGAAGAATATTCAGACCCGCAAACCGGAGCTGATTGACATCAGCAAGCCCATCGAGTATATCCAGAGCAAAGGCATCGAAGTGCCAGAAGCACTGGAAGAAGGATTGCATAATCTGGCTGACAGAGTCAACCGAATGCGGCGGGAACGCGCATCCGACTTGCGCAGAAACATCGGTTTCTTCGGACTGCTGGACAGAATGAATGACATGCAAATCCAGCAGAACACCATTCTGAGCTTGCAACTCACGCCGCCGGATGTTCACTCTGTAATGCCGCAATACGCTTACAACACTTTCGATTTTGACAAAGCCGAAGAAATCATTGAACAAGGACGACTCCTTATGCGTGACGCACTAAACCGATACGAAAGATGAAAGACAGACGAGAATATATTATCGCAAAAGCCATGGAGTTGTATTGCATGCAAGGCTTCAACAACACCAGCATTACCGACCTCCAGAATGCTTTAGACATGGGACGCGGTACTCTCTATTACTATTTCAAAGACCAGGACGAACTCTTCCAGACATGCATGGAGCGCTATTTCCTGCAACCCAAGCAGGAGGCACTCCAACTACCCGCCAACCTCACCATGAACGAAATGATCGAAGCCATGGAGAAATATCTGGACGGACTGGAAGCCGCATTGCTTACGTTCGAGAACAAGCAAGTCAACACCAGCAATGTCAACCACCTGATGTTTACCGCCTATTCCCGTTTCCCCTCCATGCGGCGCAAAGCACAACGCCTCGCTCTCAAAGAACTGGACCTCTGGCGCAAGGCTATCAACTACGAGCAGCGTATGGGGATTGTCAGACGAGATATTGACGCCGAACTGACGGCTATTATGTTTGCACATATCAAAAACAGCTACGATAGTGGTCTTACAGGTGCCAAAATGAACTTCGAATTGCTCAAAAACACCTATAAAGGGCTCTATAAACTGATAAAAATAGAAAAAAATGCAGAATAATGTCGTTTTTGAACGACAGTTCGAATTAAAAGCCGTACCTTTGCACTCGAAATCGAACAAACATCCAAAAATATGGCAACAAAACACTATTTAGCGTTCCTTCAGGACACCGTGAAGAACAAATGGGAGAATTTGGCTCTGGAGGACATTAACAGCGATAACAGATATACATTCGGCACAATGGCTGCCAAGATGGAAGAGCTGCATGTGCTCTTTCAGGCAATGGGTATTAAACCGGGTGACAAGATTGCCCTCTGCGGACGCAACTGCGCCAACTGGGGTGTGCTCTTTCTGGCTATCGAGACATACAAAGCGGTAGTGGTAAGTATCTTGCCGGATTTCACGGGTGAAGATATTCACGGACTGGTAAACCACTCGGAGGCTTCGCTCCTCTTTGTAGGACCTAATGTACGCAAGAAAATCGATACCACACAGATGCCTAATCTGAAAGCTACGATTTTCATGGACGAGTTCTCACTGATTGCCGGTACCAAGGAGGCAGAAGAAGCCATGGCAAAACTGCCGGAGCTCTTCGCGCAGAAATATCCCAACGGCGTTCAAAAGACAGATATCAACTATCCGACAGACAACTTGGAAGAGTTGGCATTGATCAACTACACCTCCGGTTCAACCGGCAACCCGAAAGGCGTCATGCTCACCCACCTGAACCTGAGCGGCAACGTGGAGTTCGCTTGCCAGCGCATTCCGCACAAACCGGGCGACAGGGTAATCTCAATGCTGCCTATTGCGCACATGTTCGGACTGATGTTCGAGTTCCTGTACCAGGTTTGCGACGGTGCAGAGGTCTATTTCCTGACCCAGTCCCCTACCCCGACCATTCTGATGAAGGCGTTTGCAAAAGTGCAGCCGTTTATGATTTTGACCGTACCTCTGGTAGTGGAGAAAATCATCAAGAAGGGTGTTATGCCTAAAATCAGTTCGCCGATAATGCAGACGCTCTGGAAGACTCCTGTTATCAACCGTCTTATCCGCGGCAAAGTGAAAGACGGCTTGGACAAGACTTTCGGAGGCAAGCTGCGCTATCTGATCATCGGCGGTGCCGCCCTCAATGGCGAAGTAGAGCAAGTACTGCATGATATAAAATACCAATATTGCGTCGGTTATGGTATGACCGAGTGCGCACCGTTGATCAGCTATGAAGACTGGTGGGTATACAAATTCCATAGCTGCGGCAAAGAAATCCCGCAATGCCACGTCCGCATCGATTCGGAGGATCCGTATAGCAAAGACGGCGAAATCCAGGTGAAGGGCATTAATATGATGGTGGGATATTATAAGAACGAAGAAGCTACCAAGGCAGTCTTCACCGAAGACGGATGGATGCGTACCGGCGACCTCGGAGTACTGGACAAAGAAGGAAACATCTACATCCATGGGCGCTCCAAGAACATGATTCTCGGACCGAGCGGTCAGAATATTTACCCGGAGGAGATTGAGGACAAACTCAATAACATGCCTTGCGTCGTTGAGTCTATTGTCTTAGACAGAGACGGCAAACTGGTAGCACTTGTATATCCGGACAATAGTGCTGAGGGCAAGAAACTTATGGGCAACAAGACCATAACGGCTCTGATGGAAGAGAACCGTGTGGCGCTCAACAAGGTTTTGCCGCAATACAGCCAAATAAGTTCCGTGGAACTGGTTCTCGAAGAGTTTGCCAAGACACCAAAGCGTTCTATCAAACGCTATTTATATAAGTAAGAAAAAGTAAAAGTAAGTAAGTTTTTTTATAAGTTTTTGTTTTTGGTTTCGGAAGTAGAAATACTTCATAATTTTGAGATTTTTTCATACTTAGAAGCACCCTGTCGTGAGACACGGTGCTTCATTTTTATCTATGCGCAAAGATCAAGATCAATCAATCGCTCAATCAATCGATCAATCAAATCAATACTGCGCAGTGTCGTACACTTGATCGGCTACTTCCGACGAAGCCAACTTCTCAATGATGCAAAAAGCAAAATCGGAAGACAATCCGGGACCTTTGGCGGTAATGACATTCTTGCTTTCCACCACCAAGCCGCCAATATAGCTCTCACCCAGGAACTTCTCAAAACCGGGGTAGCAAGTAGCCTGTTTGTCTTTCAGAATTCCCAATTGTCCCAATACAGAAGGTGCGGCACAGATAGCAGCTATGAGTTTGTTCTGCTTATCGTGCTCCACAAGCAGTTCGCATAATTCTGCATGCTCAATGAGTTTGGTAGCACCTCCCGGCAGAATAAGCATCTCTGCATCTGTGAAGTCCACATCTGCCATCAAACCATCCGCCTCCACAGCTATATTATGGGCACCAAGAACCATGGGCTTGCCCGTAACGGAAACTGTTGTTACAGGAATGTTTGCACGACGTAACAAATCGATTGTTGTGATTGCCTCGATCTCCTCAAAGCCATTGTCTAAAAACAGATAGTTCATAAAACAATTTACGAATTAACGGTTGTTTGATTTATATTTATCGCACCTTAAAGGTGTATTTGATGGATCCTATTTGGTCATTTTCTCCTTTGGAGAACTTGGCTTTTCTCGCTGCCTCCTTGGCAAGATTAATGGTATATTGGTCACCGACAGTTGTTCCTGTTGTCTCTGTTGCAGCCACCACCTCTCCGGCAGCATTGACACGAATCTGCACCACTACCACTCCTTCCTCGAACTGCTGGCTGTCAATCTTGGGCAGATGACCGACTATATCTCTTCCGGCGAGATTCCAACTGCCGTTGCCGTCCTTGCCGGAGCCTTTGCCCGTAGCAGGGTTAGAGCCGGTGCCCGATGAACCGGTAGTTGCTTGTCCGCCGGTACCGCCTGCGCCACCGCTGCCTTTGCCAAAAAGAGCTCCGGTCTTCTGTGCTTTGGCTATTTTCTCTGCTTGCACTCTGGCAATGGAATCGGCTTTCGCTTTGGCAGCCGCCTCTGCACGGGCTTTGGCTTCCGCTGCCGCTTTGGCTGCTTTGTCCTCCTGCTCCTGCGGCTGTTGCTTCACCGGCGACTCGGTCTGCTGGGCTATCGGCGCTTTGGTTGCCTCTTGTGGAGGCACAGGACGCGCCACATCTGCCGGAGTCGGCTGCGCAGCCGGTGTCTGAGGCGCAGGCTGCACTTCGCCTTCCGCCGCACTACTACCGTCCGCTCCCTCTTCCGCCTGATAAGGAAGAGGCAGTTCCATCTCCGGCATTTCCGCAAAAGCGACCTCGATGCCTTGTTCCTCCATGTCGTTGTCCTCGTGCAGATAAATCATATAAAACCACAAGAACAAGAACACCAGAACACCAACGATCACAGTGCCTACGGACGCAATGATATGTGATTTACTCTCCTGTTTCAACATTCTCAGCCTCGGTATGGTGGGTAGCCACCACCAGTTTCATATGATTTTCGTTGGCTATATCCAGCACCCGTACCACTTCCTTATAGGCTATATCCATGTCGGCGTGGAGGGCTATAGTGAGTGTCGAATCGTTGCTCTGCAACTGCTGCAGACGACTTTCCAATGCTTCGGCGGCAATCATCTCCGGCTGCATGTCTCCCACAGCAAGATAGTATTGCCCCAGATTATCAATCGAGACCTTTGCCATCTGCGGCTTGGTGGTATCGGTAGAACGCGCCTGCGGAAGATTGATCTTGATATCATTGGGCGAAGACATGGTGCTCGCCATGATAAAGAAGAGCAACAGCAGGAAAATGAGGTCGGTCATCGACGACATGGCAAATGTAGCCTCTACCTTATTTCGTCTTTTCAAAGCCATACAAACAATGCTTTTTAGCGATTAAAGAAATCGGTATTTATGCCGGATCGTTCAGCACGTCCATAAACTCCATGGTACGGGACTCCAAACGGCGTACCACATGGTCAATGCGGGACACGAGGAGGTTGTAGGCAAACATCGCTATAATACCTACTATCAGACCACCGATAGTGGTTACCATTGCCTGGTACATTCCCGTCGAGAGAGTGGACATGTCGATAGCACCGCCGGCTTTGTTGGCCATTTCGAAGAAAGTCTGCACCATTCCCAGCACCGTTCCCAAGAATCCGAGCATAGGCGCACCGCCGGCAATAGTAGCCATCAGCACCAGTCCTTTCTCCAGTTTGCTGACCTCCAGATTGCCTACATTCTCGATAGCCACCTGCACATCCTGCATCGGACGGCCAATACGGGTAATACCCTTCTCCACCATGCGTGCGGAAGGAGTGTTGGTCTGCTGACAGAGTTTGATAGCGGAATCTATCTTGCCCTCATGGATATAATCGCGAATGCGGTTCATAAAAGTCTTATCTTCTTTGGTAGCGGCTTTGATAACCACCATTCGCTCAATGAAGATATACACGGCACCCAGAAAAAGCAGGCCGAGGATGATCATAATCCATCCGCCATACTGCGCCATTGTCCAGAGATTGATTGACTTGGTTACGACTGCCTCAGTAGCCGTTGCTGCTTGTAATAAAATCATGTGATTATGGTTCTAAAAGTTTACGATATTCATTGATTGTGCGCTCTATTCCGAGATACAGGGCATCGGCTATGAGCGCGTGTCCGATGCTCACTTCTGCCGTCCATGGGAAAGCTTGTACGAAAGGCTGCAGATTAAAGAGATTCAAGTCATGCCCGGCATTCAGTCCCAATCCCAGTTCCCGTGCTTTTTCAGCCGCAGGGCGATAGCTCTCGACGGCTTTCTTCGGATCGGTTTCAAAGAGTTCGGCATACGGTCCGGTATATAACTCCACTCTGTCCGTACCGGTCTTCTTGGCATACTCCACCATCACAGGGTCGGCATCCACAAAGATGCTGACGCGTATACGATACGAATGCAGAAGATTGATTATTCCTTTGAGTTCATTCAGATGGCGCGGCACATCCCAGCCGTGATTGCTGGTCAACTGGTTCGGGTCGTCCGGCACAAGAGTCACCTGCGTAGGGCGTACATCTGTCACCAGCGCCAGAAACTCCTCCGTAGGATTTCCCTCGATATTAAACTCTGTTTTGACTAATCTGGAGAGTTCATAGACATCCTCTCTGCGGATGTGGCGTTCGTCCGGACGCGGGTGTACTGTAATGCCCTGCGCTCCAAACCGCTCACAATCCTGAGCGAACAACTCTACATCGGGCAACTTGCCTCCGCGGGCATTGCGAAGCGTTGCCACCTTGTTGATATTCACACTTAATCTTGTCATAGACGTGCAATCTATCTTTTTACGGTGCAAAGATACGCATTTTTTTGCACTTACGCAAATTTTTCTATAAAAAAGTGCAATAAAACAGCTATTTACTCCTCATTTGATTTCAGCCAGATTACTGCATCCGATTCGAGGGTCCAGTTCTTGAGGACGGACGACGGGCTGTAATCCATCGACTTGTAGAGTGCCGCACAAGCCTTATTGTCTGTCGCTATCACGGCGTAAAGCAGGCGCAGATGCAGAAAACCGAAAGCATACTCTTCCAGCAATTGTACTGCCTTCTTCCCCACTCCTTTTCCTCTCTCCTCCGGGGCGATATACATGCCGACAGCGGCTTTTCTGTTGCGCGCATCAAAATCAAAGAGGTCTATACAGCCGAGGGTATGCTGACCTTGTGCTGCTCCGGGAATGCTTTCTTCGATGATCAGCCGGAGCTGTCCGTCACGGTATATATCGCCCGTTGTAGAACCGATATAATCCCGCAAGTCCTGCTGAGAGAGCGGATTATGGGTATCGGCACTACTCCACACCGCGGCGTCATTCTCCCATTGATACAAGTATGGCAGGTCGGCAGGCTCCAGTTTGCGAAGACAAATCATCGACGAGCGGTTTTTAGTCAAACAAACGTGCGAAAAAGCCTTTCTTGCGGTGCTGGGACTGCAAGTCCTCCATGTTGCCCTGCGGCACCGGCTTGAACATGTTTCCGGTGTGAATCATATTATATATAACCCCCCAGTCGGGCAATCCTCCAAGGTTGCGGTCGTCAATCCAGAGGTCCGCCACTAACTTGCGTGCCGGTTTATGAGCCGGTTCTTCTTCCGGGTAATTGGAATTGACGGCATAGAACTCCAGTCCTTTGCTCTTGCAATAATCCACTGCCTCTTGGAGCAGTTCCCCCTCGCGGACAGTCCAGAGAATAATCTGGTGATGATCTTCCTCCTGAAGTTTCTTGAGTGTCTGGATAGCAAACGGGATTGGTTTGCCAATCTTCGGGTACTCGTGGGTAACGATAGTACCATCAAAATCACAAGCAATTATCATAGTTTTTGAAATTATTTATGTCCCGGTTATTCTTCCGGCATTTCCGGCGTGAGTTCGATCTGCATTTTGCCGACGGTCGGCTTGGTGAAATACCAGGCGATGGCGCCTATTCCTGCAAGCCAGAGCATGGAAGGATAAGCCCCCAGCCAGTAGTAAGCGATGATACCCAGCACCATAGAGTTGCTGACAAGCAGAATACGGATAGCGGCATACTTGCGGTAGAGCAACGCCTGTTGCTCTTTATCCTCCATTGTACGGACAGGTGCTATCAGGCGTTTGAAGCCGTACAGACCGCCCGGAATGGTAACCAGTGCATCAAAAATCACGATATACTGGACTATCTGTCCCCAACGGGACAGTCTGTCCAGCGGTTCAATGCTGCCGTTCATCAGCAGATAATACATTACTCCCAAGGCTGTCAGAGCCAAGAGCATCATTCCATAATAGACATAATTGAGCTGTCGGATTACTTTCTCTTCCATTATACTTTAAAATCTATACGATTAACGATTGACCTTCCGAGAGTGATCTCGTCGGTATATTCCAAATCATTGCCGACCGCCACGCCGCGTGCCAGCTGGCTCACTTTGGGTGTCTTCGCCAAACCGGCATTCTGTATCCGGCGGTAGAGATAGAAATTGGTGGTATCTCCTTCCATGGTGGTCGGGAGAGCCAGAATCACCTCTTCTATATCCTCTTGGCTCAGGCGCTTAATCAGCGAGTCGATCTCCAAGTCCGACGGTCCCACGCCGTCCATAGGCGAGATTATTCCGCCCAGCACGTGGTACAAACCGTTATATTGTCCGGTATTCTCGATCGACATTATATCCTGCACATTCTCCACCACACAAACCAGTTTTCTGTCCCGCCGCGGAGACTGGCAGATCGGACAAATATCCTGATCGGTGATGTTATGGCACAGGCGGCAGTAGTGCACCTCTTTGCGCAGCCGCACCAGCGAATTGGCAAAGGCTTCCACCTCGCCCTCACTCAGCCGGAGCATGCGCAACACATGGCGCAAGGCAGTTTTCCGTCCCACGCCGGGCAGCGAAGCGAACTGGTTGACCGCCTCCTCTAATAATATACTGGGATAGTTATCCATCTTTCTTTGCCCATCGGGCGGGTATTACGCGGTAGGGGTACCGCTCACGGATATTATCGGCATTGGGGCAATCAATGCGGTGGATACGAATACCCTTGGTTACGGATATAAATCCGAAAATCGGATCTCCCGGCTGCGGGTTACAGCACCTGGAGAGGTTATAGTCCACATTCTTGACATTGATATCCACCTCGATAGCCAATCCCCGCAACTGCTCTTGCGGGATATACTCCTGCCGCTCGGTATGAACAATCTGCGGCTGTTCGTCCAATGCCAGATAGATATCTCTGAGGCGCACCAGATCCTCTTTGCCGGACGCCAGCGTCTGGTAGAAATCCGAGACTGCCTTGTAGCCCAGTTTGTCCGAGAGACGCGCCACATTCGTCTCGTTGTATTCGATCTTCCAGTTCTTGAACCGTCTCTCCAGCAGTTCCCGCCCTTCGGCGGCGTTCTTATACTCAATCTCTTTGAGTTGCTGGCGGATTTTGTTCTTCGCCTTGGTGCTCTTGACGAAACTCAGCCAGTCGGCATTGGGTTTCTGGTTAGGCGAGGTCATAATCTCGACCTGGTCGCCGTTCTGTATCACCTGGCGGATGGACACCTGCTGGTTGCGGATCCGTCCTCCCGAACAATGGCTTCCGACATCCGAGTGGATCGAATAGGCGAAATCCAGAACCGTAGCGCCGAATGGCAGACGACGCAGATCGCCTGTCGGCGTGAATGCATAGACGTACTGCTTGTCCAAATCCAGCACATTGCCTTTGACACCTTTGTATGCCCAGTGGGCGGCGACTCCTTTCTCCGCCACCTCGTCCATCCGCTTGGAGCGGATCTGTATCTCCACCCAGCGGTCGTCGAAGCCCTTGACTGTCGTATGAAGAGATTCGTATCCGTTCTCTTTCGGATTGGAGAGCCAGTCTCTGAGCCGGCGGGGATCAGGACGGAAAATATCCGTGATCATGGAGTAAACCATCCAGCAATCCGATTTCTCGCGCTCCGGCGGGGTGTCCAGAATAATCCGGATGGCAAACAGGTCATAGATCTTGTCCACGTCGCAGTGTTGCGCCTGCATCTTGTGGTAGATCGAATGAATGGATTTGGGTCTGCCTTTGATGGTAAAGACAAATCCGGCATCCTTCAGCTTCTGCTCCAGCGGTGCGATAAACCGTGCAATATACTCCTCGCGTTCCGCGCGTTTCGCGTTAAGCGCGTGCGCGATATATTTATATTGGTCATACTCCAAAAACTTGAGCGACAAATCTTCCATCTCGGTCTTGATCTGATACAAGCCGAGTTTATGAGCCATTGGGGCGTGCAGTTTTTGGGTCTCACGCGCAATGTGGCGACGTCTGTCCGAGTCGCCTTCTTTGTCCAACTCACGAAGCAAATCAAGCCTGTTCGTGAGGATTTGAAATAATACCTTGTTGCTATCTTCCATAAAAAACGCCACAAAGTTACGATTTTTTTTGCATATATGAAAAAAAATTTGTAATTTTGCAGCGAGTTTTCGTATTTAACTCATAAAAATAGCAGAAAATTATTAAATTTTATACCAGAATAATGAAAGCAATTAAAATTTCAGCTTGCGTGTTGCTCGGACTGAGCGCCATCGCAATTGCAGTAATGTGCGTAGAGAGTGTTGTCACCCCTATTGAGTTTGAGAATGCGCGCGCAGAGCGCGAAGCCAAAGTGGTGGAGAACCTTGTAGCTCTTCGTACAGCACAGTTGGAGTTCCGTAATCAGAACGGACGTTTCACTACCGATTTGGATTCGCTTATGCTATTCCTCAAGACTACTCCCAAAAAAGAGTTGGTGAAGATGGGAAGCCTTACAGAGAAACAACTGGAGGCAGGTATGACCGAGGCAAAAGCCATCGACCTGTTCAAGGCTGCCATGGCACGCGTAGAGAAACAAGGCCTTACTTTCGAGTCCGACTCTGCTAAATATGCGTATATTTGGGAGAACGACAAAGCCATGATCGACGCCGGTTTGCAGGGTTTTGCGCGTGACACAGTCCGTATGAACATGATGCAGTCGCTCTACAAGGGAAAATACACCGAGGACAACATTTCCGATATCTGTGTTATTCCTTTCTCCAACGGCAAGAAGTTTGAGGTTAAAGTCAACAACACCTACACCTCTTCCTCCGGAGCTGTCATTCCTCTCTTTGAGATCTGCGCTCCGTTTGACGCTTATCTTGGAGATCTGGACGAGCAGGAGCTGATCAACCTCAAAGACCAGGAGAAGAAACTGGAGCACTACCAGGGACTGAAGGTAGGAGATGTTGAGGCACCGAACAACTATGCAGGTAACTGGGAATAACCGGTTTGGAACAGAAGCAAGATAACCATGCGGATTATCTCTGGAAAATACGGGGGGCGGCGATTGTCGCCCCCTAAAAATATCACAGCGCGTCCAACTACGGACTTCGCCAAAGAAAGCCTCTTCAATCTTCTGCAGAACAGAATGGATTTTGAGGGGGTGGAGATGCTGGATCTCTTTGCCGGTACAGGCGGAATTGGTCTGGAGTTTATCTCCCGCGGCGCAAGAGAGGTGACGGCTGTGGAATTGGCGCACACGCAGCAGAATTTCATTATTCAGACTTGCAAGCAACTGGGTATCCGTAACCTGCAAGTCGTCCGGGGCGATGTGTTCAAGTTTCTGAACACATGCAGAATCAAGTATGATTTTATCTATGCCGATCCGCCATACGCTTTGGAGCAGCTGTCCACCCTACCCGACAGCATTCTGTCGCGTGAGATATTGAAGGAAGGCGGCTGGCTGGTGGTGGAGCACGGAAAGGACACTGATTTCAGTCTTCATCCCCGGCATGTGGAGACCCGCAAGTACGGAAGTGTCCATTTCAGTTTTTTCTCCTGATGGAGTACAGACCACAGGCAAGCATGGATGATGAATATCTGTTGTCCCAAAGATGGGACAACAATGGATGATGAAAACACAAGCTATTTGAAACGATATTGAGCCGGCATTGAACTGAGATGGATAGGCAATGGGTAGGCAATAGGGTCGGAAATGGTTAACTATCACTAAGAATATATAAGAACAACTAACGCTGAGTTTTCGAACACAGCGTTCGAAAAAAATGAAGAAATGAAGGGATCTCCGAGCTGACGCTCGTAGCAGCCGACGAAGACAACAAGCGCCCGCGGGAAATGCGGGCGCTTTATTATTGCGCATCAATGCGCGATTTGGAGGAACGGATAGTACTTTGGTTTTTCAAAAGATCCGCCGACGGATATGGGCACTATTAGGATCATCGGGACCGCCTATAGTCAGTTCACTTTCCGGTTCCTGATTACTGGTACAAAGTACCGAAGACGGAGTCAAGTACTGTGTCTTGATATACGGGATAATATAATCTCTTTTCATCATTTTTAGCTTTTTCATTGTTTTTATTGGATTCTTACGCCTTGGGCGGAATATGTCTTGCCGTCACGGAGGATGAGAAGCACGCCGTCACGAAGGATTTTCGTACTCTGCGGTTCTGTGGATGGCGCATCGTGGTCTATGCCGGTAGGTGTCTCAGCGGGTTTGTCTGTGAGACGCACACGCATTCCGGCATAAGCAGGCCCGGAAGAGTCAATGGAGAAGTACGCCCTGAGACCGTTCATAGTGCTGTGTTCGGCATCCTTCGGCCAGTAAAGCGTGTTGTTCGTGCCGAGGAAGAGGTTGGTGTTCGCATCGCCAAGGCCGGTACGCGCATAGATACCGTAGCATGTCACGTCACCGGCATGGATGCTGCCCGGCGTAGCAGCTGTGACGGTTACATTGTTAAAGACAGGATTAGTGATATTTTCGCCTGCTTCGTAACTGATGAGGAACGGTTCGCCGGCAGTAATAGCGGTTATCGGCTCCAGTTGGATATTGAGCACGCGGTTTTCGCCAGTACCGGTAACAGTGGCAGTACTGAGCCGTTTGAGAGCTTTATAGCCTGCAAGAGGCGAGGTTGCGATCTCGTTAGCCGAGAGGCTGAACGGCAGACAGAGGGTGTTATAATAGCCGTCCTTCCAGACAGTACGAACGATGGTGACGGAAGAAGCCTTTTTGCCCTCCGCAGCAGCGATATTGCTGTTGTCCGTGTCTGTATCCGCAAACGAGAATATATTCTCCGTCCATTTGGCATAGAGGGTGAGGTCGGCAGTAATATTTGTTGAAGCGAACGTAAAGGGCGATGCGCCAGAGGCGTCTGTAGTCCATTGATCGAAGGTATAATAGCCATCATCCGCAGGAGTAGCAGGTGCAGCAGCCTTCGAAGTTTTATCATCGAAGAACTGCGGATCCGGGATCGTGCCGGACTTTCCGTTGAGGTCAAACTGCACAATCTTCGGATAGGTGTTCTCTTCCGTGAAACTACTCCACCCGCTCGCTGCACGATAGGCTTCCTTAACGTCAATGTCATGCGGGAGATACAAAATTATTGAAGACGATGACGGGAAAGAACTGTCAAGCACAGGTGGGGTAACTGCCCCCGAATATATAGTTTCAATATTGCCACAATCATTGAAAGCCATACTGCCTATTGTCTCCATGCTGGAAGGTAATTGTAGCGTTCGTAAACTGCTTATACCCTTAAATGCATTTGCACCGATCGAAGTGCAATTGGAATCATCGCCAAACAATACAGACACAATCTTTGCTCCTGTCTGTATATGACCATATGAATCTCCCGGATAGAAAATATAATTCGGTATATGCTGTACAGCATCGCCTATATTCAGCACTATACCGTCTCCTGCCGAGCCACAAGAATTAAACATATCACCTACTGTTGCACCACTATTTCCGCTATTAGCATGTGTCGTAAAATCACTCATGTTTACTGCATTGAAATTAATTGTTTCTACATGTGTACATGAACTAAAAGCTGATGCACCAATACTCGTTACATTTTCAGGAATAGTAATACTCGTCAAACTGCTGCAATTCTTGAACGCAGACAAGCCTATAGATGTTACACTATTAGGAATGTAGATTGAAGTAAATGCATTGGAATGGAAGGCATTGCTACCGATGGAAGTGAGCGTGTTTGGTAGAGTTACGGACGCCAGAGAGGTACAACCGTAGAACACGCTATTGCCGGTAGCTGTTATTCCTTCCGGTAAAGCAATGGCAGTCAGCCCGGAACAATTGTAGAAAGCATAATTGCCAATAGTACTGAATGTTTCCGGGAATGTGACAGATGCCAATGCAGAACAGCCATAGAAAGCATAATTGCCAATAGTAGTTACACCCTCTTCTATCACAACGGATGTTATGTTTGTTTTTATGCTATTCCACGGCATAGCGGTAGAATTAGCATAATCCGCCATAGCTCCTGTACCGGAGATAGTAAGGATATGTGAAGCTGGGTTATACGTCCATGTCAGATTGAGTCCTCCTTCCTCTGCTCCACAATATCCCAAGTAATTTACATTCGTAAACTCCTGCCAGTATTGAGCTGCTGCGTAATTGGAAGCCGCCGCCGAGGATGTTACATAGAACGGAATAGATGTGTCAAATCCACCGAACGTATATTGATTTGCACCAGTCGGAACAGTAGCCGGCATAGCATAGATAGCCGTTATTTCCGACATGGTATTAAATGCTCCTCCGCCTACAGATGTAACAGTTGCCGGTATATACAAATCACCTTCTATGGCAGCATCTTGCCAGAAAGCAGAAGCGCCAATTGTCTGCAAACTATTTGCGGCGGACAAATCCAAACCAGTCAAAGAAGTACACTCTCTAAAGGCAGAAGAGCCAATCGCCGTCATTGTGGACGGAATAGTCAACGTACCTGCAATATTTGAACAGTCTTCAAATGCGCCACTGGCAATGGATGTACAACCCGAATTAAGCGTCAAGGATGTAAGGCTTTTATTTTTATAGAATGTATTCTCTTTTACAGGGACGGATATAGTACAATTTTCTAACGTGACACCATACAGTTTCAAGCTCTGTGCTAAATTGGCCGGGTTAGCTGTATTAGAAGCGAAATCAATACTTGCCCATTGATCTGCTGTACCTAAGAAATCCACACTACCTCCCGCAGATGCCAATAATGCATTATCATTACTGAAAGCACTACCCATCACTTTTCTCAACGAAGCAGGAAGTGTTATCTCTCTTAAAGCAGTACAATCATAAAATGCCGAGCCGGCAATACTATCTAACGGTGTAGATGCCGTACAAGTAATGGTTTCTAATGCAGAACATGAATAGAACGCACTTCCTCCTACAACTTTGGTATTAGCGCCCAATGCCAGAGACACGAGGTCCAAGTTTCTATAGAACGTATAAGGTTTAATGTCCACAGAAATAGTGCAATTCGTTAGAGTTGAACCATTCAATTTCAGACTCTTGCTGTAATAAGCAGGGTTGGCAGAAGAACCACTGAAATCAATAGCCGCCCACTGATCTGCGGAGCCTAAATAATTCACACTACCGTCTTGCGCCTTGTCTAACTTTGTACAGGAACTGAATGCTGAACCGGCAAATGATGTTACGCTCGGAGAAATGGTAAGACTACTCAAATTGGAACAACTGCTAAATGCACTTGAGCCAACAGAAGTACAACCATTTGCCAATGTAACCGATGTAAGCGATGTGTTATAATTGAAGGCATTGGAACTTATAGGAACAGAGATTGTACACTCCGTCATAAGTGCACCATTCAAATACAAAGATCTTGCATAATAGGCAGGGTTTCCCGTAGTACTTCCAAACGTACAACTTGCCCACTGGTTGGCTGTGCCAAGGAAATTAACCGTTGTCAGGCCGTTGCAGCCAGAGAAGGACAAAGTGTTAAAGGTAGTAACGGATGCAGGGATTGTAATAGACGTTAAACCAGAACAACCGTTGAAAGAATATTGACCGATATTAGTCACTCCGCTCTCAATGACAACAGATGTAATATTTGTCTTGAAGTTATTCCACGGCATAGAGGTAGAATTAGCAAAATCTGCCATAGCACCAGTACCGGAAATAGTCAAAGCACCCGTACCCGGATCAAAGAGCCATGTCACGTTCGCTTCGTTTCCTGTTGCACCGCAAGTACCATTGTACGCACAAATATTAGAGAATCGTTTCCAGCCATCGCTTGTATTGTAACCAGTTGTTACCGCACTGGCATAATCTGACTCTGATCCCGATGGTACATAAATGGCAGACGTTGTAGGAACATTATAGAAAGTGTGCGATGCATATGAATATTGCCCTCCATTCTGAACTGCCGGGATAGCAGGAGGAGTAGTATTTTTTGATACAATATATGCGATTCCGGTTGAACCGTAGAATGCATAGTTATCAATATTCGTTAATGATTCGGGCAAGAACACACCACAAGTATTGGTAATCTTCTCAAAACAGTATTTACCAATACGAGTTATTCCTTCTTCAACAATAATCTTGTTGATAGAATTTCTATATGGATACCATGGAGCACCACCCGTAGCATATGTTATAGGCATTGCTCCTTCGCCAGAAATGGTCAATACTCCATCTAATAGTGACCAATGAAGACCCGTACCAAAGTCTGCGGACAACTCTCCACGAACTACAATGTCGGCTGCGCAATTTGTTAGTGCGTTGGGACGAATAGTAGTAGTGTTTTTAACTGAGATACTTGTCAATGCCGCATTATCGTAAAACGTGTAGTTTTTTATTTCTGTCAACTCATCCGACAGATAAATATCCGTTTGCTCTATCCCATTGATGCTTAATTGTTTACTAAAAAAGGCAGGATTACAAGCAGTGCTGTTGAAAGAAATACTACACCACTGATCAATCGTTCCTAAGAAATTCGTATTTGCTATGTTGGTACAAGTAGCAAACGCATTATTATTAACAGTGGTTAATGAAGCAGGCAACGTTACAGAAGTTAATCCTGAGCATTGGTAAAAAGCATAGTTGCCTATTGTTGTTATTCCATCTGGAATTACCAGATTGTTTACCTCAGTACTTCCATTCGCATAACATTTCTTCACATTACACATCGGGTTAGATGAACTGCCGCCGAATGTAATACCTAACCATTGTGCAATTGTGCCTGCATACGAATAACTCGTCATCGCTTTGCAACCATCAAAGGCACTACTGCCAATGGATGTAATGGATGCCGGAATCGAGGCACTCGTGACGTTGGCGCAGTCTTTGAATGCGTACGCACCAATACCCGTTATGCCGCTGCCTATTGAGATAGTGTGTATATCATCTTTGAATGTGTACCATGGCGCTTTAGTAGAAGTGGAATATGTAGCCATCGCACCAGATCCCGTGAGGGTTAAAGAATGATCAGCGAAATTCAACACAAAAGTAATATTGTCACCGCTTGCACCGCATTCATCTTCAAATGTAGTAGATCTTGTTGCAAAATCTTTCCATCTATCGGCTGTACCATATGCAGTTGCAGCAGCTGCGGATGCTACATACAAATTGACAGAGGCAATAGTAGTATTGTTGAATGTATAAATCGTTGTACTTGGAGGTATTGCGGGCAACGCCACAAAGTCGGTCAAACCAGTACAATAAGCAAATGCATAGCCTCCCACTGACGATACGGTCGAAGGTAGTGAAACCTTTGTTAGATAGGAGTGCTTGTAAAAAGCATAATTTTTAATTTCAGTTACTCCTTCCGGAATAGTCAATGTAGTAATAGATGTGCCATCCAAATAAAATTTCTTAGTCGCTGCTGTAGATGCACAGAACGGATTAGCAGTCATTGCACTCATATAGATTGCAAGCCATTTTGCGATACCACCATAGCAATATATTGTAGCTAATGCTGTACAGCCAGAAAATGCATAACTTTTGATGGTGTCTATATTACATAAGTCTGTATATCCCGTTCCTAAATAAATTGTTGTTAATGCTGAACTATTAAATGCAGAAGAACCTATTTTTTTTACAGAAGATGATAATTTAATAGTCGTTGTAGGGGCTTTGTAAAAAGCATATGACTTAATTTCCTTAACTCCAGATGGTATTGTTATAGTTGACGTGTTGGATGTACCATTCATACAAAGTTTTTTAGTTGCAGCCGTAGAAGCATAGAACGGAGTTGCCGACAATCCATTAAAACCAATTGCTGCCCAACGAGCCGGAGCACGCGTTGGAGAAGGGCCATAGCAACTTACAGTAGCGAGAGCTTTACAATTATAAAACGCATATATGCCGACAGAATCGATACTACATGTATCTGTAGTGCTTGTACCAAATTTAACGGTAGAAAGCGCTGTAAAACCATAAAAAGCATAACTACCGATATTTTTGACACCTTTGTTGATAATGACGGTCGTAATGGTGGTTTTGCTATCTTCCCAAGGACGATTGGTATAATGGAGGGGCGAACTGCTTGTATTATTCCAATAAGGCATAGAACCCGTAGTATAACCCGATTTAACAAAAATCGTTAAAGTATCACTACTGCTGCTAATGGTGTAAGTCAGATTCGTACCGAAGTCGTCCGCGAATGCCATACCCCCCCCGAAAAAGAGGGCTTCGCAGAGCAAAAGAGCCGAAATAATAAAAAAATGTAAATTTTTCTTCATATCTGATAAGTTTTGGTTACACAATCTTTAGAAGGACTCGTCAAAATAATCATTTTTACACAAAATCCGGCGCAAAGGTAATAAAAATATTTTAATCCGCCAAATATTTTTGACACTTTTTCAAAAAATACGGCGAATATCGCATCAAAAAGACAAAAAAACACCTCCGCAGAGGTGTATATTGTCACACAAACAGTACTGTCCACTAAAAAATAAACAAAAACCGACAAAACCCTTTGAGTGCTTTAGAAGCGGTGCTGTCGCGCGCACTATCCTCGTACAGCGTCAGTCAATACCCAAGGGCAGGAGTTCGTAGCCTTGCGAATAGAGGTATTCGATGACGGCAGGTAGGATTTCCGGAGTGCGAGGTGCGGACTTAACAGAATCGTGAAAATTGATGATCGCCCCCGGACGGATCTGCCGCTTCACCTTGGCAAGAATCTGTTCCGGCGTGACCTTCGGACTATAGTCACGCGTGAGTATATCCCAAAAAACGATCTTATACCCCATCCTACTCAAAGCCCGGCGCTGCAAGAAAGTCGCCTTGCCGTAAGGAGGCCTGTATAGGTGAGGATTTGAAGACCGGTTTGGAACCGGAGCAAGACATGACCAATGCCGTTCTATTGCCTCCTGACATTTCGCCACATTCGCCAGGTATCCGGCAGTGGAGCAATGGAAGCCTTTGAGGTGGTTGTATGTATGGTTCGCCACCGTGTGTCCGTCCCGGACGACAGCCTCAAAGACCTCCGGGTGTTTTTCTATATTCTCTCCCACCATAAAGAAAGCAGCCTTCGCCCCATACCGGCGAAGGATAGCAAGGATAAGAGGTGTGACTTCGGGAATGGGTCCGTCGTCAAAAGTAAGATAGGCGACAGGTTTTTCTCCTTTGCCGGTCAGTACAGTCCTTCTATCCGCACGGAAAATACCGTACGGATAGAGGGTCTGCCATATAGACCTGAAAGCGTTTACCATGCGAGAGACGAGGCGCCCAGGATGGCTGCGTCAGAATCTTTGAGATTGGAGACAGAAACAGGAATCTTGCCTTTCCAGATGGGGAAGAGGTTCTCTTCCAGTGCCTCCCGGATAGGATCCATAATCCAGTGCCCCGCCTTGGTGAGTCCACCGAAAAGGATAATCGCCTCCGGTGCTGAGAAATGCACATAATCAGCGAGTTTCTGTCCCAAGAGATGACCTGTATAATCGAAGATCTGCTTGGCAACGAGGTCACCTTTCTCAGCAGCGTCAAAGACATCTTTGGAGGTGATATTGTCAATATCTGCCACATTACGGAGCAAGGTGGGTTGCGTAGTAGCGGTGATGATCTCCCTGGCGGTACGTGCCACGCCGGTAGCCGAAGCGTACGCCTCGATACATCCTTTCTGTCCGCATCCGCAGAGGCGTCCGTTGCCGGAGTGGTCGATCTTGCAGTGACCGAGTTCGCCTGCAAAGCCATCGTGTCCGTAGAGCAGTTTGCCGTCAATGACAATACCCGAACCGACACCGGTACCGAGGGTGATGACGATGAAGTTCTTCATTCCACGCGCCGAGCCGTACACCATCTCTCCCTGTGCCGCCGCATTGGCATCGTTGGTGATGGTACACTTGATACCCATCCGCTCGCTGATGAGTTTCGTCAGCGGCACAATACCCTTCCACGGCAGATTGGGTGCCTGCTCGATACATCCGGAGTAGTAGTTGGCGTTAGGTGCACCACAACCGATGCCGACCACATCAGACAACTCGATGCCTTCGTCTGCCACAAGGCGTTTGAGACCGGCACAAAGCACATCGCAATACTCTTCGATATTGGGGTATTGAGGGGTCGGAATAGAACTACTACGGAGCACTTGTCCGTCTTCACTAACCAAACCAAACTTGGTGCCTGTTCCGCCCAAGTCAATTCCTAAAGCGTATTTTTTCATATGTTTGAAGATTTGAAGATTTGAAAATTAGAAGATTAATCCACTTTGATGTCCGTATTGACATTCTTGCTACCCCAAAGGGCGTAGAAGAGAATGAACGCAACGCCGATAACCGGTACAATATAACTTGCCAGGCAGTTATGGGCAGCAATCAACGACTGGATATAAGGCACAATGCCGCCACCGACAACCATCATCATGAATATACCGGAAGCTTTGGCAGTGTATTTGCCCAGTCCCTCGGTAGCCATATTAAAGATCGAAGTCCACATCACCGAGGTGCAGAGACCGCAGAGGACAAGGAGCGTAGAAGCCAGAGGCACCATCATCACCTCTCCACGGACAATGGTCTTGACCATGATGCTATCGCCGATAACCATCGCAGCCACCATCAAAGCTATAGCCACAGAAGCCACGCAAATGACCATGGTACGGCTGCTGACTTTGCCTCCGATTGCCGAACCGATAAAACGGCCGATCAACATCAATATCCAATATCTTCCGGCAATAAATCCGGCTACAGCAAAGCCGACTTTGGGAGTAAGATACGAAATCAAAGTAGCCGGAATACCGACCTCAACACCCACATAGAAGAAGATAGCAATCACACCGAGCGTGAGATGACGGAACGCCCACGGGCTGCGCTCATAAGTGACTTGCTGTCCGGCTCCTGCAGGTTCTGCAATAGGAGTAAGACTGATAACCAGATAAATGACAGCAAAGACAGCCATCGCAATATAAAGTACTATATTGACATCATCAATCTCTTTTCCGGCAAGGCTCTCGCCCACAATAGCTCCTACCAACATCGGCGTAAGAGAACCGGACAGGGAGTTCAATGTACCACCTACCAGATTGAGTTGGTTTCCACGGTTTCCGCCACCGCCGAGAAGATTGAGCATCGGATTGACAACCGTGTTAAGCATGCAAACGCAAAATCCGCCCAACAAAGCGCCAAAGAGATAGACATAGAAGCTGTCTACCACGCCACTCAGCCACTGGACAGAGATACCCAGGAAACCCAGGAAGATAGCCGTAAGCGCCGTTTTCTTGTAACCGTGTTTGGCAAGGAAATTACCGGCAGGAATACCCATGATGAGATAAGCCAGGAAATTGAAGAGGTTTCCCAACATTCCCATTCGCTCTGCTTGTGCAGGATCGTCGAACGAAGCGCCCCAGATCTTACCCACCGGGGCTGCCAGATTAGTGACAAACGAGATCATTGCGTAGAGAAACATCATCGCAACAATCGTGATAATTGTCAAAGATTTGTTTTGTTTCTTTTCCATAATACTATATTTAAGAATTAAGAATTAAAAATCAGAGGTTCTTTTCCAAGAAGCGCATTATCCGCTTGTGCATATGTATGGCATTGGCGCGACGGCGGAGCTGGTGATTGTCATCCGGATAAATCTGCATTTCAAACTGCTTGCCTGCCTGCACCAGCGCCTCGGTGTACTGCATTGTGTTCTGCAGATGCACATTATCGTCCGATGCACCATGGATAATAAGCAGTTCGCCTGTGAGATCCGCAGCCCGTTGGGAGAGGTCGGAAGAGTTATATCCTCCGTAGTTGACCTGCGGACGGCGCATGAAACGCTCGGTGTAACCGCTGTCATATAGTTTCCAGTCTGTAACCGGTGCAATCGCTATTCCGCAACGGAAAGGATGCGAGGGCTGCGAGAGGGTCATAATGGTCTGAAATCCTCCATAACTCCAACCCAACAGTGCTAAACGCCCGCTATCGACATAAGGTTGCTGTTTGAGCCATTCGGCAGCTGCTATGAGGTCGTCCGCCTCCTTGCCCCCCAGTTCCATATACGTCTCATTGCGCCAAGCTCTGCCACGGCAATCTGTACCGCGGGTATCGACACAAAGGACAACATAACCTTGGGAAGCCAGATAATACTCAAAACGCTTGCGCCAACGGTTGAGCACGCGCTGGCTCTGCGGACCGGAATACTGCATCAGCACCACCGGATAGCGTTTGTTCTTGTCAAAAGAGGGCGGATAGACAAGCCAGGCATTCAACGACTGGTTGGCGTGATTCGGAATAGTACAGAACTGCAACTCACTCAGTTCCTGTGCTTTCCACGCCCGGCTGACTGCCGCATTATCCTCTATCACCCGCACCGGCTTGACCGCCGACGGAGAAAGGGAACAGAGGGTGTAGCGGTTAGGCTGCTCGATGGACTGGAAACATTCAACGGCTTGCTTATAGTCATTAGAAAGCACCAACGAATGGATTCCATCGCCCGAAGTGAGCTGCTTGGGTGTGCCGCCCTTGAGTGAGACGGAATAACACTGACGCGTCTGAGGCGTTGGAGCCGCCTGGTAATAGACCACTCCACCCGCTTCGTCCACACCGTAGATTGCCGTCACATCCATGGCTTGTGGGGTCAGGTTCTTCTGTATAAGTCCCTGCTCCGAAGCCAGATAAATGCGGCGGTAGCCGTCCTTCTCTGAAAGCATTACTATACGGTTGTCTTTGAGCCAAACCCATTGGTCAAAGAGTTCATAGTCCATATAATAGTTCTTGCTGTCTTCCGAATACAGGGGACGCATCACCGTCGATTTGGCATTGCCGGAGAGGACAGTCATCTTGGTTTGGTCACGATTGAGGGTCATGATAATCAGTTCTCCGGCACGATCATCCTCTTTCTGCTTCTCTATCACCGGATTAGTCCAGCGTACACGCGGGATATACATCGTACTGTCAGTCCCCAGATCAACCTCCCTGATCTGCTTATAACGGATATCATAGACACACACAGAAGCCTTGGCATTAGGTGCTCCTGCTTTGGTATAATAGAGTGAGTCAAGCACGGGGTACTGCCCCTCCAGATAGTTCTCCCAATAGTGCACCGGCACACGACGCTCGTCGAGGCGGATGAAAGCTATCTGTTTGGAGTCGGGCGAAAAAGCATAGAGACAAGTCTTGCCGAACTCCTCCTCGTAGAGCCAATCGGCTACACCATTAAAGATGAATGGATCTTCGGTGGTAGTGACGGCTGTCTCCGTGCCGAAATCCAGCTTGTGGAGGTAGAGGTTCTGTCCCTTCACAAAAGCGACATAACGACCGTTAGGCGAGATCTGTACATCGCGGACACCTCCGCCGCCAAGCAACTTGCGCGTCTCGCGCTGGGTGTCATAGACATAATAATCCGCCACCGTGGAATGCCTGAAGACAGGCTTCACGTTCTCTATCTCAATGCGGTAACGCCCCGTAGTGCTGTCGCCTAACAACTCACGCTGCTCTTTCTCTGAAAGTGTTTTGGCGTTATACTTGCCGGAGAGAATTTCCTCCAGCAAATCAGCGTTTGCCATCGCCGGCAAACCAACCATTAAGGCGAAAAACAATATTGACTTGAATGATTTCATACAGATTTATTGACGCAAATAAATAGTTTTCTTACCGTTGTTTATATGTAATTCATATATCCCCATGGGCAGAACATAAGTCCTCTGTTCCGCTTTTGGGGTGTGGATAGGCGTGGTGGAAGGATAGGAATACCAATAGGCCGGCTCTTCGGGATTGGAAACAGCGTACAACGTCCATAGACCGGTTACATCGTGCGAAAGTGTGGCACGACGCATGGTTACAACCGGATTCTCATTCACATCCTCTCTATAGAATATATCGGCATCGCCATTTTGCGGATGGCAGAAGAAGAGAAAAGAGCTGTCCCGGAGCAGATAAACTTGCCAGTCCGATTGCGTTTGGCTCAATGCCGATTGGTCGTAGCCAAGATAGGTATCGGATTGATAATGGCGGATAGAACAGGTAGAGTCCGTCTCGTTAAAATCCAGATAATAAATATCCTCATCGGTCAATTTGCTATCGGCAGAGCAAACCGGCACCCTGCCATCTACAACAGCCCCATGGAGACGGAAATTACGCGCCGGAAACTCAATGGTATAATAGCCGGAGGTAAGCGATCCCAAACGCTTGGACGAAACCGCCTGTGAAGTTGTCCAAACGGCATAAAGGGTGTCGTCACGCTGAGGCACAAACGTTTTTTCCGGCAGATAGAGTGCCGGCGCAGAAGTTGTCCGGCTCTTGAGATCAGAGCTTGCCCAACCGCAGAAATGCCAGCCATCCGGATTTTCACATCCGGGCAGAATAACACCGGCACCGGCTGACGACTCTTGCAGCGTTCGCCAAACCTGCCCTTCCCTGTAGAGCGTCACCTTCTTGGGCTCCGATGGTATAATAGTATATTTGATTTCGTATTTCTCAATGTGCAGAGAATTAGCCGTTCCCTCCAGCCGGATTTGCAGTTCGTCATGTACGGCTGTATTGGGGAAAATAATTTCTAACGGCTGAAAATTCTCATTATTATAAGCGCCAAACCAATCATGGTAGGTGCCGGAATGGGATGACAACACCTCGCCATCTCCATAAACAGTCAGTATCCCTGCCCCGGCGGATTTATTGGAGCGGAGATAGATTGTCACCGATTGCAGGTTTATGTCGCCCGTCTTGGTGAGTGTAAGTGTGGCAGTGTCATCTTTGCGGACAGAGCCTTTTTGGTACGAGCATGCGTATTCGGCACTGATACCCGAAGGCGTTTCACCGGAGAGGGAGACTTTGCTCTTGGTCTCTACGGTGAAAGTCATCACGGATAATATCAATAACAACAGCTTCATGCGCGCACGTGTTCGTTAAATAAAATTAGGGTTTCGGTCAGGTTAAATCATACCCGTAATGGCGCAACCTGTATTGGTTGGAGCGCCAGTCTTTGTCCACTTTGACGAAGAGTTGCAGATAGACCGGCTTCTGGAAGAACTCTTCGATATCTTTTCTCGCTTGCGCCCCCACTCTCTTCAGAGCAGAACCGCCTTTGCCGATAATAATGCCCTTCTGGCTGTCGCGTTCACAATAGATCACGGCACTGATGCGAATGATATTCTCCTCTTCCTGGAAGGCTTCCACCTCCACCTCTACCGAGTACGGAATCTCCTTGTCGTAGTTGAAAAGGATCTTTTCGCGGATGATCTCGTTGACAAAAAAGCGCGCCGGCTTATCGGTCAACTGGTCTTTCGGAAAGAATGGCGGACATGCAGGCAGCGCCGCTTTGATAGCGTCGAACAATTGTGCCACACCAAAGCGCTCACGAGCAGAAATCGGGAAGATCGTAGCTTCCGGCAGTTGGCTGTTCCAGTAGGCTACAAGCGATTCGAGCGTCTCCTGGGTAGTCAGATCAATCTTGTTGATGATCAGAAAAACCTTGGTTCCCGCCGCAGCCATTTTCTTGACTTTATTGAGAAAATCGGCATTGCGGTCAGGATTATCCTGCGGCTCGGTGACATAAAGCAGTACATCGGCATCCACCAATGCCGAGCGGCTGAACTCCAGCATCTGTTCCTGGAGTTTGTAACTCGGCTGCAACACTCCCGGCGTGTCCGAATATACCATCTGGAAGTCATCACCGTTGACAATACCGAGGATGCGGTGGCGGGTGGTTTGCGCCTTGGATGTGATGATCGACAGACGCTCCCCCACCAGTGCATTCATCAGCGTAGATTTGCCTACATTGGGATTACCGACAATGTTCACAAACCCACTGTGGTGAGCTTGTGAACATTGCTGATTTTCATTCATTTGGATTGGATTATTTGCCATTCAGATTAGAAAACGTCAAATAGTTCTTGCGTAGAATTGAAGAGCTTGCCGGTAGAAAGTTTCGTTACCTTGCAGCCCATTTTCCTTTCGATCGCCTTGATGTCAATCT
This sequence comes from Bacteroidales bacterium UBA4333, assembly GCA_002394335.1. GTDB lineage: Bacteria > Bacteroidota > Bacteroidia > Bacteroidales > Paludibacteraceae > Colicola. The sequence continues at coordinate 138,562 of DGTP01000016.1, read as the reverse complement.
TCTTCGGGTCGCCCATCAGAATGATCGTTACCGGCTTGCCTTGGATGTTCTCTTTGTAGAACTTCTCGATGTCATCAAACGAAATCGCGTTGATCTTGTCGGCATTCACCTTACTCGGGTCGTCCTTGTAACCCAAACGCTGCCAGTACTCGTAAGCCGCAGCCTTGCCACGCATGGACGGTTTGGCGGTCTGTGCAGCCTGACGGAGTGCTGAACGCAGTGCCTCGATATTGGTTGAGTCCTGAGGCATGTCAGCCAAGATATCCAGATATACATTGACGGCATCGTTCACCTTATCCGACTGCGTTCCTACATAGCCGTAGAAATAGCAGTCTTTGCCGGGCAGCGAAGGCGTTGCATCCACACCGTAAGCCGAATAAGCCATCGAGCGTTTTACACGGATCTCGTTCATGATCACACCCGTGAAACCACCGGACATATATTGGTTGAATGCGTCAGATACAACATCTGAAGCGATGTCATACGGACGGCCGTTGATGTAGAAATAGAGGTCTGCCTGCTGTACATTGCTGTTCGGCAAGAACAGGATGGTCGGTTTCTCGTATTTCTGGCGATCTTGTACGAACGGCGAGTTCGAAGGCTTCATTCCTTCGGTCAGCGGCAGCTCTGCCACCAGCTTGTCCTCCGGCATTGTTCCGCAATAGAACACATCCAGTGCGTAAGTACGGGCTTCAGCTATCAGTTGCTGTACGCGCGGCAACTCCAGACCCCAAATGTCAGCGAACGGCACCTCGTCCAGATAAGCCGATTTCTTGCCATACATAGCGTATTGCATCAATGCCGATTTCTGAACAGCCGTACGTTTCTGACGGCTCAAACGGCTAAAGAACTCAGAACCCTTGACGGCATCCAGCTGCTTCTGTTCCAGATACGGGAAGAGCAACTGGCGCTTAACCAGATTCATGATCTTGTCCAGGTTCTCGTCCTCACCGGAGATCACTACGGAGAAGTAGGAATCGCTGCAACCGTAACTTACCGATCCGCCCAATTCTGCTACCTGCTGGTCAAAATCCTTACCCTCCAAGTTGGGCATTCCCATGATTCCGGCATTCTCCATCAGAATGGTAGCGTAAGGCAACAACGGCATCTCGTGTGCACCTACACCGTAACGGAGTTGGAGCGTGAAGACGTCATTCTTGTCGTTCGGAGTGTAGTGGAGTGTTACGTTCTCGCCCAGCGAAGAAACCTTTACATCGCTGAAGTCGTTGAACGTCTGTTTCAACTCGCCCTTCGGCAACTTCAAGAAAGCCTCAGCGTATTCAGTCTTGGCATTCTTAACCGGATCCAGAGGCTTGATATTCGGCTTCGGAAGCGGTTTGGCCTTCATCGACGATGTACCTTCGTCAAACGAAATAGTCATATACGGTGCATCGAAATACTTCTTGGCTACGCGTACGATCTCCTCTTTGGTGAGGGCTTGGATACGCTCGTTCTCGGTCAGTACCTCGTCCAGCGACTTGCCATAGGTGAACGCATCTACCAACTGGCTCATCTTCGCCGACGAAGACTCGTTCTGCATCTTGAATGCCTGGTTGTACATCCGTTTTACGTTGGTTATCAGCTCATCCGAGATTTCGCCGTTCTTGATCTTGTCCACCTCGCGCATAACGATGTTCTTGGTCGTTTTGCTGTCCTCGAACTGTTGCTGGTTGGCATCGTAGTACGGCACTGCCTGAATAATTATTCTACCGGCATTGCGACGCGAGTCGCTGAATACTCCGGCAAACTGTACATCCCCCTTGGTATTCAGTTTGTCCAGCAAACCGGTCTGACCGTTGTAGAGCAAAGCCAGCACAAAATCCAATACATCCTGGTCGGGATCACCCTCTTTCACACCTTGATAAATCCACGCCTCTTGTGCGTTATAACCCATCTTGTAGTGCTTTGAAGGATTGCCTGCAAACGATACCTCAGGATAGCTCGGACGCTCAGGAAGAGTCTTCGGCACAAGGCGGGAGAATGTCTCTTGAATCATCGGCTTAACCTCCTCCGTATTGAAGTCACCAACAAGGATAAGCGCCATGTTGTTAGGCACATACCAGGTGTTGTAGAACTCGATCAGACGGCTCAGACGCGGATTTTTCAAGTGCTCCGGCAAACCGATCACATCGCGCTCGTACGGACTACCTTTGTAGATATCGGCAAAAAGCTGTTTCTGTACCTGCGAAGACGGCTCGTTAGCATACATGTTGTACTCCTCGAACACGTTCTCCAACTCTGCCTGGAATGTACGGAAAACAGGATTGATCAGACGGTCGGAGAAGATCGTCAGCCAACGGTACATCTCTGCTGCAGGGAAAGAGTTGTGATAAGCGGTCAGGTCATATGACGTATAGGCATTCACGCCCTCGGCACCGATCAGATCCATCATGTTGAAGAAGTCTTCCGTCGAAGAAATCTTTGCTTCACGCATGGAGCACTCGTTGATCTGTGTTGCCAGTTGCTCACGCAGTTTCGGATCCTTGGCATCGCTGTATTGGTCGTAGAGAGCGATGATCGAATCATAAATCGGTTTCTCTTTCTCCCAATCCAGAGCGCCGATGCGCTGTGTTCCTTTGAAGAGCATATGCTCCAGATAGTGTGCCAAACCGGTATATTCGGCTGGTTCGTCCACTGCACCGGCACGGACTACCACATAACCGGTTACATCCGGTTGATCGTGATCCTCCCATAGCATTACAGTGAGACCGTTCTCTAACTTGTACTCAGACAGTCCCTCGCGGGATTGGGCTGAGAGAAATGCGGTGCCGCACATCAGCAGCAGAGCGCTAAGTAAATACTTTCTCATTGTTGTTAATATCTTAATTTTGTTAAAAATCGATGCAAAAGTAGTGTTTTCTCCTCATGTAGTATAGGAAAAATCCGTCTTTTACCACTCCAACAGCACTTTTCCGCACTGACCGCTGACCATCACGTCAAAGCCTTTCTGGAAGTCCTCGAACTTGAACCGGTGGGTGATCACCGGACTCAGATCCAATCCGCCAAGCAGCATTTGCTCCATTTGGTACCAGGTTTCCCACATTCGTCTTCCCGTTATTCCTTTGATGGTCAACGCATTGAAAATCACATCCGACCAGTTCACCTGTGTGTCGCTCGGCAGAATTCCAAGCTGGGCGATGTTCGCACCTTTGTACATGTGCTCGATCATCTCGTTGAAGGCTGCCGGTGCGCCGCTCATCTCCAGTCCTACGTCGAAGCCGCGGATACCCAATTGTCTCATTGCGTCCTCTACGGTCTCGCCTTTCGAGCCATCGACAGTCAGCGTAGCACCCATCTTCCTCGCAATCTCCAGACGAAGCGGATTGATATCCGTCACCACGATGTTTTTTGCACCCGCATAGCGGCAAATACCGGCTGCCATCGTTCCGATCAATCCGGCTCCGGTGATCAGCACATCTTCGCCTAACAGCGGGAAAGCCAGCGCCGTGTGGGTTGCATTACCGAACGGATCCATGATGGCTGCGAAATCATCGGGAATCTCAGGACGGAGTTTCACCACATTGCTCTCCGGAATAGTCACGTACTCTGCAAAACAGCCGTCTTTGCCCATGATTCCAACGGAAATGGTGTTCTCGCACACATGTCCCATACCTCTCCGGCAGTTGCGGCAGTGCCCGCAGACGATGTGACCTTCAGCCGTCACACGTTCGCCTACTTTGAAGTTACGTACACCGGCGCCCACTTCGGCTACGATGCCTACGAACTCATGACCCATCGTATAAGGCGGTTTGCAGTGGCTTTGCGACCATGCGTCCCATTTGTACATATGCAGGTCTGTCCCGCAGATGGCGGCTTTGATGACCTTGATCAGTACATCGTTCACGCCCACTTCCGGCATCGGCACTTCTTCCATCCAGATGCCCGGCTCCGCATATTTCTTTACAAGAGCTTTCATCCTTTCATCTTCCTCCTTTCAATACACCAAGTTTCGTGCCAATCTTCGTAAAGGCGGCGATACATTTATCCAGTTGCTCACGTGTATGGGCGGCGGAAACCTGTACACGGATACGCGCTTGTCCCTGTGGAACCACCGGATAATAGAAGCCGGTGACATATATTCCCTCTTCCTGCAAAGCCGCAGCGAACTCCTGGCTCAGCCGTGCGTCATACAGCATTACTGCACAGATTGCCGATTGCGTCGGTTTGATATCAAATCCGGCTGCTTTCATCTTTTCTACAAAGTAAGCGGTGTTCTCGTGCAAACGGTCTTGCAGTTCGTTGCTCCGCGTCAGGATCTCAAACGTCTTGATACCTGCCGCTGCAATCATCGGCGGAATGGAGTTCGAGAACAGATACGGACGGCTGCGCTGGCGCAACAGGTCGATGATCTCTTTCTTACCTGTCGTGAAACCGCCTACCGAACCGCCGAAGGCTTTGCCTAACGTACCGGTGATAATCTCCACCTTGCCGCGCATGTTGTATAGTTCGGTCACGCCGTGTCCCGTCTTGCCGACCACGCCTGCCGAATGGCTCTCGTCCACCATTACTAAGGCATTGTATTTCTGCGCCAACTCGTATATCTTGTCCAGCGGACACACATTGCCGTCCATCGAGAACACGCCGTCGGTGGCGATAATACGGAAACGCTGTGCCTGCGCTTTCTTCAGTTGCTCCTCCAGATCGTTCATATCGCCGTTCGCGTACTTGTAACGTACTGCTTTGCAGAGCCTTACACCGTCGATGATAGAGGCGTGGTTGAGTGCATCCGAGATGATCGCATCTTCGGCTGTCAGCAGCGGCTCGAACAATCCGCCGTTCGCGTCAAAACATGCGGCATAGAGAATAGTATCTTCCGTTCCGAAGAAATCGGAGATTACTTTCTCCAACTCCTTGTGCGTGTCCTGCGTGCCGCAGATGAAACGCACCGACGCCATTCCGTAGCCGCGTTCGTCCATCTTTGCTTTCGCGGCCTCGATCAACTCTTTGTTGTCCGCCAAACCGAGGTAGTTGTTCGCACAGAAGTTAATCACCTCCTGCTCCCTGGTACTTGGTACTTGGTCACTTGGTACTTCCACCTTAATGCCACTTGATTGCGGAGTCACAATCACACGCTCTTTCTTGTAGAGTCCGGCTTCTTCGATTTCTTGCAGTGTCTGCTGCAGATGTTTTTGAAAATCTGTGTACATAGTATTATTTTGTAGATTTTAGATAAAGAACATAATCATCATTTGTCCGGTCAGCACGCGCAAGAACATCGTCAACGGATAAACCGTCGAGTAAGCGACGGCGGCACGGTCGTTAAGCGACGATTGCGAGGTGGCGTAAGCCAATGCCGGCGGATCGGTAGTCGATCCGGCTATCAGTCCCATTACCGTGAAATAATCCAGTTTCATGTACCAACGGGCGAAAATGCCTACTATCAGCAGCGGCAACAGGGTTATTATAACACCGTAACCGATCCATACATAGCCGCCGTCCAACAGCGTCGGCACGAAACTCTTACCGGCACCGAAACCGACTGACGCCAGGAACAATGCGATACCGATCTCACGGATCATCAGGTTCGCGGACGAAGTAGTGTACGTCACAATGTGCCATTTGGGACCAAATGCGCCGATGATAATTGCTATTATCAGCGATCCGCCTGCCAAACCGAACTTAAACGGCTGACTCAATCCCGGTAACATTAACGGTACAGAACCCAATAGCACACCCAACACAATGCCGCAGAACAGCGATGCCAGATTAGGTGCATCCAGTTTCTTGGTCGAGTTTCCCAACGCCTTGCCTAATTTCTCTACCGCTTCTTTCTCACCCACAACGGTCAGGCGGTCGCCCATCTGCAACTGCAATTCCGGCGTTGCCAACAGCTCGATTCCGGCACGACGGACACGCGTCACTGTGATCTGGAACGCCTCGCGCACCTTCAAATCGCTGATTCGTTTGCCGTTGATCTTGGGTTTGGTCACGATAATATGGCGGTTCACAAGGTGAACATCTTTCTCTTTCTCCTCCCACTCTACATCGGTCTGACTACCCAACAGCAGAATCGTCTTCTCGTTTTCCTGATCGCTTACGAAACGCACTTTGTCTCCCACATGGAGAATAGTGTCGGCGTCGGGCATCGTCTCGTTGCCTTCGCTGTCCAGACGGCGGGTCACAATCACATTCACATGCGTCAGCAATTTCAGATCACGAACACGGATACCTTCCACTTGCGCATTGGTCAGCGTCAGATCGTAGTGTTCTACGTGTTTCTCCTCGCCTTTTTCGGTTTTCACGCGATCCTCTTCTTTGTCCAACTTGATACCAAATACCCATTTGATAACCATCAGCGAGAACAATATTCCCACCACGCCAAGCGGATAAGCCATCGCATAACCGCTTGCTATATTGGGATTGGCAACGCCCGTAATGTCCTGGAAAGTCTGCTGTGCGGCACCCAGACCCGGTGTATTGGTAACGGCACCGAAAAGAACACCGGTCATCGTTGCAATATCTACGCCGCTCACTCTGCTTATCACATAAGCTGTCACGCAGCCCAACACCACAATGGTTGTCGCTAACAGATTAAGACTCAGTCCGTCTTTGCCGAACGACGAGAAGAAGCTTGGTCCCACTTGCAGTCCGATGGAGTAAACGAATAGAATCAGACCGAGGTCTTTGGCGAATGACTCTACCAGCGGATCGAGGGTCATTCCGAAATGGCTGCACGCAATCGCGCAGAACAGAATCCAGGTGATTCCTAATGTTATACCTTTAATCTTCAGTTTGGCACCAAGGAATATACCGGCGGCTATCGCCAGTGCCAGCACTAAAATCGAGTGCGCTATTCCTTCGCCGAAAAACAAATTTTGTAACCACATATAGTTTTTTTACTTTTTTAGGCTCTTGCACTTCTGTTATATATATTTTCACGTGCGAGCCGGTAATACCTTAAATATAATAATACCTTAAATAAATATAAATACTAATTTGGGCGCAAAATTACTAAATTTTTCGGACATACGCAAATCTTTATGACTTTTTATAACAAAATACCTAATAATTATGACAACTTTGCAGCCATTTCATCGTAAAATCGCACAATTATTTGCATAATTCAAAAACTTTTCGTACCTTTGCACCCGAAAATCGAAAATGTTCGGGGTATTAGCTCATCTGGCTAGAGCGCAACACTGGCAGTGTTGAGGTGAGCGGTTCGAGTCCGCTATACTCCACAATAAAACACCGTCGCTTGCCGACGTTATTGTCCATTTTGTCTTATAGCTTAACCGGGCTGCCGTCAAGCAGCTCGGTTTTCTTTTACATTTTTTGGATCATTTTTGATAATTTTGGACTAATAAGAAAAAAACAGCCTTGCGGCGTTGGGTCGCCGCAAGGTTACAACCTCAAACAAAGCAGCTTCGCTGCTCAAACAAACGAAGTCAAACAAAGGCAAAGCCCCAAATTTGGTTAATCTGTGGACTAATAAAAATATTTGGGACTAATTAAAAATCCATATTCTCAGCCGTTTTTAGTGTTTTTTGATAATTTTGCTTCAATTTCCAACCATTTCACATGCAAAAAATTTGCACAATCCAAAAACTTTTTGTACCTTTGCACCCGCTTTCCGAAACACTCTGATTCATCCGCATTTTGAGAACCGTTTTATCACACATACATAGCCAAATCAGACTAACGAGACAGAATCGAGACAGAATCGGGTAAGGGTTTCAGCGGGGTTTGGTAAGCACTAACAGGGATGCATTTAGGGATCCCGTTGACATGTTTGGGAACCAACAACCTTATAAATAACAATTTTTATGGCAAAAGTCACTTTAAGCAAAAACTTCAAAAAGTACACAGGCACACCACCGCCTAATGACCATCGTTTATATCTCACCAACCGCTTTGGAGAAACAATCTTTTCCCATTGCCCTATTCATCGTGATCCGGAAAAGGTCTCCCAGGCGCAACACGACTCTTTCAAACTCATCGTGCAAGCGTCCGCTAAAGCCGATGCAGACCTCAAAGACCCCGTCAAACATGACGAGTGGCGGCGCCAATGGAACGCGTCCTTTGCCCAACGCACCGCAAAGCACTACAAGACACTGCGCGGCTTCGTTATTGCCGCTTACCGCAAACAACTAAAAGCCATGCTCCCGCTGTTCCTCGTCTTCATCGGCGCTTTGGGAACACTTTCCGCCAAACCCTCTTCTGCCGTACAGTTTGCCGCCGACGGCATTTGGTACGAAACAATCAACAGCCGCCAAGTGCGCATTATTGCCGATCCCACCGACAGTTTATATCGCTTGATGGACACCATTTCCATTCCCGTTTCCATCGACTATAACGGCAAGAAATACCAAGTCTCCGAAATCGGCGACCAGGCTTTCCGATACTGCCATCTCTTGCGGCAAATATCCCTTCCGGACAACTTGCGCAAAATCGGCTATCAAAGCTTTATGAACTGCACTCAATTGGCGGAAATACACTTGCCCGGATCTTTACGAAAGATCGATGAAATGGCGTTTTATGGATGCGCCAGTCTCAAAACCGTCTATGTCGGCAAACATATCAAAAAATGGCCGGATATGTGTTTCTCCGATTGTACAAGCCTCCAATCCATCTGGCACGCCGCACGCCGTGCACCGCGCTCACACCCAATGACTTTCTTCAATTGCAGCGATTCTATCACATATTACCGCCTACGATAAACGGCACACCGCCTGATCTTCTGCCATCCCCCTACAGCGCTTCCCCGCACCCGTGGGCGAAAGCCGCTGCCATGGAGGTTATCGGGCAGATTCACAGCTACATGGAGCAGACACCTCAATCCGAACTTCATCGTCTCGGAAAAATGTTCGGAGTGCTCGTTATTCGCGATGAAAACGGCGGTTTTGGCTACCTCAAGGCGTTCTCTTCCCTTCTGGACGGTAAACATATGATAGACGGATTTGTGCCGCCCATATTCGATTTTGCCGAACCGGACGGCTATTTCCGCCAAGAGGAAACCTCTATCTCGTCCATCAACACACAACTCAAACACCTCTCGGCAAGCGATCCTTCCGCTCAAAACCGAAGAAACGGACTCCTTCAGCTCCGCAAAACCAAGAGCCGGGCTCTCCAGCGGTGGCTGTTCTCGCAATACAATGTACTCTCCGGCATTGGCAAAACACGCAATCTGGTGGATATATTCGCGCAAGAAACACCGATTTTATCGGCAGAAGAATACTTCTCACCCATCCGTAACGACACCCCTTCAACGCTTCCGCCGGCAGGAGCTGGCGAGTGTTGCGCACCCAAACTGTTGCAGTTTGCCTTCCTCCACCACCTCACACCTCTCGCCCTGGCGGAGTTCTGGATCGGAGCACCGCCTCTCAACGAACTGCGGCGTGACGGCTATTTCTACGGCGCGTGCCTCGGCAAATGCCGGCCGATACTCAACCACATGCTACAGGGCATTGACGTACAAGAAGAACCCTTACCGCCGTTTCAACGGGAAAAAATAGACATTTTATACCAAGACGAATGGCTTATTATTGCGATGAAACCGGCTGGAATGCTCACTACCGCCGGTAATAACGGCTCACTCAGCCTCGAAGAATACCTGCGCCAAAGCCTGAAAACACCCCTTCAAGCCGTTCACCGCCTTGATCAGGACACTTCAGGATTAGTGGTTTTGGCTAAAACCCAAGAGGCGTACAGGCGCATGCAAGCCCTCTTCAGAACACGCGAAGTGAAGAAACGCTACGAAGCCGTGATCGAATATGACCCGGACTCACTTCCTCCCGCACAAGGCGAAATCACTCTCCCACTCCTTCCTAACCCGTTCGACAGACCACGGCAAATCGTTGATTACGAACATGGTAAACCTGCTTACACCAAGTACAACATTAGATCACAGCTATCCCCATCCCGCTTTCTCGTAGATCTCTATCCCCTCACCGGCAGAACACACCAGTTGCGCGTACATTGTGCCCATTTCAACGGACTAAATGCACCCATTCTGGGCGACAGACTATACGGAAAACCTGCTGACCGCCTCTATCTGCACGCTGCCGAACTGCAATTCACCCATCCATTCACCCATATTTTGCTCTCACCTAAAGTAGCACTGGAGATTTCATTTTAATGAAATACGAATAAATGTTTTAGAAATTAAACAACTATCTTCGCACAAATTACAAACACCTACAACAAACACACGTTACTTAAAGCAACACTTTAGAAAAATCAACATTTACAAAATATGTTTTGCAACATGTTTCGCAATTTTATGCCTAAAATATTTGCACATTTCAAAAAAAATCACTACCTTTGTGCCAAATTTTAACACCTTGAACTATTAACCTTATAAAATCAACGCCTTATGAAACACACTTTGACTTTGATTGGAATGGCATTAGCAGCTGTCATGATGGTTAGTTGCGCGAACAACGCTTCCAACCAGAATGCCTCCCCGCAAGACGAATGGGACCAGCAATGGGGAGAAAATCCGGACACTTTCCGCACACCGGATCTCAACTGGCTCAGCCTACGCGGACACGTTAAGAAAATGGTCATGAACGGCAGAACTACCTTTGAGCTGGACAGAGACGGAAACCTCACCTATCTTCAGTTGCACACCCTCTCTCTGGATGATATCACCCGTAATGCCGAAGGACAGATCATCAAACTCACCAATCTGGAGTACGCCAAGTCGGAAGATGTCGTGATTTTTGAGTACGGGTACGACGCGAACGGATTTCTTGAGTATGAGGCACGCTTTATGCCTAACGGAAGCCATTACCACCATTACACACTCGACAGACTGGGCAATATTAAGAAAGGAGTCTTCGATTACTCCAAAGGTAAAGAAGACCTGCACGCAATCGAATTATATAAATACGATGAAATCGACTCACACGGCAACTGGACAAAACTCACAGTCACCAAGAACTCTACCATCGAACCGGAGTTTACAGTGGAGCGCGTGATCGAATACTACGAATAAAATGAAAAAATTTGGTTTTATCCTCCTGCTGTGCGCCTTTGCGGTTGCTACACAGGCGACAGACGTACGAAAAGGCAACTTGGCATTTAATATCGTCAGCAAACGGTACCATATTGCCGAAGCCACTTACCTGCCCCAAGAAGAAAGCGTCAACCTCCAAAAGGCGGTCATTCCTTCGCATTTCTGGTACAAAGCAAGACGTTACAAAGTCTCCGTCATCGGAAACGGGGCTTTCGGAGGCTGCTGGAAACTGCGTTATGTGCAGATCCCCGCTACCGTCACCGCCCTCGGCAAAGGAGCTTTTGCATGGTGCATTAACCTGGAGGAGATCGAACTCCCCGAAGGGATTTGCGTCATCGCCGAAGACGCTTTCAGCAGTTGTCCCAATCTCAAAGCCGTCTATGTACCACAGGGACATAAACAGCGGATACAAGACTTACTCCCAAAAGAATTGCGATATTTGGTAAAGGAAAAAGGGTAAAAATCCAAAAAAATGCACTTTTTATGCAATAAAAACTCTCACATGCTTGCGTATGTGAGATTTTTTTTGTAATTTTGCACGCAATTTTGTGAATTTTGATAAAATAACACAATCTACAATATGAAAAAGACATTCATTATTACCTCTCTTACGCTCGCGCTTGTGCTCGCAGGCTGCTCGGAGAAACCGTACATTGACGCTCCCGGGGACAACTCGCACAATCTGGATTCGATCCCTACGGTAGCTGATCCGGATCCTACTCCTGATCCCGATGGCGTAGCCGTGCCGGAAAATGCCATTACGGTTAACGAAGCGGTTAATATCGGTAAGAAACTGGCTTCGCAGCAAGTGACCGACCAAGAGTATTATATCAAAGGTTGGATTACCCGTTTCGACGAGACTCAGCGCGGAAAAGCGGACTTTGAGGACAAGTTCAAGCAATACGGTAATGATTATGTTTATCTCAGTGCGCGTCAGGACGGACAGGGAAGCAAAGAGTTCTACTGCTACCGTATTCTGGGTAAGAACGGTGCAGCGCTGCCGGATCATGAAGCGCTCCAAATCGGAGACTTCGTGGTTGTCAAGTGCAAAATCACCAATTATAACGGTATTATCGAGAATAACGGCACCTGCGCCACCTACTCTTCCTCCAATCCGCACTTCAACGAAGTGTTCCCGCCGTTCCCCGGTTGCCCCGAACCTGGCGAAGGAGAGATCAGTGTGAACCGCGCCAAAGAGATATGCGACAGTATCGGAGCCGGTAAGACGACAAGCGAGACCTATAAGATCCGCGCCGTGGTTGTAAGCGTAACAGACAAGACCTTGGGCTCGTATGGCAACATGACCTTTAACATCTCCTCCGACGGCGATGTAACCGCTACCTGCTACCGGCTCTTCTATAAGAGCGCGAACAACAAGTTCACCAATATCAATCAGGTAATGGTCGGCGACACCGTGCTCGTGAACGCCAAAATCCAGAACTATAACGGTACTTGCGAACCGGTACAAGGATTTATTGAGCAATCCACCAACCCGAATTTCTAAGCAAACAAAATAAAATAACTAACAATAAAAAATGGCAACATTACAAAAAATTCGTAACCATGGCGTAGTCCTCCTCTTGATTGTAGGAGCTGCCATGCTGGCATTTATCCTTGGAGATGCCATCAACTCAGGTAGTAGTTTCTTCAATCTTAAAAATCGCAAAGTAGCTGTCATCGAAGGCAATAACATTATGCCCGAAGAGTATCAGGCTATGATTGACGAGACTACCAAATTAATGGAAATTCAGTACAACCAAAGCAGTTTTGACGAGGAGATGACCGTTCAGATCCGCGAACAAGTTTGGCAACAACTCCTCATGGAGAACTTGCTCAACTCGCAAGCTGACAAGATCGGTTTGGCTGTTACAGATGAGGAAATCGACGATTTCTTCGCTCAAAACGGTCAAAACATGCGCCCCGAGTTCCGCGAGAGCAATGTTTTCCGCAGAATGATCTATGTCGAGAACTTGCAGCGCAAGTACACCACCCTTGTTCAAAGCCTGATCCGTCCTAACTCTCTGGATGCAGAGTTCGCTTATGAGGCTCGCACCAATTTCGCTAACACTCAGTACGTTATGGCTCCCTATGCAGCCATCGCTGACAGCACTGTCGAGGTAAGCGAAAGCGATATCAAGAAACTCTACGACGAACGCAAGCATGCATTCAAACAGAAAGCTAATCGCGAGATCGCTTATGTCATCTTCGCTGACGATCCTTCCAAAACCGACTTCGCGGATACCGAAGCCGCTATCAAAGGCGTTGAGGAAGCTTTCAAAACCAACGGCGTGGATACACTCGAACATATCAAGAGCTCCATTGATCCTAAGACCGGACTTATCTATGAGGAAAACGAGTACACCGAAGCTACCGTGCCCGCACAATATAAGGAATTTGCTTTCGCTGCAGGCGTACAAGCTGGTGCAAGCACCGATTTGGCACTCGTTGACGGAACCTATTCTTTGGCTCGTGTCACCAAATGCAACTACTTTACTCCGGACTCTATTCGATTGAGTATCAAACTCGTAGGCGACACCACCACTCCTGCACAGGTACAATGGGTGCGTATGGACGAGATGCCTCAGTTCATCAAAGATAGCATTGCCAAAACTCCCGTTGGACAGTTCTTCGTGCTTCAGAACCAGGGGCAGGAGGTCGCTTACACCGTAGATTCTACCACCACTCCGACCCGCAAGGTTACTTTGGCAGTTCTCCGTGGAGAGGTTCTTCCCTCAAGCAAGACACACAATGCAAACTATAATATCGCTAAGCAGTTTGCTGTGAACAACAAGACGGAAGAGGATTTCCGCGCTTCAGCTGAGAAAGACGGTCTGACAATCATCCCGCAGCCGAGTTTGTTGGCTACTACCCATAACGTAGGCCAGCTGAAACAGAGCCGCGAAGTTGTCCGCTGGGCATTCCAGCAAGACAAAGAGGGTGTTGTCAGCGATGTATTCGAGTGCGGTAACAATTTTGTTGTAGCTGTTCTCGTTGAGATTCATGACGGTGAGTACGCTTCGCTGGATCAGGTTGAGCCGCAACTCCGCGCAGAGTTGATCAAACGTCAGAAAGCTGCACAACTCAAAGAGCAACTCAGCGGCAAGTCTCTCGCAGAGGCTGCCAAAATCGCCAATACACAGGTCGCTAATGCAGATTCCGTCAGCCTCGGAGACTACATGTTCGCTACCGTAGGCGTTGAGCCTGCAGTATTGGGCACCGCATTGGCACAAGAGGTCAACAAAGTGAGCGCCCCGGTTGAGGGAAATCAAGGCGTATTTGTTATCAAGACAACCGCCAAAGGTAAAAAAGCTACCGGAAAGTTTGACGCTAAACAAGAGATGCAAACACTCCTCCAACGTTATTCCTACGCCGCTTATCAGGCGCTGAATATCCTGGAGCAGAAAGCTGACATTACTGACAACCGCGGAAACTTCCAATAATGCGTGCGCGCGTACGTGTATAATATAAGGAGAGTGCCCTCTTTGGGCAACTCTCCTTTCTACTAAAATGAAACATAGTAGTCCTTGGCTCTGGGTACCGACGCTGTATTTTACAGAAGGTATTCCCTATTTTCTGGTGAATAGCATCTCGGTTATGCTTTTCGCCAAGATGGGTGTTCCTAACGATCAACTCTCTTTCTTCACCACACTACTCTATTTTCCTTGGTTCCTAAAGGGATTATGGAGTCCTTTCGTGGATATCTTGCGCACCAAAAGGTGGTGGATTGTATCGATGCAAGCGCTTATCTCCGCACTTTGTATCCTGCTTACACTCACCCTCCCCCATCCGTCCGCAGAGATGATTGCCACGAAGACGACTTCCGTAGGAATGTTCCGGTTCACGCTCATCCTCTTTATCATTGCAGCCTTTGCCTCGGCTACGCATGACATTGCCGCCGATGGATTTTATATGCTTGCCCACGACAGGAAGAGCCAAGCCGCTTTTGTCGGCATCCGTTCCACCTTCTACCGCATTGCAGCCGTCTTCTCTCAAGGAGTCATCGTTTATATCGCAGGATATATGGAGAAACAGACAGGTGACATTCCTTTCTCCTGGCAAGTGACATTGGGCGTCACAAGCGTTATTATGCTCTGCGTCACCCTCTACCACTCTTTCTTTCTCCCCCGTCCTGAAGAAGACAAGCCTCGCACGACTACTGACTTCCGGGGGGCGTTCTCCGAACTCGGACAATCCTTTGCTTCCTTCTTCACCAAACCCGGCGTAGGCTTGGCTATCGGATTTATGCTCCTATACCGCTTGAGTGAGGGATTTTTGGTAAAACTCAGCCTGCCTTTCCTGGTCGATTCTACCGCTACCACTCTGCGCAACGGACAGATTATCGGAGGAGGCTTGGGACTGAACACCGACACCGTTGGCGTGCTATACGGCACGATTGGCGTCATCTGCCTGCTTTTAGGAGGCATCTTGGGTGGCATATACATTTCCCGCAAAGGACTCAAACGCTCCTTGTGGCTCATGGCTGCCGCGCTCACACTGCCCAGTTTTGTTTACTGTTACCTCAGCATGGCGCAACCGGAATCCCTCTGGCTTATCGGCACTGCTGTCAGCTTTGAGCAGTTCGGTTACGGCTTTGGTTTCACCGCCTATATGATGTATATGATGCATTTCTCCGAAGGTGCATACAAAACTTCGCACTACGCCATCTGCACCGCCTTTATGGCGCTGTCGATGATGATTCCGGGATTTATTGCCGGCAGTATTGAACTCGCCGTCGGTTATTCCGCCTTCTTCTGGATTGCCAACAGTTGTAGTATTACTACCTTTATCATTACCTATTTTGTTTATAAAAAACTGGAAGATTAGCCTTAACAGACTGACCTTCTTGCCAAAACTGTCATATTATGAATAAACGAATTATCCCTGACGTCATCACCAGTTGTAACCTCCTTTGCGGAGCGATAGCCGTCTTTTTGGCAACCAAAGGGGTGTTTGTCTGGGCTTTTGTCTTTATCTTGGGAGGAGCATTCTTCGATTTCTTCGACGGTTTGAGTGCCCGTCTGCTCAAAGCACCGAGTCCCATCGGTATTCAGTTGGACTCATTGGCGGATGACATAACCTTTGGTTTAGCCCCTGCTATGATGTTATTCTGTTACTTGCTCCCCGTCTTGGGATGGTGGGCTGGCATTGCACTGCTCATGGCGGCTTTTGCCGCATTGCGTCTGGCTAAATTCAATGTGGACGAACGCCAGCACAACTCATTCATCGGCTTGGCAACACCTGCCAACGCACTCTTCTGGGGAGGTATCTGTTGTATGCCGTACGCAATGCTCAAATACGACTGGATTGCATGGGCGCTGCTCGGACTGTCGCTCTTCAGCGGCTATCTGATGAATGCCGAGATCCCGTTCTTCAGCTTCAAGGCGTTCAAAAAAGAGAAAGCTACCATCGTCGCTTTCCTCTGCGGATGTGTGGTACTGATTGCCCTCTGCATTACCAAAGCACTGATTACAAGCCATATTGAATATGCTTTGTTTAGCGGAACAGCCTGCGTACTATGGTATGTGGCATTGAATCTCATGCTTGTTTGTGTTAAAAAGAAATAACTCCCTTGTCCCCCATGAAAAAACTTACCTTGGTCTCTGCTCTTGTCCTTTCACTCGGTATTTTTGCTAACGAGATACCGGAGGGGTACTATAATTCCATTGATGGAAAAAAAGACTCTGTGCTCAAATCGGCACTAAGCCTCATAATCCGTGGAGGCACAAGGTACGAATATGGCACCAACTCCTATCACTCCACCTCCAATCCGCCGGAGTGGCAGGTAGGTGATCTCAAATCTTATGGAACTTGGCAGGCTCTGCCTTTCACTGACCATAAACCTAGCACTCGCGGAGGCGTTTGGGATATGTATTCGAACTGTGTCCGCTATTATCCGAATAAACAGGGAGACTCCGGCTGCTCACTCAATATCGAGCACTGCCTGCCCAAGTCCTGGTGGGGCTGGAACAAAGATCTGAGTTCAAGCGATCCCGCATGGATTGCCTACAAGGATCTGTACAACCTCAACCCCTCCGACCAGCGCGCCAACTCTCAAAAGAGCAATTACCCTCCCGGACACGTGAAGAAAGGCGATAAGTTTGATAACGGCTCTTTCCGTATGGACAATGCCAAGTCGTCCGGCTACGGGTATATCTGCTGGGAACCGGCTGAGGAATACAGGGGCGATTTTGCACGCACCTATTTCTATATGGCTACAGCCTACGAGTACCTGAACTGGACTGCCTATACCCAATATATCAGCAACGCAAACTATCTGATGTTTTCTGACAGTATTCAGAAAGTGCTCTTGGACTGGCATAGAGCGGATCCGGTGAGTCCGAAAGAACTTTGCCGGATGGATATGATTTCAGATATTCAGCACAACCGGAATCCGTTTATCGACTACCCTGAGTTGGTCGAATATATCTGGGGCGACAAGAAAGGGCAAACGGTTGACCTGTCTGCTTTGGACTGCGTTTTTGAGCAAGGATGGTGCCCGGACGATATGGGAGAACCGGAGCCGCAGATTTATGACACCATTATCAATCTGCCGGCAATCACTGCCGCGCTTGTGAACGCCGTTAATCACGACGGGATCTGCGGAAACGCCAATAGCGGTATCCAGTCCAACGGAAATGCATCTATCACGATGGGCAAAAGCAGTACCGACGGAGAGATTTCGTTTACAGGTTTGAACCTGACAGACAGCGCGATTCTTGCATTCAGGGCTTCTCCCTATAACAGTGCGACCTCCATGCAACTGGACATCTATTATGACCAAGTAATAGACACTTCGATATGCGTAACGGTTGAGAAAGAGACCAGGAATGAAATCCGCTACCGGCTGGCTGTTCCTGCCGGCACAAAATCGATCCGCTTAGTCTCCGTAGGAGGAGCCACAACCAAACGTGCCTGCATACAGGAATTATATCTGTTGCAATGCAATCCCCCCTCTCCTGATGACCACACCGGCATTGACCACCATACATCGTCCGACACTTCCCCGCGCAAAGAATTGCGTGACGGGACGATGGTTATTATCCACGGAAAGTCAATTTATAGCACTTTAGGGACACTTATTCACTAAAGTGTCAATTTTTACACATTTTCCGCGAGAAACTACACGCGCGCGTAAGGATTTATGTGTAACTTTGCAGGCGAAACAGAATGAATACTTTTTTAACACTAAAATTTATATGAAAAAACATCTTTTTGCAGTTTTACTTTTTTGCCTCTGCTTGGCGCCGCTAACAAGCACTAAAGCAGAAACGGTAGTAGAGGGTCAGTCCACGGAAGGAAAGGACTTCTGGGTCACATTCTTGAGAGCTGACCAGGATGACAACAATCAATTGGAGCTTTCCCTGTCAATTTCTTCCCGCGAGGATTGTAATGTTACTATTACCAATCCTTTCACCGGCTATTCGGAGACCGTATCGGTCTCTGCCAACAACATGACCCTTGTAGAACTCTACTCCGGTAATGTTCTTGCCGACAATGCCCGTTCTGCCATGGCTGGTACAGGAAAAGTCTGCTATGCTGTCAACTCGGAGCAGGTCGATACCTGTGCACTGCATGTTACCGCAACTGCAAACATTTCTCTTTTCGCTACCAACTACAAGAAAGCCACATTCGATGCAACCAACGTGTTGCCGACAGCTTCGCTCTTGGACGAGTACTATATTCAGACCTATACCCCATCCGACCATAGCGGAACAGGTTCTACCCAAGGTAGCCACTTTGCCGTCATTGCGGCAGAAGACAATACCATTATAGATTATTGCCCCTCTGAATATACCACTACAATTACCACGGCAAAAAATGCACTTAATTTTGTAGGTGGAGACATTAATATGGTGGACGAAGACTTGCGCGATTTTGCCCGCTTCCAAAAAGGAGACACCCTCCATTCGCCTGTCCTCAAAAAAGGACAAGTCTGGTATGTATGGACTGGCATGAAAGACAACGCAGAAGGCGATCTCTCCGGTACATATGTCAAAGCGCGTAATGGCAAGAAGATTGCAGTCTTCCAAGGCTGTCCGCACACCAATATTCCCTATCAGGTAAAACAACGTGACCATATTTTCTCACAAGCAATGCCTACCCAGTACTGGGGAAACACCTTCGTCTTGACAGCTTCGGCAAGTCGCCCTGCGGATAAAATCCGTATTCTGGCACTGAATGACCAAACCGAAGTCCGTATTAACGGAGACTCCGTTTATACATTCGATTTTGCCACTAACCCAAAACGCTATTGGGAGTTCGAGATCGGATCCTACGGCACTTATGCCAAGAACGGAAGCTGTCTGGTAACGACCTCTTGCCCCTGCGCTGTACACCTGTTCATCGTGTCGCAACAGTACCATGGAGACAAGAACTCCAGCGGTGACCCGGCTATGCTGTGGATCAACCCTATTGAGCAACAGATCGACCAAGTCACTTTTGCCACTTATGCCAGCAAAAACGGTACTACCGCACACTATGTCAATGTCGTAACCGACAAACCGCAGTCCATGACGCTGGACGGTACTTCTATTGAGAGCAATTTCTCTCCGGTTGACGGTTCTAACACCTATCATTACGCACAAGTATCACTCGGCAGCACCGCTACCTCGCACACTCTCAAGAGCGAAAACGGCAATTTTATCGCCCATGTGTACGGATTTACTGCCAACGAGTCCTACGGCTACTCTGCAGGAGGTGCCACCAAGCCGCTGACACAGTATATCACCATCAACGGACAGATTTTCACCCCTGAGAGCGAAAATACCCTTTGCGGTGAAGACACCATTAAGTTTGCTTGCCACCCCGACTACGAATATGAGAAAATAGAGTGGTATTTCGGCGATGGTTCCAATGACCTCACCAACCGGGATTCCGTAGCACACTTCTATGAGAAATCCGGTGTCTATGACGCATATGTACTTATCTATCGCGAGAGCAGTAACCTCTGCTCGGGACAAAGTGCCGTTGACCGCATTCCTATCAAAGTGACCATCGGCCGGTACGAGTTCTCTATTGGTACGCCCGATATCCCCTGCCCTGAGAATAGCAATGAGTATATCGGTAGAATTCCGTACACCAATGAAGGTAAAGTAAATCTCTATGGCGATAATGTCACTATCGAGTTTGACCAGGCTGCCAAAGATGCAGGCTTCAATGAGGATCAGCTCAAAATAGAGAGCAACTATTTCCAGATTTCCATTCCCAAGACTGCCAAGCCGGATACCGAATATGGCATTCACCTTGTTATCAAGTCTGACTGCGGCGGTGCAGACACCACCATGTATTTTATGATCAACTTCGATAACGATGTCATCGACCAGCGTTACAATAACGTCTTAGGTCTCTTGGCAAGCAAGTTTGACGGTAAGTCGCTCAGCGACTTCCAGTGGTACAGGACCTCGGACAGCACCGCTATAGAGGGTCAGATCTCTGCTAACCTCAACTTTTACGACCTGCCTTACGGAGACATATCGAAAGATAGGTATTATGTATGCTTCACTATCAACAAAGGGCAGCCCAACGAAGTCAGAACCTGCGCTTGCGCCAAAGAGTTTGCAGATAATAAGAACAAACGTGAATTTACTCCCGAAGGCAACGAGATTACCGCTTATCAGGTTCTGAACGGAGACAAGATTTTCGTCAATGCTTCCTATGACACTTCCAAAGATATCGAGTGCACCGCACAATGGATCACCTCAAACGGTAAGATCTATCAGGAAGTAACCTTCAATATCCCTAATGGAGGCTGTACTATCGATGTGCCGAAAGACAAAGGATTCTATCTGCTGCGTGTCCGCACCGGCAAAAACAACCGTAACTTCAAATTCAATATTCAATAACCATTAGCATAGAGGAGAACACAATGATGAAAAAGAGCATGCATATTTTCGTATTACTGGCATTCTTGTTCAGTCTCGCTATGCCGATGACTGCCATGACCGCTTCTTCTGCTGCCGCTGTCGCTGCAGCCCCTAACAACAAGGACAAAGCGAAAGCAAAAGCACAGGCACAAAAGGAGAAAGAAAGAGCCAAGAAGCAAAAAGAGAAAGAGAAACAACAGGCTGCCAAGCAAAAGGAAGCCGACAAGAAGAAAGCCGAGGCGGAGAAGAAACGCCTGCAGGCTGAGAAAGAGCGCGCCAAGGCTTCTGCCGATCGTCAGAAAGAAAACGAGAAAAAGGACGCAGAGCGTCAGCGCTTGGCAGAGGAGCGCCGCAAAGAGGCAGAGAAACGCGAGCAGGAAGAACTGGCACGTGAAGCTGCTGTTATCCG
The DNA here is from genome assembly GCA_002394335.1 of Bacteroidales bacterium UBA4333. Taxonomy (GTDB): domain Bacteria; phylum Bacteroidota; class Bacteroidia; order Bacteroidales; family Paludibacteraceae; genus Colicola. The sequence continues at coordinate 117,330 of DGTP01000016.1, read as the reverse complement.
TCGTTGGGAGCGCAGCCAGAAAGAGCAGGCGAAACACCTCTTTAATATCAGCCCGCGCATTGGCTACGCTGCCCTTATGGACAAGCAGGGAGAAGGCCAATGGGGCGCACTCAGCCAAGGCTCGCAACTCAACAACGACTATGCTTACCGCTCCTTGGTAGGCGGACCGGGTGCAGGACTACGCGTGGGATATGAGCTGGAGTACAAGCACTTCCGCTTCGAAACAGGTATTGATTTCGACTATTTCAACTCCACCTCCAACTACGGTTTTCAGATGAACCGTACCGATGTTGCCGGAGCTAAATATAACTACCTCTTCGACAAACTGCAGGAAACCCGCAATGCCGGTTATGTAGGTATTCCGTTGATGTTCGGTGCCCAGTTTGACAAGTTCTATTTCCTCTTGGGTGGAAAAGTGTCTTACGGTTTCCCGTTGGGCAGCTACAGCCAGAAGGGACAGTACGACATTACTGTCAACGACCCCGCATTCTTGGAGCCTTACGGTCTGGGAATCTTCGACATCCCTGCGCAGAACAAAGACCAGCACCCTATCTCCTTCAAGCAACCGGATGTGCGTCTATGTGCAGAGATCGGTCTGGATCTGGACGAATGGCTGCACCGCGATGCCGACCCGAAAGCCAAAAAGAAAAAGAAAGTCAAAGAGGGCGAGCGCCAGCCGTTCGGACGCGAGTATATCCACTATAAAATGGGACTCTTTGCCGAATACGGTGTGCTTAACACCAATGCCACTGCAGCGGCACGCCCCGTAGATGTCGTAACCAACGACTACCAGATCCAGCGTACCAACACGATGCTTGGTATGGAGGGTACCAAACTGAACACACTCTTTGTAGGTGTCCGTTTCGCCATCCAGTTCCAGATCCCTGGTCGCACACCGGAGACTCCTGCTTCCACTGCGGAAATAACAGTTTTGGACAGCAAGACCAACGAACCTATCCCCAATGCTGTTGTCACCATCTCTGATGTGCAGACAGAGAAAGCACTCGTGCGTAACAAGAGACTGCCGAAAGGCGATCTCAAGCAGAAGTCCAAGTTCGGTAACTACTCTCTTCTCGCTACTGCTGAGAACTATAAGCCCGCTACAACGATCTATACCATTGACACGTTCGGTCGTATACCGGTAGAGATCCGTTTGGTTGAGAAACCGGTCTTCCGCGTTACCGTGTCGGACAAAGAGACAGGACTGCCGCTTATTGCCAATGTCAAAGTCCGTAAGCGCGGTACATCCGAGGATCGCTATACGCTCACTACCGACTCTGTCAGCGGTGGCAGCAGCGAGCGTCTGGCTGACACAGTCTCCTACTCTATTCACATCGATCAGTTCGGCTATGAGCCTTACAATGGTATAATAAGCGATTTGGGAGACAGCCTCCACATTGATCTTATTCCTGTCAAGCAGGAGGTTATTATCCTCAAGAATATGTTCTTCGCTACCAACAAAACCAAGATCCTGCCTGTCTCCGAGGCTGAGTTGAATGGTCTCTACAACTTCCTGGAGAGCCATCCTGACACCCGTATTAAGATCGTAGGTCACACCGACAGCGTAGGTAAGGACGAAGCGAACCAGAAACTGTCCGAAGGACGCGCCGAGGCTGTTATGAAAGACCTCATCAAACGTGGTATCGCTCCTGAGAGACTGGAGGCGGAAGGTCGCGGCGAAACAGAACCTATCGACACCAACGACACCGAAGAAGGCCGCCAGAACAACCGCCGCGTAGAGATTCATATTCTCTAACCGGAGATCTATATTCCGATATGCGGTTTAGAACATGACCATCACGGGACCAGCTTCCGAGATGAACATAAAAAAGAACTAATTAGAACATAATCATATGAAAAAGCAACTTATTGCATTTTTGCTTGTAACGCTATTCGCCGGAATTACTTCATCGGCTTGGGGACAATCCTCTACACAGGGTAAGGATTTCTGGGTTAGTTCATCGCTTGTCTGCTCGCCGGACAAAGCCACACCTGCCCCTTACATCGCTGTCTCCGCAGAGAAAGCGTGTACCGTAAAGATTGAAGGTGGTATCGGAAATGCCATCAATATCACCCAGCAGGTGGCTGCCGGTTCGTGGAACGAGTTCGGTAACGGCACAGTTTCGCAAACCAACCCCAATGCAGGAATGATCAAAGTGCCGATGGATGCCTCCAAATGGTACCCGACCAACATAAGCAATGCCAATAATGTCTATTCATTGGCAGGGCAGAAAAATATGTATGGTCTGCATATTACCGCTACCGAAGACATCTCTGTCTATGTAATCCTGAGTTCCACCCACTCCATGGATGCCAGCAACATTCTGCCGATGACGGCTCTCGGTAGCGAGTACTACACCCAGGATTATTGGTCGAAAGTGAAGTCTGACTTCCCCGATGCAGTAGGTCTGACCACTATTCTCGGAACAGAGGACGGTACCAAGGTGGATATTATTCCTAACGGAAACACCTACGACGGTCATCTTGCCGGACAGCTCTATACCATTGACCTGAACAAAGGACAGACCTATTACCTCATTACCGAGAAAGGGGGAAGCCTTTCCGGTACACATATCAAAGCAAAAAATGACCGCAAGATTGCTATCTACTGCGGTGTTCCTATCACCAATATACCTACCGGTATTGCAGCCCGCGACTGTTTGTTTGAACAACCGATGCCTATCGAGTACTGGGGAACACAGTTTATTGCTACCCGTTCGCTTGAGAAGAACGGAAACCTCATCGGCATTACCGCCACCCAGCGTGACACAGAGATCAAGATTGACGGCTACACACAAGCATATATCAATGAGGGTGAAACCTATTATATAATGCTGCAAGGTAGCGGAGATCCCAACGGCAACAAAGCCGGAGACAGTCCTATTGATCAGGTTATTACGCAAGATGTCGTTTATATTGAAACCAGTTGCCCTTGTGCCGTCTATAACTACGACACCGGTAACTCCTACAAAGGCAAGAGCAACGATGAGATTGTCGGCGGTAAGGGCGACCCTTCCTCTGTATGGGTGTCACCTATTCAGCAGAAGATCGGCAGAATTACTTTCGGTACCTGCTACACATCCAAAACCAATGATCACTTCCTCAATGTTGTTACCGAAACGGCCGCCTGCAGAGAAACCAGACTTACCGCCCTCTATGGAGCAAGCACTGTGGACAAAACCAGTCTCTTGCAATGGATACCTGTTCCGGGCAACCCCACCTACTCTTATGCACGGGCTAAAATCGGCGATGCCGGCACTTCTAACTTCTCTGTCTTCCGTCTGGAGAACCCAAGAGGCGTGATAGCTACTGTTTACGGTAACGGCGAAGATGAGTCCTATGCCTACTCTGCCGGTTCGGCTGCCGTTCAGCAGGGTGTGATCGTTAATGGCGAGACTTTCACTGACGGATATATCAGTTCCACTACCTATTGTATCGGTAGCACTCTTGAGTTTGACGCACGCGTAGGTACGGACGAAATCACCCGCGTGGACTGGGATTTCGGTGACGGTACAAGCGACTATAACGGCGTTCCTACCACAGAGCACAGCTATGACGTACCGGGCTGGTACGATGTACAGGCAAGCCTCTATGGTCACCAAGTATGTACCTCCGAGAGCAACCGCTACTTAGGCAAGGTGCAATTCTCGTTCTACGTAAACCGTCCTGACACTATCCGCCACCGCACATTCGACTGTGTGGCGGAAGACTACACCGGAGAAATGTACCGTGTGGATACAACCTATTACAACTGCGACTCTGTTGTTATCACACTCGTCGAGTACGGCAAGGCTTCCTCCTACGAGTACAGCCACACCGCGCAAGACAGCTACACTATCAACGGCACAACCTACGAGGCTTCACAAGATGTTACTTGGACAATCCCTAACGGTAACGCAGCCGGCTGTGACTCTATTATCACATGCCACCTGCGTGTTATCACTTGTCTTGACATGGAGGTTCGGAACGATGTTACCACCCAGCACGTCTGCCCGGGCGACAAGTTCGATATTCCGTATGTTTACCACAAAGGAGATATAGGCGAGACCCATTTCATCTGCGGCACAATGGACACTGTTGTCACACCGGGTGCAGGACTTATTCCGTTGCCTACGGAACAACTCACACCGGGTACTTACAGCGCCCGTATTACGGTAGAGGATACCATCTGTATGAAGACACTGACCTTCCCGATCAATGTAACGGTTTATTATCCTTCTTCCGTCTTCGCGTACAAGTACAACAATGTATTAGCGGTTTATAACAACACCGGCTATACCTTCACCGGCTACCAGTGGTACCACAACGGCGAGCCTATTTTGGGTGCGACCGGCTCTGTCTATCATTCAGAAACCCCATTCGTACTGAATGACACCTACCACGTAGTACTGACCCGTGCGGATGGTACCGTGCTGCCGACGTGCGAAAAGACCATTGACCATGTCGATGACTACTCTGCTCCATCAACCTCCAATGCACCGGCACGCAAGACAATCATCGACCAGCACTTGTTCATTGAGCGTGACGGTCACATCTACAACTCGTACGGAATTAAGATCCAATGATAAAATCGCTGTTTCGACAGAATAGCATCTTTATCGCGCTAAGCCTTCTGCTCGCCTTGAGCATGGGCTTAGCGCTCATTTTGGTGCCCAAGGGGGAACTGCACCTTTTCCTTTGCGACAGACACACGGATGCGCGGGATATATTTTATAAATGGTACACGCGCGTGGGGGAATGGGCGCCTTACCTCATTTGTGTCCTCCTGCTCTTTTATCGCTTCGGCTATGCAGCGATTGCCACTGCTTGCCTGTCGCTCAGCGCACTGACAACACAGATCCTGAAGCACCTGATCAATGCCCCCCGCCCTGTTACATGGTTTCAGATGAATATGCCGGATGTACAACTGCCACTGGTAGAAGGCGTAAAGATGAATCTCTGGTACTCGTTTCCCTCCGGACACACCACCTCCTTTTTCGCGCTCTTCTTCGCTCTTTGTGTCATCATAAATATGCATCTCAGAAATTCTGTCTTGCCGCCACATTCCGGCAACAACAAGGTATTCACGCTCAAAAGCACAGCGATTCAGTTGCTCTGTTTCATATTAGCGGCATTAGGGGGGTACAGTCGCATTTATCTGAGCCAACATTTCACGGCAGACGTTTTAGCCGGTTTGATTGTCGGAATGGGGATTACTGCACTAATTTTTGTCCTTTTTACCCCTTATAAAGAAAAAAAATGGTATAAAATGCATTTTTTTGAAAAAAAATAGCAAAAATATTTGCGTATGTCAAAAAAAAGCAGTACCTTTGCACTCGCTTTCGGAAATGAAAGAGCGTAAGTCTTGAAATGAGGCATAAAGTTCTGGAATAGAAGAAAAGGGCGTTTAGCTCAGCTGGTTTAGAGCATCTGCCTTACAAGCAGAGGGTCTGCGGTTCGAATCCGTAAACGCCCACAAAAAAGAGAGGTTTGCCTCTCTTTTTCATTTGCCCTTATTTGCCGTTTATCCTCCCCTAAACCGGTTGTGGGTTCTCCACTACCTTGTTCCATTTGATGGTCAGATATACAACCCGTGCCACCAAGTGGGCAAAATACGCAATATAGAGCGCGTGCACACCTGCCCAGTAATAACTTGCCAGATAGCACCCTACAAACCCTACAGCCGCCCAGACCATCGAATTGCGGATCTCTACACCTGCCGTAGCTCCTACATAGACCCCGTCCCACATAAACGCCAACGTGCTGACAACAGGCATAGCTATCAGCCATCCGATATAAGGCATCGAATGAGCGATAACATCGCTATCCGAAGTCATCAGAGCTATGCACTCACCGCCCCAGATGCCATAGATGACAGTAAACACCACTCCGACACCTACACTCCATTCGAAAAGCAGACGGACTATCTTCTTCAGTTCCGCCTTATGGGGCTGCAAGTCTTCCGCATTCTGCATCTCGCCGTACGCTTTGCCAACCAACGCCTCTCCGGCATAGGCAAAGCCATCCACAAAATAGGAGAAGAGCATGAACAACTTCATCAGTATAGCACTCACTGCCAGTTCCGTATCGCCATAACGGCTTGCCAGCGAGGTAAAGCCTACATATACTACCATAAAACAAAGGCTGCGGATAAACAAGTTGCCGTTCAGCACCAGCAACCGCCGCATGGACGGAAAATCGCGTAATATAGCTACCACCGGAGTACCGCGCAAAATATCGCGGTAATGCCAAGCCAGAAGGATTATTCCCAATAGAAGACCGGTATATTGCGCCACGAGTGTTCCGTACGCCACACCCATTGCCCCTAAAGGAGTATAAACCGCCAAGGCATAGCTCACCACCATATTCACCACATTCACCACGATATCGATTGCCATCGGTGAGATGGTGTTCTGCATACCGATGAACCAACCTTTGAGGGCAAAGAGGCTCAACGTGGCAGGCGCTGCCCAAATACGGATGAAGAAATACTGCCGTGCAAACGAAGCCACCTCCGGCGAACAGGGCACACATGCCAGTGCCAGAGTCACGAAGAGCCACTGCAGGAGCCAGATGCCAACCGTTGCCACGCCGACAATGCCCAAACTCTGCGTGAGCAACCGCGCACACTCCCGCTTGTCACCTCTGCCCAAGGCTTGGGCTGTCATGCCGCTGGTACCGACACGCAGGAAACCGAAGTTCCAATACAGCAGGTCGAAAAGCATCGTACCGATAGCAATACCGCCGATGGCAGAGGCATCCGAGATATGCCCTACTATGGCTGTGTCCACCAAGCCTACCAAAGGGATGGTTATATTCGCCAGGATACTTGGAACAGCTAACTGTAAGATGCGTTTGTTCATCGCCGGAGAGTTAACCAATCACTTCGTGCAAGATCTCGCTTACCGTAGGATGCGGGAAGACCACTTGCCTGAACTCCGGCAGTGTATATCCGTTACGCACCGCAAAACCGGCAGCGGCAATGAACTCCGAGCAGGGGTTTCCTATACAATGCACACCCAGAACCGTCTTGTTACGGCTATCGACAATCATCTTGCATAGTCCGGTCTCGCCGTCATTCTCCGCCATGAAACGTCCGGAGAAAGTCATCGGCAGACTGTGCACCTCGTAGAAGGTCTCCACTCCACCCGCTTTCTCCAAGCCGGCAGCGCCTTCCATCTCGGTGTAGAAATCCCGTACCTGCTGCTCACTCAGTCCCACCGAAGCTATTTCCGGATTAGTATAAACAACCGACGGAATGGCATTATAGGCTATACGCTGAAGCGGGATCTGCTTGAGCATCCGTCCTACTGCCACTTCGGCCTGACGGGAAGCTACGTGCGCGAGCATGATCTTACCGGTAACGTCACCGCAGGCATAGACATTAGGCAGGCTGGTCTTCATAAACTCATCAACCACTATAGCGCCCCTGTTCATCTCCAGACCGCTGAGTGCCTCCAAGCCTTGCAGGTTGGCGCGTCGTCCCACACTCACCAGCACTTTCTGAGCCTCGTACCACTCGCCGTTGGCTTTGACCTTGACGGATTGCTCACCTTCATTTCGTATCTCTTCCACCTTGGTGGAAGTAAGGATATTGATTTCTGTTTTGCGGTATTTGTCCAGCAGTATTTGCACCACCGCCTGGTCCAGGTTGGGCAAGATAGTGTCCATTGCCTCAATCACCGTCACCGCCACGCCCAACTCATGATAGAGGGTGGCGAACTCCATTCCTATCACGCCACCGCCAACGATGATGATTGACTTGGGCAGTTCAGCAGCCGCCAAGGCGTCGGTGCTGTCCCACACATTCGGATTGTCCTTAATGCCCGGAATAGGCGGTACAAAATTCGTACTGCCCGTACAGATCATCAGGTTCTCGGCTTCGTAGGTCTCGCCGTTGCAGGAGATGAGTCTGCCCTCTTCCACTCCCTCAGCGGATGGGAGGACTGTCGCAGCCCCGTTCACCACCGTACAATGCGCATTATTGAGGCGTTGTTTAATGCCTGCCACCAGTTTGCGCACAACGATAGTCTTCCTCTTCTGCATTGCCTGAAAATCGAAGGCTACGTTCTCTGCCGAAACGCCGTACTTCTGTGCATGCGTGGCGTTATAGTATTGTTTGGCACCGTATAAGAGCGATTTGGTAGGAATACACCCTACGTTGAGACAAGTGCCTCCTAAAGCATTCTGCTCGAAGAGCACGACATCTTTACCGGCTTTGGAAGCCATCTCGGCAGCTGTATATCCGGCAGGACCGCCACCGATGATTGCAAGAAAGTATTTCATGATAAGTAGAATATGATTTATTCAGCCCGGGTTGTTAAGAATATGCGTACGGCCTGCGCCACCATTTCGGCGCAAGGAATATGCCGGCAGGGAGTGCCGTCTTCGGCAGGTTTGAGTCCCAGAAGTTCGGCGCAGGTGATTGAACCGAACTCCGCCTTGTAGGCATCTGCCAGCCGGCGCACACGGGCATAGGTGCGCTGCTTGCCTTCCGCATCCAAGGGTTGTGGCCCTTCTGCCTGCAAGCCTGCCAACATGAACATGCCGGAAGCGGCTCCGCAAGTGAGGCGCATGCGCCCTATTCCACCGCCGAAACCGGCAGAAATACGGGCAGCCGTCTCTTTGTCGTCCATACCGCACAGATCGCAGCAAGCTACCGCCACAGCCTGTGCACAGTTATATCCCTGTTTGAAATATTCTTTTGCCTGCTGAGCGCGCTGCTCAATCTGTTCTTGGGTGAGTGCTGCCATTATTTTTTCTTTTCTTTGGATCCGAAAATAGAGAAATGTACGTACCGTTTCGGGTTTGCCTTCAAGTCGCGCAAGAGCGAGTCTGCCGCCACCACGGTGCTGTCCAGATTATCGTACAGCGTACGAGAGTAGATAAGACTGCCCAGCGTACCATCGGTGGAACGTATATCGGTCACCACGCCTTCCAGTTGCACCACCGCTCCGTCCACGTGCTCCAATGCCGTATCGACACGCGCAATAGTGGCAGGCAGGTCAACCCTGTCCAGTTGGCGGGTGAAATGCTTAATATCATTGATCGGAGCATTCAGCCCGTCAACAGTTGTCCGGGCACTCTGTACCAGCCTGGGTATATCGGTCTTCACGATGTTTTTGGCATCCTTGGACACTACGGTCAGGTCACGCGACACCTCGTCCACGTTTGCCAGAGCATTATAGAGGTGGTCGTCCCGGAGCTGGCTGTTGACGTTAGCAATCAGGCTGTCAGCACCTTCTACGGCGGAGGTGATCTTGGCAAGCATCTCATGCTGAACAATGTCCATCAGTCCCGGTTCAATCGATGTAGGAAGCATCTCGCCGGAGGCGTACAGGTCGGTATGGGTACCGGCAGGTACACGCAGTTCGATGGCACCGCCACCCAGCAATCCGTCCTGGACAAGCACCATCTCGGTGCCTTTGGGCAGGGCAATGTCACGGTTGATAGAAATCGTCACCAGGAACGAACTGTCGGCGGTGAAATCGTATTTGATCGACTCCACTTGACCGATCTTGTAGCCTTTGATATACACGGCAGCCTGTTCCTCCAAACCGTTGGCGCGAACAAACTGACCTTTGAAACTGTAGGTAGAAGAGAAGATGTTAACCCCTTTCAGGTAGTTAAATCCGAAAAAGAGCAGGAAGAGGCATAAGACTGCCAATGCTCCGACTTTGATTTCACGTGCGTATTTCATTGTTATTGTTTAATCGTTACAACCCAGCAACCGGGGAATATACTCTTCAACTCCTTCTGGCGCTCAATCGCCTCTTTCTCGGAAGTATATTCTCCTATATAATATTTGTACCACCCGTTGACATGGAAGTGTTTGGTTTCCTGTCCTTTGAGTCGGGGGTCATTGGCTTTGAGGGGAGTTCTGGATGCGCAGACCTGCACGCCGTACTTGACTACGGGGGTCTCTGCCACCTCGGGCACAGCTGTTACTGTCGTGTCCTGCGGTTGTTCAATCACAGGAGCAGGAGTTTCGGGTTTGGCTACCGGCTTATAGAAATTGGTGAACGCATCCGTCAGAGCACGGGCTATAGCCGCCTGGTTATCCGGCTGCGCCAGATAGCGTTCCTCTTCGGGGTTGGAGATAAATCCCATCTCGAACAGGACACTCGGACAAGCCGACTTGAGCAGCACCCAGAATGCAGCCTGACGCACGCCACGGTTAGGAACGGGTATTTTGCCGACAATCTGTTTCTGGACATTCTCTGCGTATTTGAGCGACTTGTCCATATAATTGTTCTGCATTAGTTCGAACATGATATAGGAGTCCACCGAACGGGGGTCAAAACCCTGATAATTGGTCTGATAGTCCGCTTCCAACTGGATTACGGCATTCTCACGCATCGCCACATCGAGGTTGGCGGACATCTTCTCCGTACCGAGCACGTAGGTCTCTGCACCGCGTGCCGCCGGCGAGGAAGAGGCGTTGGTATGGATACAGATGAACAGATCGGCATTGTTGCGGTTGACGATATTGGCGCGCTCCTGGAGCGGCAGGAATATATCGGTCTGACGAGTATAGACCACATTGACCTCCGGGTATTTCTCTTTGATCATCTTGCCGGTGAGCATCGACACGGAGAGATTAAGATCTTTCTCACGCAATATTTTTCCGATGGCACCGGGGTCTTTTCCACCGTGCCCTGCATCGATCACTACGGTAAATGGCTTATTTTTGGCAGCCGGTTTCTGTGCATACAAATCAAGAGTGGCGCTGCCTAACACAACAGCGGCTAAAACGGTATAGAATGCAGATCTGAGCATATTCATCGTTTTCTATTTTTAGTTTCCGGCTACAAAATTACTACAAATTTTGCACATATGCAAATAAGAAAGGATTTTTTCTGCCTAATTGAATAAAATTCAATCAATATAGGCTGTTGCTAAGGCGCATATGCTCGCATAAATGCGTCTTGGCAGCAGACTATATTAAGTGCGCGTTACGCGCATGGCAGAAAAAATCCTTTTTATTGGTATATGGTCTGCACGATGCGAACGTACTTTCGAGGTGGGACGGCAAAGCCGTGTCGGTGTCCTCGAAATTACAAAAAATATGCCACATACACAAATAAAAGTGCTATTTTTTTACAGTTTGAGCGCCAGGGAGACGAAATACGTACGCGGAACAGAGGGACCGTAGATATAATTGGCATCTCTGTTCTCGCCTTGGTCTATGTCACGCTGGAACTGGTCGAGAATATTCTTCACGCCGCAACCGATCTCCAGACAGTAGTGTTTATAGAGGTGTACATCGTATGCCAAACGGATGCCAAAATCCCAGAAAGAAGGGGTCTTCACTTCCTCGTCATTCTCGATGAAACCGGCAAGATGCGGCACTAACATCGATCCTGTCACCTTGCCGTTAAGCGAGATGGTGAAGTCCTTGACGGGGGTGATATCAAAGAGCATATAGGCGTAGTTGTCGGGCGTGTGAAGCATCCGTTTCTGCGGTGCCACCGAGGAACTCCATGCCTGCGCTTCGGTGTATTGGCTCTGCTGGTAGGTGTATCCGGCTTGGAAAGTGAAATACCTGCCATACGCCACTTTACCCTCGATATTAATTCCGCCCACCCAGGCACCCGGCGCATTGGTACGGGTGAAAAGGAGGTTATTGGCTGCGTCCCTGCCCTCTTCGCGCAGGAAGAAGACGTCTTGCAGATAGGTATAGAAACCTTCGGCGGTGAGGTTCACCTCCCATTTGCCGAAACGCTTGTACCAGTCCGCGCTCAGGGTGGCGCTGTGCGAGTATTCCGGACGGAGCTGGGGATCCAGGGTTATCAGCGACACCTCGCCGCCTACCGCCGCCACGTGCAGATCCTCGTCGTAGGCTTGCGGCGCACGATAACCGCTGCTGTAACCGGCACGGAAAACCAAGCCTTCTATCGGGGTATAGCGGAAAGTGGCACGCGGATTGACCACCACGGTCTTCAGCATGCTGTGTTTCTCCAGACGTGCGCCGACAAGCACACTCCAGTGGGCGTTCTTCCACTCGTTTTGGGCATAGGCGCCGAAGATATGTACTTTCTGCGTCATGTCGCGGTTATAACCCAACATCTTGTCATGCAGTCCGTTATAGTTGTATTCGGCACCTACGGTAAGGTCGCCCTCCATCTTGCCGCAGGGGTACGAGAAACGGTACTGCAGACCGGTATTGGAAGTCAGATCGGAGCTTCTGCCATAGGCTGCCGTGTCTCGTCCGGCGCCGAAATAGCTCTCACGCCCTATATGCTGCATCGCCGTGTAGGCTGAGATGAAATGGCGGCTGTCGGGGGAGAACCAGTCGAATGAGAGAGAACCGGCGTCTATGTTATGACGCAACTGCTCTGCTATGTCGGCATCGTGCGGCTCCTCCTCACGCTTGTTACCGCCACGGCGGTAGTCTGTCGTATGGTGGTACTCGGCGGTGATCTTGCTGTATGCCGAAGTCTTGAAGAAAAGGCGTGTCCCGGCAGTGGTCGAACGCAGTTGCGGAGACTCGCTGAAACCGTCTTGGTCACGGTCGTAAGCGCTCCGGGTGCGGTGCGACGCAAAGAGGTAAGCACCTATCTTGCGGTTTTCGGACATTACAGAAGCATTGAGGTCGGTGTTGATATCGTAACCGCCGTGTTCGTTCACATTGGAGGTGTTGGATATATTGACGAAGTTGCGCACCGGCTCTTTGGTGATGATATTCACCACGCCGGCGATGGCATTGGCACCGTACATCGCCGAACCGCCGCCGCGTACCACCTCGATGCGGTCGATCATCGCAGCCGGCACTTGCTCCATCCCATAGACCGAAGCCATCGACGAGAAGACGGGACGAGAGTCCATCAGGATCTGGGTGTATTGTCCCTGCAGACCATTAATACGCAGGTCGGTCTTGCCGCAGTTGGAGCAGGTGTTCTCCACGCGCAAGCCCGGCTGGAATCCCAACGCGTCTGCCACGCAGGAGACGGCGGTGTTCTCAAACAGTGCGGGAGAGAGCACATTGACTATCGTAGCCGCTTCCTGACGCTTGGTGGCGTATCGGTTGGCGGTCACAACCACGCTCTCCAGTTGTTGTGCCTCTTCGTGGATCACTGCCTTCAGCTCAACCGTCTTGTCGGCGATGATAGTCACCGGCAACTCGGCTTTCTCGTACCCCACATAACTGAACACTATCGTTTGTCTGCCTATAGGCAGGTCTTTGAGAAGGTAGTGACCGGACTCGTCGGTAACGGTACCGATATTGGTGCCTTTGACCTGTACATTAACGAAGGCCAGATGTTCGCCGGTGACTTCGTCCAAGACGTGTCCCGTGAGGTGGGCATCGTACTGCCCCCAAACGGGCATCGCTACCAACAACAATCCGAACAGCACCTTTCTTCCGAATGTTTGTAATACCTTATGAAACTTGTTTTGTACCTTATTTATATAACGCATACCTGTAATTATTTACAAAAAAACACAAAATAAAGTGCAAAGGTACGACAATTTTTTCACATATGCAAGTGTTCGGGCATTTTTTTGACGAATAGAATGCAATTCTATCTATTTTGTGCGGATAGATAGCGGCTATGCTTGCATAAGACGATATATATACGCGCAAGATAGGAAGCCGTCAGGCTCGTCAAAAAAATGCCCGCGATGGTATATGGGCTGCACAATGCGAACGTACTTTCGAAGGGGTCCCCATCTATGGGGGAGGAGGTCGAATGTACGACAAACAGGGTTGGATAGAAATCGGTGACTCGATAAAAGTCTGACAAAAGTCTGATAAACCCCTTACGAGAGCCTTACGGAGCATTATCTTTGCATTGAGGCAAGAAAAATCGCTAAAAATGACATCCGCCCTTGCGTATGTCATTTTTTATTGTAACTTTGCAGCGCAAAATGCAATCCAGGTCTGACCTCACCGGCAGCGTAAAAAAGCGGTGATAAAAATCCGGTAAAAAAATACAAAAATGCATAAAAATGGCACTTTTATTTGCAAGTGTCATTTTTTTTGTGTAATTTTGCAGCGCAAAATCATTAATACAGGTAAAGTTATGTGTGTATTGGAACAAACAGCAACTACGACAACTGTGCGTCTTAGTAATCGCAGATGGGCTCGATTGCAGGAGTTAGACAAAGCATACCGCTTAGCTCAGACGATCAAACGGAGTATGAAGCAAGTGGAATCTGCTCCCAGCATGAGTGTAGATGAAGCGATAGAAACTCTTCGCGCACTATGAGAGTAAGAATGTCTGATGATTTTAAAGTTGCCTACAAACGCTTGAAAAAACGCCATCGTTCGTTAGAGGCAGATTTTGAGCGTTTATTGTTGTCGTTACTGAATAATCCAAACCAAGGTGTGGAACTCACTGATGGAGCACGTAAGATTCGGATGGCTATCACGTCCAAAAGACGTGGCAGAAGCGGCGGCGCTCGAGTAATCATCCGTGCCAAAATTGTAGAAGATGAATTGCAGTTGCTTTACATTTACGACAAAGCGGATTATGAAAACATATCGGAGGTATTCCTAAAGGATATTCTTCAAAGAATGAAATAACCTCTCGTCACTTGCCGACGTTAAACAGGAGCGCTGGCACCGGCAGCGTAAAAAAGCGGTGACATATTTTATATACAGAGTTTCGGGAACGAGGCTCTGTTTTTTTGTGCCCGCTTTTCAGCCTGTAGATGTATCAAAATTTGTAAAAATCAAAAATACTACCTTACATATTTGCATATTTCAAAAAAAAACAGTAATTTTGCACACTCATTCACTTTGTGGGAGTTTGAAGCAGTAATTTTGCACCGTGAAAAATTTAACGCACATGGAAACGAAGAAAAAACTTAAATCATCAACTGCTTATCTTTTCAACTGCTATATTTGGCTGTTGAACACTATCGCACGCGGTCCTATTTCACGCGCGGCGATAGATGAGAAATGGGCACACTCGTCCGTAAACGAGTACAAACAGGACTATCTCCCAGAGAGTAATTTCCATCGCTGGAAAAGCACGGTTGAAATGCTTTTTGATGTCCATATCAAATGCAATGCCTATAATGAGTATTATATTGAAGAGGCTTCCGACTTACGCGGCGCAGATCTGCGCTTGCGCTTATTGAACCTTATGTCTATGGATAGTCTGCTCAAAGACAGCAAGGAGTTATCCGACCAAATTCTATTTGAGCCAATACCGTCCGGAGAAAAGTTCCTTGCGCCTATCATTGAAGCCCTGCGCGATAAGACAGCTATAGAAATGACTTATCAAGGCTTTACAAAGGACTATCCCGCAACATTCATCGTTGAGCCATATTGTCTCAAGATGTTCAAGCAACGTTGGTACGTATTGGCATACTCACCCGGTATAGATCAAACGTATTTGTATTCGCTTGACCGCATCCATGCCATTGAACTGACTACGCAGAAATATAAGTTGCCCAAAGGCTTCAATGCAGAAGCTTATTTCAAAGACGCTTATGGTACTGCTGATTTGAATTACGAGCCGGTCGAGGTTAAAATATCCGTTTCAGCCAAGCAAGTACCTTATTTGCGTTCCTTGCCGTTGCATACTTCGCAAGAAGAAATAGAGACGAATGAAGAGTATTCTATCTTCAGATATTTTATAATTCCCAGTTTCGACTTTAAGCAGGAATTATACAAATACGGTTCCGATGTCGAGGTGCTCGCTCCGGAGTCAATGAGAAATGAGTTCGCTGAAGATGCAGCGAGAACTAATAAAATGTACAACCATTAAATATTTATCAATATGAAAGACTATGTAGGAGAAAACCAACGCATTCTTGATGAATGGCGCGCTGATTACATTGCAAGAAATCAACATCTTTATCCCAACTGTCCTAATCTTGGAGACTATTTTGCCCCTGATGGTATCATGTTCAAAGGTAGTTTCTATCCTATTCATAGGGAAGACGGTTCTTTCTTTCGATGGGCAAGAAAAGCAAGCGGATATGAGAATGAGATGTGGGATAAGGCTCCTCTTAGAATATTGTATTTGACTAAGGATCAAAATACAAATGATGATGTAGCATGGGATGTCAAGAGTGAATCCTTTAGATATAGATCAGAGGTCTATCCCCCAACTGATATGTATCTTCAACGCGAAAGCCGACTATACGTAAATTTAGCCTATATACTGTATGGAATAATAAAAACAAATGAAAAGAACAAAGCATGCTTCGATGGCTTCGCAGATAGAGAGAGTTTAGAAGCCTCTATCTTAGAGACGGTAGACAAAAATATATTTGCTCGTATCAATTGTAAAAAAGAAGTTGGATATGAGAGGTGCCTAAATAAAACTCTGGATGATGCCATTAATAATGACAGTGAGTTCTTGAAGAGACAAATCTCTTTGCTTGATGCTGATGTTTTTGTTTGTTGTGGCTATAGTAAGTCTATTGGAGGGAGCGGCAACCTTATGCTTAATTTCTTAAATACAATAGGTTATAATTTCAAGGCAGACAAAAAAGAGAGTTGGATATATTATGATGAAAAAAAGAATAAGATTGCTATAAATTCATATCATCTTAGTTATCTTGGTCTTGATTATGTTGGAATGGTAGAAGCGTATTTTGAGTTTCTAAAAGCTCATTCTGGCTTTACAAATTCACATCGTTAACCACTTAAATATCAATCACTATGGCACTTTGGAGAATTTCAGTTAAAAGAAGCGAGTCCGTCAATGGTGTTCGCTTGGAGAAAGGGATGTTTGTGGACATGGTAACTCCCGTAAGTATGTCAAACCCGCTTAATTCTAACCCCGGAGAGAACAAACCGAAGATCAACAACTTGTTTGTCAGCAAGTATGGTGTTGATTTGCTGAAGCCCGGTTTGATTTCAGTTTCCCATCTTCAGGCAGAGAAGATTTCTTAAAAAATCTCTCCTCTATTTTGTGGGAGTTTGGTATTGTAATTTTGCAGCGTGATTCGTTTGGGTCACGCTGCATTATTATAATAATCAAATTAACAAGTTATGAGAAAAGTTATTCTTTTTAGTCTGCTTCTCTCCATGGGAGTAGCAACCGCATTTGGACAAAAGTCCACCGTTCAGGTCTTTGGTGTTCCGTTCGGGAGCACCTACGATGAGTTTTTAGCCGCTTTCAACGAAAAAGGCTTTGAAGGTCAAACGTACATCTACGAAGGAAGTAATGATGTGGAGATTAGTACTATCTACGGCACTTTCATGACGTACCCTTGCTACATTGAAATGCGCGCTACCAAACTAACCCACACCGTCTACAAAATTAAAATCTCCTTCTCTCTCCTTAAGCAGTACAAAGACATTCCCGGAATGGAACAGTGCCGTGCAATCATTTCCCGCATTGAAGAGAAGTACGGCAAGACAACCTTGATTCAACGGACACACGGCAGACCTGTCGTCCAAGATTTGGAAGACAGTAGTGCGGCTATTTGGCATTTGGACGACAATATCGAATTGGAGATGTTCTATCGCGGTTGGGATGATTGCACAATAACGTACGGAGGAACCGAAGCACTCGGCGGCTTGTACCAGAAAGAGGTGGACCAATTCAGCAAACAAAAGGCTCTTGAGATACAAAATCAACTGTCAGGAAGCGATTTTTAATAAAAAAATAATGCTCTGCCACTTTGTGAACGAGCTGAGCAGTAATTTTGCAGCGTGATTCGAAAGTCACGCTGTATTTTTTTATATTGAAAGACTATGACAAAGCAAGAAATCAATGACCAACTCGAATTGTTGCGTCTCAAAGAACTCTTTATGTCAGACATTGACATCCGTAGCAAAATGGCGGTACTTATTTGCAATAACCGAGAGGAAGATCCGCCTTTCAAAGAATTTTGCGAACTAACGCATTGTGAACCGCACATTGCTAAGATGTTTTCTGAAATCACTTTGTTTGCTGTTATTCTTACTCCAGAGGAAATTGCAGCAGAACGCGAACGATTAGAAAGGATGAAACATGATACACTATAATGATAAATATCTCCGATATATAGAATGGGAGATACGGACTACCTATGATTTTAGAAATGATCTTGAGGATTATACCCAATGTGAGTGTCTACTTGAATTGCGCCGTGATATTCTTAATGAGCAAGCATTGGCAAACCAAAAATGTCTTATACAGGATATTATAGCCTTTAATGATGCTCTGTATCTCGCTTTGCAAAAGATGTATGATCATGCGCATGAACTATACTCTCGAATGTCCGCATTTCAGCCAAATGTGGAATTAGTAGCCAATTGTTTTTTGTCAAAAGAATATCCTTCTCTTCATCCATTTCAAAATGATAGCAGGCAAGAATTATGGGAGGCTTTGTGTGATACCGGTTGGAACTCATTGTATGATACCGGTGTGACGCGCAGTTTATACCTTCCTCAAAACTTGGAGGTATCTTTCGAAGAGTTCATCGGCATGGACTGTAAACCGGATAATTGGAATGAGCGGTTAGACCAAAAGCTCACAAAGGACTTGCATCTCATCAATGCCTTCCATAATCTCTTCGACCATACCAACTTTGCACTAACAGATTTTATCTTCTGTCGGGATTTCGACCTTGAGTATAGCATAAATTGCACTGACAAAACAACACATAAAGAAGAACACATATGAAAACATTTGTTAGAAAACACTTTAGAGATGAGCAGGGAGTGCAATTCTCCATTTGTGGCGACATTACCACACTCACGCGAATGCCATCGGGGTTAAAGGGAGCATATCGAATACCGGATTTTGTGACTGACATTGGCGCATATGCCATAAATGGATGCGATGAATTGACGTCACTAATCATTCCAAAAACTGTATCAGTGATAGGGAAGAATAATTTTGAGTTATGTGAGCAACTGTCTTCTCTGGTCGTTGAGCAAGGAAATCCCATGTTTGACTCTCGTGATAACTGCAATGCTATCATTGTTACTGCGACTAACACACTGGTTCATGGTTGCAATAGTTCATCTATACCTGAAGGCATTGAGGTAATTGCAGACTCTGCCTTTTCTCAACGGCGGAATTTATCGCACATTTCTATTCCGGATAGCGTTGTGTATATTGGAGAATTCGCCTTCTTGGGCTGTTATTCATTAGAAAGCGAAATCAAATTACAGGGCATCCATCAAGTGACAAGAAGTTGTTTCGACGGCTGCAGTAGTCTTAAAAAAGTCTCCATTGGCAGCGGTATAGAATCTATAGAATCAGGTGCATTTGCTAGTTGCTCTATGCTGTCAGATGTGGTAATAACTGAGGGTTCAAAATATATAGGTACTTATGTATTTGATAACTGCAATAGTTTGGCTTCTATAACCTTACCTAAGTCCATTGAGCGCATTGAGTCCACCGCATTTGATAGGTGCAATCGTATTGTGCGCGTGTTTATTCCGAAAGGCACAACAGACTACTTTATGCGCTTCGACGCGCTCAAACAATACCGCCACCGGTTGATTGAATTGTGATAAATGTGCGGTCGTAAGCCGCACATTTTGTTGACAAGTCGGATGGCTTCTTTCTTTTGTACATAGATAAAATTGCATTTTACTTGGCAAATTTATACCCGAAAATTTGCATATATCAAAAAAAATAATTTTTGATTCATTTTTGGTAATTTTGGACAAACAAATAAAAATTCAGCTCGGAGATTCATTTATTTTTTTCTGACCGTTTTGACCTTTTTGACCGTTTCGCCTTCAAATGGTCAATTCGGTCAATCCGGTCATATATTTTTTTGCCTTGCACTTTCTGCACTTTCTGCACTTTCTCGTTCCAAAGTGCAAATAGTGCAAATAGTGCAGTGCATTTTTTTCGAACGCTGTGTTCGAAAACTCAGCGTTAGTGGTTCTTGTATATTCTTAGTGATTAGTTAACCATTTCCGACCCTGTTGCCTACCTATTGCCTATCCGTCTCAACTCAATATCAGCTCAATGCCGGCTTCGTCATCCATTTTTGTCCCATCTTTGGGACAACCCCTCATCATCCATTTTTGTCCCATCCTTGGGACAACTTTTTTCTTTCCGTTTGTTCCCTTCGGTGGCATTCTTGCCGCCGTTATATTTCAGATTTCAGCTTTCTGACGGCTGACGTCTGACGGCTCCCCCCTCCCCCCGTAAGGGTCTCGTAAGGGGTTTATCAGACTTTTGTCAGACTTTTATCGAGTCAACGATTTCGTTTTTGTCCCATTCTTGGGACAACCCCAAATCTGTTTAATCTGTGCAATCTGTGGACAATACCGCAAAATTTCGGCACGCCCTTATTCGCAAGCGAACAAGGAATCCTCCGAAATGTAGGTAAGCAATGCGGTAAATAAAAAGGGATTTTTTCTGCCATGCGCATAAGGCGCACCTAATATAGGCTGCTACCCGGAGCCCATTATGCAAGCATATGTCCCCCGGATAGCAGCCTATATTGATTGAATTTTATTCAATTAGGCAGAAAAAAACTCCTTTTTATTTGCATATGTCCAAAATTTGTTGTACCTTTGTGCCCTAAATTGGCTTATTATGCGCGAGCGCGTAGGAAAATATATAGAAAAATATATACATGTTGTCTTGTTCACAGGAATGCTCATCGCCGGTATTCCCGCTTCGGCACAGCGTGTGCAGAAATCAGACAAGGTGCTTCATCCGGACGAACTATCACCTACCCGACTGAGCGAAATCCTCTCCGACACCATTCCCGACGCACAGACAGACACCGCAAAAGAATTCAAACAAAGCAATTCGATCAGCTCACCAATACCCTACTCGTCCAACGACTCGATGGTGGTGAACAAGAACGGAACTGCTGTGCTATACGGGCAGGGAGATGTGAAATTCGAAGGAATGGAGCTGCAAAGCGAATATATCCGCATGAACATGGACAGCAACACCATCTACGCCACCGGCAGATACGACTCGATCAATGACGAATGGGTCGGACATCCCGTCTTCAAAGACGAAAAAGACAGCTACAACGCCAAGGAGATGACCTACAACCTGGAAAGCCAGAAAGGATTTATCAAAAACGTAGTGACACAACAAGGCGAAGGATATATCCTGGCGGAGAAAGCCAAGAAAGCCGGCGAAGACGTCATGATGATGGCTGGTGGCAAATACACAACCTGCGACGACCATGAGCACCCGCACTTCTACCTGAGAATGACAAAAGCCAAAGTGAAACCCGGTGACTATATTGCCACAGGACCGGCATACATGGTCGTGGGCGACGTGCCCTTGCCCTTAGCCATTCCCTTCGGCTTCTTCCCGTTCACGAACACCTATTCGAGCGGGCTGATCATGCCGACATTCGGAGATGACGGCACACGAGGACTGTACCTGAACGGATTAGGATACTATTTCGCAATCAACGACTACGTGGATCTGGAGCTGAAAGGAGACATCTACTCACGCGGCACATGGGCTATCAACGCCACATCCAAATATATCTGGCGGTACCATTTCTCCGGTAATCTGAGTGTCTCGTACCGCAACGACGTAACAAGCGAAAAGGGATTGCCGGACTACTCGAAGGCTACCAACTTCTCCGTGCGATGGTCACATACGCAAGACAGCAAGGCAAACCCCTATTGCAACTTCTCGGCGAATGTGAACTTCTCGACGAGCGGATACAACCGGTCAAATATCAACAACTACTACAACCCACAGCTAATGTCGGAGAACGTCAAGAGTTCGACCATCAACTACACACAGCGATTTCCGAACAACAAATACTGGAGCCTGAGCATGACAATGAGTCTGAACCAGCAGACAAGGGACTCGACGATCTCGCTCACATTGCCACAACTGTCGGTGAACATGACAAGGGTGTTCCCGTTCAAACGCAAGAAGCCGATAGGCAAAGAGAAATGGTACGAGAAAATCGGCATACAGTACTCGGGCGAAGGAAAGATTGCCGTCAACCATATTAAGGAGAGCAAAATCCTGCACTCCAATTTCCTGCGCGACTGGCAGACCGGTATGAGACACACCGCCAATGTGTCGGCTTCGTTCATGCTCTTCAAATACATAAGCCTCACGCCGACTATCAACATGACCGACCGAATGTATTTCACACGCGTGGACCGCACCTTCGACGAGCAGGAGCAACAACTGGTGATGGACACAACGAACGGATTTTACAATGTGTTCGATTTCAACGTGGGATTGTCGATGAGTACGAAGCTCTACGGCTTCTACACACCCTCGAAGAAGATATTCAAAAACAGCAAGGTGGAGAAATTCCGACATGTGATGACACCGAGTGTCAGTTTCAGCTACCACCCCAACTTCGAGAAACCCGGCTGGGGGTATTACGGCAGCTATGACGAACCCGTCTATACCTCCGAACTGGACGAGAACGGCAGGAAAATACAGAAAACGGACGCTGAAGGCAATCCCATGTACACCCGCCAGATCTACTCGCGCTTCCCGAACGGCATCTACGGCAACGCAATGCGCGGAGAAGCCACAATGCTGAACTTCTCGCTGGACAACAACCTGGAGATGAAGATCGTCAACAAGAACGACACCACCGGCAAACAGCCTTTCAAAGTGGTGAGCCTGATTGACAAGTTCGCCATCTCGGGAGGTTACAATTTCATCGCCGACTCGATGAACTGGAGTCTGTTCCGCGTGGATCTGCAATTCAAAATCCCGAAGGTGAACTACAAAATCAGCCTGGGCACGAACTTGGATCCGTACATGTACCAGCTGGATGCCAACGGCAGACCGGTCAGAACAAACAAGCAGTACTGGCACAACAAGCGATTCCCCCACTGGAGCGGTACGAACTTCAGCTTCAGCTACACCTTCAACAACGACACCTTCAAGAAATGGTTCGGCAAGAAAGACAAGAACAAAAAGAAGGACGAAGGGGACGCCGAGGCTGAGAACGTGAACATGGAGCCCTTCACCATCAACGACGACGGCACGGGACAAAACGGCAAACTCAAGACACACTCGCACCACCATGACGAGGCGGACGACGAGGGATATGTCAAGATGAAGATCCCATGGAGTCTGACGGTCAGTTACAATATCCGATACGGCGCAGGCAGCGAGTTCGACTATGACAAGATGTATTACAAGATGGTCTGGACACAGAACCTGAACTTCAGCGGAAACATCGGTTTCGGCGACGGATGGAAAGTGAGTGCCAGCACGAGTTTTGACTTCAAGAACAAGAAGTTCAACTCCGCCTCCTTCAATGTCAGCCGCGACTTGCACTGCTGGAACATGAGTGCCAGTTTTGTGCCGTTCGGTCCGTTCAAAAGCTATACCTTCCACATAGGCGTGAACGCCTCGATGCTGAGTGACCTCAAATACGACAAGAGCAGCAACAACAGCACGAACGGAAGGGTGAACTGGTGGTAAAGACATACCATTCGGACATTTATCATGTGAACATCTATAATAAATCAAAGAATATGAAAGTAGAGAACTTGACAGTAGTGACGCTCAGCATGGAGTTGTATATCCAAGGCGAGCGGGAAGGAACAGAAGAGATGATCCATCAGGCGAGAGAGACCCGTCCCATGGTGTATTGCCAGGGGGAAGGAATGATGATTTCCGGGTTCGAAGCACGGATGGCAGGCAAAGAAGCCGGCGAGGAGTTCGATTTTGTGGTTCCATGCGCCGAAGCCTACGGCGAACACGACGAGCGCGGCGTGAAAGAACTGCCGCGAAGAATGTTTTACAACGGCAACGAGGAGTTTGACGAGGAACATGTTTACGTGGGGGCCATTATTCCGATGCTCACGGATGACGGAATGCAGGTGAATGCCGAAGTGGTGGATATCGGAGAGAAGACCGTAACGATCGACCTCAACCACCCGCTGGCTGGTGAAGACCTGCACTTCAAGGGCAAAGTGCTTGAGGTGCGCCAGGCTACGGAGGAAGAACTGGAGCAGATCAGAAATCCGCACCACTGCTGCGGCAAAAAAGGCGGCTGCAAGAAAGGCAACTGCAAGAAAAACGGCTGTGAGAAAAACGGCTGTGAGAAAAACGGCTGTGAACCGTCAGCCGCCTGCTGTCAGAATGCTGAATGCTGAAAACTGAATGCTGAATACTGAATGCTGAATGCTGAATGCTGAAAACCAAAAATTAAAATTTGAACAACTATGGCAAATATTGTAGCGATAGTGGGTCGTCCCAATGTAGGGAAATCGACTCTTTTTAACCGCCTGACGGGTACCCGTCGCGCGATTGTGATGGACACCGCCGGTACCACCCGTGACCGCCAGTACGGCAAATGCGAGTGGTGCGGCAAGGAGTTTTCCGTGATAGACACCGGCGGCTGGGTAGTGAACAGCGATGACACCTTCGAGAGCGAGATTAACCGCCAGGTGGATTTAGCCATCAAAGAGGCGGATGTCGTGCTGTTGGTCGTGGACGTGAACGAAGGAGTAACGCAGTTTGACACAGAGGTGGCACACCTGCTCCGACAAGCCAGGAAACCGACTGTCCTGGCAGTGAACAAAGTAGATACGTTCGAGAGCCAGTACGGCGCAGCGGAGTTCTATAAGTTAGGATTAGGCGAACCGTATATCCTCTCGGCAGAGAACGGATTAGGTTCGGGCGACCTGCTGGACGAGGTGGTGTCGCGGTTCAAAAAAACCGACACCGAGGAGGAGATCGAAGACCTGCCCCGTTTCGCTATCGTGGGCAGACCTAACGCCGGCAAATCCAGCATTCTGAACGCTTTCATCGGCGAAGAACGCTCCATCGTAACCAATATACCGGGTACGACGCGCGACTCAATCTACACCAAGTACAACAAGTTCGGCAAGGAGTTTTACCTCGTTGACACCGCAGGTATCCGCAAGAAAGCCAAGGTGAACGAGGATCTGGAGTACTACTCGGTGGTGCGCTCCATACGCGCCATAGAAAACTCGGATGTCTGTATCCTGATGATTGACGCGACACGCGGCATAGAGGCTCAGGATCTCAATATCTATTCGCTCATCCAGAAGAACAAGAAAGGGCTGGTGGTATGTATTAACAAATGGGACTTGGTGGAGAGCAAAACCACGCAGGACATTAAAGCCTACGAGGCAGCTATCCGCGAACGTATCGCGCCGTTTACGGATTTCCCTATCATCTTCACAAGCGCCCTGACCAAGCAACGCATCTTCAAAGTGATGGAAACGGCTCTGCATGTCTATGAAAACAAGCAGAAGAAGATCCCTACCGCGCAACTGAACGAGAAATTCCTGCCGCTGATAGAGAACTATCCGCCACCTGCCACCAAAGGCAAATATATCAAAATCAAATACTGCACCCAACTGCCGAACACACAGATTCCGACCTTTGTCTTCTTCGCCAACCTGCCGCAGTATGTCAAGGAGCCGTACCGCCGGTTCCTGGAAAACAAACTACGCGGATGGTGGGATTTTGAAGGAACGCCGGTACAGATATTTATCAGGGCAAAATAAAAATCAGCAGATTTAGATAAAAAGTAAAACTTTTTACTTAAATCCTTGCATATGTCAAAAAAAAATTGTAATTTTGTGCGCTATTTTTGAAGACTGATGAAAATCGTAGGACTGACATACTATTTCGGGGAGCAGGAGATGGTGCTCAAATGCGACTCCTGTCTGCTGAACGGGCGCAAGCCGATGTTCATTCCCGACAGTACGAAAGACTTGCGTTTTCTGCCGGTAGTGATCGCCCGCATAAGCCGTCTGGGCAAGAATATAGAGGCGCGGTTTGCAGACCGGTATTATGACGCTATCGCCCCCGGAGCCGATTTTGTGGCGTATGACAGATTGAGCGAGGCGCGCAAAGAGGGCAAGAGCTGGACTCAGGCAACAGGGTTTGACTACTCCTTAGCCATCGGCGAATGGTGCCCGAAAGAGGATTACGCCGAATGGCGGGATGCCTTGGACGAAGCGATCAGCAAGGTTTCGGAGACGATGACTATCCGGCAAGGCGACCTCATTTACCTTGCTACAGGGAAAACACCTCACTGCGCAGCAAAAGAAGATATCATCCGTGCTGAGAGAAACGGAGAAGAGAAACTATATTGCAAAATCAAATGAAAAAGATTGTATCTATATTGCTAATAGCGTTGAGTTGCCTGAAGATGGCAGCCATCGAACACAGTTACAACACGGAGTCGGTATTAGCGGACGGCCACTGGGTGAAAATCCGCGTGAGCGAGTCCGGTGTGTGCCGAATGAGTTACAGCGAGTTGCGCAGCGCAGGTATAGATCCGGCGGCTGTGAAGGTCTTCGGGTATGGCGGCGGTCAGAAGACACAAGATTTCTCGGTTCGCAATATAGACGATCTTCCCCAAGTGCCCGTTTATCGCGGAGAAGACTATATCCTCTTCTACGTACAAGGCAAAATCAGCTGGAGTTACGACAGCAATGTCGGCCGGTATGTCCATACGCGCAATACCTATTCGGAGTACGGCCACTATTTCCTGACCGACAGTGAAATCGGTTCTGTTACATTCCCGACGGCAGAAGCCGTCAGCGGCACGCCAAACGACATAAGCAGTTATGACGACTATCAGGTGCATGACTACGACTCGATCAACCTGGTGGACCGCAGCGGCGAGTCCGGCGGCGGCAAATACTTCTACGGCGAGCAGTTTGCGGCTAACAAGCAGCGCGTGTTCCGCTTCTCCACTCCGAATGCCATCGCCGGAACCAACAGCACGGTATTCATCGATGTGGCAGGACACACCACGGTGGGTTCGTATTTCTACGGTTCTGTCAATGACGGCGCAGCCAAAAGCACGTATATCCGTGCGGCGCCTGACCACTACTCGATGGCAGAGACCGGCACAATCACCCTGACCGGCAGCGTGGCAGAGAAGACACAGCAAGTGGCACTGCAGTTGCAAAGCAGTTCGTCCGGCGCCTTGGGATGGCTCAACTATATCGAGTTGACTACACCGAGCCAGATGCGGATGACGGGTTCATGGATGCCTCTCCGCTCGACTGCCAACCGCGGCAAGGCAACTCCTGTCCGCTACCACCTGAGTAATGCCAAAGAAGGAATGGAGGTATGGGATATTACCGCTCTGGACAAAATCAAACGGATGCCTGCCCGGCTGAATAACGGTGAGTTGACATGGGTAGGCAGTCAGGCAGACGGCGTGCACGAGTACGTGGCTGTTGATCCAAACGGGGAGAATTGGGTGAAAGCGGAAGTAGTGGGCGAAGTGAAAAATCAGAACCTCCACCGGCTCAATAACATCGACTATGTAATCATCTGCCCCGAAGGATACGAAGCTATCGCTACCGATCTGGCAAAAGCACACGAAGAAAAGCAAGCAATCACCTGGGCTGTGGTGACCGACCAAGAGGTATATAACGAGTTTTCCTCCGGTACGCCCGACGCCACCGCTTACCGATGGCTGATGAAGATGCTTTATGACCGGGGCAACAAAGGCATCGGAGAAAAACCGAGATGGCTGTTGCTGATGGGTCATGGTACGTTTGACAACCGCAAACTGATAGCACCGGTTGTCGCCAACTCCGGTACCAACCTGCTGTTGACTTACCAGTCAAACAACTCCGTAAACGAAGTACGCGCCTATGCAACGGATGACTATTTCGGCTGGCTGGACAATGAAGAAGGCACTGTGGACAACACTGCCAAACTGGATATAGGCATCGGACGCCTGCCGGTGAACAACACCGCCGAAGCACGCATGATAGTAGATAAAATCATCCGCTATATGGCGAACGGACAGAAGGGCAAATGGAAGAACCAATTCGTATATCTGGCGGACGACGGCGAGAACGGAATGCACACCCGTACGGCTGAAGAGAGTGCGGAACTGGTGAGAATAAAGAATCCGGATTTTGTGGTACACAAGATATTTCTGGATGCCTATCCGCAAGAAGTGAACGCCAGCGGAGAGAGCTATCCGTTAGCAAAGAACAAGGTGCTTAACCTGCTACGGAGCGGTGTGCTGTTCTTCGACTACTCAGGCCATGGCGGATACAATGCCATCACCAGCGAGTCGATCATGAATCTCAAAGACATTGACGGTCTGAAGAACGAGAACCTGGCATTCTGGCTGTTTGTGACCTGCAACTTCGGCCAGTTTGACGGTGGCAAACGCTGTGCAGCAGAGGCGGCTGTAATGAATCCGAACGGCGGTGCCATCGGTATTCTGTCAGCCACCAGAACGGTGTACGCAGACCAGAACACCGCGCTCAACAAGAGCATATGCGACACACTCTTCGGGCATAGCAGTGCATTCAACTACAACATGACCTTGGGCGAAGCCATCGCTATCGGCAAAAACAATGTGATGATCTCGTTAGATAACGGTAACAGACTACCGTATATCCTGCTCGGAGATCCGGCATTGCGGCTCAATTTCCCGACCGACTACCAAGTAGAGACAACAACGAAGATCGACACCCTGAATGCGCTGAGCGTTCAGCACGTAGAGGGAAGGATCGTGGATGAGGACAAGCAGCCGGTAAGCGATTTCAACGGCAAAGTGGATATCACCATCTACGACAAGATGCAATCTATCCCCACCCGCGACAATGATAATGCCGGCGGCGACCCCGAAGTGGTAGCATACAACGACTATCCGAGCATTATCTTCTCCGGAGCCACGGAGGTGAAGGACGGTCTGTTCGACTACACTTTCATGGTGCCTAAAGATATCCGGTACAACTATGGCAACGGCCGCATTGTGTACTACGCATACGACTATACACAAGGCGAAGCGGTAGGGCATTTTGAGGATTTCACGGTAGGCGGCACGGGTTCGATCCTGTCGGCAGACACAACAGGTCCGACCATGAGGATCTATCTCAACTCGCCGGCATTCGAAGACGGAGGCGTGACTTACGCTACGCCGCGTTTCTATGCCGACCTGTATGACGAGCATGGCATTAACACCGCCGGTGCCGGCATCGGACACGACCTTATGCTGGTGATTGACAATGACCCGAAACAGACCTATTCGATCAACGAGTATTTCACGGCAGAGGACAACAGTTATCAGAAGGGACAAGTCAGTTATTTGATTTCCCAACTGGAGAACGGTCCGCACAGACTGACCTTCAGGGCGTGGGACTTGCTGAACAACAGCACAACGCAAGCGCTTAACTTCGTGGTAGAGAGCGGTATTGACCCGTCCATCTACTCGGTAGCCACCTACCCCAACCCCGTACACCAGTCGGGGGTAATGAACATGACTATCCTGTATGACCAACCGGATGAACTGCTATCAACAGAAGTATATCTGTACAATATTAGCGGACAGATGGTTTGGTCACACAAACAAAATAATCCGGAAGGCATCCAACTCAATCTCGCCGAGATGGGATTGCTGCCGGGCGTATATGTCTATAACGTAAGACTGAAATCTGCAAACAGCAAGTACAGTCGCGCTTCCGGAAAAATAATTGTCACTAAATAAAAATATAAAAATACAAAGTATTGCCTATGAAGCATTTTTAATGGATTATTAAACCTGAAACTGCAACAACCCGAATTGATTAATAAAATACAATAAAAGATTAAATTAAAACAAATGAAAAAGATTCTTATTTCTCTGGCTGCCTTAGTATGCGCAGTAAGCATGAGTGCTCAAGACGGAACAATGAACCCGCTGATCACCTCTATGCCGTCTTTGTCGATTGCTCCGGATGCACGTGCTGCCGGTCAAGGCGACCTGGGTGTGGCAACGCAAGCCGATCTGAACTCGCAGTACTGGAACCCTGCCAAGTATGCTTACATGAGCAGCAAAGGCGGTATTAACGCCAGCTACACGCCGTGGTTACGCAAACTGGTAGGCGACATCGATTTGGCATATATTGCCGGATATTACAACTTCGGTGACCTCGCCGGAGGTCTGGGTGCCAGCTTCACCTATTTCTCTATGGGCGATGTTGCCCTGACAAACGGCGATCCTAATGCCACCCCGATCAATGTACGTCCTAACGAATGGTCGTTGGATCTGAGTTACTACCGCAAGTTGCACGAGTACGTGTCGATGGCAGTTGCTGTCCGGTTCATGTATTCGGATTTGAACAACGGTGCCAACAGCTCTACCATGGGAGGCTCGGAGATGTATCCGGCATGGACGATGGCAGCCGACATTTCGCTGTATTATCGTCAGCCGATTGAGTTGCCGATGGGAACGAGTCATTTTGCATTAGGTTTCACACTGAAGAACCTGGGTGGTAAGATGACATATGACAAAGTGACCAACAACTTCATCCCTGCCAGCATGAATATCGGTGCCAGCTACGAGTTGCCGTTTGACAAGTTCAACTCGTTGACCTTCAACGTAGAGGCAAACAAACTGATGGTACCGAGCCGCAAGTCCAAATACGCTGACGGCGAGAACGGAGAGTACAGCCAGGAGGCATACTCGGAGCTGACTTCTCCGAAGGGCTGGTTCCAGTCGTTTGCTGACGCTCCGGGCGGTGCCAAAGAGGAGTTTCAGGAGGTGCGCTGGGGTGCCGGTCTCGAGTATTCGTACAACAAGCAGTTCTTTGCCCGTGCAGGTTACAGCTATGAGAACTTCTACAAAGGAAACCGTAACTATATTACCGTCGGTGCCGGTTTCCACCTCTCTATCGTAAGCCTCGATGTAGCTTATTGTATCGGTTTGGCAGCCTCCAACCCGCTTGACCAGACGATGCGTTTCACCCTCGGTTTCGACCTGGCAGGAATCAAAGACCTGGTTGACAACCGCAAGAAATAAGCCGATGCGTATAGGTTTCGGATATGACGTGCACCAATTCGCCCCTAACCGCAAACTGTGGTTAGGGGGAATTGAGGTACCGTACGAACAGGGACTGGATGGACACTCAGATGCCGATGTAGCTATCCACGCGCTGTGCGATGCCATTCTCGGTGCCGCTGCCATGCGCGACATAGGCTACCATTTCCCGGACACCAAGGGGAATGAGTTTGAGGGCATAGACTCCAAGATCCTGCTCCGCCGGGTGACGCAGATGGTTTGCAAAGAGGGATACGAGTTGGGCAATTGTGACATTACGATTTGTGCACAAGCACCCAAACTAAGTCCTTATATCGAAGCGATGCAAGCTTGTCTGGCAGAGGTTATGGGAGTGACGAACAATCAGGTAAATATCAAAGCCACTACAACCGAGCATCTGGGATTTGTAGGGCGAAAAGAAGGCATTGCTGCATATGCAGTAGCGCTAATAAACTAAGACAATGAAGAAAACAATACTCATCCTCATCGCCTTGATAGCAAGTGCAGGCGCCTACGCCTCATCGCCATTAGAAAATATCGCCGAGATAATGAAGAACCTCGGCGGCGGAGCCAAAGTGCTGGATAGTGATCATAAAGGCACACACCTGCTGGTACAGCTATCCGACAGCTGTCAAGTAGAAGTCATCGGCGACTCTTTGACGAACGAGGTAATGCTCATCTACACCTCCTGTGCTCCGATCTGCTCCTCGTGCGTGCGCATGTATCGCGTGATAGATAAAGGAGAGTGGCTGCTGACAGGTGACAGGAAGCCTACCTGCGGAGGTGTTTTCCCTCAAGCATTCTGGGAGAACGGCGAACTGATTTGGCGGGACAACACGCCTCAGTGGCTGGACGACGAAGAAAAGAACAGACCTTAATCATGGAATTCCCCGTCTATTTGATAGGATATATGGGTGCCGGCAAGACCACTGCCGGCAGAATGCTGGCTGACAAATTGGGCTGGCATTTCGTGGATTTGGATGACGCTTTCCGTGAGATACACGGAATGAGCACGGCGGACTATATCCGCACTTACGGCTTGGAGGCATTCCGCAAGAAAGAGAAATACGTGGTGGAAGATCTGGCAGAGTTGCCCTACGAACATGTGATCTACGCCACCGGTGGAGGCTACCCGTGCTGGGAAGACAACATGGAATGCCTCAAAGAGTTAGGCACCAGTTTCTATATCCGCTGGGCACCGGAGCACCTTGCCAAGCGGCTGAGTCTGACAGACCTGAACGAGAGACCGGTATTACAGGGCAGAACGGAAGAAGATTTATTGGCATTCATCGCGCCCCAGTTGGAAGAACGCGAGCCATACTATAGTCAGGCGGATTTTATCATCGACGCCGACGAATGTACAGAAGAAGCAGATGAACGCATTGCAGAGGCAATCTATCAGATAATATCGAACGCCCGCAAGCGATAACCATACAAAATAAAAATCATGACCATCAACGAAATACAAGACGAGATTATTGAAGAGTTCCAGTCCTTCGACGACTGGATGGACAGATACGAACTGATCATTGACTACGGCAAGAATCTGGCTCCCATGCCGGAGAGCGACCTGACGGACAAGAACCTGATTGACGGATGTCAGTCAAAGGTGTGGTTTACCGCCAAGTTGGAAGACGGCAAAGTAATGTATCAGGGCTATTCAGATGCCATTCTGGTAAAAGGTATTGTAGCGATGCTTATCGAGGTGCTGAGCGGTCATGCACCAAAAGAAATCGTCGATGCAGAATTATACTTCATCGACGATATCCAACTACGGGAGCACCTCTCCCCTACCCGCAACAACGGCGTTCTTGCCATGCTAAAGCAGATGAAACTATACGCTTTGGCATTGAGCGAGTAATACTAATACTACTTGATATTCCCCCCGTCAAACTCCAATATACGCCCCGGGTAACGCTCGGGCCAGAGCAAGTTATGGGTAGAGATGATGACAGCAATGCCGGCCTTGCAGATGTCGGTCAGAAGTGCCATGATCTCATTTCCTGTATCGGGATCCAAGTTTCCGGTAGGCTCATCTGCCAAAATCATCTCCGGCGAATTGAGAAGGGCGCGCGCAATAACCACACGCTGCTGTTCGCCACCAGAGAGCTGGTAAGGTTTCTTATATGCCTTATCCGCCATTCCTACTTGTTTAAGCACCTCCATAACGTGGCTCTGCATAAGTTTCTTGTCCTTCCAACCGGTGGACTTGAGCACAAAGAGCAGGTTATCTTCCACAGAGCGGTCGGTGAGCAGTTTGTAATCCTGGAAGACGATACCCATTCTGCGGCGCAAATAAGGCAGCTTGCGGCGCTTGATTTTCCGCATATCCACACCCAGTACCTGCGCTTCGCCCTCTTCTATCGGGAGGGCGCCATAGATTGTCTTGAGCCAGGAGGATTTACCTGAGCCCACTTTGCCCAAGAGATAGACCAGTTCTCCGCTATGAATAGTGACATTCACATTGCGGAGAACGATCTGCTCCTGTTGGCATATCTGTACGTTCTTATAGTCTATGAGAGTAGCCATAACTTACTCG
Organism: Bacteroidales bacterium UBA4333; assembly: GCA_002394335.1. GTDB lineage: Bacteria > Bacteroidota > Bacteroidia > Bacteroidales > Paludibacteraceae > Colicola. The sequence continues at coordinate 84,167 of DGTP01000016.1, read as the reverse complement.
TTGTCCATTTTCTGCTCGATCTCGTCCAACTGTTTCTTGAGCTGGTCGATTTTCTTCTGCATATCTTCCACGAGTTTGTTGGCTGTCTTTGACTTGCCGGAGAAGAAGAGAATATTGTTCTCGGCAGTCTTGATCTCCTGTTGCAGGCGGTCGCGCATGCGTCTCAGTCCCTCAGCACCTTGGCTGGCAGCAGCTTTGACTGCCCGGGCGGCACGCTCACCTTTGGCTTTGAGGCGCTCGTCCTTGAATGCCTCACGTTTGGCATTGAAGAATGTATCGCAAACCTCATTGAATTTCTGCCACAACTCGTCAGAGTACTTACGAGCTACCGGGCCGACGGTCTTCCACTCCTGCTGGAGTTCGATGAGTTTGTCGGTGGTCTCCTTCCATTCGGTACTGTCCTTGAGTGCCTCGGCACGCTCGATGATAGAGCGTTTCTTCTGGAGGTTGAGGTTCAGCTCGTCACGCAGGCCTTTATAGTAAGCGGTCTTCGCCTGGAAGAAAGCGTCACAAAGTGCGCGGTACTCCTCATAAATGGTCTGGTTCTGTTTCTTGGGAGCAAAACCGATGGTACGCCATTCCGTCTGCATTGCATGCACTTGTTCGGTGAGTTCGTCCCATGTTTTGGAGGACTGTACATTCGAGTAATCCACGGCTTTGAGGCGATCAATGATCGCTTGTTTCTTCTCCAGATTCTCCTGCTCTTTCCGATGGATCTCGTCAAAGTAAGCCTGGTGTTTTTTGTTGATAACGGTAGAAGCGGCTTTGAAACGGTTCCAGAGGTCTTCACGCAGTTCGCGTGCCACAGGACCGATCTCCGCCCACTCGTCGTGGAGCTGCTGGAGCGCGCGGCTTGCCTCTACGACAGACTCTTGCTCTTGCAGTTTCTCCGCTGCCTCACAGAGCAGGGTTTTCAACTCCAGATTCTTCTTGAAGTCCAGATCACGCAGTTCGATATTGATTTTCACCATATCGTAGAACTGCTCCTGGTACTGCTGGTATTGTTTCCAAAGCTCTTGTACTTTCGGCGCAGGAACGGCACCTATCGTTTTCCAGTCAGCCTGCAGTTCACGCATACGTTTGAGGTTAGCCATGGCATCGCCACAGTCTGCCTCCGCCAACTTCTTCATCTCATCGAGAATAGTCTGTTTGCGAAGGAGGTTTTGCTCCTGCTCTGCTGCCACCTTGGCGGCTGCTTCGGCACGTTTCTGCTTGTACTGCGCGAGCAACTCGCGGAACTGCACTTCGTCCTCATCTACAGGCGGCTGCCACAACTCCGGCTCCTCCTGTTCGCTTTCCTGAGAAGCCTGCTCAGCTGCCTGACGCAACTGCTCCAGTTCCTGGTGGTACTGACGATAGAATTGGGTTTTCAACTGATCCACTTGCTCTTTGTTAGTGGTAACATCTTGCTCTAATAGAGCCTTTAACTCTTCAACGAGTTGGTGCTTGTCGTTCTCCATAATAGTAACGCCGTAAGGCGGGGGTTCTGTTAATCGGGTGCAAAGGTACTAAAAAAAATTAATATATGCAACAAAAAAATGAACTTTTGCAAATATATTTGCATATATGGAAAAAAAACAGTAACTTTGCACTCAAATTCATAACTTGTGTAAAAATGGCATTTTTCGGATTATTCAACAGAGAGAAGAAAGAGACATTGGACAAAGGCCTGGAGAAGAGCAAAGAGTCGGTACTGTCCAAGATCAGCCACGCCATTGTGGGAAAGTCAACGGTGGACGATGACGTGTTAGACCGGTTGGAAGAAGCGTTGGTGACTTCGGATGTAGGAGTAGAGACGACTCTCCGCATTATCGAGCGCATCCAAGAGCGCGTGAAGCGTGACAAATATGTAGGCACCGGCGAGCTGAATGCCATTCTCACGGATGAGATTGCTTCGCTTTTGCAAGAGAATAATGTGGAAGATGTACTTGATTTCTCCGCCCCGCTTCCTGCCAAACCATACGTGATTATGGTTGTCGGCGTGAACGGCGTAGGCAAGACGACCACGATAGGCAAACTGGCTTACCAGTACAAAGCAGCCGGCAAGAAGGTCTATCTCGGTGCTGCCGACACCTTCAGGGCAGCCGCAGTGGAGCAACTCTGTATATGGGGCGAACGCGTAGGCGTGCCGGTCATCAAGCAGCAACAGGGGTCTGACCCCGCCTCGGTAGCCTTCGACACGCTGCAGTCCGCTAAGGCGAACGATGCCGATGTCGTGCTTATCGACACCGCCGGACGATTGCACAACAAAGTGAACCTCATGAACGAGCTGACCAAGATCAAGAATGTGATGCAGAAAGTAGTGCCCGATGCTCCGCACGACGTAATGCTTGTTCTGGACGGCTCGACAGGACAGAACGCTTTCGAGCAGGCACGCCAGTTCACGGCTGCCACACAAGTGTCATCGCTCGCCATCACCAAGCTGGACGGCACTGCCAAAGGCGGCGTGGTGATAGGTATTAGTGACCAGTTCAAGATTCCTGTCAAATATATCGGTCTGGGCGAGCAGATGACCGACCTGCAATGCTTTAACAGACAAGAGTTTGTACACTCTCTGTTAGGGAACATTGCAAAGTGAGATCACAAATGACGAATTACAAAACACACAAAGTATATGAATTACCGAATTGAATCCGACCTGTTAGGCGAGTTGCAAGTGCCGGCAGAGGCTTACTACGGTGTACAGACGCAGCGTGGTATTAACAATTACAAGGTTTCGAACCTGAAGATGTCCGATTTCCCGGAGTATATCATCGCCATGGCGTATATCAAGCTGGCGGCTGTAGAAGCCAACCATGAGTTAGGCGTGATCAATGACGAGATCCACGCAGCCATTGCGCAGGCTTGCCGCGAGATTATTGACGGCAAGATGCACGACCAGTTCCCCACCGATATGGTACAAGGCGGTGCCGGTACAACGGTGAACATGAATGCCAACGAGGTGATCGCCAACCGTGCTCTGGAGATCATGGGACACCAGCGCGGCGAATACCAGTACTGCTCACCGAACGACCATGTCAACTGCGCGCAGTCAACCAACGACGCCTACCCTTCCGCTTTCCGCTACGCTTTCATCCGCATGAACAGAGGTCTGGAAGCAGAGTTGAAGAATCTGATAGCTTCCCTGCGCAAGAAAGGCGATGAGTTCAATGACTCCATCAAGATGGGCCGTACCCAGCTGCAAGACGCCGTGCCGATGACCAGCGGTCAGGAGTTCCATGCTTTTGCCAACAACCTCGAAGAAGAGGTGGCTAATCTGGAGCGCAATGTGAAACTGCTGTACGAGATCAACATGGGAGGAACAGCTATCGGTACCGGTTTGAATGCCGTAGCGGGCTATGCGGAGTTATGCACGCAAAAACTATGCGAACTGACCGGCGAGCCTTTCCTCAAAGCCAGCGACTTGGTAGAAGCCACACCGGATACCGGCGCATATGTGAGCTATTCGGCAGCGTTGAAACGTCTGGCAGTCAAACTCTCCAAGACCTGTAACGACTTGCGTCTGATGGCTTCCGGTCCGCGTTGCGGCCTGCACGAGATCAACCTTCCGCCTATGGCTCCGGGAAGTTCTATCATGCCGGGTAAGGTCAATCCTGTCATTCCTGAGGTGACCAACCAGGTATGCTTCAAGGTAATCGGAAACGACACCGCAGTCTGCTTTGCCGCAGAGGCAGGACAGTTACAGCTCAATGTAATGGAGCCTATTATCACCGAGTGTATCTTCGAGTCAATCACCTGGCTGCGCAATGTAATGAAGATCTTGCGCGAGAAGTGTATCGACGGCATTACCATCAACCGTGAGCACAACCTGGAGACCGTCAAGCACTCTATCGGTATTGTTACCGCCCTGAACCCGGTAATCGGCTACAAGGCTTCCACCAAGATTGCCAAAGAGGCATTAGAGACCGGCAAGAGTGTTTATAATCTGGTGCTGGAGCATAATATCCTCAGCAAAGACCAATTAGACTCCCTACTCGATCCGGCAAACATGCTTGCCGCTCATTAAGAAAGAACAGACCGCCTAATTCGGGCAATAAGAATATTCCTGCCGGCTTCAGGCAATAACACATAGTAGAAGGGCTCCCGTTTTGGGAGCCCTTCTACTATGTGTCAGGTCAATCCCGCGAGGTCGCCGCAACATCGCCGCGACCTCACAGGAAGGTGACAGGGGATTATTTCACGCGGCTTCCTTGTACATTGTACACTTTGCCATCACGAACGATATACAAGATTCCATCGATCATGACTTTATGCGGATCGGTCTCGCTGAGATCTATATTCTCGATACCCCAGAGAGCGTTCGGATCCTCGTCGTACATACCTACGTGGTCACGGATCGAGCCATAGGTAGAGAAGTTGAACGAGTTGCAGAACTGCTCCATGAATTTACCGATATAGGTCTTTCCGTCCGCTCCAACGAAGCGGAACGAACCGGTGTAGTATCCGTATGCATAGCCAGCCTCTGCTTTCTCCTCGTCGTAGCCGTCGAACTGGAGACGGAGTTCTGCGTCGGTAGCCATGATAGCGTCCTCTTGTTTGCCGGTGACGTTGATATAGCAGCTCTCTGCGTCAATACCACCGCGTGCTACGTTATAAACGCCGGAGATAGCGCGTTCTTTGTCGGTGTAGATGAGGAAGGTAGGCATCGGGTAACCGGTTCCGGTAGCTTCATCGGTAGCGAAGGTGATATACCATCCGTACTTGCCCTCCGGGAACTGATCCACATACTCATCCAGATAAGCGGCCTCCATGCCCCATACATCCATCACGATAGCATCGTCCGGTATATCGGCAGCCTTAGACACGAAGTCAGGACCTTCGATAACATTGGATGCCTCGAAATAGTTGCCGTTAGAGCCTTGGTTGAATGCCTGTACAGTCCAGGACCAGGTACCGTCTTTCGGCATGGTAGTGGTCTTGGAAGTTCCGCTGACGGTCAGCGTGGAGTAGAACTCTCCATCGCAGTAGAGGGTGACCACATAGCGGTCAGCAGTAGCGACAGCCTCCCAAGAGAGGGTGACATTGTCACCGGCGAAGACTTCTGCTTTGAGGTTGGTAGGCTCGTAGTTGTTGACACCAACGGTGAAGTTAGTAGCCATCTCCTGACCAAGCGCGTTGTTATATCTATCCACTACCTGCACGATAGCGGTGTAGGATTTGCCTTCTACCACCTCCACCGTCAGCGGGCTTGCCGGACGATCTTTGGTATCGAAGTTATCGTAAGCTACCGTCTCGCCGGACCAAACGCGAACGTACAGACGCTCACCCTGACCGAACTCAGGATCTACCCAAGTGAGGGTGGCGGTTTTCTTGTCCTCAGCCACCTCAGCCTTCAAACCGGTTACGTATTTAGCAACGAGTTCAAACGGAATAGTTGCCAACACCTCCCCTCTCTCATAACTGCTCTCGCCGGTTTGAACCAGTTCATAGACCTGAATCTGATACTTACCCGGAGCCAGACCTAACATGGAGCCTACGTTAATCACGCACTTACTCCATGAATCGCCTTTCTGCAAGCCGGCTTCATCCACATTGAGAATCCACTTGGTGGAGCAGTAATAGTGGTTTTCAGTGTCGTCCCCTGAGGGGAATCCGCCGAACTCGCCGTTCTCCATGTCCTGATAAGCGAAACGGTCGCACTCTTCGGTGGTAGCAACGGTACCAGCTATCATCGCTTGTGCATCAGCATCAAAGAGAGCAATAGCGAAAGCGGAAGCGTTGTACGAATACCATGTGAACTGTGCCTGACAATAGGTCAGTGCGTAGATGCTGGCATCGGGCAGTTCCTCTTGCGAGGGATCTACGTCTTGGGATTTGCCGATACCTGCCAAGATAAAGTTATCCATGGACACACTGCCGTAATTGCTGGTACCGCCTGCAAAGCGGAAGGCGATGTACTCTATTCCGGCGGGCAGCTCATTCAAGGGGAATACCACGTGTTGGGTGGTGGTAGTCTGCGCAAGCGTCTTCAAGGAGACGAAAGTAGCAGCGTCTGCGGGGTTGGTCATATAACCGATCTCCAACGAACCGTAGTCCGCGCTGACCACGGAGGTATAGTAGTCAAACGCCAGTTCGCAGGTGTCAAGTTTGGCATTGAAGAGAGGCAGTGCAAATACCTGAGCGGAAGTGGCGCCACCTCCACGTGCAGTGAGATGCTGCTCACCGGTAGCTATCTGATTGCCGCTACCGTCATCTTCTTTCTCTGCTACGATTGTAACAGCAGGAGCAGCGGAGGAAATGAGCCAGCACTCCGGGGCAATGTCACCGACAGTCTCGCTACCGGATGCATCGCGTGTGAAGGTCTCGATCCAAGGCACGTTCAGGCGTGCGCAAGCGGTTTTGAAGGTAGCTTTCACGGTCTCGCTTACTTCCGTTTCGGAGCAATAGGAGCGTACGTAGAGATAATATTTCTGCTCGTCATAGAGGCCAGACAAAGTTACAGACTTCTGGTCGGTGAGTGTAGCAGCAGTCCAGTCGGGCTGTTCGCCTTCGAATTCGACGCAGTATTGGTACTGCGAAGCTTCTCCTTGCCATGAAACAGTAGCCGTAGATTCCGTAACAGACTCTACGGTAACAGCGGTAGGCGCTTTGCAAGTTTCGCTGACGGGATCGGAGCCGCCGCCTGCTATCACGAAGGTGATTTTCGGCTGCTTAGCATCACGGGAAGAACCGCTATAAGCGTATTTGATCAGGTAATCCGTATTCGCCGAATAGAAAGAAGAGGAAGAATAGGTGCCTGCTCTGGTAATTTCCACCTGAATAAGCAGGTTACCGCCCTCGTAGGTGTACGGGGTGGTGAAATTGACGGTCAGTTCGCCATCTGCTACAGCGAGTGTACCTTCGTACACACTGGTAAGCGTGCTTCCTTCCGAAGCAGTGGCATAGGCTCCTGAAGCATTCTGGAAGAAGGTGAAATCCGTCTGGGCGAGAGATACTTTGAACTCAGCCTTGCCCCAAGATTGGGTTTGTTTGGAGGAGTAGAAGGTCAGTGCCTTGATTTCACTGCCTGCTGCGATGCCTTTGAGCTGGTCTGCCAGGTAGATGGCTTGCATCTTTTGCCCCTGACTGTCGGCGTTATCACCATAAACAGGGAAATGGGCCTGCGTAGCAGTTCCGCCGGGGTTAACCGTGACCGCCAGATCCGCATAGCCGTACGCGCAGAACAACGCTGCGGCGATAAAAGAGAAGATCTTTTTCATGTTGATGTTAATTAAAGTATTATATATTAAATTTAAATTGCTCGCGTATGTATATATGCGCACGCATGTGTGCACATTATATGGGACTGCAAAGGTACGAAAAATATTCCACTTGTGCAAATATAAAGTCAAAATACTAAAAAAATGAGCCGTTTTTCTTAATTAAAGCGATATTTTGACAATTGAAGAGTCCATAAAAAAACAGTGGCACGCTACTTGGGCATGCCACTGAGATGAAGTCTGCACTATTGTGCGAAAGGCTTAAATTCCTTCATTAGGATTAGCCGGTATCAGGTCTCCGGACTGTTCCGTATAGGAACCGGGTTGGCACAAAGCATAGGCAATTTGTGTCATGCCAACTTCCACGATAGGGCTATTATAGATTTTCTTGTTCATAATTCGTAGTTTTAATAGATCCAACCTGAATTACTTGATTACTTGGCCTTGTACGTTATACTTCACGCCGTTGCGGATGATCACCACTTGGTTGTTCTCCAGCAGCTTAATGCTCTTGACGTCATTGCCATAGATATTATCGATATCCGTTGCACTCGACTCTTGTTTTACGATGCGTGCCGGCATTCCGTTATAGATAGGAGCATTGTTTGCACCGCCGCCTACCTCTGTAATGGTCTGGAAGTAAGCGCGGAAGCTCTTCAAGCTGTTAGCGGCAGTTGCCTCTACGCCCGACCAAGCCATCTGGTTGTTAGCCAAAACGAAGATTTTGGTCTTGTCTCCTTGCGGGAAGATCTGCGGAGCGAAGATACCGACGAACTTCACATTGTCATTCTCACCGACAGCCTTTCCTTCAGAAGCGGCAATCGTGACATTCTTGAAGATCGGAGATACAATATTCGCACCAGTCTCCCAGCTGATCAAGTAAGGAACACCAGCCTCAATAGCGTCGGTCGGATAAACGCGGAGCAAGAGCTCGCCATTCTCCACATAGCCATACTTGAATGCCAGCAGTTCGCCTCCCTCCAGCGGAGTACCAACGAGAGTCGGCAGGCTGAACGGCAAGCAGATGGTATTAAATCCAACGCCAGGGAAGAAGGTACGATCTACAACTACATCCACCGTCTGACCATTAAGGGCTGCCAATGTTGCACTATTATCTTTTTTATCATCCAAGAAATTAGCAACACTGATGTCGTCAATATAGAGATACTTGGATGAACTTGTGCCCATACCATGACCGCGGAAAATGAACGAAACAGTCTTTCCCTTGTATTCACTCAGATCTACTTTCGCTTCCGTCCAAGATGTCTGGGAAGGAATAGCCATCAGCTGAGTGGTAGTAGTACCATCATTAATATAAAGCTCTGCAGTAACGGCATTTCTGTACCAGAATACCAGCATTGCCTCTTTGTCAAGAACAATAGACGGAGTAACCAGATCTGCCGAATAAGAGGTGTATGTTCTACCGTTATAGCGTGCAGAATACGGGTTGCTATGGTACTCGTCATAATTATCTACAGACCATTGTGTACCGGAATAGGTTGAGTTATCCCAGCAAAGCGGGAGTGCGTTCTGTGCATCAAAGTCTTCGCTCCAACCAATTGCTTTGTACTCGCAATCAGTTGTGAAGTAAGAAGTGGCGGATGTCCATTCACTTTGCTCACTCTCGCTGCAATAAGCACGAACTTGTACATCGTAAGTGGTGCTCGGGTTCAAGCCTTCCAAAGTAAACGGATTCGTGTTCACATTCTCAACAAGAGTCCACTCTTCGCTACCCGAACGGTACTGGATCTGCCAAGCGGTTGCCGAGCCGAACTCAGTCCAGGAAACGGTAGCCGTAGTAGCAGAAGCCGCCACAGCTGTCACATTCTTCGGTTGCGGGCAAGCGGGAGCCAGACTAATCGTAATATCATCCACTACGGAATACCACTCGTACTGAGTATCAACACCGATATAACGGAATGCCAAACGTGCGCCGTCAGGTACAGAAGCCAAACTTACTTCCTCCATTACATAGCTGCCGCTACGCTCGCATTTCCGGAGCAGCGTAAAGGTATTGGCATCGGCAATATCCGTCATGTAACCAAACTCCAAGTAACCGCTTTTGGTACCATTCTCCTCCATGTGCCAGAAGGAGATCTGGAGCGTGTTCAGTGCATTGGTGAATTCCGGGAAGATAGCAAAGCTGTTAACCAAATGTTTGTTGTTAAAGAACAAAGCCTTGTCACTATTATGTGCATAAGTACCACTATTTACGAAGATGTACGGATAATCCCCTTCATTCGCATTCAGCAGTGCCCAGCAGTAAGGAGCTGCGCTGGTGCTATTACCGATAGCGTTAGCCTCAAATCCTTCTACCCAGTCATTCTCTGCATCCACTGTGATAGCATTGCAGTCGGTGCGGAACGCTGCCGAGGCCTCGCTCCAAGGACTCTCGTCGCTTGCGGAGCAAACAGCCTTTACGCGTGCATAATATACGGTGTTGGCAGCTAAGCCGTTCAACGTGTACGGATTGTCATTTACAGCATTGCCTTCGTTTGCATCCATCCAGTTCGTACCATCGGTGGAATATTGTACTTTCCAAGCCGACTCACTTGCGTTTGCGGTCCAAGAGATAGCTGCGCTGTTCGCTGTGAAATTAGCAGCTGCTACAGCCGTCGGGGTAGCACAGGTCGGTGTCGGATATACGCGTACATTGTCGATGTATGCCGAACTATTGCTAGCACCACCGGCATAGCGGAAAGCTATGTTCTTGGCACCCGCAGGAACGGAAGACAATATCTTGGTGTATTTTGTGTATGCGTCTGCATAGTCCAGAGTCTCAATAGTATTATAGGTTGTACCATCAGCTGCAATATAGCCTACCTCCAATTTTGCACGGGTGCTATACTCACTCGCCGGAGCAGAATAATAGAGCTCAAGGGTCAACTCATTCAGTGCTTGATCCATTTCAGGCATAACAACTATTTGCTCGGAAGAACTCGTTCCACCATAGAAAGAAAGGGACTTATCTCCTTCATACGCATCTCCGGAATAGTTATACACATATGGATAGGTTGCACCATAGAGGGTTACTGATTGTTTGTAACTCCAGCAATCCGGCAGTTTGCCGCTACCGGCAGTAACAGACTCAAAGTTCTCGCTATAGTCGCTTGCATCTGTCGGTCCGCAAGGTGTCTGGAAAGAAGCGGAAGAAGCACTCCAACTGCTGAATTCGTCTTCACCGCAAACCGACATTACTTGTACGACATACGTACTGCTGGCTTCCAACCCTGTGAGTTCGAAAGGATTTGTATTAGCTGAGATTTCGCTGCTCCATATCTCCCCATTATCAGAAGAATAACGAAGCTTCCAAGCTGTTGCAGAGCCATTCTCTGTCCAAGAGATAGTAGCGGAATTGGAGGAAGATACAACACCTTTAGCACCTGACGGAGCGACACAAGTAGGAATCGCAGAAATCTCAATATCATCAACAAAAGCAGCTCCGGTAGTTGAACCTCCTATATAGCGAATAGCGACACGCGAACCTGCCGGCGCATTAGTCAATGCCACTTTGGCTTGCGTATAAGTACAAACTCTCGGGAGTAATTCTTGAGCTGTGAAGGTGGATGCATCAGCAGGGTCTGTCATGTAGCCGATAGCTAACTGACCATAACTCTCGGTACAATAATCGGCATAGTCATATGCATTGTTGTACCACAAGGTAACATATAATGTATTGGTAGCCTCATTAAAGGGTGGCAAAATAGCGAATTGGCTAGCACCTGAACCTGCGTAGAAATACAAGCATCTTGAATTGCTACGAGCACCATAGTTGTAAATATATGGATAGGAGTTACTGCTGTTTTTTACCCAACAACCGGGCAAACCAGCGGCAGAACCTGTTGCAGCACCAGCGAAATCAGCACTCCAGCCGATGCCATCAACCGCCTCACAAGGAGTAGTGAACGCGCTTGAAGCGACCCAATCACTTTGCTCACCACCGCAGTTAGCCTGTACACGTACTTTGTAGGTCGTATTGCCGCTCAAACCGGTGATGGTATATGGATTAGTAGTTACGTTGTTAAGGTCCGTATGGGTAGCAAAATTATCGGTTGAATATTGAAGATTCCAAGCCTCAGCAGAACCATTCTCTGTCCAGGAAACGGTAGCCGAAGTAGCCGAAGCTGCTACAGCCGTCATGTCGGAAGGATCGGAACAAGAGGACGGCAGAGAAACCTTAATGTCATCAATATATAATCTTTGGCTGTTATATCCAGATGCGCCCCCTGAAAGTTGGATTGCTATGTACGAGTTCGCGGGAGCTCCAGTTAAAGCAAATTTCGTCACTTCCGTCCAAGAAGTCGTTCTCGCTAGCGATCCACCTGCCAATGCAACGAAAGAAGCAGGGTTAGAAAGATCGGTCACATAACCGATTTTTGCTTGACCATAATAAGTACTCGTTGAATAGTTTTTATAAGAGAACGAGAGAAGCAAAGTATTAGTAGGCGCCTCTACCGACGGTAGAATGATAGTAGATGCAGAAGTTGCTCCGCCACCATAGAAATACATACAATTACCTGTTTGGCCTCCAGTAGAAACAAAAGGATAGGAGGTAGTGCCACTTACATACTCAAATTTTGACCAGCATCCAGGAATCGTATTGGTAGTTGCACTATTGAAATTCTCCTCAAAAGGAAGATCATCCGTTGCATAAGCTACACAAGGAGTAGTAAATGCCATGGATACTTCTGCGCTCTGCTCCGAGCCGCAGTCCGCGCGTACATAGAACTTATAGTTTGTCTCTGCATTCAAACCTGTAGCCGTAGCAGTAGCAGAAGTTGCTGTTTGTACGGCAGAACTATTCCAATCAACAGCAGTTGCAGCAGGCAAACAAACCCATTGCCATGATGATTCTTCACCACCGGCAGTCCAAGTAAAGGTAGCGGAAGTCGCAGTAACTGCGCCTTTTGTCAAATCAGTTGGCTTTGGGCAAGAAGCTACATAAGTATAACTTATCTCCAAATCATCAATGAAAAGGTAGTATGTGTCATTCGAATTATACCTAATGGCGATATACTTTGTTCCAACTGGGAATGGCGTGCTGTTAGCGTATTGAGTCCATTGAGTATTGCTTGCTGTTATTTGAGCATCCCAAGTGAATGCATCTGTCGAATTAGTAGTTGTCGAATAACCGACTTGGAATATTTCCGGATAGCTCGAAGAATAGTTCTTGTACCAAAATGTTACATTCACACCGGTAGCAACACTCGGAATACTAAGTTCCTTGGAAATCAAATACTGGGGCGGATTCGTATTGTAATTGAAACGGAATCCCTTTGAGCCAGTTCGCTTCGCAGTACTATAAGGAATGGAACTACTGTGACAACTAACTTTTGTCCAATTGTCAGATAATGTACCCTCAAAACCTTCTGAGAGGATAATCTCCTCATCCGCCCTAGCGGTACTTGTCCACGGGATACAGAGGAATGCCGTGAGCATCAAAGATAGAAAATAAGAATAGATTTTTCTCATAATCTTAAAGTTTTTAGTTAGTAAATATTGTTAATTAAGTTTGTTTTCCAATTCAACAAGTCAGCGTCTATCGTCCAAATCTCGTTTTTATCTGCGTGTATATGTGTGTATGCAGGGACATAAATACACAAAATCAGGCGCAAAGATAATAAAAAATAATGAAACATACAAAAAAAAGTGCATTTTTTCATCAAAAACGCACTTTTTTATACACATTTACACAAATACCGAACCCGTTGGTGATATTCAACCGTTGTTTATCCGGTTCTTCCAGACGACAGAGTCTGTATGGTTGCGCCCTACATACGGACTTTGGATACCCCTTACAATGTATAACCAATAACTAAGAATATACAAGAACAACTAACGTTGAATTTTTGAACAGAGCGTTCGAAAAATTCAGGAGCAAACGGCAGAATTATGCCATTGCACCGTTGACTTGGATCACTTGTCCAGACACATACGAAGCCAGATCCGACGCCAGGAACAGTGCCACCTTAGCCACCTCTTCGGGCTCCCCACCCCTTCGCATCGGAATGAGAGAGACAAACTGCTTGAGGGTGTCTTCGGGTAACGCCTTTGTCATATCGGTCAAGATAAATCCCGGAGCAATAGCATTCGCACGCACGCCACGCCCTCCGAGCTCCTTAGCCACGGATTTAGTCAGGGCGATGATACCCGCCTTCGAAGCCGCATAGTTGGTTTGTCCGGCATTGCCGTTGATCCCCACCACCGAACTGAGCGAGATAATAGATCCGCTACGCTGACGCATCATCACAGGCGTCACGGCGTGTGTGAAGTTGAATGCCGACTTGAGGTTGACCGCAATGACCTGATCCCACTGCTCCTCGCTCATGCGCATAAGGAGCGTATCGCGCGTGATTCCCGCGTTATTAACAAGGATGTCAATCCTGCCGAAATCCTTCAGGACGTCATCCACCACGGCGTGTGCCGCATCAAAATCAGCGGCATTGGAGGCATAAGCCTGCACCTTGACGCCAAGGGCTTTGAGTTGGTTGGAGGTCTCAACACAAGCGTCGTTGAGTTCCAGATCGGTGAAGGCGATATTACACCCTTCCCGTGCAAACGCCAAAGCTATCTGTTTGCCTATTCCGCGGGCTGCCCCCGTGATCAAGGCTGTTTTCGATTCTAACAACATAGTCATTAATCTTTCACTGGTATAACACCATTGGTCTCACGAATGGTGTACTGTGTCATATTCTGGTTTGCGTCAAAGCCTTTTCCCCGGATGACGGTCTGCTGCTGCCGGATAGCTATCGCCGAATCGGAATAGATCCGCTCGGTCTTCTGCTCCCAAAAGAGTTCTTCGGTTATAAACTTGTCTCCGGCTTTGTTCTTTGCCCTTACGTGACCACGCAGCCGCCAAAGCTGCGCCTCTTCGTCATAATAAGCATAGTCGGCACGGAGCGAAGCCTCGACCTTGAGTCCGGCATCGAACTGCTCCAAAAGAATGCCTTTCGGGAAATCCCAGTAAGGGGGCGTTGCCTTGTCATAGACAAGCCATTGCGGTGCAGAGATGCGATAGCGCGTGACACCGGAGTCAGAGATAAGAGTCGTCACCTGGTGCACCTCCAGTACGGGGATAGCGGCCCTATCCTCGACAGCCGAGGTGGTGAACCGAGGGTCATGGTGTTCACAACTCGTCATCGCCAGCAGGAAACTGACGATGACGAGAAGCAAGCCTATATGACGACCTTGACGCGTCATGAGGTATATTTTAACGGATACGTGTAGTTACATTCACCCAACCGCCGACAAAGAAGGTCGATCCTTTGAACTCTTTCGGGAGGTCGAAGCGCTCCTCTTTGGATGGGAAATACTTGCTGTAAGTAGCGATAGCGGAAGCAGCCTTACTTGCTGTAGAAGGATCTGATTTAGCGCGCTCGAACATGTCACAAGCAGCCCAGAAGACAGTCTTGTTGAGAATCTTGTCCTTAGCGGTATTACCCGGATAAGGTTTGGCGGCAGCATAGCAGTTACCGATGAGCATATAGCATCGTCCCTGCCCCGGCTTTACGCCCAGCGACTGCTTGGCATAATCGACAGCGGTAGAATAGCTTCTGGAAGCGTAGTAGCACTGTGCGATGAGGAAGAGATAGTCTGCCTTATCGGTAGCGGAAGAGGTCTCTGTGAGGGCTTTCTTGAAGTTAGCGATAGCACCCTGATAATCCTTGTTCTTGAGGCAGCGTTTAGCCATATTAGCCGAACCGGAACCGTAGGACTCAGCCGGGCGGAGGCGTTTCATCTGTGCAATAGCCTCGGCATAGACAGGCGATTCCTCGCAGTCCATCTGACGGTAGAGGGCAGCCAGACGGCGGAGCACCGAATAGTCATCTGCGTTCTCTTTCACCACCTTGCCATAGAGTTCGTCCAGTTTGCTGCAGTCAGCCACACCGGATTGAGCAAACTGCTGGTCGTACCAATCTTTCTTCTGGCCTGCCAACTCACGGTTAGCATAAGTAGTATCGTCCACAAGGATAGCCAAACCCACCAAAACATTGTTGTAGTCCTCGACGAAGAGATCAGCCTTCTCCTGGTTGGTCTTATCAGCCTGATAGTTCTCATAAGACATATTAAAGAGCATTTCCAATGCAGCGAGGAACGGCGAAGCCTGATCGTGCTTCATTGCCTCGTGCAGCCAAGTATAAACAGTGTCGCGGCTGTAAGCCTCGGTACCCTCGAAGTAAGTCTTATAGTCCACAGCCTTGGTGGAAAGGATATAAGAGATCGGATAGCGCTCGTCGTCACCGAAATACTGCATTCGTTTGTCGTACATCTGCATGATCAGGTTAGCGATGCGGATCTTCTCCTGCTCGTTGTCACCGGCTTTCTTGTACAGCGCCTCCAGGATACGTGCGCCATCGGTATAGAGCTGGCGCTGGATATCCGGGCAGGTGGTGAAAACGGTCATCCACTGCTCGTAAGCAGTCTCGTAGTCTTTGTTCTTCAAGCTCTCGTGCTCCAAAGAGAAATAGTCCTCGCACTCCTCTTGAGGAACCAGATACGGATTAACTACCACCGGAACAACCGGCTCTTTGGACTTCTTCGGCTTCTTGGCACAAGCCATTGCCGGAATAGCGGCAGCCAAAGCAATTACTAATAAGGATTTGAATTTCATAATATTTGTTATTTTAGAGTTTTAGTCTTTTCCTCAGGGTATATGAAGCTCCGATACAATTACCGTGCCAAAACTACAGTTTGCGTTTGAAGAACCAGTTCTCCGCCACGGCAGCATTGATCACCAGCCTCAGCGAGTTGTCCTCCAATCCGATAGCCCGCGAGCCTCTGTGCTGGTATTCGAGGGTGGTATTGATCACCGTTCCGGCAGTGCGGAGCGGAAATCCTACACCGACGGAAGCCGTATAGGCTTTGTCTGGTATGGTAACATGGTACTCGTCAGCCACTGTCAAGCCGCAGCGCCACATTACGCGATCCACATAGCGGCGGCCGGCAGGATTATGGCGGTATTCCATACCAAAGGCATAGCGGTTACGATCCTGCAAGCCCGTGTATCTGCCTTCCAGTCCTCCGTATAGCGCTGAGGACATGCACTGGCGCTGGAAATCAAGCGCCAAGGTGAGTCTGTTAGCCCAGTTATAACTCAATCCGGCACCATAAACCATCGGCGTCTGGAAGAGACCTCCATAGACTTCGACGGTGTCGGTCTCAGCCGTCTCCAGTTCATAATAGTCGCTATGTAGTTTCATCTTGTTTTCAAATATACCACCGAGGGTAAAAGAGTGGTCACCAAAAGTGTGGAAGAGCTGCAGTCCATAGCGGAAACGGAGGGAGCTGACTTCCATGATCTGGTCCTGGATTGTAGTATGGAGACCAGCCTCGGAGAAAGTCAGCGAACGAGTGTGCTCAATATCCCCGAACATATAATAGATGTTCGCGCCAACAGCCACCCAGTTCCAGAGATTAAATCCAAGACCACCATAGACCTCACTGATACCACCGGTACCGGTGTAGGATTTGGTGAAATGATAATCGGAGTTTATAGAATCTGACACACTGATATCATAGCCCACCGAACTATAGGGCAACACACCTGCCGAAAAGGCTATATACCGTTTGTAGAGAGGGAACTGAAGGGAGATATACTCCAAGTTACCATTCGCCCTATTGCGCATTCCCGCCGCATCGCTGTATCTGGACCACATGGCGGAAGCAGCTATATCGAACATGAATGTCAGGCTGTCGCAGGAGGTATAAGAAGCCGGCTGAGCGGGGTTGATCACCTTGTTGTTCCGCATTCCGACACTTACGCCACCCATTGCCCGGTAGGTATTTGGGGTATTATCATTGAGATCGCCATACGCGAAAGCCGACATCGGAGAAGATGTCTGATTTTGCGCCAGAACAGCCGGCGCCGAAATCACCAAAAGGGCTATTATGACAGATTTTTTAGTATTCCACTTCATTTCAGGCTACAAAATTAGTATTTTTTTTGGACATACACAAATTTTTGTGCCATTTTTTATTTATTATGCTCCAAAATGCAATTCAAACCTATCAATACCAAATGTTTCTCGTATCTGATAGCCGGTATTTCCAGTTGCGGCTCGCGCACGTTACGTAATATATAAGGTGCATTTCCCCCTGTGAGGTATGTCCGGAAGTGCTCCACCCTTTTGCTGAGGGTTCTCATATACCCTTTGGCTTCGTAAGCCACTCCCCGTATCACACCGGCAGCGATGGCATCGCGCGTGTTAGAACCGAAAAGCGGCAACAAGTCATTCTCGTCCGCCTCGACCATCGGCAGTTTCTTGGTCATCTGCTTGAGCATGGTAAAGCGCATCTTAATACCGGGCGCAATATTCCCCCCTTTGTAGATGCCGTCCGCCGAGACAAAATCATAGGTGATAGCCGAACCTGCATCAATGATAAGCAGGTTCTCGTCGGGCGAGAGGAATTTAGCCCCTACAGCGGCAGCCAGACGATCCTGGCCAAGCGTCTCCGGCGTGTCATAGGCATTGGTAATTGGCACCGGTGTCTGATGATCAAAGAGCACAAACCGGCGGCTGAGACGATGCAAAGTGTTCACCACCGCCGGCTCAATATTCACCACCGAGGAGATAATTGAATCGGTAACAGGATAGAGATCAAACAGTCGTTCGACATCCGAAGACGCGAACGACTTATAGATAAAGTGGTGCGTAATTCTGCCATTCATACAGAGCGCCACCTTGGTACGACTATTTCCCTGATCAATGCAAAGATTCAAGACATTTACCATTTAAGCATTTACCATCTAGTCATTTAGCATTTGGGTATTTGTCATACCATATTGGTATAGAGGAAGCGTTTGATAGACTTCTTAGGTGTCTTCTCAAACTCATGAGGATAGAGTTTGACGATGGCTATCTGCTCATAGGCTGCCAGTTCGGCATTCACCTGCTTGCGTGCCTCCTCCATCTGCTCCTCCAGCTGTTCGCGTGTCAAACCGCCGGCATCGACCTCGTTGTAATCCGGGCAGACGAGTGCCACGAGACGAGTGTCCTCCTGCTGGAGAACGAGCGACTCGAGTACATAAGGCATATTGTTGATCTTCGCCTCAATCTCCTCAGGGTAGATATTCTGTCCGGAAGGTCCAAGGAGCATGGTCTTACAGCGGCCTTTGATATAAAGAAAACCGTCTTCGTCTATCGTACCCAGATCGCCGGTACGAAGCCAGCCGTCCTTGGTGAAAGACTCTTTGGTCACTTGTGGATTCTTGTAATATCCGGTCATGGTGTTCTCGCCGCGAACAACTACCTCGCCGATACCTTCGCTGTTCGGGTCAAGGATCTTCACCTCCATCAATCCCGGCAACGGACGGCCACAGGAGAATTTTCTCGGACCTTCGTTGATCGGCGTATAGCAAATCAGCGGTGCGCACTCGGTCATACCATACCCCACGGAAACAGGGAATTTGATGCGGTAGAGGAATGCCTCTACTTCCGGGTTAAGCGGAGCGCCGCCAATAATCATTTGGCTAAACTCGCCTCCGAAGGCCTGTACCAGCTGTTCACGGATCTTAGCCAGCACCACCTCGTCCAAAAGGGGAACCTTGAGCACCCAGCTTACAGGCGGTTTCTGAATCTGGGGCACAATCATCTTCTTGTAAATCTTTTCCAGAATCAGCGGCACAGAGAGGATGACGGTCGGTTTGACCTCTGAGAAAGCCTTGAGCAGAATTTTCGGTGCCGGTGTACGCCCCACAAGCCAAGTGTGTCCGCCAGCAGCCAAGCATGCCAAGAAGTCGAAAGCACAACCGTAGGCGTGCGCCAGCGGCAGGAAGGTGACGAACCGCGAACCCTTGAAAGCGATACCGCTCTCCAATCCGTAGCGCACGTTACCTGCCAAAGCGTTAAGCGGGGTGATGACGCCTTTGCTAAATCCGGTTGTACCGGAGGTATAATTGATACTACCGATCTCGCTATTGGGGCGGTCGTCGAAATGCACGTCTTTTGCCCAATAGCCTTCCGGGTGTTTCTCTTTGAACTTCTGCGCGATGGCATCGTAGTTGATTTTCTCGGAGTCTAACGCCAGCGAGATCGGATGCCAGTCGTTGAGCGATACTGTAGCTTTGATCTTGGGAATCTGGTCGAGGTCAATCCCCTCCCAGTTGATATCACTGATAAAGAGCAGTTTGCTCTCCGAGTGGTTGATAATATGAATGGCATCATTGGCACGGAAATCCTGCAGGATCGGCACGATGATAGCGCCATAGGTGATAGTAGCCAGATAGACAGCTACCCAATTGCTGTTATTTTTACCCATGACGGCAATCTTGTCGTTTTTCTTGATGCCGCACTCCTTAAATAATATATGGAGTTTCTCAATATTGATAGCCAATTGGCCGTAAGTCAAGGTTACATTGGTGCCGTAATCGGTAACAGCCTCCAAGTCCCAGTGCTCGCGGAAAGAGCGCTCGAAATACTTGACAAAATTATATTGTTCATCTGTCATCATAAGCGTATAGATATTTAAGGTCAATTATCGCTGAGTATAGACCGAGTCCACTACGAACTGGCTGTTACCGCGCCAAGGCAGTGTACCCAGATATCGGTGCCAATGGAGTTTGACATTGGTATTGGAGCCCTCCATTATTTTCTGTGCCACGCGCTCGTCGTCCACCGAGAAGCGGAATTCGTTCGACTGCACCGCACCCGATGTGGTCTTGGATTTGAGTCCTGTCTGAATCATTTTGCCCTCATAGGTCTTGAAGACAAAACCCTCTTTCTGAAAATAGTTGATGTCTCCCTCGTTGACGCCCTCGCTATAAACGAAGCCGAACTTAAAGAACAGATATACTGCTATCACCAGCACGGCGGAGACGCATGAGCCGATGATGATTTTCGTTTTTGTCTCCATTATACCAAGGTTTTAATCAGGGTTTCTGTTTCTCCCGGAAGGAGGTCTATCGGACGGAGTTCGATCATCGTGCGGCAGCCGTACTCACCACGCTGCTGCATCCGATAAGCAGCGCGCGCGCAGCTCACCATGACCTGTCCTGTAAGGGCTGGATTATCGATTTCCATATTGAATTCAAACCGTTGGTTGTGTGTCGAACCAGACACTCCGGAGCGGGTCAGGTGGACGCCGTGAGCAGTGCTGTTGAGTGCATCCACACTCTCTACAGGAATCACGTGGGTCTCATCGTGTGCAAAATAGTCATCCGCAAGGAGTGCAGCCTCGACGGTCTTGAAATCAGCCCCCTCTTCCAATTCGACATATACCATCCGGCGATGTATGCCGGTACCGAGCGGAATAGTCATCGACAGAGCATTCTTGACCCCCTTTACCGCCTTAGCGGCTACAGTGTGCCCCATCGACCTACCAGGACCGAAATCGGTATAACTCAACCCTTTCGGCGCCATCGCCATCAACAGTGCTCGCACCACAGAATCCGTACCGGGATCCCAACCGGCGGAAATAATACTAAGCGAGCGGTGCGCTTCACAAACGCCCGACAGCTGTTCACGGAGGTCATAGATACGTCCATGAATATCAAAACTATCCACCGTGGGAATGCCATACCGAGCAAACAGCTCTGCAAACTGCGGTACCTCACGAGTGGGGGTACACAGCAGCACGACATCTACTTGATCTACCATCCGGTCTTGCACCATTTTCCCGTTCACCTCATCATGGTGAAAAATACCGGCTAACTCCATATCAGGAGCGGACAAGATCGCCTGCTCTGCAGCGCGACCTATGTTGCCATAGCCTAATACTGCTACTTTCATTTTTTATAATTTTTGACAATTGACGGCGCAAAGGTACAAAAAAAAATTGAATTACACAAATAAAATTTGCATATATGCAAAAAAAAGCGTATCTTTGCAGCCAAAATTTTGTAATCCTTTTATCCATATGAAGAAAATAATCACTATGTGTATGATAGCATCCTTAGCTATAGCCGGTGCCAGTTGCTCAAGCGACGGTACCCTTTCCGCCGGTAAGAGTGCCAAAAAATCCCCCATAGAGAAGCCGCAGATCCAGATCAAAGGCGGCAGAATAACGCCGGAAGCCCTCTGGGCAATGGGGCGTATCGGTGCTGTGAAGACCGATATAGAGACCGGTTTGGTGGCTTATACCGTCAGTTATTACAGTGTAGCAGAAAACCGCTCCACAACTTGGATTCGTATCTGCGAGTCGGATTCTGAAGGCGAAGAAAAAGGACTGCAAGTGATTGACGAATTTGTGGGTTCGGATCCCGCATGGTTCGGTGACAGCGGAGTCCTTGCCTACTTGCGCGACGGAAAACTCTTTCTCCGTCAAGACGGCGATGATATTGAGGTCAAATACAGCGTGCCTTCTGCCGAGGCGCAACACGAAATCGACGGATTCCTCTTCTCGCCGATGCGTGACCGGGTGGTGCTCGTTCACCAAGTCAAGACCGTACCCTCTACAGCAGACCGATATCCCGACCTGCCGCTGGCTACGGGTCATGCACACGAAGACCTCATGTATAAGCATTGGGACGAATGGACAGAGACGGCTCCCCAGCCTTTTGTTTATACCGTAGAACTCAAACGTGGCAGAAGCGAGCGTATCAAGTCCGTCAAACTTGGAACGGGTGTCAATATTCTGGCGAACACGGCATACGAAAGTCCCATGAAACCCTTCGGAGGTATTGAGCAGCTGGCATGGAATCCCAATAACGGAGAGATAGCCTATACCTGCCGCAAAAAGACCGGCATAGATTATGCCGTATCCACCAACAGCGATATATACCTTATTAAAGTTGAAAATCAGAAGTCGAAAGAAGACAGCCCGGTGCTTTCTGACGAGCGTAATATCACCGAGTCCAACAAGGGCTACGATACCAATCCCGCTTATTCACCTTCAGGCGAATGGATTGCATGGCTCTCGATGGAGCATGACGGTTATGAAAGCGATGAGAACCGGCTCATGATCCTCAACACCAAGACCGGTGAGCAGCGCTGGCTGAGCGAAGTACTGGACTCCAATGTAGATGAATACGGCTGGTATAACGACTCCACCCTGCTCTTTACAGCCGTTATCAAGGGGACTATCCAACTATACGCCGTCTCCCTCACAGGCGAGATAAGCAAACTCACGGACGGGCAATTCGACCTCTCGTTAGGCGATATATCCGACCACTATGCCTACCTCCTCAAGCACTCGATGTGCGAGCCGAATGATATCTACCGCCTCGATATTGCGGAGTCTTTGGCATCGGTGGCAGAGTGCCAGCCTCTGGAACGACTTACCGATGAGAACAGCAATATTTTCTCACAGATCACTCTCTCTACCGTAGAGCCGCGCTGGCAGAAGACCACCGACGGCAAGCAAATGCTGACATGGATTATCTATCCTCCGCATTTCGATCCGAAGAAGAAATACCCCACTATACTCTATTGCGAAGGCGGTCCGCAGTCTCCTGTCAGCCAGTTCTGGTCCTATCGCTGGAATTTTATGATGATGTCTGCCGGCGATTATATCATCGTGGCACCTAACCGTCGTGGTCTGCCGGGGTTTGGCAAGGAGTGGAACGAACAGATCTCCGGCGACTACGGAGGTCAATGTATGCGCGATTATCTGAGTGCCATTGACGAGTTCTGCACCGAACCTTATGTGGACACCGCTCATTTAGGCTGTGTAGGAGCATCGTTCGGAGGATTCAGCGTCTATTGGCTGGCAGGACACCACGAAGGACGATTCAAAGCCTTTATCGCCCACGACGGTATATTCAATATGGAAATGCAATACCTCGAAACCGAGGAGAAATGGTTTGCCAACTGGGACATGGGAGGCGCTTATTGGGAGAAAGACAACGCTGTAGCGCAACACACTTTTGCCAACAGTCCGCACCGCTTTGTGGACAAATGGGACACACCAATCCTCTGTATCCACGGAGAAAAAGATTACCGCATCTTAGCTAACCAAGCTATGGCAGCGTTCGATGCGGCAAAGATGCGCGGTGTGCCAGCCAAACTGCTGATCTTCCCCGACGAGAACCACTGGGTGCTTCATCCGCAGAACGGCATCCTCTGGCAACGCGAGTTCCGCAGCTGGCTTGACCGCTGGCTTAAAGAGAGCAAGAATTAACTTGTTTTCCCGTTAAGGTATATATCTTATCCCCACGGCGAATCAAGATTTCACCATTATGGAGAATCTTGGTGGCTGCAGGTTGCACGTCGATAACGGCAGGAATATTTTCCGGATCCTGATAACCGTCATCAACAGGTTGTTTGTGGGTAATAGCATAGTCAAGATAGAGTTCCAGCATCGTATAACCCGATGAATGACGGAGATTGTTATCCGCCTGCGCGGGGTCACAACCATTAGCAAGTTCCCATTCGTCCGGCATTCCGTCCAAATCAGAGTCGTAGGTAGCAAGCTGATAATCATATGTATCAGTATAGGCATAGAAACCCTCAGCATCGGTTTCAGCATCGATAATGCCTTTCTTCTTGCTCTTGGAGCCGACGCATGTATGGGAGCCTCCGCACAGGTCGGAAATCAGACGTTTCTCTACATGATCACGCGGGAAACACCCCACTGTATCCACTACGCTCCGATACGCTTCTTCGGCTGTCTGAAAGCCACCGGCTGCATAAGCGTACTTCTCAAAATCATAACGCCCATAGATGCTATCCGCCGTCCAGCGCCACCAGGGAGTGGCAGGACGGATGAGCGTATCCACACGAAGTGTGTCCGTATTTGAATAGGGCGACTTGCCGTGAACCGCCGACCAGTTGTCTTCTGTAGCAGCAGGCACACCATCAAAGATATTACCGGAGAGATACCAGTGGCTCGGTCCCCAGGAGGTTGCACCCGAACGAGCCGTCTCTACCGATACAAAATCCTTCTGTGATTTGGTGGTGTTAGGACCTACTTTGTAATAGTTATTGACGAAATTGCACTCATGAACGGAGTTCAGCCCGTTATACTCCCCCTCTGCCAACTTAGCTGTATTCTCACCGCCATAGCAGCCGGTAGAACCTCCTTCGTAGTTATATTGCACATTGTTGATATAATCCATATACACCACCCAATCATTACTCTGCGCGCCATTGAAACGGCAAGAGCGGGCATTGTTATGAATCAAGAGATTATGATGATAGGTAGCCGGCGAACCTCCCCATTGGCAACCATAGCCACGAGCTCCCTTGGGGTGACCTGAGTTATATAGCCCCTCATGAACAATGCAATACTGGATGGTGATAAAATGGCTATCATTAGAGTTCATATTTTCCTCTGTTGACCAACCGAAATCACAGTGGTCGAAAATGTAGTTTTCACAATTCTCAGCCCCCACAGCATTGGCTTTAATAAAATTGCCGTCAGCATCCGTACGTCCTATACGGAAACGGAGGTTACGCACAATGAAATTCTTAGAACCACCGAACTCCACCTTATGATGGGTAATCACCACTCCTGCGCCCGGAGCGGTCTGCCCTGCCAGTGTGAAATTCTCACGACGATTAAAATACAAGCGATCTACCAGTTTTATCTCTCCAGAGACAGCAAAACAAACCGTCAAAGGTTCATCAGGATACTGTTTGACAGCCCATCGGAGCGAGCCTTCTATAAGACCGTCTTTGTCATCTGCCAAAGTAGTGACATAAACAACCTTACCGCCACGACCGCCAGAAGTGTACTTGCCAAACCCCTCCGCTCCCGGGAAAGCGACAATGGTATCCTGCAACATAGCTGCCGACATGGAACAAAGGGACAAAGTACAGAGTACAAAACTTAGAATCTTTTTCATTGTATTTCTTTGGTTAAAGCACGCCATAGACCGTCATCAGGAACCGGCGCTGTGATAGTAATATATTCTTTGCTCACGGGATGAACCAACTCTATCCGACGAGCATGCAGACAAATACCGCCATCGGGATTAGAGCGCCGCGCACCATACTTGAGGTCGCCTTTTATGGGACAACCGATTGCCGAAAGCTGGCATCGTATCTGGTGGTGCCGACCGGTCTCAAGATTAACCTCCAAAAGCGTGTAGTGTTCACCTTTGGCGAGAGTCTTATATGTGAGGACAGCAAGCTTTGGAGAAGCATTATTGCTACGGGAATGTTGCACTGCCGGATTAACTATATAAGACTTATTCTGCTGCTCGTTGCGGACAAGATAATTCACCAACCGAGCCTCCGGCTGCTTAGGCACACCTTGGACAATTGCCCAATATGTTTTTCTAAGACCGGTACGCTGTAAAGTTGTCTCTCCGCAAGACCGCTGCGTTGAAGAATCGTCCCTGACGGATTTTTCTTTGAACATCTCGTTGAGACGGGTGAGAGCCTTGGAGGTACGGGCAAAGAGCACCACACCACTTGTAGGGCGATCCAAACGATGGGGCACGCCGAGGAAGACTTCCCCCGGTTTGTGGTATTTCTCTTTGATATACGCCTTCACCATCTCGGAGAGCGGTGTATCACCGGTCTTGTCCCCCTGCACAATCTCATTGCAGGTCTTTGAAACAGCGATAATATGATTATCTTCGTACAAAACAGTCATCGGACTGCAAAGGTAGTAAAACTATTCCAAAAAACAAAACAGAAAATCATTTTTTAGCGAATATAGGTGCAAAAAACACTCCAATTGGTAAAAAAAGTCCTTCCGCGCTTGCGTATGTGCAAAAAAAAGTGTACCTTTGTGCGAGTTTTTGTGCTATGACGCGTAAACGCACCCATTACATATTATTCTACATCACTCTGTTGCTTGCTATCGTAAGCGTCTTTGCTATTCCCTATATCAAAGTCAATTCAGATCTGACCAAATATCTGCCGGACGACTCGCAGACAAGTCAAGGCTTGGCGATACTGACGGATGAGTTTGGCGAGATTCCAAACATGAAAGGCGATGTGGAGGCGATGTTCAAGGATCTGAGTAACGAGGAGCGAGAGGCTTTTGCCGATAGTCTTAGAGCCATAAGCGAGGTGGAAACGGTGCGGATGCAGGTGAGCCAAGACAGCGTCTATACACTCTACGACATGAATGTCCCCAAGTCAGTGGATCAAAAGAAATTAGGCCAGACGATAGCACAGAGACTTGGGCACGATGCCGTAGTAGAGACCAGTCAGGACGGCGCAACACCTCCGCTTTCCGTGATTGTCATCGCCGCTGTGCTGATACTGATCATTCTTCTGGTGATGGCTCAGTCGTGGGTAGAGTCGTTTATTATTCTGGCGAATGCCGGCATGGCAATACTCCTCAATATGGGTACCAACGCCCTGCTTCCAAGCGTGAGTATCACCACCAATTATATAGGGTCAATCCTGCAGATGGTACTCTCGCTCGACTACTCGATCGTGCTCATCAATCGTTACCGCCAAGAGCAGCGCGACGAGACAGACAAACGCGATGCCGTCTTAGCCGCCAACAAAGCTATCCGCCGTGCTTTTCCATCAATCATGAGCAGTGCCGCCACCACGATATTAGGTCTGCTGATGCTTTGCTTTATGCGCCTCAAGATAGGAATGGATATGGGTATAGTACTCGCCAAGGGCGTGATATGCAGCCTCATTTGTACTTTCACCGCCTTGCCGTCGATGATGATGCTTTTAAGACAGAGTATCAACCACTCTGTGAAAAAGACCCCCGTCATCCCTACCGACCGTCTCGGACGTTTCGCCACAAGCCACAAGATTCCGATGGCAATCTTCGCGGTAGTACTTTTCGGTGTATCATTCTATCTATCAGGCAAGACGAATATATTCTTCTGCACCAATGGTGAATCACGGATCGAAGAGGTCTTTCCGCAATCCAATCCGGTGGTAGTAATATACGACAGGGAAGACGACAATCATGTGCCCTTTGTAGCCGAAAAGTTGCAAGATATAGATGGCGTGAAGAGAATCGTGAGTTATTCTACCCTGCTTCAAAAACCATACAGTTCCGCAGGGATGGTGGACTATATCCAAGGAATGCTGAACGACTTCAGGGAATTGATGCCAGACACCGTCCCCACCGAAATGCTCACACCGCAGTTAATGAAGACTCTCTATTATATGGAAAGCGGACAGGATCAGAAGCTGAAGATGAGTTTTCCGGAGATGGTGCGGTTTATTGAAGAGGAGTGCCTCAACGACTCGCTCACTGCAAGGTTTATCGACAAGGAGATGCGCCAACAGTTATCGCTACTGCACAGCATTCAAAACCAAGAAGACATCACCCCTATCGAGGAACAAGAGCCAATAGAACGCATCGTCACCTCTGCCAAGCCAAAGAAGAAATACAAGACCGCCAAAGAGGTCTCCCGTCCGCAGCCAAAGACTGATACTGTGAGTGGAGAAGTGAGTCTTCCCGAATATATTTCTCTATGCGACTTTCTGCCCAAGTTGCATGAGGCGGCTCCCTCTGCCACAACAGCAGAGATGAGCAAACTCAGCAACCGACAGATGCTTAACCGGCAGATGTCGAAACAGGAGTTGAGCGAATTCATAGGATCAAGTATGGCACAGACCAAGATGGTCTTCAAGTTTGCCAAAGGAAAGCACCAAACGATGACGCCGATAGAATACGTACACGTGCTCACCGATGATCTTTTCCGGCGCAAACTGCTGCGAGCCATGGTGAGTGACGAACAAGTAGAAGCCCTGACTATACGGGCTCAACTAATGGATCTCTGTAACGAAGATGCAGCACTCAGTGCGCAAGAGATGAAAAGTCTGCTCAACGACTTCGGTATATCTATGAACCGTGAGAGTATATATGCCATTGCCTTTCCTCAGGATTTAGCAGAAAACAAGACAGAATCGGAGACCATAGAGATTGAAAGCGGGGAGAGTCCGATACTTGAAGCCGATTCCACAGCGCAGCGACCCAACAACGCAATAATCCAACAGCCCACAAAGCAACCACACAAAACAGCAATCAAAGTCAAAGTCGGCAAACGATCTCGCAGCGCAGCAAACCGACAAGAGAAAATCATGAACCGGGTGCTCGCCTTATTGGAAGGCAAGGAGCAGTTCGATGCCCAAGAGATGGCGGGTCAGTTCCGATACCTCGGCAAAGCTGTCCCGGAAGAGCAGGTAGAACTGCTTTATATCTATTACGGGAGTCGTCACGACAGCACCTACCATGAGCAGCAAATGACACCGGAGGAACTGATCAACTACCTCTGCGACACCTTGGTGAATGACCAAAGGCTGGCTTTGTTCAGCACTGCCGGACAGCGCGACAGCATCCGCCAAATAAAACCCCTCATCCAAGACCAGATAGGCAGACTACGAAGCGAGAAGCACGGTCTTCTGGTGCTGATGACCGATCTCCCCCATGAGTCGGAGCGCACCTACCAGTCGCTTGACAGTATCTGTGAGATTGCAGACAAGGGGCTCGCCAAGCCGCATTATATGATAGGAGAGTCGCCTATGTACCGCGAGATGAAAACGGGCTTTGGTAAAGAGATCAGTCTCATCAGTTGGCTGACGATTATCGCAATATTCCTGATAGTGGCGATCTCCTTCAAGTCAATCATTGTGCCACTGATACTGGTGATTACGGTGATGACCGCCGTGTTCGTCAATGTAATCTTCGCCGGATTGATGCGTGGAGAAATGCTTTATTTGGCCTATCTGATTGTACAAGCTATCCTCATGGGTGCCACTATTGACTATGGAATCCTATTCGCCAACTACTACAAAGAAAAACGCCGCACAATGGAACCGTACGACGCTGTCAAAGAAGCCTACAAGGGTTCGATCCGGACAATCACCACTTCCGGTTTGATTATGATTGTGGCACCGGGTGTGATGGCGATTCTTGTGGACGATATTACGATCTCCGCTATCGTTGGCAGCCTCTCTATCGGTGCTGCCATGGCAGTGCTGATGATCCTGATTGTACTACCGGGTGTACTCGTTGCATTCGACAAACTGGTAGTGCATCAGAAGAAGTCTTAATTTTCCTTCTTATCCAATGCCCAACGAAAACCTACGTACACTTTCCATCCGGTGAGTGCACCCCACGCCATCGAGGCGTCAAACCCTTGTGCGTAAGGAGTCGATGCATGCACTACGGGGTGGTCTTGCTTGAAGTTGGTCATATTCTCCGCCCCTACGTAGAGTGAGCAAGTGCGCCAGTACTTAGTGATCTGCGCCATAAGTTGGGGATACCACTTATAGTAAAGGGTTCCGTCTTGCTCATAGTACTGCTTGGAGCCCACTTCACGAAGGTAATAATCCGCCAAACCATCCGGCATCCGCCCCCCTCCGTTGAACTGCGCAGTGAGGTCGAACTGCCATTTCTTAAGCGGTGTCTGATAGGAGGTAGTGATCACTCCTTTGAAACGATTAGAGAGAGGCTTCAGGCGCAGTTGCGCCTCACCCTCTGCATTGATGGTAGTCTGTCTGACATCCGTCCATCGGAACGCTGCCGTCCATGTCCAACCACGCAAGACCTCGATAGTAGCCTCCACCTGTGCGTTATGAGCAAAAGAGCGCGCTCCATCAATATCCTTCTGATTATAGATATGCACAGCATTCACATCCTGATCCATATCCACAATCACGGAGTTCAAGAAATGGGTATAGTAGTACTCCGCCGACAGTTGGAGTTCGCGGCTGCCAAGAGGAATGTAAAATGTGGTTGACAGACCGGCATTCGCTGCACGCTCTTGTGCCGCCGTACCATCCCAGACGAGTTTCCGCGAGTTAGGAAGGACATACGCGTTATCGGCAATAACATTTGGCGAACGATAGCCCAAGCCGGCTGAAGCACGGATTGTCCACCATTGCCAAGGGGAATAACGGATATTAACACGAGGTGTAACAAAGAATCCGTACTTGGAAGAATAGTCGCCACGCACGCCGGCTACCAAGGATAGCGACTCATCGTATTTCAAGTTATACTCCGCAAAGACACCCGCAGTCAATTCCTGACGGCTGAGGTCTGCCGTCAACCACGGAAGGCGCTCATCGTACTTATCATAATTAAGGGATAGACCGGCAGAGAGGCGGTGATCGTTATCCACCTCACCTTTTCCCTCAAAATTGCCCTGCCACAGTGCATTAAGGTAAGCATTGGTCTGAGCTGCGTCCCACTGACGGAGGCCATAACGATTCGCTTGATTGTGATAGTTAGCCGCTGCGATGACAGCAATACTGCTACCTGATTCTTCGTCATAAACATAACCGTTTTTGAGAAAGCCTTCCACACGGTAGGTGCGCAAGTCTATTCGATAAGGATCAGCGAGAGTGTCACTCATCTGTCCGCCCCGACGATGATCGTATAAACCCCTTACAA
Organism: Bacteroidales bacterium UBA4333; assembly: GCA_002394335.1. Lineage (GTDB taxonomy): Bacteria > Bacteroidota > Bacteroidia > Bacteroidales > Paludibacteraceae > Colicola. The sequence continues at coordinate 53,763 of DGTP01000016.1, read as the reverse complement.
AAGCTTGGAAAGTATAGTCCCCATGCCTATAGAACCAGCGGTTGATAAGATTTGCATTCTGAGTTTTAGGCATTTCCACAAAGCCGTCATGATTATCATCCATCGCCATGAAACCCTGTTGATAATGCGCCAAAAGACCTGTATAAAGCGACTGATGATGACAGTGCTCCCCGTGCTCGTGGTGGTGTTCTTCCTTCTCGTGGTCATGCAAAGGAATCTGCCATCCACCGGTAAGATTGAACTCCGCATGCAGTTCGGAGTTGAGCATGAGATTGATAGCCAAAGGAGAGGTGTTCTGGGGTTTCAGAAACTCTACATTAATCTGTCCTGTAGTCGCCTCATATCCGTTGATAACCGATGAGGTTCCCTTACTCACTTGGATGGACTGCATCCATGGTCCGGGAATATACTCCATACCATAACTCTGCGCGAGTCCGCGCACGCCAGGAGTATTCTCCTGTAGCAGTTGCACATAGGTGCCGCTCAATCCCAGAAGCTTAATCTGCTTCGCTCCTGTAGCGGCATCTGCATAAGCCACATCAACCGAGGCATTGGTTTCAAAAGCCTCACTAAGATTACAGCAAGCCGCCTTGCATAACTCCTCCGCCTGTATTGTCTCTACATCAAAGGCTGCCATCCTGCTACGGAGTACGGACATCCGGCGCTCTGTGACCGTCACCTCGTCCAATATCAGGTCCGAAACCAAGACAATCGTCAAAGCCTCCGAACCCGAGACAGTAGTGGTATCCGATCGGAAACCCATGTAAGAGGTCACAAGCCGGCGCACTTTCTTATCCTTGGGCAGTACAAACCGCCCTTCCGTATCTGTAACAGTACCGTTGGTTGTACCTGCCCAATAAACATTAGCACCGGCGAGCACATGCCCCTCATCATCCAAGACAACGCCCTTGATATCAGCAGCTGTTATACTAAGAGCGGTAGCCAAAAAAGATAATATAATCGCTAAATTTCGCATCATAACTTATAAATTTGGCACAAAAGTACTGCTTTTTTTTCGCAACCGGGTTGCAAAGTGATTTTTTTGGCACGAATTTTGTTTAATTTTTTATGGTGAAATTGACACAAACAATTCTATTTATATGCAAACAACAGTTGATATCCGCGAACTCCAAGAGCGCATTGAGCGCGAGAGTTCTTTTGTAGATGCCCTGACAATGGGTATGAATCAGGTAATTGTAGGTCAGAAACACTTGGTAGAGAGCTTGCTGATCGGTTTGTTAAGTGATGGTCATATTCTCTTGGAGGGAGTACCGGGTTTGGCTAAAACATTAGCCATCAAAACCTTGAGCGACCTGATCAAGGCAAACTTCAGCCGTATCCAGTTTACCCCGGATCTGTTGCCTGCCGATGTCATCGGTACCCAGATATACAGCCAGAAGAAAGAGGAGTTTAGTATCAAACGCGGACCGATCTTCGCCAACTTTGTTTTGGCAGATGAGATCAACCGTGCTCCGGCTAAGGTACAATCCGCATTACTTGAGGCAATGCAAGAGCGCCAGATCACCATCGGGGATCAGACCTTCCAACTCGATGACCCGTTCCTGGTATTAGCAACCCAAAACCCTATTGAGCAAGAGGGTACCTATCCGCTACCGGAGGCGCAGACAGACCGATTCATGCTCAAAGTAGTCATCGGTTATCCTAATAAGGACGAAGAACAGCAGATCATTCGCCAGAATATCCAAAGCGAGAAGAAACAAGTGCTCCCTATCCTCTCCACCGATGATATCAAAAAAGCACGCAAGATCGTAGAAGAGGTGTATATAGACGAGAAGATTGAGAAGTATATCGTAGATATCGTCTTTGCCACCCGCCAGCCGGAGGCTTATGGTTTGGACAAACTCAAACCGATGATTGCTTTTGGAGGCAGTCCCCGTGCCAGCATCAATCTGGCTTTGGCAGCCCGCGCCTACGCCTTCATCCATCGCCGCGGATATGTTATTCCTGAGGATGTACGTGCCGTCAGCTACGATGTCTTACGCCATCGTATCGGTCTCACCTACGAGGCAGAAGCCAACAACATGACCTCAGAAGAGGTGATTACTGAGATTTTGAATGCCGTTCAAGTGCCATAAACTCGTCAGATAGACAACCAGACAACAACACGACTGGATCATTATGACTTCAGAAGAATTATTACATAAGGTTCGGAAGATAGAAATCAAGACTCGCGGACTGAGCCGAAATATCTTCGCCGGCGAATACCACAGCCAGTTCAAAGGGCGTGGTATGGCGTTTGCGGAAGTACGCGAATACCAGCCGGGCGATGATGTGCGTACTATTGACTGGAACGTGACCGCACGACTCAACAAACCTTATGTCAAGGTCTTTGAGGAGGAACGCGAGCTGACGGTAATGCTGCTGGTGGATGTCAGTGGAAGCCGGAATTTCGGTACACTGACCCAGACCAAACGTGACCAGATGGCAGAAGTTGCCGCCACCTTGGCGTTCTCTACCATTGAAAACAACGATAAGGTCGGCGTACTCTTCTTTTCCGATAAGGTAGAGAAATATATCCCGCCTAAAAAGGGTAAACGCCATGTGCTGCATATCATCCACGAGCTGCTCAGTTTTGAACCCGATTCTACCGGCACAAATATTGCCCAGGCCTTGCAGTATTTCCAGAACGCACAGAAACGCCGTACCACTGCCTTCCTGATATCAGACCTCATATCAGAGGACTATGGCAGGCAGGACCTGTGGACTCTTGTGAGCCGCAAACACGACCTCAATGTCGTACAGATATACGACCGTCGCGATGCCGAACTGCCCGACTTAGGACTGATCAAACTCAAAGATGCCGAGACTGGCGAACGCATTTGGGTGGACAGTTCTATCGAAAAGGTCAGAAACCAATTCGCACAAGATTGGAATAAGCAGCAAGAACACTTAGACACCTTATTTACACACGCAGGCGTTGCGCACGTAAGCGTGCGGACAGACCAAGATTATGTCAAAGCACTTATGCGCCTGTTTGCCCATTAGGCCACAATATCTAAGAAAAACAGACCGCATCGCTAAAAACAACAGACAATAAATCATTATGCTTAATATATTATTAGCCATAGTAGTCAGTGCCTCCATCGACTCGACCATGATCATGATAGGCGACCAAACGGATATGCATCTCAAAGCCGTTTCAGATCCCTCCGAACAGGTGCAGATGCCGGTGATAGGCGACTTGCTGATGGATGAAATAGAGGTTGTCAAACGCACCAAAGTGGATACCACCATCACCGAAGACGGAAGACGTGAACTCACACAGACCCTCACACTCACTTGCTTCAAAGACTCGCTCTACTCCATTCCACCGTTGGCATTCAAGAGCGGTAAAGACAGTTTCATGACCGAAGCTATGAGTCTGAATGTGGTGCAACCATTCGAGATGGACACCACCATGCAGATTACCGATATCAAAGCCAATGAAGATGCACCTATCTGGTGGTGGGGTATCATCCGATGGATACTATTGGGTCTGCTCATAGCCGGCATAATAGGTCTTGCTATTTGGATCTATCTTAAGTATTTCAAGCACGACAAAGAGGCTGAGGCAGCCGCTATTCCACTCAGACCCGCAGAGGAAGTGGCTCTTGAAAAACTCGACCGGATTAAAAAAGAAGAGATTTGGCAAGAGGGACGTGTAAAGGAGTATCACACCCAGCTTACCGATGTTATCCGTGAGTATATCGGCAGACGGTTTGGGGTGATGTCAACAGAGAAAACCAGCGACGAAACACTTAAAGAATTGCGTCCTATACTTAGAGACAATAAAGAGCTGTTCCTTTCTCTTGAATCAGAGTTACGACTGGCAGACCTCGTCAAGTTCGCCAAGTGGACCGCTACGCCCGAAGAGAACGAACAAGCACTCCGCACAGCCTACCATTTTGTACACGAGACGACGCCTCAGGAACAACCTAATGAACCAACTCCTAACAATCAATAATGAATCATCATGACATTTGCTAATCCCGGATATTTGTTTCTATTGCTGCTCCTGATACCCATTATAGGATGGTATATCTACGAACTGCACAAGGCGGATGCCAGTATAACCTTCTCTGGCGTAGGATCGCTCAAAAAGCAACCTAAGTCACTGAGAATATATATGCTGCACCTTCCGTTTGTATTGAGGACGGTTATCGTAATCCTGCTTACGTTAGCTTTGGCACGTCCACAGTTAACTAATCGCTACTCGAACAAGGATATGGAAGGTATCGACATCATGATGTCGCTAGACATATCGGGTACAATGTTGGCGGAGGATCTCAAACCTAACCGTCTGGAGGCGGCTAAGAATGTAGCCAAAGAGTTTATCGCAAACCGCGAAAACGACCAGATAGGTCTTGTCCTCTTTGCCGGACAGAGTTTTACCCAGTGTCCGCTCACCACAGACCACACCGCTCTCACCAACTTGTTCTCGATGGTGCAGTTTGGCATGATCGAAGATGGTACTGCCATCGGATTAGGTCTCGCAAACGCTGTGAATCGTATCAAGGACTCACCTACAAAGTCCAAGGTGATCATTCTCCTTACCGATGGCTCAAACAACCGCGGAGACATTGCCCCCAAGACAGCGGCTGAGATTGCCAAGACATACGGAATCCGCGTCTATACAATCGGTGTAGGATCACATCAGCAGATCACCATCCCCGTGCAAACTCCCACCGGCATCCAACGCATCAATCTCGACCCGGAGTTTGACGAGACAACCCTCAAAGAGATAGCTACAATGACAGGAGGTGCATACTTCCGTGCTACCGACAACGCAAGCCTTGAGGAAATCTACCAGCAGATTGACAAAATGGAAAAGACCAAGATCCAGGTCAAGCAGTATGCAAAACACACAGACTATTTTATGCCCTATCTGATAGCGGCGCTGATCTGCTTGCTATTAGAAGTTATATTACGTTATTTTGTGTTGAGAACTATTAGTAACTAAAAACTATCGTACTTTATGTTTCGTTTCGCTAATATAGAAATCCTGTGGCTTCTACTGAGTGTGCCTGTATTTGTGCTGGCACACACATGGTACACGCTCCGCAAGCGTCGGCAATTACGCGAGTTCGGCGATAAGCAACTGGTTGAACAACTTATGCCTAATGCCTCAAGAACCCGTCCACACGTCAAATTCGGCTTGGTGATGCTTGCACTCGTTATGCTTGTCATTGCTGCGGCAAGACCGCAGTACGGCGTCAAGGAAGAGACCGTAACACGCGAAGGAGTGGAAGCCGTTATAGCACTCGATATATCCAATTCGATGCTGGCAGAAGATGTTGCAGCAGGACAAATAAGCCGTCTTGCCGCTGCCAAACAGATGTTAGCCCAGCTCATGGACCAAATGGTGGACGACAAAGTGGGACTGGTGGTCTTTGCTGGCGACGCTTTTGTTCAACTCCCTATCACCTGTGATTATGTCTCCGCCAAAATGTTTCTCAATTCTATTCAGCCGGATCTCATCAAAACGCAGGGAACGGCCATCGGTAAAGCCTTGCAGATAGCCTCTTACGCTTTTGGTGAAGAAGAATCGGCTGCAGGAAGAGCCATTATTCTGCTCACCGATGGAGAAAACTTTGAAGACGATGCTGTCGAGATGGCTCAGAAAGCCGATAAAGCCGGAATCAAAGTAATCGTTGTAGGTATCGGTAGTCCGGATGGAAGTCCCATTCCTATTCCGGGCACCACCGAGTACAAAACCGACCGGGAAGGAAACATGGTCGTCACTCACCTTAACGAAGAAATGTGTCGAGAGATAGCCAAAGCAGGCAATGGGATGTATGTCCATTATGACAGTAGCAATACCGCCTTGCGTGCCATCAAAAAGGAACTTGACAAACTCGGCAAAGAGAAACTGGAATCGCACGTCTTTCGGGAGTACAACGAACAATATCCGTCTTTCGTTCTCATCGCTCTCATATTATTGGTGATTGACTTCTTTGTCTTTAACCGCAAGAATAAATCACTGACAAGACTCAACATTTTTAAGGAGAAGAAACAATGAAAAAAGCACTCTTTATATTATGCACCCTCATGATGGCACTGCCACTCTTGGCACAAGAGGAGTATAGCGATATTCGCAAAGGCAACAAGGCTTTTGAAAAAGGCAACTTCAGCGATGCAGAAGTGAGTTATCGCCGCGCCTTGCAGAAGAACCCGAACTCTTTTCCTGCCCTCTACAATTTAGGCAATGCCTTATATCGTCAGGAAAAATACGAGGATGCGCAGAAAGCATACATTCGCGCATCTACTCAGGCAAATAAAAAGGGCGACGAGCAGAAACTGGCGAAGGCGTATCATAACTTAGGGAATAGTTTCTTCGTTATGCGGCAGTTCGACAAAGCTATCGATGCCTACAAGAAGAGTCTCAGACTCAACCCGTCGGACAACGAAACACGATACAACCTCGTCAAGGCTATGCAGCAGCAAAAACAGCAGCAACAAGAGCAACAGCCACAACAACAACCGCAAGAGCAGCAGCAAGATCAGAACCAAATGAACGAACAGACTGCCGAGCAACTCTTGCAGGCATTGGAGCAAGACGAACAAGAAAACCAGGAAAAAGCACAAAAAGTGCAATCCAAACAAAAAGATTTAGAAAAAGATTGGTAAATATGAAAAAGGTATTTAGTATTTTGGCAGCAATGCTCATCGTGAGCAGTACCGCCTGGGCAAAGAACGAAACCATTCGTGTCAAAGCCCCGAAAGAAGTAGTGGCAGAGCAGGTATTCCAAGTAGCGTACCTCATCCAAGGCAACGGCGAGGAGATCCAAATCAGCAGCAACAAGAAGATAGAACCGGTGGGAGGACCTTATCGCACCTCCAACAGCCGTGACCTCCGCCATAAAGGTAAACTACAGACCAAAACTTGGACTAAATATGTGGTGAACTTTGTGGCACATGAGTCAGGTGAACTGAAACTCCCGAAAGTCACCATCCGCATTGATGGTTCCAAGAAGTCCGCACCGAAGACAAAAATCAGCATCATTGATGCCGAACCATACGACCCGTTCTTTGGCAACGCCTTTAATGATCCTTTCTTCAGCGATCCTTTCTTCGGAAGTTCCTTCGGTGCTCCGTCCTCACAAGATGGTCATCGCTGCAATGGATCTCACTTCCATCACGGATCAAAACCTTGTCCTCATCGGGAGAATCCTAGACAATACAGCACTCCTAAGGCGGAAGAGATTGACACCATCGGCTGTCTTGTAACAGTCACAGCACCGGACACCGTAACAGAGGGAGAACCATTCTATGCCACCTATTCCATCGGTGCTAAATGCGACAGCATCGCCCTTACCGACAGCACCTATTTCGAAATTCTGGGCACTACGGGATTCAGCACCGGATGGCAGACATCCATCGAGAACGGCAAACACAGCAGCCGTTTCACACAAGGATACACCTATCTCCTGCGTCCGCGCAAAGCGGGTGTATTTCCCCTTCCGATAGCAACAATTATGGTTGGTGAGACACCCAAACAGTCTGCACCAAAATCCATTACTATTGAAGAGAAAAAGAAATGAAAAAACGGTTTTTCACATGGCTGGCAATCCTCCTTTCTATCGCTCCTGTCGGAGCGGTAGATTTTCGTGCTGTGGGTCCAAGCCAAGTACCGGTAAACCAGTCGTTCCAAATACAATATATCGTTGATGAAAAATGCAACGATATACAGATTCCCTCCATGCCGGGATTTGAGCTTTTAGCAGGCCCATTCACCTCAACAGCCAGTTCGTTCTCGTTTGTGAACGGCAAACGCACTTCTACCTATCAAAAGACTTTCACCTATACCTATAGTGCAACCAAGGAAGGTACCTATACCATCGGTGCAGCCACCGTGGATATCAAAGGCCGCAAGTATCGCTCCAATGGACTCAAGATCACCGTCGTGCGCGAACAAGAGCCGCAAACTGCTACTACCTCGTCACGCACTAACGATGACTCCTCACGCCCGCAACGCACACAGACTGCTCAATCCGCACCGAGCATCTTTATGCGCACAGAAGTCAACAAGACACACGCGCATGAGCAAGAACCTGTTACTTTATGCTACAAGCTCTATTTCGTAGGAGTGAATGATGTGCAACTGGCAGGTGTAACCAAGATGCCGGATTTTGACGGTTTCCTCAAACAGGAGAGCAACTTGGAGCAGTTGGAGTCACACGTAGAGACATACAACGGACGTCAATACAACGTGGCCGTGGTCTATAAGAACCAGCTTTATCCGCAGCACTCAGGCGACATCACTATCACACCGGCACACTTCGAAGTGGTTTATACCACCCCGGGGGCAGAACGTGATCCGTTCGGCCAGATGTTCGGCTACCAGGAGCATAAGACCCTCAAGGCACCGGCTGTTACCATACACGTGGACGCCCTGCCACAAGAAGACAGACCCAAGTCCTTCTCCGGAGGGGTGGGACATTTCACTATGACTTCTTCCATCTCCTCGACCGAACTCAACACCAACGAACCTATTACCCTCAAACTTGACATCTCCGGCAGCGGAAACATGAAACTCATTAAGACCCCGGATGTCAAATGGCCGGAAGGTTTTGAGTCCTATGACCCGAAAGTCAGCAACTCGTATCAAACTACTGATTCAGGAATGTCGGGTACCAAGTCTATCGAGTATATGGCTATCCCGCGCGAACCTGGAGACTACACTCTCCCGCCGATTACACTCACCTACTACGACTCCGAAGCAGGCGCCTATAAGACGCTCACTACCCCATCCTATCAGTTGCACATCAACCGTGGGCAACAACGCAAAGACACTGAGGTTTCTGACTACTCGCAGGAGGATATCAAACAACTGGCTACCGATGTTCGGTATATCCACACCAACGATCTACCGGCACTTGAACCTAATTCGGCTATGCCACCTGCCATTCAAGTAGGTTCGTTCGGATGGTGGCTGTGTTACCTCATCCCGCTCATAATAGCTATCATCGTTCTCATTGCCATGAGACGATACATACAAGCTAACGCAGACCTCACTCAGGTGCGCTATCGCAAGGCCAACAAAGTTGCCCAAAAGCGTCTTCGTAACGCAAAAAAACTCATGGACGAAAATCAGACAGGGGCTTTCTATGAAGAGATAGAACGTGCTGCTATGAGTTATCTTAGTGACCGTCTGACTATCCCTACCGCAGAACTCAACAAGGAAACCATCTCACAGATCTTGGCACAGAAGAATGTGCCCGAACCGCTTATCAAAGAGACGGAACAAGTACTCAGCACAGCCGAGTTTGCGCGATACGCACCCTCAATGAACCAAGACATGAATACGCTCTATTCGCGCACAGTAGAACTTATTAACCAATTGGAGGAGCAGAAATTATGAAACAGATATTTTTGATAGCCTCGCTGTTGTTTTCGATTAACATAGCAGCACAGGTCGATTTTGCAGAAGCTAATAGTTCCTATAATGCCGGCAACTACGACGAAGCAGCTACTCAATACGAACAACTCATCTCTAACGCCAAAGCGCAGTTGGCACTCACCGAAGACTACGCTGATGTATATTATAATTTAGGCAACGCCTATTACAAACAGGGCGAACTGGCGCAAGCCATTTTGGCATACGAACGCGCTTTGAGACTCAAACCGCGCATGAAAGATGCCAAGGAAAACTTGCATTTTGTTGAGTCTAAAATCACAGACCGGATCGAAGACACCCACTCCTTCTTCTTGCAAGACTGGTTGATTGCATTTCGCAACCTCTTCAAAGAACAGACTTGGACTTGGTGGTCTATCATCCTCTTTTCGGTGATGCTGATCAGTGTACTGCTCTTCTTCTTTGGACGCGAGAGTACTATCCGCAAGATTGCATTCCACTGCGCATGGATTACTCTCCTTCTCTCCATCTACACCGGTATCAATGCAGCAACCCTGCATCAGCGTGACCTCAGCCGTTCGGAAGCCATCATCACTCAAGGTGTCATCAATGCCAAGTCTTCGCCGGACAAATCCGGAACGGACATTTTCCAGTTACACGAAGGCACCAAAGTCCGCATCACTGACCAACTCGGCAACTGGTATCTGGTCAAGGTGGCGCAGTACGAGGGATGGATCGAGAATAAGCAACTGGAGCGTATCTAACAGAATAGTCTGCCATTTTGGCAGACTGTTTTGTTTTGGCACAGAGTTTGTCCTATTCATAGGCAGAACAAACACTAAAAAATCACAATACAATGACTACAATCAAACCATTGGCAGACCGCGTGCTGATTAAACCGCAGGCTGCAGAAGAGAAAACGATTTCCGGCATCATTATTCCGGATAGCGCAAAAGAGAAACCACTACGCGGAGAAGTCCTCGCTGTGGGCGACGGTACCAAAGATGAGAAAATGGTGCTTGAAGTGGGCGACCAGGTACTCTATGGCAAATACGCCGGTACAGAACTGGAACTCAACAACGAAAAGTTCCTTATTATGCGTCAATCTGACGTGTTAGCAATCGTTAAATAATTTTTAATTTTGAATTTACTATGAGTAAGAATATAACCTATAACGTAGAGGCGCGCGAAGCCCTCAAACAAGGTGTTGACCAACTGGCCAATGCAGTCAAAGTAACCCTCGGACCGAAGGGACGTAATGTAATTATCGACAAGAAATACGGTGCTCCGCACATCACCAAAGATGGTGTCACCGTAGCCAAAGAAATCGAACTGGCTGACGCACAAGAGAACTTGGGTGCACAACTGGTTAAAGAAGTGGCTTCTAAGACCGGAGATCAAGCCGGTGATGGTACAACAACTGCTACCGTTCTCGCTCAAGCCATCATTGGCGTGGGGCTCAAGAACGTGACCGCCGGAGCTAATCCTATGGATCTCAAGCGCGGTATTGACAAAGCTGTAACTGCCGTTGTGGAGGAGATCAAGAAGCAGTCTGTTGTCGTCGGCAACGATTTTGATAAAATTGAGCAAGTGGCTACTATCAGTGCCAACAACGATGCTGAGATCGGCCGCCTCATCGCCGACGCAATGCGCAAGGTTTCCAAAGATGGCGTCATCACTATCGGCGAAGCCAAAGGTATGGACACCACCATCGATGTTGTACAAGGCATGCAGTTCGACCGCGGATATATCAGCCCTTATTTCGTTACCAACACCGAGACTATGGAGGTTGAGATGGAGAAACCATACATCCTCATCCACGATAAGAAGATCTCTAATCTCAAGGAGTTGCTGCCGGTACTCGAACCCGCTGTACAGAGCGGACGTCCGTTGCTCATCATAGCTGAGGACGTGGACAGCGAAGCTTTGACTACCCTTGTAGTCAATCGTCTGCGTGCACAGCTTAAGATCTGTGCTGTCAAAGCACCGGGCTTTGGCGATCGTCGCAAAGAGATGCTGGAGGACATTGCCATCCTCACAGGCGGTACTGTAATCTCCGAGGAGAAAGGTATCAAACTGGAGCAAGCCACACTCGACATGCTCGGTACTGCTGAGACCATCAATGTCAGCAAGGAGAACACCACTATCGTCAATGGTGCCGGCGACAAAGAAGCTATCGCTTCTCGTATCGCACAGATCAAGGCACAGATGCAAGCTACCAAATCCACTTATGACAAGGAGAAACTGCAGGAGCGTCTGGCTAAACTGGCAGGCGGTGTAGCACAACTCAATGTCGGTGCCGCATCTGAGGTAGAGATGAAAGAGAAAAAAGACCGCGTTGATGACGCCCTCTCTGCTACCCGCGCTGCAGTGGAAGAAGGTATTGTGCCGGGCGGTGGTGTGATGTACATCCGTGCACAGAAAGCACTCGAAGGACTCAAAGGCGAAAACGAAGACGAGCAGACCGGTATCGAGATCATCCGCCGTGCTATTGAGGAGCCGCTCCGCCAGATTGTTGCCAATGCCGGCAAAGAAGGCGCCGTTGTAGTGGACAAGGTGCGCTCAGGAGAAGGCGACTTCGGCTATAACGCGCGTACCGACAAATACGAGCCACTCTTCGCTGCCGGTGTTGTTGACCCCGCTAAAGTGACTCGTGTAGCACTCGAGAACGCAGCCTCTATCGCTGGTATGTTCCTCACAACAGAGTGCGTCATCGTGGACAAACCGGAAGAACACCCGGCTCCCGCAATGCCTAATCCTGGGATGGGTGGGATGATGTAATCCTGCTTACAGCCCTCAATATAGGAGTTATGGATGGTGCTTCGCCTACGGCCTGCACCATCCATATTTTTGGTGTCAGCCTCCCCAGACGATAGATTCGCTCGTATTCCTTCGCGAAAGCACGAGGTGTATCAAACTTTGCCAGATGCTCCTCCAACTGATATTGAACTATATGACCCAAAGGATAATTAGGCAAATACATCGGCGAATTGACCATGTGGCTATATACCGCCAGTAACACACAGTCGTGCTCACCCAAAACTGGCTCATAATAACTGTTCCATACATCTTTGGCAATAGAGACTGTCGCCTCGCAGAGTTCTTTCGCACTGGCATCCGGATGCGCATAGATCCACTGCCACATTGCCATATCTACCAGACTCACGCCCATGATCTCGTACATCGACCAGAACTGGTCAAGCACCTCATTGGCTACCGATTCGGACACATTGCTCTTTCCGAAAGGAGAAGAAGGTAACAACTGCAAGTCGCGTTGCTGCCAGAGGAATGCACTCGCCTCAGTATAAGCCGTATTAGGTACTCCTGAGAGCATATAATAGTCGATACGATACATATCAAGCACTTCTTCAACGCAGTGTCCGAACTCATGCACGGCAATATTATAGCCCTTATAATCCATACCGGTCGCAGGAATACGGGTGCGTAAACGAGCAGGTTCATTACGACCCATACATGGCCAGGCATGACCGGAACCTCGTGCCGGCTCCACAACTATATGCGAAGCTATATCTTCTGCATCTTTGCTTTCAAAACCCATCCGCTCCAAAAGGCGGGGCATCTCTGCCTTAAAAGCCTCAGCATTGGGATAAAGACTACGCGTCATCGCTGTCAACTCATCCTCGTTCAACGACACACGCGATTTGAAACCGTCATACCATATGTCATAAGGACGCAACTCACGCCCCAACCGCTGACGCACGATAGCTGCTACCCGCTTCACTTCCTCTGAGCCCAACAGCGAACGGAAGAGGCTGTCCAACTCTTCTGCCGGAATCTCCACACCCTCCTCAAAATTACGGGTTATACCGCTTGGTGCACTCGGACAATAAGCATCTTCTGCAAAGAACGCACGAGCATTGGCGATGATACGCTCGTACCGCGTATAAGGCTCCGTTGCAGCCTTGCTCTCGTCATAAGGACACCACACATACCGGGAGTTGTTGATCGCCTCTGTGGGTATCTGTTGCGTTACAATAGACTGCATTACCTGATAGATCATCTCTTGTTTCTCCCTGCCTTGAACAGAATCGGCATAGAGAGCCTTCAACTCGTCCCGCAAATTCCAGTGACTCAGCAAAATCTTGTCCTTCTCCCATAACTGACGCCCGTCCTTCGTACGGAGATTACCCATATAGATGTTATAGTCGGCAATATAGTTCTCCGCATCGGCTTGAGTCTTTGCTACAAGTGCCTTCACCTCTGCCGGCACACGTGTGGTGAACACATCACCCAAACGGGCCATCGCCCACTCCTGTCGTGTCCAGTTCTTGCCCAACTCGTTCTTCTCCTCCAGACTGTAGTGAGGAAAATTGATAATAGTCACAAAAGCCAGTTTATTGGCAAACATGTCATCCGAAAAATGCGCCATCGGACTATATCCGGACATTACCCAGTCCGGCGTCTGCGGCTCGCCGGCATTGGTCAACTGGGTCGGCTTGAGCAACTCTACCGTCAGCAAATCCGCCGACTCATAATTCTTCTCTAATATCCGGCTCAACGATTCAAACAGCGCCACTCGTTCGCTGTCTGTCTTGCATAAATGGGCTTCTACAAAAGCCTCAAACTCTTCTTGACTGCCGTCCTCTTCTGTCCACAAGGCTGCAGCCTGCTCCACACCGCGGGATTCGTAGTGTTTACCATCCATAGACGATTTCTTTGCGCATGACACCAACAGTAATGCCACGCATATGATCCAAAATCTATAACGCATTATAAGTCTCCAACGCTTTTCGTAATACCACCATTGCTTTCTCCAAATCCTGTTTGCACAGCACATAAGCCATACGTACCTGGTGACGCCCCTCTTCGGGGTTTGTATAAAATCCTGTTCCCGGTGCCATCATCACCGTCGCGATCTCGCGTTCCGACTTTCCTTCACCTTCGAACGTGTACGTAAAATCCGTCAGACACCATTTGCAGAACTTATCTACATCGTCTACCGGCAGCTCCACCATCACATAGAAAGCACCCGTCGGAGCCGGAGCAAACACGCCGGGGATCTGGTTCAGCTGGTCTATGAGGAAATTACGACGGCTCAGATACTCGTCATACACCTCCTGCATATACTCCTCCGGCGTCGAAAGCGAAGCTTCGGCTACCACCTGCCCGAACAACGGAGGCGACAAACGTGCTTGGCAGAACTTCATCACCGCCTCGCGCACCGCCTTATTCTTTGTGATCAGTGCACCGATACGGATACCGCACTCCGAATAGCGCTTTGATACGCTATCTACCAATATCACATTCTCCTCTATTCCCTCCAGGTGGCATGCAGATATATAGGGCGACTTGGTATAGATAAACTCTCGATAGACCTCATCCGAAATCAGATACAGGTTGTATTTCTTCACCAAATCACGTATCTGACGCATCTCCTGCTTGGTGTACAGATAGCCCGTCGGGTTATTGGGGTTGCAGATCAGAATGGCACGCGTCTTAGGCGTGATCTGCTTCTCGAACTCCTCAACCGGCGGCAGCTTGAAGCCGTTCTTGATATCCGTCTTCACCGACTTCACCACTGCGCCGCAGGAGATCGCGAACGCCATATAATTGGCATAACTCGGATCCGTCACAATAATCTCGTCTCCCGGATTAAGACAACTCATATACGCGAACATGATTGCCTCCGAGCCTCCGGAAGTAATGATGATCTCATCCGGTGAAAGGTCGATTCCGTAGTCCGCATAATAACTCACCATCTTGGTTCGCAGCGATTTCAGTCCTTGCGATGGTGAATAGGACAATATATCCTGCGAGAAGTTCTTCACCGCTTCAAGTGCCTGCGGAGGGGTTTTGATATCAGGCTGGCCGATATTGAGATGATACACATGCACACCTGCAAGTTTGGCAGCATCGGCATACTTGGCAAGTTTGCGAATTGGCGATTGGGGCATATTTTGTGCCCGTAAACTGATTTCCATATTTATTCCTTATATATATATTCTTCTATATACTTCCGCAAGGCTTGGATATCCTCAAAACCTGCGGTTAAACTGCTTAGGTTGGCTACACGCTGCCGAACAGATTTCACTCCGTGCTTTGATAGTTTCCCTTCCGGGGGTGTGATGGCATTCTCCAATGCCTCCATATTCACATCATACAGCATTGTTCCGTGCACGATTGTTCCTGTGGGTGTGGCATAGCAAGCCCATCCTGAGACCTTACGACCGTCCACCAATATATCATTATGTGCAGTCGTCACTGCCGGAATACCTTTAGTCTCCAGAGCCTTGGCGATGAGGTTAAGAAACAATGCGAACTCCCTTTCGCTGTGCGTAGAAGGCGTAACATACGAAATCATCAGATTACCTTGATCCGCATACACGCATCCTCCCCCACTCTTGCGTTGTACAACCGCTATGCCGTGTGACTGACAATACGCCTCGTTCACTTCCGACTCTGCATCCTGATGCCTGCCGTAAATCACCGTCGGCGACACTATCCATGTGAACACCGTCGGCTCTTTCACCACTTTCACCATCTCTTGCTCTAACGCCAGATACTCCGTTAGCGCCAAACCTTCTATGGGACGAACAATCTTCAAATCCTCAAATTCTCAAATCCTCAACACGCCGGTTCGTTGATTTCTTCGCCGCGGCAGTAGCGACGCTTGATATCGCGGTCGTCGCCTAAATAGATATACCGCTCCAGACGTTGCTCCAGACTGTAGTTGTCATAGTTCAGATAACTGTCATCTATCAGCAGGGCGTCAAACTCATACCCCGCCTCAAACGAACCCACCTTGCCGAAGAACGACCCGCCGGCTTTCGTCGCCAGATAGAACACCTCGCTCAGTGTCAGGAACGGCATCTCGCCTCTCGTCTGCGCATAATTGAGCTTCGACACCTGGATAGCGTATTGCATCACCCGAAGCATCGACATGTTATGCCCTGCCGACACATCGGTGCCAAGCGCCACATGGATGCCGGCATTCAGGAACTTACGGATCGGTGCCATACCCGAAGACAAGTTGCTGTTCGACATCGGGCAGTGCACCACATACACACCGTTCTTGCGCATCAGCTCCATCTCCTCGCCGTCCGTATAGCAACAATGAGCCATCAACGTCGGCGTCTGGCCAAACAAACCGTACTTGTTATACGCATCGCCATAACAGGTTGCCTCCGGCTCCAACTGTTTCACCCAGTCTATCTCCGATCTGTTCTCGCTCAGATGCGACTGTACGGGAAGACCTGTTTCTTGGGCAAACTCACCTAACGCCCGAAGCATCTTGTCCGAACAAGAAGGTACAAAACGAGGTGTGATGATCGGTTGTACCAACCCGCTCTTTCCGTGTTCTTCCAGATGCCCCTTCAGCATCTTCAGACCTTCTATCACCTCCTCCGTCGTGTTCTGCAATCCTTCCGGACTATTGCGGTTCATACCCACAATACCGATATAGGCGCCCATGCCTGCTTGTAAGAAAAGGTCTGCCAGAATACGCGTCGCCTCGTAATGGATTGTACCGAACACGGCACTGCGCATCGTTCCCTGCATCCACAGTTCGTGCACAAAACGCCGGTACATCCGCCGGGCATAATCCGCATCACGGTACTTCATCTCCTCAGGGAAGGTGTAGGTATTCAGCCACGGCAACAACTCCAGATCCAGCGCAAGACCCATATTCCTGTACTGTGGTGCATGTACATGCAGATCGTTGAACGCGGGAATCAGCAACCGGTCTCCGAAATCAATCACCTGGTTTCGCCAGTCCATATTTTCCGGCAACTCGCGATATACCCCTTCTATCAAGCCGTTTGAACGAACCACTATATAACCGTGCTCGATGATCTCCAACTGCTTGGGGGACGGAGTGTAGATGATATTGGCTCTATAAATCTTCATTTCTTCTTAAAAAACAATAAACAGATCAGATAATTGACACATCCTCCGATGAAAATCACCAGCATACTGATCAAGTCATCACGCCAGGAGGAGAAGAACGCCAATGCCAGTGGCAGCAAACCGAACTGCACACCTACATTGATAGCGCGCGCGAAGAGAAAGCCGCCGGCATTCTTCCAATCGGGCTTGGTTCCGAACGTATACCAATTGGAGAAAAAATAATTGGGAATCATCTCTAATATATAACCGATTCCGAATGCCAGATAATACAAACCGCTGCCCTTCGCCGGCTGCGCCATAAAATACAGCGCAGCCATGAAGAACCAGGTCTGTACGAACGCGCCACTCGTTCCTACAATGAAGAACCGGATGGCACTACGCATCTTTCCCGATAGATATGATGTTGGCAGTTTCATTCAAATCTTCAAATTTTCAAATCCTCAAATCTTCAAACCAGCGAAGCTAACAATTCCTCCATTGCGGCATTGAGTCCGTTCACATCGCGTCCTCCGGCGGTTGCCATCCATGGCTGACCGCCGCCACCGCCTTGTATCAACTTGGCAGCGCTCTTGATCATCGCGCCGGCGTTCTTGCCTGCATCCACCAGCGGCTGGCTCAGGAAGACAGCAATCGTCGGCTTTCTATCCCATTGCGTAGCAGCAATAACGGCAAACTTAACATCGGTGAACTTGCTGCGGAGCAGAGGCATCACGCCACGAATCATCTCCGGGTTGTGTTCGCCCTGCAGGCGCACCAGTTTGATATCTCCGAAATCTTCGGCCGAGGCGACAATACGATCGCGGAACATTTCGGTTTTCTCCGCCACATACTGATCGATACGTTTTTTCAAACCGGTATTTTCCTCTATCTGTTTCAGAATAGCGCCCTCCAAATCGGGAGCATTATGGAAAATGTCACGCAGATGGTTAAGTATATCCTGCATACCATAGTACAGTTGGTCGGCTTTTGCGCTGGTCACGGCCTCTATACGACGTATACCGGCAGCTATACTGGTCTCCATTATAATGCGAACCGAGCCGATGCGACCGGTTGAGCTGACATGGCAACCGCCACAAAGTTCAATAGACGGACCGTACTTAATCACACGCACATCGTCGCCGTATTTCTCGCCAAACAGAGCCATCGCGCCCATCGCCTTGGCTTTCGCTATCGGTGTATGGCGGCTTTCCTCCAAGTGTATATCCTGACGAATGAGTGCGTTCGCCAGTTTCTCCACTTCGCGCAACTCTTCCGGTGTCACTTTCTGGAAATGGCTGAAGTCGAAGCGCAGGCTCTCGGGCGTCACGAGACTACCCTTCTGCTCGACATGCTTACCAAGCACTTCGCGGAGAGCGTAATGAAGGATATGTGTAGCCGAGTGATTGCATGCAATAGCTTGACGACGTTCGGCATCAATGGTAGCGATCAACACTGAGCCTTCAGCCGTCAGTTCTTGCGGTAACTCCGTCAAAATATGCACGGGCAGACCATTTTCTCGTTTCGTATCAATAATCTGACAGCTGACAGTTGAATTCCGCAAGCTTAATTTTCCGGTATCGCCAACCTCGCCACCCATTTCAGCATAGAAAGGCGTCTTGCTGAGCACTACCTGATAGAAACTCTTGCCCTTCTGGCTCACCTGACGGTAACGAAGGATCTTTGTCTCGCACTCCAGTTCGTCATAACCCACAAACTCGGTCTCACCTTCTGCTAACACAGTCCAATCGCCCAAGTCTTGTTTGTTCGCCGAGCGACCCATCTCTTTCTGGTGCGCCAAGGCTTTGTTATACTCCTCCTCGTTGGTCGTAAATCCGTTCTCGCGGAGGATAAGTTCCGTCAGGTCAAGCGGGAATCCGTATGTGTCTTTGAGCGTGAACACATCCACGCCGCTGATTTCTTTCTTGCCGGCTTTGCGTGCCTCATCCATCAGTTTGTCCAGCAGACCGATACCTTTGTCCAGCGTGCGGAGGAAAGCCTCCTCCTCGCTTTTGATGACCGGCACTATCTGCGCCTGCTGTTTCACCAGTTCCGGGTACGCCTCGCCCAAGTCTTCTATCAGTTGCGGCACAAGACGGTACATGAACGCCTCGCGCATGCCCAAGAACGTATAGCCGTAACGCACTGCGCGGCGTAAAATTCTTCGTATAACATAACCCGCTTTCTCGTTGCTCGGCAACTGACCGTCGGTGATGGCGAACGCAATCGTGCGGATATGGTCGGCGATAACACGCATAGCGATGTCGGTCTTTTCGTCTGTTCCATAGGTGCAATGACATATCTCGCCGATTTTCTTGAGCATCGGCTGGAACACATCGGTGTCATAGTTACTGGTCTTGCCTTGTATCGTGCGCACCAGACGCTCAAAGCCCATGCCGGTGTCAATCACTTTCTTTGCCAGTGGTTCGAGACTGCCGTCCGCTTTGCGGTTGAACTGCATGAAGACGATATTCCATATCTCAATCACCTGCGGATGGTCTTTGTTCACCAGCTCGCGTCCCGGCACTTTGGCGCGTTCCTCGGCGGAACGGCTGTCCACGTGGATCTCCGAGCACGGACCGCACGGACCCGTCTCGCCCATCTCCCAGAAGTTGTCATGCTTGTTGCCGTTCAGAATATGGTCTGCCGGCAGGTGTTTCGCCCAGATGGAAGCCGCCTCGTCATCACGTGCCAGACCCTCTTCGGGCGAACCCTCAAACACCGTCGCATAGAGGTTGGCTGGGTCTATCTTGAGCACATCAACGATATACTCCCATGCAAAATCAATCGCCTCTTGCTTGAAGTAGTCGCCGAACGACCAGTTGCCCAACATCTCGAACATCGTGTGGTGGTACGTATCGTGACCCACTTCTTCCAAATCGTTGTGTTTGCCGCTCACGCGCAGACACTTCTGGCTGTCGGCTACACGCGGATACTTGATCGGGTCATTGCCGAGAATGATTCCCTTCCAAGGGTTCATGCCGGCGTTGGTAAACATCAGTGTGGGATCATCTTTGATCACCATCGGCGCAGAGGGTACTACCTGGTGCCCCTTCGACGCCATAAAATCCAAAAAGGATTTACGAATTTCTTGACTTGTCATTATATTATTCTTTCAACTTTCAACTCTCAACTTTCAACTTTTCCCTCTCCCTCTCCGCTGGCTTTCTTGGGTCCGCCGAACGTGCGGAACTCTGGACGGGGGCGTCCCTCTTTGTCTTCGCGTTCGATAAACGGCAGGGGGTTCTTCTTTAGTTCCTCCGACTCCTGACGCACTTTCAGCACATCGACAGCCGTGTAGATAGCGTGCCTCATGCTCTCCGCAGATGCCTGGTTCTTACCGGCCAGATCATAGGCGGTTCCATGATCCGGAGAGGTGCGGACAACCTTCAGACCCGCAGTATAATTGACGCCGTTCATGTCAAGCGTCTTGAATGGTGCCAGACCTTGGTCGTGATACATTGCCAACACCGCATCGTAGTGCGTATAGCGGCCGCTTCCGAAGAATCCGTCGGCTGCATAGGCGCCAAACACCCATATGCCTTCGTCCACGCACTTGCGGATAGCCGGGTTGATGATCTCCTGCTCTTCTTTGCCGAGCAACCCGTTATCCCCGCCGTGCGGATTGAGTGCCAGCACTGCTATACGGGGGTTCTCGATGCGGAAATCGTTCTTCAGCGTCTCCGACAGGATCTTCACTTTCTTCATGATCCGCTCTTCCGTGATCTGCCCTGCCACCTCGGCTATCGGAGTATGGTTGCATACCAGTGCCACACGCATCACATCGCTTACCATAAGCATCAGCGCATTCTCTTTGCCGAACAGATGCGCCAGATACTCGGTGTGACCGGAGAAACGGAACTTATCCGACTGGATGGTGTCTTTGTTGATCGGGGCTGTCACAAGGGCATTCACCAGCCCCTGCTGCAAGTCGCCCGTTGCGCGCTGAAGACTCAGATACGCTGCCTCGCCGGCTTCTTTGGACGGACTTCCGATGGTCAGCGGGGTGTTGTCCGGATAACAGCTGATGAGCGACACCGTCCCCTTTTGGGCTTTCTGGGGAGTGTCTATCACGTTCCAGTTCAGTGCATGGTACTCCTCGTCCAATGTCCGGGCATGGGCTTTGGCTATCGCAAGGTTGCCATACACAACGGGGGTACAGAGCTCGCAAATGTGGGCGTCGTGGAGGGATTTGATGATCACCTCGTATCCTACGCCGTTGATATCACCCGCGGTTATTGCTACTATAGGTTTCATAATGTATCTTTTCGTATTTCAGTTTTTCCAAATCATAGTTTCTGCGCTCCTCGTCCGGATAGCCGAGAGCTATCACGCAGAGCACCTCCAGTTCCTCAGGGATTCCGCATACACGGTGTACCAGCTCCGGTGCGCCTTCGCGTTCGTACACGTGGCACCAGCAGGCGCCTACGCCCTGCTCTGCCGCAGCCAACAGGATATGTTCGGCGGCTATCGCACCGTCCGCCATCCAGGTGTTGTCACACAGATTAGGATCCAGAGCTATCACGATTGCGGCGGTAGCAGTGTTGAACATCTGGCTCCCGTAAGTCCGGCAACCGGCTAACGGGCGCAGCTTCGCCTCGTCTTTCACTACCACAAACTCCCACGGACAGGTACGCTTGGCACTCGGAGACATAAGCGCACATTGCAACATATACTCGATCTTCTCATCCTCTACCGGCTGAGGACGGTACTTGCGGATGGAGCGCCGTTGGGCACAAAGGTCTCTGAACATCATAGATTTTCTTTTGCGGCGTCCAACTCTTGCTGCAACTCTTTGTCTTTGAGTGCCGCATCTATCTTCGGTTGAGCTTGTTCAAGGTTCTGTTGGGCTTCTTTGTATTCGACTACCGACTCCTCGAAATCAAGCATATTGTCGTTCTCTCCTTCCGGTACGATCGGAGCTTCCTCCTCCATGCCCGGTTCTATATTTTCTTCCTGAGGTTTTTGACCTCCGCATGCGGGCAATACCATCATCATGGCAAGTACCCAATACCAGTTTTTCTTCATAATATATTCGTTTTGTGTTTATTCTGCTGTTATTGTATCTTTTTTCACCGCCCCTGTGGTGTCTGTCTGGGCGGCTATGGCGCTGTCGATGGCTGCTTGCATGGCTTTTTGGCGAGCCTCTTCTTCTGCGGCTATCACCACCGGGTCGCGCTCTATATGGAAACTTATTCTGCCTTTCGACATCTTCATGCTTATCAACTCTTCGCCGTCTATATACGCTCCCTCGCGCTCCTTGTAGATCGTCCCCAACTGCTCTCGCAACCGCTCATACACGCCTTGTGTCAGCGTGCTGTCGATCATACAGTCCAGATCGATGCTTACCAGATCCGCTTCGGGGTTGTATTCGTATCCGTCTTCTTTCAGTTTGTTCATCTCCACCGCCTCGCCGTACTGGTTCTGGACACCTGTCTTCTCGATCACCATGTGCTTGCGGACGATCACCGTGTCGAACACCGCCTTCGCTTCGCAGCGTACATCGCTCTCCTGCCAGGCGTAGTTCTGCATCGTCAGGAAAGTGTTATAGTCGTTCGCCGGAGTCTCTAAGATGGAGGTGATATAAGGAGCCGTCAGTGGAATAGTCAGTCCACGGCTCGGCAGACCGGTCTGCAACTGCCGGAGTACCGCATTCGTCACGCGGTCGTAGATATACGTGTCATTGGCGATAAAATCCTTCGGTTTCACCAAGCCGCTTATCCTGCTCACCGTCTGACCCTTCGCCGTCCATTGTTTCTCGTCCATCACGGCCATCGTCAGTTCCTTGCTGCCTACGTAGCCGAACCCTTCCACTTTCTCTACCATCCAGCCGTTCTTCTCTGTCATCCCTTCGGTCTTGGGGCCGTACTGTTGCAACACTTTCTCGCGGGTGTCTAACGAACGCGGTTTGTCGCCTTGCAGTTCACCCTTCATGTTCACGAAATAACTTGTCCTCCTGACGGTCGAACTGGAGTCGTTCTCGCTGTTATCCACCGTTTCTTGCATCACCCACGCCAAGTCATCTTCAAGCAACAGGATCTCTTTGTAATGCGGAGGAAGCACCGCCTTGCCGTCTCTATCCACTAATGCACGGTGACGCAGACCAAGCGAGTTTACCGTCTCCACCTCCAACATCCCAAGCTCGTACATCGGAGCCGTACTGACCACCTGCTGTCCCTCTATCTCCGTGAAACGGAACACCTCTGCGCCGTCCTTGTCCAGCACTGCCATGGTACCGTCCGCACGGCATACCGGCACACGACCGTACGCAGGCACACCGGCTGCTGTCAGACTGTCGGCTACCAACGCCGCCGCACCTTCGCTCACACGGTAGAGCTGGTAGTACTGACCGTTCTTCACGCTCATCATCTCACCGCGCACCGGCGACGGCTCGTTCTCGAACCTTCCGCCCATGATCACCTCGCCCTTGCTGTCTATCAGTCCCCAGCCGCTGCCCGATGACACCTGGCACGGCAGATACTCGATCTTCTCTGTCGAGCCTTTGCCGCAGCCCGACAATACTATAGCCGCCATCGCGGCAAACAGATATATACTCTTCTTGATCATCGCTCTGCGCGCATTGGGTTCTCCAGAAAATCTTTATAGGCAAGCCTTATGCCGTCTTCCAGCTCGGTCTTGTACTTCCATCCTAACGCTGTTGCCTTGCTTACGTCCAACAGTTTGCGCGGAGTGCCGTCAGGACGGGTGCTGTCCCACTCTATCGCTCCTTCGTAGCCTACCACTTTCGCTACCAACTCCGTCAACTCCTTGATCGTCAACTCTTTGCCTGTGCCGGCATTGACGGTCTCATTGCCGCTGTAGTTATTCATCAGGAACACGCACAGGTTTGCAAGGTCATCCACATACAGAAACTCTCTCAGCGGTGCACCCGTTCCCCAGCAGGTCACGGACTTAGCGCCGGAGACCTTGGCCTCGTGGAATCTTCTGATCAGTGCCGGCAGCACGTGGCTGTGCTCGGGGTGGTAGTTGTCGTTGGGACCGTAGAGGTTGGTCGGCATCACGGATATATAGTCCGTCCCGTACTGACGGTTCAGAAACTCGCAGTACTTCAGACCGCTGATTTTGGCTAACGCATACGCCTCGTTGGTCTTCTCCAACTCGCCTGTTAAGAGACAACTCTCTTTCATCGGCTGGGGAGCCAAACGAGGATAGATACAGCTGGAACCCAAGAACTCCAACTTCTTGCAGCCGTTCTTCCATGCCGCGTGGATCACGTTCATCTCCAAGATCATGTTGTCGTACATGAAGTCGGCAAGCGCGTTCTGGTTCGCTACGATGCCACCCACTTTGGCTGCTGCCAGGAATACATACTCCGGTTTCTCTGCCTCAAAGAATGCTTCTACAGCTTCTTGGCGGCACAGATCCAATTCTTTGTGCGTACGGGTAATGATATTCGTATATCCTTGCCGTTGCAACTCTCTTACAATCGCAGAACCCACCATTCCCCGGTGTCCTGCTACATATATTTTACTGTTTTTTTCCATCATTTATCATTCCATCATTTATCAATCCATTATTCCATCAATTATCAATCCCTCATTCATCAATTATCAATCCATCATTCATCAATCCCTCCTCGGTTCTCCATCGAATGCTCATCGTATGCTGATCGTATGCTCATCGTATGCTCATCGGATGCTTTTGCTGACGCTGACGACACGCAACCGTGACGATAAGCCGATCTTTACTTGTCCACTCCTTTCTCCAGATACTCGGCGAGATTGACCTTGCGGATCTCGGCAGCCGCATCGTCGGCAGCCACTTTCTTCATGTCGTGCGCCACCATCAACTCTACCAGCTGCTCGAAACTGGTGCTCTGCGGGTTCCAGCCCAGCTCTCTCTTGGCTTTGCTCGGATCGCCCAACAGGTTCACTACATCCGTCGGACGGTAGAAATCCGGACTTACAGCCACCACTACATCGCCACTCTTGACTCTCGGATCCCGGCTCTCCACTACGATTCCCTTCTCTTCAACGCCTTCGCCTTCCCAGCGCAGTTCGATGCCTGCGTGGCGGAATGCCAGTGTGGCGAACTCGCGAACCGTGTGCTGAACGCCTGTAGCGATCACGAAATCCTCCGGTGTCTCGTGCTGCAGAATGAGCCACATGCACTCCACGTAATCCTTCGCGTAACCCCAGTCGCGCAGACTGTCCAGATTACCCAGATACAGGCACTTCTGCTTGCCCTGCGCAATGCGGGCTGCTGCCAGAGTGATCTTGCGCGTCACGAACGTCTCGCCGCGGCGCTCGCTCTCGTGGTTGAACAATATACCCGAACAGCAGAACATGTCGTATGCCTCGCGGTACTCTTTGATAATCCAGTAACCGTACAATTTGGCTACGGCATAGGGACTGTAAGGGTGGAACGGAGTCGTCTCGCTCTGCGGCACTTCCTCCACCTTTCCGTATAACTCACTCGTCGAAGCCTGATAGATCTTGCAGCTCTTCTCCAAATGGTTGGTACGCACCGCCTCCAACACACGCAATACGCCTACGGCATCCACATCCGCCGTAAACTCCGGCGCATCGAACGACACCTGCACATGGCTCTGTGCCGCCAGATTGTAGATCTCGTCCGGCTGCACCTTGCCTACCAGCTTCACCAGCGACATCGAGTCGCTCATGTCTGCGTAATGCAAATGGAAATGCGGCGTTCCCTCCAGATGGGCGATACGCTCACGAAAATCGACTGAACTACGGCGGATGATGCCGTGTACGTCATACCCTTTCTCTAACAGGAACTCTGCCAGATAACTTCCGTCTTGTCCGGTAACACCGGTAATTAAAGCTGTCTTCATTATAATAATCTTAGTATTTATTCTCTCTCACAACACGCCTGTATATACGCCTGCTCGCGTGTACAATAAATTTATGCGCGCGCATAAAACGGCTGCAAAGTTACTAAAATTTTTGCACATACGCAACTAAAAATGTGTTTTTTAATAATTTTTGCCCTTTTTAAGCACAAAGTCCCCCAAAAAAGATCCACCACCCTCTTTCAACTTCCACCTTTCACTCTTCACCTTATTATTATGCAAAACTTGCATATTAAATATCCTATTTTTTCTACTTCATGTTCTTTTCACGAAAAATACACCGTTTTTTGTATCTTTTTTGCGAAAATGTTTGGCGGTTTCGCAAAAAAGCTCTACCTTTGCACCGTCGTTTGAAAAATAACTCAGGCGACAGTACTTTAAGGTACAAAAAAGATTGTTGTTTTTTAGATTGTTTAACTTTTTAATGAAAGAAAGGACAAAACAATGAAAAAGGTATTAGTTAGTTTGGTGACTGTAGTCACACTTTTGACAAGCATCGTATTCGCGCAAGCCGCACAAAGTAAAGATAACTTCTCTGTTCGCTTACGCGAGAACACACTCGTAGTAGTATCCACCCAGATGGAAGAGGCACGCCTCTACTCCATCAACG
This sequence comes from Bacteroidales bacterium UBA4333, assembly GCA_002394335.1. Lineage (GTDB taxonomy): Bacteria > Bacteroidota > Bacteroidia > Bacteroidales > Paludibacteraceae > Colicola. The sequence goes on along the minus strand of DGTP01000016.1, from coordinate 27,120 downwards.
GAAAGCTGCTCGACAAGAAACAAGGCAAGTTCGCCGAGTTTGAACTGGAGCGTGGTATCTACCGCCTCTACGCCAAAGTGAACGGCGAAACGGTAACACGCAGAATCGAACTGCGTTAAACAAAGGTATTTGTTCTGTTCAAGGGGCTGTCACAACCGTGGCAGCCCTGTTTTTTATGTCTGTACCCGTCCAAAAATGAACATATCGCTTCCATTTTGCATTTATAGTCTTTAATTTTGAATTTTTAATTTTGAATTTCTAAATTTTTGTTGTATCTTTGTGCCCGAATAAGAACCTAACTGATAAACACATACCTGTTATGCGAAAAATTTTCACCTTATTGTCTATGGCGTTCATCTGCCTCTCAGCCATGGCAAACGCGAAGCCCCGTTATGTTGGCGGCGACATCTCCGCCCTTCCGCTCTATGAGCAATACAACTCGGCGTACAAGGATGTCAACGGCAAAAACATCCCGGATCTGATCACCTGGTTTGTAGAAGATTGCGGCTGGAACACCTTCCGCGTACGTATCTTCGTCAACCCCTCCAAAAAAGACCAGGACGGTTCTTCCAACCCTTCCGTTTGTCAGGATCTCGCCTATGTCACCGCATTAGGCAAGCGCATCAAAGCAGCAGGCGCGTATTTCATGCTGGATTTCCATTACTCCGACACTTGGGTGGATGCTACGCACATCCAGGCTCCGGCGGCATGGAAAGGCAAATCGGATGCCGTAATGGCAGACAGTGTAGCGGCCTACACACGCCGTGTGCTCACCACCCTCAATGCCGAGAACGCCACACCCGACCTGGTACAGGTAGGCAACGAGATCATGTACGGACTTTGCGGTATCAAAGTGAATCCTGATTCCAGAAAAGAGGCCTCATCGAATTGGACGGGCTACCTCGGATTGCTCAAAGCGGGGTGTAATACCGTGCGTGAACTTTGCCCCGACGCACAGATCATCATCCATACCGACCGTCCCACCAACAGCGGTTACAATGCCTACTACTACAACAAACTGGTTAAAGGCGGCGTGGATTTCGATGTCATCGGACTGAGTTACTATCCTTTTTGGCACGGCTATCTGACAGCAGCCCAAGTGGCTTCCAAGAGCGACAAGAACAACCTCGTCAAAGCCATTAATCAATTAGCCACAGACTTCCCCGACAAGCGCGTGCAGATCGTCGAGTGCGCCTATAATTTCCAATGGTGGCCGTCGAAAGGAGTTAATTACGACACCCAGGACGTATGGACTTGTGACGTGAAAGGTCAATACCAGTTCGTGCGCGACCTTGTGGACGCGCTCAAACCGCTGGAGAACGTGGATGGTATCAGCTACTGGTTCCCCGAAGAAGCAGGCAACGGCGACAAAGGAACGGTTATTCCGAGCTGGCAGAACCGCGGTTTCTGGAACGAGAACAAGACCACAGCAGGTCATACCATCAACAAGACCGGGTCTGTAAGTAGCACAAAGACCGCAGCGGATGTGTGTGCTCCGTATTATATGGGTAAATTCGTTGATTTTGAGCCGAAAGGCGAAGATTTTCCTTGTGTATCGGCTTCAGCGCCGGCACGCAAGTATATGCGTAACGGGCAACTCCTGATAGAACGCAACGGTGCCGTTTTCACCGTGCAAGGAACTTGCCTCCACGAGTAATGACTATCCCGCGATAGTCTGCATCCACAGGGCGTCCGAGTATATCATACCGGGCGCCTTTTTCCATGTCCGCCTCCTGCTGCCCGATGCCGGCAGGCAGCACTCCGTCATAGGCAAGCGTAAGGCTTCTGAGTTTGGGTTGTCCCCATTCCTGGGCGTTTTGGACACGAAGGGTGTAAACCCCTTTCGCTACGGAAGACAGATCCCATTTGTCATCATAGGTGATCCCGCCTTCCTCCCAGACAGCTTTGGTGGTGTATTCGGCTACGGGGGAGTTGTTGCCCAACAGCTGGAGGTGCCAATAGTGTCCCAAGATGTTCCCGGAATTCAGCACCGACTTCATCTCTTCGCTCACTTGGTACTTGCCCGGATAGCGTAGTTCGACTGTCCACTCCGCCCAGCGGTCAAGGTTCTCTGCATCGTTAGGTCCGAAATCAAAGTAATCGGTGTTATACCAGCTCATATCCGAGGAATAGGATGCTACGTTGGCTTTGTTGAGCGTAGCGGGCAGGAGTACGGCATCGCCCGCGGGCTGTGGCGGTTCGGGTGTGTTCCCGCCGCTCACAGTCACGGAAGCGTTCAGTTTGTTCATACCCGTACCGCTCTCCCACACACCGGTGTTGGCGAACCGCACGGCATACTTGGCATTGGAGGCGATCGACGCATACTTGTCCGGCAGGTAGAGATAGAGTTGGTAGGTGCCGGCAGGGATATTGGACGGCAGTGTCAGTTGTTCGTCGATGGTGGTTACAACGCCGTTGGGCAGCCATCGGCGCGGATCGCTCTGCAGCGGCAGGGGATAGGTCTTACTGCCGGATTGGAGGACGATATACGCCGTTCTCTCGTTATACAGCGGCGCATAGCCTACATTCTTTATCTGCATCTTCACCGGGAGTTTGCCTCCTGCGGTGGCTTGATCGCCGTATGTGCCGCTCACGAGCTGGAAGCGGTAACCCATCTTACGGTTCAGTTCGTCGAACGTACCGTCCGAGCGCCAGCGGTTGGTGACCACCGTCGAGTAGCCGGACTGGATAAAAGTCCAGTGGAGCCGGCTCATCTCCGCCGTGGTCTTGGCATACGAAGCGTTGGCAGCCGCTACCGAGGCGTCCAGGATACAGCTCTCGCCGCCGATGGGCACATAGAGTGTCTCTTGGGCGATATAAGGCTTCTGCTTGGCGGTGTCGGCATAGGTGCCCAGGTCGCCGCTGTTCTCCAGAAAAGCGTCGTTATGGTGTCCCAGACGCGCTTTGGCGGAACCGCTGAATCCCTCCGTGGCGGTCAGAGGCGATGTAGAACCCACATAACCGGTTTTGAAGAGCGGTGTACGGAGCTGTATCGTACGGTCGGCAGGCACGGCATCCAGGAGTGCGTCGATGAGTGCGCGCCGGTTGGCATTGATAGTGCCGGACTGGTTGCCGTAATTGTCGGTGTAGTACCATTCGCCCCAGGCGCCGATGAAGCCTGCCTGGAAGCAGAAGATCACATCGGCGTTGGCTTGCCAGTGGGATTTATACTGCTCTATGTGCTTTTTGGCGATAGCGAGCGTAGCATCCTTGGCGGACTCCACGCCGTTCTTCTCGTAGGTGCCGTTGGCATAGGAGAAGCGGATGATGGCTTTCATTCCGCGTGCACGGAGCACCTGCATGTCCTCGTCGAAGGCGTTGAGCACTTTGGCGGGGATGGTCTCGGTGTTGACGAAGTTGGTGAGGTAATAGTGTACCAGCACCAATGATCCCATGTCGCCGGAGGCGTGTGCATCGAGTGTGCCCTCGCTGCCTTTCACGCCGTAGGGTTTCTTCTCGGAGAGGTTACCTCCGATCATGGTGATAAACCCGCGTTCGGGGTTGGCAAAGATGGTGGTGTTATCCGCCGTGTAAGTGACGGAAGCAGCCTGCGTCAGTACAGCCGCCGCAACGGCAGCCAGTAAGATAAATAGCCGTTTCATATGTTTTGTATAATTATTGGTCAAAGACAATAACCTATATCATAGTATATCAAATTCTGCGATTTTATATTTATGATCGTTTATCAAAATTTTGTCAAAGGTACTGCTTTTTTTTGACATATGCAAATATTAGTGGGCGGAATTTGCGATTTTACGGTGATTTCCGCCCACTAACCACTTGTAGCGGGCGGAAACACACCTGAACTCTGAAATCAGAACACTCTCGTACGACGCTTGGGAGCATTGCCCTCTGTACCTGATGGCAAATCACTCGTGTTGCCTCCCTGGCTTAAATCCATCAATGCGTTTGACTCTATTCGCAGAGTCTCCGTAATTGGTTTTTTATACATTTTCTTCATAGATTTATTGTTTTCTTATATCATTTAATCAATTGTCCTTGGGCGTTATATGTCTTATCGCCGCAGAAGATGAACAGATGTCCGTTAATAATCATTTTCGTATTCTCGGAATCATCACCTATAACTTGGTCAATGTCTGTAATAGAATTATTGTTCATCGGAATACGAACTTGCTTCTTACCGGGTGCCGGTGCAGGTATAGACTGAACGGTTTCTGCCAATGAGCGGTTAATATATGCTTTGTTCACACCTACATATGCCAAGCTATTCACATAATAGAGTTTGTTGTTATAGATGATATAGTTATTTGCATTAGGCGTTATTTCTTCCTTGGTATATGAGCCGACAAGTCCATTGTGGGTTCCAGCCGGTGTCTCGTCTCCGTCCACATAATAGCTGAAGGTGGCGGTATTAGCGGTAGCCTGATAGATATACGGATGTCCGGCTTCCATGCCTCCGTTTATTTGGTTCAAGACAACAGCCACAGAACCGGCAGGCCATCCTTCCATTTCATATACTTCTGCACCTTGGATATTTTCCTCAGCCACGGCGTACGGCAGACAGATGGTACCATAGTCTCCCACGCGTAAGCCGGAGCGGGTGTGAGTTGCTTTCGGGATGAAATCAATATAAGCTATATATGGTACTGAACCATTAGAACCATAGGTATCCTTAATGCGGATAGTATATTCGTCATCCTCTGAATAAGTAGTCAAATCCAAGCCATCAATCTCCCATAATTCATAATTACCGGAAGGAGTTGGACGCTGCTCTGAAGTCCAAACCGTTTCACCCGACGAGTTCAAGATATACATGTTTAGTTTTGTGCTTGCACTTGGTTTTCCATATAATATGCGAATCTTATATAGAGCTCGATTAATCTTAACAGTCCAATCTGCTTGGTGTTGATAACCAATATACAAGCAAGTTTCACTCTGTCCATCTTGTTCTATATCATAAGAAGCAATCTGGTAAGGTACGGTTACATTTTCGTAGTCTAAGCGCGTTTTGGCAGTATTAGAAATAGTTGATGGTTCTGTAAGTGTAAATTCAAGACTACCCACTTTTGGTTTTGACCCAGTAGAAGAATATGCATCTATTACACGAACATAATAGGTTTTATCCTTGTCTATATCTCTTAGGTCTAAAGGCCAAATTGCTGTAAAATAATTGTCGGCATAATGTTCATCTATGGTCGTCTCTTTCACCGGTTCTCCTGTAGATGGATCAACAACCATTATTTTAACTTTCACACCTCCACTTGGTGTACCATAACGGAGAGTAGCCTTATAGAAACCTCGTGTAATTTTTACCCACCAATCAGCAAAATTCTTATCACGGATATCAACACATTTTTCGTCTCCATTATCAACATTACCATCTACATTAAACTCTACTATTGAATCTCCCGTAATAGAACACGAATAAACATTCTCCCAATTCATATTCGTTGTGCCGGAACCGATAACAATTGGAGTAGCCCATTTTGCGGTATATATTTTATTTTCGGCAGGCATAGTAGAAGCAGGCGTTTCGTTCCAGCCGACGAACTGGAAACCGTCTTTTGTTACAGTAGGTGCTGTGATGGCAGTACCAAAAGCAACATTAGCGGATGGCGTACCTGTTGCATTCACGGCGGCGCCGGTACCGGCAGTTGTTACCGTACCACCGTTCAAATCCCATGTAAGGGTATATTCGTTGGTAGTACGCGTGAAGTTAGCGGTAACGGTCGTTGCTTCCGTAATGGTAGCAGGAACACCAGACCAACTGTCAAATGCATAGGTATATTCTGCAGTGTTCTCAGCCGGAGTAGCTGTTACGGTAGTACCGGCGATATAAAACGTGTTATCCGTAACGTATGTTGCTTCTCCGGCACGTACATTGGCTATCGAAGCTGCACTGACTGTACCATACGAATTATCGTTCTTAGCAACCGTCACGGTATAATGCTCTACATCCGGTAACTGGAGCGAGAAACCGCGGAAGTTATTGTTATTTCCGCCGTTACCGGTTATTTCAATAAAGTATGGTTCATCTACTGATGCCAAAGTAAATCTTGCGACATGTTCGTCAGTATTTGCCGTATATGTTTGCGTCTCACCATTGATCTTTACCACAAAACTGTTTCCTTCTGATTCTTTACCGATGAGAGCAAACGATGCGTATCCTTTTACATATAAGCGCACATAATAGCCTGCGCCTAAGCGAGCATAATGGGAAATGCCGATACTAGAACTTGAGTTCAGTTTCGTAAACTCATCTATACTACACGATCCATCGGAACCATAATATTTATAGGGCTTAAACTCTGTCCAACCGTCTCCCTTAGTAGTCGTGGTTGTATTAATGTCAGAAGTAGTTCTAAACATGCGATAACCATCGCTTATATTAGTCACCGGGCCGGCATACAAAGCACCATAATTTGTGGTTTCTATGGCATCGTATGTAACTAAATATACCTCGTAGTCATGACCGTTGACGTTCTTGAGAATGCGTCCGTAACCATCAGGGGCTTGGTACCTGCCGGGCTGGTGGAGAGAGAGTTGTTCCCAACGGGCATAGAGGGTAATGTCTGCATTGTAGGCACCGGCGGCAAGAGAGGTTACAGCATCACCGGTACAAGCCGCGTTGTCATACCAACCTACGAAAATGTAGTCTTCTTTGGTGGCTTTCTTGAGTGCCGTGGCAGCAGCGTTTGAGTGCGTTGTCGGATAACCGGTCTCATGGGTACCGGAGAATTCTGCATCACCTTTGTCCTTGTATGTAATATTGAAGACACGGGTATCAAGTGTAACAGATTCAACAGGGATACTTCCGTTTTCATAGACAGCAAACAAAGTGTAATAGTAGAGACCTGCTGCTTTTGAATCGGTATCTACGAAGTGCGACATCTTACCGCTGTAAATCTCATCGCCATCCGTAATGCTGGTAGCTGGAGCAGAGGTTGTACGTCTAATAACGATATGATCGATATCCGTCATACCTGTGCAGTGGTAGAAAACATTTCGGAGATAGAACGATTCATCTGTTTTGGCTACATTCGGATTAGCGCAGAATGTGATGGCCTTTGCTTCGGGAAGCGGATTTGCTATATCTTCTGATTGATAATCATTAATAGGTGTACGTGTAACTTTTGTCCAATTATCTGCTGATTCTACCACGTCATACTCCCAATATAATTTTGAACTTTCTGATATAATAGCAGGAAATACACGATGACCTTTATACTCATAAGTGATATATTCTAAATCACTCAATGTAAACGGCAACGCAATACCTTCTTGTGCCCATTGACCAGCCGTATATGTTACGGTTAACTCATCTTTTACTTCGTCATAAGATTTGCTATCTGCTGGCTTCTGGGAAATTATAAAATATGAATTATTAGAAAGTGTTGCTGTACTCAAATCAATCTTACCTGGTACGTCCCATGTGAGGGTTACATTGTCGCCGTCAACATTTGTAATAGCCAAGTTAGTTTCGGGGATAGAAACAACATGAATAGTAAGCGTTTTTGAGTCTGAATAATACGACTCCGTTGCCGGTGCTGTCACGGTGATAGTAGCCGTCCCTGCGCCTACTGCGGTTATTTCGCCTGTACTTTCATTTAGAGTGATTACACCAGATGGATCCACCTCATACACCAAGGTGCCATCGTAGCCTACAGCGTTATTCACCGTTAACATAGATGAGCCATCGGTTGAAATAACAGCGTAAGTAACACTAACGGACAATTCCGGATCTTCTTTTGGAGTTCCAATTTGAATAGGACCTTCGACTACAGCCGCAGAATAGGCTTCTCCCTCTCGGGCATATACCGCATAATAGTATAATCCGTCCTCCACATTCTCATCTGTAAAAGTATTCAATACTCCGGAATACACTTGTGTTCCATCACTTATAGAAGAAGGAGCACTGCCTTTTTTACGTATTATTTTGATTTCATCCAGAGTGGTTTGATTATCGCTTGTGTTGATATAAATGTCTTTTATAGAAAATGTACCGGTAGATGCACTTGCAAGATTGCATGCAAATCCAAGAATGCCTATGTGATAATCGGATGAATATGCGTTTGATGTGGTCGACCATAATATTGCACGGGGTACTATCTGAATGTCGGTGTATTCAGCAGTTTTAGTAAGATAAATATGGGCGTCATCGCTATTATCAAACCATTTACCCTTAGCATCTTCTACTCCTGATTTTAGATAAGTAATAATTCCACCACTAGAATTTGCTGAATTGGTGTGATAATATTCCATATCTATGCTTGTAACATGATTCATAGAGCGAGGAAGAGAGAGCTCTAAACACGGTCCAGCCCACCCTCCAGCATGGGTATAGTTGCAGGATAAAGTTCCGTTTGTTGTGGAATAATTGTTTAAAGCTGCATCAGCAAAACTAACAGATGGCGTGTTAAGTTTATTGTAATTCGTCCAAGTAATCGTGACATCGTCACCGGACACGCTACTGTTCAGATCTGTTACGGCAGGCACGTAATGAGGATTCCATTCTGCAGTAAAAGTAACACCATCTGCTGGCATTATATACGAATCACCTGGGCTTTTCGTTGTAGAACCATCATTCCATCCGACAAAGTCATAGCCGGATTTAGCAAGCGTACCGGCATTAGGAATTATAAACTCTCCACCTGCACATGCATTTATATTAGATGGAACTGAGCCCGATATGCCAGCTCCTGAAGCAGCAAAAGAAGCCGTTTCTGGAGAGTCACAACCAGTTGAAGCTGTAACTATCAAACGGTAAAGGTAGCATTTCCAATGATCCGATCCGTCCTTATATATACGAGCAGATTTTGCATCAGATGGAGCATTTACTGTCAGCATTGAAGTTGGCGCATCCCTGTTAGCATCGTGTAAAGGTATAGGATCACCGGTGAGGTCATTGGAATCATAAGAAGACTTTTTAGAAAATTGTATTTTCAAAAGGGTATTATTATCCGTCCAAACATTGCACTTAACCTGAGTAATATAGCCTGAAGATAAAGTAATGTCAAAGTACTTACCAGTGGTATTCAATTGGTAGTTATGGCAATTATGCCCGTCTATAAATACATTTGGATCACTGGCTAGTGTAGCACAAGGAGTTATTTTTATGCCATTAATTTCTTGGTATGTGCCATAAGGGAATCCTGTAGCAGGAGTAGTATAATCTCCCCATTCGGCAGTAACAACGGTAGCCCAGGAATTAGTCGAAATTACTAACGCGAATAAAAGGCACACCCACATGGGGGGGGGTATTCGCCACCTTTTGCCATAGAGTAAATTGTGTTTTCATACTTTTAATATTTTTGGTTAATAATTTTGGTTTCGGCTATTAAAGTTTCCCGGTTGCTGATTTTCGGACATAAGCCTAAAAAAGATCACGTTTTAGTGCAAATAAGTACGAGTTGCCTCCGAGATGCCTCTGACTTGCCTCTGACTTGCCCCTTATAACATGTTCACAAGGCATTGTTTTCCAACAGTCTGCCGTTGCCGTTATAGAGGCGGTTGACTTATTGATATATACAAATATCTTGGTTATTTTATTATGGAAAAGCACTACTATCCACTAAAAAAGAACAAAAACATTTTTGTTGGTCAACAATTATCAACAATTATTCAACAATTTTTATTTGTTCACAGATTTAACAGATAACACAGATTTTTGTTAGTCCAAAATTACCAACAATTATTCAAAAACTATCGCTTTTGTATATATCAATATGTCAAAGAGCGCTTATTGTGCGAACAGTAGTTCGGACATTTGTCTGTTCAGCGGGTCTCCAGCAGTCTGCCGTTGCCGTTATAGAGGCGGTTGCCGTAACGGATGTAGAACAAGCCGTCCTCGATAAACTTCACGGCTTCGATCTTCTCCGTGCCCGTTTGCTCCTCCGTGCCGCCGATCTGCCTAACGATCACAAACCGTCTCGGTGCAGCACCGCACTTGAAGCTGTAGCTTGCCCCCTCTTCCAGCAGCGTGTAAACGCCGGTCTCTCTATCCAAGAGGTAGAGGGGAGAGGTGACGGGTGACGGGTTACGGGTGAGGTGGGATACTTCGAGCGTATAGGTCTTGTGGTTAGATCCGTTGAAGACGATCTCCGTGCCTTCCAGTTCGGGCAGGGCAGCCACGGCGAGGTCGCCGTCCGGGGCTGCCACGGCAAGCGAGATATCACTCTTCTCCGAACGCGCCTTGCGTCCGTCCCAACCATTCTCAAAAGCGGTGGTGAAGTCCTCGCCGACAAGCAGACAGACCTCATCCTCTGCGCCGAAACCGGAGACTTTAACAGACATAAGACCGCTGACGCTCAAAGCAGAAAGACCGTCCTGCGGACTCAAAGCATGGGCGCGGAGGGGTGTGGTGTTCACGCCTGCAAGAGCCGGAGTATAGACCGACTTGTGGTAGTCAAGCGTGAGGGTGGTAGCCTTGCCTGTATGGACGAAGAATCCCTGCATCGGCGGAATAACCGTCAGCGCATTCGGCAGATAGGAAGCGGCGTGCACCGGAATAGTGTTATACTGTCCGCGCGCGGACGCCGTGCCCTGCTTGGAAGCATTCAACTGCTGCTGCAATGCGTCCTGATAGCTGCCGGCATTCATGATATAAACCGTAGCATCCGCATCGCCGAAATCAGCTGTCTCCAGCGAAGCGATGTCGATCGGCGCCACCCACGAGTTAGCCACGAAAGCGAAGCCGGGATAGGTCCCCTGGTCGTTATACGGGATAGCAACCGTACGCGTTTGGGGATCGTTGAGCGTACCCTTGACCGTATAGGTCTTGGGTGCGGTATAGGTCATGCAATAACCGGTGAAAGGCGACAGTGAACCGGCGAGAGAGTCCACACGGAGCCAGTTGCCGCCGGTTTTCTTGTTCGGCGTGTTGCTCCAGCCGTAGAACATAGCCTGCGGATAGGTTGCGCTGATGGAGAGCTCCTCCTGCACGGGCGTACCCATATACTGCCAGACAGGGAAGAGTCCGTTCATATCCGTAGCGCAGGAGTAGAACTGCACCGTAGCCGGGAGCGAGGTGTTGTCCGCGCCCAGGACAAGGGCGCCGGAGCCTGTGGCATCGGAAGTGACGGTGAAGGAAGCCGGCGTGCTGTTGAGCACCTGACGGGCAATGACCAGCGCCCCCTTCGGATCGATCACCACCTCTGCCGAAGCGTCATCGAAAGTGAGGTCGTACGTGACAGCATCCGGTATATCCACCACGCAGGGTTTGCGTATCACGGCGCTGTCCGATACGTTCGGCAGGCGGTTATATGCAGGCCACCAGTTCAGCGGGTCAGACCAGCGTTTCGAGCCGTTCTTGTCGTCAAAGACGAGCTCCGCCTCCACCACATTCAGGGTAGCCGTCACTGTTCTGGTACAGTTGATATACGGGTGGGTGACGGTATAGGTGAAGGTGTACTCGCCAAGTGAACTAGGCGTGTACACATTTACTATTTGGTCATTTACCATTTGGGCATTTGAGCCATCGGGAGACTGAACGGTCAGCGTGGCGGTCTCGTCCGCGCCGGGGGCGGAGAGGGTGATGGTGACGGGACGCTGGAGCTTCGACTCGCCGGCAGAGAGCCGGATGTCGGCATCCGGTCCGCAGTCATAGACATGAATCTTCTTTTGGGATGTGGTCTCACAGTCGATTTTGGTATGCGAGACGGTATAGGTGAAGGTGTATGTGCCTTCCTCCGTGGGAGTGAAAGCATTTACCATTTGACCATTTACTATCTGGTCATTTAGTATTTGGGCATTGGAGCCGTCGGGAGACTGAACGGTCAGGGTGGCGGTCTCGACATCCGATACGGCAGAGAGACTGAGCGTGACGCTCTCGCCCAGACGGAGGTCTGTTTTGTCCGTGGTAACAGACGCAGGCACGCCACAGTCATAGACGGTGAACGTAGCGGAAGCCGTGCGCGTACAGTTGATATAGGGATGGGTGACGGTATAGGTGAGGGTGTATGTGCCTTCCTCCGTGGGAGTGAAGGCATTTACCATTTGACCATTTACTATTTGGTCATTTAGTATTTGGGCATTGGAGCCGTCGGGAGACTGAACGGTCAGGGTGGCGGTCTCTTCTGCGCCGAGAGCTGAGAGGGTGATGTTGACCGCTTCGCCCAGACGGAGCGCGGACTTGTCCGTTTCGACAGCCGCCTCAGGTCCACATTCATAGACAGAGAAGAAGACTTCGCTGCTTGTTTCGCAGTTCAGGAGCGTGTTTTGCAGCGAATAGACCACCCAATAGTCTCCGGTCGCTGCCGGAGTGAAGACATGTACCATTTTGCCATTTACCATTTGGGCATTGGGCATTGGGGTACTTAGTATCTGGCCGTTCCGGGTGATGGAGAACGAGGGTGTCTCGTTGGCATCGGGTTCGCGTGAGGTGGTGAGGTTGACCGCCTCGCCGAGTTTCACGATCGTCTTGTCCGCTTTGAGGGTCACCGCCTCGCCGCAATCGGATACACCCACCGTCTCTTCTGCCGTACGCGTACAGTTGATATAGGCGTGGGTGACGGTATAGGTGAAAGTGTATGTGCCTTCCTCCGTGGGAGTGAAGGTTATGGGGGAGGAGGTAAGGGCTACAGGGGACGGGGTGCCGCCGTTACGGGAGACAGTCAGCGTAGCGGTCTCGTTTTCGCCCGGTGCGGAGACGGTGATGGTAACGGGGTCGTCGGTACGGGTTGTGTTACGCGAAGCAACGACGCTTGCATCCGGTCCGCAGTCATAGACGGTGAAAGTGGTGTTGTCGGTTGTAGTACAGCCCAGCACCGGATCCTGCAGGGTATAAGTGAGGGTGTAAGTGCCTTTCTCCGTGGGAGTGAAGGCATTTACTATTTGACCATTTACCATTTGGTCATTGGAGCCGTCGGGAGACTGAACGGTCAGGGTGGCGGTCTCCCGGCTGTTAGCCGTTCTGGACAGCAGGATATTGACCGACTCGCCTAATGCGAGGACATCCTTGTCGGTGTTGACCGTCACCTCCGGATCACATTCCAGCACCTGCACCGTTGCCTGTGCGGAACGCGTACAGTTGATATAGGCGTGGGTGACGGTATAGGTGAAGGTGTATGTGCCTTCCTCCGTGGGAATAAAGGCATTTACCATTTGACCATTTACTATTTGGTCATTTAGTATTTGGGCATTGGAGCCGTCGGGAGACTGAACGGTCAGCGTGGCGGTCTCGTCTGCGCCGGGGGCGGAGAGAGTGAGGGTTACGGGTTTGCCCGGCAGGACAGGATCAGGCGTAGCGGTGATAGCCGCATCCGGTCCGCAGTCATAGACGGTGACGGTAGTCCGGTCGGTTGTGGAGCAGGTGCCTGAACCCTTGATTGTATAAGTAATGACATACGTACCCGTCTCGGTCGGCGTCCAGTTGAACGAAGCGGAAGGGTTGTTCTGGATGTTCACCGTAGCTCCGCCGTTCTTGCTGTAGGTGAGCGTGGAGGTCTCGGCCGATTTCTTGGCAGCCAGCGAAAGGGTTACCGATTCGCCGAGTTTCAGGACAGACTTATCGGGAGTGACTGTTGCCTGTGTGGCACAAGGTCTGACCGTTATGGTCTTCGACACTTCCGAGGAACAGTCGGTGACACGGGGATCGGAATGCTCGACCACATAGCGGAACTTATACTCGCCATCGGCAGTAGGGATATAAGGCGACGAAACGGATATCTCCTGTTCGGGGCCGCCGTTATAGGACACATAGAGTGTGCCCTTCATACCGGGTTCGGTAGGAATAGCGGGACCGAGATTGATGGAGGCGCCGAGGTCAACTGTCCCCGCCACCCAGTTGTTGAACCGTGCCGTCACCCATCCGCACGAATAGACCACAACGGTGGTAGTCGCCGTACGGGTACAGGTAGGCACTTTGGGGTTGGTGATGGTATAAGTATAGGTATAAGTACCTGACTGATAGACCGTATGGGCATCTGCCGGCCAAATGGACTGACCGCCCGGTCCGCCGTCCTTGCTATAGGTGATGGTGCCTGTTTCGCCGTCCTGCAGACCGGTTGTTGTGAAATGGATTGTTCCGTTGATCTTGATCAGATCCACATCGGCTTTGATGGTAGGCGGTGCTCCGGCACCATAGACGGTGATGGAGACCACTTTCGACTCGCGGAAGCAGGAGGGGTTGTCGGGGTTGCTGACCTGATACTTGAACTGGTAGAGACCGGGTTTGTCGGTGGTCCAGTTGCCGATGGTGGTCGATGGATGGGAGCCTTCCGGCTGCACCATATAGACGATCTTGCCTTCTTCGCCTGCCGCCAGGGTGTTGTTCGACACCCCTGTTATCGCGCTCTCCCCCTCGCAGACGGCAGTCTTGGAGATGCTGAGCGTCGGGTTGGGTCCGCAGGAGGGGTTGTCCACCAGTATGCGCACCGGGTCGGTGTACATGAAGCACTCCGAGCCGTCCTGCATCATCACCGAATAGGTACCGCCGTCTTCGGGCTTGATATTGGTGATGATGAGTTTGGGTTCGTTGAATCCCCACTCAAAGGTATATCGGGGGTCGTTCTCGTCCAGCGGTTCGCCGTTATGATACCATGTGTAGATATGGTCGCCGCCGTAAGCATTGGTTCTGGCAGTGATCGTCACCGTCTGTCCTGAGCGGTAGGAGCCGCCGGAAGTGATGGTGAACGTGGTTCCGGCAAAGGTGGGACAGGGATCGGTGGCAGAACCGACGACCACAGTGAACGTGCCTGATTTGACGCCACCAGGGCACGAGGGAGTCGTCACCTTGCAGAAATAGATATACCGCGAGTTGTTCTCGTCGGTGGCGGGTTTGAAGCCTGCGAAAGTGGTATGGTCGGTTTGCCAGTCGCACGCCGTAGCAGTGGACTGCGCCTGACCGTCCTTGTATCTGTACCATTGGAAATACGCGCCGGTGACATCGCCGGACATCGTTTCGCTGCTGAACTCCAGCTCCCAAGGCACACAGCCCTTGTTGTAGGTCAGCGAAGCGTACAGCACCCCCGGAAAAGAGGGACAGCCGGCATCGGTTTTCTCTACCACATTACGCGGCGCCACCAGCCACGGGGCCCAACTCTCTTCTGCCTGTGCCGACCATGCCAGACACAACGCGGATGCTATTACCAATAGTCGTTTCATGTGCTTATTCTGTTTTTCTGCCACTTGCGTCATACCACACGCCGTCGTGCTGGATGAACAGATGTCCGTTGCGTATTACCTTAACCGCCTTCACTCCACCCTCTTCGGATGCGCCAGGGCGGCGTACGATAGCGAAGCGATGCGGATTACCGGTGAACGTATAAGTGTACTCCGCCCCATTGGTCAACGGGGTGTAGATGCCGGTTTCTTTATCCAGGAGACAGAGACCGCCCAGCGTCCGGTCATCCGGGCAACGGACTGAGAGTGTATAGTACTTGTCCAGACCGCCGGTGACGGTGATCGGCAGGCCTTCGAGTTCGGGCAATGCCGCCACAGCCAGGTCGCCGCAAGAGGTCTGAGCGGCGATGCTCAGGGGCGAACGGGAATATGCCTTGCGTCCGTCCCAGCCGTTTTCAAACCCTTCGCTGAACTGTCCTCCTACCAAGATACGGAGCACATCCTCTGCGCCGAAGCCGGAGACTTTAATAGATACAAGACCGCTGACGCTCAAAGCAGAAAGACCGTCCTGCGGACTCAAAGCAGGGGCACGGAGGGGTGTGTTGTTCACGCCTGCAAGAGCCGGTGTATAGACGGCTTTTTGGTAGTCGAGCGTGAGGGTGGTAGCCTTGCCTGTATGGACGAAGAAGCCCTGCATCGGCGGAATAACCGTCAGCGCATCCGGCAGATAGGAAGCGGCGTGTACCGGGATAGCATTATACTGCCCTTTCGCCGGGCCTTCTCCCGCAGCCATCGCACTCTGTTGGGCGACAGCCTCCGCGTACGTGCCTGCGTTCATTATATATACCGTGGCATCCGCATCGCCGAAATCACTCGTCTCCAGCGAAGCGATAGAGACAGGCGCCGTCCATGAGTTAGCCAGCAACGCAAAACCGGAATAGGTTCCCCGGTCATTATACGGCACGGCTATGGAACGCGTCTGCGGGTTATGTATCACGCCCTTGAAGGAATAGCGTTTCTTCCCGGCTTCGGTCATGCAATACCCGGTGAAGGCTTTCAGTCTGTCGTTGCTACCGTCCAGCTCCTGCCAGTTGCCGCCGATCTGCAGATTCGGTACGTTGGTCCAGGCATACATGGCAGCACCGGCATACGCGTCCTTGAGCAGCGGGCTGTCCTGCATCGGATACCCCATATACTGCCATACCGGAGCGGCTGTATTCATCTGCTCCGAACGCGCATAGAACTGCACCGTAGCAGGTATATTGGTATTGCCGGCACCCATAACAAGGGCACCATTGCCCGTCTCATCCGCCTCGATCAGTATGTCGCCTTCCTTGCAGTGCAACCGGCGGGCGACTACCAGTCCGCCTTGGGGACGGATGACCAGAGCCGTGTCGGAAGTCATCTCTATCATCAGGTCTCCCACCTTCGCGTCACTGATATCCACGCCGCAAGACTTGCGGATCACGGCGCTGTCGCCCGTAGTGGGGATACGGTTGTAGTTCGGCCACCAGTTCTTGGGGTCGGACCAGAGGTGCGTGCCGTTGTTGTCGTCAAAGACAAGATACTCGTGCGGCTTGACAGTGATCGTCTTGGACGAAGCGGTGTATTTGATACACTCCGGACCGTCCATCACCGCTACGGAATACGAACCGGCGTCTGCCACTTCGCTTGCCGGTATGGTCAGCACCGAGTAGTTGAAATTATCGGGATCGTTGTAGATGATATGGTTTTCGTCCTCCCGGAGGGTGTCGCCGTTGAAGAACCATGTGTAGTAATGAAATCCGCCATAGCCGTTGTAGTATGCCGTGAGGGTGATCAGATCGCCCTCGTTATAGCTGCCCGGTGCGGACTGGAAGGTGAAAGAGGTGCCGTCCATGGTCATACAAACAGAACCGTTCGCCACCTGTACGTCGAAGGTCTGCGATTTCACGCCCGCGGGACACGCGTCGGTGGTGATGACACAATAGTAGTTATACCATGTATTGCGCATGGCATCATCCGTCTGCGGATAGCAGCGGTCAACGGTATTACTTCCCTGCCCGTTATAAGGCACGGCATCCGCTTCGGTCTCCGTATCCTTCACATAACGGTACCATTGGATATGCGCTCCGGTAGTGTCACCCAATACATGTAACTCAAACTCCCAGGGGGTGGCATTCAGGTTGTAACTCACACTCGGATACGGCGAGACGGAGAACGCCGGACACTGCGCCGTCACACTCATTCCGCAAGCGGCGAACCATACCAAAACGAATGTCAGAAAGTTCTTTTTCATATGCATATAAAGTCCAAATTCGCCACAAAGGTACAACTTTTTCCGAAAGCCACGAAATATCACAATATGTTTTATAACATGTTTTTGGTAAGAAACAGCGTTATTCCTTGTAAAATCAAGGATTGTGCACCCCTACAAATTTGTAAGATTGCCATTTCGAAACATTTCGCAACAGAAAAATCTTTCGCTACAATTTGCATATTAGAAATATTATTCGTAACTTTGCAGCGCAAATCGAACAAAAAACACGTTTTATCCATGAAAAAGGCTGTCTGCTATATACTGCTTCTCCTTCTGTCAATGGGCAGTACCGAGGTGATGGCTGCCAAAGCCAAAGCCAAGCCGCTCACCAAGCGTTACCGCAACGAGAAACTGATCGTCATCCTCAATGACCTGTGTCATCGTAACGGCTACACGCTTAATATCGTGGACGAGATCGACCGGGACAAACGGATCACTGCCGAGTTCAAGAACGCCAAACCCAATGCCGTGCTCCGCAAGGTGCTCGACAAAGACTACCAGGCATCTATCAAGAAAGGTGTTCTGACCATCACCCGCAAACCCGCTCCCCCCACCACCTACACGGTAGCTGCCACCACCCCTTCGCAGATCATAGACGAAGACTCCCTCACGCGTACCATATATATAGACACGGTCTATACCATCCGCTGCGCCATGAAGACCATCGAGCAGCCGGCAGCCCCCCAACCCGAACCCAAGAAAGCGCCCAAAGAAGACACCACGGGTGTCAACCGGCTGGAGCATAACATCCAGGTACTCTTGGGCGGAGGATACAGCAGTATGGGCTACAACCTCGGCAAAGACGGCAGAGAGACCGGTTCGTTCGGTGCTTCGGTACAACTGCGCTACCTCTATTATTTCACGCCTAACTGGGGCGTAGGCGCCGGTGTGGGATTTGCCAACTTCGGCAGCACCGGCACCCTCAACACCACCACCGTCTTCACGCCCAACCGGCTTGACAGCGAAAACGAGGACTACGAACACCGCGTCGTCACGCACGACTGGCAGGAGGCGCAGCGCGCATACATGGTGGACGTACCGGTCATGGTGCAATGCACCTACCCCATCCCTTCCGTCAGAATGAAATCCGGACCGCTCAAGATATACGCCGACCTCGGTGCCGACCTCGGATTCACCATCGCCGCTTCGCGCCGGCTCAAAGGCGGCTCGATCGACCACACCGGCTGGTACAAGCCCTGGAAACTGGAGCTGGAAGACATCCCCAACCATGACTTCTATTCGGAGCAGGCATCGGATTTCGAGACCGGCTCCAAGCCGCTCAAACTACGCCTGCCGGCAGTAGGCATAATGGCGGATTTCGGTTTCGCCATTCCCCTTATGGAGCACCTTGACCTGCTCGTGGGCGTCTATGCCGACTACACCGCCAACGACCTCTGCTCCGCCCGGCAGGACATCGGCTGGCAGCAGCCTGCCGCTACCGGATACAGAGCCCATGACTTCATGAACACCTATGACGGCCTGATCGGCACCCAGTATGCTGCCTCCGTCCATCCATGGCAGGCGGGCGTACGCGTGGGTATCAATTTCAATACCGCAACCAAACGCAGCACCAAACAACCCGATCCGCTTTTCAAACGCATCAACATATGCGATACCACTACCGCACTGCAAGAACGCGTGGAAACAACCCGCAAAGCCGTTGTGGTACAGAAGATCAAGAAGATGCTCGACAAGTCGGTCATCTGGTTCGACCTCAACTCTACCGAACCCAAACTCAAGCCGGCTGACATCCTCGTCAAAGTGGCGGAAGTGCTCAAGGAGAACCCCACCCAGAAGATACTCGTCACCGGCCACGCAAGCCGCGACGGCGACAAGGAGCGCAACCAGCGTCTCTCCGAGGCACGCGCACAAGCCGTGGTGGATATACTCCTCCAACTCGGCGTCCCAGCCGACCAGATGGAGAGCCGCGGCGAAGGAGTGGAACGAGACTATATACAAGGCAGTCACGACATCAGCCTCGACCGGCGCGTAGAAATAACACCCGTTGAATAACAACTAATCACATCCATACCTATGAACAAACAACTACTCACAGCATTGATGGTAACAGTCCTCTGGACTATGTCGGCGGCAGTGAAAGCAGAAGTGGCTCCGCCGCCTCCAAAACCCGAATGCAAAGATATCGTCTATCGCAAATGGAACGACCTGCTCTTCGTTGACAATGGGAACGAAGAATTTACCGCCTACCAGTGGTATAAGAACAACACCGCCATCGAGGGCGCTACACGCCAGTACCTCTATACCGAGGGGATTATTCTGCAAGGCGACGGCAATATCTACCACGTAGTGGCTACCCGTGCCAACGGCAGTCAGGTGATCTCGTGCGAAGGACGGTTTGAGGACTTCGCCGCATCCGCACCGCTCAACCCCGGCAAGAAAGCCATCCGCCGTGCCGTGCTCTACACCTACAGCGGCGACAAGATCGGTGAATGGGAGACCAGACCAGAACACCTCAACGTGCCCGGAGGATGCTATATCTGGCACCTCACCGACGAAGACGGAAACCTCACTTCTGAACGCGTGCTATACTGATGAAAAGAGTCCGAGCCGTTATATTATCCCTGCTCCTGCTCGTTGCCGCTTCCGCCTACGCCCTCTCATCGTTTATCGAGATTTCGGCGGGCGGCGGCTGGTCGTCTCTGGGGTATAAAATGAACAACAACACCGTCCCTACCCTCTCTACGCAAGTGTCCGGCTCCTACGGCTATAACGCACACTTGGGCTACGGGCTGATGTTCAACCCCTATGTAGGCATCGGCATCGGCGTCGATTTCAGCCGCTACGGCGCTTCCGCATCCGTCTCCGGCAAGGTGGTTTCTCCCGGCATGACGGACTCCGACGGCGAACTTTACGACCATATCCTGACCGTTCACCGCTGGCAGGAGACCCAGTCGATCTCCTATGTCGAGATACCCCTCTCGCTCTATCTCCGTTACCCGGTTTCCGAGAAAGTGGCTGTCTATGCCCAACTGGGTGCCAAAGCCTGCATACCGGTTCTGAGCCGGGCACAGTACGCCGGCGACATCACCCACGCGGGATTTTACGAACCATGGATGCTTACCCTCACCGACATGCCTAACCACGGCTTCTACTCCGCTTCCTACGAAGACAGGTACGCTATCCGTCCGCGGTTCGGGGCGGCAGGGTTCGTCAAACTCGGCATAGAGGGACCTGTGGACGCCGACCGCCGTGTATGGCTCTTCGGTGCCCTCCACGGCACGATGCACTTTCTGCCGGCATTCGACATCGCCACCACCGATTCGCCTCTGTTTTCCTCTTCTCTGGCTGAGGGGAAACCCCTCCCGATGGCTATCGGAGCCGAAATAGGTGTGAGATTCAGGATTCCGCATCCTAAAAAACACAACTGCAGGTGCTATAGATGGTAACGTTTTTGCTTAAGGGAGGACAGATTTATATCATCATTGGCGAACAACTCTATACCCCGATGGGGCAACGTATCAGATAACAGATGACAAACCGTCGATTAACAATATTCACCTTCGTCCTTAGCCTGCTCTTTGTGCAGGCAAAGGCGAATGTGGTAACCGGTGTGGCTGCGGTTCCGGAGAACTATTACGCTGCGGTGGAAGGCAAGTCCTCGGCGGAGGCTATCCTTACTGCCCTTAATGGAATAATCTCCGGCCACACGGTGATTAACTACGACGGTCTGGAGCCCTATTACCAGCAGACCGATTTCTATTCCGATACGCTCTGGGATATGTATTCCACCTGCCGCTTTGTGGCAGACGATGCCAATATCCCGCAGAAACAACTCTGCGACGGATGGAACAAGGAGCATGTCTGCTGCCAGTCTTGGCTGGGCTCGGGACCGATGGTGTCGGACCTGTATAATGTCTATCCTACGGACGCACGGGTCAATAACCTCCGCTCCAATTATCCGTACGGAGAAGTGAACGGCGCGAACGGAACCGGTATCTCCAAGGACCCGGAGGGACACGCGCTCGGCAAACTCGGATATAGTTCCAAATCCATCGCGGGCTATTCGGATAGAGTATTCGAACCCCATGATAACTACAAAGGGGATTTCGCGCGCACGTTTATGTATATGGTGGCGCGCTATCGCGCTAACTCCATTAACGGAGGCAATGGAGCGGTTATGTTTACCTCTTCGCCTACTAACTTCACGGCGTATGCCAAGGAGATGCTCCTTCGGTGGCACCGTGCTGACCCGGTCTCGATGAAGGAAGTGGATCGCAACCAGGCGGTCTATGGTATCCAGCATAACCGCAATCCGTTTATTGACTACCCTGAACTAGCAGAGTATATCTGGGGCAATAAGGTCGGGCAGACTGTCAATCTCTCTTCGATGACACCCACTTGCGAGAGCCTCACGCCGGCTGCGCAAACCAAATATGGGGTTACATGGATGGTGGATGACGAAGTGCTGCGTGTGGACTCTGTAGAAGAGAATAAGAAACCCGCTTCGCTGCCGGATGCACCTGTCTCCTGCTCGTCGTCCAGCGAGTCGTTCGCAGGATGGAGTAGCGCTTCTATAGCCGGTGTCAGCCGGACGGCGCCTGCCGGACTGTTCAGCGAGAAAGCGCAGATGCCGGCTGTTACATCTGATGTCGTATTCCGTGCTGTCTTCGCCCATGCCGAGCAGCAGCAAGGTTCCGGTCCGGTTACCGCACAAACGAACTTCAGCGGCTACAGTCGGGGCAAAGCGGTTGCTTCTGAACAGATAGGAAACGTCACGGTAACCTTCGCTAAAGCCGGTGCTTCTAATGCCGCTACCTATTATTCCGAAGTGCGTTGCTATGCCAAATCGACTATTACATTCTCCGGGGCTGCGATGACGCGGATTGAGTTCGCCGCCGGAGCAAATGACAAAGGCAATGCTTTGAGACCCAACACCGGCACCATGAGCGGATCGGTATGGACAGGCAATGCTTCCTCTGTCGTATTCACGGTGGATGGTGATAGCGGCTACCGGGGGATCAGTGCAATCAAAGTGACCTACGAGGACAATACGGTCGTCACTTCCTTCTCTGATTACATTACCTCATGCAGAGACCATACGGGCATCGAAAATGACTGTATTTCCGTCCCGACGCATAAAATTCTGCGCAATGGACAGCTTCTCATCGTTATTGGAGACCAAATCTACAACATAATGGGACAAAAAGTCCAATAAGACCCTGCCCCCTTTTTATTTCTTTCACAAAATAACGTCACTATTTTTTCTACTTTCGGGGGAAAAGCCCAGTGGTTTACCGCACCAACCAGCCCGCGAGCGTAGAGAAACAGAGACATAGGGCGCGGAAAATGCAATCATGAATTATGCAATAGTTTGCAGCAGATTTTTGCTCTTTAAATGCATTATTTTACAATCCTGTGAACTTTTAAACGCATTATTTTACGCATATATCATTGCAAAATCAAAACATTATTTGCTTATCTCGCAGCAATCGTCTGAACGGAGTGAGATAAGACGAATAATGGAAGCTTTGGACTGATTTTTGGAAAAAATGAGGTTCAGTTGTAAGATTTGGGCGGGAAAATCGTAATACATATAGAAAGCCATCCAAACAGAGTATGACGCACGAGCAGTTTACGCAAATATATTTACCGTTCAGCGGAAAGATGTATGCGCTTGCATACAACTTGCTCCGTAACCGCGACGAGGCGCGAGACTGCGTGCAAGATGTGTACTCCGAGTTATGGATCAAACGGGACACGATAGAAGCCGACAAACCACCACTTCCATTTGTTCTGACCATGGTGCGCAACAACTGCCTTGACCGTCTCAAAGCCCGAAGTACACAAGCAGATGACGAAACCCTTGAGACGCTTTTAGACCACAACACAGAAAATCAAATTGACGCGGCAAGTGACCTTAACGCAGTGATCCAACTGATTGAAAAACTGCCTCCCGACCAGCAAACAGTGCTTCGATTACGCACCATTGACGGACTGGAAATCGAACAGATACAAGAACTGACCCATTTCAGTCGCGAAAACATTTACACCTTGCTATCGAGAGCAAGAAAAACATTAAAAGAACTGACTGCAAAACTATGACATACAACATGACCATAGAACAAATCAAACCGCTTCTCTCTCGTTTCTATGAGGGACAAACGACGCCGGAAGAAGAACGGCTGTTGGCTGCGTATTTCCGTCGTGAGGATGTGCCGGAAGAGTTGCAAGAAGACAAGCAACTATTCCTTATGCTTGCGCAGATCTCCGACCAAGAAATGCCGACTGACATTGCCGGAGAAATAACCGCTTTTGTGAATAATCTCGGACAAACGGAGAAAAAGCCGATTCTATCAGAGATGAAGCACCACAAAGGAATCATCTACCGTCTAAAAACACCTCCGAAGATGTGGTATCGAGTTGCAGCAACGGTGGCTGTTCTTCTCGCGATAGGCGGCGGTGTGTTCTTTCATCAACAAACATACACAACCGACCCATTCCGCGACACATGCAAGACACCGGAAGAAGCTGCACGAGAAATCCTATATGCCAATGACATCATAAACCGTTCCGCTGCCCCGTTCTTGCGCTCAACGATGATTGCAACCGAGCAAGTGAACGACATCAATGAGACATTAGGCAAAATTCAACCGTATATTAACCAATAAATAGTAGAAATTATGAAACGAATTCTTTTAGTTGCAGTCATCGCCCTTTGCGGCATCGCTGCGCAAGCCCAAAATAAGATATTTGAGAAGTACGCCAAGATGGAAGGCGTAGAATATGTTTGCATCAACAAAGCCATGTTCAGTGCCGGTTTGTCTTTGGCTACGGCAGGACAAGTTGTTTTTGACAGCATAGATACCAAAGGCACAGACCTTGAGAAGTTCGCTAACTTCAATCGAATGATTGTTATCACCGCCAAAGGCGGCAAGAAGCAACAACTCTCCAAAGATATTCAGAAACTATCGAAAGAGAAAGACTACGAAATCCTTATGGAGTCGCACTCCAATGGCAACGATGACGCGATATTTCTGTCTTCAAATACGGAGTTCATCATTTGTAATATCCGCAAGGAAGATTGCTCGGTGGTGATCTTGCTCAAAGACAAATAACACTCCCTAAAACATAGTGTAACATGAAAACACGTGTGCTATTTGTAGCACTGGCAATCGTCAGTGCAGGGGCGTCGTATGCCCAAAACAAAGTGAATGGAACCGTAATAGACAGGACGGACAACTCCAAACTAATTGGTGTCAATGTGACGCTAAGCAATGATAGCGGTCAGGTTGCAGGTACCACCACAGACAACAGCGGCAAATTCACGCTGAATGCCAAGAAGGGCGATTATATTCTGGAACTCTCCTATATCGGTTATGAAACAATCCGCATGGCTCTTACGGTGAACGGCAATACGCATATAGGCACAATACAAATGCAAGAAGGCGCAACGGAATTAGGCGAAGTGGTGGTAGAAAGTCAAGCCGTTATTCAGAAAGTAGATCGGCAAATCCTCTTGCCGTCCAAAGAGCAGATGCAGGCTTCCTCGGATGGCGTTTCCCTGTTACAGAACTTGCAAATTCCGCGCATCGTGATCAGTCCTATTGACAATTCCGTCAAAACACTTTCTGACGAGAGTGTACAGTTACGCATCAACGGTGTAGAGGCAAGCACGGCGGATGTCAAAGCCATCAATCCGAAAGATATTATCCGCGTGGAGTATCACGACCAACCGGGCGTGCGATACAACGGTGCGGCGGCTGTGGTAGATTATATTGTCAAACACCGCGACACGGGCGGTTCGCTCATGCTTGCAGGCACAAACGGCTTGACCCTGCCGGGTATCGGTAATTACTATCTGGCGGGTAAGGTGCATTTTGGCAAATCGTCTTTACAAGCAGTCGCCACTTATGCGCCATATGACATTTATTGGACGCGCACCAACAATGAGACCTACCATTTTTCGACAGGCAAGATAGAGAACAACGAAGTAGGAGAACCGACACGTTATAAGACCTACCCCGTAAATGTCTCATTGAATTACAACTGGACAAACGGTGACAAGAATATGCTGAATATTCGTTTGCGTGACAACATGGCATATTCGCCATACGGACCATCTGACCGCGACAGCCGTTTGTTTCAGCCGACGGATTCATTTGAGATACACGATCATGAGAACAGCAGCAGTCAGTCGCCCTCATTGGACATCTATTATCAGCACAACCTACCTCACAAGCAGCACTTGTATTTTGACGTGGTCGGTACATACATCAACACGCACAGTGACCGCCGTTTTCTGCAAACGCCGCTTGGCGAGGCAACCTCACTAAATTGGGACCCCGAAAATTTTAATTTTTGGGGAGAGGAGGAGGAGGCACGACAACCACATTTGTTGCAAAGCAACTTAATCGTTGATCGTCGCCTCCGACGAACCGATGTACTTTCGTCCGTGAGAGGAGACAAGTGGTCGCTTATCGGAGAAGCTATCTATGAAAAGGAATGGGAAAATATCATGCTCACCGTAGGTGCACGGCATAACCAACAATGGGTGAAGAACACCTATTGTGGAAACACCGTCGCGACCGTCAATATGACAACTGCCGAGACCTACGCGTTTGCGGAAATGCGGCACAGAGTAGATAAGTTTTCATATGTGGTAGGTCTCGGAGTTATGCACACTCTCATTGACCAAGCCGGACAGAAACAAAGCACTTGGATTGCCCGCCCGCAACTGACCATTAGTTACGACTTCGGCAAAGGCTGGTTCTGGAAATACAAAGGCTATGTGTCCGGCTACCAACCCTCTTTGTCGCAGCTGTCTGATATCACGCAACAGATTGACAAGTACCAAATGCGGCGAGGCAACCCAAACCTGAAATCCGTCATGTACGTGTCGAATGAGATGGAACTCTCGTGGCAGTCCAAGCATGTCAATCTCAACCTTTGGGCAAACTATAGCTACGACCACAAGCCTATTATGGAAGAGACCTTTGAGGAAATTATAGACGGGTCGCCTTATGCAATCCGTATGTATGACAATCAGCGCGGCTATCATAAATTGAATGTCTCGCCGAGTGTGCAGGTCAAACTGCTTGATAACAAACTGATGTTCAATGTCACGCCATTTGTCAAATACATGGTCAGTCAGGGCAACAACTACAATCACGAGCATGTCAATTACGGTGTGCGTGGCGGCATTTTCTATCTACTGAAGGGATGGCGTTTCTTTGCCGATGTGGTTACTGCGCAGCATAACTTATGGGGCGAAACGCTGACCCTCGGCGAATTGACGCACGATATAGGTATCAATTATAACTCGGAGCATTTCGGTTTTGGTATTATGATGGTTAATCCGTTCTCTCCGCACGGCTCCAGAACCGTCACAAAGGACTTGTCTGCCCTTGCCCCGACTGCCAATACAGCCGTTATGCAGAACTACCGCCAAGTACTGATGCTCAATTTCAACGTCAATCTGGACTTCGGGTCGAGAGCCTCGACACGCGGATATCAACGCATCAACAATGAAGATACCGAAAGCGGTATTTTGAGTGGTACGAAATAAATATTCTGATGTAATAGAGAGAGCAAACGCAGATAGCAACACGGGAAACAACACACAAATCAATTCATTTCACTTGCAAAATCAAAATTTTATTAGCATATCTCGAAAAAATATTGTACCTTTTATAGTAGGGAGTGCGCAGGTGAAAGAGATATACAAGAACAACGCCCTTTGTGGGCGTTGTTCTAATTAGATTATCGCAGTTGTGATGTCTTCGGCTTCGGCGAGATTGAGTTTCTGACGGACTTGGGTTGCAAGCACAATGTAAAGGAAG
>DGTP01000013.1 GCA_002394335.1 Bacteroidales bacterium UBA4333 | reverse complement strand
AAATCGAACTGATGAAGAAAGCGGAGTGCATCATGGAAATCAGCGACACCGACCCTCATCGCATCAACCTTTCCCCTGATGCCTCAACCCTCTGCACAATCACCACTCCGTAGAATGGTTTCCGCAATGATGCGCGGGAAATGCATGCAAGCATAGCCGCTATCTATCCGTACAAAATAGATAGAATTGTATTCTATTCGTCAAAAAAATGCCTGAACGCTTGCATATATCCAAAAATTTTAGTACTTTTGCGCCCAATTTGTAAAAATTATTTGTCAAACTGTATAATTTTGCACAATTATGAAATCAAAATTCTTTCTTTTTGCTATTGTTGCATTGGCGTTGGTGGCATGCAATAACAATGAGCCGCAAGAAAAACTAATTGGCACTTGGTCTGAACAGTATAATATTAAGTTTACGGTCAAGTCTTTGACTTTTAATACAAACGGCACCTTGACCTATGTTGACAAACCGGACACTACCATAGATAACATCATCACTTGGGGAGGTGACTCTTTAGACTTAAAGTACGCTGTCAAAAAAGATAACAAGCTATATATATATGGTGAATATCCTCGGCTGCCAATGGTCGGGCAAGAGTCGAAGCCTTTTGCATACACTACCGGCTATACTATTGAAGGAAACACCCTTATTTTAGATTCCTTTTCCTATGCAGGAGATTTAGGAGGGATATTTTATAAACCATTAATACTATACAAACAATGAAAGGAAACCAAGATGAAGCGATTATTACTTATTTTGCTCATTGCCACAAGCTATCAATTGCATGCTTCAACTCCTCAGACTGAAGGTCTTTATGTATGGAATCCAGGCAAAAATTGGTGGCGGATAAGTCCTGACAAGCGCAAGAATGCCGAACCAAGTCAAGTTGTCTGGGATAGTTTGCTTATTTCTCCAGATAGCACTTATATAGTGAAGAGCAGCAGATTCTACGATGTGGGAGGTAAAACTATTAAGAGCATTTCTAAAGGGACATGGAGTAGCCGAGGAGAATATGTTTCTCTTGTTCCATTTGGAGTAAATTATTCGTGCGTTCCCAATATGACAATGGATTCGATAATAGAAATTAATCTCTTTGAAATTGTCCCGCTAACAAGGGATACTGTTCCAATAAAAAGAGGTTTACTATATGTATATTCTGAAGATGGTACTGTAACTAAATACCAAACGGATAGTATCGGACATGTAAAAATTAATTATTCGCCAGATATACTTGTTGTCTTTATAGAAAGAGGTTTTAATCCGAATATACCGTTTCCAAAAATTGGTAGCAGTTATAATATTGTTATATCAGAGTCTTATGTGATTCCAAATGTGAATGCCCAATTCTTGAAAAAACAAGGCGATGATTTGTGTCTTTGCTCAATTTACAGAGATAGCATTCAATTAAATTCATTATATAGAAGAGTATTGAAATAGGTAAGACTTTTTTTATAAAGAAAAAACAACGCGGGGCTGAAGACCCGCGAAGAAAACGAAAAACAGGGCTCGCGCGAATATGCGCGGGAAATGCATAAAGAAAAATCTCGCGCAAGGATGCGCGAGATTTGACTTATTAAAAAGCACAGGCTTTGAAACTCATGTCGAGGGATTTATACGAGTGGGTCAGTGCACCGACAGAAACAAAGTCCACACCTTGTTCGGCATAAGAACGGATAGTGTCGATCGTAATGCCGCCGGAGGACTCAATCTCCATGTGCCGTCCGCTGCCGCGCTCCCATGCGCGGATCAGATCAACGGCTTCTTTGGTTTTCTCCGGTGTGAAGTTATCCAGCATGATACGATCAGGAATATTGGTCTCCAAGGCTTCGCGTATCTCGTCAAAATTGCGCACCTCAATCTCTATTTTGAGGTTCTTGCCTTTCGATTGACAATAATCGCGTGCACGCTCCAATGCCGCGGTGATACCTCCTGCAAAGTCCACATGGTTGTCCTTCAGCAGGATCATATCGAACAGTCCTATACGGTGATTCATTCCGCCGCCAAGCACCACTGCCTCTTTCTCCAGATAGCGCAGACCGGGAGTGGTCTTGCGTGTATCGAGTACGTGGCAACCGGTGTCCTCTATGAGAGACTGATAGCGGTGCGCCGTGGTTGCTACGCCGGACATCCGCTGCATGATATTGAGCATCGTCCGCTCGATCTGCAGGAGCGACAGCACTTTGCCATAGACCTTGAATGCCACATCGCCGGGTTTGACCGCTGCACCGTCATTCAGGAATTGCTCAATACGGCATTCCGGATCAAAGTAGTGAATAATCTCTTTCGCCACTTCCACACCGGCAAGTATTCCGGTATCCTTGACAATCAGTTGCTGGCATCCCATCTCGGTAGGAGGAATACAACTGAGGGAGGTGTGATCGCCGTCACGTATATCCTCATGAAACCAGATTTCAATCAGTTTTTTCAGTTCTTGCTTATCCATAGTAATAATGATTATTTCTTAACACGTATTTTCTGTCCCGGATGGAGGACGGTCTTATCGGTAAAGCCGTTCAGTTTCTTGAGTTCAGCCACCGATATTTTCTTCTTGCTGGCTATCGACCAGAAGCTGTCGCCGTCTTTCACCACGTACCATTTGGCAGCCTCAGCCGCTTTCCGTTTGGCTTCCTCGGCGGCTTTCTTTTTGGCTTCTGCTTCTTTGCGTGCTTTTTCCGCGGCAGCCTTGCGAGCTTTCTCAGCCGCCTCTTTCTTGGCTATCTCGGCTTTTCGTGCTTTCTCTGCACGCTCCGCTTCCTCTTTGGCACGCAGTTCCGCTTTCGCCTTCTGCTCTATATGGAAGGAGTCCAACTGGGCGGGGGTCATGATCGTTGTATCCGGCAGGATCTCTTCCACGACGGGCAGTTGGGTAGGCACAGGTGCCGGTTTCTTCTGTCCGTGAGGGGTGAGCATCTTATGCGTCAGATGCAGGATTCCGTCATTATGAAGGTCTCCGCGGTCAAAGTCCACAATCAACTCCGGATTGATAGTGATACCGAGATACCGGATCTCGAAGTGGAGGTGCGGTCCTGTCGAGTGGCCGGTAGAGCCTCCCAGACCGATGACTTCGCCGGCTTTGACACCCTGGTTCTCCTGTACATTGATTTTCGAGAGGTGCCCGTAGACTGTCTCAAAGCCGTTGTCATGACGGATGACGATATAGTTGCCATACCCCTTGGGATCCCATCCGCAGATACGCACTTGTCCTGCCCACGCGGAGTGGATCTTATCCCCGGTACGAACCCCTATATCGGTGCCGTAATGCCAGCGTCCGAAACGGGGTCTCCAGCCGAAATGGGATGTTACTCTTCCCTTGCACGGGCGGTTGAATCCCGTCAGATCGATAAGCACGGTGTCCGGTATCTGGGCAACGGTGTATCCGTAGGGGTTGACACGGGCATTTGCCCATACGCCTTTGTAAATATCGTTGGCGGGATGCACCTTCGGCATATTGGGCGGAAGGTCACGCTGTACCTTGTAGAGCAGATAGCCGTCAATGGACTGCACGAAAATACGGTCGGGCAGGTCGTCTTTCAAGCTGTTCACTACCAAGGTGTCCCCTTTCCAGTAGGCAGCAACCAACGCGCCTACCACCCCACCCATCTCGTCTATGTCGTCGAGCGAATAGGGTTCGGCATCATCGTCTGCCAGTTCGGCTTCGATGAGCCGTCCGATAGCGATCTCCTCGGCAGTGAGCGAGATTGTATCTTCGGGGATTGCCGCCATCATCGCAAGAGGCAGCAAGAGAGAGAATATAATCAGGTTCTGTTTCATACAGTTGCTTTAAGGGCGAATACATAAATCAGCCAGGCTGCTACAGCCACAACGGCTATCACGAGGATGGCAATAGCCCACTTTTGCCAAGCCGGCATGCCTTCTTTGACAAACGGATCTTTGAGTTTGAGCATCGGATAGCGTGCCTGGTCGGTCAGAGTGGCGCCGAAGAGCACATTGATGATTGCATCGGCATTGACAGCCCAGCCATTGGCATTCAGCAGTGGCGAGAGATTGCGGCGGCGCAGTTTGAGGTATGCAAGAATCATGCTCGGACCACTGATGATCATCATAATTCCCAGGAAGACAATAATCTGTTGCCACCATGTGAGAGCCACCCATCCTTTGGCTACCGATACCAGCATCGAACCGATCATGCCGACAGCCATGCCGATGGCTGCAAATATACCGGCAAACTTGGCGATGTCGAATGCCTGCGGAGCGGCAGCGGCAACAGGTTTCTGTTCCTTGGCTTCAGCAGCCGTAGCGGCAGAAGGCAGTTCTCCGGCTTTCTGCTCCACGTTGGCTGTCAGATCCTCGAACTGCTTCTGCTCTTTCTCGGCAGCCCGCTGATTGATCTTGTCCTCCACCCATTTGCCCAACTTGCGATAAGGAGTCCAGAACGCCTGCTTGATAGAAATAGGATTATCAATGACCTTGACGATGGTAGCGTCCCAGTCGTTGCCTTGACGGTCATAGAAGACGGCATTCTTGCCCACGGTCAGATTGTTGATTTCACCCACTGTCACAGCCGCTACGATCTGCATCTGTCTTGCCGTGGACTGATCCACGCAGTCGCAATACACCAGAAACATTCCTGAGAAGGACGCCTGGGTGTCATGCTTGGACATATCGCTCACGCGCATACACAAGTGGCACGCGCGCTGGTCTATAAGGAGTGTACCGGCCTGGAAGATTCCTTTCTTGTCGGAGAGGTCGTAGAAGTCCTCAAAGGTCACAAAGTTATGGAGCAACTGCACATAATCGCGGCTCAGCAACAGCAGTTTGCGCAGGGGGGCAAACCGTGCTTTGGCAGCAGCGAGAGCGTCCTCGTTGGCTTTCCCGGCTGCCGCAGAAGCCTCTTCCCACGCCTGTATCTGTGCGCCCATATCGGCGAATTTCTTCTCCGTCATTCCCGGAGCTACAGTCTCTTCAGGAATACGCGCCAACCCCAATTTCTGCAGTTTCTCAAGCTCGTAGTAACGTGTATATTCATCCTTGCAAGCCTTGTAGGCGGCTATCACTTCTGCCGGCAGGGGAGCTTCCGGAACCGGCTGTTCCTCCACCGTCACCGCTGCAATCGCCTCGTCCACCTGCTCCAGGGCGACAGTGTCACCCTCGCCTGCTATCTCTTTGGCTACAGCTGCAACCGCCTCGTCTGCTATCTCCGAGAGGGGCAAGACCGCCTGCTGCTTGAACAAGATCTTCGGATCTTTGAGCACGGTGCAGAGCCATTGGGAAGTCTCTATCACCTCGTCTATACGGATCTTACCGTTATGATCCGGATCCATTGATTTGAGGGTCTCCGGATCCATCTCCAAACCCGTAGTAGGGCATGCCAGAACCGTCCAGAGTTTGCGGTCCAGCTCCGGCAGATGACGGATATCTTCGCCACTCGATATCTTAACTCGCGTACTACCTCCTACGCTGATGTAATTCCAATGATATTTAGCCATAATGATACAGGATTTAATATAATACCACAAAATATGGTGCAAATGTACTAAAAAAAATCCAAATATAAAAATATTTACAAAAAAAAACAATATTTTTTGCGTATATCAAAAAAAAAGCGTATCTTTGCATGCTTTTTTCGCGGCAACGCGGAAGAAGGCTAACATGTTTAACCCTTTAAAGGGGATTTGAAGATTTGAAAATCTGAAGATTCAAAGCTTTGGTTCCCACAATTATCTACCACAATGGCAGAAAATCTTTCTCTCCAGAACTTCGACTGGGATGCCTATGAAGCACAACAACAAGGCACAAAAAACGAAGAAGAAATCCAAAAGTACGACAACACTCTTAACGCCATCAAGGACGAGGAGGTTGTAGAAGGTACAGTTATCTCTATCAACAAACGCGAGGTCGTAGTGAACGTAGGCTACAAGTCTGACGGTATCGTACCGGCAGCAGAGTTCCGTTACAATCCCGACCTCAAGGTAGGCGACAAGGTAGAGGTTTATATCCAGAGCCAAGAGGACAAGAAGGGCCAGCTCGTGCTTTCGCACAAAGAGGCTCGCGCTGCTCAGGCTTGGGACCGCGTTAATGAGGCTTGCGAGAAGCAGGAGATCGTTACCGGATACATCAAGTGCCGCACCAAGGGCGGTATGATCGTTGATGTACTGGGTATGGAGGCATTCTTGCCGGGCAGCCAGATTGACGTTAAGCCTATCCGCGACTACGACGTATTCGTAGGCAAGACCATGGAGTTCAAGATTGTAAAAGTTAATCCTGACTTCCGTAATGTCGTTGTTTCCCACAAAGCACTTATCGAGGCTGAGTTGGAGGCACAGAAGAAAGAGATCGTTTCGAAACTCGAGAAAGGACAGGTACTGGAAGGTACCGTCAAGAACATCACCAACTACGGTGTGTTCATCGACTTGGGCGGCGTAGACGGTCTGATCCACATCACCGACTTGAGCTGGGGTCGTGTCAACGATCCTCACGAGCTGGTACAGCTGGATGAGAAGATCAATGTGGTTATCCTTGACTTTGACGAGGAGAAGAAACGCATTGCTCTCGGCTTGAAGCAGCTCACTCCGCACCCGTGGGATGCGCTTGATCCGAACCTCAAAGTAGGCGACAAGGTTCATGGCAAGGTAGTAGTGATGGCTGACTACGGCGCATTCGTAGAGGTAGCACCGGGTGTAGAAGGTCTGGTACACGTCAGCGAGATGAGCTGGAGCCAACACCTCCGTTCCGCTAACGACTTCCTCAAAGTAGGCGACGAGATCGATGCAGTCATCCTGACTCTCGACCGCGACGAGCGCAAGATGTCGCTTGGTATCAAGCAGCTCAAAGCTGACCCGTGGGAGAATATCGAGACCAAGTATGCTGTCGGCTCACGCCACTTCGCTAAGGTTCGCAACTTCACCAACTTCGGTGTATTTGCCGAGATTGAGGAGGGCGTAGACGGCCTGATCCACATCAGCGACCTGAGCTGGACCAAGAAGATCAAACACCCGAATGAGTTCACTCAGGTAGGTGCCCAGATTGAGGTCGTAGTGCTCGATATCGACAAAGAGAACCGTCGTCTGAGCCTGGGTCACAAGCAGCTTGAGGAGAATCCTTGGGAAGAGCTTGAGGCTAAGTTCGGTGTGGACAAAGTAGTAAATGGCAAGGTTGTTGAGATGACCGACAAGGGTGCTGTCGTAATGCTCGAAGAGGGCGTTGAGGCATTCTGCACCACCCGTCACCTCCAGAAAGAGGACAAGTCTCCGGTAGCCGTAGGCGATGAACTGCCGTTCCGCGTGATCGAGTTCAACCGTGACGCTAAGCGTATCCTCGTCAGCCACCTCCGTACTTGGGAGGAGCGCAAAGAGGCTCCTGCCAAGGCAAAGAAAGCTGCCCAAGAGCCGCAGATCGAGTTGCCGAAGGTAGAGAAGACCACTCTGGGTGACCTGAGTGTTCTGGCAGACCTGAAGGCTTCGATGGAGGCTGAGGAGAAACCTGCCAAGAAGACTGCAGCCAAGAAAACTACCAAGAAAGCAGAAGAAGAGTAATCTCCACGCTTTCTGTTTCTAAACGAAACACGGCGGACAATCGTCCGTCGTGTTTTGTTTTATATCCATTTCTATTTCTGCGGATACTTGCGGAACCAGGAAGAGATCTTGAGGCGGATGACGCCCAACAGTGCTTCGGAGAAGATACCGCCGGACATCTTGCTTGTCCCCAAGACACGGTTGACAAAGATAATAGGCACCTCCTTGATGGTAAAACCGCACTTGTAAGCCGTGAACTTCATCTCTATCTGGAAGGCATAGCCTTTGAAGCGGATCTTGTCCAACTCGATCGTCTCCAGTGTATGGCGCTTGTAGCAGACGAAACCGGCTGTCGTATCGCGGATATCAACACCCAGAACCGTGCGCACATAGAAACTGGCGAAATAGGACATCAGTACGCGTCCCATCGGCCAGTTGACCACATTCACACCCGTCAGATAGCGGCTGCCGATAGCCAGATCCGCCCCGTCATTGGCACAAGCGTCATAGAGCTTGAGCAGGTCGTTGGGATTATGGCTGAAGTCGGCATCCATCTCAAAGATATAATCCGCCTTATGCTCAATCGCCCATTTGAAACCGGCGATATATGCCGTGCCGAGCCCCAACTTGCCGCTGCGCTCCATAAGATGCACCCGGTCGGGGAAGACATCCGTCATGAGGTGCTTCACGATATCAGCGGTGCCGTCTGGCGAACCGTCGTCAATCACCAGGACATCAAACCGGATAGGCAGATCCATTACAGCGGAGATGATAGCTTCGATATTCTCCTTCTCGTTATACGTAGGGATTATTACAAGACGATCCATAATCAATCGGATAAGTTCTAATTATTTCAATTCATATATAGGGCTGGCATTCGTACGCTCGAGAGCCACCAGTTGCAGATCCTCCCCAACCTTGACTCCCACTGCCTCCAATGCCGATGCCACAGTATTATATGCCACCTCTGGGTCATTGTTCTCCAGCGAGAGATGGCACAGCCATATATTATGTATATTCGGGTTATAATTGCGGGCCAAGATAGCGGCACAGGTCTTGTTGCTCTGATGTCCGCGGGGAGAGAGGATGCGCTCCTTCAGATAGGTAGGATACGGACCGTTGAGGAGCATGAGCTCGTCATGGTTCGCCTCAATCACCAGATGGTTTGCCGACGCCACGAACTGTTCCATGGTGGCATTCGGCTGTCCGCAGTCGGTAACGATCACGAACCGTTGCCCCAGATAATCTATCGAATATCCTACACAATCGGTGGAGTCATGCGAGATACCGAAAGTCTGAATATGCATTCCATGAAGCTCCCAAGGCTTTCCTTTTTCAAAGAAGCGCCGGGAGGTTTTCAATTTCTCGCGGACGCCATAGTTGCGGTCTATGCCGGAGTGGATCTCCGGGGTGGAATAGATGGGCAGATGCACACGCTCGCCCAAAGTGCCTACCGAGCGGATATGATCGGCATGGTCATGCGTCACCAGAACGCCATAGATATTCCTGTAGTCAAGCCCCATCTCACGCAGGTATTTCTGAATCTGGCGCGCCGATATGCCGGCATCAATGAGAATGCCGCCGCTGCGCGTACCAAGGTAATAGCAATTGCCGCTACTGCCACTCGCAAAACACCTGAATATGAGTCCCTTTTCCTCCATTTTTACAAAAACAGGGCACAAAATTACTCAAAAAAAACGATTTTTGCAAATAATTCTACCAATTTTTATAAAATTCTTGCGTATATCAAAAAAAAGTAGTACTTTTGTTGCGTAAACCAACTAAAACTCTATTCTTATGAAAAAAAATCTATTCCCGACACTCTGGGTGATGATAGTTGCCCTGGTGATGAGTTCGTGCGCCAAGACTGCGTACAAGAAAGTTATTCCCGCCAATGCATCCGTAGTAGTGGAATTGGACATCAAATCAGTAGCTCAAAAGGCGGATTTGTCAGGACAGAAAGACGCGATTGCAAAGTTGGTAAAATCGCTTGACGACAGCGAAGAGACACAAGGTATCGCCAATCTTATCCAAAACCCGATGGATGCCGGCTTTGATTTGCTCAGCCCGGGCTATTTCTTTGTCAACGGAGAAAACATCGAGGAGGTATATCTTCTCTTCTCGGTGAAGAACAAAGATAAAATCTGTTCTCTCATCAAAGAAAAGAATATGCTTCAGATTGAAGAAGACGGCGATTATGCATGGCTCAAAGCGGAAGAGCAAGTAGTGGGTGTTGTCACTCCCAACTTGTTCCTGACCAGCAGCACCGGCGAGAAAAGCGCCCTGCGCAAACTCTTGGAGCAGGACAAAGCGAACAGCTTCTTTGCTACCGAAGCCGGCAAGATGATGGCGGACAACAGCGGTGATGTGACCCTGATGCTCAATCTGGCATCCCTGGACAAAGATATCAAAGAGCAGGCTGTCCGCGAACTGATGCGCGAAGGAGGAAGAAACGTGCCCGGATTCGAAAATATAGCGAAATCACTCATGGAGACTCAGACAGTGCTGAATCTGGTATTCGAAAAAGGCAATATCAGCCTCAATGCTATAACCAACGGCGTACAGGAACAGGCTGACCAACTGCTCTCCTCCAAGATCTCTCCGGCTACACTGGAGAAGATTCCCGCAGCCGGCTTGGTAGGATTTGTAGCCATGAGTCTTGACGGCAAAGCCTACTGGGAAGCACTCCTGCCGACCCTTGAACCGATGATAGCTCCCATGGGAGACGAGGGAGAGAAGATTCTGGGCATCATTGGCGGATACGTACAAGCCATGGACGGCACGCTGGCAGTCTCCCTTTCCGGCGAAGACAAATACGCACGCGACCCGGAGGTGCTGGCTCTGATGCCTGCGCCTAAAGCCGATTTCGACAAAGCGCTTGACGCTATCGGAGAGCCGCTTCCCGAGATTATCAAAGTGGGCGGAGACGACCAATACACGTCCGTCACCAACATGCCTTCCTATACCTATAATTCCGTATCTGCCGGCTTCGACAAAGCCAAGAACGCCAAAGCCTCCTATTTCTACGCATATGTGGATGCAGCACCGGTCTGCAAGTCACTTCGCCCGGAAGTTGAGGAGGAGTTGGACGGGGCTCCGGCAGGTATGCTCAATGTAGCGGACAATCTTCTTGCCCTGCCTAAGTTTGCAGAACTGAAAGTAGAAGAGAAGAACACTGCCTCTCTGACCCTTTGGCTCAACGACGACTCGAAGAACGCGCTGGCTATCCTTCTGGAAAACGCCATCCGGTTCTACCAAGCCGCCAACTAACCACTCTGAATGATTCAAACGATCGATGTACATATAACCCACCCGATGAGCTTCGAACGCGGTAAGAGCTACTGCGTCGAAGCCGCTTCGGGTGTCGGCAAATCATCCCTGCTGCATTTCATAGGCGGCTACAGGAGAGACTATGAGGGGCAGATATGCTTCGACGGCAGGGATATAAAAACCTTTTCTCCCTCGGAGTGGAGTATGCTCTACCGCACCGGGTTAGCCTACCTCTTCCAGGACCTGCGGCTATTTCCCTCCCTGACGGCGAGCGAGAATGTACAGCTCGTCAACCAACACACCTCCTTCCGCTCCCAAGAGGAGATCAAGGCACTCTTCGAGCGGCTCTCGATAGCAGACAAACTGGATACACCCGTCAGGCTGCTGTCTTGGGGACAACAGCAGCGCGTAGCCGCTATCAGGGCGTTATGCCAGCCCTGTTCGTTTCTGCTTCTGGACGAGCCTGTCAGCCATCTGGACGACAATAACGCGGCTGTCTTGGCAGCCCTCATCAGGGAGGAGCAGCTAAAGTGCGGTTTTGGCATCATTGCCACCTCTGTAGGCAAACCGCTACCTATTGACTATGACCAAACAATTAGGCTATGAGACTGATCTGGAAAGTATTGCGTGAACATATCAGCATCTCGCAGTTGGCAGGCTTTGTGCTTGCCAATATCATCGGTCTCGCCATCATCCTCATCGGTCTGCAGCTATACCTTGACTTACAGCCTGTCCTTTCGGACAAAGGCGGATTTATGAAGCCGGACTATCTGGTGCTCTCCAAGCCTGTATCTACCGCAGGCTCGGTCATCGGAGCCAGACCATCCTTCTCCGAAGAGGAGATAGCGGATCTACGGAATCAGGAATTTGTTGCCGGGACGGGCGAGTTCTGCTCGGCGCAGTACAGCGTTGTGGGAAGACTCCAAGTGGAGCGCTTCGGCGTAGATCTGGCTACAGAGATGTTCTTTGAGTCGGTGCCGGAGAGTTTTGTGGATGTCAGTTCCGAGCAGTGGCATTTCGAGCCGGGCGACAAGACCATTCCTGTCATCATCCCGCGCGACTATCTGAACCTCTACAACTTCGGCTATGCACCTTCGTCCAATATGCCTACCCTATCGGAAGGGATGATCGAGAAAGTGGGCTTTGACCTCTATCTCTCCGGCAACGGCAAAAGAGAAGTGTTCAGAGGGAAGATCGTCGGGTTCTCGTCGAGACTGAACACGATTCTTGTTCCCGAGAGTTTTATGCGCTGGTCTAACAGCATGCTCGGTACCGGCGGAAAGCCGCAGCCCTCGCGTCTTATCCTGCAGGTGACCAACCCTGCCGACCAACGCATCGCCGCCTATATTCAGGAGCATCATTACCAGATAGCCGGCGACAAGCTGGACAGCAGCAAAGTCAACTGGATGCTGCGCCTGTTAGTGACAATCGTCATGGGCATCGGCGTCATCATCTGCGGCTTGGCATTTTATGTACTGGTGCTGTCTATTTTCCTGCTGCTGCAGCGCAACAGACAGGCGGTCACCAACCTGCTATCCATCGGCTACACCGCGCAGAACATAGCCCTTCCGTACCAACTGATTGTCTTTTCCACGAACCTCTTGTCGGCACTGACGGCAATGGGTATCATGGCTGTCATAAGACATCTGTATATGCGCTACCTTGTGCTCCTCTCGCCGGACTATATTGCCGGCTCAACGGCTATGGCTTGGACGGTAGCATTGTGCATGGGAGTTGTAGCTGCCGGAGTGAACGCGGCACTCATCTTGCATAAGATCAAGAACGAACGTAACTAAACACTATACAACATATGACAACTATTGAGAAACTGGCGGCACTGAGACAGCTCATGCAAGAGAACGGTCTTGCCGCTTATGTAGTCCCCGGCAACGACCCGCATGCCTCCGAGTATATGCCGTCCCACTGGTATGAGGTGACATGGCTGTCGGGTTTCAAGGGCGAAGCCGGCACGGTAGTAATAACGATGGACAAAGCACTGCTTTGGACCGACAGCCGCTATTATCTGCAGGCAGGTATCGAACTGCAGGGCACGACGATAGAACTGATGCGCGAGTCGGATGTGGACTGTCCGAATGTCAAGGACTGGCTGCATGCAAACGTAACCGGCACCGTAGGCGTTAATCCGGAGATGTTCTCCGTCAACGACTTCGCTGAGTTCCGTTCCGCCCTCAAGTCCATCGATCTCATCAAACCTCTCTGGACGGAAGACCGTCCGCCTGTCCCTGAGGACAAACTCTACCCCTATAGCGCCGACTTTGCCGGCGAGAGTGTGGAGTCGAAGCTGTCACGGATGAGGAAAATCCTGAACCGCAAAGCGTCCGATGACAAATGGGCACTGGTCATCAGCGCCTTGGACGAGATTGCATGGCTGCTTAACATCCGCGGCAACGATGTGCCGTTCAACCCCGTAGTGGTGAGTTTTGCAGTGCTGGAGAAAGACCAATGCACCCTTTTCGTCAACCCTGCCAAGATCGACTCCCCGGCGCAGAACTATCTCGACTTCAATAATATCACCGTACAGCCCTACGAAGCCGTATATGACTACATCCGCACCCTTCGCGGAACAATCTTCTACGATGGCGCACGCGTGAACGAGGCGCTCTTTGAAGCCATCGACAAGGAAGCAGGTGCCAAGGCTGTCAATACCAAGTCTCCTATCCTGACAGACAAAGCGAAGAAGAACGACGTGGAGCTGGAGGGCGAACGGATTGCCATGCGTCAGGACAGCGTAGCCCTGACCCGTTTCTTCAAATGGCTGGAAGAGGAAGCCTTCAGCAGCGGGTCTGCAGCCCGTCCTTTGACCGAATGGGATATCATGCAGAAGCTATACGATTTCCGCGCAATGGGCGAGAACTTCGTGGAGGAGAGTTTCGGCACGATTGCCGGCTACAAGGGCAACGGTGCCATCGTCCATTACGAGGCCACCAAGGACAACTGCGCCACAGTGCACCCCGAAGGAATGCTCCTGCTGGATTCCGGCGGACAATACCTTGACGGAACGACCGACATCACCCGTACCGTCTGGCTGGGAGGAGAGATACCGGCACAAGCGAAACGCGACTACACCTATGTCCTCAAAGGACACATTGCTCTGGCGCGTGCACGCTTCCCGCGCGGCACAAGAGGAAACCAGCTGGACGCCCTCGCCAAGCAGTATATGTGGGAAGCGGGAATCACTTTCGGTCACGGTACGGGACACGGCGTAGGACATTTCCTCTGCTGCCATGAGGGACCGCAGAACGTACGTACCGACAACAACCCCACTCCGCTGGAGTTGGGACACATCGTGTCGGACGAACCGGGTATCTACCGCACCGGCGAATGGGGTATCCGTACCGAAAACCTCATTGCAGTCATCCCCGCAGAGCGCACCGGAGCATGCACCACAGAGGACGAGTTCTACCAATTCGAGACCCTCACCCTCTGTTTCTACGACACCACTTTGATTGACCTCTCGCTGATGACAGCTGCCGAGATTGAATGGATCAACGAGTACCACCAACGCGTGTTTGACGAGACGGCACCGCTCCTCTCGCCCGAAGAGACAGAATACCTCCGTAAGAAATGCGCACCGATTGAGAAATAACCCACAGCAAACAGTAATATATCTATGAATCTTGAACAAATATTAACCCCACAAGTCATCGCCGCCGTCAAAGAGCTATACGGCGTAGATGCAACAGACCAACAGATCCAGTGGCAAAAAACCCGTGCAGAGTTTGAGGGAGATATCACCTTGGTGGTTTTCCCCTTCGTCAAACTCGCCCGCAAAGCGCCGCAAGCCGTGGCGCAGGAGATAGGCGACAAACTGATGGCGGACGGCACGGGACTGGTCGCCAAATGCAATGCGGTACAGGGTTTCCTGAACCTCTGCATTGACCAAAGCTATTATATCAACCAGCTGAAGGCCATTGCCGCAGACGAGCACTACGGACATTTCCCCTATCCCAATGCCAAATGTAAAAATGGCAAATGTAAAAATGACCAAATGCTGATGATGGTCGAGTACTCCTCGCCGAACACCAACAAGCCCCTGCACCTCGGTCATGTGCGTAATAACCTGCTCGGCTACTCGATTGCCAAGATCCAGGAGGCGAACGGCTGGAAGGTAGTGAAAACCAATATCGTCAACGACCGCGGTATCCATATCTGTAAGTCGATGTTAGCATGGCTCAAGTTCGGCAACGGCGAGACCCCGGAGTCTTCGGGCAAGAAGGGGGATCATCTGATCGGTGACTATTATGTGCGTTTTGACAAGGAATACAAGGCGCAGATAGCCGGACTCATGGCAGAAGGCATGGACGAAGAGACCGCCAAGAAAGAGGCTCCGCTCATCAAAGAGGCACAGGAGATGCTTCGCCGCTGGGAGGCGAACGACCCCGAAGTGCGCAGTCTCTGGGCGAAGATGAACGAATGGGTCTATGCCGGTTTTGACGAGACCTACAAGCAGATGGGTGTCTCCTTCGACAAGATATACTATGAGTCGAACACCTATCTGGAGGGCAAAGCCGAGGTGGAGAAAGGTCTGGCTGCCGGACAGTTCTACCGCCGCGAAGACGGATCCGTGTGGGCGGATCTGTCCAAAGACGGTTTGGACGAGAAGCTGTTGCTCCGTGCTGACGGCACATCGGTATATATGACCCAAGATATAGGCACTGCCAAACTGCGTTTCCAGGACTATCCTATCGACAAGATGGTCTATGTAGTGGGTAACGAGCAGGAGTACCATTTCAAGGTGTTGTCTATCCTCCTTGACCGCCTCGGATTTCCGTTCGGCAAGGAGTTGGTACACTTCTCCTATGGCATGGTCGAACTGCCTAACGGCAAGATGAAGAGCCGCGAAGGAACGGTAGTGGATGCCGACGACCTGATGGCGAAGATGATTGAGGACGCCAAAGAGATCTCGAAGGACAAAGTGAACACGCTACAGGGTATCACCGAGGAAGAGACAAACGAGATCGCCCGCAAAGTGGGTCTCGGCGCACTGAAATAT
Organism: Bacteroidales bacterium UBA4333; assembly: GCA_002394335.1. GTDB lineage: Bacteria > Bacteroidota > Bacteroidia > Bacteroidales > Paludibacteraceae > Colicola. Next base: position 95,974 of record DGTP01000013.1, on the reverse strand, counting down.
TTCATCCTGAAAGTGGATCCGCGCAAGAATATGCTCTTTAATCCCGAAGAGTCGATCGACTTCAACGGTAACACCGGTCCGTTTATCCAATATACCTACGCCCGTATCCGGTCTGTGCTGAGAAAAGCAGTCAGCGCAAGCACTCTGTCAGGCGAAGCCGGTCTGTCTCTGGATCCCAAGGAGCTTGCGCTTATCCGGCGTCTCATGGACTATCCCTCGGTCGTACGCCAGGCAGGAGAGGAGTTCTCGCCCGCCGTGGTATGCAACTACGCCTATGCGCTTGCATGCGATTTCAACTCGTTCTACCACGACTGTTCTATCCTCAACGAACCGGATGAAAACAAGCGCGCGCTGCGTCTGCTTATCAGCCAAACGACGGCGCGCACTATTGCGGATGCAATGTCTCTGCTCGGTATCGAGGTACCGGAGCGTATGTAACACAAGCCTTGCGGCTTAGGAATTGAGGTCAGTCGCTAAGAACTCTCGCAGTTCTTGGCGGCTGACTCCTTCTCTGGGGATTACCAAGATGGTATCGTCACCGGCGATTGTACCTATCACCAGACGCTGTGCACGGCTGTCTATCTCGTAGGCAACGGCATTGGCGAAACCCGGACGGGTCTTCACTACGGCAAACTGTCCGCACATCTCCACGCTTATGGTAGAGATACGCGCCAGATCGGAGTCGATACCTAACACCCGCTTCTCCACAACCGGATTGGCAGGAATAACGTACCGCACGGTGCCGTCGGAGGCAACCTTCTTCTCTGCGCGCAGGTCACGCAGGTCACGGCTCAAAGTGGCTTGCGTCACCTCATAGCCCTGCATCTGCAGCGCGCGCTGCAAGTCGTCCTGATTACCTATCACCTGCGCCTTGAGCACATTGGAGATCACGCGCAAACGGTTTTGTTTATCGTTCATAACAGTTCTCGTTTGGGGTTAGAAGACATGGCGGTTCTTGGGAGCTCCCCCCTGTGGATTCGCATGCACACTACGTGTCGCTAAATCCATTAATTTATCCGCCTGCAAATTGTGTTTCGCTATCTTCGGTTGTATATATACTCTTTTCATTTCGGGTGCAAAGGTACTACTTTTTTTTCAAATACACAAATTAAAATACTTTTTTGCCGGTCATGTCATACATTGCGCCATCGGAAGTGATGATATATATCATGTTGTCGATGATCACTTTGTGTCCGTGTACGCCGGCAGCCTCTATTTCGTCAACACCGGTTGCCACCTCTGTATGGGTGCGTACCAGTCGCAGACCGTAGTTCTCCGTTGTGCCTTTCGGGAGTTCCATGAGATAAGGAGTCATCGACAGGTTCCAGATCACTCTGCCGTCTTTGGTCAGGAAGAGCAGTGCATCTTCGGGTGCACGATCTACAGAGAGCGTATAGAGACCCTCTTTCGGTGCATAGATCGAGACAGGAGTGGAAGCATTGTTGTTGAGCATCGGCATCTCTACGTCACACAGGTTCAGTTCACCTGCCGGTACCCACATTTGCGCCATCTTGGCTTGCGTAGGAGTACCCATCTTGATGAGGTCATGACCAATAGTATATTCCATGGTAGCCTCCTCGCTTGCCGATACCCAGAGGCGGTCTGTCGCATAGTCCGTACCGTCAGCGGTCAAAGCCAAACGGAACTCGCCGGTCTCTGCACCACTGCGTGCCGGAGCCAACAACGGACGGCTGTTTTGCGCTGTTTCCAATACGATGGGCTGCGCAGCCTTTACCTGCATAAAGAATGCTGTTCCCACTGCAAATGCCTTCTCGTCTGCTTCTGTAGTTATATACACATTATTGGTGTGGTCGTAGACCTGTACTTTCTGATTATTATCATGCAACTGGGCATGCACTAATGTACCGTTTCCTAATCCATTCCATCCACAATAAGAGGTATTCGCTCCGCTTGTATATGTGGCATTAAAGGTATTCTCTCCGCCTATGGCAGCCGAGCCTCTACGCTTGAACAGGAACGTATTTTGAACAACTTCATCATCGAAAGTTATCGAATAGATTCGTCCCGGATAGAGTACTCCGTGTGTATATGACCATCCGGTTACTCCTCTTGAGCGAGTGCTTTCGCTGAAATCCATCAACATGAAGTCTCTGCCATCCACGAGGTGATTATTCTCTCCTTGGCGGAAAATACCATCGGCGATATTCACCTCAAACGGTACTGTGAAATCATACCAACCGTAGTCTATGGCACCGCGGGGATCGAAGGTTATTTCAAAGAATGCGTCACCTTTGATATTCAGATTTTCTTTTCCCTCCACTTGTCCGGAAGCAGAAGCCACTGTTTTGTTACCCAGCTGTGCATCCAAGATAAAGTCATTCACTTTGAGTTTTGCCTCATTGCCCAAAACAAGGTTTCCGTCATTCAGAACGTGGATATCTCCGTAAGAGTCGAGGGGATTGGACACACCATTGACAGTCAGTGTACCGTTGGTAATGACGGATACCGAACCTGTCTCTTGAATAGTGAGCGAGCCCACAGTAATACTATCATGTATCTCCAGAGCACCGGTAACAATAATGTCCGGGGCTGAAGTAGGCACTACTCCATTCTCCCAGTTCTCGGGGTTGCTCCAGTTACCGTCGCCCTTACCGTTGGTAAAGTTATATACAGGCACATTGACCTGAAGCTGTACCGTGGTTGTCAACTCGGTATAGTTGGCATTCTCCGGGGTGAAATGTACGGTATAGTTATACGTTCCGGCAGCAGGGGTGGTATTGGCTACTGCTGCATCCCAAACCCATGTACCGTCCGTACCTTCATTCGTCAGTAGCGATGCACTCACTGTCTGTCCTTCTACGATAGCCGCAGCGGTAGGAATAGCTACCGAAGCAGCCTTGCTCACCGTCAGCGTTACCGTAGCATCTTTCCCTTTGTAGTTGCTGCTCTTTGGGGTGAAATGTACATTCAGTTCATACGAACCGGCATCTTTCACTTCGTCCGCATTAACGCCGACCAGTGCCCAAGCACCGTCTGTTGCGCCGTTGTTGGTCAACGCAGCCTCGCTTACTTTCTGTCCGTAGGTGATAGCCGTAATAGCCGGCGTAGCCTCTGCATCCGCTTTGAGTACCGTCAGGCTTACCGTGCCATCCAGCTCGGTGTAATTACCGCTTGCCGGAGTGAAATGTACCGCCAAACCTTCGTGTGTGCCGGCGGGGAGGATAGCAGTATTATCGGCTGTGTTCCAAGTCCATGTACCCTCAGTGCCGGTGTTGGTCAGTGTGGAGGAGTTGATGGTTTGGCCGTAGATGATATTGGAGGCAGAGGGAGTAGCAACAGAAACAGCCTTGTTGACAACAATCGTCGTTGTACCTGTACAACCGGAATACATATCCGTATTGTCCGGGGTGAAAGATAGTTGCAGTGTATTTGTTCCTGCATTAATAACATCTCCACTTGTCACAGCGAATGTTCCTTCCACTTCTGCGCCGTTTATTGTATTGACCGCCTTACCGCCATTCAGTACCACTTCATTTATATTTGCGAGATCTCCACTTGTAATTGCATTGACAGTAGGAGCAACTTGTATCTGCGTCGGAGTAATTGCTACGTTATAGGTTTTAGAAACAGCTACTGCGTCATTATAGCGGACATCATTCACGGTATTTGCAGTCACCACAATTGTTCCTGCTTTCGCGAATGTCAAATTATTGCCGGCTACCGAACCTACACCGGCCGGGGACGACGAACTGATGGCATAGAACACATTCCCAGCGGTTGTATTACCTACATCCGTCAGAGCCTGCGCTCCTAATTCTACTACATCTACTGTATGCACATCGTTTGTCTCCGGGATATTCCAGTCGATGTGACGGCTGGTTTTGGTAGCTACGCCATGCAAAGTCACATTCAATGAAGTTGTTCCGTCCGAAATGGTCAACAGTTCTTGTTCATCCGCTTCCGCTGTAGGCAAATATGAGACAGTCACATTCACCGTTCCCTTATCACCACAATCGCCATCAATGGATTGTTGCGAAAGGCTAAACTTGGAGTTGTTGCTGCCCAAACTCAAAGTTACAGGACCGGTGATGTTATTATACCGGACGGTTAATTGCTGGTTTACCACCTGACCCACTTTTGACTCAAAAGTATTCAATGTAGTCGGAGTCTCTATATAACGTGACTGACCGATTTTGCAATCCTTGAAATAGTGATAACCTACACCGTCGTTCGTACGGATGCGCACCTTGGTTGTCTTGCGTTGCAGCGTAGTATTGAGTGTTTTATATGTGCCAATGGTAGGCGTGCCAAGATTTCCATTGGGAACCACGTGCCAATCGCCATCATACCACTCATCAACATGCATGGTACCGTAGAAATAATTAATGGCTACAGTCTTATACTCTCCCTTGTATTGCAGATACAATGTACTCGGTTCTTCCAGATCATCAATTATGAACTCTCTATATTGCCGGTTGGCGTGATTCCATCCGCAGTCCCATTTATTCTCCTGGGGCTGGATATACAGATAGTTGTCGCACGGCGCATTCGGGTCACGGACGATTACTGTTTTTTCCGCACTTACCGCCATATATTTGTGCCCGTCTGCATCTACTCCGCCTGCCTGACGTGCTGTCAGAACAGCTTGTCCCGCACCTACTATCTGCAACTGGTTGGAATTGATGACCTTTACCACCGATTTGTCAGATGACTCGTAGGTAATCAAACGAGCCCTGTCGGTAGTACAGTCTTCTACGTCTGAAACAGCATACGCATTCAGCGTCTGATTTGCTCCTCCGAGTTTCAGACGCAAGAAATTCTGCTCCCAAACAATGCTTTGAATCAAATCATTGGTAATGGTTATTGTCTTTTGACCTTCGACATCGTTGTATTCACCATTTCCCGGAGCCGTAGCCGTAATGGTTACCTCTCCTTCTGCCTTTGCGACTAATTTGCCATCTACCACTTCCAAAAGGGTGGTATTGCTGGAAGAATAAGAGACTTCAGAGCCTATAGTTACCCAGGCAGCGTTTTCCGTCTGTGTACCGACGCGCAACGCGTCGCCGATCTCCCAATGCACCTCTTGATCACGTTTGGCTGTTATACCGGTAACGGTCACCTCTTTGCGGTAAACCTTATTGTAAATCACAAGATGTGCTACATCCGTTCCGGCTTTATCAGATTCGTATGAGATATTGATCGTTGCCGTTCCCGTCTTACAATCTACGTTAGAGATGGTAGTCTTATCCAGCGTAAATTTAGAATTGTCATTTGCAATGTGCAAATCACCGCCATTAGCCAAACTATAGTTGATAGTCAGTGTTCCTACACCTGTTCCGTCTTTTGGATAAACAGGGTTACCCGTTGAAGTGCGGTCAATCGTGATATTTGATGCTTCTAAATAAGTTGCACGGGTTACGCTTACATTTCTCACATGATTTAGGGAGCCTCCCTTCAGCATAAATCGCACACCTTTAGCCGTCCTGTTTAGAGTCTGCGTTTTCCAATCACCCCAAGATGTCGAATGATCGTTTTTGTAATCGGTTACATCTACCCAATTATTACCTATTTTTTGTTGCACTTTGTATCCCTGATCTATTCCGGATGTCTTACTAATTTCAAAACGAACAACTCCCGCTGCGTTTTCATCGTTCCATGTATGCTCATGATAAGTATTTCCATGCCATCCATCTACGTTGTTACTTTGATTTTCCAGCACATAGCAATCCGTTGCTTCATCTTGAGCTATTACATTCACCGTAAAGCTTCCACTGCCTGCCTGATATTTGTAGTTCTCCGGCTGCGAGAGAGTCCATGTAGCCGTTCCTAATTTATACGAAGAATATACAACTTTGTTGTTTTGATAAAAAGTGGCAATATCCGTACCTGCGGTCTGTTTATTTGTTATCGGGCAATTGGTGTAGTCTGTATTATCAGCAGTAAGGGTTAATCCGTTGTCATACGAATCAACCGTAATCGTGCTGCTGTATTTAGCATTCCCCTTTACATAAATCGTGTTGGGACGTTTTCTAATTTCGATAGTCTTCTCATCACTTCCTGAATAGTATCCAGTATAAGAAGCTTGCGTCAACTTAATCGTTAATGTACCAGCTTGCCCTAAGGACAAATGGTTATTAGTAATAGCAGGCTCTGTTGCACCACTATTGTTTGTACCTGCCGGAGTCCAAGAATCAGCCTTTATAGAATAAGTCTTAGTTGCAGGACTCGTACTTGTCCATAAAGAATTTAAATCAATCGATGCATCATCCACATAATACCAGTTCGCTATGTTACACGTATACTCAGGATCAACAGTTGCCTGACCTGTTCCTGTCAAATCGATAGTTATACTATTCAAATTGTTATCGCTACTTATAGTCAATGTTGCGGACTTACTTCCTTTTGAAGATGGGTTAAAATAAACCTTAATAGTAGAGTTCGTTTCAGGAATGGTATTATTGGACACCACATCTATACTTTGATCAGACGAAGAATTAGACAGAGAAAACTCTGTTGCGTTCGTTCCGGTAATCGTTGCAGTAATTTTACCTGCATGCACATAATCAATTATTACTGATTTCGTGGTACCTTCACTCCATCCAGCTCCAATCAACTTTGTTCCAAATGCCATTTCTGCTGTACTACGCGCCGTCAAACGCGCAAAGATGGCATAATACTTATCTGAATTACTGGTAGCATTACCCAACAGATTACCCGTTCCATAATAGGTTTTAGACATCGGATTGGAAGTTTCAGAACTACTGTTAACAGTATTAGATGTAGACCAGCCTTTAAAGGTATAATAACCTTTCTCCGATGCACTATAACTAAAAGTAGCAGATGTCTGCTCGTAATACCCACGCCAATTATATGATGACTTCTTTTTTTGGTTTGTACTTGGAGAAAGACTTACAGTTCCACCAGTAGACGGACTTGCTTCAACCGATGCATAAAAAGTAATCTCACCAGCACCCCACGCCTTCTCATTCACGCCGAAGAGGCCGAATGCTATGAATAGCATCGGGGCAATGACGGACCAAATACGGTGGTTTATCGATCCAATCCTAGACCTTTCACGGTACGTCTCTGTACCTTCTGCGTTGGTATTACGTACAATGTTCATCTTTTTCATATCTTTCATATATTATATTTATCAATCTTTTTTGTACTTATAGTCTTTCTTTTATTGTGGTTATCTGTTCGGAATTCATCTGCGTGAAGGCGAAGAGGCGTTTGCCTGCGTCTTTCAGCGAGGCACCGATAAGATAAATTATTTTGTCGTCAAGTATCAAGAAGCGGTCATGGCAGTTCTGCGTTGTGTGCAGCGACAAACCGCCGTATTGCGTGTTAAAATGTTTTTCTGCCAGTTGCAGGGCGTTATTTATCTCTTTCGTATATATCTCCACTGTCACACCTTTTTGCTTCTCGCTCATCATCGTCAGAACCGCCTCATTTACATAATTATCTATCAGCAGTATTGATTTCTGTGCGGACTTGATCAACCGCTCTATGAACTCAAACGCATCGTATATCTGTCCGTCCACAAAGACTCCCTCTCTCGGCGGCAGCGAGGTGCGGACGCATACAGACTGTTTACTCTGTACCCGACAGACAAGATGGCATCCAAGTTATAGAATTGCGTACGATAAACTTTTCCGTCGGTGGCAGTATTTTCCAAAATGGAAATAACTGAACTTTTATTTAGTTCTCCTTCACGGAAGATATTCGCCAAATGCTTAGATATAGCCGGTATTCCCACACCAAACAATTGCGCTATCTGTTGTTGCGTCAGCCAGACCGTTTCGCCGGACAACTGCACATCCAACTGCACCGCATTATCTTCAGAGCGGTAAACTACAATCGAGTTATTATTGCTATATTTCTCTATGTCGGTAGCCTGAGCCATTATCTTTTTTGTACTTATTTATTTCTTTCCGGTTGATTTCTCCAACACCTTTAAGCGAAAATGGGTGGCAGTTTTGTCAAGTAGAGTTGGCAAATTGCCTATTTTTAAGATTAACAACACATATTCGGGGTATATGGTTTCAAAAAACTGCACAAAATTAATACTAATATTTCAAATATGCAAATTTATTTCGCGCGCGTATGCGCATATTATAATAAGGTGCAATCGTTTCTTAACAAATGACAATAAGTTTTTCAGTAAGACAAGTACGGATGCACAAAAACAAGAAAATAAAAAACGCTGCGGTTATCGACTTCCATTTACAATACGTCTCAAACGCGCAGCTTTCTTAAATCACCGGTGCAAAATTACAACAAAAAATGCAATCCTGCAAATAAGGACTGCATTTTCACAAGAAACGCACACTCTATCTTAACAAAAGTACATTTTTAAGAACAATTTTTACTCTATATAGTACAAACTGCTTAATTCTCCACAATACCAGCTTCAAGCCATGAGTTGGCAGTAGTTTTGGCATCTGCGGCAGCTTGTTCGGGCGTAACATCGTACTCATCGAGGAGCATTCGGGTGAGCAAGGCGTCGTCAAAACTGTCCAGTTCCTGCACCTTCCCCCAGAGATAAGCGGCGGTTTCGTTCATGGTGATCATCTTATTGAAATTGATGAGATCCACACTCTCGCCAACCAAGATGTACTCGTCGCCAAGGGGGCGTAATTTAAATCCTTTGATCGCTTTCATAAAAATATATATTAAAATGTTGTTTCACAAATTTTAACGAGCGCTGCGCTGTAGGAGGTTAGTAACACCACTTCAAAAAGGTGTGGCGATAGACTTTGAGCCAGAACCAGCGGGTGGGTCTGATCCATTGCCAGAAGTACGCTCTGAGAATGGGTTTTTTATGACCGTTCGGAGACTCTATTCGTACTACTATACCTATTACATTTTCAGGGAGTATGGTCTCTTCCCCCTGTATATTGCCGTCCCCTTGCAAAATAATGTTTTCGGGTGTCACTTTCCGCACACGGTGCAGAACAAAAGTCTGTGCTCCTGAGAGCGAGTTAGTACTGCAGAGCAACACATCTCCGCGGCGCGGTGTACGGTCAAGGCGACGCAGAATAACGCTGTCCCTGCCACCTTCTATAAACGGCCGCATGGAGACGCCGGTAGGCGTAAAACGCACCTCTTTGCCTTCCTTGAGCAACCGCCCTATTTCAGGCACTAATATTTCGTTGGGGACAGTGTGTGGCATTATTCAGCAATATACATAAAACACTCAGGACAAGGATCCGTTATATCCGTCACAAAATCCGAATACCACTCATAACGGTAAAAGGAAAAAGTGGTGGTATAGTAATTAACAGTATTCGGTTGCCAATAAAAGGATGAATTCTTAAACGTAAGATAAATATTCTTACTGGCGTACACACTATACGGATGCCCGTTTTTCATAAGGAAATAATACCTACTGAGCGGAGATGCATCCCCTAATGAACCAATATTAGTGTTATTATCCTTTACGTACAAAAAATAATCCTTGTCAATCTTTTTAGGAGCTATTCTAAGTTTGAACGTATCCGCATTGTGAACAAGATATTTCCAAGCATAGTTCAAAGATGTATCAGTGCATAAATTGTCAGAAAACTTAGCAGTTTCAGCCATTAAACGAACTTTATTATCTGTCACAGGACTTCCTCCATTATTATGAACCACAAAATGGGAAGCGGATCCTTGACTAATGACGAGCATTACTGTGTCGCCGTCGGATGGTGTGGTTATTTTGCGGACTATCCGGCTGCCGGAGTTCGTGCGGCGGGCGAAGAAGGCATAGTAGGTAGTGGCTGTTGCCGGAGTGACGGTAGCTTGTGTGCCGTAATACGTATCCGGTTTGGCACCATCAGCGATAGGCGAAGTAGTCCATCCGAGGAATGTAAGTCCCTGGTTTTCAGCGTTGGTGCGTATAGCATCCGGAAGATCGGAATCCGTAAATGTACGGGTACTGCCGGCAGAGACAGATACAATGGCTTGCTCTGCCATAACAGGCAGGGCAAAAAGGAACAGAAATGCTATGTACAGTATTTGCTTTCTCATCAGGCGCACAAATCGGGTACAAAGGTAGTGTTTTTTTTTGAAATACGCAAATAAAGTTGCCCTTTTGCAGTCGATTTAGTGTGTATTTTTTGACGATTATTGTAGAAAAACACACATTTTATAAAAAAGATTTGCGTATGTGCGCGAAAAGTAGTAATTTTGTACTCGCAATCATAACCGCCATAAGGCACAACAAACACAAAACAACATAAATTATTAACCTATTAAAATCATCTTAAAACTCTTTTATTTATGAAAAAGATTTTTACATTAGCCGCTGCCGTATTGGCAAGCTTGAGCTTGTGGGCAGCGTATCCAACAGCAACCACCACTTATGCGTTGGAAGATCTGACTGTTGACGAGGCAACATTAACGTATTCAAAGACAGGCCTAAGCAGTGATGCACAAAAGCTGAACAAGGTATTGTACGTTCAGGTAGAGGTTCCTTGCGCTTCGGCAAACGGTAATCTGTATCTCCGCGGCACAAGTTCCAACACCGGACGTTTCGCTACCATCTGGGGCAGCAACGGTACAGAGCGCGACGAGGCTCGCAAAGTAGCCATGAAGAACGGCAACAGCGATGCTATCGCTTTCACAGAGGCAGATATTCTTGAGGATGGAGGCAAATACTACATCCGTTTCTCTTCTGCTGACAACAGCGGCAGTTATTTCGATTACAAAATCAGCGGTTTCTCCTACGTTCTCAACGAGGCATGCGTAACCAAGGAAGTTGACCATGTAGATGTTACTCTTGGTGGTGTAGCTGTTAATGGCGAGGCTTTGTCAGGCACTCAGATGGCTACTCTCTACGGTGCTTTGACGCTGAATCTGGCTGCTGAGTATGTAGAAGCTCCGACCGTTACTTTCACCGTACAGACGAGCACCTATTATGTTGGTGAGACAGAGCCGAGCACAAAGAGCGAGAAAATCGATGTAGTAGCTGCACTGAACCCCGATGGCAAATGGCAGGCTCAACAAACTGTAGGCGAGCAAACCTACACCATCACCGCCGTTAAGCCCACAACGGCTACCGTTACATATATGGACGGCGAGACCGTACTGGGCGAGGAGATTGTAAAGGTAGGCGAGAGCGCAACCAAGCATGGCGAGTATGAGGTTAAGCCGCTGGCTGAGTTCCAAGGCTGGTACACCGATGCAGAGCTGACCGTTCCTGCAGACCTCACCGCTGCCGTCAACGCAGACAAGACTCTTTATGCTAAGTTCGTGAAGGCATATGCTCAGTCGCTCAACATTGAGCAGTTGGTAGTAACAAACGGCAAGAGCTATGGCATCAAAGATGCACTGACCGCAGCTGGTTATGAGTACAGCGACATTGACGCATTGGACTCTCTAAACAACGAAAAAGGTGCAGCCCGTAACGAGCCGTATCTCGGTTTGAAGATCAAGAAACAAGGTGGTTTCATCGCTTGCAACGTAAAGGCAGGTAATACTATCCGCGTTAAGTTCGGTTATGTAGAGAATAACGTGCTGGCAATTGCCGGAAACGACACCTTGACGCTGACACCGGCTAACAAGACCCTCGATGTATTGGAATTCACCGCTGCAGCAGATACCTACGTAAAGATCCAAACGACGAGCGGCAAAACCGTTGTGATCAAACAAATCATGGTTGACGAAGCTATCACTGACGTAATGTACAAGATCACATATGCAGCAGCAGAGAACGGCGAGGTTAGCGGTTGGACCGTAGCTTATCCGGGCGAGGAAGTAATAGTAACTCCTACTCCTGCTGAAGGCTATAAGACCGCCAGCCTCACCTACAACGGCACAGCTCTCCATGACGACGGAGTAGGTTATGTTACCTTCATCATGCCGGCAGAGGCAGTTCAGGTAGTTGCTGTGTTCGCAACAGAATTCCCGACCGCTATCGAGAATACCGAGGCAGAGGTTAAGGCTGTTAAGGTAGTTGAGAACGGCCAGATGTTCATCCTCAAGGGCGGCGTTAAATACAACGCTCAGGGTGCAGTTGTAAAGTAAGGTAGCTTAGTCCGGATAGTACAAAAGTCCGGCTAGGGTTTCAAACAGCTCCGCGCAAAGGCGGGGCTGTTTGTTGTATTACCAAGGGCGTTGGTTGTTGCCGTTGGTTGTTGCCGGCTCTATCAGAACCCGGCAAAACCTCGGCGAGACCCTTGCCCGATTCTGTCTCGATTCTGTCTCGTTAGTCTGATTTTGACTATATAGGGGTATTAACGGATTGCGATGAGAGGGGAAGATTGAAGACAAAAATGCACTAAAATTTGCATATGTCAATTTTTTTTCGTATCTTTGCACGCTTTTTTTATAGACCGCCTGCGGCTGTAAGACCGCTTCGCTGTAAGACCACTGCGTTGTAAGACCGCCTTCGGCTGTAAGACCGCTGGCGCTGTAGGAACGGCGCACGCGCCTGTAGGATGCAGAGCGGCGGCAAAAATGCCACCGAACAGAACAATGCACCGAACAGAACAAGGCAACGAACAGAACAAGGCGACAAACAGAACAAGCCTCCGAAGGGAACAAACCTCCAACGGGAACAAGCACTAATGACAAGACAAATTGTGAAGCCATAAAAAACACCCATAAGATGAAAAGACTATTTACCATTCTGATGGCGGCAGTGATCTGCCTGCCGATGGCAAACGGCGCTATCAAAATACACACCATCGGCGACAGTACGATGGCGGAGTACGACGAGAACACCACCGACAAGCGCGGCTGGGGAATGTATCTCGGTTCGTTCTTCGACCCGGCTTTTGTGACGGTGAACAACCGCGGCAAATCAGGTGCAGACACCCGCAGTTTCTATACGCAGGCGGCTTACTGGGCAAGCGTAAAAAGCCAGATGAGCGCAGGGGACTATCTGATTATTCAATTTGCGCACAATGATGAGGGAACCGTGACCAACGGAATGGATAATTTAGAGTACGCTGAATATTGTCAGAAGAACAATCTGCCGGCTCCGACGGACGCGCGCGGAACGAACCCGCAGACGACTTACCGCGATTTTCTGCGCAAGTTTATCGACGAGGCAAGGAAGTTGGGCGTGAACCCGATCTTGGTAGGTCCGATCTGCCGCAAGTACTTCAGCGGCAACACCATCCGGCGCAACGGCCAGCACGACTTGGGTGACAAATTCAGCAAAATAGAGGACGGCGTTCTCTATGAGAACCAGAGCCTTCCCGCCAATGACTCGTCCATGAGTTACGTACATGCCATGCGCGAGGTGGCGAAAGAGAAGAACGTGCCGTTCCTGAACCTGACGGAAGCCACCAAAGATATGTATCTGAAATACGGCGAGGCACAGTGCACGCAACTCCTGTTCTGCAACGGCGACAACACGCACACGAACGCGATGGGAGGCAACCTGATCGCCCGCCAGGCAGCGCAGATGATGAAAGACGCCGGTATCTTGGCAGAGTATATTGAGATTCCGACTTCTATCACGGCTAACCCGACGTCGATAGAGATCGGCGAGACGTACAGCGGCGTAGCGCAGCACAAAGAGTTTTTGCTGACGGGATTCGGTCTGGAGCCCGCGAGCGGTACAGTATCGCTTCATGCGACAGGCGCTTTGACGATTTCGACAGACAAAGAGAACTACGCGAAGACCGCTTCCGTGGATTACGCCGGAAGCACCTTGTTCCAAAAGGTTTACGTGCGCGCGATGTATGAGAACGAGGGTGAGAACAAGGATTCGATCGTTGTTACGTTCGGCGAGAATAGTGTGTGCGTGCCGGTGAGCGCGAGTGTTATTTCGTTAGCCGGCGGCAGTGCAGTAAGCGCGACCTGGACGGTGAACGCCAAGCCGATGCCGGAGCCGGTGGTAGAAGGTCCGATCAGCGCAGTATTCTCTATGAATAATATGGCGTATATCGATTACAACAGCAGTAGCAAGAACTATTTCACCGACGGCGAGGAGACCGGTCTGACCTTGGGACGTTTCCATAACTCCGCGGACGGGAGCAGCCGCACTCCCTGGCCCGCAGGCGAGATAGACGAGAACGCGAGCCGCTATATGGATTTCGCCATCACCGCTCCTGCTTCCATGGAGGTACGTATCACCAAAATCTCGATAGCCATTGGAGCCGACGGTACATCCAACATGTGCTACCATATCAACACCGGATTCGGTGACGGTTTCACCGGTGTGAAGACCATTGCCGAGAGACAGCACATGGCCAACCGTGTAGTGGAGCACGCTGATATTACTCCCACCCTGACCATTCCCTCCGGGGAGACGCTGCATATCCGTATCCTTCCGTGGCACGATTCCGGAGAGGTGAAAGACAGCAAATATATCTGTCTGCGCAGCGTGGTGATCGAAGGTCAGGCTTTTGCGCCGAGCGAGGATCCGAAAGAAGGGATAGACCAAGTACCAAGTAACCAAGTACCAAGTACAAAGGTGATAGAGAACGGCACGGTAATTGTGGTACGCCCAGACGGAAGCCGGTACAGTGTATTAGGAACCAGACTATAATATGCAACTGATTCAACACATAGGCGAGTATTTTATATTGATGGCGCGCGTGTTGCGTGCGCCTGACAGGTGGCGTATGTTCGGACGGCAATACAGCCGCGAACTGGAGAAACAAGGTCTGGAGAGTCTGCCGATCGTACTGATCATCTCGGTATTCATCGGCGCTATCCTGACCATTCAAGCCAAGACGAACACCGAAAACCCGTTGCTTCCGACCTATACGGTAGGTCTGCTGACGAGGGAGACGCTGTTGCTTGAATTCTCCAGCACGATCTTGTGTCTGATATTGGCAGGCAAGGTGGGATCGAACATCGCTTCGGAGATCGGTACGATGCGTATCACCGAACAGATAGACGCGATGGAGATCATGGGCGTGAACAGCGCCAATTATCTGATTTTGCCGAAAATACTGGCTTTTGTGACGATGATGCCGATGTTAGTGATCATCTCCACGGCAGTGGGTCTGATAGGCGGCTGGGCGGTAGGTGCGTTCACGGATATTATCACGGTGCACGACTACCTGATCGGCGTGCAGTATGCGTTTAATCCGTATTTTGTATGGTACGGAATTATCAAGAGTCTGGTGTTCGCGTTTGTGATCACGAGTCTGAGCAGTTACTACGGATATACGGTGCACGGCGGTGCGCTGGACGTAGGACGGGCGAGTACGAAAGCCGTGGTGAACTCGAATATCCTGATATTATTTTTAGATTTAGTGCTTTCAAAGCTGCTGCTTTGAGCACAAAATCTGACCGGCGCAAGCGCCTGTAAGACCGCTTCGCTGTAGGACCGTTTACACTGTAAGACCGCGGCAAAGGGAGACATCCCCGACGAGCGAAAGCAAGAAATAAAAATCTTACAATGAGCGTAGCGAATGATCTTACAGTGAACGAAGAGAACGTTCCAACAACGATAGTGGTCATACAGCGAAGCGGTCACAACTTAGTTGTATTATATGATTGAAGTAAAAGACATAGTAAAGAGTTTTGACGGGACGGTGGTGTTGGATCATGTGAGTACGGTGCTGGAAGACGGCAAAGTGAACATGATCATCGGACAGTCGGGCAGCGGCAAAACGGTGTTTATGAAGAGCCTGATCGGTCTGCACACCGTGGACTCGGGCGAGATCCTGTACGACGGCCGCAGCCTGAATTCGATGCGCGAGAAAGATATACGGATGCTCCACCGCGAGGTAGGCATGCTTTTTCAAGGCAGCGCCCTGTTCGACTCGATGAGCGTGTTGGAGAACGTGCTTTTCCCGTTAGAGATGTTCGACCACACGATGAACGACGCCGAGAAACGCGAACGTGCGAAGTTCTGTCTGGAGAGGGTGAACATCCCCGAACGGGCATACGATCTTATGCCGGCGGAGATAAGCGGCGGCATGCAGAAACGCGTAGCCATCGCACGCGCCATCTCGCTCAACCCTAAGTATCTGTTCTGCGACGAGCCTAACTCAGGTCTGGATCCCAAGACGAGTCTGGTGATAGACCAGCTGATACACGACATTACCGAAGAATACGGCATCTGCACGATTGTCAACAGCCACGACATGAACTCGATCTTGGAGATCGGGGACAAGGTGATTTTCCTGAGATTAGGGAAGCTGGAATGGGAAGGCAACCGGCATGAGATATACAGTTCGGAGAACGAGGCGCTGAATGATTTTGTGTTCGCGAGCGAGCTGTTCAAGAAGATAAAGGCCGCGGGGAAGCAGGAGTAGACGCGGCAAGCTGCTATAGGATTATTAAATTTAAGAATAATATAATGAAAAAGATTTTATTGATGGCAGTGATTGCCATACTGACAGTAGGAATGAGTGTTCGGGCAGAGGAGAAGAAGATTCCCGAACGGCAGAATGTTCCGGCTTACAAAGGAATCATCGAACGCGTGCAGCCGAACGGCGACACCTTGCGCACGTATCTGCGCGGCGACGAGCGTCACCATTGGATGATGACCGAAGACGGCTGGCAGATCTTAGAGACCAAGAAAGGCTGGCTCAAATACGCCAAAAAGAAAAAGGACGGCACTATCGTAGCAAGTTGCAAGAAAGCGCACAACGCCGACAAACGCTGCAAATGCGAGAAACGCTGGCTGGAGAAACACGGGGTGAAAAAGACCGCCACGCTGTAAGATAACAATTATAAAACAAAATAAAAACAACAAACAAAAAGATATTCAAACATGAGAAAAATTCTGAGCATACTGAGTGTATGCGCTATCGCAGTGAGTGCGATGGCAATGCCGGCACGCCGTGAGGGCATGCTCCGGAAAGATGCAAACGGTACCGAGAAAGTAGTGTACCTCCATGGAAACGCATTCTACCATTACATGACCGATGCTAATGGCAACTGGTTGGACGAAGAGACGCTTGCACCGCTGAGTGCGGAAGCCAAAGCGCAGAAACAACAACGCGGTGAAGCCCGGATGAAAGCCCGCCGTGTACAACAAAAAAAGATGATCGGTACCGAACCTAATATCGCTCCGCGCGGACTGCTGATCATGGTGAACTTCAAGAACAAATCGTTCGTCACCCCCCGCGACACCATTGACAGCATGATGAACGGTGCCAATTTCACCAGAAAATACAAACTGAACTACACCTATTCTGATGGCTACCAATCGTATCGGATAAATCAGAGCATCTCCGCCAGCGGAAGTGCCCGCCAGTATTTCCAAGACCAGAGTTTCGGCCAATACAACCCGCAGTTTGACGTCGTGGGTCCGTACACACTGAGCCAGAACGACTCCTACTACGGCAGGAATGACGACGAGAATGTAGGTTACATGATCAAAGAAGCCTGCGAGCTGGCAGACGCGGACGGCGTGGATTTCACCCAATACGACAATAATAATGACGGCAAGGTGGATTTCGTGTATGTACTGTACGCCGGTGAGGGTGAAGCAGACGGCGGTAGCAGTTCTACCGTCTGGCCGCACAACTACAGCCTGGAATACTACGAGGAATACGGTTTTTCGAATATCGTGTGCAAGGTGGACGGCAAGAAAGTAGCCAACTACGCCTGCTCGAACGAATGGCAACACTACGGACAAGTGTATAACGGCATCGGTACCATCTGCCATGAGTTCAGCCACGTGATGGGTCTGCCGGATCTATACGAGACGAACCAAAACTCATTAGGTCTGCACACACTGTTGGACTGGGACATTCTGGACTACGGTCCCTACAACAACGACGGCAACACTCCCCCATCCTATTCGGCATACGAGCGTTTCTTCTGCGGATGGATTACTCCGAGAGTGCTGAAAGACCCTGAGAACGTGACCCTCAAACCGATCAACAGCAGTCAGGAGGCACTGCTGATGTGTAGCGGCGATGCGCACAATCTGGTAGGCTGGAATCCTAATCCGAAGACCTTCTACCTCCTGGAGGCACGCAACCAAAGCGGCTGGGACAAATACCTGCCGGGCAAAGGAATGCTGATCACCAAGATCACATACAACGCTACCAAATGGGATAATAACGAAGTGAACAACAGCCGAACGAATATGGGCGTGGACCTAATTGAGGCGAAAGCCAACTTGAGTGACGCAAGTGCGGCTACGGATGCCTTCCCTGCCGGTGCCAAATCTTATGTCAGCTTTGCGGGTCATGAGATCACCAACATAAGCCGTGTCTCTGCCGGTACGAATATCGGTACGATCACCTTCCTCTACCGCGGCGGTTCGACGGAAGGGATAGAGAGCGTTCAGCCGTCAGAAGTCAGCTATCAGAAGATTTTGCGCGATGGCAAGGTCGTTATTATCCGCGAGGGCAAGGAATACGATATTTTAGGTAATCGTTTATGAAAATAATCAGTTATAATCTGAACGGCATCCGCTCGGCGATGAACAAAGGGCTCTTGGACTGGCTTCAGTCCGAGAGCCCGGATGTATTCTGCATCCAAGAGAGCAAAGCGCAACCGGAACAGATTGACGTGATGGCAATGCAGGAGTTGGGATATCGCAGTTATATCCACTCGGCGGAGAAGAAAGGCTACTCCGGTGTGTGTCTCTTCTCGAAGCAGGAGCCGGACAAAGTAGTAGTCGGCATGGGCATGCCCCAATACGACCGCGAGGGAAGGGTGATCCGCGCCGACTTCGGCGACCTGACGATCGTAGATGCCTATGTACCGAGCGGCACGACAGGCGATGTGCGTCAGGATTTCAAGATGCAGTTTTTAGAGGATTTCCTTGTGTGGGTGAACGAGTTACGAAAAGAGCGGCCTAATGTCGTCATCTGCGGAGACTACAACATCTGCCACAAGCCCATTGACATCAACCACCCGGAGCGCCAAACGGGTGTGTCGGGTTTCCTGCCGGAAGAGCGCGAATGGATGGACCGCTGGGAGGCGAGCGGCCTGGTGGACAGTTTCAGGGTGTTTGACCAGAGCGCGGAGCGGTACAGTTGGTGGAGTTGGCGCGCCGGTGCAAGAGCACGCAACGTAGGCTGGCGGATCGACTACTTGTGGGTGAGCGAGAGTCTGAGAGGAAGACTCAAAGACGGAAAGATTTTAACAGAAGCCGTGCATTCCGACCACTGCCCGGTTTCTCTTGAACTTGATTGAAACACGATACATATACGATAGATATACGATAGATATACGATAGATAAGACCATGGATAAGCTGAGGACAGAACATCTTGTAAAGAAATACGGTAAGCGCACCGTGGTGGACGATGTGTCGATCGAGCTGGAGCAAGGCGAGATCGTAGGATTGCTTGGACCCAACGGAGCCGGCAAAACCACCACTTTCTACATGACAACCGGTCTGGTGACCGCCAACAACGGCAAGATATTCCTCAACGACCAGGATATCACCTCCTTCCCGATGTACAAACGTGCGAAGTTAGGTATCGGTTACCTGCCGCAAGAGGCGAGTGTGTTCCGCAAGATGACCGTTGAGGATAACATCCGTTCGGTGTTAGAGCTGACCAGTTTCAGCAAGGAGTACCAGGCGCAGAAGCTGGAGCAACTGATCCAGGAGTTCAACCTGGCGCATGTGCGCAAGAACCTCGGCGACCGGTTGAGCGGCGGCGAACGGCGACGGACGGAGATCGCCCGGTGTCTGGCAATAGAGCCGAAGTTCGTCATGCTGGACGAGCCGTTTGCAGGCGTCGATCCTATTGCCGTACAGGAGATCCAGGACGTCGTCTGGCGGCTCAAAGACAAGAATATCGGTATTCTGATCACCGACCATAATGTGGACGAGACGCTGATGATCACCGACAGAGCCTATCTTCTGTTCGAGGGAAAGATCCTCTTCCACGGCACGCCGGAGGAGTTGGCGGCGAACCCGATTGTAAGAAAGAACTATCTGGGCAGGGATTTTGAGCTGAAGAAGAAAAGCAAAGTAACCAAAGAAGAGCATTTTGAGAACAGCGAAGCATAATACGAACCGCTTCTGGGGACACCCGTGGACGATAGCCGCTTGTAATATAGCGCTGTTGATGGTGATTTACACGCTGATGCGTGTATTCTGCTATCTGATTCACCGGGAGATGTTTCCCGATGTGAGCGGACCGCATCTGACAGAGATGCTTGCCGGCGGAATGCGTTTCGACCTGACGGCAGTACTTTATCTGAGTTCCGCTTATCTGACAGGCATTCTGTTGCCGCTTTCGGGACGTTTCCGCAGCCGGCTGAGTTACCAGCGGGTGTTACTGGCATTGTTCTGGATTCCGAATATCTTGGGAATCCTTGCCAACTGCGCCGACATGGCATATATACCGTTCTCGGACAGGCGAACGACATGTACGTTCTTCACGGAGTTCGAGAACGATCACAACCTCCTGCCTATCTTCCTGCAAGGAATGTGGGACTACTGGTATGTGACGGTTTTCGGTCTGGCGATGACAGGTCTGCTGATCTGGCTGACGCGGAAGGAGTTCAGCATAAAACGCCATACCACGCGCGGCGCGAAGATATGGTACTACGTGAGCGAAAGTATTGTGATGGCGGTGTCGGTCTTCTTCATCGTGATAGGTATCCGCGGCGGTTTCGGGCGTTACACCCGTCCGATCACCATCAGCAATGCCATGCAGTACACCGATACGCCGCGCGAGACCGCCTTGGTACTCAACACGCCTTTCTCGCTAATGAAAACAATTGAGAACGTGCGGTACACCGAGCCGGAGTATTTCAACGAAGGAGTGGAAGCGCACATGAATCCCATTCATGAGCCGAAAGGAGAGAAGAAAGCGCGGAAGGAGAATGTGGTAGTGATCATCTTGGAGTCGTTCAGCAAGGAGTATATCGGTTTTTACAACCATGACCTGGACAAGGGCACGTATCAGGGCTATACGCCGTTTCTGGATTCGCTGCTGGCGCAGAGCGTCACCTACGACTACTCGTATGCCTCCGGCCGCAAGAGTATAGATGCCATGCCGTCGGTACTGTCGTCCATTCCGATGCTGATCGAGCCGTACGTGGTGACGCCCTACTCTACCAACCAGGTGTCGTCTATCGCCGAGAGGCTGTCGCTGAAAGGATACCAGACAGCCTTCTTCCACGGTGCGCCGAACGGCAGTATGGGATTTCAGGCCTATGCGCGAAGTGCCGGTTTTCAGCATTATTACGGTCTTCGCGAGTATGGCAAGATGGAGGATTTTGACGGTACGTGGGCAATCTGGGACGAAGAGTTCCTGCAGTATTTCGGCGAACAGATGAGCAAGATGCGCGAGCCGTTTATGACAGCCGTCTTCACGGCTTCGAGCCATCATCCGTTCAAGGTGCCGGCACGTTACGAGCACCGGTTCCCGAAAGGCACGCTGCCTATCCATCAGACCATCGGCTATGCCGACTACGCGCTGCGCCGGTTCTTTGCATATGCCAAACAACAGCCGTGGTATGAGCACACGCTCTTTGTGATTACCGCCGACCACACCAACGAACTGAGTCACGCCGAGTACACGAATGCCAGAGGGATTTTCGAAGTGCCGATAGCCTTCTTCCACCCCAAAGGAAAGGCAAAGCGGATAAGCAAGGGGGCGGTCAGCCAGACGGATATAATGCCTTCGGTACTGAGCTATTTGGGGTACGACAGACCGTATCTGGCTTTTGGCGAAGACGCACTGACCCAACCCAAGCAACACCCCTATGCCGTCTGCTACAACCAGCCGCTGTACCAGATCTTATCGGACAGCCTGTTGGTGGAGTTTGACGGCAAGAAGATCAAAGCTGTATATGACTACCGCCAGGACAGAATGTTGAAGAACAACCTCGCAGGGAGCATTGACGAGAAGCGCATAGCCCCCCTGAGCGACTACCTGAAAGGATACATACAACAGTATATCCACCGAATGATCACCGATGAGCTGACTGCCGAATGAGAAAAATATGGTATATATTGCTTGCAGTAGTCCTGGCAGCCTGCGAAGGCAAGCCGGAGTTGGAAATGACGGTACATGAATGTGCGCCGATGCCTTCTCCGCGCGCCTGCGCCACCGCTTTTGTGGTAGGAGAAGAGGTGTATCTCTTCGGCGGCAGGGATGCCGAGGGCACGCCTCTCAACGATCTCTGGCAGTACGACAGCCAGAGCGACCGGTGGATCTCGCTGGGCGCGACACCCCTCTCACCACGCGTGAATGCCACCGCCTGCGTGGCGAACGGCAAAGTCTATATAGGTTTAGGCTTCCGGGGCAGGGAAGGGCGGTACGGCAATGACACCACATACCTGAGAGACTGGTGGGAGTTCGCGCCGGCAACAGGTGAGTGGATCCGCAAAGAAGACTACCCCAACTCATACACCAACCGCGCCACCTGTTTTGTGGAGGGCGAGAGATTGTTTGTAGGCTACGGCTTCCAATGGAACTACCGCCGGGATTTCTTCTGCTACGATATTCCAACCAACCGTTGGGACTCCATTGACGTGAATGCAGGATTTCACGGTTTCCCGACGAGGTCGTTCGGCGGCACAGGCTGTACCTGCCGGGGCAGACATTTCATGGGCAGCGGTTATTACGGCGGCAGTCTGGACTGGTGGGGGGAACTGGCAGTGGAAGAGAAACAGGAGGACGGTAGCGTCAAAGGGCACTGGATCCGACGCGCGGGTATTCCCGGCCAGAGCCGCACCTTAGCCGCTTCCTGCGCCACCCAAGAGTATATCTACCTATCCGGCGGAATGCACTACGGCGGCATTAACACCACGATGCGCGGACTGCAGGATATCCGTCGCTATAACCCGACTACAGACCGTTGGGAATGGGTGTGCAACCTGCCTGTCGGGCTTATCAACCATATTAGTTTCGCCATCGGCAAAAGAGTGTATTCCGGTTTGGGCGAGACAGTAGATACAGAAATCAATAACCGGATTTATTATATTGAGGAGTAAAAGCATGATCATCGGTCTTCTGTGCTTTGTGACGATGCAGGCGCAGGAGTTGAGCTGGGACTGGTGGCCGACCGGTTTCAGCGATTCGTGCGAGCAGGCGGACACGCTGCATTACACCGCCTCTATCCAAGGCGTTGCATCCTCCGGCAGATACGCGCCCACGTGGATCCAGAGTCTGGAGAACGGCGAAGTGAGCGCATCGGCCTACAGCGGAAGCGTGAGTGCCGGGATATACAAGAAGGCGGACTCCCCCCATCGGTGGTACGACTACGATTTCGGCGTAGAGGTCGCCGGCAGGGTACAGAAACCGGTGGAGTCCTCACCGTGGGGAATGATGCAAGGGTATGGCACAGGGTACTTCAAATCGTTGTATGCGCATGCGAGACTATATATCTTTGACCTGACAGCAGGAATCAAGCCGCAGCGTGAGCTGACGGCAGACAGCAGCCTGTCGATGGGCAGTCTGTTGCTTTCGGGTAACAGCCATCCTCTGCCGCGAGTGACAGTAGGCATAGAGCAGTGGCGTCCCTTCCCCGGACTATTCGGATACGTGGAACTCAAAGGCGGTCTGACGCATGCCTGGATGGTGGACAATCAGTATATCAAAGGAGGTTTTCTACACCATAAATGGATAGGTCTGCGGTTCGGAGGCAAGCTGCCGGTGAATATAGCCTATGAGTTTCACCACGCCGCCGAATGGGGCGGTACAAGTCCCGACTACGGCGATCTGGGCAACAACTGGCAGGCGTTCAAGAATGTGTTTCTGGCACAGGGAGGCGGAACCTTGCGCACTGACCAGTTGAACGCGCAAGGCAACCATGTAGGCAGTCAGCAACTGACCCTCACTGCCAAAGGCAAAGGTTGGGAGGTGAGTGCCTACTGGCAGAATTTCTTTGAGGACAACTTTGCTTTCATCGGCACGGGACTCAACAAAGCGGACGGTTTATGGGGGATCAGCATGAAACAGAACCGCTGGCCGTTCATCGAAGGGGTGACCTACGAGTTTATGAACACCACAGATCAGTCCGGTCCATGGCATGACCGCGACGGGTTGTGCTATGCAGGTAATGACAGTTACTACCGCAACAGTGTCTTCCAGAACGGCTGGAACTATTTCCTCCGGTCGATGGGAACGCCGTTTATCACTTCGCCGCTGTTCAATGAGGACGGTACGATATACACCTTGAACAGCCGTGTGCGGGTGCACCATGCAGGTATCCGTGGCGACATATACGGATTCCGCTATAGGGGCATTGTTTCCTATGCCCGCAACTACGGTAACGACAACAGCCGGCGTGCTCCTCTGACAGAGAACACGGCGGTGATGATAGAGGTGAAGAAACACGTAGAGCAAGCTTGGGGACTGGATTTCGGTCTGCGGCTGGCAGCCGATTTCGGCACACAATGGGGTAATCAGTTCGGTGCCATGCTCACCATCAGCAAGAAAGGAGTCATCACGAAATGGTAAACAGCCAAACGGTACATATCATCATGCCTGTGAAGGACTCTATCGAGACGGCAGAGCGATCTATCCGCGCGATTACCCAGAGCGGATACAGGCTGACGGTATATGACGACTACTCATCGCCGGAGAATGCTGCGCGACTGGACAGACTGAGTTCGGAGTCGGGCATGGAAGTAAAGCATCTTGAAAACTATACCGACCACCCTTCCCCCAATTACCGGTGGACGCTCATAGACGCACAGCGCGAGGCGCTGAGCAAAGGGGCACACCTTGTGATCATAGAGAGCGATGTTATCGTCCAGGCGGATACGATAGAGAAACTGGCAGAGGCCCAAAAGGCGAAAGACCCACGCCCGGTAGGCATGGTAGCCGCCGTGACGCAGGACGAAGAAGGGCAGATCAATTTCCCGTACGAGTATGCAAGAGGGATGCAAGGAGACAGAAGCTGCAAGAAAAGGCTGTCCTTCTGCTGCACGCTGCTGAGCAATGATTTTCTGCGGGCGTATGATTTTGAGCAACTGGATCCCGAGAAGAACTGGTATGACGTGTTCATCAGCCATAAGTCGCTTCAACTGGGATTCACGAATATCCTGCAGCTCAGCAATCCTGTACTGCATATGCCTCACTCCAGCAGACCGTGGAAGAAACTCAAATACAGTAACCCTTTGCTTTATTACTGGCGCAAACTGGTTCTCCGCCGCGACAAGATATGAAACCCTTGGTATCCGTCATAGTACCCCTGTACAACGCTGCGCCGTATATCGGCGAAGCCCTGGAGAGCATTGTATCCTCCGGCTACCGCCCGATAGAGGTAGTGGTGGTGGACGACGGCTCGACGGACGAGGGGCTGAGTATAGCAAGATCTTTTGCAAAGACACATCCCGAGGTGAGGGTTTTTCACCAGCCTAATGCCGGCGTCAGTGCCGCGCGCAACCGTGCCATACGTGAGGCACAAGGCGAATATATACTGCCCGTAGATGCGGATGACAAGATAGATAGCGAGTATATCGGGCAAGCCGTTGAGGCGATGCAGGAGGGTGTGCGCATAGTAGGATGCAGGGCACGGTTTATCGGCAGTAAAGAGGGCGAGTGGAAGCTACCTCCTTTCTCGCACGAGCGGCTCGCCCGGCAAAACATGATACACATATCATCGCTTTTCCGCAAGGCTGACTGGGCGCGTGCAGGAGGTTTCTGTGAAGAGGATATATACCGCGAAGACTGGGATTTCTGGATCAGTATGATGGCTTTAGGCGGCGAGTACAAAAGGCTGGAGACGACAGGTCTCTACTACCGTGTGCTCCCCCACTCCCGCAGGCACACAGCCAAAGCGCAGAAACGTGCCATCGTCGATGCCATCAACCGCCGGCATGCCGGTTACATGGAGAAATACCTGGGCGGTCCGCTGCATTACCACCGCTCATGGAGCAAGTTCCTGAACCGGTTCAGGAGGGTGAGACAGACAGGGGATTTCAGCCGCTGGCAGGAGGGGCGGATTATTGACAACCGGCGGAATATTCTCCGTCTGACGGATGGTGTGGTCGTCAAGCAGTTCCGCACCCCCGGTCTGTTGAAAGGCATCTGGTACGGATGGTTCGGCACAAGCAAAGCGCAACGGAGTTATGAGAACGCTTTACGTCTTGGAGAGCTGACGCCGGCGCCTATAGCCTATCGCGAAGTGCGGGTGTTCGGTATTCTGCGCGAGAGCTGGTATGCCTGCCGGCAGAGCGGATGTCCGTTTACGTTCAACGACCTGATCGAGCACCCGGATTTCCCGAACCGTGACCAGCTACTACAGGCTATAGGGCGATTCACGGCGCAGTTGCGGAAGAAAGGAGTCTGGCATCGTGATTACTCCGGGGGAAATATTCTGTTCAACGAAGACGGAAGCAAGATAGAAGTGATTGATTTGAACCGTATCCGCTGGCGCCAACGGGTACCTGGGGATCCTTTCGGGCGTCTGAAACGGATAGGAGACGAGGGGTTGAAACAACTGAAAGAAGGTTATGAGCAAGTATAGAGAGATCATGGGGCGCGTGAGCTACGGGCTGTTTCTCATCGTAGTGGCACTGTTGCCGTTCCCGCAAGCGGTATTGCGTCCGGCTTGCGTGCTATGGATTATTGCGTGGATTCTGGAAGGCAGATGGACAAACCTGATCACCAAGCACAAATCACAGATTGCCAATTACAAATCCGCTCTGCCGTTTCTGCTGTTCGGCGTCTGGTACGGCTGGAAAATGCTGTCGGGTTTATGGGCTGCTGATCATGGGGCATGGGCATGGCAGATGGAGCGATACATGACTTTCGGACTGCTGATTCCTGTGGGTATATGGGGTGTGAACGAGCATTACGACTGGCGTCAGGCAGGCAGGGTGTTAGCAGTCAGCTGCGTTCTTGCCATTCCGGCATATACAGTCTGGATGGCTGTACTTTATCATCATCCAGAGATTGTAGCGCGCCTGCCGCTCAGCGATGTGTGGACTCAGCACAGTGACCGGTGGATTTTCTTCTCAGATAATATCTCCCATTTCAAGCACCGGCTGTTCTTATGTTCCGTAGAAATAGCGGGTGCCGTAGCGGCGATACAGGTCTGGCGGAAGGAGAAATGGAAATGGATGACAGCCGTACCGGTAATGCTGAGCAGTATTCTGCTGACCGGCTCCCGTCAAGCCGTCATCAGTATGGCGGGAGTGGCAGTCGTTTGGGGCATGTATCACCTGGTAAAACGCCATCACCGGTGGTATAGCATCGGCGTACTCGTCATGGGCGTTGTGGCAGCCGCTTCGATGCTGTCGTTCCATCCGAGAATGCAGCAGTTTGACTACCTGAGGGATATTACTGCCATGCGCGAAGTGAGTTATTACCACGATATACGCTATAACCTCTGGGGGTTCGCCCTGCAGGAGCCGGAGGACTATATTGCATACGGCTTGGGGGCAGGTCAGAGCAAAGAGTACCTTGCGCAGCGGTTCAAAGAACGGCAATTCAGCCACTATGCCCTCATGAGGTACCACGCGCACAACCAATACCTGGAAGAGTTGATGGAGATAGGTATTGCAGGGATGATCTTTTTTATTATCGCCTGGCTTTCCATCCCTCTCTGCGCCCGCAAGCATGGCAGAGAGACGGCTCTGTTGTTCACCTCGCTCTTCATGCTCAACATGTGCACCGATTGCATGTTCGGCAAGTTTGACGGTATTGCCTTATGGGCGGTGGGAATGATTGTCATCCTTCTCCAGTCCGACGCGGAAGGTGAAAAGAAGTCCGCGGGGAATACACAGGCTCATAGAGGTGCGGCTGTCGCGCATGGTGGCCATGCCGCGGTCGATAGTCCAGCGGTCATAACTGGGATGATCATAGCCGTCGAAGGTGTATTCCGTCAGGGCGGTACCGAAATCGTAGAGATTATAGCACATTACCTCAAGTGACATTGGTATCTCATTCACCCACCAACGTCCTGTAGCGCGCAATTCGAGATTGAAGAAGGCGTCTTCACGTTTACCAAAAGCATTGTTAGCCAGATTTATCCCCCGTGCGCAATACGGCAGGAGGACCACTTGCGTGTGTCCGTCCACAGTGCGTGTGCGCGCCTCAAAATTAGAGAAGGGCTGTCCGTCCTTGAACTTGCCATTCAGTCCGATCGAGAAATACCGGCAGGGGTTATAGGTCACTTGGATGCGTGCAATGAAGGCGCGGTCCTGATCCAGACGTCCGTTAGCAGGGAAGGGCAGGTCGCCATGTGAAAGAGCCTGAAACGTGTTGGGTGAGGCGGTTGTCTCGGACAAGACACCCAAGTTATTGCTCAGCACACCGTTTCCCAAGGCGCTGATGCCTGACATCAGATAACTCTGCCATGAAAGCTGCACAAACCACTTGCGGCCGTTATAGGTGTACCGCACCAGATTGGACAGATAATAGGGTGTGCGGCAACCAAAGCGCGAGGACATTATGTCCATCGGCTGGGTAGTGACGGTATAGTGTTTTTCGCCCTCACGCATGAACCATGTGCCATTTTCCTGTAGCATATTCGCCTCCACGCCATCGGCAAAGGCGGTAAACCACTGGTTGTAGTACTTGCGGACGGTGCTGAGGACGGCTATCTCATGGCGGCGGGATTTACCGAAAGTGAAGTATATCGGCAGATCAATCACGGCATAGGAGGGCTGGTGACTCCAGAGATACTTGTCGGGTGTGTGGTAAGCGCCGCCGGTGGTAGCGAGCAGCGTGTGGTCGGCATAGCGCACCTCGCCGGACATATACCCGGCACTGAGGTAACGTATATCATCCCAGGTATAAGACATCCGGTGGTGGCTGAGCGAGAGACCGAACCTGAACCACCAAGCCGGCTGATAAGCGAATGCTATCTTGGCAAGCCAGTTGGGGGAAATGACGGTTCTACCCTCCCCCATCGCCATTCCGTCGAGCGAGACGCCCAAGTGACCGTAGAGAGTGAATCCCTTGGACAACTGTTTCTCTGCAACCAGCAGTGCCTCGTTTTCCAGAAGGGCGGAGGTGAACGCCTGCGAATGCCAATGAATAGTGTAGAGAGGCATGGAAGCGGAATCGGCTATCGAGCGCTGACAGACAGCATTCGTCCATGTGTCCGTCGCAGGGCGGAAATGCAGCAGCGAGTTATAGCCTTCGGCATGGATACGAAGCCATGGCAAGAGAGGCTGATCATAGTTCAAAGAGAGGTTCAGGGCATGCAATCTGCCATCGGCATGCCAGGGTTCGAAGCCCTCGCCGTCCTGATCCAGAATATTACGTGCGAAGGATAGTGTGTTGTGGGCTGTACTGGCTAATTCGTAACTAACACCAGCAACCAGAACTCCCTGGTTATCAAACCGGTGAGAATAATACAAGCCTGCGTGGTAGTCTTGCAGACGCATTGTTTCAGAGCGGCTGAAATTGAACTCCGAGCCGTAGTCAGAACGCCCGTTCGTGACCAAAAAATAGTGCAGACGGGGGCTGTATTCTGCCATCTGCAGCTTTCCCAAAGGGATTTCTCCATCGAGTTGGGCGGTGTAGTATTGCGAGGGATAGAGTGCAGCTATTCCCGTGGGGTTGAAATCGGTAATCTGCCGCTGCCCGTAATGGACATACGCATGCTGGTAGTAACGCCGTCCGTTAACCGGAAGAGCGACTGTAGCATCCATGGTGCCTGCACCCGTTACATGGTTGCGCATCTCCACCGGACGGGAGTCCATGGTACGCTCCTCGCCGGAGGTGTGAAACAGATTGATGAGTTGGCGTGTGCCGGGCGAGATACCTCCGAGTCCCCCCACATTGCCCGTGAGCCGGACAGCAGCCTGCTGGGTGCTGTCATCCCGAAAACGGAGTTCACCGTTGTGGTAGTCAAGCGCAAGCGAGGTGCGGTCCATGCCGGTATAGAGCAGTGTGCTGCCGACCTGAAAGCGGCTGTCTATGCGCATTCCGTTGAGCGAATACTTGGTTTGACGGAAGGAGTTGCCGGCAATAGAGAACACATTCCTGTCGCCGAGGTTCCACTGGCCTGTCGTCTCTGTCTCGTAGATGGTATGGGGATTGGAGTTGTCGAGGTAATGCCCCAAATCGGTTGTCTGGTACCGGTCGCGAAAGAAGGCGGAAGAAACGGTATTTACTCCAATAACCGAATATGTCTCACCGCTGACGGAAGCCGTGAGACATATAAGCGTTATGAGCAGCGCGAAGCGTTTCATCCGAACAGGTTTTGGAAGAACGATTTCTTGTTGGAACCGTTTGGCACGATATTGGGGCTGTCTTTGAGTTTCTCGATCTGCTTGCGCTCGTCGAGCGACAGTTTCTCGGGGATATATACCCCCACATTGATAAGGAGGTCGCCTTGTCCGTAGGTGCGTCCGTACTGGTCAAGGTGCGGAAGTCCTTTGCCGCGCATACGCAGCACTTTGCCGGGCTGTGTGCCTTCCGAGATGGTGATCTTGGCTTCGCCCGTGAGTGTCGGGATCTTGACTTGTCCGCCCAAGATCGCCGTAGGCAGGTCGAGCAGGAGGTTATATACCAGATCGTCCCCCTGACGGATGAGTTCTTTGTGTTCCTCTTCCTCAATGAGCACGAGCAGATCTCCCGGCACTCCGCCACGCGGAGCGGCATTACCTTTGCCTTGCATGGTCAGGGTCATGCCGTGCGATACGCCTGCAGGTATATTGATGGTGATGATCTCCTCTTCGCGCACAACGCCTTCGCCCTGACATTGGGTACACTTGTTACGGATGATTTTGCCTTCTCCGTGGCACTCCGGGCAGTCGGTCTGCACCTGCATCATTCCCAGGAACCCTCGTTGCTGGCGATAGACTACGCCGCGTCCTTTACACTGCGGACAGGTTTCTCCGTCGCGTCCGTCGGCACTTCCTGTACCGTGGCAGGACTTGCACTCCACGAGTTTGCGGACTTTGATTTTCTTCTCCACGCCCGTAGCGATCTCTTCGAGTGTGAGTTTGACGCGCACCCGCAGGTCTGTTCCGCGAATCACTCTCCGTCCTCCTCCGCCTCTGCCGCCGAAGAAATCGCTGATATCGAATCCTGCTCCGGCGAACACATCGCCGAAATGGGTAAAGATATCCTCCATCGACATTCCTCCGCCAGAGAATCCGGCAGCACCTTGCATTCCGGCGTGTCCGAACTGGTCATAGCGCTGTCTCTTCTGCGGGTCGGAAAGCACCTCATATGCCTCAGCCGCCTCCTTGAACTTCTCCTCGGCGGCTTTGTCGCCGGGGTTCTTGTCAGGGTGGTACTGGATGGCTTTCTTGCGGTAAGCCTTCTTTATCTCTTCAGGAGTGGCATTCTTCGCCACTTCCAAGACTTCATAATAATCACGTTTCTCCATTTACAATTTGGTCATTTACAATTTCTAATCTCCCTACGGTCGAACAATCTGCTTCGCCGTACGGTTCATTTATTCGCCGACAACCACTTTGGCAAAGCGAATCACTTTCTCTCCGAGTTTGTAACCGCGCTGCGTACAGTCGATCACCTTGCCTTTGTTCTCTTCTCCGGCATCGAAAAGCGTTACCGCCTCGTGCTCGTCGGTATTAAAATCCGCTCCCTCGGTCTCGATAGGGTGCACATCATTCTTGTCAAGGAAAGAGAGGAACTTCTGCTGAATGAGTTTAATTCCCTCGCGTACGGAATTGATGTCTTCGGTTTTGTCCATGGCGTCGGTAGCGCGTTCAAAATCATCAATCAGCGGCAGCATCTCTTTGAAGATACGTTCACCGGCCGTCTCCATCAGTTCCAGTTTCTCCTTGTTGGTGCGGCGGCGGAAGTTGTCAAACTCCGCCATCATCCTCAGGTTCTTGTCCTCCAGTTCGGCGACACGTGCTTTGGCTTGTACCAGCTGCTCCTCCAGGGAGAGTTCTTCCTCATGGTTTTCTTCTCCGGCGGTCTCCGGGGCATTGGCGGCAGAAGCCGTTTCTTCTTCGTTGTGCACTTCCTGTGCGTCCATTTCTTCTATTTTATCTTCTTTTTTCATATACGTTTTGTTTGTTGATTTCCTATGGTCAAAACGCGTGCCACGGGCGCGTGTACTGCCAAATTGGCAGGACTGAAAAAATGACATCCGCTGAGCGAATGTCATTTTTTGCCGAATAAGCATGTTGCTTACTTACGGATACCGAGTTGCTTGATGATTGCGCGGTAACGCTCAATATCTTTAGCTTTCAGGTAATCCAGGAGGCGGCGACGTTTACCTACGAGGTTTGTCAGTGCGCGCTCGGTGTTGAAGTCCTTGCGGTTCTGTTTCAAGTGCTCGGTGAGGTGGTTGATACGGAAGGTGAAGAGTGCGATCTGGCTCTCTGCAGCACCAGTGTTCTTGGCGTCGTTGCCATACTGAGCAAACAACTCAGCTTTTTTCTCAGATGTTAAATACATAAAAGCATTTACAATTTTTTCATTTACCATTTCTAATCTCCCTACGGTCGAACGATCTGCTTCGCTGTATGGGTCATTTGTCAGGCAAATGAGGAGTTAAACAATGTCGGCAAAGCAGCATGCAGGCATCACAACTTCGCCGGATTTACGGGCTTTCATTCAAAAGCGGGTGCAAAGGTACAACTTTTTTTCCATATATGCAAATAAAAGTGCCTTTTTTCTGTTTTTGGCTGCAAATTGCAGGGATTTTACTGTAAGACCGCTGCGCTGACAGAATACAGACCGGCTACGCCTGACAGAGTACAGACCGACACGCACGTGCCTGTAGGATATCTGTTAGGATATATAGAGCGGCGGCAAGAATGCCGCCGAAGGGGACAAACGGAAAGAAAAATAGTTGTCCCAAAGATGGGACAAAAATGGATGATGAGAGGTTGTCGCAAAGATGCGACAAAAATGGATGATGAAGCCGGCATTGAGCTGAGATGGAGCCGGCATGGGTAGGCAATAGGTAGGCAACAGGGTCGGAAATGGTTAAGTATCACTAAGAATATACAAGAACAACTAACGCTCAATTTTTGAACATAGCGTTCGAAAAAAATGCACTGCACTATTTGCACTATTTGCACTTTGGAACGAGAAAGTGCAAAAAGTGCAGAAAGTGCAAGACAAAAAAATATATGACCGGATTGACCGAATTGTCAGTTTGGTTAGTCAAAAATTATCCAAAATTGCCCCAAAATTAGAACCATTCACAAATTAGCGTTCGGCAAGGGGATTACGGAACGAGCCGGATGGTAGATGATCTACTTTCGTTTTTCACATCCTCAGGAGAGCCGTACACTGTAATGTCGCTTGTATAGCAGTCTTGCAGCCACAACGAGTCAGAAGCATACACAAAGGCTTTGCTCTCTATGACACTCTTCAGGTGCAAAAATCTTGTCCGCAGTTTCTCCGAATGTAACTCGGCAAGACCGTTTGTCGTTCCTACGTAATCAATCACTGCTCTGTCACATGTGCCTCCAAGAACACATTTTTCAACATCAGTGGTCTTAATCTCAAACTGTTCCGACTCAATATTCATATCTACCGACTGAACGATATTTGCGTCTATCTGCAATCGTTTTGCTTTGATAGTATTGGTTGTTTGCAGAGTTTTAACAATCGAACACAGAACAACATTCCATTCCGGCGCATAGATAGTAACATGCACATTTTCCGGCTTTCCTCCTACATTACAGAAAAGCATTAACGTAGATTCGACCTGTTCTATTTTCAGATCGGACAAATGACCTTCTGTTACGGAAATGGCGTACTTGTCGCTTTGACACAGGCTAACGGATGTTTGTCCGTCACCCACCACTATCAGTTGCTCAAAAGGCTCAATGCTTACCAAATCACCCGCAGACTGATGCGTGCCTGCCGACAGATTTGCAACTACCAAGAGGGCTAAAACAAGAATTTTTGCTTTCATTTTGAAAAGTAATTAAATTAGTTTAACATAAAAAAATACCGCCAAACGCTCAATCGTTTGACGATGCAAAGGTACTGCTTTTTGATGAATCGGGCAAGAAACAGCGGTCTACAATTTCAAATCACAAACCGCTGAATATGAAGCAAATAGAATAATCGGCGGTCTACAATTCAACAAGCCTGCACTATAAAGCTTCTTTAGTAGCCATTTGGAACAGGTAATCGCGCATTTGAGAAGGCTCTGTGCCTATTTTGACAGAAATTCTTTTCTTCAGGGTTTTGATGCCTGATGGATAACTGTAATGAATCGTGTCTGCTATCTTTTTGAGTTGAAAATCCAACATCGTCAGGATACAGAAACGTATTTCGGTCTCGTTCAAAGAATAGTGTTCCAGTTTTGTGACAATTCCGCCCATATACAAATCCGTATCGGCTTTCATGGCGGCATAGTTTTTCCAATGGAGCGTGCTTTCCAAATCGGCAGTGTTGATATGCTGTTTGATGGCTGTGGTGATGGTATCAAGCTGTTGTTTTACCAAACTGTCAAGTTCAACCTTCTGCAATTTCTGCTTGCGATTGATGAACAGAAACAATACTATCCCGAAAATCAGCAGGAGCACTCCTATTGCCGTATAA
This sequence comes from Bacteroidales bacterium UBA4333, assembly GCA_002394335.1. GTDB lineage: Bacteria > Bacteroidota > Bacteroidia > Bacteroidales > Paludibacteraceae > Colicola. The sequence goes on along the minus strand of DGTP01000013.1, from coordinate 61,734 downwards.
ATCAACCATTTTGTCCTGTCGCGTAACAAATCTGTTTTCAGGATATTTACGGCTTCCTCATACCGTTCTATGTCTTCTGCAATGGGATAAAAACGATTGATGTTGTCTATGGAGTCATAAGGCGTCGGGACGATCGTCTTGTACTGTGACACACTGCCCTGTGTATTTGCTTGTGTATTGATCTGAAGAATTGCTGTGTAATACATAGCAGAAGTCTGCTTACGATCCTCCAAATTATACATCTCGCTTCTTGTCATTAAGAGAGCTTCAGATAACTTTTCATCGGCACAGGTTATGTTATCAAGGATGGATAAAGCCTCGTCATTCCTGCCCTGCTCAACCAACTCCACTGCCATATTATTTAAGCCATAATAATATAATAAGGTGTCGCCGTTTTGCAGGTACATATTGGCGGAATGCTCATACATATCATACGACAGCGAAAACTCGCCTGCCAGATGACAGATAGACCCCATGTTGCTATACACGCGTCCGAGGATATGGTAGTCGCCGGTGTGGGAGTGCGTGGCGTTGATGAACGCCTGCATGGCTGCAACCGGATCGTCCTTCTCGCGGAGCAGACGGCCATAGTGATAGCAAGCATGAGAATAAGTACCAAGGGACGATGTACGATGTGCAAAGGGGAATATCTCTCTTATCCTGCGACAGAAGGCAGTGGATTTGTCCAGCGTCTCATAGGCTTGTGCGAGGGTGGCGCTGTCGCCGGCGTCGATGCCGTACATCTGTCCGTCATGCCAGAGGCTGTCCGCCTGTGCCACAACCTCCTGCGCCTCACGCACTCCGCGGGATACGCAAGAACTGCAAAGCATAAGAATCACCAAAAAACCAATATGAAAGACACACTTTTTCATGCAGCCGGTAGCAGCGGTTCTATTTTGCGCTGCAAAGGTACACAAAAAAAATGACACTTGCAAATAAAAAAGGATTTTTCTGTTTTGAGCCGCAGACTGCAGGGATTTTACTGCGTGACAGAATACAGACCGCTGCGCACGCGCCTGTAGGATATATAGCGGCGGCAAGAATGCCACCGAAAGGAACAACCAATAACAATGCGGCATTCAATGCCGCGACAACAAACTTTCAAAGGCGGAACATGGGGAAGCGCCGCATGGCGGCGAAGACGAGCCAGTCGGGCAGGTGGTTGATAACAGGCACGATGAGGTGGTTCCAAGCGCCGGGCATACATTGCTTGCGGCGGGAGCGGAAAAGAGCGTTCAGCGCCTTTTTGACCAGTCTGTCGGGCGGCATGGTGATACCGACGACACGCAATACTTTCGCAAAAGTTCCGCTGAAAGGCAGCAATCCTGTATCAGTCGATCCTGGTGTGACCGCCAGCACATGCACCCCTTTGGGGATGAGTTCGTACCACAACGCCCTCGAGAAATTGAGCACATAGCTCTTGGAGGCGTTATAGCAGACGATAGACGGCATAGCCATCCAAGCGGACATAGAAGACATATTGAGGATAAAGCCCTTCCCGCGTTCGCACATCGCCGGGGCAAAGAGCCGGCACAGTTTGGTGGTGGTGAGGACATGTAACATCAGCAGCGCCCCGGTCTTGGCAAGAGGGGTATGGTTGAACGAGTCGAAGATGAGAAATCCGGCATTATTGACGAGCACTTCCACCTCGAAGTGCTGTTCCTCGCAGAAGGCGTACAGCTGCTCGGCGGCGTCCGCCTGAGCCAAGTCGCAGAAATAAGGGACAGCCTGCACGCCAAAGTCTTCGCGAAGGCGCAGCGCGAGTGCATCGAGTTCGGACTGCCTGTTGCTGACGAGAAGCAGGTTGTAGTGGTAATCACGTGCCAGTTGCGTAGCATAATGGAGACCTATGCCGCTTCCGGCACCGGTGACAAGAGCAAAGGAGTTTTTCATTTCTGGATCAGCAGTCTAAAAGCGTCGGTGACTTTTCTCACCGGCAGGATCTGAATATCGGCACCGGCATGGTTGGCATCCGCCACCTGCTGTGCGGGTACGATGATGCGTTTGAAGCCCAGTTTCTGCGCTTCGCGGATGCGTTGTTCCAGACGCGATACCGGGCGTATCTCTCCAGCCAAGCCGACCTCTCCTGTCAGGCAGGTGTCGGGATCGAGAGGCACATCCATGTTGGAGGACAGGACAGCCGCCAGGACGCTAAGGTCGATGGCAGGGTCGTTGACCCTCAGTCCGCCGGCTATATTGAGGAAGACATCCTTCTGCAGGAGTTTGAAGCCCACGCGTTTCTCAAGGACGGCAAGAAGCATATTGAGCCGCTTGATGTCGAAACCGGTAGAGGAGCGTTGGGGTGTACCGTAAGCGGCAGAGGAGACGAGCGCCTGCACCTCGATGAGGAAAGGGCGCACCCCTTCCACAGCCGCCGAAATACTGATGCCTGACAAGCCTTCGCGTGCCGTAGAGAGCAGCAGTTCGGAGGGGTTGGAGACCTCCCGCAGACCTTCCTGACGCATCTCATAGATGCCCAGTTCGGAGGTGGAACCGAAGCGGTTCTTCTGCGCCCGGAGGATACGGTACATATAATGCTGGTCGCCCTCGAACTGGAGGACGGTATCGACAATATGTTCCAGGACTTTCGGTCCGGCGAGAGTACCCTCTTTGGTGATGTGTCCGATGATGATAAAGGGTATATTGCGAGACTTGGCGAAATCCAATATGCGCACGGCGCACTCGCGTATCTGGCTCAGGCTGCCGACAGAGGCTTCCAGCGCCTGCGTGCCGACGGTCTGTATCGAATCAACGACGACGACTTCCGGCTGGAGTTCGGAGACGAAATCAAAGATGCGGTCGAGCGATGTCTCGGCGCATATATAGAGGTTCTGAGGCGATCCGGCGAGGCGTTCTGCACGGAGTTTGAGCTGGCGTGTGCTCTCTTCTCCTGAGGCATAGAGGGTTTTTCTATCATTGAGTTGGAGCAGCACCTGTAGTGCGAGCGTCGATTTGCCGATACCGGGTTCACCACCCAAGAGCACGAGACTGCCGGGCACGAGTCCGCCCCCCAGGACACGGTTCAGTTCGCCGTTCTTCATGTCGATGCGCATCTCTTCGGAAGCCTCTACCTCCTGAAGGCGTTTTGGCTGACCGTTTTGGGCAGACAAGCCGCTCCGCTGACGAGACCGCGAGGCTGTAAGACCGCCGGACTGCAAGACTTCTTCTTCGTAGGTGCCCCATTCGCCACAGACAGGGCAGCGACCAATCATCTGCGGCGCTTTGGCACCACAGGAGGAACATACATATTGGACGGAAGGTTTCATGATTGCTGATAGCTTAAAATGTCAGTATCTCCCCTTCTTTGGCGAGAAGGGTGTCAGGAAAGAGGGATTGCGCCTCGTTGAGAAAGTCGGTGTGGTCGATCACTCTGGCGGAGAAGTGTCCGATGAGCAGTCGGCGGGCTTTGGCGAGAGTGGCTATCTTAGCGGCTTGGGAGGCGGTAGAGTGCATCACAGCGCGGCACAGCTTCGCCTGCGCCTCCAAGAAAGTGGACTCATGGTAGAGCATATCCACCCCCTCTATCTGCTCTACGAAACGCTCTGTATAGAGGGTGTCGGAGCAATAGGCATAGCGCTTACGGGGCACACGGACAAACCCTCCCTCGCCGTCCGGCTGACGATGGGTCTCGGAGAAGAGAAAGCCGCAGCAAGGCACTGAGTGCTTGAGCGGCACCGTCTCGACCTGCACCGTCCTGTCCTCGAAGATCACCGCCCTCTTGCGGGGGTTGATGGCATGAAAGAAAATCTCATAAGAGAGGTCTTTGCAATAGTAGTCGAGTTGCGGACGGAGCAGTTTCTCCAGATCGGCATGGGCGTAGATATGCATCGGTTGCAGCCGCCCCTGCATGGAGAGGGAGGAAAGGAGTCCGAGGAGTCCGAAACAATGGTCACCGTGGAGGTGGGAGATGAAGATATTATAGAGCCTCGATGTACGAATCCCCATCCGCGCCATGGTGATCTGCACCCCTTCGCCGCAGTCGATCAGGAAAGACTTGTCACACAACTCCAGGATCTGCCCCGAAGGGGAGTTCTGGAATGTGGGGCGGGCGCTCCCCGAACCTAATATGGTGAGTCTGGCTTCCCCCATGGATTATTGTATCTTCTGCAGTTTGGCACGTACGGAATTGCCGAGAGCCGACTTGCGGTCAATATGCTCCAAGACGGCTTGTACGAACGAGTTGGACTCAAAGCTTCCGCGCACGGACTCGAAGTCGGCTTTCTGCTGGCTGCTGTCACCATCGGCACCGAAGCCCGTCTGGCTGTTGAGGTCAAACTCCTTACGGGCATCCTTATAGACCATATGGTCAAGATCCACCACGGCTTTCTGCCACTCGTCGATAGTCTGCAGGAGCTGTTCCCGGGTGACCTGCTCTACAGAGCATCCCCACACCTGCTCCAGATGCTTCAGCGCCCAGGTCCACTCGTAGGAGTAGTAGTTGGCGTGCATCTCTCTGAACCGCTCCTGTATCTGAGACAGCGTGAGCGAGGAGGACTCGATGTCATCCAGCAGGCGTGTGACCTCCGAGAGAGGTGCGATGAGTCCTGCCAAGTCCGCCCAGTCGCCATGCCCGGTAGGAGTGTCGGGACGGAGGGCGGCACGCACGTCGTCCATGGAATGCAGTTCCTGCTTCTCCAAGCGCGAGATGAGCGAGTTGCCCAGAAACTTGCATATACCGATGGTATAGAGTTCGCGTCCGTGGAGGAGCGAAGTGTTACGGATCTTGGTGTTGTTGTAGCCATAGACCTCGGTGTTGATACCGGAGAGCGCCTGCAGTTCGTTGAGCACCTCCCGTCCGCGCCACATCTTCTGGACAGTATAAGGCGAGAGGAGATTGAAGTTGATGCAATCCAGTTTGTCGGAATCGAGTCTGTTGTCACGCTTAGGCCATTTCTGCGCATCGCGGATCGTGCCCACCGTACGCAAGTTGGCACCCGGTACGAGGTAGGTCTCCGACTGGTTCTCAATAAGATAGGAAAACGGCAGCTCGGAGGTGTCGGAGTGGTGGGTATGGCGTCCCATGACGAGGGAGAAGGCACCGATCTTGGACGGCCAGAGGAGGTAGGAGTCGGAAGTGGTTTTCGCGCCCCGCTCCGCCAAGCCCTGATGGATCGGTCCGAGTTTGTACATATGGTTGGACTGGTTGCTGCCCGAACCGGCATTGAGGAAAGAGAACATTCCGGCGATGAGCAGAGTCGATTTGTGGTGGGTGACGGTATAAGGTCCGGCAAAGATGGCGCATGCCTCTCCGTGCATTCCCTGGCAATTGGAGAAGAAGAGCGACTCACCCGCCGAATAGTGTTTGTCGAAGATACAGCCCTGCCCTACGAAACACTTGTCCACCAACGTGGAGTCGCCAATAGTGACGCCGGAGGCAAGGATGAAATCGGTACACTTGACACCCGAACCGAGTTTGACGGGCGCCTGCCGGTTGGAGTTGACCGTACCATTCTTGAGTCGGCTGACGCCATCGAGGACGGCGCAGTCTCCGATGCGCACATTTTTGATTGAGCCGCAGTTGATCATCCTGACATCTTCGCCTATCTCGCCCATGGATGACTTCTGCTGCGCGGCATAGTCGTCCACCAGCTGTTCCAGGACCTTGATGACCTCCGGGCGGTGGCGATAAAGGGTCATGACATAAGCGAGGCTGGCAGAGAGACGGTCGAAGATGGGGATCTCGCGTCCGCCGCCTTCGTTCATTACGGCTACGCGGACTCCGTTACCGAAAGAGGTCTCGCCATCAACGAGGATCGAATTGATATTCTCGATACAGGTGTTCTGCCCGATACGGTAGTTGGCAATATAATTGTTGACATTATAGAGGCGCACATTGTCTCCGACCTCCACATTATGGAGCATGGCATGGTAGATACCGGAAGGCACAGATATACCTCCGGGAAGCTGGAACTCCTTGCCGAAGACACCCAGTTTAATATCTCCGGAGAAGCGCACATCACGAACATAGGCGGTGTCGAAACCGTCTTTGACCAATACTTTGCGCCAGTTTCGGGCAGTACAGCCCTGGGAGCGCAGTTGCTGCTCCTCTGTATCAGTGAGTTGTCGATAGTTCATCGTGTAGAATAAATACGGGTAAATATCTGTTTGGTGTATCGCGGGAAGTCGGTTCCCATAAGCCATGCATAGTAGCTTGGGTCACGACGGAAGACATCCGTCACACGCATTCCTTTGTATTTGCCGAAATTGAAGACCTCCACCCCTTGCTGGTCATATGCAATGCGTCCTGCAAAATCGGCAGCCTGGGTCTGTCCTTTGGTGTAATCCGCCAAGCCGGCTACCGTGTCCGGCAGGTCAGGATAGTGCTCCAACTGCGCCATGAGCACCTCATAGGTAGCCATGGTATCGGCTTGTGCCGAGTGGGCGTCTTCGAGGTTCTTGCCGCAATAGAACTTGTAGGCAGCGGTGAGGTTGCGCGGTTCGTTGCGCGTAAAGATCGTGAAGGCATCCACCATGTGCTTGCGTTTGAGGTCTATCGTTGCGCCGGCACGCAGCAGTTCTTCTGCGAGGAGAGGGATGTCGAAATGATTGCTGTTATATCCGGCAAGGTCGCTGTCGCGCAAGAGGGAGACGATCTCATCCGCCACCTCTTTGAAGACAGGACAGTCTTTGACATCCTCGTCATAGATGCCATGCACCGCCGAAGCCTCTTCGGGGATGTGCATCTCCGGATTAATGCGCAAAGTCTTTCCCTCGGCATTACCGTTGGGAAAGACTTTGTAATAACTGATCTCCACAATGCGATCGCTCGCAATGTTCAATCCCGTCGTCTCCAAGTCAAAGAAGACCAACGGACGTTCCAGTTTGAGTCTCATAGTCTATCAGTCGTTAAGCAGCATTGGCATTAACAACATAAGCAGCTCTTGGTTCTCTTCGTCCTCGGAAGGCAGGATCAGTCCTGCGCGGGCGGGGTCTGCCAGACGCAGGAGTACGTCCTTGGAGGTGACAGCCTGCAGGATCTCGATAAAGAACGGCGCCTTGAAACCGATAGCCATCGGCATGCCGCTGTAACTGCAAGCGATCGTCTCCTCAGCGGAGTGCGAATAGTCGATATCCTGTGCCGAGAGCTTGATCTGGTTCTCGGAGATAGCCAGGCGCAAGAGAGAGGTGCTGGAGTTGGCAAAGACAGCCACACGCTTGCAGGCGTTGATGATGGTCTGGCGGTCAACAACCACCTCGTTCTGGTTATTCTGCGGGATGACTGCATTGTAGTTGGGATAGCGTCCCTCAATCTGGCGGCACACAATCTCCGTACGGCCGAAACGGAAGCGGGCGTTCTTCTCGCCAAAAGAAATGGTGGCGTTCTCCTCCTCTTTTGCCAGAATGGCGCGGAGGATGATAGCCGGTTTCTTAGGCAGGATAAAGCTCTTCGCCTCCGGCGCCGAAACGGCATGGTTGATATATCGTACGAGGCGGTGTGCATCGGTAGCCACAAGGGTTATATGATCCTGGGCAAGGTCAAAGAGAATACCGTTCATCACCGGACGAAGTTCATCGTCAGCCGTGCAAAAGAGCGTCTTGTTGATAGCCTCCAAGAGCGACTGTGCCGGCATCTCAAAAGTATTCGATCCTGCTTCCTCCAAGGGCATCTCCGGGTACTCCTGACCGGCAACGCCTACAAAGGAATAGGAGCCGTTGGACGAAGTCATGTTGACGCCGAAGTTCTGGTCATCAATCTCGAAGAGCAGAGGCTGCTCGGAAAACTCCTTGAGGGTGTCAAGCAGCAGTTTGGCACCACTTGCCACTTTGCCTGCGCCTTCCGCGCTCTCCACCTCCAGCGAGGTACGGATAGTGGTCTCTCCGTCAGAGGCTGTGAGGGTCAGCAAGTTGCCTTGCAGATCAAACAAAACATCCTCCAAAATAGCGATGCTTGTCTTCGCCGGAATAACGCGGCTTACAGCTTGCAGCTGTGCGAACAGTTTGGAACTGGAAACGTTAAATTTCATATCTGTGTGTGTTAGTTTATATGCCTTATATACATTTAGCGGCGCAAATTTACAACTTTTTTTGCAAACTTGCAAATAAAACTATACTTTTTTTGCCGCGAAATAGAGATTTTATTTGTATATATGCTTTTTTTTTACTACTTTTGCACCGAAAACCAACAATCAAGTCCGTGAAGATAGGTGTTTTTGACAGCGGTTACGGAGGATTAACGATCCTCGAAAAGATTCGTCTCCAGTTGCCCAAGTACGACTATTTGTACCTTGGGGACAATGCCCGTGCGCCGTACGGAACGCGTTCGTACGAGCTGATCTACCAATACACATGGCAGGCGGTGCAGTACCTTTTCCAGCAGGGCTGTTCGCTGGTTATTCTGGCATGCAACACCGCCAGTGCGAAAGCCCTCCGCTCGATCCAGCAGAACAACATCCCGATGATGAATGCCCGGATGGGAGGAGTGAGCATGGTCAACTGTCTGGGAGTAATCCGCCCGACTGTCGAGGTGGTGAGCCAGATGACCCAGACGGGACACATAGGTATCTTGGGCACGCCGGGAACGGTACAATCGGGGAGCTATCCTATTGAGTTTCACAAGCAGAACGAAGACTTGGTGATCAGCCAGCAGGCTTGCCCGATGTGGGTGCCGCTCATCGAGTCGGGCGAACATCTGAGCGACGGAGCGGACTATTTTGTGAAAAAATATCTGAACGACTTGCTGGCGCAGGACGACAGGATTGACACGATCGTGTTAGGTTGCACCCACTACCCGCTGCTGATGCCCAAGATCAAGAAGGAACTGGCATCGACGGGTATCCGTGTGGTGGCGCAAGGCGATCTGGTGGCAGCCAAGCTGGACGACTATCTCCATCGCCACGGCGAGATCAACGGCTCGCTCTCCCGCGGAGGCACATGCACCTATTTCACTACGGAGGCGGCGGATAAGTTCCGCGAGAACGCGACCTTGTTCCTACGTCAGAATATCCAGGCGGAGCACATTGATTTGAGATGACGCTAACCGCCGATGGCGTCCAAGCGGTTTTTCATCTCCAGCATCTCGTCACGCAGACGTGCGGCATTGTCGAAATCGAGGTTTTCGGCGGCGTGTTTCATCTGCCGGCGTTTGAGTTCTATCGCCCATTTCAGCTGTTTGGCATCCATCTTCTGCCACTCGGCATCTTTCCATGAAGCGCGTATCTGCTGCTCCAGTTTCTGTTTCTCCGCCTCAGCGTCATGATAGAGGGCGGAAAGGGCTGAGGTGGTAATGGCTTTCCTAATGGCTTGCGGTGTCTGGTGGTGTTCCTCGTTGTATGCCATCTGTACGGCGCGCCGGTGTGCAGTCTGGTCGATACAATACTGCATCGACTGCGTGATCTTGTCGGCATACATGATTACTTTGCCTTCCACGTGCCGTGCCGCCCTGCCAGCGGTCTGGGTGAGCGAACGCGCATCACGCAGGAATCCCTCTTTGTCGGCGTCAAGGATGGCTACGAGGCTTACTTCGGGCAGATCCAGTCCTTCGCGCAGGAGGTTCACACCCACCAGGACGTCAAACTCCCCTTTGCGCAGATCTTCCATGATCTTGACACGTTCGATGGTGTCTATATCCGAATGTATATATGCAGAACTGACACCGGCTTTGCGCAGGTATTCGTCCAGCTCCTCCGCCATCCGTTTGGTGAGGGTGGTGACCAGTACGCGCTGGTTCTTCTCTATACGTTGCCGGATCTCCTCGAGGAGATCGTCTATCTGGTGGTGTGAGGGGCGCACTTCGATCTCAGGATCCAAGAGTCCCGTAGGACGGATGAGTTGCTCGACGATGACGCCTTCCGCTTTCTCCAGTTCGTAGTCCGCCGGGGTAGCCGAGACATAGATGGTCTGCGGCGTACGCTGCTCAAACTCCTCGAACCGTAGAGGGCGGTTGTCCCGTGCAGCCGGCAGGCGGAAACCGTAGTTGACAAGGTTCTCCTTGCGCGCCTTGTCCCCTCCGTACATCCCACGGATCTGCGGCACGGTAACATGGCTCTCGTCGATAAAAAGCAGCATATCGCTCGGAAAATAGTCCAGAAGCGTGTATGGCGGAGTGCCTTCCGCCCTGCCGTCGAAATAACGGCTGTAGTTCTCGATGCCGGAGCAGTAGCCCAACTCCTGTATCATCTCGATATCATAGTTGACACGCTCCTCTATACGCTTGGAATAGAGTTCTTCGCCGACGGACTCGAAATAGCGGATCTGTTCGCCCAAGTCCTGCTTGATAAGCGAGATGGCAGAAGCGATCCGGTCGGGTGAGGTATTGAAGATCGTGGCAGGGGAGATCCTGTAATACTCGAACTGCTCGATGAGGTGTCCCGTAAGGGGATCGACGGTGGAGATGGCATCTATCTCATTGCCGAAGAACTCCACACGCACGAGATAGTCCGCATAGGCGAGAGCAATGTCCACAGTGTCCCCTTTGACGCGGAACCTTCCACGGGTGAGTTCCAAGTCGTTGCGCAGGTACTGGGCATTCACCAGCATTTTGAGAAAATCGTCCATATATAGCTCCTTGCCGCATTGGAGTGCAATGGAGTTGGCGCTGAAATCGGTGGGGCTACCCAAACCGTAGATACAACTCACCGAAGACACCACCACAACATCCTTCCTTCCGCTCAGCAGGGCGGAGATGGCAGACAGACGGAGCCTGTCGATCTCTTCGTTGATAGAGAGGTCTTTCTCTATATACAGGTCAGTGGAGGGGATATACGCCTCCGGCTGGTAGTAGTCGTAGTAGGAGACGAAATACTCCACCGCATTGTGCGGGAAGAAGGCTTTCATCTCGGAGTAGAGCTGTGCCGCCAGGGTTTTGTTATGACTCATGATCAAGGTAGGACGGTTCAGCTCTTTGATGACATTCGCCATCGTAAAGGTCTTACCGCTACCGGTTACACCGAGCAGCACCTGTGCTCCCGCACCGGCTTTGACTCCCTCGACCAACTGCCTGATTGCCTGGGGTTGGTCGCCCGTAGGTTGATATTGGCTCTCTAACTGAAACATAATCGGCTGCAAAGATACAACAAAAAAATGAATTATGCAAAACAATCAACAAAAAAACGCCCCGAAGGACGTTTTTTAGCTTTGTACATTGTACTTTTGTACCGGTGTACATTACTTAACCCGACGCTCCTGGATACGAGCTTTCTTACCGGTACGAGCACGCAGGTAATAGAGCTTGCTGCGGCGAACCTTACCGTATTTGTTCACTGTGATTTTCTCAATGAACGGGCTGTCCATCGGGAAGATACGCTCAACGCCCACGTTGCCCGACATTTTGCGGACAGTGAAACGCTTCTTGTCCTCAGAACCGTGAATGCAGATTACATCGCCACGGAACTCCTGGATACGCTCTTTGTTACCCTCTTTAATACGATAAGCTACAGTGATCTGGTCACCGGCTTTGAATGCCGGAAACTCTTTCTTCTCACCGGCGAATGCTTGTTCAGCAATCTTAATCAAATCCATTGTTATTCTCTATTTATGGATTAATAATATCACGCAGAGTATACACTACTATTCGATTGGGCACCCGTTGTGCCCGCTCTAATGCAATCGCCAGAGACTCTACGCAAAAAAGCGTGCAAAGGTACAACTATTTTTTGATATACGCAAATTTTTTTGTATTTTTGTTCCCAAAAAGCTTATTTTTCTTCCCTTTGAGGGATAGAATCCGTTTGGGGACGATAGAAAACACGTATCGAATCGCATACATGCTTAGGGTTGCGCAAGAGCGGTTTGGTGGAGTAGAATATCTCCCCCTCAATACCGTCAATGGTACGGTTGAGATGCATCTGCCGCACGATCTCGTTGCCTCTGTGCCATGCGGCGGCTTCGCCTTTGCGCCCCAGCCTGTAGGGTGCCATTCCGATATAGAGTTTGGTGGAGAAGCGGTTTTCCGCCCACCAGTGACAGAGGTGTTCATAGTCGGCGAGCGAATGTCCGATCTCCCAGTACAACTGCGGCGCTACATAGTCGATCCAGCCTTCTTGCATCCACAGCCGGATGTCGGCGTAGAGCTTGTCGTAGTTGGTGAGCGCGCGGGTGTGGCTGCCGAGGGTGTCGTCACAGTAGTTGCGCCAGACGCCGAAAGGCGAGATACCGAACTCCACATCGGGTTTGATTGCCTTGATGGTATCGTGCAGTTCATGAATCACCATATTGGTGTTGTTCCGCCGCCAGTCGCCCAGGTTGTCAAATCCCCTCGGATATGCTTCAAAAGTGCCTGTATCCGGGAAAGCCTGCCCGCTGACAGGGTACGGATAGAAATAGTCGTCCATATGAACACCCTGGATATCGTACCGCCGCACGATATCTGCCACTACCATGCAAATCCACCGGCGCGTCTCGTCCAGACCGGGATTGAAATACCACTGTTTGTTGTATTGCACAAACCACTCCGGATGCTTGTGAATAACATGTCCGGGCGAGAGAGAGGCTTTGGTCATCACGCCCTGCGTCACACGGTAGGGATTGAGCCATACATGTACAGCCAAGCCGCGTTTATGCGCCTCATCGACCATAAACTGCAAGGGGTCATAGACCATCTGGTCGCGCCATTCGCCCTGTTTGCCGGTCACCCAATGCGAGATAGGTTCGTATCGGGAGAGGTACAAGGCGTCCGCTGTGGGGCGTGCCTGGAAGATGACGGTATTGAGTCCTATTGCCTGCAGCGAATCGAGGATGAGACACAGATCTTCCATCTGCCGCTCGGTGTCGCCTACGGTGTTGGGTGACGGCCAGTCGATACCGGCTACGGATGCAATCCATGCAGCACGGCAGCTAATCTCTGCGCGAGCAGGAAAATGTATTGCCAAGAGGGCAATGAGGACAAGTAGATATTTGCGAAAGTTATTCATTGATTTCTCCTTTTGTGACATAAAAAATCTTAGCTCCTTCGTCCGGGTTGACGATCTCCGTGAGGTGCTGCCGGTCGGTATCGGTGATGAAAATCTGACCAAAATCATCGGACTGCACAAGCGACACAATGCGGGCTACGCGCTCCGAGTCGAGTTTGTCGAATATATCATCCAGAAGCAGAATAGGTTTCCTTGGCCGGTTGCCCTCCGCCGCCTGAGCACTCAGATACAGGGCTTGCGCCAGTTTCATAGCCAGAAGGAAAGTCTTCTGTTGTCCCTGCGACGCCACCCGCTTGAGCGGATATTCGCCCAAATTCATCTCCAGTTCGTCTTTGTGCACCCCCTGACTTGTCCAACCTAATATTATATCGCGCGAACGCGTGCGTTGGTAAGCTTCTCTCAGATCTCTGTCCTGCAACTGGCTGATATATTTCAGGCTCACTTCTTCCGCTCCGCCGGACAAACGGTTATAAACCTCCTCAAAATACGGAATGAGTTGATTGACAAACCTTTCGCGCGATGCGAAGATATATTCAGCGTAAGGGATCATCTGTTCTTCGATTACCTCGAACAAATCCCATGCCACAATAGTGGCGTCTTCGTATTTCTTGAGCAGGGCGTTGCGCTGTTTGAGCAGCGAAGTGTAGGCTGTGAGAGCCTCCAGGTACTGCCTGTCCAACTGCGAGATGACACTATCCATAAACCGCCTCCGTTCGTCCGAACCCTCGTCGATGAGCCGGTGGTCAGCAGGCGAAACCATCACCAAAGGAATCAGCCCTATATGCTCAATGAGACGCTTGTAGTCTTTCTTGTTCTTGCGGAACTGTTTCTTCACGCCTTTTCTAAGACCGCAAGAGACAGATATCTGACCGTCTTCAGCTGCAGGATCGCCGGCGTTGTAAGAGTAGTTACCTTGCACCATTGCCATTTCTTCGCCGTGGGTAATATTCTGCGAGTCCTGAGTGGTGTAAGCCGACTTGGTGAAACTGAGCAGATAGATAGCGTCAAGGATATTGGTCTTTCCCTGTCCGTTGAGTCCGACAAAGCAGTTGAGTTTGGGTGAGAACTCCAAACCTGCTTCGCGGATATTGCGATAGTTGAGGATATTTAACTGAGTTAACGTCAAGTTAATGAATAATTAATATCTTTTTTAGGCGTAGAGGTTGACATCTTCTGCGGTAATTTGGGAACCGGCGAGGATGATGAGCCGCTCTACCACGTTGCGCAGTTCGCGTATGTTTCCAGTCCAGTGCCTGTCCTGCAGGGCTTGTATGGCAGCCGGTTCAAAAGCTTTGACGGCAATGCGCTGTTCCTCGCATATCTGTTCTGAGAAATAGTTCACCAAGAGCGGTATATCCTCTTTGCGTTCGTCCAGATCAGGCACATGGATAGGGATGACATTGAGTCGGTGGAAGAGGTCTTCGCGGAAACGTCCGGCGGCAATCTCTTCGGGGAGGTTCTTGTTGGTAGCAGCGAGTACGCGTACGTTCACTTTGATGGATTTGTCGGAGCCCACACGCGTGATCTCGTTTTCCTGCAGCGCACGCAGTACTTTGGTCTGCGCAGCAAGGGACATGTCCCCTATCTCGTCGAGGAAGAGAGTTCCTCCATCGGCTTGTTCGAACTTACCGGCGCGATCCTTGACGGCTCCGGTGAACGATCCTTTCATGTGCCCGAAGAGTTCCGACTCGATCAGTTCGGACGGGATAGCGGCGCAGTTGACCTCCACCATGGGTTTGTCGGCACGGGACGAGCCCTCATGCAACAGGCGTGCCACCACCTCTTTTCCGGTACCGTTGGAGCCGGTGATCATCACCCTGGCTTCGGTCGGTGCCACCTTTTGGATAATTTCGCGCACACGTGTTATCGACGGTGACTCGCCTATCATCTGCGAGGTGCGGCTGGTCACTTTGCGGCGCAGTTGGCGGGTTTCCTGACGGAGGGTTTTGGACTCAAGGGCATTTTTGGTTGTCACTAACAGGCGGTTCAGATCCAGCGGTTTCTCGATAAAGTCGTATGCGCCGATCTTGAGCGCATCTACAGCCGTCTTGACGTCTGCATGCCCGGAGATCATCACCACCGGTGTGTCAACAGGAGCGTTAGCCTCTCCGCCTTGGGGGTCAGCGGCAGGTTCTTTGAGTGCTTTCAGCAGCTCCATGCCGTCCATCTCGGGCATCTTGATATCCGAGTAGATCAGGTCGAAACCGCCAGTCCGGGCGGCTTTCAGCCCCAGCGCACCATTTTCGGCAAGAGAGACCTCGTATCCCTCAAACTCCAGTATTTCCTTTATCGCGTTGCGTATAGCGCGCTCGTCGTCTATCACCAGTACCTTTGCCATCGATTCTTGAATTTATGTCTGTGAATAAATGATTGTTAGCCTTTCAGGCTGCAAAATTACAGATTTTTTTCCACATATGCAAACTCAATTTGCATTTTTCAAAAAAAAGACGAAATTATTTGCTTATATCAAAAAATAGTAGTACCTTTGTGCCGTAAATGAAAAACAGATGTTTTTAACACTTTTTAATATTTTTACTTTAATCAACTAAATTTATTGTAACATGAAAAAGATTTTCTCTATTGTTGCAGCCGCTTTTGTGGCTTTGGCAATGAATGCACAGGCAATTTCTATTGCCGATGCTATCGAAGCAGGTATGGCTTTGGACTCTGCCGCAACGTCAGAGGCTACGTACACAGTTGAGGGTTACGTAGTCAATGCACAGCCTTACAGTCTTTCGTACAACAACCAGATTTGGTACATGGCAGACGATGCTGCTAATACCAACAATCAGGAGTTCCAAGCCTACGGTTGTGTGGCTATTGAGGCTGGCGATACCCTGCAGGTTCTAAATGGTGACAAAGTACAATTGACGGGGCAGCTCTTCAAATACTACAACAAGAGCGCTCAGAAGTATGTCATTGAGGTGAAGAATGGTACCGCCGCTTTTGTTACGAAAACTGCCGGAGACCACTCAATTAACAAAACAACCACATCGATTTCTGTAGCAGAAGCCTTGACTCTGGCACAGAATCTGGCTATCGGATCTACCACATCCCAGACTTATGAGATTACTGGCTATGTAACCGTAATGTTGGGCAAAGAGACCGATTTCGAGCAGTACGGAAACCAGACTTTCTGGATTGCAGACGAGAACAACGGCGCTGATTCGAACGCAGCAGGTGCTTTCGAAGTATATCGTGGCAAAGCTCCTCAGGCAGTCAAAGTGGGTGACCTCGTGAAGGTAAAAACCGCTCTGAAGCGTTACAATGACGGTAGCGCTAATGGTTTGATTGAGTCTGAGACAAACGCAGCAGTTACAATCCTTAGCGGCGGCACCACTCCGATTGAGGAAGCAGACGTTGTATTCACCAGTGCAGAGTTCAACGGTCTAGGAACAGCCAGCACCGGTAGTGAGGTTACTGTCACCAAGGGAGGTGTTACTTTTACTTGCGACAAAGCTTACGGTGACCAATATGGCGTTCGTTGCTACAAGAATGGTGTAATCACCATTACTTCTGCTGACCAGCAGATTGGTAAGATCGTCTTTGAGTTTGCTACCGTTAGCGGTACCTACTACAATGGTGGTTTGTCTGAGGAGGTCGTTGTTAATGGCATGGAGTGGACCAACACAACGGCGAGTCAGGCTCGTATAAACTCGATCAAGATTTATTTCGGCACCGCTGAGGAGATCGTTATTGAGCCGATTACCGTAGCTGAGGCACTGACCGTAGCACAAGGTCTGAGTCCTGAGAAGGGCAAATCGCTCAGTACGACAGAGACTTACGCTGTCAAGGGCTTTGTAGTAGGTTCTTCTACCAAATACGAAAACACCTACTATCTGGCAGACGAGACCGGCGTTTATGGCGAGTTCCAGGCATTCAAGTGCAAATCTGTGGACTACGAAGTAGCTGAAGGCGACCTGGTAATCGTTACCGGCAAAATCCAGCACTACTATGGTGAGGGCTCCAAAGGTGAATATCACACCTACGAGATTTCTAACGGCGACCTCAAGCACGTTTACGGTCAGGGTGTTGAGAATGTAACCCTTGGCGAGAAAGCTCAGAAAGTGATGGTTGACGGCGTGCTGTATATCATCCGTGACAACAAACTCTACAACCTTCAAGGTGCACAAGTTCGTTAATCCGAACGATTTTTAATAAAAATCCCGCATACCATTTGCGTATGTGGGATTTTTTTTGTACCTTTGCACCCGATTTTGACATATAGTTCCGGTTTTAACCGGCAAGAATAATGATAGAGATCAAGACTTATATAGAACATGCGGTTCTCGTGGGTATCATCACCCCACAGCAATCCGAAGAACGCACCCGCGAGTATCTGGACGAGTTGGCATTCCTTGCCGACACCAACCATATCGTACCTGTCAAACGCTTCACCCAGCGCCTGCAACAGCCAGTCACCTCCACCTATCTGGGCGAAGGCAAGCTGCAGGAGATACGCGATTTTATCCGTCTCAGGAATGAAGAGGCGCAACACTCCGAAGAGACAGACCCCATTGACCTTGTGATCTTCGATGACGAGCTATCGCCAAGACAGTTGCGCAACATAGAGAAGATATTGGGCGTTCGTGTCATGGACCGTACGATTCTTATTCTCGAGATCTTCCTCCAGCGCGCGCAGACCTCCTATGCCAAGACCCAGGTGGAGATGGCGCATCTGCAGTATATGCTCCCGCGCCTGACCCGTATGTGGTCGCACCTTGACCGCCAGCGCGGAGGCGGAGGCACCAACCGTGGTATGGGTGAGACCCAGATAGAAGCTGACAAACGTGTTATCGGTCAGCGGATAGCCCTTCTGCGCGAAGACCTGAAACGCATTGACAAGCAGATGGCCACCCAGCGTCAGAACCGCGGAAAGATGGTGCGCGTGGCACTCGTAGGCTATACCAACGTAGGCAAATCGACCTTGATGAACCTTCTTTCCAAATCGGAGGTCTTTGCCGAGAACAAGCTCTTTGCGACACTCGACACCACTGTGAGGAAGGTGACACTACAGAACCTGCCCTTCCTCCTCTCGGACACGGTAGGTTTTATCCGCAAACTGCCGCACAACCTCGTCGAGTCTTTCAAATCGACTCTGGACGAAGTGCGTGAAGCGGATCTGTTAGTGCACGTAGTGGATATATCGCACCCTAATTTCGAGGAACAGTACGAGGTGGTGGAACAGACCATCAACGAGTTGCTCACCTCCTCCCGTGTGGAGGCGGAAGCGCAGCCATGGACCAATTCCAAGCACCGCGGCGACCGCAAACAGCGGACATCCTCGTATGTAGCGGAGATCCCTCGTATCGTGGTTTTCAACAAGATAGACGCCTTCACCTATACCCCGAAAGAAGAAGACGACCTGACGCCTGTCAAGCGCGAGAATATTTCCCTGGAAGAACTTCAGAAGACTTGGATGGCGAAACTCAACAACGACTGCATCTTCATCTCCGCGGGACAGAAAACGAATATCGATGCGCTCAAAGATCTGCTCTACGACCGCATCAAAGCCATTCATATCCAACGCTATCCATATAACGACTTCCTCTTCCAGAACTACGAGGCAGAGGAGTGATTGCCGTTAGTGGCTGTTGTACCAGTTCTCCAGGTGTTCGTTGAACTCCCGACGGCTCATCGTCTGCGCTTTCCGTTGCAGTTCTTCCGTCCTGTCTTCGAAATCAAGCACCACCTCTCTGCGCCAGAGCCATTTCTTGGGTTTGAGTTTCGACCAGCGGCTGCTCTCCAGTCCGCGCATATGACAAAGTATTACGCGTGTGTGTGCAGGCAGCGCCTGGCACAACTCGTACGCCAGCCGTCTGTTTCCGATGATCTCTTTGTCCACGGTCTTGATATGTCCGGAGGGATAGATTACCATCGACCTGCCGTTCGCCAGCGCCTCCCGGGCAATCTCCGTCAGCCGTCCGGCTTGTGCCGCCCCCTCTTCACGGGTCATGGCGCTGTGTGCCAGATCCGGCACCTCTACCGCCTTCGCTATGGAGAGGATCCGGCCCATCCAGGGGTTGCGCATGAACCGCTCGTCCACCATGGGGCTGACAGGCAGATCGTACAACTCGGAGAAGAGTATGATCGGGTCGATATAGGCAGTATGGTTCGGGAGAATAAGAACGGGACTGCTCTTATAGAGCACCTCACTGCGGGTTAACCGTATATCATAGTGCCAATGCAGGAAAAACCGCACTATCCGGGCTAAACGCTTTTGTGTCATAGGCTGTTGATCAAGTCTTCGTAAGTAATGTCTTCTTCGTCCGTTGTGGAGGCTATATAGCCCATTTCGCTGCGGGCTTTGTCCTGCGGGAAGGTGAAATAGGTGCATACGCAACTGCATAGCAGTTCGCCCTCTTCGCTGAGCAGCTCCCCCTCGACGGTCGCCACATTGCGCCGCAACTCCAGCAGCCGTCCGCGGAGTTTGACATACCGCTGCAGGGTGGAGACCGGCTTGCGGTAACGCATCTCCATCTTGGCGGTTACGCCGGCTGTTTTGAGTTTGTGGAACACCACCCAGCCGCACACTTCATCCAATAGCACCGCCTGAATGCCGCCGTGCAGGGTGTTCAGCCAGGACTGGTGGTTCTGTGTCGGACGCCAGAAAGAGACGATCTCTTCGCCGTCTTCAAAAAACTGCATCTGTGTCCCGATCGGGTTGGTCGGACAACACCCGAAGCAGTTGTATCCGCTTGTCTGCAACCATGGATTATTAATCCGTTTCATTCTTTATCTTATATCTCAATTTTGATGCAAAGGTACAACAAATTGGGGACATATGCAAATAAAAAAGGATTTTCTTTTTTCTTTGTTCAAAAAATGAAAGAAATAATACATTTGCAGTGGGGGAAAATTTGGAGAATTGGAAAATTTTTTGTACCTTTGCAGAAATTTCTATTCCACCAAGCCGAGAGCGGGCTTTCGCCGGCATCAAGACTCGGTCATCTCAGGAGAAGCATACGATCAGCATTCGATCAGCATACGATCAGCATACGATCAGACTCCGGTCTACATCCGAGGCACAGTAGAGGAAACCCTTACAGGGGGGTGAGAGGGAAAGGGGTTGTCCCAAAGATGGGACAAAAATGGATGATGAAAATTGAAAGGAGTTTTTTCTGTCAAAAATTATCAAAAATTAAAGAAAATTTCTTTTAGGACGGCGGCTAAAATGCCACCGAAAAGGACAACCCAAAGAGGCGCGGGGCTAAAATTAAAGAAAATTTCTTTAGAACGGCGGCAAAAATGCCACCGAAAAGAACAACCAAAAGAGACGCGGGGCTAAAGACCCGCGAAGCAAACGAAGAAAATTTCTTTTAGAACCGCGAAGCAAACGAAGAAAATTCGTAATCTCTATATGGTTGGCCAAAAATTTGTGCATTTGGTGCAATTTGTAAACAAAAACAAAAGAAAATCCTTATTTTATTTGCATATGTGCATTTTTTTTAGTAATTTTGCACGCTAATTCGTTTTTATAACGAGCACGCGTACGCGAAAGGCCCGCGTGGCGAGCCGTAAATTTGCGCAGTTTGCGTAATTTGCGGGAACGACGGAAAACCAACCCATACACACCAACGTGAACATCGACAAACGACATATCATCGTCCTTATCCTCTGCATGCTGACGGCGGCGCCTTCGTATGCCGTCTATACCGCTACCCGCTACGTTTGCGAGATTGGTCCGCAAGCCGGCGTGGGGTACTACGTAGGGGACGCCACACCGTATATCTTCATGCAGCCCCGCGAAGTGTTCGGCGCACAGTTCCGGTACAAGTTCACCCCCCGGTGGGCGTTACAGGTGAAAGGACTGTCACAGCGCATCACGGGCTGGGACTATGACGAGGACATGAACCGGCTTGACACCAAATGGGAGAACAAACTCATCAACCTCGACGTCATGGGCGAGTTCAACTTCTTCCGCTTCGGCGGCGCGGAGTACGACAGCCGCGTGAAACAGATCTCCCCCTATATCTTCTTAGGCATCGGCGCCACCATCCACGGTGGCGCACGCGATGACGACAAGGACAATTGGAAACCCTATAGCCAGTTCTCGATGTACGTACCGGTAGGTATAGGACTGAAATGGAAATTCGCGCCATGGTGCGGACTCAACATCGCCTGGCAACACAATCTCCATTTCACGGACGGAGTGGAGGGGTCTGCAACCCTCCGGGACCTACACAAACTGAACGGTCACAACTGGTTCAACTGCGATATAACCGGCCAACTGACCGCCGCGGTGGTATTCGAGTTCGGCAAAGAACCCAAAGTGTGCAGACACTGCGAGAGATATTAAAGAAACAGAAAAAACGCACCCGGAGGTGCTCAAAGATACAAGACACATGGAAGGACTAAAGGAGCAAATAGACCGGACACGTATGCCGCGTCACATAGCGATCGTAATGGACGGTAACGGACGGTGGGCGAAGAAACAGGGTCTGGCACGCGTTTTCGGTCACCGCCAAGGCGTGAAGACCGTACACGACATTACGGTTGCGGCTACCGAGTTGGGCATCGAGTACCTCACTCTCTATACTTTCTCCACCGAGAACTGGAACAGACCCAAAGAGGAGGTGGATGCGCTGATGAACCTGTTAGTGGACACCATTGCCAAAGAGACCCCCACGTTGATGGAAAATAATGTGCGTCTGCTGACAATCGGTGATCTCGACCGTCTGCCGGACGGTGCCCGGGAGAAGTTCATGGGCTGCGTAGCCCAGACATCCGGCAACACGGGGCTGAGCATGGTAGTGGCGCTGAGCTATTCGGCGCGATGGGAGATTACCCACGCCATGCAACAGGCTGTCAGACAGGCGCAAGAGGGCCTAATCCGTCCTGAGGATATCACCGAGCAGTACGTGTCCTCGCTCATGACCACCGCCGATATGCCCGATCCGGATCTGCTGATCCGCACCAGCGGCGAGTTGCGGATCTCCAATTTCCTGCTCTGGCAGATAGCTTACTCCGAGCTTTATTTCACCGACTGCCTGTGGCCGGAGTTCACGCCGGAAGAGTTGTACCGTGCTATCATCGACTATCAGCACCGCGAGCGGCGCTTCGGCAAGACCTCGGAGCAGGTGACGAAATAAGACAAACAGAATACAAACAATAAACAGAATACGAATTGCGTAGAATATTTCACATAGCCATCATCGCCTTGCTGAGCCTTAATCTATGGGCACAGGAGGCATCCGACAGCACCGCAACCGCTCTTGACACCACGGCAGTGGACTCCGCTTCTCTGCCGGAGATCGAGTATGCGCTTCACCGCCAGACATACACCATTGCCGACATCAAGGTAACAGGTGCTGACAGTTACGAGGATTTTGTGCTCATCGGCTTCTCAGGACTCGCCGTGGGCGACGAGATAGAAGTGCCTGGTGAACAGATCACCAAGGCTATCAGACGGTTTTGGAAACAAGGCTTGTTCTCCGACGTAAAGATCAAAGCGAACAAGATCGAGGGTGACAAGATCTGGCTGGAGATAGTACTGAAACAGCGTCCGAGGGTGTCGGAGGTGGTATATCAGGGCGTCAAGAAAAGCGAACGCGAGGATATAGAGGTGAAGGTAGGTCTGCGTGCCGGCAGCCAGCTGACACCTAACATCATCGACAACACCAAGACCGTGATCAAGAAATTCTTCGCCGAGAAGGGTTTTCATAACGCCGAAGTCACTATCCGCCAGTATGCCGACCAGGATCATCCGGGTTACGTACGCGTAGCGGTGGTAGTGGACAAGAAAGCGAAGACCCGTGTGGGCAAGATCTACCTATCGGGCAACGAAGCTCTGACCGACCTGCAGATCAACAAGGTGATGAAGAAGACCAACGACAACAACATTATCAACCTCTTCCGCACCAAGAAGTTCGTGACCGAAGAATACGAAAACGACAAACGCGCCATCATCGACAAATACAACGAGGAGGGTTATCGCGACGCCTATATCGTGTCGGACAGCGTGGTACCCAACCCCGAAGATCCCACTCGCGTGGATGTGTATATCAACCTCTCAGAGGGCGAGAAATACTATGTACGTAACATCAGCTGGGTTGGCAACACCGTCTATCCCAGCGAGGTTCTCAATAACATGTTAGGTGTCAAGAAAGGCGACTCCTACAATCTCAAACTGCTCCAGGACCGCCTTATCAACGACGACGACGCCGTGAGCAAGCTCTACACTGACAACGGCTACCTGTTCTTCAACGTCGATCCGGTAGAGACCAGTGTCTCCGGCGACTCGATCGACTTTGAGATGCGTATGTACGAAGGGCGTCCTGCCACCATCAACGAGGTGAAGATCGTGGGTAACGAGCGCGTGTATGAGCATGTTGTGCGCCGCGAGTTGTACACCAAACCGGGACAGCTGTACAGCCAGTCGGATATAATGCGTTCGCTGCGCGAGCTGGCACAGATGGGTCACTTCAATCAGGAGAAA
The DNA here is from genome assembly GCA_002394335.1 of Bacteroidales bacterium UBA4333. Classification (GTDB taxonomy): domain Bacteria; phylum Bacteroidota; class Bacteroidia; order Bacteroidales; family Paludibacteraceae; genus Colicola. The sequence continues at coordinate 38,448 of DGTP01000013.1, read as the reverse complement.
CTGGTACCGGATATCCAGCCTAACCCCGAAGAAGGTACGGTGGACATTACCTACCAGCTGGAGACCAAGTCCTCCGACCAGATCGAGTTCTCGCTCGGATGGGGAGCAACAGGACTGGTGGGTTCGTTGGGACTGAAATTCACCAACTTCGCCATCCAGAACCTCTTCAACAAGAAGTCCTACCGTATCGTGCCGCAAGGCGAGGGTCAGACCTTCTCCATCAACGCGCGCACCAACGGTGTGTACTACACCTCGGCGTCGATCTCCTTCCTGGAGCCATGGCTGGGCGGCAAGCGTCCTAACAGCCTTTCGGCAAGCATCTATTTCGCTTCGCAGACCGGTTACTCGAACCGCTACTACAAGGCTTACCAGAACCTCTATAACACCTACTCGGACTACTATTACTACTCCGGCAACTCGAACTACTACCAGCAGCTGGCGGAGTCGGAAGCCGATCCGGGCAAGTATCTGCGGACTTTCGGTGTGTCGGTGGGTTACGGCAAGAGGCTCAAATGGCCGGACGACTATTTCTCGTTCTACGGCGAGTTGAGCTACCAGCTCTATATGATGAAAGACTGGCCGTACCTGCTCATCTCGGACGGTACGAGTCATAACTTTGCCATCAACCTGCAGCTCTCGCGTTCGTCTATCGACAACCCGATCTACACCCGTCGCGGAAGCCAGTTCACACTCGGACTGAAGATTACCCCGCCCTACTCGCTGATCAACGGCAAGGACTACTCGCAGATGACCAACAACGAGAAGTACCACCTGATCGAGTACCACAAATGGAAATTCACCGGCAAGGTCTTCACCCCCCTCACGCCGGACAGCAAACTGGTGCTGATGACCCGTGCGGAGTTCGGATACTTGGGTCACTATAACAAGCATGCCAAGTCTCCGTTCGAGTCCTTCTATATGGGTGGCGACGGAATGACTTCGTACACCTCCTACTCCACCGAGTATATCGGTATGCGCGGATACACCTCCGGTTCGCTCACGCCTTACGACATATCGACGGGACGAAACATGGGCTATGTCTATAACAAGTTTACGATGGAGTTGCGCTACCCGATCACCCTTGAGCAGTCGGCTACGATCTGGGCACTGGCGTTCCTGGAGGCGGGTAACTGTTTCTCGGATATCAAGGACTACAACCCGTTCAACCTCAAGCGCTCCGCCGGAGTGGGCGTACGTATCTTCCTGCCGATGTTCGGTCTGTTGGGTGTGGACTGGGGTTACGGATTTGACAAGATCAACGGCAGTAACCAGTACGGCGGAAGCCAGTTCCATTTCGTTCTGGGACAGGAATTGTAGTTGAAAGTTGAGAGTTGAAAGAAATATATAAAGACAATATATGAAAAGAATATCCGTTATTCATTACTCATTGCTAATAGCAGCCCTGCTATGTTGCGGAACGATGGCTGCCAAAGATCAGTCGGTGGCATACATCGACATGCAGTACATTCTTAAAAACCTGCCGCAGTACGAGACCGCCAACGACCAGCTGGCGATGCTCTCCAAACGATGGCAGAAAGAGGTTGAAGCGGCTGAACAGGATGCACGGATCCTCACCCAGAACTACCAGACGGAACAGATCTTCCTGACCGAAGAGATGCGCCGCCGCCGCGAGGAAGAGATCGTGAAAAAAGAGCAGGAGGTAGTCACGCTCAAACGCCAGTATTTCGGCAAAGACGGCGAGTACTACAAGAAACGCGAAGCACTCATCAAACCAATCCAGGACGAGATCTACACGGCTATCCAGGGGCTCGCCGAGGAGAAACACATCGACGTTGTCAAAGACCGCTCCGCCGACCCCGCACTCATCTACATGTCCTCCAAACTGGATATATCCGACCAAGTGCTCCAAAAATTAGGCGCCAAATAAACTTTGGCACTATAATTGCTACACACCGAGTGAACAAACAATAAAAACATCAATAATCATTATGAAAAAACTATTTTTAGCATTAGCGCTGGTATTGCCGATGATGGCTATGGCGCAGAAAATCGGCCACGTTAATTCCTCTGAGATCATGGCAGCCATGCCTGAGCTGACCGAGGCACAAAAGACTCTGGAGGCATCCGAGGCAGAGTACAAGAAAGAGATGGAAGCAATGCAACAGGAGTTGCAGGAGAAATACAAAGCTTTCCAGGACAAAGCCAACATGCTGGGTGAAGCCGAGCGCAACAAACAACTGCTCGAGCTCCAAGACCTCGACAGCCGTATCCAGAAGTTTGCAGAACTCTCCCGCCAGTCACTGAGCGAGCAGCAGGCCAAACTGATGCAACCGATCCAGGAGAAGGTCTATAAAGCCATCGAGGCGGAAGCCAAAGCCAAAGGTCTGTCGTATGTACTCGACCAGCAGGTAATGCTCTACACCGGCAAAGATGCGGTGGATATTACTCCGGGCGTAAAGAAAGCTCTTGGTCTCAAATAAACATCATGGCTGACGGCTATCTGGAAAACCATTATGCCGAATACGAGAAGAAAAAGGCAGAGTGGCTAAAGAAAAAAAACTCTTATTCTTACAACTATGGTAGAAAAAATCCAACAAACGCTTCGTGACAGTGTGATAGCACGCTGGGCGGTGCTGATCCTTGTGGCGTCGATGATGTTCTTCGCCTACATGTTCGTAGATATCCTTTCGCCTCTGGCATCCCTCCTCAACGACACATTAGGATGGGACCAAGGTGTCTTCGGCACCTATGCGGCGGGCGAGTATCTGCTTAATGTGTTCGGTTTCCTGATCCTCGCGGGTATTATCCTCGACAAGATGGGTGTCCGTTTCACCGGACTGCTTTCCGCAAGCCTCATGGTGATCGGTGCCGCAATCAAGTACTGGGGAATCTCCTGGGCGGACGCCAATACGGTGGGCTGGCTCAACTCGTGGTGGCCTTCGATGCCCGGCAGCGCCAAGATAGCGATGTTCGGATTTATGATCTTCGGCTGCGGTTGCGAGATGGCAGGTACGACGGTGAGCAAGATCCTTGCCAAATGGTTCAAGGGCAAAGAGATGGCTCTTGCCATGGGTTTGGAGATGGCTATCGCCCGTCTTGGAGTGTTCGCCGCCATGTGGCTCTCGCCGATCTTCAGCGCGAAGTTCGCCATCGACGGCACCAACTCCGTGACAGCCCCCCTGCTCTTCGCTACGCTGTTGCTGATCATCGGTCTGCTCAACTTCTTTGTGTTCACCATCATGGACACCAGGTTCGACAACCAGCTCGTCGCCATCGGTGAGGCTACCGCAGAGAAAGATCCTGAAGACGAGTTCCATGTATCCGACCTGGGACAGATCTTCCGCTCGAAGATGTTCTGGATCATCGCCCTGTTGTGCGTCCTTTACTACTCGGCCATCTTCCCCTTCCAGCGTTTTGCCACCAATTTCCTGGAGGAAACCCTCTCTATCGGCAATGCCGAAGCCGCCGGTCTGTTCAAGTGGTTCCCGATCCTGGCAATGGTGCTGACGCCTTTCCTGGGTGCGTTTATCGACTACAAGGGGAAAGGGGCTACGATGATGCTCGTCGGTGCAGTGATCATGATCATCTGCCACTCGGTGTTCGCCTTCGTACTGCCGCTCTACCCGTCCAAGGCCTTGGCACTGATCACCATCCTGGTGCTCGGTGTGAGCTTCTCGCTTGTACCGGCATCCATGTGGCCTTCGGTGCCGAAGATCATCGACGAGAAGGTCTTAGGCTCGGCGTACTGCCTTATCTTCTGGGTACAGAATATCGGTCTCTGCCTCGTGCCGCTGCTGATCGGCAAACTGCGCGTAGCCACCAACGGATACCTTGTGCCGATGATCGTCTTTGCATCCTTCGGCGTACTGGCATTCCTGCTCAGTCTCGCCCTCAAAGTAGAAGACAAAAAGAAAAACTATGGATTGGAGCTTCCTAATAAAAAATAAAGACTCGCTCTCGGTTTCAACCGACACACGCAACCTGCCAAAGGGTTGCGTGTATTTTGCCTTGCACGGCGAGCGGTTTGACGGCAACATGTTCGCCGCCCAGGCGCTGGAGTTAGGCGCCGAATACGCCGTAGTGGACACCGATCTGCCGCTGACTTGCTCCCAGACCAAGGACTACAGCGGACGACTCATCCGCGTAGAGAACACCCTGACGGCACTGCAAGACCTGGCACGTGCATGGCGGAGGGAGTTGGGTATTCCTATTCTCGGAATAACCGGCACCAACGGCAAGACCACCACCAAAGAGCTCTGCGCCGCCGTGCTCTCCCGCAAATACCGGCTGCACTACACCCAAGGTAACCTCAACAACCAGATCGGCGTGCCGCTCACCTTATTACAAATAACGCGCGCGCACGAGATAGCTATCGTAGAGATGGGAGCCTCCCACCCCGGCGATATCAAAGAGCTGGTGGAGATAGCCGAACCGAATTACGGTCTGATCACCAATGTAGGCCGGGCACATTTGCAGGGTTTCGGTTCGTTCGAAGGCGTTATGCGAACCAAGGCGGAGTTGTACGATTGGCTTCGTGCGCACGGAGGAACGTGTTTCCGAAATAGTGATAATCCCTACCTTGCCCAAATGGCGGGGGATTTGCCTACCATCCTATATCAGACGGGAACAATGCCGGACGGAACCCACCTCGTAGGCGGCTACAATGCAGAGAATATATCTGCAGCGATCTGCGTCGGGGAGTATTTCGGAGTGAGCCGTGAGGATGCCTTGGCGGCGATCCGCGCCTATGTGCCCTCCAACAACCGCTCGCAGCTCATGCAGACGGAGCACAACACCGTGGTAGTGGATGCCTATAACGCCAACCCGACATCGATGACGGCGGCGATAGAGGCGTTCGGGAAAGTGCCCTGTGACCAAGGAGCAAATACCAAGGACTGCTATATTCTCGGAGCAATGCGGGAACTGGGCGAGTACAGCCATTTGGAGCACCAGAATATCGTGAATATGTTATTGGAGCGCAAGGCGGACTTGGTCTATCTGGTAGGCGAAGAATACCAAGACACCACCGCCCCGTACACCATTTTTGATAATGTCAATTCCCTCTGTGAACACCTCCGGCAGACACCCCTCAAGGGCTACCGGATACTGCTGAAAGGCTCACGGAGTAACCAATTAGAGAAAGTAATTCCTTACTTATAATGGATAAAAAAACGAAAACCATAGTACTCGTAGTCTCGGCAGTATGTGTCGTAGCTATCGGTGCAGTCATCGCCCTCTTAGTGTCGCTGAACCATCTGCGCAAAGCCAATGCAGAACAGGAGCGCGAGATATTCAACCTCAACGAGCAGATGAACTTCGAGCAGGGACAGGCCGTCCTCCGCTTCGATGACGAACACGCATTGGACGAACAACTACAGACCTTCGAACACCTGAAGGTGGACAACGACTCGCTCCAGAACCTGCTCGACCAGCAGACGGAGCACGCCAAAGACCTCGTTAACGAGATCAAGAAACTCAAACGCGAGAACTCGAACGACAAGGCGCGAATAAATGAGTTGCTCAAAGAACTGGCAGCCGTTCGCGAACTGATCATGGGGTATATCCGTCAGATCGACGAACTCAACACCCAAAACCAGCAACTGACCGTCGAAAACGAGCAAGTGAAAGAAGAAAACCGCCAGATACGCGACCGCAACAAGTCGCTCTCCAACCAGAACGAGCAGCTGAGCCAGACCGTCAACCGCGCCAAGCAATTGGATGTGACACACTTCCAGATGACACCGCTCAACAAGCGCGACAAGAAGACCAAGTACCTGCGCAAAACCGTCAAACTGCAACTGGACTACACCATCGGCAAAAACATTACCGCCGAGCCGGGAATGAAGACCATCTACATGCGTCTCACTTCTCCGTCCGACCAGCTCCTCGGCGAGTCGGAAGGCAAGGTGTTCGCCTTCGAGGACGGCGAAGTGCCCTACTCGCTCAAACAGGAGATAGAGTACGCCGGCGAGATCTACAACGGCACGCTGTTCTGGCCTCTCGCCGAAGAACCGCAAGAGGGCACCTACCGCGTGGAGTTTTTCGCCGACGGCAGTCTGATAGGACAGTACTCTTTTGTACTGGACTAATGCCCCCGGCAAGAGAAAGCAAACAACTAAATACATTCATATTATGGAAGAGAAAAAACAACCCTCTGCAGAGAAGCTTAAAGCGCTGCAAATGGCGATGCAGAAGATCGACAAGGACTTCGGCAAAGGTGCTATCATGAAACTGGGTGACGACAAGATCGAAGATGTCCCTGTTATCTCGACGGGTTCGGTGGGTCTGAACCTTGCTCTGGGCGTAGGCGGCTACCCTCGCGGACGAGTGATAGAGATATACGGCCCCGAGTCTTCGGGTAAGACCACTCTGGCTATCCACGCGATGGTGGAGACCCAGCGCCAGGGCGGCATTGCGGCTATCATCGACGCCGAGCACGCGTTCGACCGCTTTTATGCCGAGAAACTGGGTGTGGATGTCGATAACCTGCTTATCGCACAGCCCGACTCAGGAGAGCAGGCACTGGCTATCGCCGACGAGTTAATCCGCAGTTCGGCTGTGGACCTCGTGGTAATCGACTCGGTAGCAGCCCTCACTCCGAAAGCCGAGATCGACGGCGAGATGGGCGACAACAAAGTCGGTCTGCAGGCACGACTCATGTCCCAGGCACTCCGCAAACTGACCGCTACCATCAACAAGACGCAGACCACCTGCATCTTCATCAACCAGCTTCGCGAGAAGATCGGTGTCATGTTCGGCAACCCCGAGACAACAACCGGCGGTAACGCCCTCAAGTTCTACGCCTCCGTGCGCCTTGACATCCGCAAGATCGGACAGATCAAGAACGGCGACGAGGTACAGGGCAACCAGATCCGCGTGAAAGTGGTGAAGAACAAAGTGGCACCGCCGTTCAAGAAAGCGGAGTTCGACCTCATGTTCAACGAAGGTATATCCAAAGTGGGCGAACTGGTGGACTTGGGTGTGCAGTACGAGATCCTCAAGAAATCCGGCAGTTTCTACAGCTACGGCGACAGTAAACTGGCGCAGGGACGCGACGCCACCAAGGCTGTCCTGCGTGACAACCCCGAACTGCAAGCCGAAATCGAGCAGAAGATCATGGAAGCCGTCAAAGGCGCTGAGAACAAGAACTAATCAATCAGCACCGGATGACGGAGGTTCAGCGGATAGTTTCGCCCAAACAAGCCTACGAACTGGAACAACAGTTCCGCGTAGTGAAGAAATCGGTAGATGCACGTCAGCGCGAGCTGAAAGTGCATCTTACCTTATTGGCTGACGAACAAGGGCGGTATATCCCCCTCTCCTCCCCTCTGGCTGAGACGCCTTCCCCTTTTCCCCTTCCCTTCCCTCCCCTCACGGAGAATAAGAAAGCCTTTATCATCGGTGCCGGACCGGCAGGACTCTTTGCGGCGATCACCCTCATAGAGCACGGCATTAAACCCATTGTCTTCGAGCGCGGCAAAGAGGTGAGCGAGCGCAAGAAAGATATCGCTCTTCTCAACCGCAACCTCGGACTCAACCCCGAGTCGAACTACTGTTTCGGCGAAGGCGGTGCCGGTACGTTCTCCGACGGCAAACTCTTCTCGCGCTCCAAGAAACGCGGTAACATGCAGCGGGTCATGGAGATCTTCCATTATTTCGGCGCATCCGACCGCGTGCTCTACGAGACCCACGCACACATCGGCAGCGACCGTCTGCCGTCTATCATCCGCCGCATGCGCGAGTTCATCCTTGCCCATGGTGGCGAGATACATTTTGAAACAAAAATCGACAGCTTGAAAGATCTGTCAGCGCCTACTCCGGTCATTCTGGCTATCGGTCATTCGGCGCACGACACCTACCGGATGCTTGCCCGCGAAGGCGTAGCGATGGAGACCAAAGGGTTTGCGATGGGTGTGCGTGTCGAGCATCCGCAGGCACTGATCAACCGGCTCATGTACCACCGTACCGACGCCTCCGCGCAGGCGGAACTCGTCAAATATATCGGCAACGCCTCCTATAGTCTGGTGACGCAAGTGGACGGCAGAGGCGTCTATTCGTTCTGCATGTGTCCCGGCGGACATATAGTGCCGGCAGGCAGCGAGGAAGGACTTTGCGTGGTCAACGGAATGTCGGCTTCGCACCGCAACTCGCCGTACGCCAACTCAGGAATGGTGGTGGAGATCCGCCCCGAAGACACAGAAGGCACCGATCCCCTCCGCGGACTGCTCTTTCAGGAACAGTTGGAACGCCAATCCTACAGCGAAGCGGTCTTACAGCGCAGCGGTCCTACAGCGCCAGCGGTCCTACAGCGAAGCGATCCTACAGCGAAGCGGTCTGGTCTTATATCCGCTCCTGCACAGCGCTTACGCGATTTCGTGGAGGGCAAAGCGAGCCTGGATCTGCCCCCGTGCAGCTATCTGCCGGGATTGGTTTCAAGCCGTCTTGACCAATGGCTGCCGCCACATATAGGTCCGAGACTCCAACAGGGTTTTCGGGATTTTGACCGCAAGTACCCCGGTTTCCTCACCAACGAGGCGGTCATCGTAGGCGTAGAGAGCCGCAGTTCCAGTCCGGTACGGATTGTACGCGACCGCGAAACCATGCAGTCGGTCTCCCATCCGTGGCTCTACCCCTGCGGCGAAGGTGCCGGCTATGCCGGAGGGATTACCTCCTCCGCACTTGACGGAATTAATGCCGCGCTGGCGGTTGCGTGTGTGTATAGTATATAGTGTAAAGTGTAGTGAAACTATGATAAGAACCATACAACTGATAGGCGAAGAGGCGTTTGAGCGGCTGCAACAGGCGCGGGTCATCCTGTTCGGCGTAGGAGGCGTGGGCGGCTGGTGTGCCGAAGCCTTGCTCCGGACAGGTGTAGGGCACCTGACCATCGTCGATTTTGACACCATCGACCCCTCCAACCTCAACCGCCAAGTGGTCTCTACGGCGCAGAACATCGGTCTGAGCAAGGTGGAAGAGATGCGCAAACGCCTGCTCTCCATCGTGCCGGAAGCGGATGTCACCGCTATCGAGCAGCGTTACTCGGACGAGACGGCACCGCTCTTCGACTTGTCGCAATACGACCTCGTCATCGACGCCATCGACGACCTCGACGCCAAGATGCGCCTTATCTGCGAAGCCACCCGGACGGAAGCCGTACTTTTCTCATCCATGGGCGCGGGACGCAAACTCGACCCGCAACAGATACGGGTGACGGAGTTCTGGAAGGTGGAAGGCTGCCCGCTGGCAAGAGCGCTGAGGACCAAGATGCGCAAGTCGGGCACACTGCCGGCAAAGAAGTTCCAATGCGTCTATTCGCCTGAGATAAGCGGCACACAGGGCACTCTCGCACCGGTGGTAGGCACCTTCGGCTTTCAGTTGGCGGCACTCGCCATCAGGGCGCTGATCACACCAAAAACGGCTGTTTGACAACTCAAAATGCCAAATACATATTAAAATTTGCATATTCACAAAAAAAGCACTACTTTTGCAGAGCAAAAGCAAAACACGGAATTTACAAATAATTAACAATAAATACTTACAATCATGTTTATTCAAGACGTACATGCTCGTGAGATTTTGGACTCACGTGGAAATCCTACCGTAGAGGTAGAAGTTACTTTGGATTGCGGCGTAATGGGTCGTGCAAGCGTACCTTCGGGTGCATCGACCGGTGAGAACGAGGCGCTGGAGCTTCGTGACGGTGACAAGGGACGTTACCTGGGCAAAGGTACCCTCAAGGCTGTAGAGAATGTCAACACTATCATCGCTCCGGCACTGGTGGGTTACTCTGTTCTGGAGCAACGCGCTATCGACGAGAAGATGCTTGAGTTGGACGGTACTCCTACCAAGTCCAAACTCGGTGCCAACGCCATCCTCGGTGTCAGCCTCGCCGCTGCACACGCTGCCGCCAACTATCTGGAGATCCCTCTCTATCGTTATATCGGCGGCGCTAACGGCCACGTACTGCCTGTGCCGATGATGAATATCATCAACGGCGGTGCACACTCCGACGCTCCTATCGCTTTCCAGGAGTTCATGATCCGTCCGGTAGGCGCTCCTACTGAGCGCGAGGCTATCCGCATGGGTGCCGAGGTGTTCCACGCACTTGCCAAACTGCTCAAGAAACGCGGTCTCTCTACCGCTGTAGGTGACGAGGGAGGTTTCGCTCCGGCACTCAACGGTATCGAGGATGCACTCGACAGCATTATCCAGGCTATCAAGGACGCTGGCTACGAGCCGGGCAAGGATGTGAAGATCGCCATGGACTGCGCCGCTTCCGAGTTCGCTACCTGCGAGAACGGCGAGTGGTACTATGACTACCGCCAGCTCAAGGACGGCAAGAAGAAAGATCCTAACGGCAAGAAACTGACCGCTGCAGAGCAGATCGACTATCTGGAGCAACTCATCACCAAGTATCCGATCGACTCCATCGAGGACGGTCTGGACGAGAACGACTGGGACAACTGGGTTAAACTCACCGAGCGCATCGGCGACCGCTGCCAACTCGTAGGTGACGACCTGTTCGTAACCAATGTCAAGTTCCTCGAGAAAGGTATTAAGATGGGTGCAGCCAACTCTATCCTGATCAAGGTGAACCAGATCGGTTCGCTCACCGAGACGCTCGACGCTATCGAGATGGCACACCGCCACGGCTACACCACCGTTACCTCGCACCGTTCGGGTGAGACCGAGGACACCACAATCGCTGACATCGCTGTGGCTACCAACTCAGGTCAGATCAAGACCGGTTCGCTCAGCCGTACCGACCGTATGGCTAAGTACAACCAGCTGATCCGCATCGAGGAGCAACTCGGCGCACGCGCTCAGTACGGTTACAAGAAACTGCGCTAACCGCACAGGCTGCAAAGCCTTAGCAATACAGAAAAAATAGCTCGCACACGCGAGCTATTTTTTGTCCTACAGCGAAGCGGTCTTACAGCGCAGCGCTCCTACCGGAGTCTCGCTCCGGTAACATCGTACATCCGTCCTTCGTATATCAGATAGAGGTGTCCGTCACGCAGTACCTTCGTACCTGGTACTTTGTCACTTGGTACTTCTACCTCGTCCACTCCCTGGTCTCTCGGGTCAACGATCTCCGGCAGGTCGGTGCGTCCCCAGCTCACATCGTCGATATAATAGGCCACCGAACCCATTCCGCCGTTAGGACTCGTGTAGCGGAAAGCCATGTGGAATATATCCATGTTCGGCTGGTTTTCGAGGTTGATCTGGAACGGCACCCACAGATTGTTCTCGTCGGCGGTCTTCGGGATGGAAATGCCGTCGAAGGTCTGGTAGAAGACATTTTTGGGGTTGGTGGCGTCGATATACACCAGTTCCAAGGTAGCCTTATTGCCGTCTTCCGGCATATATTCGCCCATCACGGAGAAGGCGAAGATCTTGCCTTCGGCGTTCTTGTAGTCGAGCGCAGGAGTCACGAGCCAAGCCTCCCAGAGACCGGTGGAGTCTTGTCCGTACTGGTAAGCGGTGGCTTTGGCGCACTTGTTATCACCTCTTGGCGGAGTAGTACGGCTCTCGTCAAATCCCCACCACGGACGCTCGTCCACTGCGGCTACGTTCTGCCAGCCGGAGAGTAACAGCGTCTGGTTGTGCGAAGCGGACTCGAAATCCTCGTTGAGCAGCGCAAGCGGCTTGCTCTCGTCCCAGAGGAAAGAGGTCTTCCAGTCGATGGTCTCCTCGCTCTTGGCTTGCGCCACGCCGTTGAGAACAACCGTCACGGGCGTTGCGCCGGCGGAAGAGATGGTGATCGTGGAGCGGTAGGAGCCTTCTGCCAGAGGCGTGAAATAGACGGTCTCCTCGCTCTCGTAGTTCTTGGGAAGCATCGAGCTGACGATGGTGAACGCCGCGCCCTCCTGGTGGCTCACCGAGAGATAGACAGGCTCCGTGCAGTTCTCGCTCTTGACGGTGAATTTCGCCGACACCTGTTTGCCTACCACGGTCTCGAAAGCGGGTATTGTAGCCGGTGTGACGGTGATCGTCGGAACGGCTTCGGGATCCACGCAACTGCCTTGCAGCGAGATCATGTCCGGCAGGATGGTGGTGTGTTGCGGATTGTCGAACACCAGCGACGCTGTATGCGTGCCGGCTGCTTTCGGGGCGTAGGTAACGACAATGTCCAGATCGCTCTGGTCAGCCGGAAGGCTGGTAGCCGAGAGGCTGAAATGGTCGCGGTCGGCACCGCCGATATAGAAAGTGGTGGCACCGGAGAGGTTTCCCTGGTGCAGATGAATGGTTTTGAACGCCGCACTCTCGCCTTTGTTGACAGCCACTGCCGGCACGGTAGCGGGCGAGACTTCGATAAAAGGCTCGGTATTCTCGGTCTTGACCACGCGGAAGTCGTCGAACAGTACCTTGCCGTTCTTGGGCACTTTCACGCGTACGCGCAGATAAGAGGATTTGGCAGGCTTGGAGGTGGAGACAGTCAGCTCTTTCCAGTCGCTCTCCGCAGCCAGCGGCACTTGCAGTACACCGGCATCGTGGGCTTGGACGAGTTCGGTGTTTCCGCCGGCAGCGGCTTCCCACTGGCAGTCGAGCATGAGCGAAGTGCCTTCGGGCAGGGAGAGCACCTTGTAGTGGATGGTGATCTCAAACGTACTGCCTACGGCGTAATCGGCGTCGGTGAGCATGATTGCCTGATCCAGAACGGAAGCCGTCACGGGGTTCATGAGCAACGCCGCTTCGCCTTCGATACGGTCGGTGGAAGCCGAAGCGCCGGTGCCTTGTCCAGACCAGTCTTCGAACGAGCAACCGAATATCGGATTGCAACTGTACTCCTCAAAACCGGCATTGAGCAACAGGTTGTCGGATCCGGCTTTCACGTTGGCGTTTGCGGTGCACCAGCCAATCATCGCTGCGCACAACACTGTAAAGATTTTTTTCATACACTCAATCGTTTTTGGATTAAACAGCTTGTTAAAATATCACGGTGCAAATTTACTGCTTTTTTTTCAATTATGCAAATTTTATCATGCAAATGAGCACTTTCGGACTGATTTTTGCGCACAAAAAGAAATAAAAGACGCAAAAATACATATTTTTTGTTAAAAAATTTGCATATTTGCTTTTTTTTGCTTATCTTTGCACCGGATTTGTGGCAAAAAGATATTTCGGCATTTCCCTACCCCTACAGGCGGAACCGGTTCCGTAAGGGGTTGGTAAGGGTTTTATCAGGGTTTTGTCAGAGGTATATCGAGTCAACGATTTTGGAATGTCGATTGTACTTACGTCGTCATGACATTACTTACCGTTTACGTGTCGTTTACGTCTCGTTTACGTCTCGTTTACGTGTCGTTTACGTCTTTGACCGATTGGCGACCGCAACCGGAAGGTTTCAAACCACCCTTGGAACCACCCCACGCCAGCAAACCAAAAACTATAAATATATAATAAGGTATTAGTCATATGAAAAACGTAGTTTATTATATTCTTTCGGCACAGAAAAAGATATTTGTTATGGCGTTCCTCGCCGTTTTTTCGTCGTTCTATACGATGGTTTGGGGGGCAGAATATAATTACAAAAGCGGCATTGCTAGTTGTAGCGTTAACAGCGAAAGTTTGGTTGATGGGAATACAATTTTCACGCTGGATATTGGTGTAAGAGGATTAAATGGAAAAACATATGCATCTACTCTTACTTTGGTACTTAGTTCTTCCGACCACACATTGGAGGGTACGTATTCTACTGCGGATATAAATAATAAGATAACAGACGATACATATATCAAATATAGTACACAGATAAAACGCACTCCTAATAGTGACTCATTATCTATCATCACTATTGAAAAGATTGGCGCGCCAGATTATTGCTATAGAATTTCAGGAGGAAAACTTCTTCTAAAAAATACTGAAGATAACCTATATAATTATTATTTTTGCTACGCTTTAGACGCGGATAAGAATGTCATTGAAAACACACTTTCCAATTATGATTTTGGTTACATAAAGTATGCCGTTACTGGAACCAGTCCAAATCAAACGCTTACTATCTCTGGATATGGCGCAATGAATAATTATTCAACGACCATTAACGCTCCCTGGTATTCTTTCAGGGCCGGTATTAAAAATGTCATTATAGAAGATGGAGTAATATCAGTTGGCGAATATGCTTTCTATAACTGCACAACGCTTATATCTATTACAGTCCCTGTATCTGTTACAAGTTTTGGTAGTAATGCTTTTCATTCCTGCAAAAAGACCCAAAACATATACTATGCTGGTTCTACAAACCAGTGGGCAGGTATTACGTTTGGCAATCAAACAGCGCATCCATATGGTACAACTTCCTCTTTGCCTTCAGGTGTCGCCGAGGCACGGAGTTACTATTTTAACGGAAGTAACACAGCAACGACAGACCTTGTTTTTGCATATGGACTGACAAATATTAAAGCATATACTTTCTGTAATGCAGGAACGTTTAATTCCGTAAGTATTCCCAGTTCTGTAACAAACATTGGCTCTTTTGCCCTTTACTCAAAATTTGCAGAAGTCTACGTTAATAAAGCAACCGCTCCTACATTATCTACTACCTACCCTATTTCATTTACTGACGAAGGAGTTTTATATGTACCTACGGACGCTACTAATTATGATGAAAGTCACTATTGGAAATATTACATGACTAAAAACAATTATGGAGCAAAAACGGTAACCCAAAAGCCAGTGAGCGGAAGTGTAGATGGTCAGAGTTGGAGCTTGAATGAAAACGGAGTACTGACAATAGATGGTTCAGGGGCGATTAGCACTACTTTTACCGATGAATCTGGGGCGTCACAATATCCCTACTACTACTTCCGTTATTTAGTTGACAAAGTAGTTGTGAAAGGCGGTATTACGGGACTCAGCAATATTCTCCAAAGAGCGCAAGTTGTACAAGAAATTGATATTAATCAAGAAAAAATACCGACCGCTTCATCCACGCTTCCTTCACTAATCTATGGAGGGAACATTTCAGTAAAAGTAAAACCAGAATCATTGACAGATGCAAGCGTAACAAATTTAGGTACAGCGCCTTGGAATAATGCGAAACTGGATATTCAGTTGTCAGATGACTTGGTGATAGATCAGGCGAGTGGAGATAATTCGACTATATTGACGAATTGTAGCACGTATGTAGAGAAACCAGTCAATGTACAATTAACTCGCAGCACCTTAAGTTCGGAGATGTACAATACTTTCTGTTCGCCGGTGAATATGACGGAAGCGGAGGTAACGGCAATGTTTGGTGCAGAGACAGAATTGGTTGAGTTTGACGGAACGGAAATTATAAATGACACGCTTAGACTTAAATTCAAAACTGCTGAAAGCATTACTGCCGGTAAACCCTATTTAATTTGGCCTGAAAGCCCTGTTTCCAATCCGACCTTTACTGATGTTAATCCGGCAAGTATTGCCACAGGAGGACAGACGGTAGAAGGGGGCTATGCGGATTTTATTGGCACTTTGGCACCGGTAGAAGTAAGTTCTGATCAGATAGAAGACAAAAACTTTATCTTCCTCTTGGCGGACAACAAACTGACCTACGCTACCGGCGGAACACTCAAAGGAATGCGCGCGTACTTCTTGTTAAAAGAAGGCACACCGGCAAGCGTAATGGCTAAGCGTCCTGTCCTACAGATCGGCAACGGCGAGAACACCACGACAGACTTGGGACAAGTACCAAGTGACAAAATACAATACACCAAGGTGTTGCGCGACGGACAAATCTATATCCTCCGCGGAGAGAAAGCATACAACCTCCAAGGAATAGAGATTGACAGACCAAACAAACTGTAATTTACGCAAACTACGCAACCCCATACACTTTTGTTGCATCCCTGCGACAACCAGATATTAATTATTCACAAGAAGCCTATGAAACCATACATACAACCCAAAACAAACTACCACACCTATACGGCGGTAGGAATAATGCAAGCAGCGAGTCCCGTACTGCTGATTCAAGGCGTACACAACCCCATCGAATGGCAGAGAGGCGGCGCAAGCGCCGACGATGCAGTATAGAGTATATTGCGTGACCGCTGCGCTGTAAGACCGTTGCACTGTAGGAACGGCGCAAGCGCCTGTAGGAACGCGGCAAAGCCGCTGACAGATGATTGAACAAACCAATTAAAAATTTATAATGCAATGAAAAAATTATTCACCCTTTTTGCGCTATGCACACTGACTTTGGCAGCCAATGCTACCAAGTACAACTACCTTTGCGGTATTACCGATCTGACGGTAGATACGCTGGCAAGCACCACCAAGAACCAATTCACTATTACGTTCAGCCAGAAATGCAAGAACACAGCGGAGTACACCAGTAAGCCGGAGACATTCTACACCTCCACCGTCAAGATTGTCCTCAACTCGGACGACCGTACGCTGGAAGGTGTCTATACGACCGAGGGTGCCAGCCGTACCAGTAACTCGGCGAATATCAACGACCAGACCATCAACATGGTCAATACCGAGTTCACCTCCGGCAGTACCAGCCGTGTGCTCTACAAAGACGAGAACTATGTGTCCCGTTTCGTGATCAACAAAGAGGCGGACGGCAGCTACAGTATCGGCGAGTGCACGCTGTATTTCTCCCAACGCTTGAACCAAACCAATATCTACGTCTATAACTACAGTTACGACGCAGAACATATTTTAGA
This sequence comes from Bacteroidales bacterium UBA4333, assembly GCA_002394335.1. Classification (GTDB taxonomy): domain Bacteria; phylum Bacteroidota; class Bacteroidia; order Bacteroidales; family Paludibacteraceae; genus Colicola. The sequence continues at coordinate 21,829 of DGTP01000013.1, read as the reverse complement.
GCAAGGCATTAGTCAGACACCATTCGTCTTCGGCTACACCGGCGAGTACGTGACCGCCGTTTATAACTACGACATGACGGTAAACGGTATTAGCGTCATCCGCGACGACAGCGAATATGACGCAATCCGTTATTTCCTGACGCTGAGTTGCTCCGGCACCTGCCGCGAGAACAACGATGTACGCAACTACGAGGTACAGCTGGCTATCTATCCGTCGGCAGCGAATATTGCCGGTTCCTACTCCACCCAGGGCTCGGGGGCAAGCAATCTGCTCTGGTCGCAGAACTGCTATGTAAAGGATTTGAAAATCAACAAGCAACGTAACCTCGCCAACGACTCGGTGAGCACCATCCAGATCAAGGACAAAGGCAACAAACAGTACAGTTTCTACGGCGGCACACTCACCTGCACTGACGTGGATCTGAACTACCAGGCCGTATATGGCAAGAAACGCATCGAGGCCGTACATTACTACCATTTCAGCGACAACGACGGCGAGGGTATTCCTTTCGGTTATGACGAGGAGAACACGACCGTTGATCTGACTCCGACGAAAGTGGTAGTGGAGGCTACTACCGAAGGCGGCGAAGCAAGCGGTTTCTCGCTGACAGTTCCCGCCACCGCCGAAGGAGTGAACTACACCGTGTATATCGACCTGGCGAGCACTTCTCTCGCGGGCGTTCATACGTACGGCAACACACTCGGCGGCTGGACGAAAGTGGAGTGCGGCAGTAGTATCTCGAATGAGGCCTCAACGGGTTCCACCGTCACCATCAATGCCAAGAGCGGTAACACCTACACCCTCTCCGGCAGTCTGCTGTGCGAGAACGGATTTACGTACAATCTCAAGTCCTTCGATTTCCAATACGGTACCTCCACCGGGACAGACCAAGTATCGGAGGGGCGGACAGACGCAACCAAGGTTCTGCGCAACGGCGTCCTTGTGATCGAGAAAAACGGCAAACGCTACACCGCACAAGGCGTAGAAATAACCAGATAAGGGAAACAGGCAGTCCAGATATTTACGCAAACCACAACCAAAAACCGCTCTTCGGGGCGGTTTTTCTGTGTTTCGGGTAGAAAAATCTTTTTTTATTTGCATATATGCAAAAGATTTTGTATATTTGCAGGCGAATTATGAAACGTACACTATTATTTCTATCTATTATTCTTGGCATGGCTCTGAACGGCTTCGCCGCTATTCAGCTTACGCCTTCCAAAGTCACCGTCGAAGACATGACGGTTGACAAATACAATTTTTTCGTAACCGTCATCGCCACCACCTCCACCGGCGAATACGAAGTAGCCTTCGATGTCTGGCCGCAGACCAAGTCGGTGATCGGTTCGTTTTCCGCAGAGGACGGCACCGTGGGGTATGTGAGCAGTTATGTGCACAAGACCAAAGCCAACGGCAGTGCGGTAGATATGTGGTACAGCCCACAGGAAGACGCCGCCATCCTCCTTACTGTCACCCAAAAAGACGAGCACACCTGCACCCTGAGCGGTTCGATACAAGCCGACCGGAACGGCACGACATACACCTATATTCTGTCGCCGTTCGATTTCGCCTACTCCGAGTCGGGGAACACCGACCCCACACCCGGTGAAGATCCGTTCCGCTTCGAGCCGGCACAAGCCACAACGATTGATTTCGTGGCGGACGTTGTTCATTTCCGCGAACGAGAAGGATATATAGAGGTGACGCTCAACAAGATGGCGGACGAGAGCTACGACTGGATCGAGCTGAAACTCCTGAGCGACACCCTGGCGATGCCTGCAGGCATCTATCCGATCAACGCCACAGGCGCCCAAGGCTCTCTGACTGCTTCGAAAGGCTACCTCGGCGGCAACAAGGGAGACGACCCGTGCTATGTAGCCATCCGCGGCAACAAAGAGGACTGGGGACAGTACACCCCCTACTATCTGGAGAGCGGTTCGCTCACCGTGAGCTACAACGAGAAGAAAGACTCGATCCTGATCACCGGCAATGCCGTTTCGCACAACGGCACGGCAGTGAAGATCACCGCCAAGAGCTATAACATGCTCTACGACCCGTACGATATTCCGCCTGTGGCAGAGCAGGTGGAGCTGGGGATCGACACCGTGGTCATCACCTACCGCAGCGACCTCTCGGACAGCACCGCCGGCACTTACTACTACACCTTCCAGTTCAGCCAGGGGGACGACTACCCCACCGTAGTAGCCGACGCCACACTGAGCGAACCGATGGCTTTGGTGGAGGGCACCTACAGTCTGGAGAACGGACTGCTGGACGGCTTGCAGCTGGCACAGAACCAATACGACTTCGAAGCGAACATGTTCATCGGTTCGGCGTACGCGTGGGTCACCGGCGAACTGACACTGACCAAGGGTGGCGGAGAGAGCTGGACATACGCAATGGTCATGACCGACACCATCGGCAGCGAGTACCGTTTCCGGTTCTCACAGACACCCCATATAACCTTCTATCCGCAGCCGACGGTTGACCCCAAAGAGGTCCCCTTCAGTGACGAGTTGAAGGAGAAAGCCGCCATTACGGCAGTGTTCGACTCGATTGTCTGGAAGGACAACACGGTAGCCAAAGACGGCGTGCTGGATATTCTGCTGACCCAGAAGGAAGCGGACGCCAACGGCTTGAGGGCGTACCTGCATTTAGGTATGTTCACCCCGGTGTCCTACCCGGCAGCAGGCAACTATCCTGTCAATGCCACCGAGGCGGAAGGCACCTTCAGCGCCTCGATGGGTAAATACGGCAGTACCCTAATCCCCTGCTATCTACTGCTCATCGACAACGATGGCTGGGCACACGCCGTGTGGTATATAGTGGACGGCGAGATCCGGCTCGGCTACGACGGCAACCGCCCCGTACTCAGCGGCAACACCACCAGCCACTACGGCTCTACCATCGCCTTCTCCTACTCGCCCAGGACAGAAGGCATTGAACAAGTACCAAGTGACAAAGGACAAAGTGACCAAGGGTCATGTACCAAGGTACTCCGCAACGGACAGGTGGTAATCCTCCGCGGCGGAAAAGTATATAACCTCCAAGGAATGGAAATTGAATAAAATCATAATAAAAAGCATAGATGAAGAATTTTGTTGAAGAATTGCGCTGGAGAGGCATGTTGCAAGACATTATGCCCGGCACAGAAGAACAATTGTTAAAAGAAGTGACAGCGGGCTATGTAGGCATCGACCCTACCGCCGACAGCCTGCACATAGGACACCTTTGCGGCGTGATGATGCTCCGCCACCTGCAGGCATGCGGCCACAAGCCCATCGCCCTCCTCGGCGGCGCAACAGGCATGATCGGCGACCCGAGCGGCAAATCGGCTGAGCGTAACCTGCTGACCGAAGAGACCCTCCGCCACAATGTACAGTGCATCCAGGCACAGCTGGAGCACTTCCTCGATTTTCACAGCGATGCCGAAAACGCTGCCGAACTGGTCAACAACTACGACTGGATGAAGGACTACACCTTCCTCGATTTTGCGCGCAACGTGGGCAAACTGATCACCGTCAACTACATGATGGCAAAAGACTCCGTCAAGAAACGCTTCAACGGGGAATTCAGCCAGGGAATGTCGTTCACCGAGTTCACCTACCAGCTCCTGCAAGGCTACGACTACGTATATCTCAACAAACATAAGAACTGCAAGCTCCAGATGGGCGGTTCGGACCAATGGGGAAATATCACCACCGGCACGGAGCTGATCAAAAAGATGGGCGGCGGCGACGCCTTCGCACTGACCTGTCCGCTGATTACCAAAGCCGACGGCGGCAAGTTCGGCAAGACCGAGAGCGGAAACATCTGGCTCGACAGACGCTACACCAGCCCCTATAAGTTCTACCAGTTCTGGCTGAACGTGTCGGACGAGGACGCCAAGAAATATATCAAGATCTTCACCGCCCTGAGCCGCGAGGAGATAGAAGCCCTGATAGCCGAACACGAAGAGGCACCGCACATGCGCGTACTGCAAAAACGCCTTGCCAAAGAAGTGACCTGCATGGTACACTCCGAGGCGGACTACAACGCCGCCGTGGAGGCTTCGAACATCCTCTTCGGCAACGCTACCGCCGAGGCACTGCGCGCACTGGACGAAGATACCTTCCTTCAGGTCTTCGAGGGCGTAGAGCAGTTTGAGATCAGCCGCGACGAACTGGCGGCAGGCATCGCCCCGCTGGAACTGCTGGCAGAGAAGACATCCATCTTCCCCTCCAAAGGCGAGGCACGCAAGATGATTCAAGCTAACGGCTTCTCAATGAACAAAGAGAAACTGACCGACCCGCAGACACCGATCACGGCCGATGCCCTTCTGAACGGCAAATACCTGCTCTTCCAGAAAGGCAAGAAAGCCTACTATCTGGTGAAAGCCAAATAATTCGTAATTTTTAATTTCTAATTTCTATACTATGACAGACGAACTGAAACAAGTAATGAAGGTTGCCGAGGTATGGACCAAGGAGCCTTTTGACGCGGAGACCCGCGCACAAGTGAAAGCGATGATGGAAGCCGAGGACAAGACTGAACTCATCGATGCTTTTTATCGCACACTGGAGTTTGGAACGGGCGGTCTGCGCGGCATTATGGGTGCCGGCACCAACCGGATGAACAAGTATATCGTAGCCCAGGCTACACAGGGCTATGCCAACTATCTGAACAAAGTGCAGAAAGAAAACGGTTTCAAGAACGTACAGAACGGACAGGTAGCCGTAGTAGTAGGTCACGACTGCCGTAACAACGGCCGTCTGTTCGCCGAGACCGTGGCTAACATTTTCTCCGCCAACGGAATTAAAGTGTATCTGTTCGAGTCACTGCGCCCGACACCGGAAGTTTCCTTCGCTATCCGCCACCTTAAATGCCAGGGCGGCGTGAACGTCACCGCCAGCCACAACCCCAAAGAGTATAACGGTTACAAGGCTTACTGGGAAGACGGTTCGCAGGTGCTCCAGCCACACGACAAAGGAATAATCGACGAGGTGAACAAAGTGAAGATGGAGGACGTGAAATGGGAGGCTGACAAAGACCTCATTGAGATCATCGGCGGCGAAATGGACTACTCCTACATGGAGGCAGTGAAGACCTGCATGGTGGACCAGGACGTTATTCTTCGCCACAAAGACCTCAATATCGTCTATACCCCGCTCCACGGCGCAGGACGACAGATTGTCCCGATGTGTCTGCGCTCATGGGGATTCGAGAACATCCACGTGGTGCCGGAGCAGATGGTGATCGACGGGAACTTCCCTACCGTAGTGTCGCCTAACCCGGAGAACGCAGAGGCGATGACGATGGGCATGAACCTCGGTACCAAACTGAACGCCGACCTCGTGATCGCTTCTGACCCCGACGCCGACCGTATAGCTATCGTCTGCCGCGACGAGAAAGGCGAGTGGATTATCATCAACGGCAACCAGACCTGCATGATGTTCGCTTACTATAATATCAAAGCCCTCAAACGTCTGGGCAAAATGCGCCCGGATATGTATCTGGTGAAGACCATCGTCACCACCGAAGTCATCCGCCGCATGGCAGACAAAGAGGGCGTCACCCTCACCGACGAGTACACGGGCTTCAAGTGGATTGCCAACCGTATCCGTATGTGGGAAGGCACCCACAAGTATATCGGTGGCGGCGAGGAGTCGTTCGGCTGGCTTGGCTTCGACGGCGTACGCGACAAATGTTCGCCTTCGGCTATCTGCCTCATCTGCGAGATCGCAGCCGCAGCCAAGAACCAGGGCATGACCCTCTACGAGTATCTGATCAATATCTATAATGAGTTCGGCTTCCAGCGCGAGACGACCGTTAATGTCGTACGTCCGGGCAAGACGGGTGCAGAGGAGATCCAGCAGATGATGGTCAACTACCGTGAGAACGCACCCAAAGAGATTGCAGGCGAGAAGGTGGTGAAGATCAAGGACTTCCAGCTCTCCAAGCAATACGAACTCGTTGACGGCGAATGGAAAGTCACACCTATCGAAATGGCATTGGGTGCCAAATCGAATGTACTGCAGTATTTCACGGATGGTGGCTTGAAAGTGTCGGTTCGTCCTTCGGGAACAGAGCCGAAGATCAAGTTCTATTTCGAGATCCCGGCTACCATGCCTACTCCTGACGCAGCCGGTTACAAAGCTGCAACCGCCGCAGCAGAGGCACGCGTGGCAGACATCAAGGCTTCGCTGGGAATTTAACCAGCGCCTTGTTGCCAAAGCCGTCGATATACATCTCTAAGGGATGATCGAGCCTTATATGGCGCACCAGATCGGTTTCTTCGACAGCCTCCAAGGCGTCGAGGGAACCGATTTCGTATAAGTCCTCCCCGCGCGCCCAGGGATCCACATTGATATATCCCACATTGAACGAGGTCATGTTCTGGAAGAAATGGCTGCCCTGGCTCGGCTCGATCCGGAAGTTCTCTAATGAACATTCGGCTATCGCCTTCGCCTCGCTGATATCGCCCCATTGCACCGGCACGCCCAATGTCGGAATCTGCGAACCCCACCGGCCGTAACCGATGAGCAGATATTGTCTGCCCTCCTGACGCATCTTGTTGTTCCATTCACGGAGCGTAGCCGCCATTTCTTGCGTGCGGAGCACATCAAACGCCTCTTTACGCAGATAGATAATATCGCTTACATCCTCTATTTTTCCTATTCCCAGTGCGTTTCCGCTACATAGGAAAGCACCTGTTTCATCTATATTGCCCCAGTCCACTTTGGCGGTCAGACTGTCCGCAGAAATCGGACGAATCTGTAACACATGGAAGATTTGCGGTTCGTGCTCTAAATTGACGGCAAACTCAATCTCCACGGGTGTTTTTATTTCCTCGCGCGCAATATCCAGTAACTGCTGAATAATATCCGCTAAGGGGAAAGTTTTGAATTTCAGTTGCGGCGCAAAAGTCACGATCCTCGGTCCGTCCGGATAGCAAGAATCCACGATGCGCATGTTCTCGCGGTCATACGTGGAGGCAATCAGTTTGAGACTTTCGAACCGGTCACACTCGTGTATCGGAATGCGCTCCAAGTTAACCGCATCGTCAATAGAGGTCTTGAATTTCTCAGGGCTGAGGGAGAGCGCCAACATGGATTGTTGCGTCTCACGCATTGCCAGATCCACCGTAGAGGTCTGCATGACGTTCTTGGGGTACTTGGGCGAGAAACGCAATACCTGCTCGCCGTCCACCACCGCTTTGCCCAAACCGTAAGCGATCTTCACAATGCCGTCTTCGGGTTTCTCCTTACCTACCGGGTAGAAATTAATACTTCGCGCCACGCCGGAGATGACCGGGAAATAGTAGTTCCCCTCCTGTTCGCCGCACACCTCCTGCAACACAATCGCCATTTTCTCCTCGCTTGGCACATTGCCCGTGGAGATAATATACCCCCTCGAAGCCGCATAATAAACACTCGCATACACCGACTTGATAGCTTTGCCCAACATACGCAGCTGCTGGTCCTCGTTTTCGGTGTGAGGTATCATGTAGGTGCTATAGACACCGGCAAAAGGCTGGTAATAAGAGTCTTCCAGTTTGGAGGACGAACGGATAGCCAAGGGTCTGTGGGTAACACGGATGAAATGGCGCAAGGCGGTGATCAGATCCGTAGGCAGTCCTGCCGCCACGAACTCCGAGAGCAGTTCCTCGTCGGTGAGGTCTGCATTGATGACATACTGAAGTCCGTTATCATGGATGAACCGGTCGAAATAATCGGTGGTAATAACCATTGTTCGCGGCACTAACACACGGATATCCGGCCAGCGGTCATAGAGCTCATGCTTCTGGAGCATGTGATTGAGGAAGGCGAGTCCCCTTCCCTTGCCTCCCATGGCTCCGCTACCGCAACGCGCGAACCAGATGGTGTCGTTATAGGTATCCGGCGCATATTTGGCTACCACACCGAGCGCCTGGTTAATCCGGTAGTCGTGAATCAAACGGATATTTGTCTGGCGGATGTTCTCAATGTCCGTTTCGTCCTGAATGGTGAGTTTGTGCACCTCACGACCGATAGCAAACAAGCCGCGCGCAAAAAGCCATTTACTCAAATAGTTGTTATCACTCAGGCGGCGGAACGCAGCCGGCGAGATAGTAGAGATAATACGTTCAAATCCCTCCAGATCGGATGCGCGGGCAATCTCCTTGCCTGTACGCGGGTCGCGGGCGATGAAGTCTCCGAAACCGAACTCGCGCTCGATATACTCGCTCACCTCCTGGGTGAGGGTTTTGGATTTCTTCACCACAAAGCCCACATTCAGTCTGCGGGCAACAGTCTTCATCGACTCCTGCGAGGACTGCATGAGGAAAGGCATCGTGGGATTGTCCTCCCGGATGAGTTGGCACAACTCCACACCGGCATCCAGTTTCTCCGCCGACGAGGGTTCGCCCTTGTGTACCACAAATCCCACATCGGAGATGACTCCGATCATGTTCTTGCCATAGCGGTTGTAGAGTTCCACCGCCTCGTCATAACAGGTAGCCATCAGCACTTTCGGTCGTGCACGCTTACGGAGCAACTGTTGTTTCTCGTTCAGTGCATCGCGGATGGCGATAGAGTTCTGCTGCAGAACCAGTTTGTACAACAGCGGCAGATACGTCGAGTAATACCGCACGGAGTCTTCTACCAGCATAATCGCCCGCACGCCTTCGTCCAAGATGTCGTGCGGCGCATTCATGCGGTCCTCGATGAGCTTGATGATCGCGATGATGAGGTCGGTGGAGTTGTTCCAGTTGAAGAGGTAGTCCACGTTCGACTTGTCTTGTTGCTCCACGCGGCGATAGACCTCTTTGCTGAAGGAGGAAAGAACGACTATCGGACATTCCGGGTATCGTTCTTTCGCCTCCGCCGCAAAATCCCACACTTCGCTTCCTCCGGCGCTATAGACGACCAGAATGAGGTCGAACGGCAGTTTTTGGGACGCCTTGCGTTCGTCGATGATCGTTAACGCCTCGGGCGTCGTCTCTGCACGCGTGATAGACGGAGGATTGGAGAGGTTTAGTTCCGCATACTCCTGCGCTATCTGCACGTCAATACGGCCGTCCTCCTCGAGTGCAAAACTGTCGTAGTTGTTGCACACAAGGAGTATTCGTTTGACGCGTTTCTCCATTAAGGATGTGTAGTTGTTCTCTTGCATATTACCCTGATTTAACCAAGACTTACCCCTGATTCGATTCTCTCTCGTTAGTGTCTCGTTAGTCTGATTTGGCTATATATGTGCTGTGAACAAGATTTTTATACTAAACCTTGCTCTACCATCGCGTTTGCTACTTTCATGAAACCGGCGATGTTGGCACCTTTGACGTAGTTGATATAACCGTCTTCTTCGGTACCGTACTTGAGACAAGCGGCGTGGATGTCCGCCATAATCGTACGGAGACGTGCGTCCACTTCTTCGGCTGTCCATTTGAGGCGCATGGAGTTCTGGGTCATTTCGAGACCGGAAGTTGCCACGCCACCGGCATTGGATGCCTTACCCGGGCTGTAGAGGATCTTCGCGCCCTGAAAGATTGCGATGGCTTCGGGCGTAGAAGGCATGTTGGCGCCTTCGGTCACGCAGAAACAGCCGTTCTTAATCAGGTTCTCCGCATCGGCTTTCTCAATCTCGTTCTGCGTAGCGCACGGCATGGCGATGTCGCACGGGATACGCCACGGACGCTCGTTCTCGAAGTATTTCGCCTGCGGATACTTGGTCACATACTCTTTAATACGCCCGCGGCGGACGTTCTTGAGTTCGAAGATATACGCGAGTTTCTCCTCGTTCAATCCCTCTTCGTCATAGATAAATCCGTTGGAATCGGAGAGCGTGAGTACTTTGGCACCCAGCCGCATAGCTTTCTGTGCGGCGAACTGCGCTACGTTGCCGGCTCCGGAGATGCAGACACGCTTGCCATCAAAGGACTCACCGCGGGTAGCCAGCATAGCCTCTGCAAAATAGCAAGCACCGTATCCCGTGGCTTCGGGACGCATGAGCGAACCGCCCCATTGTTGGCCTTTGCCGGTGAGCGTACCGGTGAACTCGTCACGCAGACGCTTGTACTGACCGAACATATAACCGATCTCGCGTCCGCCTACTCCTATATCGCCTGCAGGAACATCCGTGTCCGCGCCGATATGGCGTTGCAGTTCGGTCATGAACGACTGGCAGAAACGCATTACTTCGGCGTCGGATTTGCCACGCGGCGAGAAGTCCGAACCGCCCTTGGCACCGCCCATCGGAAGGGTTGTGAGGGCGTTCTTGAAGGTCTGCTCGAACGCAAGGAACTTCATGATAGAGAGGTTAACAGAGGCATGGAAACGGATACCGCCTTTGTACGGACCGATGGCGGAGTTCATCTGCACGCGGAAACCGCGGTTGATCTGCACTTCGCCCTGGTCGTCCATCCACGGCACGCGGAACATGATCACGCGCTCCGGCTCCACGATACGCTCCATAACCTTCTGCTCGCGCAGATACGGATACGCCATAATCATCGGAGCTACCGACTCAACGACTTCTTTGACTGCCTGGTGAAACTCGTTCTCACCGGGGTTCTTTGCGATGAGGTCAGCCATAAAGCTGTCCACGTACAGTTGTGTTTGTTTATCCATAAGACTAATACCTTATATATATATTACGTTATTAACAAAAAAAATCGCGCAAAGATACTAAATATTTTTGATTTATGCAATTATTTTTACATTTTGATTTATAATTATGCAAATTTGTTATGAAAATGCTCTTTTTTAATGAAAAAATATGTCTAATTTCCCACTTTTTCGTATTTTTTCAAGAAAATATTTGCATGTTTACCGAAAAAGCACTACCTTTGTGCCGTTTTTGCAACTTTTGCGAAAGTTTGTTATCAGTTTGTACAAAAAAATTACCAACTTAAAAACTTTTTGTTATGAAAAAAATCTTTACTCTTACTTTATGGGTTCTTCTTACCCTTAGTACTTTTGCCATTCCTCAGTCCAAGAAAGCTGCTTTGGGTCAACTGCCCGACAAGCAGTCGCTCCGGCAGACGGAGATGATCAAGTCGGTTTACCAAGGCGTACCCCGAACCGCCTCCAAGATGGCGAAAGCGCCGAAGGCTACGACTTCCGTCACCATCCTTGCCTACACTGCTCTGTATTACTCCTCTTACAACATCTATATCTATGACCTGAGAGGCGACAACGGTCTGACCTACAGTTTTGCATTCCCTTCCACGGGGGAGGACATGGTTGTAGAAGGCCAGACCTACACGCTGAGTGACATGGATACCGAGTGGAGTTATTGGTACGACGATTCCTTTGACTACGCAGACTACACCACTGCCTCCTTCACCAAGACCACGGACGCCAGCGGCAATGTGAAGATCATAGCTTCCGTCACCGACACCAACGGCGATGTATGGAACCTGCTTTACGACCAGGCTTCTCTGCCGGAGACTCCGAAAGGCGGCACGTATTCAGCCAGTTCTGTAGAAGCGAACTATTTCAGTTCGTCAAGCGATATCCAATACGCTCTTGAGTTTGAGGAAGACAAGCTGAAGTTCTATTTTGACATCATACTGCCTTCAGGTGTGAAAGATGTAGAGTCGGGCAAGACCTATACCCTGACGGACATGGACGAGGACTACTCGTTCGGCCAGTACAATAGTGCCAATTATATCATCTTCTCCTCCGCAAGCTTCACCAAGACAGTGGCAGAAGACGGTTCTTACACTATCGCAGCGGTGGTAGTGGACGAGGAAGGCAACACATGGAATCTCTCCGCTTCGCAGGCTGCACCCTCTGTCAAAGAACAGACACTTACTCTGAACGGCATCCTCAACCAAGGCGAGACCGCTTGGCAGATCGAGGCAGCCGACGCCGACTCCACCATTATTGTCAGCCTGTTAGGTCTTGGCAGTTCGGCAGTAGGCGAGTTCTCCGAGGATGACTTCTACAGCTACTACTCGTTTGTGCTGATCAACTCCACCTATACCTTCTACAGCCTGACCGAGGCGAATATTACCATCACTCAGTCAGACGACAAATATCTTGTAACCGGCACGATGAAGACCGCCAATGACGATAATCCGTTAGACCAGATTATATTCACCCTCAACCTGACCGTTACCGCCCTTCCCAACGAAGGCGGCGAAGAGGAAGAGGACACCTACAAGTATGACGAAGACGCCGCGCTGATCAGAGATTTTGCCATCTATACGATCGACGACACCTATCTGGCTCAATACGGCAGCGTATATGTAGAGGCGGAGGATGAATACGGCTATTATATTATTCTGGACGTAACTCTCCCGACAGGCGCAAGCGAACTGGTAGCCGGCACCTATACCATTGACGACAGCTACGGACCACAGACCGTTTTCTCCGGCTATTATGACAGTAGCAGCCAATATAGTATGACTCCTTCATTTGCCGCTACTCTCGTGGAGTACCAAGGCGACTTGTACTATGACAAGGTCTGGTGGATCGTTTCCGGCACGGTGACTGTCGATACGAACGGCAAGATCACGGTAAACGCCGTTAACTCCAAGGAGCAATCCATCCAGGTAACGTTGGGCGGACTCAAACAGGGTATTGAAAATGCAGTGCTCTCCGGGAAGACGCAGAAAATCATCCTTGACGGCTCGATGTATATTATCCGTGACAACAAGATGTACAATATCCAAGGTGCCCGCGTCCGCTAAACGCAACACCCTGATAACCGGAAAATCCCATGTTCCATGCCGGACGTGGGATTTTTTTGTATGTTTTATAGCATGTTTAGGCGATTTTGCTTGCAGGAATGAAAAAAAATATGTATCTTTGCAGAGCAAAATGATCAATCACCTATAATATATAGATACTATGACAATGACTATTAATGCAGTGAACTTCGAGATGGCCAAGCCTCTTGAAGATTTTATCGAGAAGAAAATGAGTCGTTTCGGTCGTCATCTGAACGAGGATGACAAAGTAGAGATCCGCATGTCGGTCGTCAAGCCGCAGACGAACCAGAACAAGGAAGTGAAGATCCGCATAGCCGGGATGTTTGCCGAGAAGACAGCCGACACTTTCGAGGAGGGCATTGACGGATGCCTTGCCGCCTTGGAAACGCAGCTGGAGCGCCGCAAGAACGCCTGACAACGCCTCATGACAAAACAAAAGCACCTTTCCTATCCGGGGAAGGTGCTTTTTTGGAACCGTGCGGTGTCGTCTATCCAGCCTTCGGGGGTGAAGACATAGAAGCGCTGGTTGGTAGTTTTGGATTTGAGCCCTCCGAGCGACTCGACATAGGGACCGAGTTTGACGAAATCCAGCACTCCCTGCTCTCCGGGCATTGCCATTCTGCCGCTGTACCACGCCGTTTTGAGAGGCACAGCCGAAGGGTGCCGTTTGACCACGGACGCAAGCCGCAACACCTCGCCCGGATCCTGGTCTCCGCCCATCAGCGCCACGCAGGTGATCATCGCCCCGTAGCGGTCGAGCAGCCCCGTTAGCAGTTCGTCGGTCAAGTCCTCCCCGGTATCTTCCCAGAGGTGTTTGCTGTGACAACCCGGGCAATGACAAGGACACCCGGAGAGGTTGAGTGCCAATGTAACCTCTCCGGGAATCTCCTGAAATACTATGTCAAAGGATGCGACCTTTAGCATTGCGGTGCTTTTTGCTTCTCGGCGTAGTAGCGCCGAGAAGCCTCTTTCTGGCGTGCCTCCGAGAAGTTGGATACACGTTTCATGTAACCGATGACACGCGTAAGGTAGTCCACATTCTTAGAGTGGCAATGCGGGCACTCCTTGAGGTAGCGTTTGTCGATGTGTCCGCACTCGTTGCAGACGGTATTGGGGATATTGAATGTGAAATAGTTACAGCCTTCCACAGCGGCTACGCGCAGGAGCTGGCGGTACTGCTCTTGTGAGAGGTGTTCCTCCAGATTGCAGTGGAGTGCCGAACCTCCCGTGAGATGATCGATATACTTGCGTCCATGCAGGCGGAAGCGGTCGAGCACGTTGAGCGAGGTGTCTTCCACCACATAGAAATAGCTGTTGTAACAGTCACGCGGCACCACATAGCCGTCCTCGCGGTCCCATTTGGCGTGTTTCACGCCTACGTTCTCGGCAGGGATCATCTCGCAGTTGAACATCACGTCCTTGGTGCGGTACTGCTTGTTGAGTTTCTCGATGGTGCTGAGGATCTCCTCTACGAAGTTGGCGTACTCCGGCGTGTCCTTAATCTCCAAGCCGAGGAACTCTGCAGCCTCCACCATTCCGTTGACACCGATGGTGAGATACTGGCGGCCGATGTTAATGTATCCGGCATCGAAGAGCGGAAGCATGCCTTTGGACTGCAGTTCTTTGAGGTTCTCGTTGTATGCCAGTTGCACCTTGTGCATGAGGTCCACGATCTCCTCGATATATTTCTGGTAAGGGATATTATTGCGTACGGCGTACTGTACGGCGCGGTTGAGGTTGATGGTCAGTACGGATTTCGAACCCGTGGACACGCCTCCGGCACCGAGGGTATAGGAGAAGCCGTTGTCGGTAATCTCGTTACGCAGGCGGCAACAGCTGGAGAGACTGTCGGCATTGTCGGACACGTAAGTGAAGAACGAGTGTCCTTTGGCGTACATCTCTGCGGTGAAATCGCCGTACTCCTTGTCCTTGATATCTCCGTTTTCGGCGAGCAGCGCCATGGTCTCCACGGGGAAGGTGAGCACGCAGCGGGTGCGCTCTTCGTTGAACCAGTTCATGAAGCGGCGTTGCAGCCAGTCGAGACTCTCCCAGTGAGGTGCCTCGCCGTTCGGGAAACGGAAGTTCTCGAAGAGGGAGTTGAAATAATAGCGGTCATAGTAGCTGATATTCCAGAACACCGACTGGAAGTTACGGGCGCCCGAAGGCTGGTTAAGGCTGTAAACGACCTGCTGGAAGCAGTCGGTGATCACCTTGTCGATGGTACGGCGTCGCAGACTGAGATCCACCACCTCGTCCGCACGCTTGTAGTAGTCGGGTCCGTACTCCTGCTCGATGAAATAGTTCATATACATGAGGAACTCGGGGGTAGCGCAGGCGCCGGAGAGCATGGACGAAACCATGAACACCATGTTGATAAACCCGCCGCAGAAGGACTTGAGGTTATTAGGAGGCGTAGCGTTTCCGCCGATGGATTTGGTACCGCCGATGAGCCATGGGTACATGGTGATCGAAGCACAGTAGTTGGCGAGGTTGGTCTCGTCGTTCTTGTAGATGAAATGCTGGTTGAGGAGGGAAATGTAGCGGTCAGCCAGTTCCTTGCCGAACATGGTCTTTATACGCTCGGTGAGCAGACGGCGGTTCAGGCGGATGAATCCCTGCTTGGGCAGCTCGCCGATGAGTGTGGCGATATTCTTGTGCTCGACATTGGCGTTCGCGTCAAACTTCGACCCCTCTGCGGCATTGGATGCCTGCACATAGTTCATCAGGAACTCCAGACGGCGCTGTGTCTCGCGGTCCTCGGTGTGCCCCTGACGATAGAGCATGTATGCCTTGGCTACCTGATAGTAACCCTCAGCCATAAGCGCCACCTCTACCTGGTTCTGGATCTCCTCCACGCTAATGCCGTTGTGAATACGAAGACGAGAGAGAATACCGGTCAGGGTCTCGTCCGTAGCGAAAGCACCTACTGCCAGAAACGACTTGGCGATGGCACTCTTGATCTTGTCGATGGCAAACAATTCTTTCTTGCCATCCCGTTTGATAATGTATGTTTCCATAATATAGTGTATTAAGGGCACTTCTAAAAATTCCACGTTTTTAGTTCAGCCCGATATGTTAATAAATATACTACTTTTTCAGAAAAGCCGAAAGCGAGGGCAAAGGTACTGCTTTTTTTTGATATATGCAAATTTTTCTACAACTTTTTTGAATATTTTTTCAGAAAGTTTTCCAAAACAAAAATACAAACCGCTGATATTAAGCGATTTGCATTTTTTAGGAAATCAAAAAGTTGTCCGAAAAGTTTTTTCTATCCCACAACTTAGTTTTCCATTATTGAACACAAAGTACCAGGATTGTGTAGCAGATATTACATATTCCTGCTCCGAGGAGGCAGAGGTTGTATGTTTTTCCCCGGGCGCGGAGGACGGCAATCCAGAGAGCGGTCAGCGGTAGAGCCGTGAAGAGCACCGGAGAGAATCCGAATTGTATATACGCGCACGCGAGCGCGCCTAATATAATAAGGAACATTAGTCCCTCTGCGGCACGCTTTCCCAGGCGTACGGGCAGGGTGCGTTTGCCGGCTTCGCGGTCGGAATCGATGTCGCGGATATTATTGATCATCAGCACGAGCATGGAGATTAGTCCGCACACGCTGCCTGCCCAAAAGGAGGGCATATAGGCCTCGTAAGAGGTGACAGGCGACGTGGTCATCGCCACTTGGAGCCACGTGGTCCCCACCGAAGCGACCACACCGTAATATAGCCAGACGAAAATATCCGCAATGCCCAGATAGGAGAGCGATCGGGAGGTAGCGGTATAGAGCCAGGCGAAGAGCAGGGCGGTGAGTCCGATGAGCAGGATGCGCCATCCGCCGCAGAGCACCAGCACCATTCCCAAGGCGACCGTGAGTGCCAGACAGACGAGGATGGCGATGCGCATCTGGCGCCCGGTAACCTCTCCTTCGGCGAGTGCGCGCCGGAAGCCGACACGCGCCTTGCGGTCTGTCCCCCTAAGAAAGTCATAGTAGTCGTTGATCAGATTGGAGAGTATCTGCAAGCCGAGAGCGCAGAAGACAGTCACCCACGCCACCCCCTCATGGAGAGGTGCCGGCGAGCACGCCAGCCCCACCACCACCGGACAAAGGGAAGCCGGCAGGGTTTGCGGACGGACGATACGAAGCCATAGAAGAACCGATTTCATTTTGCAGCCAGATATAGATAGGATATACCGAAAGTCTGTTTGCGGAAGGAGACCTCCTTAAACCCCGCCTTGCGGAGATGCCGGGCGAAGTCTTCTCCATAGACAAAGCCCTTGACGCTCCGATTGAGGTATGTGTAGGCAATCTTGTCGCGGCTGAAGAGCCTTCCTACGAGCGGCAGGCAATAGTCGAAATAGAGGTCATATCCCCACCGGACGAGGGTGTTATCAGGATAGCCGAACTCCATGATCCTCAGTTCGCCGCCCTCTTTGAGCACGCGGTACATCTCCCTGAGTCCGGCATCGAGGTCAGCAAAATTGCGTACGCCGTACGCGCAGGTGACGGCGTCGTAGGAGGCGTCGGCGTAAGGCATAGCCTGTGCATTGACCTGCTCGAAGGTGACAGGAGCCTTGGCGCGTTGGGCTTTGGCGGCACCGATAGCCATCATCCCGGCGGAGAGGTCGGCAGCGGTCACGTGTTGCGCCTTGTGGTTGCGGCACATGAGAATGGCGAGATCGCCGGTACCGGCAGCCACGTCCAGCACTTCATCGGCGGGCTTCATCGAGCGCACCGCCTGCCGCCTCCAGCAACGGTCGATACCGAGCGAGAGGAGGTGGTTCAAGCCGTCATAATGAGCGGCTATCCGGTCAAAAAGGGAAGCTATATGTTTTTTCTCCTGCAGTTCCATAATCAAGACTTATTGTTTTTGGCGAAGAACCTGCAATACTGCTGCAGTCCGCAGGCTTCGCATTTGGGTTTGCGTGCCAGACAGGTATATCGTCCGTGTAGGAGTAGCCAGTGGTGTGCTTTGGGGATGAGGGTCTCCGGTATATAGCGCACCAGCTGTTTCTCGGTCTGGAGTGGTGAACGGCTGCCGGTGGTGAGTCCGAGCCGTTCGCTCACGCGGAAGATATGGGTATCGACCGCCATGGCGGGTTTGTTCCATATTACGGCGCAGAGAACATTGGCAGTCTTGCGCCCCACCCCTTGCAGTGTCTGGAGGTCGTCGATGTTATCAGGCACCTCGCCTTGGTAGGCAGTAACCAGCCGTTGGGCCATCTGCACAAGGTGTCCGGCTTTGGCGCGCGGATAACTCACCGAAGCGATATAGGGGAACACCTCATCGGCTGTGGCGACCGCCAGGGCTTGGGGTGTGGGGAACGCCCGAAAGAGTGCGGGAGTGACCATGTTCACGCGTTTGTCGGTGCATTGGGCGGAGAGCATTACCGCCACCAGCAACTGGTACGGGTTTCGGTAGTTGAGTTCGGAGGCCGCCTGCGGCATATGTTCCCCGAACCACGCAAGGCAGTATTCAAACCGCTGTTTGGTTGTCATAATAGTATCGGCTGAGTGCTCGCAGGAGTTGTGTAGCCTGTTGCTGCACGAGTGCCGTTTCCTGCGAGACGGTTTTGTGTTGCAGTCGGAGGAGCATGATTTTATAGAGGAGAGTGAGAGACGCCTCTATGTCGCTCATGGCGGGGCGGTCGGTTTTGGACTTGAAGAGGGTGAGGGATGGCCGGAGGCGGATGGCCATGGCTCGGTACTGCGCCTCTTGGTCAAGGAGTTCGTCATGGAGCTGTTCCATCTCCGCGAGTGCGTTGGTTGCCAGACTTGTATGTCCGGCAGTGAACACGCCTTCGCGGTGCATTATTTCCGCGAAGTCATGTAGTTCGGCATTCGTCTCCGCCTGTTGCGGGAACGCCCTCAAATAGTCCTCTATCTGCCATAGATAGAGGATGTATTCGGCAATATTTTCACGTTTGGATTTCATATAGACCGTTCACTTCGTTCACTGACAGAGTACAGACCGCTTCGCTGACAGAGTACAGACTGAGTATGTGTCTTTCAGCACAGCGGTCTAAATTCCTTCGTCCTCCCAGTCGAAGTCGTCGAGGTAGTTGTCGCTCATGAATGTCTCTATATCGCGGCGATCTTTCTTGGTGGGTCTTCCCGTACCTCGGTCTCTGCCTGTTTTTCCGGCGAGCCGTGCCAGTTCGAGGAGTTCGAGCTGGTCGGGTGCGGTAATATCCTGCATGTACTCCGGCACGAGTTTTGCGCTGAGCCTGTTCTCCGAGAGTTGCAGTACCCGGTAGGAATAGGTGATTGGCCCCTTGCGCACGGAGAACCGGTCGCCGATCTTGAAGGTACGGCTGGGTTTGAGTTGTACCCCGTTGACCGTCACACGCCCGTTCTTGCAGGCGTCTGCGGCAATCGAGCGCGTCTTATAGATGCGCATTGCCCAGAGATATTTATCTACTCGAACTTCCATTGTTTTTCAGACCGCTGCGCTGACAGAATACAGACCGCAGGCCGGTCTATTTGTTATTAAACAGGTTCATTGTCCGGTCGATGCCGGCGAGGCAGAAGGAAGGGATGATCTCGGTGGTCAGTTTGAGTCTTTCGCCGATCTGTTGTTTCTCCTCTTCCGTCCATTCGCCAAGGACAAAGCCTATCTGCGCGCCTCGTGCGAACCCGTTCCCTATACCGAACCGCACACGCGCGTAATTCTCCGTACCCAAGACCTGCTGTATATGTCCCAAACCGTTGTGTCCGCCGTTGCTTCCGGCTTTACGGATGCGTATGGTGCCGAAGGGGAGGTTCAGGTCGTCCACGAAGACGAGCATGTTCTCGATCGGGATTTTCTCCTGTTGGAGCCAGTATCGCACGGCATTGCCTGACAGGTTCATGTAGGTGGATGGTTTGAGCAGGAGTATCTCGGCGTTCTTGACGCGGCATTTGGCGACGAAGCCGTATCGTTTGTCCTGCCACTGTGCCCCTACAGTATTAGCAAAAACATCGACTATTTTAAAGCCGATGTTGTGCCTCGTCTCCTCATACTCGGAGCCGACATTCCCTAATCCGACGATAAGGAATTTCATTAAGCCTGCTTGCTTTGTCGTGTAGCTTTGACCTCAGCTACGCACATGTCAGCGGGGTTCATCAGGCGGAGGTTCTCGAGCTTGATATCGCCCACTGCGATCTTCTTGCCCAGTCCGAGTTCTGTAACGTCCACCACTATGCGTTCAGGGATCTGTGTATAGATACCGTTGACTTTGAGTTTGCGTGCCTGGAGAGCCAGTTTACCACCGGCTTTCACACCCTCAGCCAGACCTTGGAGCTGCACAGGGATGGAGACGGTAACGGGTTTCTGCTCGTTCACTTCGAGGAAATCGATATGGAGCACGCGCTCGGAGACGGGATGGAACTGGAGCTCTTTGACAACAGCCATCTTCTTGGTATCGCCGATGGTGAGCTCTACCGCCATGGTGTCGGGCGTATAGATAAGTTTGCGGACATCGCCCTCAGCTACGGTGAAAGTGAGGTTTTCACCGAGTCCATAGACATTACAAGGAACGAGATTGTCTTTACGGAAAGCCTTAGCTGCTTTCTTGCCGTACTCGCTACGCGGAGTACCGGTTAATTGGAATAATTTCATAATAGTTTTTTTGTTGTTGTGTTACTTAATACCGTGTATCTCATCACACGTTTTTTTAGCATTCAGCATTCAGTTTTCAGCATTCAGATTTTTCTGACGGCTGACGGCTGATGACTGAGGGCTAAAAAGGCTGCCGGAGCAGCCTTAGTTGTCCACCGAGGAGTCGAACCTCGCTTCTCGGAACCAAAATCCGGTGTAATACCGATATACGAGTGGACACTATTTATACTTTCAGAATTCAGCATTCAGATTTCAGCTTTCTGATGACTGATGACTGACAGCTGACTGCTGATGGCTCATAGCCTTTTCCCGAAAAGCGGGTGCAAAGGTACAACAAAAAAATGACATACGCAAATTTTTTGTTGATTTTTTGTCAGAATATGGTTAAAAAGCTACTTTTTCTTGGCTTTTTTGGCTTTGAGTTGTGGCAGATAGGTGTTTTTCACATACTTGTAGTTAGGGAACTCCTGCAGTAGAGCCTGTGCTTTCCTGATGGCAGTATCGAGGTCTCCCTGTTTCTCGTAGCACTGTGCGATGGTGAGCAGTGTAGCGGGTCTGTTCCAGCAGTATTTCCACTGTGGTGCGCGGTATAGTTTTTCGGCTTTTTCGAAGATGCGCAGTGCCTCTTTCTTGTTTCCTATTCCTCTCGGCGCGTAGAAGAGGACATTGGCCCGGTATCCGAGTGTAATGGGGTTGTCCGGCTGTTTCTCGGCGGCGGAGTTTGCCAGTTTGAGTGTGCTGATGAAGTGTGCCGACTTTCCGAGCATGATTTCGAAGGCATAGACCGACGAGAGGTACATGTCGTAGTATCCTGCTCCGAGGTGTGGTTTCATCTCCTCGACGTGTTTATGAAAGCGTTCGACATAGGGGGCAGCCTGTTTCTTGTTGACATCGAGCATGGCTGCGCAGTAGCCGTATTCGTAGGCGAGTGAGCGGAGTTTGGCCTGTTTGGTGGCGGTATTCCATGGCACGGCGTCGATAAAGGATTTCCACTTGGGCATGTTGTTCTCAAGATAGGCGTCCATAAGCTCTTTGTCGGCTTCGGTAAACTGGGCGGACGCCCCCATACAGAAGGCGCACAAGAGTCCAAATATCAAAAAGAAGCGGTTCATTTGCATATTTTCACATTTCAGGGCACAAAGGTACGACAAATTTTGGACATATGCAAATCTAAAAAGGATTTTTTCTGCCGAATTGAATAAAATTCAATCAATATAGGCTGCTACCGGGGGAACATATGCTTGCATAATGGGCTCCGGGTAGCAGACTATATTAGGTGCGCGTTATGCGCATGGCAGAAAAAATCCTTTTTAGATTTGCATATGGTCTGCACGATGCGAGCGTACTTTCGAGGTGGGACGGCAAAGCCGTGTCGGTGTCCTCGAAGTACGACAAACAGGGTTGGATAGAAATCGTTGACTCGATAAAAGTCTGACGAAAGTCTGATAACCCCCTTACAAGACCCTTACGGGGGGAGCCGTCAGCCATCAGAGAGCCGAGAGCCGAAAGACGTAAACAACGAAAAACCGCTCCGGTTTGATGTGACCCCAAAAAGTTGGA
>DGTP01000002.1 GCA_002394335.1 Bacteroidales bacterium UBA4333 | reverse complement strand
TACACCAACTACGAGCAGAAATACAGTCTGCCGGATGATGTGAACGAAGAAGAGATCAACGCCAAGGTAGAAGACGGTATTCTGACTATCGAACTGCCTAAAACCCAGAAAGTAGAAGGCAAGACGACGAAACAGATTGAGATCAAGTAGTCGAAAATCAAAAGACGAAAGTTGAAAAAACGGCAACCGTAAGGCTGCCGTTTTTGTTGTTAGCTAAGCATCATAATGGCTTTCTCCAGTGCCGCAATAAGTGCATCCACATCGCTCTTGTCGTTATATAACCCGAACGACACACGCACCGTCCCCGGTACCCCCAGATCGTCTATCAGCGGTTCGGCGCAGTGGTGACCTGTGCGTACCGCCACGCCCTGCTGGTCAAGCAATGTGCCTATATCAAACGGATGTATCAATCCCTCTGACGGCTGACGGCTGTATACATTGAAACTGATCACTCCGGCTTTTGGCTGTCCGGCGGCATACACTTTCACCCGTAACCCGTCACCCATAACCTGTATCCCCTTCAACCGCTCCTCACAGTACTCCGTCAGTTCGCGCTCGTGCGCTTCAATCGTCTCTAAACCAACAGATTGCATATACTCTATCGCCTTGTGCAAAGCATAACTTCCCACGAAATTAGGGGTTCCGGCTTCGAACTTATAGGGCAACTCATTATATGTCGTACCGCTCCAGCGCACGTGGTTGATCATCTCTCCCCCACCCTCATGCGGCGGCAGCTTCTCCAGCCACTCGCGTTTGCCGTACAGCATACCGATACCCGTCGGACCGTACATCTTATGCCCGGAGAACGCAAGGAAATCGCAATCCAGCGCCTGCACATCGACCTTCATATGCGGAATACTCTGCGCCCCGTCAATACACACCGGCACGCCTTTCTCGTGCGCCAGACGGATGATTTCTTCCACGGGATTGATGATTCCTAACACATTGCTCACATGCGCCACAGAGACCAGTTTCGTCTTTTCGTTCAGAAGCCCCTTGAAAGCCTCTATATCGAGCGTTTGGTCTGCCTGTAGGGGAATATGCCGCAGCACCGCTTTCTTGCGCGCACAGAGCATTTGCCAGGGTACGATGTTTGAGTGGTGCTCTGCCGCAGAGACAATAATCTCATCGCCCTCATGCACGAACGCCTCGCCGAAAGAGAAAGCCAAGGCATTGATGCTGTCCGTCGTGCCTTTGGTGAAGATGATCTCGTCGGAACTCTTGGCTCCGATAAATTCTGCCACGGCTTTGCGTGCCTCCTCGTGCTTCATCGTTGCTAACTGGCTCAGATGGTGCACGCCGCGGTGAATGTTGCTGTTCCAGTGTGTGTAAGCCTCCGTGATGGCATCTATCACCGCCTGCGGCTTCTGGCTCGTAGCGGCATTGTCAAGGTACACCAAGGGGCGCTTGTGTACCGTCTCGTTCAATATCGGGAAATCGTTTCTGTTCATCTATCGGAATTGTTTCTGTTGTTCCATATATTCGTATCCGTTCCGGAGAAGCAGTTGGCGTAGTTCTTCTTCCGTCCGGTCGTAGTAGCTGCATAAGTCCTCAAGCGACTCAAACTCCCCGTCCCGCAACAGTCTGTTGATTACGGAGACGAGCATTTCAGGGTTTTGTGGCAGATGGTCTATCATTGTCATTCCAGTGCTTTAAGGTCTGTAATGGCTGTGCTCAAGAATCGATTGTGCATCGGTGTTCTCTAACAGCTGGTGCATCGTAACATCCTTATTATGAGCCATATAACTCTCTATTATCCGCCATCCTACCCAAGCGCCTAACCGTCCCGGCGAGTCTTGCGATACTTCGGAGGTGAATGGTCCGTCGTTCATGTATGAGGTCAGAACAAGTGCTTCGGTCTTGAACAGGTCGCGCTTATCCATCATCAGCCGCCATATATCGCGTTCGTTTGCGGTGCACCATTCCCATTGTTCGCGGCTGTAACCGATGATCTGCTCCTCTTTCTCGGAAGGCAGGACCTGATCAAGCAGAAACAGCATTTTGCCTTGGTAGATCATCTGGTCAAGCAGCCTGTTCTGAGTGCCGTTATACGGTATATTGCGGAAGAGAAAAGCACTGACAGCATCGCCCACGACACACTCTTTGCGCATCGTGATCTTCTGGTAGTTATACACCATCTGGTTATATACCGGATAGTCTGAGCCAAGATACATCTCCGCCCCGATGCCAATGATCTCGTCGCTTGGGAAATAGAGGGGTGACACATAGCCGGAGACGAAGAGATACACAGCAGGCACCGGCCATTCGGGGAAGAGATAGTGGATGCGGGTGAAGCCTTCGTCCAGTTCTTTCTGAATGAGCGATATGTCGGCGAAGAGCTGTTGCTCGTCGCGGTTGGTCTGGGCTATCCGGAGAGTGGTGTCCGCAAGAAAGCGTGGCAGGATAGCTGCCAGACTGTCCTTGTTAGGCAAACCTAACAGTTCGGACACAAAATAAGGTGTGAAATCCGGATAGCGGGTGTACAGCTGTTCCACGGAGGCGTCAATGTTGGTGGTGTCCACATGGATGAAGGCGCTGTCAAAACGCTCTATCCGTACATGTTGGGGCGTTAGTTCCGCGCCTTCGAAGATGTCGCGCTTATGTCCGCAACTCGTCCAAAGCAGGCAGAGTAGGGTAGTGGTTATGCAAAATAGGTGTTTCATTGTGCTGTAGTAATAATGCCGTCTTTAATCTCTATCACCCGGTCGCAGATAGCCGCCAGATCCTTGTCGTGGGTGACGATAAGGATGGTCTGGTGGTATTTGTCCCGCATCTCCAACAGCAGGCGGTGCAGATCGCGTTTGTTGGCTTCGTCGAGGCTGCCGGAAGGCTCGTCTGCCAGAATGACGAGCGGAGACATCATCAACGCGCGCGCTGCGGCTACACGCTGTTTCTCGCCGCCGGAGAGCTGGTTGGGCTTATGATCCATCCGTTCCTGTAACCCCAGTTCGGTTAGCAGGCGGGTGGCGCGCGCACGTATGTCTGCATTCTTCTCACCGGCAATCATTCCGGGGATCATCACGTTCTCAAGGGCGGTGAACTCCGGTAGCAGCTGGTGGAACTGGAAGATAAAACCGAGGTGCCGGTTACGCCATTGTGCCAGCTCTTTCTCGCTCAGGGAGAAGACATCGGTCTTGTCGATGAGCACTTTCCCCTTGTCGGGTTTCTCCAATGTACCTATAATCTGGAGTAGGGTAGTCTTACCCGCTCCGGATTTGCCTACGATGGCTACTATCTCGCCTTTCTTGACCAGTAGATCAACGCCTTTGAGCACCTCTACCTCGCCAAAGGATTTATGTATGTCTTTTACTTCTATCATTCTTTTGAACCTTTCCTCGTTATTTACATCAGACGGAAGTTGACAGGTACCGTATATTTGACGCGGATGGGCTTTCCCCGTCTCTTTCCCGGTTCCCACTTGGGCATGGCTTTGACAACCCGTACTGCCTCCTTGTCCAGCGAAGGGTCACCGCCGGAACGAAGAACCTCCACCTCTTCTATCTTGCCGTCTTTTGCTACCACAAACTGCACCACAACTTTTCCTTGTATGCCATTCTCTTGCGCTATAGGCGGGTATTTGATGTTTTGGGACAGGAAATAAAGCAATGCTTCTTGACCGCCAGGGAACGAAGGCATTTGCATAAATAGTTCGAACTTCTGCTTGGGGCGTTTGACCTTTTTGCCCTTCTCGTTGTAATAGACGGTACGAGGCTCTGTTGCTTTCTCGCCGAGGGATTCTTCATATTGTATATTACCTGACGGATAAAAACATTTGCGCGTGTATGAGAAGGTCTCCATACCCGTCTTGCTCGTCTGGTAGGTCACGTTCACCTCCTCTTTGGTCTTGCCGTCCGGGTAAAGATAGCTCTCCGAGGCGATACGGTTGCGGGTGGTGTCATTGCTTTCGTCATGAACGAGTGTATATACCTCCATGTGTTCTACCGGGCCGTTGTCGTAGAAAAAGAGTTGTTTGCCTTTTTGCAGACCTGCTCCGTCGCCGCTTGCCACACGGTGCTGGATGGATATGAGGTGATTGGTCTCCCGTGAGAAATAACGGATGACAGCTATATTGTCCTCTTGATCTACGCGCTTGACTATGCCATAGAAACAAGCGTTTTCAGGGTCTGCCGTTTTCCACTCATTATTGACCCACAGAGTGTCTCCCTCTGTCCATTCAGCTGCTGCCGGTATTGTAGATAACAATAGCAATGCGATAAGTAACTTTTTCATTGTCGGGCGATTTATGTTGTTAATCTTTGATCATCAATTGTCGGTCGCCGTTCTCCAACGGCGTGATTTTTATGTGGACTGTCTCTTCAGGTAACAGCGCATCGATCATCTCCGGCCACTCGATAAGACAATACTCTCCCGAGTAGAGATACTCTTCCGCTCCGAAATCCATCGCCTCGCGAATATCCTTGATCCGGTAGCAATCGAAATGGTAGATCTCCCGTCTGCCGGACGGGGTGGGGTAGTCATATACATTGACGATGGCAAAAGTCGGACTGTTGACGATGTCCTCTGAGCCTAAGTCGGCGCATAGTTGGCGGATGAAGGTGGTCTTGCCTGCACCCATCGGACCGTCGAAGGCGAAAACCCTGCCGGGTGTCCGGTCAAGTATATCCGTGGTCTTGACTACCTGGCCTTCGTCGTTGAGGAGAAAAATCTCCTTGTTATCATTTAATTTTATCGTATAAGTTCTCATGACGCTTACAAATATTCAATTCTCAAAGGGTTAATTGTGCCGATAATTGTTCGTAAATGGCTGAACCTCTTCGTTTTCCGAGTAAATTCTGCCACTCTTCTATTTTGGCGCTTCTAGCGCGCTGCAGTGACCCGAAATGAAGCAGTATTTTCTGCTTTGTGACTGTTCCAACTCCCTGTAAATCATCGAGTTGGCTCTTGATCTGCGCCTTGCTGCGTTTCTTTTTGTGGAACGTGATCGCAAATCGGTGCACCTCGTCTTGTATCTGTACCATCAGTCGGAAGACCTCGGAGGTGATAGGCATGTCAATCTGCTTGGGAGGAAAACCGAAGAGCAGTGTCTGGGTGCGGTGCTTGTCATCCTTCTTAAGTCCGGCAATTGGAATCTTAAGCCCCAGTTGGTCCTCTACGACTTCCCGTATAGCGTGCATCTGTCCGATACCTCCATCGGCGATGATCAGATCCGGCAAGCCGGCTTGTTCGTCAATCAGGTGCTGGTATCTTCTTCTTACTACCTCGCGCATGCTTGCATAGTCATCAGCACCGATAACGGTCTTGATGTTAAACTTCTTATAGTCGCTCTTGCTTGGCTTGCCTTTCTTGAAAACAACACAGCCGGCTACGGCATTTTGCCCTTGGATATTCGAGTTGTCAAAACTGTCTATCCACATGGGCTTGTGGTCAATCTGCAGCATTTGCTGCAATTCCCCTAATATCCTCGTAGCCCTCTGATCCGGATTGAGTTTGTCTGACTGTTTGAGTCTGTCGAGTTTGTATTGGCGTACGTTCTGCTGAGCCAGTTCAAGAAGTTTCTTTTTATCCCCCGAAACAGCAATGTTGAGATGTATATTTTCGTCGAATACATCGGGAATAAACGGCACTAAGACTTCTTTTGTCCGGCTGCCCAATTGTTCCCGTAATTCGATCATTCCCATCGCCAGCAACTCTTCCTTGCTCTCCTCCATCAGGCGGCGGTAGGAGATAGTCTGCCCCTGTACAATACTGCCGTTGTGTACATGCAGCATGGCTATGTAGATCGTGTTGTCCTGTTCTTCGTAGCCGAATACATCGAGGTCTTGTATCGATGAATTCGAGATAATTGTCTTGCTGCAGAACTGGTTTAGCAGCTCCAGTTTGCGTTTGATTTCACCGGCTTTTTCGTACTCCATTTCCGAAGCGTAGTGAGCCATCTCTTGCTCTAATTGTCCGATGATTTCCTGCGCATCTCCTTTGATGATCTTTCTGGCGGCTGTCACCCATTCCCGGTATTCTTCTCTGTTGTACCCTTCGCAGATACCTCCGCATGTCTTGATGTGATATTTAAGACACACTTTGTATTTGTTTTTCTCGATGCCTTCGGCTGTAATCGGCATATTACAGGTACGGATGGGATAAAGCTTGTGCAGCAGTTCGATCACCAGATCTACGGTGTTGCCGAAACTGTAAGGACCGTAGTATTCGCCTGCCGACTTGACGATGGTTCTTGTT
Source organism: Bacteroidales bacterium UBA4333 (assembly GCA_002394335.1). Lineage (GTDB taxonomy): Bacteria > Bacteroidota > Bacteroidia > Bacteroidales > Paludibacteraceae > Colicola. The sequence goes on along the minus strand of DGTP01000002.1, from coordinate 176,510 downwards.
TTGAATATCCTGGGAAACGGCTCGCGTGTGATGCAGATCGACGGATATGATTTGCCGTCCTTGAGCAGGATATTGTAGTGCGGCTGGTACTGCTTGATCAGGTTGTTCTCCAGCAGGAAGGCGTCTTGTTCGCTTTCCACCACCACATAGCGTATGTCACGGATATGGGCTACCAGCTGTCTTGTCTTGCTGCTCTGGTTGTCCTTCTGGAAATAACTGTTCACCCGTCTATGCAGGTCTTTTGCTTTCCCCACATAGATAATCACCCCCTCGTCGTTGAAGTATTGATATACTCCCGGTTGGTGAGGTATCTGCTTCAGGAGCGCGTTAATATGTTCGCTACGCTCATTCATTCACTTCTATTCCAAGCAGTGTTGTCACTTCGTCTGCTTCGTTTAGTACAGCTCTGCCGTTCAGTCCCTCCAGTTCGATAAGGAAATTGACATACACTTTCTTGACTCCCATTTTGCGCACTAAGGCGATGGCGGCTGCCATAGTACCTCCGGTTGCTAACAGGTCGTCATGGATTAGGACTGTATCTTCAGGTCCGATAGCGTCTCTGTGTATCTGTATGGTGTCTTTGCCATACTCTTTGTCATAGCTTATCTCTACCGTTTCTGCAGGCAGTTTTCCCGGTTTGCGGATAGGTACAAATCCTGCATTCAGTTCCATCGCTACCGCAGGCGCTATAATAAACCCGCGAGACTCTATACCGAGCACTTTGGTGACACCCTTGCTGCTGTATAGATCTACCATTTGGTCTCTGAACCATTTGAGACAATCGGGGTTCTGCAGTGCCGTAGTGATATCTTTGAACTGTATTCCTTTGACAGGGAAGTCCGGCACATTACGGATATTTCTGATTACTTCTTGAGCGGTCATCTTTATTTACTATTTGGTCATTTACTATTTAATCATTTATTTTGTTGCTTTGCTCTATGTTCCACGTGAAACATTTGTACTTATCTTCCCATCATTACTAACAGGACGCTTATATCGTTAGGGCTTACGCCCGGTATCCGGCTTGCCTCTCCTATGTTTGTAGGGCGGAGGCGGTTGAGTTTCTGCCGCGCTTCGGTGGACAGGGATTGCAGTTGGGAGTAGTCGTAGTCTTCGGGCAGGTGTATTTGTTCCAGACGTTGCAGTTTGTCGGCTGCTTGTTTTTCTCTTAGGATATATCCTTCGTATTTGATGCTGATTTCTGTCTCTTCGATGACCTCCTCGCTCATGGTGGAAATGGCTTCTTTGAGAGCCGGAACGGCTTCGGCAAGGTTGTGGATACTGATCTGCGGACGGGTGATCAGATCGCGTATTTTGCAACTATGTTGCAACCCTCCCGTTCCTTGTCCTTCCAACCATGTGTTGATATCCTCTGCTTTGACCATTGTGGAGGATAGAAAGCCGGTTAGGGTAGAGATCATTTGCTGCTTGGCGTCATAGATCTCTTTGCGCTCAGGCGACACTAATCCCAATTCGTACCCGCGTGCGGTGAGGCGCTCGTCTGCGTTGTCCTGGCGGAGGAGTATGCGGTGTTCGGCGCGTGAGGTGAACATTCGGTAGGGCTCATCTACGCCTTTGCATACCAGATCGTCAATCAGCACGCCTATGTAACTCTCGTCGCGGTTCATCACAAACTCCGGCAGCCCGTGGATGGTTTGGTGTGCGTTGATGCCTGCCACCAAGCCTTGTCCTGCGGCTTCTTCGTATCCTGTAGTACCGTTGATCTGTCCGGCAAAAAAGAGATTTTTAATCTCTTTGGTCTCCAGCGAGTGGTGCAGTTGGGTGGGGTCGAAGAAGTCATACTCGATGGCGTACCCCGGCCGGTACATTACCACGTGTTCGAGTCCGCGGATGGTTCTCAGACCGGACAACTGAACCTGCCACGGGAGGGACGATGAGAAGCCGTTGACATAATACTCGTTGCTGTCAACGCCCTCCGGCTCCAAGAATAGTTGGTGCGCCTCTTTGTCGGCAAAGGTGACGATCTTGGTCTCAATGCTCGGACAATAACGTGGACCTATGCTCTTGATTTGTCCGTTGAAAAGGGGCGAATCGGCAAGTCCTTGACGCAGCGTGTCGTGTGTCAGAGGATTGGTATAGGTGATCCAGCAGGACATCTGCTTGAGTTCGCGGTGCACGGACGGCAGATAGGAGAAGTGGTGCCAATCGCTGTCGCCCAATTGCTCTGTAAGCTCGTTGAAATCGATGCTTCTTTTATCTATGCGTGCCGGTGTTCCTGTCTTCATCCGGTCGGTTCTGAAGCCAAGAGACTTGAGTTGTTCGGTTAGTCCGAAAGAGGCGTTCTCGGCAATGCGTCCTCCGATGAGTTGAGTGTGCCCGATGTGCATCAGACCGTTGAGAAAAGTGCCGTTTGTAAGTACAACTGCTTTCGATTTCATCGATATTCCGAGGGCTGTCTTCACACCTTGCACTTGTTTGTCCTTGATGATGAGTTCGGTTACTGTGTCTTGCCAGATAAAGAGGTTGGGCGTGTTGCTGAGTGTCTCTACCCAGGCTTCGATAAACCGTTTGCGGTCGCTTTGGCTTCGAGGGCTCCACATGGCAGCCCCTTTGCTGCGGTTGAGCATGCGGAACTGGATAGCTGTTTTGTCGGTGACTTCGCCCATTTTGCCACCTAAGGCATCTATTTCCCGTACTATCTGTCCTTTGGCTATTCCGCCCACGGCAGGATTGCAGCTCATCTGGCCTATCTTGTTCATGTCCATGGTGATGAGCAGTGTCTTGCTGCCGAGGCGCGCAGCTGCGTGCGCCGCTTCACAGCCGGCGTGCCCTGCGCCGACTACAATAACGTCATATGTGAACTCGTTTTCTATCATTATATGTTCTTTCTGCTTTTATAGTGCCATCTGTTTTCACCGCTGAAAGTGGCTTTGCCGACAGTCCTGAAATGCGGCGTGTAGGCATTCTCAAGGTGGTTTTGGTAGGTCACCTCCCCGGTGTCGGGATCAATGAGCACACCGATGATGTCAAACCGCGGTGTCTTCTCCACCTGGTGATACTTGATATAGGCGTTTGCAGCGGCTATGATGCGCCTTTTCTTGTCCTCATCGACATATTCTTCGGGAAGCTTGTTGCCAAAGGCCGTAGTGCGTCCTTTTACCTCCACAAAGACTATTTCTTTCTTGTTCTCGGCAATGATATCCACTTCCAGGTGTCCCATCCGCCAGTTATGTTCAAGGATCTTGTATCCTTTGTGCCGGAGTATGTCGGTGGCGGTTTCCTCTCCTCGTATTCCTATGGGGTTGGTGACAAACATGGTTTATCTCATTCTTTCGGCTCCGGCGGCGTCAAGGCGGAGCATGATAAACAGCAGCAGGGTAAATCCCCAGAGCGAACTTCCTCCATAGGAGAAGAACGGCAACGGGATACCGATGACAGGCAGTACTCCCAAGACCATTCCGATGTTGATGATCAGGTGGAGGAGGAATATGGACGCCACCGAGTAGGCATAGATGCGAGAGAAGTTATCTCGCTGTCTTTCAGCCAGTTGTATCAGTCTCAGTATGAATATCAGATAGACGATCAGTACTGCAGAGGTGCCGATGAACCCCCATTCCTCCCCTACGGTGGTAAAGATGAAGTCGGTTGCCTGTTCGGGCACGAATTTCATCTGTGTCTGTGTGCCTTGCAGATAGCCTTTGCCGGTGAGTCCTCCGGAGCCGATGGCTATGCGTGCCTGGTTGACGTTATATCCGACACCGTTGGGGTCTTCGATCATTCCCAACAGCAGTTCTATACGTTTGCGCTGGTGGGTTTGCAGCACTTTGTTGAAAGCTATGTCGCAGATATTGGTATAGGCGGTGCTGGCGAGCAGGAATAGTCCTACAATGACCAGCGAGGGGTTGCGTTTGTACAGATTGGCGCCGATGAGATAGACGCTCAGCAGCGATACTACGGCTATGCCTACCCAGTTGAAGTTGACGGGAATCCAGATATTCAGGATCAGGCAGAAGCCGTACACAAGGGCGATGGCGGAGGTGACGATTATTTTCTCGGTGGTGTGGCGGTTCTCCTGCAGGAGGAAGAACACGCCGATGACGGTCAGCAATGCCATGCAGACGACTATTCCCATCGAACCGGTGCCGAGAGGTACGGGTGTGGCGTTATATTTGACGGCAATGATAAACAGCGCTATCGCCGCCACGCCGCATAGGAGTACGTAGCCGCTCATTCCCTGCCGGTAGAAGACGAGGAAGAATGCGGCGAAGATCAGTGCCGAACCTGTTTCCTTCTCCCATATCATGATGATTGCCATGGGTATGCCGATGATCAGGAGCGGCGTGATGAGGTCTCTCCAGCTACGCACCTTGAACTCGTATTGCCCCATGAATTTGGCGATAGCCAGGGCGGTGGTCAGTTTGGCGAACTCGGCAGGCTGCAGGCGGAAGGAGCCGAGTGCTATCCAGCTGTAGGAGCCTTTGATACCTCCCGGAGGTGACAGAAAGCGGGTAGCTATCAATGCCAGGATCATGGCTCCGTAGAGGAAGTAGGCGGAGGTGTCGTATATCTTGTGGTCGAGGGTCATGACGACTACGGCAAGGAGCATGGCTCCGCCCAGCCAGATGAGTTGTTTGCCGGCATAGGTGCCGAAGTCGATAAAGGTCTCCTGGTCATAGGTATGCGAAGCACCGGCGATATTCACCCATCCGAAGACACACAGTGCCACGTACAGAAAGACTGTCACCCAGTCGATGTTATGTAGAATGTTACTGTTTCGTTGCATTGAGTTGGATAGTGCTTGAGGTGGTCATTCGGTGGAAGAGGTCGGTGTGTTCGATCTCGCCTTTGAGGTAGTATTCGATCATCAGTGTAGCGATCGGCACAGCCCATGTAGCGCCGTAGCCGGCATTCTCTACCACGACAGCGACGGCTATCTTGGGATCGTCTTTGGGTGCGAAACCGATGAAGATGGAGTGGTCTCTTCCCCGGCTGTTCTGCGCCGTACCGGTTTTGCCGCACAGTTCGACATCATTCACCGTATATCGTTTACCGGTACCGTTGGTCATCACGCGTGCCATTCCCGTTTTGACCAGCCGGAAGTCGTGTTGGTCGATCGAGGTGCGGTGGATCCGCGATTTCATCGAGTCGTTGCGGTTGAGGTGCGGGGTGATGTAATATCCTTCGTTGGCGATGGTGGCGGCTTGGTTGGCGAGTTGGAGCGGGGTAGCGAGTATCTCGCCCTGTCCGATGCTCAGCGAGCGGATTGTGGCAGCCACCCAGCCTGTTTTGCCGTACATGCGGTCGTAGAACTCTTCGGACGGGATGTTGCCCCGCACTTGGGGGTAGATATCCGAGTCCTCGAACCGTGCGCCGAGACCGAACTGCATTACGTTTTCTCTCCATTGGTGGTATCGTTCGTGCACTTTGGCGCGGTTCTTGCCGTTGTTGGTGCCTTTCTGTATATAGTCGTGGAAGGCGTTCCAGAAATAGGGGTTGCAGCTCTGCTCTATGCCGTTGATGAGTGTAACGGGAGAGCCGTGCGAGTGGGTGCACTTGATCGGTGTGCTGGCTGTACCGTTGCAGGTGTATTGGGTGTTTTGGGTGATGATATGGTCTCCCAGGCAGACGAGTGCCTGTACGGTTTTGAACGTGGAGCCGGGAGGGTAGGCAGCCTGTGTAGCGCGGTTGAGGAGCGGTTTGGTGGGGTCGTGCAGCAGTTTGAGGTAGTTCTTCGAGCGGTCTTTGCCCACCAGCAGTTGCGGATCCCAGGTCGGGTTGGAGGCGAGGGCCAGGATCTCTCCCGTGGACGGCTCGATAGCCACGATGCTGCCCAGTTTGCCGTGCAGGAGCTGTTCAGCCACCTGCTGGAGCTTGATATCGATTGTCAGGTGCAGATCTTCTCCCGCTTCGGCAGGTACGTCTTCTGCGCCGTCGTTGTAGTGTCCTTTGATCCGTCCTCTGGAGTCGCGCAGCATTTTCTTGATACCTTTCTTGCCGCGCAGCGCTTTCTCGTAGGTGCGTTCAATGCCGTCTCTTCCCGAGTAGTCGCCGGGTACGTAATAGCTGTCGGCATTGATGTCGTCCCAGTTCACTTCCCCCACGCTGCCCAATATATGTGCCGCTTCGTGGCAGTTGTAGCTGCGGATGGTACGGTTGCGTATCTCCACTCCGCGGAAGAGGTGCAGCCGTTCCTGCAGACGGGCGATGTCCTCTTTCTGCAGTTGGGACATGAACACCTGCTGGGTGTAGGTTGACCAGCCGGGGTTCTTGCGGGTGTCTTTGAGTGCTTCCATGCGTTCGTCGAACATCTGGCGGTCGATGCCGATGGTTTGGCAGAAAGCGAGGGTGTCAAAATCCTTGGACATCTCCCGCATGGTCATGAGGATTTCGTAGATGGGCTGGTTATAGACGAGCAGTGAGTCGTTGCGGTCGTAGATCATCCCCCGTGCGGGATAGATGGTCTGCCTGACGATGGCGTTTCCTTCGGCTTTGCTGCCGATGGTCTGGTCTATTACCTGCAGGTGGAAGAGCAGTAACAGATAGAACACTACCACACCGATGGCAATGCCGCTGATGACATATTGTCGCTTGTAGTAGTTATCGTTTATCATTTCTTCCGCATAAACACGTATCCAAAGACCAGACCGAAGGTGATGGTGCTGCTGACGAGTATCTGTCCGAGTGTGAAAAGGAGGTTATGGAACCAGTTGGTAAGGACAAAAACCATCACATGATGGATCAGAATGAGCACGGCAGAGTAGATGGCGAAAGTCATGTTACTCATCACGCTGAGGTCGATCTCGTCGGTGAGACGTTCGCTTTCCGCCACCATCCGTTTGATCATGTACGGCCGGATGAACATCAGCAGGGTGCAAGCCGCCATGTGTACGCCGGGGCTGTTGGAGAAGGCGTCCATCATCATTCCTGCGAGTGCGCCGATGATCAGTTCTGCCCAGTTGGGAAGGGTGACAGGCATCATCAGCAGACACACTATATACAGATAGGGGTGACACAACCCGCTGATATGCAGGTTGTTGATCAGTAGTATCTGCAACAGGAAGATGACTACAAACTGTATGAATTGCTTAATCCATTTCACGTTTCAGTTGTTCCAGTTCGGTGTTGGCTATGTTGTTGTCGATCACTTGTACATAGCTCAGTTTGCTAAAGTCGGTGTACAGGAGTACGTCGATGGTCCACATGGCGTCTCCGTCTTTGATATAGGCTTTCTCCACCACTCCCACGGGCAGGTTTTCGGGGAAGGTGGTGCTCAGTCCGCTGGTCAGTATGATGTCTCCCGGTTGCACGTCCACGGACGACTCCACTTCGGTGAGCAGGGCGTGTTTCTCGTCTTTGCCGTCCCATTTGAGGGTGCCTAACTTGCTGTTTTTCTGCAGGCGGCAGCTCACGCCGAAGTTCAGACTGGTGGTAACGGGTATCACGAGGGAGAAGTGTTGTCCCACGGTGCTCACTATTCCTACGATGCCGATAGGCCCTATCACGCCCATTTCGGCTTGTATGCCGTCCCGTTCGCCTTTGTTGATGGTCATGTAGTTTTTCATGCCCCCCATGTTCATCTGGATGACTTTGGCGGGGATGAACCGGTGTTGCAGGTTGGCGTAGCGGTATACGTTCTCCGACTCTTTGTACCGTTCGCGTTCGTTGGCGTAGAGTACGATCTGGTTGCGGAGCATGGCGTTCTCCTGTTGCAGTTGCTCGTTGGCCTCTTTGAGGTGGAAATAGCTGACGATATTGTTCTCCACTTCGTAATGCCAGGCAACGATGGAGTTGCATGTGGAGAGAACGGTGCTTTTTGGGTAGGCAGAGTTGTACACGATGAGCATAAACGCAGCAACCTCCAGTAGTATGAATACTATGAAGTTGCTGAATTTATGGATCAGTTGTAACAAGTTCTGCATACCGGGTGCCGCTTATCGGATCAGGAATCCGAAGTTGTTGACATTCTCCAGTGCGATAGCGGTACCGCGTGCCACGGCGTGGAGCGGATCTTCAGCTACGTGGAAGGGGATGGTGATCTTGTCGGTGAGGCGTTTTGCCAGGCCGTGGAGCAATGCTCCGCCGCCGGTGAGGTATATACCGCGGCGTACGATGTCGGCGTAGAGCTCCGACGGGGTAGCCTCCAGAGCCATGAGGATAGCCTGCTCGATCTTCACGATGCTCTTCTCCAGGCAGTGGGCTATCTCCTGATAGCTTACCGGAACGGACATCGGCAGGGCGGTCACTTTGTTCGGACCCACCACGATGAAGTCTTCCGGCGCGTTTTCCAGTTCAGGAAGTGCCGAACCCACTTGTATCTTGATGCGCTCAGCCGTTGGCTCGTCGATACGCAGGTTGTGCATACGGCCCATATACTCGATGATATCCTGGTTGAGGTCGTTGCCCGCCACTTTGATAGACTTGTTGCTGACGATGCCGCCGAGCGAGATCACGGCGATCTCGGTTGTACCGCCGCCTATATCCACGATCATGCATCCCTCCGGGCTTTCGACATCGATACCTATACCGATTGCAGCTGCCATAGGTTCGTAGATCATGTATATGTCACGTCCGCCGGCGTGCTCCGAGCTGTCGCGTACGGCACGGATCTCCACTTCGGTACTGCCGGAGGGGATACAAACCACCATACGGATGGAGGGGGTGAACCAGCGGTTCTGCTTCGGAATCATGCGGATCATTCCGCGAATCATCATCTCGCAAGCGTAGAAATCGGCAATCACACCTTCACGGAGAGGGCGGATGGTGTTGATACGTGTACCGCCTTTACCGATCATTTGTTGTGCTTTTGTTCCTACGGCGACCATTTTGTTGCTTGAGTCGATAGCCACGACGGAAGGTTCGTCGATAACAATCTGGTTGTCGCACATAATAATGGTGTTCGCCGTACCTAAGTCAATCGCAATTTCTTGCGTAAAAGAAAATAGTCCCATATTTCAGTTTTTAAGTTAGTATATTCGGTGTTTGTTTTCTGTTTGTTTTCCTTTTGTTTTTTTTCGTTTCTTTTTGTTTCCTTTTGTTTCCTTTTGTTTCTTTTTGTATGTGTGTCTGTACGCTCGTACTGCAAGGCGTGTATCCTATTAAATATAAGGAACATTTTTTATGCCTTTTAAGCGTAAAATACAAAAAACCGCACAAAATTAATACATTTTTCCCAAATATGCAAATAAAAAGGATATTTTCAGTCAAAATTTATCAAAAATGGAAGAAAAAACACCCTTTTCCCTTTTCACCTTTCGCCTTTCCCTTTTCATCTCCCCATAATGGTTTTCGTTAGGTTCCATCGAATGCTGATCGTATGCTGATCGAATGCTGATCGTATGCTGATCGTATGTTCCTCCTGACGTGACTATGCCTAAATGCCCCTATACGCTAATTATTTTTCCCAATTGTACATCATCCATTTTTGTCCCATTTTTTGGACAACCATTTTCCCCTCCATTAAATGGCATAGACTGCTATGCTGATAGAATAGCCAAATCTTAATAATCGGCAATTGTTTTTATGCATTTGAGTACGAATTGCCCCTTACTTTACTCTTACTTGCCTCTGGGATGCCTCTTACTTGCCTCCGATAGTGTGTTTGTAATTTGCTGAAAATAAGAGGTATATGAAATATCGTAAATAAACCTCGGAATTTACGTATCTTAATAATCGGCAATTTTTTAATAGACCGGCTGCGCCTGACAGAATACAGACCCGAAAGCCATCAGCCATCAGCTGTCAGCCATCAGAAAGCTGAAATCTGAAATATAGCGGCCGCAAAAATGCGACCGAAAGGAACAATCGAAAAAGACTGCTACCAGGACCTCAGAGTACAAACCGCTGCGCTGACAGAGTACAGAGTACAGAATACAGAGCGCAGGCACAGCCTGCTGATAGACTTTGTGGAAGGGGGGGCGATAAAGGAAAGCAAATTTATGATAAAAGGCACTTTTATTTGTAAGTGTCATTTATTTTTTGTAATTTTGCAGCGCAAAATATAACCGCTGGCACCGACAGCATGAAAAAGTGTGTCTTTCATATTGGCTTTTTGGTGATTCTTATGCTTTGCAGCTCTTGCGTATCCCGCGGAGTGCGTGAGGCGCAGGAGGTTGTGGCACAGGCGGACAGCCTCTGGCATGACGGACAGATGTACGGCGTTGACGCCGGCGACAGCGCCACCCTCGCACAAGCCTATGAGACGCTGGACAAATCCACTGCCTTCTGTCGCAGGATAAGAGAGATCTTCCCCTTCGTACATCGTACATCGTCCCTTGGTACTTATTCTCATGCTTGCTATCACTACGGCCGTCTGCTCCGCGAGAAGGACGATCCGGTTGCAGCCATGCAGGCGTTCATCAACGCCATCCATTCCCACACCGGCGACTACCATATTCTCGGACGCGTGTATAGCAACATGGGGTCTATCTGTCATCTGGCAGGCGAGTTTCCGCTGTCGTATGATATGTATGAGCGTTGTGCTGATATGTACCTTCAAAACGGCGACACCTTATTATATTATTACGGGCTAAATAATATGGCATTTGAGCTGGCGGAACAAAATAAAGAAGCAGAAACTAAACATCTTTTGGATACTATAACCAATTCTTGTTCCGATAAAAATGTTCTCTCTTTGGTTTCACTTACTAAAGCGGCGTTATATACTAATCTTAATCAATTTGATTCAGTTCTCCTGATTACACAATCCGTTTCGCTTTCAGATTATGCCCCTGCATCTACTTACGCCTTAAAAGCTCATGCTTTATGGAATACGGGGCTAACTGATTCTGCCTTGATGTATGCAAATTTAGTAATGGAATTACCCGATGCCTCGAAACAGGATAAATACAATATGTTGTTTATCCTTATTAATGGCGATAGCACATTAGATAACGAAGCACTTCTTCAGTTGTCTGGAGAGCGTTCCGACATCGAATTTGAGATTCTTAATCCGCTCCATCATAAAGTGACCATAGCCGTAGAGCTATTAAAAGCCGATATGAAAAAATCTTCATATCGGCGATATATTTATCTGATTATGGTATTGGTCGTACTATTTTTAAGTATATTATGTTATTACACCATAAGACTTAAAAATCGGAGAAAACAAGGGTTGCAATTACTTCAAGAGGCACAAGAAGAACGTGCCAAATATAGAGAAAACAGATTGCAAGAAATGGAGAATCTCTGTAATACACTAAGTCAATCAGCGTCGTTGCAAGATGAAATTCAATGGAAGGATTTTAGTAGAATGTGCCAGATTATTGACAAACAGTTTAACTGTCTTGCTAATAAACTAAAGCGAAAAAATGTCCTTAATGAGACAGAAATACGTCTGTGTGTCTTAGTCCTGATCGGTTTAAGCAGAAAAGACATTTCTTCAACGCTTCCTTATTCTCTGAACGGGATAGGCAAACTCAAAGACCATACAGCTAAATCTCTCGGCACGACAGGCAAAAATCTGCGCGAATTTCTTCTCAAAATGGCAATTGAAGGCTAATGAACCGCAAAATTCCCACATTGATTTAGTTACACATTGCTGATTATAAGCATTTTAAGTATTTGTAAATTCCCACATTTTTATTTGGTAGTTTCGCCCAAAAGCAGTACCTTTGCACCGTCAAACGAACGAGCGTTTGGCGGTATTTTTTTATTAACTTCTAATTACTATATGATATGAAGAAAAAATTATTTGCTTTGGTATTAGCTGCATTTCTTACAATGCCATGCTTGCTCCACGCAGAAGAAGTGGAAATCCAATTGATGGAAGTAATGAGAGCGAATTAATTATAGTACTAATCAAAAAATAGAACAATTATGAAATCAAGACATCTGACATTAGTAGCCCTGTTTGCGGCGGTATTGCTTTGTATGAGTTGTGATCCCTCTCAGGTTGTATTGCGTAATAATGCATACCTCTATTCCCAAGATGCGGAGATCGAAGTGATCCTTCCTTCACCTTATGGCAATGATACCGTTATTCATCGTCTTTCCGAAGAATCCCCGGAATATGCTTGCGGTGCGATTGTGAACTGGATACGCAAAGATAAAGATAGAACGGCATATGCCGGCTACGAGTATATTATGGTTCGCAAAATATCGGGAGAAGCCCCGGTATATGTAAGTAACAAATACAATCTCAAAATCAATGATTCGGAGGCGGAGTTCTGGGCAGCAGACGGCAAATATACCGTTGCAGAGAAAATCGAACTGATGAAGAAAGCGGACTGCATCATGGAAATCAGCGACACCAACCCTCATCGCATCGACCTTTCCCCTGATGCCTCAACCCTCTGCACAATCACCACTCCGTAGAATGGTTTCCGCAATGATGCGCGGGAAATGCATGCAAGCATAGCCGCTATCTATCCGTACAAAATAGATAGAATTGTATTCTATTCGTCAAAAAAATGCCTGAACGCTTGCATATATCCAAAAATTTTAGTACTTTTGCGCCCAATTTGTAAAAATTATTTGTCAAACTGTATAAATTTGTACAATTATGAAATCAAAATTCTTTCTTTTTGCTATTGTTGCATTGGTACTGGTGGCATGCAATAACAATGAACCGGCTCAATCCTTTGAGGGAACCTATAAAATCCTAAATGAGAGCTCACAATCTACGAGTATCGCTGTTATTACTGCTGATTCAATCAAGTTGTTTTTAGAATCAAGAGAAAAATACCAATATAATCTGCGTTATCAAAGCCATTATACCGTAAACGGAGACAGCACTATTGAATTGGAAAGATGCTGGCTTAAAATCACGGCAGAGAACACCCCCGATTTTTGGTATAACGAGGAAGAGTATATCACGACAGAGTATATGTATTTTGACAAAGACGGAAACCTGATCATCAAATACTTTGACAGAGCAACGATGCTTGCTCAAATCTTCCCTAATTATGCCATTTTGAAACTGCAAAGACTGTAAGAGCAGGAAAGTTGAGGCATATTTACATTCTTCTCCCCTGCGTCGGATAGTCTGTTTCCACGCAGGGGAGAAACACAAAGCCCCTTCTTGTCTTCGTCAGTTGCTACGAGCGTCCGCTCGGAGATCCCTTCAATTTTTTGACATGGCACACTTGACACTCTTGTCACACTTTATTTATCGATTTACAAAAAAGTGGCTGATATAATCTTCGGAGCAAACGGAAAAAATGGAGAAGTCGGCATGGAAGGAGATGATGGCTATAGATTAGGCTCAAAAGGAAACCTTGAAAAATCGGCAGTTTTTGCCAATTACGGAGAAAGACTGCGCAGCGGTCTGTACTCTATCAGCGCAGCCGGTCTTACAGCGAGTTATAAAACTCATCTAACGACAATACAACCAAAGAAGGGAAGGGAATTTCCTTCAGATGTTTGAAATGGCTATCTTCGGCTTTTGGAAGGTAATATTTGTATCAGGCAATTTGTATCAAGGACTATGTGTCGCATTAGTTATAGGGTGTTCTTAGGTGTTTTCCTCTCAACTCGTCCAGTTTGGCTTGATCCAGTTTGCCCTCATCCCACAATTTGTCTATAGCACGCTGGGCGCGCTCGGCAAAGAAGTGTGAAAGCGTCATGCGCAGCGCATTCAGATCTTCCAAGGTGGTGACATTGGCAGCTGCATTCATCACCTCTAATTGTGCCATTTGCATGTAACTCATAGATGAAATATTTTTTAGGTTTTTGTATTCTTTACTCTATCCTCTAAACTCCTCCCTCATCCGCCTCTTGTCGTCTGCTTCGCGGAGGGCCTGGCGTTTGTCGTAGGCGTGTTTGCCCTGGCAGAGGGCGATGGTCAGTTTGGCGTAGCCGCCCTCGTTGATAAAGAGCTCCAGCGGGATGATCGTCTTGCCTGTCTCGCGTGTGGCGCGCTCCAGCTTCCGCAACTCCCGTTTGGTCAGCAGGAGTTTGCGGGTGCGTTTCGCCTCGTGGTTGGCGTAGGAACCGAAGCGGTATTCGGCGATGTGCATGTTGCGCACGAAGAGTTCCGTCCCCTCGAACGAGCAGTAGCTGTCCACGAGGGAGGCTTTGCCTTCGCGGATGGATTTGATTTCGGTACCGAAGAGTTGGATACCGGCGGTATAAGAGTCCAGGATGATATACTCGAACCTGGCTCTCTTGTTCAGAATCTTTATGTCCGATTGATGTCTGCTCATCTATTCCTTAGTCCCTTCGTCCTTTGTCTCTTGGTCACTCCGGATGACTTTCTTGTATTTCTTCTGGCGTTGTTCCCAGCGGTCGCGGGCGTACTGCTGCATGTCGATCACGGTGTCGTTCTCGTCGATGATCTCCAGTCCGAAGATGGTCTCGATGATGTCTTCGAGCGTCAGGATACCTACGAACATGCCGTACTCGTCTATCACCTGTGCTATCTGGCTTTTCTGCTTGAGCATCGAGTCGAAGATGGTGCCGAGTGTCAGGTCCTGGTCAAACGCCGGCAGCGGTCTTTTAATCCCTCCGAGGGTCTTGCGGAAATGGTCTTCGGTCAGTTCCTCCAGTGCGTCGTTGCGCAGTATATAGCCGGTGATATACTCCGGCGCTTCGGGTCGGTAGAGCGGGATACGCGAGAAATGGTCGAACTCGTCGTTGTCGTAGTATGCCCTGAGGGTCAGTGTCTCCGGTGCCGTCTTGGCTACCACCCGCGGTGTCATGACGTCGTAGGCGTGAATGGTATCCAGCCGCATGAGGTTGGAGAAGATCTTGTTCTCGTCTTCGTCCACCACGCCTTCCTCCTCGCCTACATTGACCATGGCGAGCACCTCTTCCCGCGACACGGTGGGGTCGTCTTCATTGCCGGGGAAGAGCCGCGTGATCAGTTCCACCAGCAGCACGAACGGATATAACATTACTATCAGCACGCGTATCGTGCGCGCGGTGAAGCCCATGAGGTTCTTCCACCAGGTGGTGCCGATGGTCTTCGGTATGATCTCCGAGAAGACGAGTATCAGGATCGTCGTGATAGCAGAGACGAGTCCGAACCACGCTTCCCCGAAGACCGCTGTCGCCTGCATGCCCACTCCGGCGGCGCCGATGGTATTGGCAATGGTGTTGAGCGACAGGATAGCCGCCAGGGGTCTGCCGGTGTCGTCCTTGTAGGACTTCATCAGCGAAGCGGGCGCATAGCCCTCCTCCATCCGCAGATTGATATAACTGTAGGTGGTGGTCATCAGCACCGATTCCAGGACGGAACACAGAAAACTGATCGCCATCGCACCCAATAAAAACAATAAAAGTAGTCCCATAATTCAAAATTAGCGCACAAAATTACAACAAAATTTGCATATTTCCAAAAAAAGTAGTACTTTTGTGCCCGATTTTATGAATTTGATAATTGAATAGTACAAATTTATGCTCAAAGAAATACTCGCCATTACCGGAAAACCCGGTTTGTACAAGCTGGTCAATCGCGGCACGAACATGCTGATAGTAGAGTCGCTGCTGGACGGCAAACGGATGCCGACCTATGCACGCGACAAGATCGTTTCCTTAGGGGAGATCTCGATGTTCACCACCGGCGAAGACGTGTCGCTGAGCGAAGTGCTGACCAGCACCGGCAAGAAAGAAGGTCTGAAGCCTGTCGCTTTCGATCCCAAGAAAGCGGACAACGAGACCCTGAAACAATGGTTCGGCGAAGTGCTCCCCGACTGGGACGAAGACCGCGTCTATCCCAGCGATATCCGCAAGTTGATCCAGTGGTATAATATCCTCGTCAATGCCGGCATTACCGATTTCACCATCGAAGAGGAACCGGCGGAGGCGGAGGAATAAACGATATATTTGCTCTTACGAAGCATTATTGATAGCATAGAATCTGTAGCTCCCTTGAGTTACCAGGAGGACTGGGACAACTCGGGAATGCAGGTGGGTGACACAGGCGCAGATATAAAGGCTGTCCTGCTGACAACAGACGTGACCGAGTCTGTTGTCGATGAAGCCGTTATGCTTGGTTGCCAGCTGATC
Source organism: Bacteroidales bacterium UBA4333 (assembly GCA_002394335.1). Lineage (GTDB taxonomy): Bacteria > Bacteroidota > Bacteroidia > Bacteroidales > Paludibacteraceae > Colicola. The sequence continues at coordinate 160,604 of DGTP01000002.1, read as the reverse complement.
ATCAGTCACCATCCCCTTTTGTTTCACGGCCTCAGGCAGCTGTGCGGACAGAGTGCACAGGCGCGCTGCGTGGAGAAAGCCATCCGATCGGGAGTGGCTGTCTATTCGTCCCATACGGCGATGGACTCGTATCTTCACGGCGTGAGCGGCAGGATCGCCCGGAGGCTGGGCGTGAAGAACTGCCGTATCCTGTCTCCGGCGGGAGAAGGCTATGGCCTGGGCGTGATCGGCGAACTGGACGAGGCGATGGATTATGAGGCTTTCCTCCGTCTGGTGAAAGAGCGGATGGACGCTTCGTGGGTGCGCTATACCGCCTGCCCGAAGGACGAGATCCGGCGGGTGGCTGTCTGCGGAGGGTCGGGAGCGGAGTTCATCGGCGAAGCCGTAGCCCAAGGCGCGGATGTCTATCTGACGGCGGACTGCAAGTACCATGAGTTCCAGGACGCCGCAGGACGGATAGGACTCGTGGACATAGACCATTGGGTGAGCGAACACTACACAAGGGAGATCTTTGCCGAACTGCTCACCGAAGCCGGTGTCAAGTGGTATATCTCCCAGCAAGACCAAACACCGATACACATATTAAAAGATTAGATATATGGCAAGAGAAAAAGAATTGTCGATTGAGGAGAAACTGAAAACCCTCAACGAGTTACAGAAAGTGGACTCCCGTATTGACGAGTTGCGCACCCTGGCAGGCGAACTGCCGCAGGAAGTGAAAGACATGAGCGACGAGATCGAGGGTCTGCGTACCCGTCTGCAGAACATCGAGGCGGAGATCAAAGACATGGAGTCGCGTATGTCGGACTACCGCGTCCGTGCGGAAAACGCTTCGGCAAGCATCTCCCGCTACGAGGAGCAACAGAAAGAAGTGCGCAACAACCGCGAGTTTGACAACCTCAACAAAGAGATCGAATACCAGCAACTGGACATCGAGCTCTGCCAGAAGAAGATCAAACAGTTGGGCGAAGAGCTGGAAGCACGCCGCGGCGACAAAGCCAAGACCGTCAAAGACATCGAGGAGCGCACCGTGGATCTGGAACAGAAACGCAGTGAACTGGACACCATCCTGACCGAGACCAAAGCGGACACCGAAGCCCTTATGGTACGTTCGGCTGAACTGGAGCGCCACATCGACGAGCGTCTGCTGATGGCATTCAAACGCATCCGCAAGAATGCACGCAACGGCTTGGCAGTGGTGAAAGTGGAGCGTGACTCCTGCGGCGGTTGCCACAGTAAGATCCCTGCTCAGAGACAGGTGGATATCCGTCTGAGAAAGAAGATTATCGTATGCGAGTTCTGCGGACGTATTCTCGTCGATCCGGAGATTGACGAAAAAAACCCTCGCAAGAGAAGCTGACGGTTCTATAGGCGTTTTTCCTATAGAAATACGCTATTTTTGATGCAAAATGCAAAAAAATTTGCATATATGCAATAATTGTTGTATCTTTGCACGCTTTTTTGGTAAAATAGCAAAAACAGGACGCATCTAATTGAAAAACTAAACACAATACAATTATGTCAGAAATTGAATCGAAAGTAAAAGCTATCATCGTTGATAAGCTGGGTGTGGAGGAGTCACAAGTGACTAACGACGCAAACTTCCAGACCGACCTGAATGCCGACTCGCTCGACACGGTAGAGTTGATTATGGAATTTGAGAAAGAGTTCGGTATCTCTATTCCGGACGAGGACACTCAGAAGATCAGCACTGTAGGCGACGTAGTCGCTTATATCGAGAAAGCAAAGGCGTAAAACATTACGTCACTCTTGGTTTACGAGTTTACGGGATGACTGTAGGCTCGTAAATCCGTATTTAGTTGAATATACAGACATGCAGTTAAAACGAGTTGTTATAACAGGTTTAGGCGCGCTCACGCCCATAGGCAACAGCGCGCGTGAGACATGGGAGTCGATGGTGAACGGCGTGAGCGGAATAGCCCCGATCACCTCTTTTGACGCCTCCTTGTTCAAGACGCAGTTCGCCGGCGAAGTGAAGAACTTCGACCCCTCTTCTCTTCTGGACAGGAAAGAGGCGCGCAAGCTCGACCGCTACGCCCAGTTCTCCGTCTGGGTAGCCAAAGAGGCGCTGGAGGACTCCGGCATGAATATGGAGGAGGAGAACCGCGACCGCATCGGTGTCGTCTGGGGAAGCGGTATGGGCGGCTTGAAAACCACCGAGGCGGACATCATCGAGTTCGGCAAAGGCGACGGAACGCCGCGTTTCAACCCCTTCATGATACCCAAGGCTATCCCCAGTATGGCGGCAGGACAGATCTCTATCTTCTTCGGGCTTGGCGGACTCAGCTACTCCGTTTCCACCGCCTGCTCCTCTTCCTCCCACGCCATAGCCCAGGCTTTTGACCAGATCCGTCTGGGGCATGCCGATGTGATTGTCACCGGGGGAGCCGATGCCGACGTGACCTATACGGGTATAGGCGGATTCAACTCGCTGCACGCCCTCTCCACCCGCAACGACAGTCCCGCTACCGCCAGCAGACCCTTCTCCAAGTCGCGTGACGGTTTCGCCCTCAGTGAGGGAGCCGGATGCCTGATCCTGGAGGAGTATGAGCACGCCAAAGCACGCGGCGCCAGGATCTACGCCGAGATGATCGGCGTGGGAATGACCTCCGACGCCTACCATATGACAGCGCCCGACCCCGATGCCAAAGGGGCACAGCGCGTCATGCAGCTGGCTATCGAAGACGCCGGACTGCAGCCGCAGGACATTGATTACATCAATACCCACGGCACCTCCACTCCGCTGGGCGACATAGCCGAACTGAAAGCTATACAGAACGTCTTCGGGGAGCATGTCTATGAGATGAATCTCGACTCCACCAAGTCGATGACAGGACATATGATCGGCGCTACCGGTGCCGTGGAGAGCCTGGCTTGCATCATGGCACTCAAAGACGGTATTGTGCCGCCGACAATCAACCATGCCGAGGACGATCTGGACGAACAGATAGACTATCGCATCAATTTCACCTTCAACAAGGCTCAGAAACGTGCCCTCCGCTACGCCATGACCAACACCTTCGGCTTCGGCGGACATAACGCCTGTCTGGTCTTCAAGAAGTGGGAGGAATAAACGGTACAGGCAAGAAATACAAAACAGGGAAGGGCACCCCTTAAAAGTGCCTGATTAGTGTTATTTTAAGGTTAATTAGAACTATGAATGTAACAAAGATTGGCGAGAACGCAGGTCTGGTATGGGCTGCACTCGAGAACGGTGCACTGGCACTCAAGGCTTTGAAGAAAGCCACCAAACTGAAAAATGAAGAGCTTTATCTGGCACTCGGTTGGCTGGCTCGTGAGGGTAAACTGACCTTTACCGAAGGCGAAGCAGACGTTACCGTAGCATTGGCATAACAAGCGATGACGGTAGCTATTGTAGGCGCCTCGGGCGCTGTGGGACAGGAGCTGTTGCGTGTGCTCTCACAACGACAGTTTCCTGTTTCCGAACTCAGACTCTTCGGATCGTCACGCAGTGCCGGTACGAAGTATGATTTCGAGGGTCAGCAGATCACAGTGGAGGAGCTGGCTCATGGCGATGCTTTCAAGGGCATCGACATCGTTTTTGCGTCTGCGGGTGCGGGAGTGTCGCGCGAGTATGCAGAGGATATAACCCGTTTCGGCGCTGTTCTGATAGATAATTCTTCCGCTTTCCGTATGGACGAGCAGGTGCCTCTGGTGGTGCCGGAGGTGAATGCCGCTGACGCACTCATCCGTCCCCGTAATATCATCGCCAACCCCAACTGCACTACCATCCAGATGGTGGTGGCGCTGCAGGCGATTGAGCGTCTGAGCCATGTCCGCCGGGTACATGTATCCACCTATCAGGCGGCTTCCGGCGCCGGGGCGCAAGCCATGCGGGAACTGGAACAACAATATAGAGACTGGGCGGCTGGCAAGACGGACCTGCACGTGGAGAAATTCCCCCACCAACTGGCTTTCAATGTCATCCCCCACGTGGACCTCTTCACCGGAAACGACTATACCAAAGAGGAGATGAAGATGTACAACGAGACACGCAAGATCATGCACTCGGACGTGAAAGTCAGTGCCACTTGTGTACGCGTGCCGTCGCTGCGTGCCCACTCCGAGTCGGTATGGATAGAGACGGAACGCCCTGTGAGCGTGGAGGAGGCCAAAGAGGCTTTCCGTCAGGCGGCGGGATGCGTGTTGATGGACGAGCCTCAGAACAATATCTACCCCATGCCCCTCTTCCTGAGCGGCAAGGATGAAGTCTATATAGGCAGAGTGCGCAAGGATCTCACCAACGAGAACGGACTGACCTTCTGGTGCGTAGGCGACCAGATACGCAAAGGTGCCGCCCTCAATGCCGTACAGATAGCAGAGTATATTGTCAAATACTGAATGATCAAATACTAACTGACCAAATGGCAAATGACCAAATGGTAAATATCATGGCTCCTGTAGGCTGCTGGGAGAGTCTGGCTGCGGCGATAGATGCCGGCGCCACGAGTGTCTATTTCGGTATAGAGCACCTGAATATGCGCTCCCGCTCTTCCGCCAATTTCACGACCGACGACCTGCATACCATTGTAGCCCGTTGCAGGGAAGCAGGGGTCAAGACCTACCTCACCCTCAATACCGTCATGTATCCGGAGGATCTGCCGCTGATGCGCGAGATCGTCGATCATGCCAAAGCCGCCGGACTGAGTGCCGTCATCGCCTCGGATATAGCGGTCATGCAATATGCCAAAGAGGTAGGGCAGGAGGTGCACCTCTCCACCCAGCTGAACATCTCCAATACCGAGGCGCTCAAGTTCTATGCCCAATACGCCGATGTGGTGGTGCTGGCGCGGGAGCTGAATATGGAGCAGGTGGCTTCTATCCACCGTGATATCATAGAGCAGGACATAAGAGGCGTCAGCGGGGAACCGGTGCGTATAGAGATGTTCTGCCACGGCGCGCTCTGTATGGCGGTCAGCGGCAAGTGCTACCTGAGTCTCAATAACCTCGGTCAGTCGGCTAACCGAGGCGCCTGCATGCAGGTCTGCCGGAGAGGCTACACCGTGAAGGACAAGTCTTCGGACCTGGAGCTGGATATAGACAACCAGTATATCATGTCGCCCAAGGACTTGAAGACCATCCATTTCCTCAACAAGATGCTGGATGCCGGTGTGCGGGTGCTGAAGATTGAGGGCAGGGCACGCGGTCCTGAGTACGTGAAGACCACTGTCACCTGCTATCGCGAGGCGGTGGAGGCATGGCAGAAAGGCGAGTATGACGATGACAGTATTATTCTGCCCAAGATAGAGAACTGGAACGAACGTCTCGCACGGGTCTTTAACCGCGGCTTCTGGGACGGCTACTACCAGGGACAGCGGCTGGGCGAATGGACTCACCGGTACGGCAGCCTTGCCACACGCAAGAAGGTCTTTGTCGGCAAGTGCACCAACTTCTTCAAAAACCTCTCGGTGGCGGAGTTCTATATCGAGGCGGTGGAGTCGGTCAAAGCCGGCGAAGAACTGCTCGTCACCGGAGAGACTACCGGCGCCTATGAAACGGTAGCGCACGGGATGCGCAATGCCAAAGGACTGGAGAAAGAGGAGATCAAGAAAGGAGCCTTTTTCTCCATAAAAACGGACAAAATCATCCATCGTGGTGACAAACTGTACAAACTCATTATAAGCGAATAGCCGATGCCTACGGATATACCGTTGATTTCTTCTCCTGTTTCAGAAGCGTGGACTTCCTGGGTGCTACTGGCACTGCTGCTGTTAGCGGTGCTGGCGAATGCGTCACAGGCAGGTGTGGTCAGAAGCAGTTTCGGTACTGTCTTCGCCAAACCCGACCGCTCCTATGCCGACGTGCAGCGGACAGGAATAGGGCAGATCAGCCTCCTCCTCTTCCAGATCGGCACCCTCGGTATGGCATACTACCTGTTGTGCTACCGTACCGGTGACTTCACGATCACGAGGTACGGGGTGATCGTGCTTTTTGTAGCGGTTGTTTACGGCATTAAGGCGCTGTTGCTCTGGCTGGTGCAGTACACTTTCCAGTTGCAGAGGATATGCCCTACGGCAGCTGTCCATTACGGCAATCTGGTCACGGTATTGTGCTGCTTGCTCTATCCCCTCCTGCTGCTGATACAGAATATGGGTATGAGCCGTGCCTTCGGCTGGTGCGCCGGCATACTGGCGGCGCTGTTCGCCCTGTTGGTTTTCTATAAATGGTGCCGCGCCTATCTTGACAGTACGCTTGTACTACTGTATATCATCCTCTCCGTGCTGACCCTTGAGGTGTTGCCGTTTATCGGCGCATACTACGGAGTGAAGTTTATCTTAAGCCAAAGTATTATAACATTATGATAAAGAAAATTCTCATTTCTCAACCCAAGCCGGCTACGGAGCGGAACCCGTATGCAGAGATGGCAACGCGGTTTGGTGTGGAGTTTGATTTCCGTCAGCTGATTCATGTGGAGGGACTCTCTGCCAAGGAGTTCCGTACCCAGCGGATCAATCCGTTGGACTACACGGCTGTTATTCTCAATTCGCGTCTGGGAATAGAGCACTATTTCCGTTTGTGCGAGGAGTTGCGCCTCAATGTGCCGGACTCGATGCACTATTACTGCATCTCCGAGACAGTAGGAAACTACCTGCAGAAGTATATCCAGTACCGCAAGCGCAAGGTGTTCTTCTCCGAGCATAACCGTTTTGAGGATCTTCTGCCGGCAATGTACCGCCGCCCGCAGGAGAAATACCTCATGGTGCTCTCCGACATCCACAACGACGACCAGCTCAATATGTTCGCTGCCAACAATATCAAGGTGCAGCCGGCGATCATGTACCGCACCGTTTCCACCAAGTGGAACGACAAGGATCCTTTTGACTATGACATGATAGCACTCTTCACTCCTTCGGGTGTGAAGTCCATCCTGGAAAACTTCCCCAAATGGAAACAGGGCAAGACCTTGATCGCGGCTTTCGGCGCCGGCACGGTACAGACGCTCGAGGAAGCCGGCTACCGCGTGGATATCCGTGTGCCGAACGAGAAATACCAGTCGCTCACTACAGCTATCCAGGCATATCTGGAGGAACATAACGAGGAGAAATAAAGAGTGCGTTACACCTTCCCTAAATCCTCAAGACTGTGCGGGCAGAAACGCATTGAAACACTCTACCGCGAAGGCAGACGGTTCGTCTGCTGGCCGCTGCGTGTCACTTATCTTCCCATAGAGGACGAGACGCAAGTGCTGGTGTGGGCACCCAAATCGCTGTTCAAACGCGCCACAGCCCGTAACCGCCTGCGCCGCCTCATGAGAGAGGCGTATCGCCTTAACCGGCATTCGCTGGAGGGGCGGTATATGCTCGCCTTCAATTATATTGACAAGGAGCAACAGCCCTATGCCGTGGTGGAGAAGGGAGTCCGCAAAGCCATCAGAAAACTCAATGAAGAGCGCCTCAAAACGCTTGGATAGTAGCAATGAGACAGATCATCCGGAAAATATTCCTCCTGCCGGTATATTTCTACCGCGCCTGCATATCGCCTTTGACCCCTCCGTCCTGCCGGTTTACGCCTACTTGCAGCCAGTATATGGTGGAGGCGGTGCTCAAATACGGGGTGTTCAAAGGAGGATGGCTGGGGGTCAAACGTATCCTCAGATGCCATCCTTGGGGCGGAAGCGGATACGACCCGGTGCCGTGAGAGTTGAAAGGTGAAAATTGAAAGTTATGCGTATAGATATTATATCCTGTTGTCCTGAGTTGTTGGAGTCGCCTCTCAACCACTCTATTATCAAGCGGGCGAAAGAGAAAGGGCTCTGCGAGATTCATGTCCATAACCTCCGTGACTGGACCCTTGACAAACACCGCAAGGTGGACGACTATGCTTTTGGTTTCGGCGCCGGTATGGTGCTTCAGATAGAGCCTATCGACCGGCTCATCACCCACCTCACGTCGGAGCGGCACTACGATGAGATCATCTTCACCGCCCCGGACGGAGAACGCTTCACTCAGAAGGAAGCCAATACCCTCTCCCTCAAGGAGAATATTATCATCCTTTGCGGCCACTATAAAGGGGTTGACCAGCGGGTGCGCGATCATCTCATCACCAAGGAATACACCATCGGCGATTTTGTTCTCACAGGCGGCGAGATGCCGGCGGCGATGATGACCGATGCTATCGTCCGTCTCCTCCCCGGCGCGTTAGGAGACGTGGAGAGTGCGCTGAACGACTCCTTCCAGGACGGACTTCTGGAACCGGGAGTCTATACCCGTCCTGCCGAATACAAGGGATGGAAAGTGCCGGAGATTCTGCTCTCCGGACACCAGGCGAAAATAGAGGAGTGGCTCTACGAACAAGCCCTGCGCCACACCGAAGAGCGGCGCCCTGACTTGCTCGGAGAGTAGATCAAAAATCTATCTGGAAACCCGCATGCACATTAATGCCGGCTTGCGCATAGTACCATACGCACCGGCTGCCGTCCGCAAAGCGGCTGTTGTCGGCACCGCCGTTGCTGGCGTATTTCTCATTGAAGATATTATTGAGTTGGCACATGAGGCGTAGCTGCGGCACGCCTTTCTTATTGCCGCACCATTGCGTCATCGGCAGCTGGTATTGCAGGTGCAGGTTGGTGGTGGTGTACGCCTTGAGCATGGCGTGTACGTCCTGGGTGTTGTCCAGATACTGTCTGCCGGTCACGTTGGTCTGGATCGAGGCATAGAACCCTTTGTATTCGAACTCGAAGAGCGACATGGCCGTCACAGAGGGCGAGAAGGCAATCGTCGTAGTGCCTTCGATGGAGTCCTGACCCACCCAGTTCCAGTTGTCCTGGTCGTCATAGAGGTCGATATACTGCTTGTAGTTGAGGATCTTGTTGCGGCTCAGTACCAGGTTGCCGCTCCAGCGGAACCAGTCGGTGATCTTCACCCCGGCGGTGAGTTCGGCTCCCAGACGGTAAGAGTCCTTTACATTGGTGGTCTTCATGGCTCCTACATCGTTATACTCGCCGGTCAGCACCAGCTGGTTGTCATAGTCCATGAAATAGAGGTTCAACCCTATATTAAACCGCGGGTGAGAGAACCGGTACCCCAGCTCATAGTCATACAACGTCTCCGCCTTGGGCATGTTCGTCCATGTATCGGTGGCCTTGTCGTAGATGACGTTCTCCTTGTAGTTGTTGCGGCTCGGCTCACGGTTGATCATACCGAAGGATCCCGATAACTGGTGTCCGCCGTTGATATAGGTCAAGCCGGCTTTGGGGTTAAAGAAATGGTAGTCCGCTTTGAGGGGCAGCTCTTCCATGTTCTCGTCGTTCAGACCATCGCGTTGGTAGCGTACAAACCGGTACTGCAGGTCGCCGTAGAGGGTCAGCCGCTCCTGGTTACGGTTGATGATATTCCAGTTGAGTTTGGCGTAGCCGTTGGCGTCTATCTTGTTGGCGGTGTTGCGGTAGTACTCGTAGTGTACAGGCAGTGTATTGGCAGGCGCCTTGGCGGTGTAGTCAAGGATTCCCCAGTGGGTACCGGCATAGTCGTTCGCTGCACCGCCGAACTGCACATCTACGCCGTAACCGATATACCGCGCAGAGATCATGGCTCCGCCGAAATGGTTGTTCAGCCATTTCTGGTACAGGCCGTAGGTCTTGCCGTTCCCCTCTATACCCCAGTAGCTGAAACTCTTCTTCTTGTATTGCTCGTAATAGCCGCCTCCGTGGGTGTAATGCAATGTGGCAGAGAGCGACCAGTGAGGCGTGAACCGGTGGTTGACAGCCAGCTGTGCGTGTTGCTGCTGGTAGTTGTCCGTCTGGTTGGGGTAATAGACGGTGGAGTCGTTGCCCTGGCTGTCTGGCATGGTGTATTCGCCGGCGGGGTTATAGCGCCTGTCCGCGCCGTTGACGCCATAGGCTACATCGTAACTCACGCCTTCCCAGCCCATGCCTGTCTTCTCCTTGCCTCCGAAGAAACGGGCTATGACCTGGGTCTTCTTGCCGTACCAGCCCAGATCGCCGTAGTAACTGAGCAGGTCGGAGTTGGTGCGGTATAGAAAACCGTCGGAGTTCACCTTCGAAAAGCGCGCATTCATATGCCAGTTGTTCGGCAGCGCCAGATGACCGCTCACCATCTCCCTGAAGGTGTTGTACATACCTCCGTTGAACCCGATCGACAGGTGCGAGGCGGAGTCGGTGTCCCCCGTGGTCATGTTGAGCGATGCGCCAAAAGAGGCGGAACCGGCTGTCGAACTGCCTACACCGCGCTGTATGTCCACCGATTTCATCGAACTCGCCATATCGGTCATGTTCACCCAGAAGACGGTCTGGCTCTCCTGGTCATTGAGGGGCACTTCGTTGACAGTCATGTTAATACGCGTGTGGTCGGTGCCGCGCACTCTGAAATAGGTGTACCCGACTCCCAGACCGTCATCCGAGGTCACCTGCAATGCAGGCGTGGTTGATAGCAGGTAGGGGAGGTTCTGACCCGTGTTCTGGCGGTTCAGTTCCTCTTCATCCACTACGGTATTGGACATCGTCACTTGTTTCAGAATCGGCGCAGTGACGGTCACTTGCTCCAACTCGCGATACCGGATACTGTCCTCTGCTTTCAGAGGATTAACTACTTGGCTTGCAGCCAATACAAAACAGGCGATAAAAGCCTTGCGAAATGTTTTCTTCATTTTCCTTAGCAGCATTATCTGCCCAGGTTCGACGGGTCTGATCTCAGCTTATCAAGGCACCCCGAATGAATCTGAACGGTATGTTAATATTATTATATGGAAGTGGTTCGGTAGGTCTTCGGCGTGACGCCTACGTGTGACTTGAAGAACCGGTTAAAAAAGGCTATGTTCTCAAACCCCAGAGAGAGCGCTATCTCTTTGATTTGCAAGTTACTGATTTTCAGTTGTGCTTTGGCATCCGTCAGGATGGCGTCGTTGATCACATCCCCTGCGGTGCGTTCGCTCACCTGGCGCACGGTAGTACATAGATGGGGCAGGGTAATACGCATCGCTTGTGCGTACTGGTTGACATGGTGCCACTCATGGTAGTGCTTCACTACCAGTTGGCAGTACTCATGATAGATCTCTGTTTTTCTGTCCACCGGTCTCATCACTACGTCTTCCTGCTCGCGTATATACGAAGCGTAACTGCTCTGCAGGAGATAGAAGACATGGGTCATTTTCTCCGAGTTGAGCATGGACGGCTTGGCGTTGAGCGCCTTGATCAGCGTGTCATACATGCTGCACAACACATCCGCCTGCTCTTGCGAAAGGGACAGTTTGGGCGATTTGATCGGTATATTGGAGAGCGACATACGGTTGTTGTAGGTGTGTTTTTCCAGAAAACTGCTGCCGAACACAATCCAATATACTAACGCGTCATCCGAAAAATCGTGGATGAACAGGAAACTGCCCGGCTCGAAGAGCAGTACGTCGTTCTGCTGGAATGAATAGTCGGTGATATTAACCGTCGCGGAGGCGGTACCCCGTACCAGCAAGGCATAGACGCCGCAGTTGATCTTACAGGGGAAGCGGCCGTACTCGTTCATCAGTTTGCCACTGGCGTCGCCTATCATATAGTCGCCGTAAGGGCAGTCCATAATAGGGATGTTACTGTCGGTGTTCATTGGATAGCTGTGTTAAGTGTTAGTATTATAGTTTCTGCCATACGAGCGGTAGGTGTCTTTCTCTATCTCGATAGTGGGTTCTTCCCAACGCTCTTTTGGGGTCAGCTGCCATTCCAGATACTTGATTTTCAGCCCCCTGTCCAGCCACTGCTTCTCGTAATGGGTCTGGAGTGCAGCGGCGTCTGTCAGGCGGTCGTTGCCGCTCTCGGCATACAGATCACCGGTGTCGGCGAGCACGGGGTAGGCATTCAGTCGCAGCATCTCCACCGTGTAGGTGTACAGGAAGGGACTGTCGGTCTTGAGGTGTACCACGCCGTCGGGTTTCATAATCTGCTGGTAGCGCTGCATGAAATAGGTGGAAGTCAGCCTCTTGGTGGCTTTCTTCATCTGCGGGTCGCAGAAGGTAATCCATATTCCGTCGATCTCATCTTTGGCAAAGAAGTGTGTAAGCATCTCTATGTTGGTTCTCAGAAACGCCACATTGCCCATCTTCTCCATCTCTGCTTCCCGTGCACCTGCCCACATCCGGGCTCCTTTGATATCAATACCGATAAAATTGCAGTCCGGGTATCGTCTTGCCATACCTACGGTGTATTCGCCTCTGCCGCAACCGAGTTCCAGGACAATAGGGTGGTCGTTCTTGAAATACCGCGCCCTCCATTGTCCTGCCATCTGCACTACCTCGTTGTTCGGCAGCGATTCCCGTGCACCGCACTGGAACACATTGGAGAAAGTCTCCATTTCAGCGAACTTTTTCAGCTTATTCTTGCCCATACTTCAATAGTTCAAATCCTACGTTCTCTATTCCTTTGAGGAAGGTGTCGCGCATCGCTTGCTGTATATAGATCGTATAGTCGCCTGTGTCGGCAAACAGGCGCTGCTCCTGATAGAGCATCGGCATCTCTACGATGCCGTTCTTGCCCTGCCCGAGCCATTCGCCTCTGTCGTTGGCAAGATAGAAGAGCAAGGTGTCCTTAGGCATCGTCTCATACGACGAATCCGACACAAACAGCCATATGTTCTGGTACGGATAGGTCTCCCTGTGACGGATATACAGGCGCATCTGATAGGTGGCAGCGGTGTCATCTATATGAATGGTGAAGGCACAGATACTGTCTCTGTTCCAGCCTTCGCTGTCTATATCCTTGAACTCGCTATAGACCGTGTTCGATCCGCAGGACAAAAGCACTGCCGAGAGGAGAGCGAGGACACTAATTCTTGTGCTCATTGCGACGTTTGTCATTTCTATGGTGTGAATTACGTTTCTTCCGGTCAAATCGGGTTACGTCGTCTTGTCCCACCACATTGTGATAGCCGATCTCGGCTTCTTTGCTGTGGCTCTTGAGTTGCAGGTCCGCCGGTTTCTCGCCCCGTTTGTTGGCTTCGATAATCTCCCAGGCGCGTGCAGCGGAGATGGTAGTGAGGTTGGCTGCCATGTGTTGGTCGGAGGAGTAGGTGACAGTCTCTGCCAGCGGGTCTGTAGAGAACTGGTAATAGGTGGCATCCTGTGTCTCCAACGGGATATTACGGTGCGGAATCTTCTTTACCGCTTCCTCATAAACAGGCACCTCGTAGTTAAGGCAGCATTTGAGTTTGGCGCACTGTCCGGCTAACTTCTGCAAGTTAGGCGATATATTCTGCAGCCTTGCCGCCCCGGTACCTACTGACGAGAAGTTGGTCAGCCATGTGGAGCAGCATAACTCCCTTCCGCAGGGACCCGTTCCACCGATTCGTCCGGCTTCCTGACGGGCACCGATCTGCTTCATCTCCACGCGGATACGGAAGGTCTCGGCATACACCTTGATCAACTGGCGGAAATCCACCCTTCCGTCGGCGATATAATAGAAGATGGCTTTCGTGCCGTCTCCCTGGTACTCCACGTCGCCTATCTTCATCTCCAGCCCAAGGGATTTGGCTAACTGACGCGCTTTGATCATCGTCTCTTGCTCGCGTGCATGCGCCTCTTTGGCTTTCTCCAGGTCATGCTCGGTGGCAAAACGCTTCACATTGCGCACCTCGTACCGTTCGGTGTCGATGTGATATTTTTTCATCTGCAGCCGCACCAGCTCGCCCGTGAGCGAGACCTCGCCTATGTCGTAGCCGGGGTTGGCTTCTACCACCACTACCGAACCCTTCTCCAGCGGCAGGTGCTCGCTGTTGTGATAATATCCCTTGCGGGTGTTCTTGAACTGCACCTCTATCAAATCCGTTATACGGGTGTTCTCCGGAATGTCGCATAACCAGTCTGTCACCGGCAGCATGTGTGCCGAATTACGCCGGCAGCCTTTCTCCGGAAACTCGCAAGCGTCATTGCCTAATGTAAATTTATCGTTCATATATATTCGGTCAAATCGTTTGTTTCTTTATCAATACAATCATCTGCAGGCACAGATCGAAGAAGATCATCTTGGCATTGCCGTTCTGATGAATCTGTTGCTCCGCTGTCTGTAACTGCTCCATGATTGCCTCCACATTGCCGCTGTGGATGAACGGGGCGAAACGCTCCGAGAAAGCGCGTTCTTCTGCCGTCTGGTAACTCATCTGCGGCTCGTGGAAGTTGTAGATGAAATTCTCCCGCAGCTGCGCTTGTACGTATTGCAGGAATTTCTTCTGCTTCTCTCTGCCTACCTTGCTGTCCGCCATCTCCTGGCTCCATTTGCGCAGCCGTTGCAGAGACTCGAACTTCTTGTTCGGGTCACGCAGTACGCCTACGGTGTAGGCATCGCGCATCAGAGCGATGAAATCGGCAAGGTATTGCTGTGCTTCCTGCCTCTCCTCGGTCATCTTCAATGCGGACAGGTAACTGCCGTTGGCGATGTGCGCATAGTCTTCGGCTTGCTGCGGCTCCACGCCCTTGGCGGTGAGTGCTGCGGCTATCTCCTCTTCTTTGAGGCGTGGCACACGTATCTGCTGCGTGCGCGAGAGGATGGTACTCAGCAGCATCTCCGGCTGCTCGGATACCAGAATGAAAACCGTTTTCTCCGGCGGTTCTTCCAGCAGTTTGAGCAACTTGTTGGCGCAGGTGGTGTTCATCTTCTCCGGCTGCCAGATGATCATGCACTTGTATCCTCTGCCGAAGGCTTTGAGGCTCAGTTTGCGCATGATCTCCGAACTCTCCTTCTCGTATATCATCCCCTGCTTGTTGGCGGCACCCAGGGCGTCGTACCAGTCGTCGAGGTCAAAGTATCCGTGCGTCAGCACCAGTTCGCGGAAAGGCTCGATGAAATCGTCGCATACATCGGCTTTGTCGGTCTTGACGATCGGGAAAGCGAAATGCAGGTCGGGGTGCTGCAGCAGACCGTATTGCTTGCATGTAGGGCACTCGCCGCAGGCGTCCTCCGCCGTGCGGTGCTCGCAGTTGAGGTATTGGGCGAAGGCGATTGCCAGCTGCAACTTGCCGACACCTTTCTCCCCTGTCAGCAACAGCGCGTGGGGCACACGTCCGTCTTCCACGGCACTGATCAGCTGTCGCTTCACAGCCTCCTGACCTATGATCTCGCGAAAAAGCAATGTGGTAATTTTTAATGGTTGATTTTTAACTCCCCACGCAGTGCCTCCACCATCTGCTCGTACTCCTGCCCGCTCAGATAGACTTTGCCGGGGTTCATCTGGAAGGTACCTCCGTAGTCCGGTCCGTCCACGTATTTGGGCGCCAGGTGGAAATGGAGGTGGCTCAACTTGTCGGAGTAAGCGCCGTAGTTGATTTTCTCCGGGTTGAAGAGCTTCTGCATGGCGCGTGTCACGTCGGCTACGTCTGCCATGAAGAGGTTGCGTTGCTCGTCGGACAGTTCGTTGAGGTCATTCACATGCTCATCGTAAGCCACAAGGCAGCGGCCGTGGTAGGTCTGCTCTTTGAATACAAATGCGCGGGACACGCGCAGATGCCCGATCTCGATCATCAACGAGTGCAAAGTCTCGTTGTTCTGGCAATATAAACAGTCTTTAGGATCTGAATGCATAATAGTTTTTTATTTAATGTTTAACGCTACTTTTTCTCTTACATACTCTATCGCCTCCTGCGGTTCGGCGAACTGGCCAAGGTCGATAGGTTCGCCGACGTGCATATGTATCGGGTGGCGGTGTACTGTCCATGCGCCTTTGGGCATTACCTCATAACAGCCGCTCAGCGAGATGGGGATTACCGGCAGTTTGAGATCCAAGGCTATCTGGAATGCTCCTCGTTTGAACCGCCCCAACTTGCCGTCCTTGGTGCGGGTGCCTTCGGGGAAAATCACCGTCGAGACACCGTTCACCAGCTGTTTCTCTATCAGTTGCAGGCTCTCGAACGAGGCTTTGGCATTCTTGCGGGAAACGAAGATGTGTCCGGCTGCCTTGCAGGCGGTACCTACAAAGGGAATCTTGCGCAGTTCGGCTTTCATCAGCCATTTGAATACCACCGGCAGCCAGCCGTAGATCACCCACACGTCGAACATCGACTGGTGGTTGCTGACGAATACATAGCTCTGCCCCGGCACAATATGCTCCAGACCGTCAACATGCACCGGCAAAAGCATTAGCCGGCACATGCTTTTCGACCAGAACTGCTGCTCCTTGTGCACAAACTCGGTATTTCGCCACGGGTACAGGCAGATCGTGAAGATCGAAGTGAAAACCGTCAGTACCAATGCCAGAGGCAGTGCTATCAGGTACTGGTAAATGATATAAAATGGTCTTAAGATATATTTCATGGGTGATTGGTCATTTGTTATTCTTTTCCGTATTTCTGCATGAATCCGCGGTAGAGAGCACATATACGGCGTATCTCGTCCCAGGTCTCTTCGGGCAATTTGGTACCCACGATCTCTACCACCCGTCCGGCGGCGATGGTACCTATCTCTCCGCACCGGCGGATGTCAAAGCCGTCGCTTAGTGCATGCAGGAATCCGCCTGCGTAGAGGTCGCCTGCTCCGGTGGAGTCGGTACAAGAGGTGGTGATGGCACCTATGTGGTGGCGGGTGTTACCTTGCTGTACATATGAGCCGCGTTTACCCACTTTGACGATGGCGATGTCGCATTGTTCGGCAATCTTCTGTACCGCCTCTTCGGGATTGAGATGGGTATAGGCAAACGACTCGTCCTCGTTGGCAAACACGATATCCACGTATTTGCGGATTAGTTCTTTGAGGAAAAGGTGGTTGTCGTTCACCACGTTATAGGAAGCCAGATCCAGAGAAACCGTGCACCCGGCTTCTTTGGCAAGACGGATGGCTTTCTCTATCAGGGCGTTGTTCTGCACCAGGTAGCCTTCGATGTGAAAAATATCGTATCCGGTGAATGCTTCGCGCTCGATGTCTTCCGGCGACAGTTCGGACGCAGCGCCTAAATAGGTGGCAAAAGTACGCTCCCCGTCGGGGGTGATCAGCACAATCGAACAGCCGGACATAGCATTGGAGGAGGTCAGCAAGATCGGTTTTACACCATTCTTGAGCATGTCTTCGCGGTAGAAATCACCTACCTCATCGTTACCGATCTTGCCCAAGAAAGCCGCTTTGCCGCCAAGAGCTGCAATACAATTGATGGCATTTGAAGCCGATCCGCCTGCCACAAGGTGCTTTCTTACCGATGCAAAACGCATCTGTATCTGCTCCGCTTGCTCCATCGTAATCAGATTCATGCTGCCTTTCGGAAACCCTAACTCGCGTAAATCGTCCTCGCTCACCTGAAGCAACATGTCCGTTAACGCATTACCAATACCTAAGATTTTTTTCATTTTTCAGTCAATTTTACTAAAAAACAGCCTTTTTTTCAAAAATTTTTGCAAAGATACGAATTTTTTTTCAAAAAAACTTGCATATATAAAAAAAAAGCAGTAATTTTGCACCCGCTTTCGAAAACGAACAGTTTTTAGATGGCGAAAAATAAAAGCTTCCTTAGCTCAGTCGGTTAGAGCATCTGACTGTTAATCAGGGGGTCCAAGGTTCAAGTCCTTGAGGGAGCGCAAGAGTGGAGACGAAAAAGTCCCCACTCTTTTTTTATAAAAAAAATTCGCGCGCGCTTGCGTATGTCAAAAAAAAGTTGTATCTTTGCACAATTTTTCAACTCTATCGGATTTCTTCCCCTCGCAGAGTGTATATTTTACCGTCTTTTAGTATCACCAGTTGCCCGTTCAGCAAAACCATCCGGCGTATTGGGGACTGTTTGTCAGAAGACGGAATACCCTCTATGCCTTGCGATTGTTCCGGATTGGAGGGGATGACAGGAGGTGTCGGGATTACTTCGTCTCCTCCGCCTTTCAACTCACCTTCGTAACCCAATGTGGCAAAATCGCCTTCATAGACATGGAGCGGCTTGCCCCCTTCGTCTAAGACGGAAAGTACGTAGTTGTATCGCGAAGCCTCATCCAGACCCGTTACTTTGAAAGAAAGCGTGGAGACATTTACCGTTTGGGCATTTGCCGTTGGGGCATTTCTTCTGCCCGGAGCATTGAAGCTAATGCCGAGCAACTGACCTTTGTTGCCTAAGGTCAGTTTGCAGAACACCGATCCGTCCTTATATATATCTATCTGATAGGAGTGGGCGGCGGAGTCCGTCGGCCAGGTGAAGTCGGCGGTCGTCTCGCCCGCATCCACAGTGACGGTTTTTTGAACAACCTCTTCGCTATCCAATGCCACAATGCGGAAACGGGACCAGTATTGTGCCGCTTTGTATGCCGCTACGCTGCCGGCAAGCACATGTACGACCGCCGTATCCGGCACTCCGCCAAACGTAGCATCATAGATGAGCGGCGGCTGGGCGGCATAACAGGTGATGTCCTTCACCAGCGAATCTGCCCAGAAGCAGTCCTGACCCAAGATAGACACGTTCTTTCCGATCACAATGGTTTCCAGATCGTTCCAGTTGGCAAAAGTACTCATACCCGTTGCTACCAACTTGTCGTTCAACACCAGGTGTTTCGGGCTGGTGGTCAGGTTCAGTTGGTTGAACACGCCGTCGCCTAACACATTGAGCGAAGTAGGAAAAACCACCGTATCCAACGGACAATTACTGAACGCATTATTGCCGATATTGGTTACCGAATTAGGTATTTTGATAGATCGCAACGCCGTACAGCCGTTAAACGCTTTCTGCGGAATAATCGTCAGTCCGGCAGGCAGTTTGACGGAGTCCAATGCTTCGCAAAGGTTGCACAGTTGCTCCGGAATCTCCTGCAATCCGGAAGGCAACACCAGCTGTTTCAACTTCTTGCAACCCGCAAAAGCACTTGCGCCGATACTCTTCACCCCTTCCGGGATGTTGATATCCTGCAATCTGGAGCAATTCGTAAAAGCACTCTCGCCGATTGCCTTCACCGTCTCAGGCAGCTTAATCGTGTCGTTGTACATGAACTTGCACAACATCTTAGGGATATATTCCACCGAGTCGCCGAAAAGGATATAAGTAAAATGGTTCTCTCCCGGCACGTCCGATTCATACCGGACGAAATCATCCGCATGAATAGCCTCCCAAACCATCACCTTGGAATCGCTGTTGTAGTTCTCCGACCCGAAAGCGCCCCAGCCCATCGTCTTGAAGGTCTTCGGGAAGAAGACCGTGTCGCCGATGTTGGTGCAATTATAGAAAGCCATATCCCCGATGGATTCGAGACAATCTGACCATCTGACCTTTTGCAAAGCGGTACAAAAAATGAACGCCTGGGGGGCAATCGTCTTAATTCCTTTGCCCAGATTGACAGTAGTCAGCTTGGTACATTCCTGAAAGGCATAGGCACCGATTGAAACCACGCTGTCCGGCAGCACAATCGACTGCAGGTTATAGCACCCGTGGAAAGCGTTCGCACAGATCGAAGTCAGTCCTTCCGGGAAGGAGATGGTCTTTACATACTCCCTCGTTGGATAATTACTCAACGCGTCCGATGTCATGGCTCCGCGGCCTTCGATCACCAGATGTCCGGTCCCCGAATCCAGCGTGTACGTCAACTCCGGTCCCACACTGCCGGTATAGACCGTTGCAAAACTCTTGCCGGCGATCAGAGCCAGGCAGCTTGCGAATAAGAATAACTGTTTTTTCATAGCCGAAACAATGATTAAAATCTGGTGCAAAGGTACTGCTTTTTTTTGGAATACGCAAATTTATGAGTTGTACGCAGTCGATTTTATGTTAATGATAGTTTGTTGATTATCAACAATTCTCAGAAATAGCCGGTAAAAATAGTTGTATGCTTACCTGCCATAATACAAGCATTGGCATTTATATCTCTTCAGTGCATCCTTGGAGACAGGGAAAAGGAGGCTGAGCCGTATTCCGCAAGCAAGCATGTTGGCGCGGGCATCGGCGGCTTCTTTGGAGGCATAGATATGGGTCATGTCCACATTCAGGTACTGCGTCCAGTCGGTGGTCGTGCGGGGATCGGTGCTCGGGGAAGACGGCAGGATATTAAGGAAGCCGTATTCGGCAAAGAGCCCTATGCGCAACAGCGGAGAGAGACGGTTGCCGGAATAGGGGTGGAGGCGGAAGGTATAGCCCAACTCTGCCGCCAGACGCACATCCAGACGGTTGAGAGTCATTGCATGCTTCGATTCCACCGGCTCGAAATCATGGTAGCCGTGGTTAGGCATGTCCTCAAACCACTCGTAATAGCGTCCGTTATAGTCTCCGGCAGTCCATAGAGCCGCAGACTGCCTGGCGGAAGCATCCAATGTGACACACAATTTGGCGCCTCCGAGGATATACACGCCCCTCCAAACACCGCCTACCATCAGCGGAACAGTAATCTGGCTGATATGCAGCCGGTCGGTTCGCTCAGAGAGCAGTCCACGATAGGTGAAGGGCATTCCGCGGGTGTCAATCATCTTCTGTTCAAGCCACTGGCTGTCCACCGACAGCGTGGGGCATTGAAGGGAATAGTTCAGTCCGGTGGACAACAGAAAATGCTCGTGCTGGTACTGGTACGCCAACCCTATCTCACCGCCGCCCGAGAGACGGACACCGGTCTGTGGCATAGGATCGATACTCTGCACGAAACCGCCACCGATCGCCGGACCTATATAATGCTGGGCATGGGAAAGTGAAAAATGGAGGATGAAAAGTGAAAGGAACACCATCTTCATTGCCATATGTCGGAAAGAGAATTTCATCGTACAATCAGTTTATAAGTGTGTTCTTTCTTATTGGCTTTCGTGACCACACGGGCGATATAGACACCGATGGCACCGGGGGCGGGAACCGATGTGTCTCCCACCGGCAGTGCACCATGTATGATCAACCGTCCCAGGGCGTCGTACACCCATATCTCCGCTTCTTCGGATACATGGCATTGGATTGCCTGACGGGCACTCACAATAGTCGGATAGAGACTGATGTCTGTCTGGTAGGTGACAATCAGCGGACAGGTCATCATCTGCGTGCCGTTACTCTCGGTCAGCAACGCGCTGTACTCGCCGCCGATGATCAGCGGACGGTAGAGATACGAGTGGTTCTCTCCGCTCAGCGCCACGCCGTTCTCGTACCACTGGAAGGCGGCAAAATCATACCCTCCGTTGTAGTCGTGCGTCAGTACCGCCACTACGTCGTTCCAAGCCTGCTCCAGCACCGAAGAAGGGTAGAGTAGCGTGAAAGCGATAGAGGCGGCGTAGAGTGTCCCCTCGCCATGAACGAGTGCCACCGTGCAGGTATAACTTCCCGCCCGTACTCCGGCGTGAGGAATTAGTATGTCCGCCTGCTTGGCATGGATATATACGGTGGAATCGCGCAGACCCGCTTCTTTGGCTTCCTCCGTGAACGTGACTCTCACCGAGTCCACCAGACGCGACAGTTGTACATGAAGCGTGAAGAAATCACCGTCTCCGCATCCGCCTTCCCACTCCAGTTGCTCTACCGTAAGGCTGTAATCAATGCCCAACTGCAACACCTCTATACTGTCACAGCCGTTGGCGGCGATGAACCCTCGTATTTGTTCGGTGGAATCGGACCATTCTTCCCCTTCCCACCGGAAAGAGTCGCCGTAAGGGATGGTCACTCTCGTGGTGTCGTGGTAGTCCGGCAGGTACGACAGATGCACCGTAAGGATACTGTCGCAGCCGTTGGCGGCACGCAGGCTGATGGAATAGTCGCCCGGTTCGGACAGTTTCTCGGCTCCTATCTCGCAGTAGTCCCCCGGACAGATGGCGATGCTTGTGTCGCGGCGGGCGACTGGCAGCAGATCCAGATAGAGCACCACCGCAGTGTCGCAGTCCTCTTCAAAACGGTGCCAAAGGGTGTCGGTATATACCTTGGCTTCTGTCAGACTCTGTCCGTGCCATTCGTAGGCATCGCCGGCGCAAAGGGTGTAATGCTCCTCGATCGGCACGATACAACGTTCGTTCACACCGATATACCATGTCACAATACTGTCGCAACCGGCAGCGTTGGTGAAAGTGAAACGATAGGTGCCCGACTGTGTGATCTGCCCCAGAGGCGGCGGCAACACCGTGCCGGCGGTGATGATGAGCGAGATCTCTTTGTAGCTGCGGCTGTCGGAGAGGTTCAGCCGATAGACGGCGTCTATGGCCGTGAGCGAGAAAGCGGTGTCGTTATACACGCCCGGTTCGGTATATTCGTGCCCGCGGAAGAGGATCGTGTCTTCGTGGCAGAGGACGGCGGATTCCTCAATAATGGGATACGAGAGAACCGTCAGGTATAGGATATACGTCCGTGTGCACTCGCATGCCAGAGAGAGACTGTGGGTGTATGTGCCTTCTTTACGCAGCGTCTCGCCGAAGAACGTGTAGGTCTGCCCTTGTTGGATGGTGTCATGGAGGATGATCTGCTCGCCGTCGGCGGCGTTGATGATAGCCAGGTGCATCTTGTAGGTCAGACACTCCACCACGTCGCGGTACTCCACCGTATAGTTATAATACTCTGTCGGATCCAGTCCGTCCATCGGCGGAATAGGATAGTCGTAGTCCATGAACCGGTAAGTGGGTTGCCAGCAGATGGTGTCGTACATTTCCTGAACCGGCTCCACTACTATCAGCGTCAGTTGGACGATACTGTCGCAGCCGGCTTGGGATTGCAGGGTGTCGCGGTAGTCGCCTGCTTCCCGATACCACCGCCCGTGCCACGAGACGGACGTGCCGGCATAGGCTTGTATGGTGTCGTAGCGGACGGAGGTGTCGTTCACCTGCACGTGGATGGAGACGATACTGTCGCAGCCGCCAACGGAACTGAGGGTCTGGGAATACGTACCCGTCTCCGTATATTCAATGCCGTTCATGGTGTACCTCTCGCCTTCGCAGAGCACTACATTGAGCGACTCATGCAACACGTCCGTCAAATGAAGCGTCGTGCGCGCCGTGTCTTGGTTATCTTGTCCGGTGACATACATCGTCACGAGATAGTCCCCCGGCGAGGTATAGCGGTGGGTCGGTTCGGGTGTGTCGCTCTCGTTGCCGTCGCCGAAATCCCAGTGCACAGCCGTGTATTCGATATTCGTATTCGGGCGGAAAGCGACCGGCTGCAAGTAACAGTATTCGTCGTTGTAATCCACTTCGCTGCGCGACTGGCCGTTCACTACGACCAGTCCGGTGAGCGGTGTTACCGCCTGACCCATGTTATAGGCGTAACTCTCGCAGTAGCCCACTCCGTAGATATGTCCGATGAAACCGTCGGAAGTGGTGGCTAAGGTGTGTGTGCCGTGCTCCACGGGTATCTGCGCGAAACGGAGGCTTGCATTGCCGTCGAGAGGCGCAAAGAACTCCGCTACGCTCTGTCCGTCCATGCGCATCGCCGCCGCGCCTGCAATCGTCGTCACCACATTGGCATAGTGGGTGCGCGACTCGTCGGTCTGGAAAGTGGCGAAGGTCAGTTCTTTGGTCCGCTGCTCCACAGGCGTGATATGCACCATCGAGGGATCGCCGGTCATGTTGTTATCCCGTGCACCCTCTAAATAAAGATAGCAGGCGGCAGCTTGGGATGTCTCCACCCACGCCGAGCGGTCGGTCAGACGCCATTCGTACGACTCGCCGGTGTTGAGCGTAGCGACTAACGCACCATTGACGCGCACTTGGGTCTGATCTTCCGCAGCCGTAATCATGACGCGGTCGCCGGCTTGCCCTGCCGTCTGCGTCACGGCAAACTGTCTGCCCCAGAGCACCACCGGCGTCTGTTGTTCCACGATATGGTCGCACCAGGGATTGCCCGTAGGTACATTAATACAGACATGTCCGCTGAAAACCGCTACAGGCTTGTCCGACACGATGCGCGAACCCGAGAAGTCATTGCTGGCATCCGCAGACATTACCTGGTAGGTCTCGCCGGCGTTGAGAGTGACCGTGAACGGTACATTCTTCACCTTATTATCGCGTGTACGCGCATGAGGCGTGATCGTCAGATTTGTTCCGTCGGCGGTAGCCACCACACCGAACTCTTTGGACATGAGGTTATTTTCGTATATCTGGATAATATAGTCGTTGCTGAGCGCTTCGACAGGCAGTACAATCGTGGCGTCGTAGGTGTGCGCTACGTAATTGGAGGCATAGAGCGAGATCGGCGCGCTGCTCGTCACCTTCAGTCCGCGTTGCTCCACTACTCCATCCTTGTACGTATATCCCTGCTCGTGCGGGATGGTAATTTCTGTTATCTGATGGGCGGAAACAGCCGATGAAACCGACCAACCTGTTTGCGGGTTTGTGATCGTCAGCGAAGCGTCCTGACGGGACGAGGCAATCAGTTTGAGCGTCATCTCTTCCGAACCGACAGGCTGGCTGAAATTATTGAGGAACGTCACCCAGAACTCCGTGCCCTCGGTGGTCTGCAACGCCAGGCAAGGGACGAAGGTACCAAGTACCAAACACCAAGTGCATATTATTTTCCGGACGTTATTTGACATATTGCATATCTGTTATGGCTTGATTATTCGTTTGTTTTGCACCAGACGGACGGACATGCCCATACCGCGTGGACCGACCCCGCACCCCGGTCCGGGTAACATGAGTTGCATACTATAATCTTCGTACCCGCTCCTGTTGGTACAGGAAGCCGTCCAATAGGCCCCGTAACTCCCCACCCGTTCTACCAGAGTATAGTTTCCGTTAAAATATCTGCTGCCTGCATAGGGAAGAAAGACCGCTCCTGCGCTCTCCAGCTTACGCCACTCTGTCTCCGTATAAGAATTACTGTAGTTAAGCCCGAACGGGACATCGGCAGGCTGCTCCCATTCATCCGGCAGAACGATTAATCCATTAACACCTTCAATACTTCCGTAAGCGTATAATTGTCGGGCATTTTCTCTGCTCTTGAACAGGTAATCCCACTCCTCGCGAGTCAAGGTACGCCACGTACCCGGTGCATCGGTGCCTATCCCGCACCAGACACCCCAGTCGTAGTTCGTACCGGCTATATTCTTATGCTCGCCGGGGAAAGGTATCTTGGCATTCAGTTTATTGGAATAAGGAGGTATATTGTCGTAGCCGCTGCTTCCCCACGCAAACAAATCAATCCATCCGTCGTACGAGGAAGAGATATTGCCATTGGCGGAACCGATACACTCCCATTGGTTCGGAGCGAAACGCCAAGAGCCGGCGGCAGTAGAACCGTCCGCACACCGATGTGTACCCTGCGCGGCATTGTATTGCAGGTTGCTGGGCGAAAAGAGCACCTGGCAAGTGTCGCTGACGCGGAACAGCAGTTTGCCGATACAGAACAGTTCCGGCACTTGGTCTGCCAGTCCGTCCGGGTACGCCAAACGCTCCGGATTGGTTTTCTTGAGATTGTCCGCTACCTCCGTTGTGCCCCACGTCAGAAAAAGCTCCTGCGCCACTGCCCGTCCGGTGGAAACCGTGAGGCAAGGGACGAAGGTACAAAGTACCAAGTACAAAGAGGATACTATTTTCCGAATGTTATTTGACATATTGGATGAGGCGCACGCAACATTTTCTCGTACGGAAAGAGTTACTACGGTTGATATTATAGTAATAGGGGCTGAAGAATATGTCCACCGCACTCGTCGGAACAAGAGTGCTGTTGTTGTTCCCTGCCGTTGCCCCTGTAGCCGTCCAGTAATGACCAAAGATATGTATATTCGGATTGGTGGGTGCAAAATTATTGGTCTTGGGGAAGAAGACTGCTCCGTTCGCCTCCATCCGTTCCCATTCCTCCAAGGTATAGACATTCACGTCGTAGTCCTGCGGCAGCCCCGTCCAGTTCAGCCCTTCCGGCAGTTCCCATTCATCGGGCAGGAAAACATGCCCTTCCACGCCATTCACGGTAGCCAGCCCTTGGAGCGAGTTACTGCGGGTAAGGTACTCAAACTGCGCTTTTGTGATCGTGCGCCATGTGCCCGGAGCGTCGTCACCTATCTGGTTATAGGCTCCCCAGTCATACCAGGTGGTGTCTATATCGCCATGCACGAGTTCACCATTCACCAATCCCCACACGAAATCCGCGTTATTGTTGCTTGTCAGCCAGGGCGTCTTGCCGTTATAGCCGGAGGTGCCCCAACTGTACTGGTCTATCCAGCCGGTGTAGTCCTCTCCGCGCAAGTTATTATTGCATTTTTCTCCGTTGGAATCGAAGACATTGCCGTTTTCCGCATCGCCCACAAAGTCCCACTGGTGTTCGGCAAAACGCCAAGTGCCTTTTTGCGTCGTGCCGTCCGCGCAGAGGTGCGTGCCTTCAGTGCTATATTGCAAGTTCCCCGGCGCAAAACGGACATAACGTCCTCCGCCGACAGGGAAAGCGACGAGGCGTTCCTTGATTTTGACGAGGCGGACACTATAGCCGAGCATACGTGCGTTTGAATAACTTGCATCCTTAACATGCGTCTCGTCGAAACTCAGACACCAAGCCATATTACTGGTGCTGCCATAGGTATAGGTAGTGCCGGTAGAACTCCTGTAAACGCCTTGACCAATGGTAATACCTCGAATACCTCGCACACCTGCCAAAGGAAGGAACACGGCGCCGTTGCCCTCCATCTGCCGCCACTCGCGGATGGTATAAGAATTATCGTCCCAAGAAGTGGAGGCACCGCTGACGAAACTCACTCCCTCCGGCAACTCCCATTCGTCCGGCAAGAGAACCATACCCGCTATGCCTGCCACTCTGCCGCGACCGTAGAGCCCCTCGGCATTCTTTCTGCCTGTGAACAGGTACTCCCATTCGCTCCGGCTCAGCGTGTACCATGTGCCGGCGGAGTCGGTTGACCATACATTCTTTATATCGTTGTATTGTCCCCAGTCGCAGTATTTATAGTCGCCGCTCATGCCGGTATTGGCGGATCGCCAGGCGCCATCGGTGTATGTTTTACTATAAGGATGGTATGCCGATACGCCGCTGCCAGGCCAGTCGCTCGTAGCCCATCCGAAGAGGTCAATCCAGCCCTCATACGTCTCGGAGATATTATTATTGTCCTCGCCGATGAACTCCCATTGGTTCGGTGCAAAGCGCCATGTGCCCGGATGGATAGTACCATCCGCGCAGCGGTGTGTGCCGAGAGATGTCCATTGCAGGTTTCCCGGCGAGAATGCCACTTTGCGAGTCCCGCTGACAGAGAACAGCCCTATCTCCTCCAGTTCGCCGTCGCAGAAGATAACAGGCATCTCATCCTCCAAGGCGGTAGGATAGGCGAGGCGCTCCGGATTGGTCTTCTTCAGACTGTCCGGAACCTCCGTTGTGCCCCACGTCAGCACCAGAGGCTTCTTGTCGGAAGTCTGAGCCAAGGCGTATATCGCCACCATACTGAATATCCAAACGGCTATGTTCTTGTACATATATCTTTGAAAGGATCGTGTGTTCGCCGCCATGGTTGCCGCGGCTTGACAATTCTTTGGGTCTTTATACGAATGTTGACAGGTTCAATGGTGACCTCTTCCGCCAGATGGCGCAGGTACGCCTCGGAGATCTCCGGCTGCTGTTTGGCTTCAGCCGCGGCGGCTTGGAGCTGGCGGTAGATGGATACATAGGTATATTGGTAGAAATAGGCGTAGGGCTTCAAGCCTTCTTCGGGCTTCTCACCGCCTTTCACCACCCGGAAATAGTGGCTCAGAAAACGGATCTTCCACTCCATGGCCTCCTCGTTGTGCGCGTGTTCCAAGGCGTGTGCACGGCGTTGCGCCTCTTTGATGAGTTCGCGGTTCGCCACACAGGCGGCTGACCACTGTTTCGGGAAATGGTAGGTGTACAACTGGAACAAGGCGCGGTCGGAGCGCGTACGCCGTGAAACAATGTGCTTCTTGTACCGCCGTCCCTCCTTGTGCGAGTTCACGATCCCTGTATAGGTCTCTATGCCCGGACACAGCCGGAAATACCGCACACCGCGGGCACGGCGCGCCGAACCGGAGGGACACGGCTCAAAAGTGGCGATTGTCCGCGCCAAACCCTCAATCATCGCTGTCTTCAAATGTCTCGCCATAATGGTTCCTCCATTACTACTGTTGCATGTACTTTCGTCCCGAAATATTCATTATTCATTATTCTTCCTAGACCATGCAGCAAAAACATATTACATATAAGGCACATTTTCAGTATTTTATATACCATTCCAAAGCCCACGAATTTCAACCACGATGCAAAGATACAACTTTTTTCTCATATATGCAAATTATCGGGACATAAAATGGCTTTTTTAGTATAGCAGGCATCGGCAGGTTCGGGGGGAAGCTGTTCTTTGGGGAGTGTAGCCGAAGCGGTAGGATATTTTGAGGCCGAGGGCAAAGGGCTGGAGTGAGTTGACGAGGCGTTTCCCCTGCCTGTTGGCAGCGACAACCGGCGTGAGAATACGGTGAAGGGGAAACCCCTCGCGTGTGTCGGAGAGTATTAGCAGGGAGATGCGTTCCGAGGGATCGCCCTCCATCCGCGAGAGCGAATAGTCGGCATAGAAACCCACCGAGAGGTACGATTTGCGGAACCTGCCGGAAGACAGCAGAATATCGTAACACACTTCGGTAGCAAGGAAAAACCGGGTCTTGGGGAGGTTGCGGGTGCCGTTCTGCCCTTCCCGGAAAGAGCGTGAAGCTGCCAGCGGATAGGAGTCATACACACGGTTGTCCTGAAGCGCATAATAGACCGACAGTTCGCAGTTTTCGGCCGTTTCAGTCCAAGAACAGCTGATCGGAAGAACCAGTTTCGGTCCGATATAGAGGTTCAACCCCTTGTAGGAGAGCGCCAGTTGCAGCGGTATGCCTACCGAGTAGGTGGTGTAGCGTTCGTTGAGCAAGCCGATGGAGTAGTCCACCTGCATAGGATCGTTTTCGACGTCGATGACGGTATAGGTGTCACGGTAGCCGGCTTTGGTGAAACCTGCCTGGTGACGGTCGAAGTTCAGGGCGCAGCGCAATCCCAATATATATGGCGAATGGTAGGCATAGGACAATACCAAACCGGCGTGCATCTGTGCAAAAGGTTCGACATATTCGCATCGGGTGTCAAAACCTGCCAAGCCGGCTCTGACGCCCGCTTCAAACAAATGCTCCGCTTTGGCTGCCCAAGGCAGAAAAAGGAATAATATGACTACTGCTCGTCTCATGGAATGAGTCTCTTTTCTGTCCAAATATTCGGCCCCTGTTCGAAGCGGAAGAGGTATATACCGTGCGAGAGGTTCTTTTCGGAGACTTCGCACCCCCGGCTGTCGAAGATCCGCAATCGTACGGGGGCTTCCTCGCCGGAGTCGTATATCTCGATGATATTGGACCAGATCGATTCGTTGTGATCGAGGGTGACATAGAGTTGGAATTTGCCGTAGAGGCGGTTGCGCTCGGCATAGTCGTCTTCGTTGGCTCCGGGAACGGGTTCTTCGTCTTTGTACCATTGGAAGTGTGTGGCAGTCCGCTCAGGGAAGAGACGCCGCAAGGCGATGTTGTCGCAGAGCAGTTGCCAGTTGTATTTGTTGACGATGATAGGATAGAGCCGCTCGCAATGGAATGTGTCGAGGCTGTAGATATGTAGGATACTGTCGCATCCCCTGGGGCTGTATTCGAGCACTTCCTGTTCGTCGGGATCGGCAAAAAGCACTCCGTACCAGGTGAAGGGGAGCAGTGTGTCGCAGACTGCCGTGTCGCGCGGGGCGAACTGGAGATCGTAACAACAGATTTCGGTAGAGAGTGTCCATGTGGTCTCCAGACTGTCGCATCCGCGGGTGTCATGGAGCATCGATGTTTGGGAGCCGGGGCTATCGAAAAGGAGGTCGTTCCAGCGGAAGGGCATGATAGTGTCGCATACAACGGTATCCCTCTCGGCAGTGCGCAGGGGAGGACAACAAACCTCCGTATTCAACGAGTAAATACACAAAGCGCTGTCGCATCCCCGGCTGTTCTGAAGAATGATTTCATACGTCCCCGGGATGGTGAAAAGGGTGTCATGCCAGAGGAAAGGCATAAGGGTGTCGCAGACGATGGTGTCTGTTCTGTAGGTGCGCATCGGAGGGCAACAAACCTCCGTATCCAGCGAATAAATATACAGAATACTGTCGCATCCGTAGCGGTTGCGGAGCATTCTTTGGAAGGTGGTGGGCGTGGTGCAAAGGGTGTCGTGCCAGAGGAAAGGCATGAGGGTGTCGCATACCACGGTGTCAAGGTGGATTGTCTGGAGTTCGGGGCACGGAGGCGTACAGTCGTTGACTGTCAGGCGGACAGGTTTGCTGACAGCCCGGCAGTAACGTTCGGTCTCTATGTCTATGCCGTCTGAGGTCAGACAAAAGCGGTACCAGCCGGTTTGAGAGAGCCTTGCGCTGTCGAAAGTGAGATCCTGGGTTCTCCCGATATTAATCCACTCTTCGCTGTCATAAGGCAGACTGTCTTTGGCAAACTGCCAGAGGAATTGGTAGGGTTCTTGGAATCCTCCGTCGGGGGTTATGAACGGACGGAAAGTGAAAGCGGAGTCCATACATATTTCCGGTTCGGCGTCTATTGCCACTTGCGGTTTGCAGAGGCGGATCTCGATATCATCCATGGCGAAGTCGTTGCCGGTAGTTTCAATTTCGTCATTGAAGATAGAGAGTCGTAACAGACTCACTCCTTCCGGCACGTGGAACGATGCGCCGACAAGGTGCCACGGAGCCGACTGCACGAGCGGATGTCCGTACTTGCCGTAGTCGGAAGGAGCGGGGGCAATGGGACCCGAGGACTGCTCCAGAATGGTATCGCCTGTTACGTCATCTTGGATGATGAAGCGCACTTTCGGGCGGGCGAAATCATGTCCGGGCTCCAATACGTTCGCTACGTAGGCGGAGAAAGACAGATCCAATTCGTGGCAGACAGGGAAAGTGGTACTGTAAAAAGCGTCATTTCCGCCGATTCCATCGACTTCCAGCAGGTATCCGCGCGTGTAATCATTAGGATAGGTGTGGTCATCCTGTATGAACCATTGGGAATATAGTCCGTTTGTGGTAGAACTCTGCAAGTTGTTCTGCCAGCCGCGTTTGGCTACTATATAAAGACCGCTTGAAACGTGTGTCATTACATCGTAGCGTTGTATGTAACGCTGACTCATGGTCGTCAGGCGTTTCTGGCTTGTTATGGGGTCTGAAGGGTCGTTTCCGCCGAAATCCTCCCGGAAGAGGAGTGTTCCTTGCGGACAGACATCGTCGGAGATCTCGTCCTGCCAGGGGTATCTGAAGGGAGTACAGCCTCCTTCTGTCTTTTGAAGGAAAACGGGTTCGCCGGAGATCCATTTCTCGGGATTTTCCTTGTCCCCTGTCCTACAGACGGATACGCGGTACCAACCTTCTTTAAGATTGACAGGGCGCTGGGAGTATCCCCAGGCACTGGTGGCGGTATAGAAGGTCTTCCATGTGTTTCCGTCCGATGAATACTCATACATGAATGTTTTGGTGTCTCCCAGAGAGCCGTCGTCTTGGAATACAGGTCTTAGCATGATAAACGGATTGGCAGTACAGATGGCATCTGCAGACGTCTCCAGAGAGATCGACAATCCCGGAGTATCCTCTCCAAAGGCTTGCATCGGAAGCAAAAAGAGGATGAAAAGAACTATATTCAGTCCTATTTTAGCGTCAAAAGTCATTTTTCTCTCCATTTATTTGCATATTTCAAATATTTATATTAATTTTGCACCGTAAAAAGGGCATTGTTTTCGACTGCAAAGGTACTGCTTTTTCTGTACATACGCAAATTTGGCAGTTGTACGAGCCTATGTCATGATAATAATAAAAAGGTTGAAAATCAGATACTTGAAAAATATGAGTTCAAAAATAGTTGTACGGTCTGTTGAGATCGCCTGTTTGGGGGTCTTTTTCCTCTTACCGGGATGCCGTTTTTTGGGTACGGATGCCCGTGAAAAGCTCAGTGAGGGGGAGCAATATTATCTCTCCGGCACGTCATCCGGTCATGCGGGAAAGTATGAGGAATCTACCTATTATCTGAAGCAGGCGGAAGATGCCCTTTTGTCGATCAAAGCGTCGGATTTGAGTCTTCCCGAACAACAGAAACGCGATTCGCTGTTAGGACTGACGTGGTTTCATTTGGGCAACAGTTCCGAGAGCGAGATGCTCTACGACATAGCGCAGGAGTACTACCGCAAGGCTATTCCTCTGCTGACGAAAGAGAAAAATGACACCTATCTGGCGTGTGCATACCGCGACATAGCCCGTACTACGGCACTCACGGGGGGAGAGACGGATAGTGTGCTCCTGTATTTCGAGAAAGCGGACAGGTTTGCGCGGGCGGCTCAGAGTGAGGTTCTGCAGTTGGATATAGATGCCTATCGCTATCAGCTGTGCTATCCGGACAGCGTGGCGCACCGTTTGAAGGTGTGCAAGGTGCTGGCGGAGCAATATGGGGTGCATACGCGTTATTCGGAGATAGTGGAGCTGCTTTTAGCGGAGCAGAAGACGGATTCCGCCGCCTTTTATCTCAGGCATCTTCAGCCGCGTGACTCTTCGTATGCTTATTGGTTCGAGCAGAGTTACGCCTATTTGCAGAGCAAAATTCTTCGCCAGCAGCGGCAGGCGGACGAGGCATATGCCATTCTTCTGGATCTCTATGACCGCAAGATAGAGGAGTTGCAGCGCGATGCGGGAGCGCGCACGTACGCACTCTCTCTGCATTACGACGTACAGCGCGAGCAACAACTGGCTCAGGAAGCCGGGCGTGAACGCCGTTGGCAGAGGACGGTTTCTGTTATTCTGGTGTTGTTGCTGGTAATGGTGGTAATGTTGCTGTTCGTCTCCTGGCGGTACTGGCAGCAACGCCGCCGCGAGCAGAATGCCGCTCTGAAGGCTTTACAGGACAAATACACGCAACAGTTGCAGTTGGCTCTGGAGCGGTTGCAACAGAAAGTAAATCTGACCAAAGAGATTGAGTTGCAGCGACTTCGCGGCAACGAGGTGTCTTTCCCCAAATGGCTGCAGACCTATCGGGACGAACAACTGACGATGAATAAGGATTCGATAGACGAGTTGATTCAATCGGTCGATACCGCGTTGGACGGGGCGATCAGCCGTCTAAGAAACGAGTATCCCAAGCTGACGGAGTCGGATATGCAGTTTGCCATTCTTTCTATCATCGGCGCATCGGACAGCGATCAGGGTATTCTGCTTAATGTCCAGAAGCAGACGATTTACCACCGCCGCCAGCTTGTGCGCAAACATATTATCGCCAGTGTGCAGGAATCGTCGTCAGAGGCACTGTCCGCTTCCTGTATGTCACAGTACGACGATATAGATGCCTTTCTCCGCGGATACGTTCTGCCGAATTAGGAATTTACGGATTATGCGCGTGTAGTGGGGCTGTTATTCACAAAAAATGCCGTATTTTTATAGAGGTATGATAAAAAAATCTATTTTTTATTTGCATATGTCCGAAAAATATTGTAACTTTGCACGCTTTTTTGTGAGCCTGCGCGTACAAGCGCGCTGCGCATGTATGCGGAAATAATAATGTATCGCATACACGCAGTAAACAGCCCGAACAGGTCGAATAAAACACAAAATAAATATTAAAAATCATTATGCAAAACAACAAAATTGTTAGAAATCTGGCGTATTGTCTGGCTTGCTTTCTGGTGCTGGCATGCGCTTTCTATCTCTCGTTTTCGTTTGTGACCAGTCATTATGACAAGGCCGCAGCGGAATATGCACAGGGAGATTCGGTGAAGCTGTCGATGTATCAAGACTCGCTGGCTTCGGAGAAAGTTTGGTTCGGTTACACGCTCAAAGAGTGCCGCGAGAAAGAGATCAATCTTGGTCTGGACTTGAAGGGCGGTATGAACGTGACGATGGAGGTTGAGGTGCCGAGTATCATCCGCGCCTTGGCAGACGACAATCAGAGCGAGAACTTCAATCGTGCCCTGGAGATGGCTTCTAAGAAGCAGGAGACCAGCGGTGAAGACTATGTAACGCTGTTCATCGAGTCCTATCAAGAGTTGGATCCGCAGATCCAGTTGGCTGCTATCTTCTCTACTCCGGCACTGAACAACAAAGTGACTTCCACCTCTACCAACGATGAGGTGAAAGCCGTGCTCCAGGAGGAGGTTGACGGTGCTATCACCAACTCGTTCAATGTCCTGCGTACCCGTATCGACCGTTTCGGTGTGGTACAGCCTAATATCCAGAGACTGTCGCAGACGGGACGTATTCTGATCGAGTTGCCGGGTATCAAAGAACCGGAGCGTGTGCGTAAACTGCTCCAGGGTTCGGCTAACCTTGAGTTCTGGGAGACCTATAACCTGCAAGAGATCACCTCTCAGCTGGAGCGCCTGGACGGCGAGCTGGCTAAGAGCGGCGTCGATACCGCAAAGGTGGAGGCTAAGGCAGAGGAGGAGACCGAAGAAGTAGCCGTAGCAGACACCACCAAGAGCGAGGTAGAGCAGTTGGCAGAGGCAGTGGCTAAAGACAGTCTGGCAGATGCCAAGAAAGATATGGAGCAGTGGCGTGCAGAGCACCCGTTGTTTGCCAAACTGCAGCTTAATGTAGGTGAAGGCGGACAGGTAGGTTATGGTCCTGTAGTAGGATTGGCACACTATACCGATACCGCTAAGATCAACGCCATGCTGACCGGCACACAGGCTCGTCAGATCCTGCCGAACGATATCTGCTTCCGCTGGACAGTGAAAGCCGTAGATAACGCTAATGCATACTATCAGCTGGTGGCACTCAAAGGTCATAACGGCCGCGCGAGTCTGGAGGGAGACGTGATCACTGACGCCCGTGCAGACTTCTCGCAGACCAGCGCTTATGCGAACGTGTCAATGTCGATGAACTCGGACGGCGCCAAGGCTTGGCAGCGTATTACCAAAGATAACATCGGCAAATCGGTAGCCATCGTATTGGACGGTCTGGTATATAGCTTCCCGACCGTACAGAATGAGATATCGGGCGGTCAGAGCCAGATTACGGGTAACTTCACCGTAGAGGAAGCCAAAGACTTGGCAAACACCCTCAAGTCCGGTAAGATGCCGGCTCCTGCACGTATTATCCAGGAGGATGTGGTAGGTCCGTCGCTTGGTCGCGAGGCTATCGAGGCAGGTTTGTGGAGCTTTATCCTCGGTTTCTGTCTGATCCTGCTCTATATGATATTCTACTATGGATGGATTCCGGGTCTGATTGCCGACTTTGCATTGCTGTGCAACGTGTTCCTGCTGGTAGGCGTGCTGGCTTCGTTCAGCGCCGTACTGACCCTTCCGGGTATCGCCGGTATCGTGCTGACGATGGGTTGTGCCGTCGATGGTAACGTGCTGATCTACGAGCGTATCCGCGAGGAGTTGAGAAGCGGCAAGAAGATGCGTCAGGCTATCAATGACGGTTTCAAGGGCGCTATCTCCGCTATTGTGGACTCGAACGTAACCAGTTTCCTGACCGGTGCTATCCTTGCTATCTTCGGTACAGGTCCTATCAAGGGCTTCGCCGTAACATACATGATCGGTATTGTCACCTCGTTCTTGACAGCTGTGTTTGTAACCCGCTGGTTGCTGGAGGCTTATGCAAACCGTGAGGACGCCAAGGAACTGAGCTTCACTACCAAGCTTATGCAGAACTTCCTGCAGAACCTGAAGATCAATTTCGTAGGTCTGCGCAAGTGGTCGTATATAATTTCCGGTTCGCTGGTTATCGTAGCTATCCTGGGTCTCGACCCGCATATCTTCGGCAAACTGAACCTCGGTATCGACTTCTCCGGAGGACGTAACTACGTAGTCCGTTTCGACCAGCCGGTATCCACAGAGGCAGTGAAAGCATCGTTGGATGATATATTCATGGCAAACCTCAATGGCGAGGATACCTATTCGCTGAACGTCATCACCATCGGTAATGACAATCAGGTACGTATCTCCACCAACTATATGATCAACAACAACTCCGAGGCTGTGGATGAGCAGATCGAGAAGATGCTCTACGATGGCACGAAGCAGTTCCTGGCTACCGAGATTCCGTTCGAGGACTTCCGCTCGACGCTGGTTAATCCGGAGGTAGGTATTATGCAGTCGCAGAAAGTAGGTCCGGCTATTGCAGATGACATTACTACCGCTGCATTCTGGGCAGTGCTGGCTGCATTGGCAGGTATCTTCCTGTATATCCTGTTGCGCTTCCGCAACTTCGCTTAC
Source organism: Bacteroidales bacterium UBA4333 (assembly GCA_002394335.1). Taxonomy (GTDB): domain Bacteria; phylum Bacteroidota; class Bacteroidia; order Bacteroidales; family Paludibacteraceae; genus Colicola. The sequence continues at coordinate 124,545 of DGTP01000002.1, read as the reverse complement.
TCGGTAGGTGCTTTGGCAGCTCTGGCACACGATACCGTGATCATCCTGGGTCTGTATGCCATCCTCTGGAAGATCATGCCGTTCTCCATGGAGATTGACCAATCGTTTATCGCCGCAATCTTGACGGTAATCGGTTACTCAATCAACGATACCGTGGTCATCTTCGACCGCGTACGTGAGTACAACACCCTCTATCCGAAGCGTGCCAAGGATGAGAATATCAACGCTGCGCTGAACAATACGCTCAGCCGTACATTCTCGACCTCTATGTCCACCTTCGTGGTATTGCTGGCAATCTTCTGCTTCGGCGGAGAAACCATCCGCGGATTCGTATTCGCATTGCTCATGGGTGTGATTGTAGGTACCTATTCATCCGTATTCATCGCATCGCCGATTGCCTTCGATATCCAGCGCGCTATTCAACGCCGCAAGGAGAAGAAAGCACAGAAGTGATTTGTATAAATGATAAGAGCCGCTCAACCGGGCGGCTCTTATTGTATCTGTATCCAAGCGTGGAAATTATAGCATCTCTAATGTGTGGCGCAACCATTGGTAGCAGCGTTCGGTAGAGGGGATAGAAAGGCGTTCCTGCGGTGAATGGACACCATACATCTGCGGACCGATTGACACCATATCGAGGTACGGGTATTTCTCAAGGAACAGTCCGCACTCCAGCCCGGCATGGATAGCCAGTACTTGCGGTTCGTTCTTATAGAGATCGGTATAAGCCTGTCTGACCACCTGTAGCAATGCCGATTGGGGGTTGGGTGCCCATCCGGGGTAACCGTCGCCGTGTGTGACCTCGTCGCACGCCATGGAGAGCGCTTGTTCGACAGCCCATTTGAGGTGGTGTTTCGAAGTCTCTTTGGATGACCGCTGGGAGGTGTTGATTTCTACGAAATAAGACCGCCCTTCGGGCTGTAGGCAGGACTTCATCTTGATAGAGGCGAGGTTGGTGGAAGTCTCTACCAGACCGGGCATTTCCCGGCTCATGGCAATCATGCCGTGCGGACACTCGCAGAGCGCCATGATCAGGCGGCAGGCTTTGTCCGCAGGGATGAAGGTTTCCGGCATGTCACAGGTCTCCAAGTCCATACGCATATCTTTCTCCACTTCGCCGAAGACATTTTCCATACGGGCTGTGAAATTATTCCATTCGATACGGATCTGCTCTTTATAAGACATCGGGATGGCGATTACGGCTTCCGCTTCGCGGGCGATGGCATTGCGGAGGTTGCCGCCATTGATAGACGACAATTGCAACTCTGTCTGCGGCCATATACGCGCCAGGAACCAAACCAAGAGCTGGTTGGCATTGGCTCTGCCTTTGTTTATATCATCTCCGGAGTGACCACCCAATAAGCCGTAAACTTTCAGTTTAATGGCTAATTTGTTCATTTGGTCATTGACCATTTGTGCATTTACGGGTTCGTAGTGCATCTTGGCGAGGGTGTCGATACCTCCGGCACAACCGATAAAGATCTGTCCGTCGTCCTCGCTGTCAATATTGATGAGACGTTTGGATCGGAGCATGCCGTCTTGTAGTTTCATGGCACCGGTCAGTCCGGTCTCTTCATCCACGGTGAAGAGACATTCGATAGCCGGGTGTCTGAGTTCGGGGTCGGTGATAGCAGCCAATGCCATGGCTATACCGATACCGTCGTCTGCTCCAAGGGTGGTACCTTTGGCTTTGAGCCACTCGCCATCGACATAGGTCTCGATAGGATCGGTCATGAAATCGTGGGAAACGTCTCCGTTCTTCTCGCACACCATGTCCATGTGGGCTTGCAAAATAACCCCCTCATGGTCCTCGTAACCGGGCGTAGCAGGCACACGCATGATCACGTTCATAGCCTCATCGGTGACACACTCTATGCCGTGTTCCGCTGCGAAAGATTGCAGCCACCGGCTGATCTGCTCTTCGTGTTTGCTTGGTCTGGGCACTTTGCAAATCTCTGCAAAGATGTCAAAGACAGCTTTGCTATTTACCATTTGTTCATTTACCATTTGTTCATTTATTTAATCATTTAGACATTGGGAAATTTTCATATTGGGTCATTTTTTTATATTCTCGGTTGAAGCGTATATGGAAGAGCACCGCGGGTATCGCCAATGCTACAACGAAAGCAATCCACATACCTTTGGCACCAAGTCCGGCAGGGAAAGTAAGATATATGCCAAGTGGCAGGGCGACTCCTATATAAGAGAAGAGTGCTATTCGCATAGGTACACGCACATCCTGAATACCACGTAACATTGCCGCCCCGATGCACTGGAGTCCGTCCGCGTACTGGAAGAATGCTCCGAAAATCAGAAGGGTAGAAGCGACCTGAGCTACCTGCGGATCGTCGGAGAAGATATAAGGTATTTGATTTCGAAAGAAGAACATGACCGATGCGCCGATGGTGTTCATCAGCAAGCATAGATGGATTGAGGCACGGCTCGCCATGCGCAAGGCATGCATGTCCCCTTTGCCGAGTTGGTGTGAGACCCGGATGGTAGTAGCGGCTCCGACACCTTGCGCCAGCATGAATGTCAGATCGCACATCTGGTTGGCTATATGATGAGCAGCAAGCACCTCCTTGCTGATCCATCCGATGATAATAAACGAGGCCGTAAAGAGGAAAGCCTCCGCAAAAGACTGTAGTCCGATAGGCGTGCCTATTGCTAACAGATATTCTACTTCGCGACGTGTGATCATCCATTTACGCATTGAGACGAGATACCTGCGCCATTCGTTTTTTGCAGCCATCGCTATCAGGAAGCAGACAGGCATGAGCGTACGCGAGATGAGCGTTGCCCATCCTGCTCCTTCGGCTCCCATTGGTTCGAAGCCACAATGCCCGAAAATAAATATCCAGTTAAAGAATATATTCAGTAAATTGCATCCTATCGTAATGAGCATCGCCACCCAGGTGTTTCCAAGCCCCTCAAGGAACTGTTTGGAGAAACAAAAGAGCAAAAACGGAATGATTGAAAGCACTATTAATATATAGTACGGGCGCGCGCACGCGACGACTTCGGGTTCCTGACCGAAATCATCCAAGAAGAAGATGCACGGCGCCAAGAGCAACAGGGAGGCGGAACACATGAGGAGAGTGAACACCAGTCCGTTCGCCATATACGAGGTTATCTGCTCATGCTTGTGTACTATTTCCTCCGGCGGTGCATTTTGCTCCAACAATTTCCCCAATCTTCCATGCACTTGTCCCACCAGCGGTGTGACGCCCATCAACGCACCCATGGCAAAAACCATGACGGTAAAGAAGACGGCATTCGAGAAACTGACCGCTGCCAAGTCTGCGGTACTGTAATGTCCCACCATGATAGAGTCAAAAAGCCCTACCAAGGCGGCACCCAACTGGGTGAGCATGACAGGAAACGCTACGCGCAAATTGCGACGGTAGTAGGGTAATATTTCCGTAAAAGTGTAGTTCATTGAACTAAATAGGCTACAAAGATACAAAAAATTTGCGAGTGTGCCAAATTTTTTATATCTTTGCACCCGAATTAAGGTAAGAATAATGAAAAATATTATTTATCGTTGGGTTTATATGTTCTCTGCGTTGGTTGCGGCTGTGGCGATGAACTATTTCACGGTTTTGAGTTTTCAGCCCGACAGAGGAATTATTTATATCCGCTCGTATGAGATGACGCAGACTGCTTTCCGCGTGACGCAGACCAAATTGGACAATAGTGAAGAGTCAGAGGTGGTGGCTGTTATCTCTCTGAAATGGCTTAACCGTGCCAAGTGGGCAATCATTGCGATGACGATACTCTGCACACTCTGTTTCTTTAGCAACAAATTGCAGATTACGGTATCCCTTCTCACCTTGGTAGTGTGTGTATTGTATTATGTAATACTGATATACTATGCCATCCAGATATCCGATGAACAGTTTCCTACAATGTACCCCACGTTGGCAGCTGTTTTGCCGGCTATAGTGATGCAAATGATGATTTTGTTGCGCAAAAATATCTTGCAAGACGTCCGTCATCGGGACGAGACGATGGATTTTGACGACTAAGCCTGAATAAGGGTGGTTCCAAGCGCGCTGACAGAAAGGCGCGCTTTTTTATTGAGCCACAGCGGCATATTCTTCTCCACGTGGCCGCAAGGGAAATCGAATACGACGGGGTAGTCGTACTCTTGTGTGTAGCGGGCGATGGTTTCGTAGATTGTCTCGCCCATTGAAGGATCGTTCTCACAGTCGCTGAACTGCCCCACTATCAGTCCTCCCAACTGCGCCAATACGCCGCTCAAGCGTAGATTGTTGAGCATACGGTCAATATGGTAATGTCTCTCCGCGATGTCCTCGATTAAGAGAATAGGCCGCTTTGCTGATAGAGAATAAAGCGTTTCGTTGACAGACTGATTCAGTCCGTACGGTGTGCCTTGCAGACCGTAGAGGACCGACAGATTTCCTCCGATGAGGATGCCTTCGGCTTCGCCGTGCCGGTTCAACGGATGCGCCGGCAAGGAGTATTCCATTGTTTCGCCCCGTAGAGCAGCTATGGTGCGTGCAAAAGGCTCGTCTGTGAGCGAGTGGGTGGCCATGTGCTTGCACATGATTGCATGCAGTGTCGGTGTGCCGGTGAGGGCAGCCAAGGAATGTAGAACGGTGATATCCGAGAAGCCGACGACAGGCTTGTGGATCGGCATGATCTTGTCGGCTATACGTTGCAAGCCGTACCCCCCTCTTGCGCAAAGGATGACATCTACCGAGGGGTCGGTCAGTGCCGTATTCAGATCTTCTGCCCGTTGGGCGTCTGTAGCTGCAAAGCGGCCTGAGCGAGAGCGGGCGTACTGCCCTTCGCTCACCTGCCAGCCTAACGACAAAAGGCGCTCTTTGGCGCCCTCTATCAGTTCTTTGTCTATAGCTCCCGAAGGAGAAAGGATACGAATGTTCATCAGCTGTACATTTTGCCCTCGATCCAGTTGACCAATCGTTTTGGGAGCAAGGTGTTGAGTATATAGAATATCTTGTATATCGTGCCACCCACGTACTCCGGTCTCGGATGACGGGTCGTGGCTATATGATAGACGAGTTTGGCAATCTCCTGCGGTGTCATGCCTTCCCGTTCATCCCGTTCCATGGCTTCCACAGCTTGTTTGGCGTGGGTATAGACGTCTTCGCCCTGCTGTTCTTTGATACGTGCGCCGGTGAAGCCGGTAGCTACATCGCCCGGCATCAGCACCGATACTTTCACGCCAAAGGGGCGTACCTCGTTCTGCAATGCCAAAGCGAAAGCATTGATAGCCGCTTTGCTGGCGGAATAGAACGCCTGATAGGGAACAGCCAATACCGCTGCGACCGAAGAAGTGAAGATAATTCTTCCGCCGCCTTGTTCACGCAACTGCGGCAGAACGACTTTGGTCAAGGTGAAAGCGCCGAAGAAATTGACATCCATTTGTCGCCGTGCATCATCGGTCTTGGTGTACTCGATAGCACCGGAGATGCCCATTCCGGCATTGGAGAAGATGACATCCAGATGATCTGTCTGACGAAGCACTTCGCTCACTGCGGAAAGAACCGACTGCTCATCGGTGACGTCACAATCCACATGAATGATACCATCGTAGCTTTTGCCGCTACGACTGAGTTCAAAGACCTGCCAGCCGCGTTGGTTGAACAACTCGGCTGTGGCCTTTCCTATACCGGATGATCCGCCTGTGAGCAGGATGGTCTTCATCAGAACGGTACTCCTTCCTTCAGCACACGGGAGATGATCTCCACCGCCTCATCGATCACAGGTTCTGTATGCGTAGCCATGAGGGTTGTACGCAGCAGGCACTCGCCCTCCACACATGCAGGTGCAATGACAGGATTGACATATACGCCCTCGTCGAACATCTTCTTGCCGAAATAGAGGGTGTCGAGTGTCTTATAGGTGAAGATCGGCACGATAGGTGTCGGAGCCTCGATGATCTTAACGCCGGCAGCAATAAGTTGCTTCTGGAAGTACTTGGCGATACTCATCAGCCTCTCAGGACGCTGTGGGTCGAGAATCAGCTGGTGTAGCGCTTCCAAGGCAGTAGCCGCGGAGCAAGGAGTGATAGATGCGGAGAAGATGAACGGACGGGACACGTGTCTGAGCCAGTCAGCGACCCTGTGAGAAGTCAGCATGCATCCTCCGATTGAAGCCAGCGACTTGGAGAAGGTCAGCATGGTGATATCCACCTGATCGGTGAGACCGAAATAGGCTGCCGTACCACGACCACCGGGGCCGAGAACGCCAAAACCGTGCGCATCGTCCACCATCACGCGTGCATGGTACTTTTGTGCCAAGGCACATATCTCCGGCAAGCGGCATATATCACCTCGCATCGAAAAGACACCATCGGTGATGATCAGTTTGCCGGCAGTCTCCGGGATAGACTGAAGCTGGCGCTCCAGATCCTCCATATCGGAGTGGCGGTAACGCAGCACTTTGGCATAACTGAGACGGCAAGCATCGTATATGGAAGCGTGGTTCTCGCGGTCATTGAGGATATAGTCATCCTTTCCGCAGATAGCCGAGATGATAGCAAGGTTGGTCTGGAAACCGGTAGAGACAGTCATTGCCTCCTCATAACCCGTAAAAGCTGCTATCTCGCGCTCCAACTGCAAGTGCAGGTCGAGTGTTCCGTTCAGAAAACGGCTGCCACTCACACCTGTACCGTACTTGTCCAATGCTTCGTGACCAGCCTTTATCACCGCCTCGTTCTCCGTCAGGCCGAGGTAGTTATTACTGCCCAGCATGATGACGCGATGGTTCTCCATCGTCACGATCGGGGCTTGGCGAGACTCTAACTCATGGAAATAGGGATAAATCCCCATCTGACGCACTTGCTTGAGGGTCTCAAAATGGTCGCATTTTTCAAATAAATCCATGTATTTTAATGATTAATGATTAATGAATATTTCGTTTCGGGTTTATCGCTCTACTGCGAAATATTCATTATTCATTGTTAATTATTCATTAAAGAACATTCAGTTCTTTGAGGATAGCGGTCGTCTTACGTACAGCAGCTTCGCTCTCGCGGAGTTTAGCGCGCTCCTCGTCGGAGATATTGAGCTCCAGCACTTTCTCGATACCGTTGCGGCCGATTATACACGGAACACCGATAGTGATATCTTTCATACCATACTCGCCCTCCAAAGCAGCAGAGCAAGGAATCATCTTCTTCTGGTCTTTGATAATAGCCTCAGCTACCGATGCAGCAGCTGCACCCGGAGCCATCCATGCGCTGGTACCCAGCAGTCCGGTCAGTGTCGCGCCACCCACCATAGTGCTCTTTACTACGTTCTCCAGTTCCTCTTTGGACAAGAACTCTGTTACAGGGATTCCCTTGTATGTGGTATAGCTGGTCAACGGAATCATGGTGGTGTCGCCGTGACCTCCGATTACAAATCCGTCCACATCGTTGGCATTGCACTTGAGTGCCTGGCTGAGGAAGTATTTGAGACGTGCGCTATCCAATGCGCCACCCATACCGATCACGCGGTTACGCGGCAGACCGAGTGCGTGGAGGGTCAGATAAGCCATTGTGTCCATAGGGTTGGAAACCACTACGAGAATAGCATTCGGGCTATAGGTCAAAACTTGGTCGCAAACAGATTTTACGATACCGGCATTAACGCCGATCAGTTCCTCGCGGGTCATACCCGGTTTGCGCGGCAGGCCTGAAGTGATGATGACTACATCGCTACCGGCAGTCTTGCTATAGTCGTTGGTGACACCCTCAACGACGGTATCAAAACCCATCAACTGAGCAGTCTGCATGATATCCATGGCTTTACCCTCGGCAAAACCCTCCTTGATATCGATCAAACATACCTCGTTAGCTACTTCGTTTACAGCTAAAACATTTGCGCATGTAGCACCTACGTTGCCTGCGCCTACAACAGTTACTTTTGACATAGTATATATTTTTAATATTAAAATTTCACAAACGGACTGCAAATATACGACATTTTTTGCATATATGCAAATATTATATCGTTTTTTATCAGTCGATTTAGCAAAAAATCACACCTTGTTCATTCTCCACCGCTCTTTGTCGAAAAACCAACCGTATTTGTTAAAGTACCGGCAGAGGTTTTGTATGTGTATCCAAAGCATCCGTGTCGAGTGGTAAGAGGCTCGCTTATGCGCATGTACAATAGTCCATTGAGGCTGATAGATCGTGAGCCATCGGCGGTGGATGGAACGAGTAAGATCGATGTCCTCCGGGTACATGAAATACCGCTCGTCGAACAATCCGGCTTCCAGCACTGCTTGGGTGCGCAGGAGCATAAAACAACCGCTCAGGTACGGTGCATTGATCGGGTGTGTGAGATCTTTGTCACGCAGTTCGTACCACTTGTTTCTTCGTGTGTTCTGCCATCCGGGGATAAATCTTCTGGCAGCCACATCCCATGGTGAAGGAAGACGTTTAGCCAAATATTGGGGAGTGCCATCCTCCGAGACGACACGTGGCATGAGTTGTCCTACTTCGGGATAAGCATCCATCCATGCTGCCATCTCTTCGATCTGCTCTGCTTTCACCCGGATGTCGCTATTGATGACCAGATGGTAGTCTGTGCGGTAGAAGACGCTCTCGCGGATGGCAATGTTATGCGCTTTGCCATAGCCGAGATTCACGGTCATAGGCATGTACCGCACTTTGGACGGCTTTGCCGTCAGACCGCTTTGCTGTAAGACCGCTTGCGCTGTAGGACCGTCCTGCGGACTGTAAGAAGGTTCTGTATTGTCCAAGAGATAGATCTTCCGCAGGTTCTTTATGTGCAGCAACTCCTTGACAAGAGGAATCACCTCCCGTTCCCATGCCGGACGATATAAGACGATGGAGATATTGAGCATCCTGACAGTTTGACAACTTAACGATTTAACAATTTAACGTCTCCCCAGAAACTGTCTCACTTTCCTGAGTTGCTTGCAGGCGACGGTGATATATCCGGCCCCGACATTGTTTTTCCTGAGCACTATATAATCTTCCTGTGTTTTGGAGAGGCGTGCTTTGGTGTTTTTGTTGCTGGCGCCGCCTGTCTCCATGGAGACTAGCACTTGCGGGATATAATGGGTCTTATACCCTGCGGTAAAGATCCGCAAAATCATATCATAATCCGCCGAAATACGGAACCATGAATCGTATTCGCCTACCTGTTTATACACTTCGCGGCGCACATACATTGTAGGGTGGGGTGGCATCCAACCGTATTTGAGGCTGCGCGGATTAAAGGTATTGCTCTTCCAACTGCGCGTTACTTTCTCTCCCTTGCAATACTCCAGATCACCATAGACGACATCCGCCTTCGAGGACGCAAAGGCAGCGGCGATGTGTGCTATAGTGTCTTGAGAATAGAATTTATCATCCGAATGCAAGAAACCGATTGCATCACCGGTAGCCATCCTGATACCTTTGTTGATGGCATCGTATATCCCTTCATCCGGCTCGGAGATCCAACAAACCTCCTTTGTACTTTGGTACTGCCCACTTGGCGCACTTTGTCCCTTGGAATAATTTTTAATTATTTCCACTGTGCCGTCGGTAGATGCGCCATCAACGATAATATGCTCGATGTCTCCGTACGTTTGGCTCCGCACACTCTCTAACGCCCGCGGAAGGGTTTTCGCAGAATTATAAGTAATAGTGATGATAGATATCTTCATGATCGCATTGCAGTTAATTCACCATACAGGCGAAGATATTCTTGTATTTTATCAATGTTGTTAAATTTATTCAGTACATGGTTTCTGCACTCGCCGGAGCATTGTTGCTTCCATTTGCGTCCCGCTTTGGCTATTTCGCGCTGCACGGCGTCTATATCCCTATCCGGCAGGACAACCGCCGTCTCTGGTGTAGTCGTCTCCGGAATGGCGGTATTGTCGTACGAGATACAGGGTGTGCCGCACGCCATCGCTTCCAGCAGCGTCAGCCCGAAAGCCTCCTGGTGCGCCAGATTAACATATATGTCCGCAGCGGAATAGACTTGTGCCAATTGGGTTCTGTTGTCCGTCTTGGAGATTACAACGCAGTGATCCGGCAACTCCTGTTGCTGCCTCTTGCTGACGCCCACCATAACGACCGTGTAGCGGTTTTTATCGAGCCGCTGCGCCAATTGAATCCATTCCTTCCAGCCTTTCGTCTCCGTCCATTGGGAAGCGACGCCTAAAATGACCACCTTGTCCTCTGCTTTCCATTGCTTGCGCAATTCGGATGCGGTAGGTCGGAAGGTCTCTGTGTCTATTCCGTTGTAAATAGTACGGCAAGGATAGTCCCGCAAAAACGATTGCTGCACAAGCTCGTTCAACCAGTTCGAGACAGTGGTTATACTCAAATGCTCCAGCCCTGTAAATGCCTGCTCTTTTAATATAAAGTTCCTCTGGGTGTTTCCTCTGTACAAACTGCGCGGATAGTCCGAATAAGCGGGGCAGTCCCTGCATTGGGTTTGCCACTGATTGCAACCGCTCAGGGTAAAATAGGCGCACCTGCCTGTTATAGCCCAACAGTCGTGCAATGTCCATACGACCGGAATATCTGTTGTTTTCAAAAACGAGAACAATAAAGGGTAGTTCAGGTAATAGCCGTGGATATTATGCAGGTGGATCAAGGACGGTTGCCACTCCTGAATAAACCGGATAAGCCGCTTTGTAGCTGATTCGGAACCCAAACCTTGAGCATTGCATAACAACGAATACAGGCCATGCGCGTACTCCTCTATACGAGAAGAAAAAGCATAATGAGGGATTTGCGAAGCATGCACATACCGCGCGCCGTGCGCCACTATACACTCATAGCCGTTCTTCATCGCTGCGGAAGCTGTTTCTTCCACTATGTGACCCGTCGAACCTGTATTGAGCGACTCGTTGATATATAATATCCGTTTATTCAATTCCCAATTATCAATTATCAATTATCAATTATCAATTACTTTCTCCCATTGTGGCATAATTGCTGCTTCGCTGTATGTCGCTTGCGCAAAAGCCTGCGCTTTAGCGGCACGCGCTGACGCTTCGTCCGGATGGGCAAGGGCGTACTCTACCTGCTGTGTCAATTTTTCTACATCGTTGGCGGGCACGAGCCATCCTCTGCCGTCTGCCAAGAGCTCCGCCGGTCCTTGCGGACAGTCGAAAGCCACACACGGAGTTCCACACCACATGGCTTCTGCCAATACCAGAGAAAAACCCTCATATCGTGAGGAGAGCACAAACAATGATGCACTGCTATATTCATCAGCCACATTCTCTGTTCGACCGGCAATAATTGCATGTCTCAAGTCTAGTTCGCGAACTTGCGTCTCTAATTCAGCGCGTTTAGGACCTTCTCCCACAATGCGCAACTGCCATTCGGGATAGTGTTTCTCTACCGGCTGCCATGAGCGCAGAAGAAGGTCAAACCCTTTCTGCTCATGCAGCCGTCCAACCGCCAGCACCGTCTTGGTCTTTCGACTTTCGACTTTCGACTTTCTACTATTTAGCGCACAAGGATTGGGTATGACGGTCACGTTTGTGCAACCGGCTTTCTCCCAGGCTGCTTTGTCTGCTTCGGTCAGAACGACCAAGCGCTCCAAGGGTTTAACGTCTCTCACCAATTGGCGTGTGCGAATCGCCCCCAAGAGCGACCAGAAAGCGCCGGTGTGATTCGCCATCAGCAGCTGCTTTCGTTGATCCATAGCGAAGTGCATCTCCGCTATCGTGCGGCAAGGCAGGTGACGTAGGAACGCGATCTCTTTGCCGCCGAGCGAGATACAGAGATCTATCTTATGCGTACGTATATATTTGGTTAGAGCGCGTTTGTATGCGCTCATGCGACGCATGTGCGCGTAGTATTTGGACAGCAGCGGCTTGGTGTAGTCTGCGTTAAAGTCGATATTCAGTTCCTCCACCTGCACTTTCTCCGAAAGCGGGAAATAGCATTTCGGAGTGCCTGCCGGCACCGGCTCCGTCGTCAGGATCGTGATCTCATGCTCCGTGTGTGCTGCGAGCCAATTCACTTTCTGCGTCAATACGCGTTCCATCCCGCCGGAGTTATAGAGATGCGGGATACAATAGAGTATTCTCATGGCTGTACCTCCTTCTTTTTGCCCAGTCCGTTGAGCCAATGAACGATTTGCGTCTGATGATTGGTGATCGTCATAACTATGAGCAGGAGCAAGAGGCTCCATGTAACCAATCTCGGATCAAAGAGAAGCGGGGCACGAGGATAGATAAGCGCATGTCCTACCAAGAGGAAATACATCAAGTACCAATAGACATTGTTCTTCGCCCGATAATAGCTTTCCTTTACCCAGAGGCCGATGAGGAACATGGCAATCGCTGTTCCAACCGCCCCAAAAGAACGGTATGCTTCGCCAATCATATTGGTGCCGGTCCCCCAGGTAGCGTCAGGTCCTAAGATGAGGTATGAAGGCAGATCACCGCCATGCAACATCTGGGGCGGAAGATCGGAGTGCTCAATGATATATCCGGCAAGCCCAGGAACAGGCGAAGACAGATCAAGCGACATCCCGGTGAACCATGTCAAGTCGTTCTCTTGCGCCCACCCGAAAAGGCGGAAGAGGTTAACATCGTTCACAATCAGGTCTTCATAGATATCCCAAAACTCTTCTAAATTAGTATGCGCCAGCTTGGCTTGCCATGCCGCAGGATCCAAACCTTCTTTACGAAGCGTCATAACCAAAAAGAGTACAATCGATCCACCGGCTACAAGACCGAGTACGTGCCACCATTTAAGGTGATACACATACATACTGAATCCCACGACAAGAATCAACGCAAGCCCGACTGCCAACTGGCGGCTTCCGGTAGAAAGGAGTATAAGCATGAATGAAGCTATCACCGCCAGATAAAACCACCATTTCTGTTTCGGCAGGCGGAAAATGAAAATCGCCAAGAAATAGCATCCGATAGTGAAGATATTGTTAAAATAGCTATATATGCCCACATCGCGCAGGTTCGCACCCTCGGCATAGACACTCTGCAGCGCCGCGAGGCCACCGGTAGCGACAAAGAGGACCCAAGCCACCATCGTAATACCGAAAAACCAGATGTATTGGCGCATGGAGATGGTAAATGTCGGCTCTTCAGGTTCCTCTCGCTTTAGCTGCAAAATGCGTGTTGCCCCGAGCATATACCAGGCATATCCGAAGTACGCAAGGGCTGTCGCGCGTGTTACAAAATTGTCGTTAAAGGAAAAACTAAAGAACGACCAATAGATACGTTCCGTAGGCGCATAGAAAACAGGATAGACGAAGTTAACGAGGAAGAACGAAAGGGCAAAGAAAAACTCAAATCCCAACCAGTTTTTCCGCTTATTCGAAACAAAGAAAAGCACATTCTGCGCAATAAAGCACCCCATCAGTGCCACGCAATAGCCGTAACTATAGGTCCACGGTGCTTTGATATAGAGCACCGTAGCCGCGATGGCAAAAGCAATATTGAGCAGATAGGTTAGCATTTATTCTTTCTTCTTCCTTTCAAAACTTGTACTATTTCCGTCAAAGCCCTGTAACAGGAACTATATATCGCCAACAGGAACCAATGCCGCTTGGCGACTAAAGGTGCCGCTACACGTTGTGCGAACGTCATCGTGCCGGTGTTGACGGGGAGCATGGCAGGCATCTCGTCCACAAGTGGGTATTGACTTCTGCTTACACGCATCATCAGCTCAGTTTTCTTCAGCCACTGTCCGGCGCGAAGGGCGTCTGCGTATTCCGGTTTGCCCGCAAACCGATCCGACAGTTCCTTCATCACTTGAATCAGACTGCGGATATTCTTCTCCGAGAGCACATGCATGTATGATGAGCTGTTTGTCTGCATATAGTGGTACAAAGGACGCTCCACATGTGCTATGCGGCGTGCGTGCGGACACAGTCTGGAGACGAACAAATAGTCTTCTCCCGTGTCCAGTCCTTCTATAGGCAGGACGCCTGCTTGTTCTACTAATTGGCGTCTGGTCATGTGCGCCCACATATTGGGCATAGTAGCTCCACTCAATACCAAACGGCTGTAGTCCTGTGCATTCTCCGTCCAACGACCTTGGTACACTTTCTTTCTCTCGCCCCAGTCGAAATAGAAATCCATTCCGATGATATCCGCTTTTGTCTCCTCCGCCTTCCGGGCAAGCTGTTGCAGCGCGTCCGGCTCTATGTAGTCGTCTCCGTCCACGTGGATTATGTACTCTCCGGTAGCCGCCTTCATGCCTGTTCTCCGTGCCGCCGCCAACCCGCGGTTTTCGGAATGGCGGAGAATCGTGACCTGCCGGTCAGGATAGTGCGGGAGCAGTTCTTGCAGTATTGCTACGGAGCGATCCGGCGAAGCGTCGTCCACGAAGATGAGTTCCTTGTCTGCATAGTCCTGCCGGAGCAGGGACTCCGCGCAACGCGCTATGTATTTCTCCACGCCATAGACAGGCACTATCACACTCAGCTTCATCTCATCTTGTTTTTAATGACCACAAAACTGCAATAGGCTATTTCCACCAGCCCGGCGACCGCCAAAGAGGCAGCCAGCGCATAGACGCTATGGAAGAAATACAATCCCACTCCCGCGATAAGGAACGTGACCGACATAGCTATGATCTGGTTGACCGTGATATAATAGACCTTGCCGGACGGAATGATATAGAAATCTATGAGCGCACCGGCGACCAGCCATGTGAGGATCGTGACGCTCAGTATGACGCTTACCGGATAGGAGGCGCTCATCGCTTTTCCTCCTAGGATCAGTACCGCCCAGTACCCGAACGCGGCAATAAGCGCGATAGCACCCATTCCGACCGCGATCTCTCCTATCAGTATTTTCTTGCGCCGCGCCGGACTCGGCTGCGCCATCATCTTGGGATACAGCGCATCATTCAGTTTGCTGAAGATCGTTCGCGGGATAACAATGATCTTGTTCGCCAAATCGTAAATAGCCACATCGCTCATCCCTAAAAACTGCCCGATCAGCAAGACGACGCCCTGTTCTTTCAGTATGCTTGTTGCATTGGTAAGGAAGAAAGGTGCAGTTTCCTTGACCGCCCGCCAGACCGTTGCAAAAGGCACGCGGTTTATCTTCAACCCGTCCTTGAAACGTACTATCAGCCATGCAATCAGACCTCCCGCCACCGAAGACGCCGAGACGATCAAGGCATATATCCAGCAGTCGTCCGGCGATCGGAGCAGCCAGAAAATCAAGGGGAGCGTAGCGAGTTTGAGCGCCACCTGGATATAGGTCACCACGCGCATTCTTTGCACGCCCTGGAAATACCATTGGGGAAAGACGATGTTGGTTATGGTCTGGGCAAAGACGATCGCGAAAAGCAGGGCGTTTCCCCTCATTTTAGAGGACAGCAGGAACAAACATGCATATATGACCAGCGCCACAATTTCCAAGAGAATCTTGGTCGCCGTCACCTCGGACAGCACTTGCGACAGCACCTCTTTATTCCCTGCGTTTTCCGCTATCTTTTTGGCAGCAGGCAGGTCAAAACCGAACGAGACAAAAGTGATGAAGAGCGTTACGATCGCGAGAGCATAGGCATAGAGTCCGTACCTCTCGGCTCCCAATACGCGGATCAGGAAAGGATAGATTAGCAAATAGAAGCAGATATTCAATACCTGCAGAATGGTCATAAACGCATAATTCTCCACCACTTTGGTGTTGTTTTGCCATATGTTGCGTACTTTATGCCACATAAAAAGTCTGCAAAGATACTACTTTTTTTTAATTTGTGCAATTTTTTTTGTGTAATTCAAATATTTTGCGTAATTTTGCAGATGAAAAAGAGTAAACTATGAATTTTAATCGCCAAAATATAGGAGCATGGGTGCGTTTTGCACTGGTGGTCGTGCTGCTGGCGGCCAAGGCGTTTTTGTTTGACCGCATCGTGGCATTAGACATGTATGTTTCTCCGGCGCTGGCTTATTTCAAATGGGCGGCGGCGGTGATCCTTGCGCTTACTGTGATGTGGACACCCAAACGATGGCCGGTGTTTGTGCTGTTAGGCGTAACCGACCTATGGATCATAGCCCAGATCATCTACTACCGCGTCAACCATCTTTTTATGACCTGGCACCTCTTTACGCTGGCAGGCAACATGGAGGGTTTCTGGTCGAGTATCATTCCTTATTGCGACGCTCAGTTGCTGCTGTTTCCGCTTCTGACCTGCGCAGCAGCGGTATGTTTTCTATGGGAATCCGCTCCATTCCGGTGGTGGGAGACACTCATCGGCCTTGTCATCGGCGCTACGATCAGCCTCAGCGGATCGTATATGCGGTGGTACTACCATAAGCCTTTTATCAACGGAGCGCCTTTTACGTGGGAGTGGATCAATCCGTGCTCTATCCCGCAGGCCTTCTTTGTTGACGTGAGCGAAAACGAGCGCAAAGCAACGCATTACATCCACCATCGTTCGATCCTTGCGTATCCGCTCTACATGGTGGCGGACTGTATCCGGTACTATGCTGAAAGAAGCAAACCGGCGGAGTTAAACGAGGCAGAGCAAGCCGAGTTGGCAAAGCTTGTCACGCCGCAGTTGCCTCCGGCAGAGCCGCAAGGACATCTGGTGATTCTGCTGTTGGAGAGTTTCGAATCGTGGGTGTTGGATGCGGTGGACAAGAACGGAGAGCCTGTTTGTCCGGCGATGAAAGAATATATCTCGTCCCACCCGGTGCTCTATGCCCGCGATGTGCTTTCCCAGATCCAATACGGCATGTCCGGCGACGGGCAGCTGATCGTCAATACCGGGCTTTACCCGACTTCGGAAGGGGTTGCCTGCATCGACTATGACTACTGCACGTACCCCAACCTCGCGCATTTCTACCCTCGCAGCGCGATCGTCAATCCTTGCCGCAATGTCTGGAACCAACGTCGCATGACATCGGTCTATGGCTACCGGGAACTGATCGAGCCCGACACGGACTATCGTTTTGCTTGGACTGACAGCGTCGTCATGGACAGGATGATACAGACGCTGGACACAGCGAGCGCGCCCTGCTGCTTAATGGGTATTACCATCAACGGTCACCTGCCTTTCGACAGTTATCAGGATCCGATTGAGTTGCCCGACACGATACCCGCTATCATTCAGAGCTACCTCCGCACCGCGCATTTCACCGACCGCCAGGTGGGGCGTTTCTTAGCTTGGGCAGATACAGCGGAAGCGATGCGAAACAGCACTATCGCCATCACCGGCGACCACCGTATTTTCAGAAGTAGCATGAGCGATGAAGTGCGGGACTACGGCGTGCGGGCGAACCTGCCTTTCGGTACCGAAGAAGCCGGATGTCCGCTCATCCTGGTTACGCCGGAGGTGGACAGCACAATCATTATTCCGCATGCCAAACAGGGAGATATATTCCCCACTCTCCTGCACGCCGTGGGGCAGTCGCACTATTTCTGGAAAGGTATGGGGCATGATCTGATCGCGCAGCCTTGTGACGCGGACGATCACTACGCGCTCCGCAGCTCCCTCTCCGACAAACTGATCCGTTCCAACTGGTTCGAATCTCCCGATCTGCCGCATTATATCGCGCACGCTGGAGGAAGCGTCTATAGGTATATGTATTCCAACAGCCTGGAGGCGGTCCGCAACACGCTCGCACATGGGTTTGATTTCATGGAGCTGGATTTGTGTGTCACCTCGGATGGCGAGCTGGTCGCTTGGCACGACTGGAATTTCGAATGGACTTACGCACCCTCGCACGATGAGTTCATGGCGCGCAAGATCTACGGACTGTTCACGCCGATAGATTTTTCGCGGATGGATTCGATTTTGACGAATAACCCGCAACTGACTTTGGTTACCGACAAAATATCCGATCCTAAGATCATAGACCGATGGCTCGGCAAATACAAGGACCGGGTGTGGGTGGAGTGTTTCTCCGACGAGGACTATTGGGCTTTGCTCAAAAAGGGTTATCATGTGATGGCAAGCCGGGTACCTCCCGTTAAAGCCGACCAGCCGGTAGCTATTCGTAACTATGCTTTTGACTACCGCCAATGTCCGGACTTCTCGAAATGCGACGGTGACTGTTTCGCCCTCTTCGGTGGTGAGATCAGTCGTCGGAAAGCGGACAGTCTCTTCGCCATTGACCCGCGTATAAAGTTGGTATATACTGATTTCTACGAATAAAAAAAGTCCGGAAACTCTCGTTCCGGACTTCTTTTTGCTAAAATAAAGCGGCTTATTCTGCTGCACTTTCTTCTGCGGGAGCCTCTTCGCCATTAGCCTCTGCCTCAGCGGCAGCAGCTTCTTTGGCAGCCTCCTGTGCAGCAGCAGCGAGCTCTGCAGCAGCAGCGGCACGCTTCTCTGCGATAGCAGCAGCTTTAGCCTTGTTGGTCTCTACCTCTTGAGCAAGGAGAGCCTTGGCAGCAGCTACTTTCTTCTCAGCTTCAGCAGCGCTGATCTTGCCATTTTTAGCATCTTTCTGAGCTTTCCAAGCGTCAAAACGCTTCTGAGCCTCCTCCTGGCTGAAGGCACCCTTTGCTACACCGCCTTGCAGGTGCTTGCAGAGCAATACGCCCTCTCCTGAGAGGATGTTACGTACCGTGTCGGTCGGCTGTGCGCCTACGCCTACCCAATACAATGCGCGGTCGAACTTGAGATCTACCGTTGCGGGGTTGGTGTTAGGATTGTAAGAACCGATACGTTCGATGATTTTGCCGTCACGCGGCGAGCGGCTGTCAGCTACTACGATGTGGTAGAAAGCATAGTCTTTGTGACCATGACGAGCCAAACGGATTTTAGTTGCCATTTAATCTTTGTTTTGTGGGCGTTGAACTGCGCGAGTTCCTGCCCGGGTTAATAATAATGACTTGCTTTTTACTCGAAAAAGCGCGCAAAGGTACGACTTTTTTTTCACATGCGCAAATTTTTTTCTCTTTTTGTACAAAAATTCCTATAAATATTTGCAAGTTCCAAAAAAAATACGTAATTTTGCACTCACAAAAGCCTACAATTATGAGCAAGGTCTTATTATTGCTTACAGGAGGTACTATCTCTATGGTTCAGGATTCCCGAACCGGTGCTTTGCGCCCTGCAGATGAGAGGACATTTCGTAATTCTGTTCCTGAATTAAACGATGTCGATGTGGATATCATTGCTTTTGCCCCGTTGCTTGATTCATCGGATGTAAACCCCGAGTGCTGGGCGAAGATGGCTACTATCGTCTATGACCATTACGATGCGTATGACGGCTTTGTTATCGCCCATGGCACAGACACGATGTCCTATTCCGCTTCGGCACTGAGTTTCATGCTTGAGAACCTCCAGAAACCCGTGGTCTTCACCGGTAGCCAGATTCCCGTCGGTGTCCTTCGTTCGGATGCTAAGGAAAACCTCCTGACGGCGATTGAGATTGCTGGCGCCAAGGACGAGGAAGGCGAGTCTATCGTACCCGAAGTAACCATCTATTTTGAGGATAGGCTCTTCCGGGGCAATCGTACCACGAAGCGTAATGCAGAGCATTTCTCCGCTTTTAACAGTTACAACTATCCACCGCTTGCCAAAGCCGGTGTGCATATCACCTATCAGCCGCATCTGGTTCACTACAGCGACCCTAAGATGCCGCTTGTTTTGCATGTCGAGTGCGACACCAACGTGGCGCTTATCAAACTTTTTCCGGGTATTACCGAACCTGTCGTACGAAGTGTTCTGGCTACGCCGGGATTACGCGGAGTTGCCTTGGAGACTTTCGGATCGGGCAATGCACCCACTGCCGAATGGCTTACCCGACTGCTGGCGGATGCAGTACAACGGGGGATAGTTATCGTCAGCAAGACACAGTGTAGCACCGGCTCGGTAGAGATGGGACGCTATGAGACTTCCGTGGGGCTTATGCAGGCAGGGGTGCTCTCAGGATATGACATCACCACCGAGGCTCTGGTCACCAAGTTGATGTACCTCTTCGGAGAGTGCGGAGACGACACGGAGAAAGTCAAAACCCTTCTCCAGCAGAACCTCTGCGGAGAGATGACACTTGATTAACTTATAAAACTATATATAATATGGCAACAGACAAAATGCTTAATGGTCTTGAACCTAAGGGACTGTGGGAAAGTTTCTACAGCCTGACGCAAATCCCGCGTCCAAGCGGCAAACGCAAAGAGATAGCAGAATTTCTGGTCAACTACGGCAAGTCGCTCGGCCTGGAGACTCTTCAGGACGAGATCGGCAATGTGCTTATCCGCAAACCCGCTTCGCCGGGGATGGAGAACCATCCGGGAATTATCCTGCAGGGACATATGGATATGGTTCCCCAGAAGAACAGCGACAAAACCTTCGATTTTGAGAAAGACCCCATCGAAGCTTACGTGGAAGAGAACAACGAGTGGGTTACGGCGAACGGCACTACCCTTGGTGCTGACAATGGAATAGGCGTGGCTACGGCGATGGCTATCCTTGCCGACAAATCGGTGGTGCATCCGCCTCTCGAAGCACTCTTCACCGTGGATGAAGAAACCGGTATGTACGGAGCATTCGACCTCAAGGGAGGATGGCTCCAGGGCAAATACCTGCTCAACCTCGACTCCGAGACCGAAGGCGAACTATATGTCGGTTGTGCCGGCGGAGTGGATACCACGGCTGTATTCGAGTACGAACCCGTAGAGACCGAAGAAGGGGATATAGCCCTCCGCATCGCTGTCAAAGGCTGCAAGGGAGGACACTCCGGCTGCGATATTCATCTGCAGAGAGCCAATGCCATCAAACTGCTCTTCCGGGTACTCAAAGAGGCTGTCACCAACTATGAGGCACGTCTCGCTTGTGTTGAGGGAGGATCGCTACGCAACGCCATTCCGCGTGAGGCATCCGCGGTCATCACTATTCCGAAGGATAGTTATGATGACGTCACCGATCTCGTGGCGCGCTTCGAAGACCTCTTCCTTGCTGAGTACGAGGGCGTTGAGACTGAACTCAGACTGACAGCTGAAGAAGTGGACTGCCCGCAGCAGGAGATTCCGGAAGACGTGCAGGATTTCCTTATTCATGCTGTCACCCTTTGTCCGCACGGCGTTTATCGCGTCATTCCCGAACAACCGGATATAGTGGAGACCAGCAACAATCTTGCGATGATCTCTACCAATGAAAAAATGGTAAATGACAAAAAGGTAAATGTCATTGAGGTTTGCTGTCTCACCCGTTCGTCGGTGGAGAGCCGCAAAGAGGAACTACAATCTGTGATCCAGTCTGCCTTCTCATTGGCAGGAGCGGAGGTCACCTTCTCCGGCTCGTACCCCGGATGGAAACCCAACCTCAAAAGCCAACTGCTCCATACACTGAAGGAAACCTATCAGCAGCAGTTCGGTTCCGAGCCTCGCGTGGTTATCATTCATGCAGGACTGGAGTGCGGTATCATCGGTCGCAACTACCCGAATATGGAGATGATCTCTTTCGGACCTACCATCGAGCATCCGCATAGCCCGGACGAGCGCGTGAATATCGCTACCGTTCAGAAGTTCTACCAATTCGTTCTTGCAGCCCTCAAGGCGTTGTAAGACTGCATAGGAACTCCGAGAGATAAATCCGCCAGTTCCGCCAAGTATGACCGCCTGTCGTTACTACATAGCGATGGGCGGTCTGCTGTTTGTTCAGACGCTTGTCAAAGCGTTTGGCATTGCCGTAAAACATATCCTTCTTGCCGATGTAGATGCTGATTGCCGGAACCTCCTCCAACTCTCCTAACGCCGCCTGCTCTTTGTGTACCACTGGCGAGAAGAGACCCACCGCAGAGAAATACCCCGGCAGTAGGATAGCCGTATTGGCTGCTATCCGTGCCCCGTCCGAGAAACCGGCGATATACCGTTCTCCGCTCACGTGATAGCAACTGTCTATCATCTTCACCAGCTCCGCAATGCCTTTTTCTATATCATGGTGACGGCATAGACGGGGGTAGTTGACGATGTTGTTCCATAGCGTGTGGTGGCTCGGACGGTCTTCATGCACGCCGACGTTGACATCCGGCATTACAATAATCATCGGCTTGCAACGCCCTTGTGCCGCCAGATTTTCCATGATTTCTATCGCCCTGCCGCGTTCGCTCCAACTGCCTTCATAGCCGTTTATACCGTGTATCAGATAGAGAACAGGATAGACCGGATCCTGTTTGTGAGTAGCGGAATCCTCATACCCCGCCGGAAGATAAACCCGCACGCGGCGTGAGAGAGCCTCTCCCGGACTCCGCCACGATGATGACACAACCCTTCCGTGCCTCTTGGGCTTTAGATACAAGTCTGCTTGCGGGGTGCCGCCTACAGTGACAATATTCCATTTGTGGAGCATCTGCCACGCCGTGTCGCTGTTAAGAGGATCCGGCACACGCTTGCCGTTCACCCGGAAACAATACGTATAGCACTCCGGCGCTATCGGAGGAGTCGTAACCCGGAACACGCCGTCGCTGTCACGTTTCATCTTCAGCCGGTGCGTGCGGTCGCTATACCGCGTGCTGTCCTTGTCGTAGTAGAAGTCGCTCTGTACACGAACCTTTCGCGCCTTGCCGTAATAACTCAGGCTGACCGTTTTGTCCTCATTGACTACCACCGACACCTCTTGTGCAACCGTCCGGCTCACACAGGACAACAATGCCAAAAGTACTACAAGCACCTTATTCATCATACACCAGACGGATATTGTCACACCACATAATGTTCCCCGGACAACCTGTGAACGGCTGCTGGCACCCTGCCGAAATCTGTATGATGATGTGTGTCGGTTGGATGTCGCCTCTGAACCCCACTTCCTCTACATACACCATCTTGCCGGCACTGTTCTTCGCCTTGTGCCGCTTTGACGACAGCGAACCGTACTGGCCATAGTGGATCGGCAAACGGTGATTATTCACCCAGCCGTTCGTACTGCTTTCTATATACTCGTGTGCCGAACCTACCCGGTAAGCGTAGATATGTCCGTCCTTTTCCCAGCGGTGTTGTAAGATAAGGGAGATCTGCCCTTTGTCTCTGCCTGCCACGTTCTTTACCTTCGTGCCGGCATTGGCGAATACAATCTGTCCGTTTGGTTGGATCAGAGCCTTGTAATCAAGCATGAGTGCTTTGGGCTTTTTGGTGAAAGGAACACCCATGTCAATGGCGGAGTTGGGATCGCTGCTCTGTTTCATACCTACTATGTCCAGCAGCTTGCCTGTATATACCGAACCCGTAGCCAGCGCCTTCAAGTCGATACCTATAGCCGTCACGATCTCCAAGGTCGTTTCCATTCGGCAGCAATAACCCTCACCACGCTTCTCAGGAGTGGTGGAAATCGACACTTTGTCAATTCCGAAAGCCTTCGCGTGGGCATTGCTGCTGCTCCATTGACCGCCGTTGATCTTATACAGCGTCTTCACTTTGCCGCCTATCAGACGCGACTCTTTGATCTCTTTCTTGTTCCAGTGGTCGAAATCTCCGCCGGGGAACATCTCTACACGCTCACCTGCCAACACTTCTATTCCTGAAAACAGCATGGTGATGATGGCAAAAGTGATGATGATATAGATCATCTGGTGGTTATGTAATTTGTTCTTGTCCATATTAAAAATAGGTTCTGAATGTAATCATGATTGTTGAATTGCTCTTGGGAGCGCACATCAGTTCGTTGTACGGGCATGCGGTCGGGCTGAACATGGCAAACCATCTGGGAGCCTTCCCCACTACGCCGTGTATATGCGACATACCCATCCCCACATCGATCAGCAGGTTGGGGGTGATAGCTGGCAGGTTGATGTCAAGGTACATCCTTCCTTTGCCCACCGGACCGCCGAACAGACCTTTGTCCACTCGGACAGGGCGCAACACAAACCGCTCTGACCAATCGGGCGTTTTCGGTGCTGAGGCGTACGCCGCATTACCACATAAAGAGAGGCAGACGAATACTATGATGTGCAACCGTTTTTTCATTCTTCTTTTCCTGCTCTTTTGCGCAATCTTCAATCTCTTCTTGTAACATCTCTTCGAACTGTGTCACCGAGTTCTCCAAGGTGTAGCGTTTGGCGGATTGGTAGTACAATTCGCCGATGTATTTCCGCTCGTTGGGATGATCAAGCCAGTAGTCTATGGCGCGTGCAAGGTCTTTCGGATTGCCCGGAGTAAACAAACTCCGCCCGTCCAGCGCAAACTGAGGCGTAGCACTCACCTCACTATTCGCTATTACCGGCACCAGACCCGTTGCGAACGCTTCAATGCAACTGATCGCCTCACTCTCCATGTCGCTTGCATGCACATACAAATCGGTCATTCCGAGGTGGTGAATCAACTCTTCTTTGCTCAGATACAGGAACATCGGCTTGTTCGGCAACTTCTCGCCCAGCGCAACATATTCGTCGTATTTCGGACCCTTCCCTGCAAACACCAATTGTATCTTGTCGGCGTACTTGCTATATGGCACCGCATTGATGAGCACGTCTTGACGCTTCTCGCCGGACAGACGTCCGACCATCGTAATCACTATTTTTCCTTCCAACTCTGCACTCTTTGCGGGACGCCCGTGATCGATAAACTCCTTTCCCGCCTCTAAAAACTCGCTCTGGATACCGTTGCTGATAGCATGGATCTTCGCCGTGTAACCGCGTTCGGCGATCATGTCACCCATAAATTTAGAAGGTACGTGCACGTGACGCACGCGATTATAAACTTCTTGGCGGAAGGTCTTGTAGAATAGTTCGTTGAACCATTCCACCTTGCCCATGTTCACCGACGAAGTCATGTTCTCCGGCTGCACATGAAAAGCGGCGGTCACGGGTTTGCCTTTCTCGTTGCAGTAGTTCACCGCCTCTATTCCTATCCCGAACGGCACGAAAATATGCACTATGTCCGCCCAGTCGCACGCTTCATGAACAATCTCTTTGTCATTATACGCAAAACTGAAATCATGCTTGTCACACAGTGGTTGGAACACCGGAATACGGAACTTCTCTGTTGTAAAATCCCCATCCGTCAGATTGTTCTCCTTCGTACTTGGTTCCTGGTCCTTAGTCCCTTGGTCACTTGGCGTGTCCCAGCACAGCACACGTACTTCGTGCCCTCTTTTACGCAATTCTCCTGCATAGCGCTGGGCACTGATACTTGTTCCGTTGTTCGTCGTGTAGAAACTGTCAATTACAAATAAGATTTTCATATTCAATTATCTCAACTGTATTGTTTTTGTTCTGTCGTTATGGCCATTTCTGCCACTCTCATACAACATATAAAGTCAATTTTTCGAACGCTCTGTTCAAAAATGCAACGTTAGTTGTTCTTGGATATTCTTAGTCATTTGTTATCCATTACCGAGGGTTTGTGAGGTCCGAATGCAGGGCATTACCGAACCAAAGTTCTGGCTTTTCCAAAATGGGACGGCAAAATTACAACATTATTTTTATATATCCTTATTCTAATTGATACGAATATTGTTCTAATTCTACTATTCTGCTTGTGCATGTCAGGAAATTGTTGTATCTTTGCACCAAAATTGTTCTAATCCGTACACCAGTAACCCGTAACCCATAACCCTTGACCCCTCAAAATATGGCAAAAACAACCTTTGACCAGAAAGATATAATGACCGATTACTCCGGTTTCAAGTGGATGAGTTTTATTCCGGGCAAGCACGCTCTGGACGATATAGCGGTCATGGAAATCGCTACCACGCAAGAGCGCTTCAGCCGCTTTATCCTCCCTGACCAGTACTTCACGCCTACCTATTGCATCCAGATTGTCAAAGGCGGCTCTCTTCAGATAAACATCAACAATACGAACTATGAACTGACCGCCAACCAAGGCTGCCTAGTCACGCCCGAACTGCTGATTGAGAAACCGCAGAATCTGGAAAATTATGTGGAAATGTTGGTTTTGTCTGCTTCGCGGGAGTTTATACAGGAACTGAATCTGGACTTCCCCCTTGCCGCAACCTCATACATCTACGTCCATCCGGTGTGGAATATAAGCCCCAAAAGAATGGAACGCTTGGAGCAGTATTTCCATCTGATGCGCGAAGTGTTCGACGACAAAGACCGCAAAGCGGCTCTTTATTTGGTGCGTTCGTTCTTCTATTATCTGGCGGAACCCGAACTGAACCATTTCCCGCAGCAGAATATCTCCACCATGTCCCGCAACGAAGAGATCACGGGCCGTTTCATGCGACTGGTGGACGAGCATTGCGAGCGCCACCACAACCTCGATTGGTATGCCGAGCAACTCTGCCTCACCACCCGGTATGTCGCCAACACGGTCAAAGAGACTGTCGGAATGACCGCAAGTGCCTGTATCGAGCGTGCCCTCACCCAGCGCGCCCAAACGCTCCTTTGTACCACAACCCTCTCCATCCAGGAGATAGCCGACCAGCTTGGCTTTCAGAACCAGTCCCATTTCGGCACCTTCTTCAAACGCCAGACAGGACTTAGTCCCAAAGCATTCCGCCTCTCGCTCCGTTAACGGCTCAGCCGTTCTACGGCTTTCGTGGTCGTCTCGTCGTCACGCTCCAAGAGTGGGAAGAATCCCTTGTCACCCAAGATGTTACGGACAATATAGGCGTTCACCAACCGCTCTAACATCGGCTTGGATTTAGCCACTTGGGCTGCCTCAGGCTTCATGCCTTTCTTCTCGCAGAACTTTACAAACTCTGGATACCAGTTCGCTTCTTTCAGAGCCTTCTCCATTTCTTGCCAACCGGATATCTTCTTCAATTGCTTGCGGTGGGCGTCCGTATATTGGTATGCAAACTGATAAGTGTATGCCAGATTGATGGCTTCGTTCGAAAATGGCGTGTAGAGGGCCGTGTCGCGTCCCACAAAAATATCCGGCATGATACCGCCGCCTCCGTGTACCACACGCCCTTTCTTGGTGTAATAGACTGTTGTGTCTTGCTTGATACTGTCTGCCGAATACTGCTCGCCGTGCTCAAAACGCTCGTAGAAAGACTTCTGGTAGTCTTCACCTTCGCCCATCGTATAGGGCTTCTGGATGCAGCGGCCAGAAGGGGTGTAATACCGTGCTACGGTCATTCGCACAGCCGAACCGTCCTCAAACGGGAACTGCTGTTGGACCAGACCCTTGCCAAAGGAACGACGCCCGATGATCTCTGCACGGTCATTGTCCTGCATCGCTCCTGCAAAGATCTCACTCGCCGATGCCGAGAAGTCGTCTATCAGCACTACCAGCGGCACGTTCTGGAAACGACCCAACCCATTGGCATCCGCTTCATAACGCGGATACTGTCTTCCTTCTGCATAGACAATCAGATCACCGCGACTCAGGAACTCGTTAGCCATCTTGATCGCTTGTTCCATATAACCGCCTGAGTTCTCACGCAGGTCGATGATATATTTCTCGGCACCTTGTTCCCGTAACTCGCTCAGTGCCGTGATAAACTCTTTATACGTGTTCTCCGCAAACTTGTTCACCCGTACAAAACCGATCTTGCCTTTCGACTTCTGGGCACCGCCTTTCGGCTCAATGATGAATTTTGCATCTACCGAAGTTACAGGAATATCGCCGCGTACCACGGTGTAGTATAGCATCTTGGCTGCTCCGGCGCGCTTGATACCCAATTTCACCTTCGTTCCCTTCTCGCCACGCAGCGTGTGCATTACTTTCTCGTTGTTGATCTTCTTGCCTACGAACACCGAGTCATCCACCGTCACGATCTTGTCTCCTGCCAGAATACCTACGCCTTCGCATGGACCGCCGGGGATAACCGCTATGATAGATACTGTATCCTGCTGGATGCTGAACTGCACACCGATACCGGAGAACGATGCCGAAAGCTCGGAGTTCACCATCTCTAAGTCCTCCTTGGAGATATAAGCAGAGTGGGGATCCAGTTTCTCTATGATATCACGCATGATATCTTCGGTGATACTGTCGGTGTTCACCTCATCCACGTATCCCTGTTTCATCATGTCAAGCAACTGGTCTATCTTGGATGACGACTGGGCATAGATCTGCCCGTTACGAATGAAAAAACGCTGTTGCGCATTCGCCGAATTGCTCAGCGCATGACCTACCATAAACCCTACTATCAGGCATACAACGGTCACTGTGGGGAGAATATACTTTTTCATATCCTTAAATATTTATATCTTGCTCCGGTTCTGAAACCGGTTTCAAAAACTGAACCTCTATTCCGGCTCTTTTGAGCAACTCTACACCGTCCATCAGCCGGTATTCCTCTCCATAAACCACTCTCTTGATACCAGACTGGATGATCAGTTTCGAGCACTCCAGACACGGACTGGCTGTCACATACAATGTAGCCCCTTCCGAACTGTTGTTCGACCGGGCTACTTTGGTCAGTGCATTCGCTTCTGCGTGCAGTACATAAGGTTTCGAGACATTGTTCTCATCCTCGCAGATGTTCTCAAAACCAGATGGGGTGCCGTTATAACCATCAGAGATGATCATCTGATCTTTTACCAGCAACGCGCCCACTTTGCGGCGTACACAATAACTGTTCTCCGCCCACGTACGAGCCATCCGCATATAGAGGTAATCCCTCTTCTGTTGCTTCTCTTCTTTCGTCATAACAGTTTAACAGCTTAACAATTTAACAGCTTAACAGTTTAACGGCTTAACAGCTTACAGGCAAAATCCTTTACATCAACGCCGTCGAATGTCCCCGAAGACATCATGAGCAGCGCAGTGTTAGTATAGCTTATATCCTTCAAACGCTCCTGTAACGCTGCGCTCTCCGTAAAGACCTCCACATTTTTCGTGCCAAAAGCCTCACGGACTTCTTCTTTTGTGATCGGAGTCAGGCGTTTGTGCTCTATCACCTTCGGGTTGAAATACACAAAAGCCTCATCCGCCTCTGCCATACAATCCTTGTACTGCGGCAGAAAATCTGCCATCAGACTGCTGAAGGTATGTAGCTCCATGCAGGCAATGAGTTTCTTTTCCGGATACCGTTCGCGCACCGCATTGATGGTCGCTTTCAGTTTGCTCGGCGAATGGGCGAAGTCCTTGTAAGCCACGCTGTCCGTCGTCTCGCATATCTTCTCCAACCGATTCGACGCTCCCGTGAAAGTGCTGATCTCGCGATAGAAATCATTGGGCGCTACACCGATGCAATGGCACGCCAGCATGGCTGCCTGCAGATTTTGCATGTTATGTTTGCCGAACACCTGCATCTTTACATCGCCCTCATACGCATCGTACGGAATACAGCTGATAGCTGATGGCTGATGGCTGACTTCTTCCGCCAAGAGCCTCAGGTTCTCGTCGCCCTGATAATAAATGAAGGCTGACTTCTGATGGCTGACGGCTGACGGCTCAATTGAATTCACAAACTTCCGGAAGGTATCCACGTATTGCGGGAAAGTGGGGAAGACATTGATATGATCCCACGCAATGCCTGTCAGAATGGCAATGTGGGGGTGATACCACAGAAACTTAGAGCGCAAGTCCAGCGGAGAGGTGAGGTATTCGTCGCCCTCAAAGACAGCATACTTGGCACTGTCGCTTAACCTCACCATCCGCTCAAAACCCTCTATCTGGGCACCTACCATATAGTCGGCTTCTATGCCCAGACGCTGTAACACATACAAGATCATAGCTGTCGTAGTGGTCTTGCCGTGGCTGCCGCCGACGACGATGCGGATCTTATCCTTCGTCTGCTCGTACAGATACTCAGGGAAAGAGTAGATCTTCAGTCCCAGTTCGCGTGCTTTGACCAACTCCGGATTGTCTTCTCTGGCATGCATGCCCAAGATGACGGCATCGATGTCCTTCGTGATGCGCTCAGGGTGCCATCCCGTCTCGTCGGGCAGCAGGCCTGCTTCACGCAGGTGCGTCAGGGCAGGGTCGAAGATCTCGTCATCCGAACCTGTCACCTTGTACCCGGGTTTGGAAGCCACCGCCATGGCAAGGTTGTGCATGGCGGCGCCACCGATAGCTATAAAATGAATGTGAACCATAATAGATTATAGACCGTTCGCATTGCTCTCTGATAGATTATAGACCGTTCGCTTCTATCAGCGTAACGGTCTATATTCTGTCAGCGTAGCGATCTTAATTAAACAACTTGCCGAAATCCTCGTGAGAGATGGTCTTCTCCTCGATCTTGGCTACACCTTTCACAGCCTCGTAGATCTTGTTCTCTGCCACGCGCTCTACAATACCGCGGAGCTGATCCTCTTTCTTGAGCATCTCTTGGGCGTAGTTGTCCAAGTACTGATCCTCGATGTGCATCAGACCGTACTGCATGAACTGCATACGCGCTACCTCTTTGGCATAAGCCTCTACATCCTCTTTCTCAACCTTGATCTCGTATGCCTTCATCAACTGGTCTTTGGCCAGCTGCCATTTCAGCTGCTCTAACATTGCAGGGAACTCCTTGTCCAACTGCTCTGCCGTCATCTTCTCGTCGGTCTTGAGTACCCAGTTCTTGAGGAAAGTCTCAGGCAGTGCCACTTTCTCCATCTTCTTCATGATAGCCTCTTTGGCATCCAGACCGAATTTGTACTTCGAGTCCTCTGCCATGTTCTGCTCGAGCTCGGCCTTCACGCGGGCACGGAACTCCTTCTCGTCTTTCGGTACATCGTTGCCATAGACTTTGGCGAAGAGTTCGCCGTCGATCTTGCTTGCCTCATGACGAGTGATGGACTGGATCTCGAACGTGAAATCCGACTCCAGACCGGTTGCCTCCTCTTTGCTGATAGACAGCATCGAACTAACCTCTACCTCGCTGCCGTAAGCCTTCATCGGGTTGAAGGTGATGATATCGCCTTTCTTAGCCTTGGCGAACAGCTTCTGCTGTTTCTTCTCCTTCATGTATTGAGGATTCAGGATAGCGTTCTCTTTTACGATACCGCCTTCTTTCTGCTCGGTCAGAAGACCACGCAGTACGTCGCCTTCTTTCACATCCTCTACCTCTACATATTCGCCGAAACGATCTGCATAGCTCTGTACCTGCTTGTCAACCATCTCGTCGGTAACATCGATGGTGTAGTAGGTCAGTTTGTTCTTGCCGTTCAGTTTGGCATCGAACTCAGGGGCTACTGCGATGTCGAATGCAAAAGTGAAGGTGTCCTCGTTGTCCAGGTCGATATTCTTGGTCAACTCGTCATTGGGCATCGGATCGCCCAGTACGTGCAGATCCTTCTCCTCAATGTGCTTCTGCAGGTTCTCACCTACCAGGCGGTTCAGTACGTCTGCCAGAACGCCCTTGCCATACATTTTCTTTACCAAGCCAAGTGGTACCATGCCGGGACGGAAGCCCGGAATCTGTGCCTTCTGGCGGATTTTCTTCAGCTCCTGCTGAACGGTCTCTTGATAGTCTGCCGGCTCGATGGTGATACTGAGCACAGCGGTGAGATCCTTGATCTCTGATTGTTCAATCTTCATAAATAATATAATTTAATTTTTCAAATCTTCAAATCCTCAAATTGCTTATGCGCGTCCTGCGCGTTTGCGCTCCAGTTCGTCAAGGATGATCTTGCGGATACGCATCGACTGCGGCGTTACCTCTACATACTCATCCTCCTTGATATACTCCAAAGCCTCCTCCAGACTCATCTGAACCGGTGGCGGCAATGTGGCTTTGTCGTCTGCCGACTTGGAACGCATGTTAGTCAGCTTCTTGCTCTTGGTGACATTGATGACGATGTCGCCCTCCTTGGCATTCTCGCCCACTACCTGACCGGCATAGACCTCCTCCTGCGGATAGATGAAGAACTTGCCGCGATCCTGTAGCTTGTCCAGAGCATAGGCATACGCTGTACCGGCTTCCATCGCAATCAGCGACCCGTTGGTACGCTTCTGTATCTCGCCCTTCCATGGCTGGAACTCCAGGAAACGGTGTGCCATGATAGCCTCACCGGCACTCACGTTCATCACATAAGTACGCATTCCCATGATACCACGGCTCGGAATAGTGAACTCCAGATGCACACGGTCGTTGACCATCTCCATCTTGGTCATCTCGCCTTTGTGGGTGGAGACAAACTCGATGATCTTGCCCGAGCACTCTTCCGGAGTGTTGACTGTCAGAGACTCTACCGGCTCGCATTTGACGCCGTCAATCTCTTTGACAATCACCTGCGGCTGACCCACTTGCAACTCGTAACCCTCGCGGCGCATGGTCTCAATCAGCACACTCAGGTGCAGTACACCGCGGCCGAACACACGCCAACTGCTCTCTTCTGCGCCTTTCTCCACACGCAGAGCAAGGTTCTTCTCCAGCTCTTTGTTCAGTCGCTCCTGTATATGGCGGCTTGTTACGAACTTGCCCTCCTTGCCGAAGAACGGACTGTCGTTGATACAGAAGGTCATCGACATCGTCGGCTCGTCGATGGCAATAGGCTTCAATGCCTCAGGTGCTACGGCATCGCAGACCGTGTCACCGATCTCGAAACCGTCAATACCGATCATGGCGCATATATCACCGTTCTTCACTACATCGGTCTTTACATGACCCATGCCGGAGAAGGTGTGCAACTCCTTGATCTTGGTCTTGACCATCGTACCGTCTTTCTTGGCCAAAGTGACTGTCTGTCCGTCCTTGAACTCTCCGCGATGCACCCTGCCGATGGCTATTCGGCCTACATAGGGATTGTAATCCAGCGAAGTGATCAGCATCTGCGGTGTGCCCTCGTTCTCTTTCGGAGCCGGGATATACTCTACGATGGCGTCCATCAATGCCGTCAGGTCATTTGTCGGCTTGCGCCAGTCGGTGGACATCCAGCCGTTCTTGGCACTACCATAGATAGTCTGGAAATCCAGCTGATCGTCGGTGGCGTCGAGGTTCAGCATCAGGTCAAACACCTCTTCTTGCACCTCGTCAGGACGGCAGTTGAGTTTGTCTACTTTGTTGATCACCACAATAGGCTTGAGGTTCAGCTCCAATGCCTTCTGCAGCACAAAGCGCGTCTGGGGCATCGCTCCCTCGAAAGCATCTACCAGCAGCAGTACGCCGTCTGCCATATTCAGCACACGCTCCACCTCGCCTCCGAAGTCCGCGTGACCCGGAGTGTCGATAATGTTGATCTTCGTGCCCTTGTAGTCGATGGCTACGTTCTTGGCAAGGATCGTGATTCCACGCTCCCGCTCCAAGTCGTTGTTGTCCAAGATCAATTCTTTGGGTTGGTCACTAAACTCTGATTGCTGACGGCTCACTACATTAGCCGTGTACAGCATCTTGTCAACCAAGGTCGTTTTACCATGATCGACATGTGCAATAATTGCTATGTTTCGTATATTCTGCATAATTTGGTTTGTATCTGCCTGCACGCCTTGTGTACGTACTCACGAGCGCACACTCGCGCAAAATAGCCCGCAAAGATACAAATTATTGTGGATATACGCAAATTTTTTTTTCTTTTGCTTGAGAATTGGGGCAGAATAGCCCTGTTTTAGTCTATTATCAGACTGGGAGCAATGTAAACGGCTATCAGAAGAAGCCAGTAAATCAGAAATACGATGCCGCGGTGAACGGAGTCTTTCTGGCGGTAGAAGATTGTACCTAATCCGGTAAGCAAAGCCAGCACTACCGGTACTACCATCAGCGGCAGAGTAGGCCATACGCACATTGCTACTACCGGTACGTAGAACAGCGAGCAGAGCATTAGCACCGTGCGCTGGCGGATGCTTTCGCGCTCGGAGCGCACTACGGCAAAAATGAAATAATACAACCCTAATCCGGCAAGCACTACCGGCATGAGCCACTCCTCTGCATCGACCACCTCGAATATCCAGTGACGGTCAAGTATCCCGGCATAGGGGTTTTGCATCCATCCTTGCCAAATAGCCAGACCGACGTACAGAGCAAACGTGCCTATGGCGATAAGCGTTGCCAGCAGTGTCCTGAAATTGAATGACGACAGCAACATATAGGCAATCCAAATCCCCGGTACCAGCCAGATGATATCAGGTATCAGCAGGGAGGAAAGAAGCATTATCAAGGTGGCTGTAAAAGCGTCACGAGTAGAGTCCTTTTGTCTGAATCCGCGGTATAGAAGTGCCACTAATCCGATCAGTACCAGAACCACCAATTGGGCTTCCCATCCGGTGTGGAGCGACGGGAAAACGGCCATGGCACCCATATACAGCACAGCCGGCAGATAGTCCAGGTCGTGCACAATGGTAGTCTCCCTGAAGAAGAAAACCATCAGCGATGCAGCCAATCCGGCAAAGAGAAGAGTGACAATCACTTCTCCTGTCGGCTGTGACCCCATCGAGATGAGCCATGGAACACACTCCCCCGCCAATAGCAGGATAGCTATCGGCAGGGGAAGTTGCGTGATATGTTTCAATATCTGAAACACAGGTTTTGTGGACTCTTTTTATACATAAATCCTTACTCGATAAAACCCTTGCGGCGGAGCAGGTGTTGCGGGTCGGCTGCTTTGCCGCGGAACTCCTCATACAGTTCCTGTGCATCGCGGGTACCGCCTTGCTCTAAGAGATGACGGAAGCGCTTGGCTACCTCCGGGTTGGTGATATCCCCGGTCTCTTTGAATGCTGCGAAAGCGTCTGCGTCCAGCACAGCCGACCATGTATAGCTGTAATAGCCTGCTTCGTAACCGGTGGTGAAAATATGGTTGTAGAAGGTAGGACGATAGCGGACAATAATCTCATCGATCATACCCATCTT
Organism: Bacteroidales bacterium UBA4333; assembly: GCA_002394335.1. Classification (GTDB taxonomy): domain Bacteria; phylum Bacteroidota; class Bacteroidia; order Bacteroidales; family Paludibacteraceae; genus Colicola. Next base: position 90,020 of record DGTP01000002.1, on the reverse strand, counting down.
CTGCAGGCTCTGTGCCTCAAAGGCATTGACATCCAGACCTTCGGCGGTGGTCAGCTCGTGGAAGTCCATATCGAGGATGGAAGCCGAGAGAAGTTCGGTGGTCACAAATCCCTGGTTGAACTTGCCGGCATCGTTGATTTTCCGGATCAGGCTGTCGGGAATAACCTCGCCCGTCTCATAATGGCGCGCATACGTGCGGATGATCTCCGGCTCGTAGCAGTAGTTCTCCATGAACTGGGACGGCAACTCCACGAAATCACGCGGGGTGTTGGTGCCGCTCAGGGTCTTGTAGTGCGCCTTTGACAGCAAGCCGTGCAGTGCGTGCCCGAACTCATGGAACAAGGTCTCTACATCGTCCATCGACAGCAGCGAAGGATTGCCTTTGGTGGGCTTGTTGAAGTTACCTACGTTGATGATCACCGGACGGTGGTCCACTCCCTCGGCATCGATGTATTGCGACATTATATTATTCATCCACGCACCCGGACGCTTGCCTGCGCGGGGGAAATAGTCGGTATAAAGAATACCTACCAGCGAACCGTCCGCTTCGGTCACTTTGAAGACTTCTACCTCCGGGTTATACACCGGCATGTCTTCCAGCTTCTCGAAGTTTATACCATATAACTTATGCGCCAGATCGAAAGCGCCTTTGCGGACATTGTTCAACTCAAAGTAGGGTTTCAGTTCCTCTTCGTTCAGGTCGTATTTCTCCTTACGCAGTTTCTCGGTGTAGTACCACCAGTCCCACGGCTGCAGTTTCTCGCCGGGAAAATCTTTCTCCAGCATCTCCTGCAGGGCTGCGGCTTCGCGTTTGGCTGCAGCCAGTGACGGCTCCCATACGGAAGCCAGAAAAGCATCTACCGTCCGGTGGTCTTTTGCCATGCAGTCTGCCAGAATGTAATCCGCAGGGTTGTCATAACCGAACATCTTGGCTTTCTCTATGCGGAGTTCCATCTCGCGGACGATAACGGCTTTGTTGTCGTTTTCGTTGTCGTGATTGCCACGGGTGGTGTAAGCTGTCAGCAACTCTTTGCGCAACTCTCTGTTCTCGCAGTACTGGAGCACCGGTGTGAAGCTGGTACGCTTCGGGGTGAACATCCATTCGCCTTTGTGGCCGGCTGCTTCAGCTTCCTCGGCAGCTGCGGCTTTGGCGCTCTCCGGCAGACCTGCCAGTTGCGCCTCGTCTTTGACGAAGTACTGGTATGCGTTGGTCTCGGCAACTACGTTATTGCCGAACTTCAGGCTCAGCAGACCCAACTCCTTGTTAATCTCCATCAGTCGTGCTTTCTGCTCTGGCGGAAGGTTGGCTCCGTTGTTCACAAACGACTTGTAGGTCTCTGTCAGCAGGCGCATCTGCTCTGCGTCCAGACCCAGACTATCCCGCTGCTCATACACCGCCTTCACGCGTCCGAAAAGGGTGTCGTTGAGCAGAATACCGTCGCTCAGGTCACTGAGCATCGGCGAGATCTGTTCTGCCAGTTCGTTCATCTCGTCATTACCGTCTGCTTCCAGCACGTTGAAGAACACGCCTTGCACCTTGTCCAACAACATTCCGGAGCGGTCCAATGCCTCAATGGTGTTGGCGAAGGAGGGTGCCTCCTTATTCGTGTTGATAGCCGTGATCTCAGCTTTCTGCTGACGGATAGCCTCCTCAAAAGCAGGCATGTAGTGTTCTAATTTCACCTTGTCGAACGCCGGTACTCCGTAAGGAGTGTTCTGTTCCGTCAATAAGGGATTTTCTTCTGTCTTGTTGCACGCCATAAGCGAAACGAGCGCTAAGCTCATCATAATTAGTTTTTTCATATACTTGTTGTTTATATCTTCACATTCTTGCGCATTGACTCCCGGATGCGTCTTCTGAGATCAGCCGACTCGGTATCCACCTTACGGTGCCAGATCGGGCGGAAGTCTTTGGCGAACTTGCATTTGGCGAGTTTGATCTTCAGGTTGTCCATGTCGCCTGAGACATTCACGCCCAGGTAAATCGGCTTGAGCACATTGATATCGTAATCAAACGTCATGTTGGTGTTATGCCTTCCGCCCATGGCTACCATGTAGTTGTCCATCTGCACGCAGAACGGATAGACATCTATCTCGTTCTTATAGACGGTCAGTTCGGCATTGATGGAGTCGATCTTGTTTTCCGTTTTCTTGCTGAACAGCAGTAGTTTGCTGATTTTGGAGAAGGTCTCTCCGTCCAGTACCACAAGGTCTTTGCCGGCCAGCGAAGCGGCGCCGCGAAGGGTGCTCATCTTCGGCTCGTACTTCTGGTTGAGATAAGTCTCTGCTGCGAGGTGGAACTCGGCATTGCCTTTGAAACTGTTGAGCATAGGAACCATTTCTCCTACGGTAGGGATCATGGCTATCAGCGTGTCGATATCTACATCTAACATATGGTAGTCCATACCCAGATAGAGGTGGTTGCGTCGCGGAGTCTTGTACATTGCAGTCAGTTGCAGCCGTGCCGCGTTACATACAAAGCCCATCTCCTCCAGGGCCAAGATGCCGTTTCGGACATACACTTTGCCTTTGAGGTTGTGTACCTGCTCGGTGAAGACATCGGCGGTGTTGATCTTGGTGTTCAGTGCCAGATCCACATCCGTCGGTACGAGGAACGGACCCTCTTCAGTCTTCGCTGCCTCTTTCTTCTCAGGCTCGGCGGATTTCTCCTCTTCGCTGCCTTCTTCGGCGGAGAACATTGCCATCAACTCATTGACATCGGTGTAGTCGCTCACGAAGTCCAGTTCGCCTTGCAGTACACCTTTGCCGTCCATCCATTCGCCGATGTTGTTCACTTTGCCCGACAGTGCAAAATCCGAACTGCCCAAGTGTACCTGCGAGCGGTTGATGACGAAGATACGGTTGGAGTACGAGAAGTCGATGGCAGGTATCTCTATCGGATAGGTGAATGCGCCTAACTCCACGTAACCCTTCTGCAGGTTGACATCCAGTTTCGGGTTCCATTGCAGCAGTATCTTCTTGGCTTTCTCGTTGTAGTGCGCCTGTGCTTCCATCGCAAAGGCTGCGGTCTTGGCTTTCAGCGTCTCGCCTTTCTTCACTTCCATTGCGGTAGTGCTCACTGTGGCTTTCATCTTGGGACGCTGTTTCTGGTTCTTCTCGCTACTAATGCCGGCAGTGATATTCGACTGTTGCAGCTCCGCCTCTATGTCGGTGTAGTTACCGCTGAGTCTGGCGAAGTCGAGGTCGGCGTTGATGGTCGGCAGCGTGGTGGTGTCGTTGAGGTCGTAATCCATCGTGGCGGCGAGTCTGGGTGTGTTGACCTCCGCTGCCACGGTGTCACCCATCGAAGCTGTCAGTTTCGGGGTGTTCAGTTTGGCATTCATATGCAGCAGTCCGCTGCGTTGCGGGTCTTGGTGCATATGTGCCGTGAGGCGGGTCTGCTGCAGTGCCGCTTGGATGCCGGTGTAGTCGCCTTCCACGGCTTGGGCATCGAGGGTGGCATCCACCACAGGCATTGCCTTCTTGGCTTTGGTGTCATATACGGCTTTCAGACCAAGAACCGGTTGTTTCATCTTGGCGGACATACTGTCGTTCCGGGCTTTCAACTCGTCTTGGCACGCCAATCCGATATTCGCCCGGATGGTAGAGGAGGCAAGGATATTATTGGTCTCAATCTTAAGATCTGTCTTGCCCGCCCCGGCTTTGAGGTCTGCCATCTTGGCATCGATGCTGCGCATCTTGAGTTGTGCGCCTAACCAGCGATAGACGGCATCGGACGGTTTCTCGTTGGGGATGCGGAAGCGTAACTCGCTCTCCGGCAGTTCGGCATGAATGTCATCCATGTCCACCACCAGACGGTTTATGTCCGCTTTGCCGTCCACATAGTGCCCGCGGGGCATATCTACTTCCGTCAGCTCCGATAGCCTTGCTTTGACCTGCACATCCGCTGCGGCTTTGCCTTTGACTTTCAGGTTCTTGGGCATGAAGTACGCGAAATCGGGTATATTGGCTTTCGCCTTTACCTGACCTTCTATCATCGGGTCTCCGAGCAGTTCGGAGATGCCGGCTTCCGCCTCTATGTGCGACTGCTTGGTGTCGGCTGCCAGTTCCGCCGAAGCCGTAGAAGCCAGCGAGTCGTTGAGGTCAAGACGGGCTACCACCCTTGCGGCTATATTCTCTGCCTTGTATGGCATCTTGGCGTATTGTCCTTCGCCGTCCTCCAATACCGCTTCGGCATCCACAACGGGCATTACCGAGTCGGCATACACTCCGTAAGCGTGTGCGTCCAGCGAGAGTTTCCCGTCCACGGAGATGTCTTTGAGCAGCGCGGTGTACTGCTCCGGCACCAGTGCCAGGATGTCGGCTATCTGCCATTTCCTGGCTTGCACCTTGGCGTCCATCCGGATACTGTCGCCTATCTGCGCCCAGCCGTCAATGCCCAGAGCCAGGTCTTCTACCCGCACTTCGGCGTCGCGTAATTGGAAATACATGCTGTCCAAGTGCACGGCACACGGCAGGTCAATCTCTATCTTGGCATCGGTGGCATACGCCGTCTCCTGCATCTTGGCGGAGACAGCCAGGGTCTTCAGTTTCAGCCGTATGTCATCCCAGCTGTCAATCTCGGCATCGAACCCGAAACCGTTTATCGACGCTTCTATCGAATCTTTGCGGTCCACGAAAGTCAGGCGGTTGCTTGCCATCATGGCGTTGTCCACATGGATCTCGTCAAACGGCAGGTTCAGCCCTTCCGTGTCTTCTTCGGTAGTGGTGTCTTCCGGCAGGGCGAACACATCCCAATTGCCTTTGCCGACAGAGTCGATGTAGATATTCGCCTGCACATCTTTGAGCGTCAGGGCACGGATGTCCAGTTTGCTGTCATTGAGAAACGCCATAAGGTCTATCGTTGCCACCACTTCGCCGGCGGAGAGCAGGGTGTCGCTCTGCGCGCCTTCTACGGGATTGACGATAGAGAGACCGTCTATCCTTACTCCGAACTCAGGGAAGGAGGAGAAGAAAGTCAGGTCAATGTCGCCCAACTCATGCGGTACGGTGACATACTCTTTGGCTACATCCCGTACGATAGGCGTCAGTTTGTCCGGCGTCACTATCACCCATACCATCACCGACGCAGCGATCACTACTACCGCTACGATACTCGCCAATGTAATGCCTATAATGACTAATGCGCGTTTCATTTTGGACTGTTTTTTAGTTCTTTACAGTTACCACTTTTTGGAACTTGAAGGTGATAGCCTTATGCTCTTTCTCGTAGTACTCAAGGTCGGTGTCGGTCAGTTTGGTAACGACATATGTCTTGGGAATCTCCGCGCCGCCGTTGTCCATGAGGTGGATTTCGGTGAGGTTACCTGTTTTCTCCAAGAGGTATTTGAACCAGCCGTTGCCGTATTTCTGCAGGTCGGCTTCGAAGATGTCTTCCGCTTCGTCCCACTCGCGGCCGTACAGGTATCCCGCTTCGTCCGATTGCTCGGTGGTGAAACGGACATAATGCTGGGTGTTGTTCTCTTGCCAGAGCCCCTGCAGGTCGGCTACACGGTATTCGGGATCGTTGTTGCCGATCATCGAACAACTTGCCATGGCGATGCCTAACACCGCAATGAGCAGAAATCTGAATGTCTTCATTTTATGCTTTTTTGATAGTTATCTGTATTGTTTGTCCTTCAATCTCTATCCGGTGGTCGCTGACTAACGAGGGTTGCAGGCTGATCTCCGTAGCCAGCACTTGCGAGCGGATATACTCGCCGCAATGGAGTACGGCATTGTGTATCTTCTCGTTGTCCTCAAGTTCCACGGCGATACGGTCGGTTATCTCCAGACCGGAAGACTTGCGGAGGTTCTGGATACGGTTAATCAATTCGCGTGCCAGACCTTCTTCTATCAGTTCGTCGGTCAGTTCGATATCCAATGCCACGGTCAGAATACCGTTGTTGGCTACCAGCCAGCCCGGCATGTCTTCCGTGAGGATTTCCACGTCCTCGGGGATGAGGGTATAAGCCCCTTCCGACTCCCCCTGAAGGGGGAGAGAGATGGTGAATGTGCCCTCTTTTTCCATCTTGGCGATGTCGTCTTGGGACATGGCGTTGATAGCGGCGGCGAGGGCTTTCATGTTCGCTCCTACTTTCTTACCGAGCACTTTGAAGTTAGGCTTGATCTTCTTGACCAGTTTGATCTCGCTCTGTTCGGCAGGTACGATCACCAGTTCCTTTACGTTCACTTCGCTCTTGATCAGACCTGCTACGTGCAGCAGGGCGTCCGTCGTCTCTTGATCGGGAGTCGGGATAACCGCCTTCTGCAGCGGTTGTCGCACGTTCTTCTCGGCGCGTTTGCGGAGCGAGAGGATGGTGGAAGTAGCCTGCTGGGCGAGGTACATCTGGCGCTCCAGGGTCTTGTCGATGAGTGTCTCATCGGCTTTGGGCCAAGTGCTCAGATGCACGGATTGTTCTCCTTGTTCGCTGACAGCGGTCAAGTCCCGATAGAGACGGTCGGCATAGAACGGCGCATTGGGTGCCATCAGCTGGGCGACGGTCTTGAGGCAGGTGTAGAGTGTGGTGTATGCCGCCTTCTTGTCGGCATTCATCCCGCCGCCCCAGAAACGCTTGCGGTTCAGACGCACGTACCAGTTGGAGAGGTCGTCCTGTACGAAATCGGATATAGCGCGTCCTGCTTTGGTCGGTTCGTAGGCTTCGTATGCCTCGGTGACCTCTTTGACGAGGGAGTTGAGTTTGCTCAAGATCCACAGGTCAATCTCGCTGAAAGCTGACGGCTGAACGCTGACAGCTGACGGCTCCCATCCGTCCACATTGGCGTAGAGGGCAAAGAAGCCATAGGTGTTATAGAGGGTTCCGAAGAACTTACGGCGCACTTCGTCCACGCCTTCGGGATCGAATTTGAGGTTCTCCCACGGACTGGAGTTGGTGAGCATATACCAGCGTACGGGGTCGGCACCGTAGGTGTCGAGTGCGCCGAAGGGGTCAACGGCATTGCCAAGACGTTTGGACATCTTGTTGCCGTTCTTGTCCAGCACAAGTCCGTTGGAGATGACGTTTTTGTATGCCACCTTGCCTTCGATCATGGTGTGGATGGCATGCAGGGTGAAGAACCATCCGCGGGTCTGATCCACGCCTTCCGAGATGAAGTCGGCGGTGCGTGGGAGATCGGCGTTTTCGAAGGGGTAGTGGTTCTGTGCATACGGCATGGCGCCGGAGTCGAACCATACGTCGATGAGGTCCAACTCGCGCTTCATCGGTTTGCCGGACGGGGATACTAACACAATGCTGTCCACGTACGGGCGGTGGAGGTCGATCACTGACGGATCGTAGTTGGCTTTGGAGTAGTCGCCCGGCTTATGGTTCGGCCACGGGTTGGCTTGCATGAAACCGGCTTTGACCGATTTGTCTATCTCGGCAAAGAGTTCGGCGATGGAACCGATACATATCTCTTCCTGTCCGTCTTCTGTACGCCAGATAGGAAGCGGTGTGCCCCAGTAGCGTGAACGGGAGAGGTTCCAGTCGTTGAGGTTCTCCAGCCATTTGCCGAAACGGCCAGTACCGGTGGATTCCGGTTGCCAGTTGATGGTCTTGTTGAGGGCGATCATCTCCTCGCGGGCTTTCGTCGAGCGGATGAACCATGAGTCTAACGGATAATAGAGGACAGGTTTGTCTGTACGCCAGCAGTGGGGGTAGTTGTGGATATGTTTCTCGCTTTTGAGGAGCCGTCCGTCGGTTTTCATCTCCAGACAGAGATGGAGGTCGAGCGACTCGGCTTTGGCGGCTGCGACTTCATCGTATTTGCCGTTGACGGTGAACTGCGGATCGTAGGCGTTCTTGACCCAACGTCCGGCGTAACGGCGGTAGAGTTCGTCGTTGACATTGGCTTTGTACCACTCTTCGTCGAGATCCTCGATATTCCAGTATTTGCCGGTGAAATCCACCATCGGGCGGGGTCCGTTGGCTTTGGTCTGCATATAGAGTCCCGGCACGCCGGCTGCATCGGCTACTTTCTTGTCGTCCGCACCGAACGTAGGCGCAATATGTACGATACCCGTACCGTCTTCGGTGGTGACATAATCGCCGGGAATGACGATATAGGCTTTCAGCTTTCGGTCTTCAGTATTCAGATTCCGGCGGTCAATGGGGTTGACCCATGGGAAGAGGGGTTCGTACTCCAAGCCGACAAGGTCTGCGCCTTTGCCGCGCCAGACGATTTTCGGGGTTTGCGCTTCGCTGTTGGAAGTTGTTTGCGCTTCGCTGTTGGAAGGTTGCGGGCACAATTCTTTCAAATAAGCACTCAAGCGCGCCTCGGCGAGGATAACATGGTCGCCTGCAGGGGTCTCCACTTCTACGTAGTCGATCTTCGGGCCAACGCAGAGGGCTGTGTTAGACGGCAAAGTCCAAGGTGTAGTGGTCCAGGCGATGAGATATAAGCCTACCCCCTGCCCCTCCCTAAAGGGAAGGGAGTTAGTTTGCTTAACTCTAAACCGTGCGGTGCAGGTGAGGTCTTTGACATCGCGGTAGCAGCCGGGCTGGTTGAGTTCGTGCGAGGAGAGACCTGTACCGGCAGCCGGCGAATACGGCTGGATGGTGTAACCCTTGTAGAGATAGCCTTTCTTGTATAGCTCTTTGAGCAGATACCAGAGGGTCTCGATATACTTGTTGTCGTAGGTGATATAGGGGTTATCGAGGTCCACCCAGTAACCCATCTGTTTTGTCAGTTTGGTCCACTCGGCGGTGTATTTCATGACCTCGCGCCGGCAGGCGGCGTTGTATTCGTCCACGGAGATCTTCTTGCCGATGTCCTCTTTGGTGATACCTAACATCTTCTCCACGCCCAGTTCCACCGGCAGTCCGTGGGTGTCCCAACCGGCTTTGCGGCGTACCTGATAGCCCTGCATGGTCTTGAAGCGGCAGAAGGTGTCTTTGATGGTACGTGCCATCACATGGTGGATACCCGGCATGCCGTTGGCGGAAGGAGGTCCTTCGAAGAACAGGAATGGTGTGTGTCCCTCGCGTGTCTCAACACTTTTTTCAAATAGTTTCTCTTTCTCCCATTGTGCCAGTACTTCGGCGCTCAGTTGCGGGAGGTTGAGTTGTTTGTATTCGTTAAAATGTTTCATTATATATTATTTTTATATGCGTCCGTACACAATTGCCCAAAAATAGCGTGCAAATATACAACATTTTTTGCATATATGCAAATAATTATACGATTTTTCTTAAAAATGTCACTTTTATTTGCGTGTTTCAAAAAAAATCCGTATCTTTGCAGTTTGTAAGGCGTGAAAAACACATTTTAACGCGCAGAACCTACCAAAAAACACTCTCCTTTGCAAGCCGCTGAGGACGGATTACATGCTGAAAAGGCGTGCCGTTTGGGGTATATTATATTAATGTATACGCACGCGTGGGGAGAAGTGAGAGGGGAGAGGTGAGAGGATAGAAAAGATCTTTGACATAGTGAGTACTTGTAGAAATGAAAAGAGAACCCGACAATTCATTAAGCCTTTTGGTATCAAAAATTCAAGTAAATTTGATTTTTTCACCCAAAGGCTTGCATATTCCAAAAATTTTTGGTAGTACTTCGGCACGCCCCTTCCCTTACGGGTGGGTTCCCTCCGAAGGTACGATCGTACTTTCGTGCGAATAAACAAGCCTTTTGGTATCAAAAATTCAAGTAAATTTGATTTTTTCACCCAAAGTCTTGCATATTCCAAAAATTTGTTGTACCTTTGCAGCGACAAAGGTAACGAACAAAGAAAGGAGGTTGATATGCAAGCAACAATAGGAGCCAATCAGTATGAACGAATGACAGTACATGTTCCACGCAAAGAAGCGAGAAAGTTTAGAGCAGTAGTAAAGGCACTTGGGTTTGAGATAGAAAAGAAGTGTAGTCTTGATAGAGCGTTGGAAGATGTAGAGGCCGGACGTGTACGCTCATGGTCTTCTGCCGAGGAAATGTTTCAGGCTTTAGGTATTTGAGGAAGATACTCCGTTCGAATCCATGTCCACGATCATTATCTATAAGCAACAATTCCGAAAGGGGTTGTTGCTTTTGCATGTACTCATTATGCCAATAAATTAGAGTTGAGAGTTGAGTGTTGAGAGAAGCAGATTAACGAAAAAAGACATGAGTCAAGAAACAAGCATCCAATTATTTGAGAACGCGAAGATTCGCGTCGTTTGGGATGATGATGCTGAGAAATACTTCTTCTCGGTCGTGGATGTCATCGCAGTGTTAACGGAAAGCGCAAACCCGCAAACTTATTGGCGTGTACTTAAAAAACGTCTTTCAGATGAGGGATTTGAAACCGTTACAAATTGTAACGCTTTGAAATTACCAGCTGCAGACGGGAAAATGCGTCTGACAGACGTCGCTGACTTGGAGCAGATTCTGCGTATAGTGCAATCTGTTCCGAGTAAAAAAGCAGAGCCGTTGAAACGCTGGCTGGCGCAAGTAGGAAGCGAACGTATCCAACAAATGATAGATCCGGAATTGGCAATTCAACAGGCAGTCGCGGATTATAAGAAACAAGGTTATTCGGACAAATGGATTGCAAATCGTGTTAAATCAATAGATGCCCGTAACGAGTTGACGAATGAGTGGAAGCGTTCCGGGATGCAAGAAGGACGTGACTTTGCAATATTGACTGATTTAATTACGAAGGCATGGAGTGGAAAGACGACCAAGGAGTATAAGAAATTCAAAGGTCTGACAAAAGAGAACTTGCGCGATAATATGTCCACTATAGAATTGGCTCTGAATACGTTGGCAGAGGCATCCACAACAGAGATATCAAAACGCAAGAATCCTCGGACAATGCAGCAAAACATGCAGATAGCTAAAGAAGGTGGTAATGTGGCCAAAGCGGCGCGCAATCAGTTGGAAGCGACTATCGGAGAGAGTGTCGTATCACCTATAAAAGCAAGTGACTACATTCGTCCGATAGAAGAAGGAAAGGCAAAAGAACTGCCATTTGAAAACGAATCTGAACAAACACAGAAATCATAACATAAAACACAAAAACACGATGAAAAACACTTACTTTTCTGTAAAACCGGGTGCGAAGGGCTCCGAATTCTACGGGGGGGGTAATTCGCAAGGTTTAAGTGACCAAGGGACAAAGTACCAAGGGACAAGGGACGAGGGACTAAGGGACCAAGTACCAAGTACTAATTACCGAACAACGTCGGTAGAATGTCCCGGAAATCACCCTGTAATCACCCTGTTATCACCCCGTAATCACCCCCTTTTAGGTAGTGGTGGACAGGTAGTAACTGAGAGAAGAGAGGTTTTAGCTGATAGAAGAGGTGTTTTAGCTGATAGAAGAGGTGTTTTAGCTGAGAGAAGAGGTGTTGTCGCAATGATGCGACAAAAATGCATGATGTGGAAGTATGTTGCCATGCTTCTTGCCGTGCTTGTGCTGAGTATCGCCAATATCGGTACGGCGTGGGGAACGGATGTAACTTTGAATGTGAGTGAAACAGAGGCACTAAGTGAGACATTTGCTGATGGCTCAGTTTTATATTGTATAGAAAGTAATGGACAAGCGAGTACCTCAACCAAGTTCAGTGCTTCAGCCGACCTTGGTAATAAAGCTACAGGACCTGCATTAGTTGCACAACGTTTGGCTGTTAAATTTCCGGTTGTAGTTAGTGGTATGACAATTTATGGATATAAAAATTCCACAAGAAGTATTTCTGGCGTATATACATCCTCTGCGTCTACTCCAACTAAAAATACATATACTCAAATTACAAGTGGTATGACTACGAACAATCCGTATACGACTCCTAATTACACATACGGATTTACGTTCTCATGGACTACTCCGATAGAGGCAAATAAACTTTTAAGAGTAGAATTTAATAATAATTTAGCTTTCTTTAGAATTGTTTACACATCTCCGGCTCCGACCGGTTTGGCTGCAAGTAGTTTAACAAGCGATGGAGCTACATTAACCGTAACAGATGCTTTAAACAAAAATAATTACGAGTTCTATATTTCCGAAAGTAGTACTGCTCCCTCAGCGGGGGCTTCTGCTACTCATTCAGTCTCTGGAAGTAAAACAAAAGTAATTGATGATTTGTCTGAAGGAACCACATATTATTGTTGGGTTCGTAGTAATTTTGGCGATGCTGGAAAAACAACATGGACTGCTTTAACAGGATCTACATTTACCACCGAGGCTGCTGCGCCGGCTTGTGTGGCGCCGAGTAGTGTGGGGATTAGTGGAGATTATGCTTATCTTGGCGGGCAGACGCTTAGCTTGACGGCAACGCCGACAGGACATACAGGAACACCGACTTATCAGTGGCAGAAAGAGACATCCACGGATGTATGGGAAGATATTTCCGGTGCGACATCGGCTACTTATTCTAAGTCCAACATTGGCTATAGTGATAGCGGTAATTATCGCTGTGTCGTAAGCACAGGCGCAACTTGCTCTACGACTTCTTCCGGCTATGGCGTGCATGTTTATAGTATCAAAGGCGGTTATGTAGGAGAAGATTGGGAACATCACGACTTGATTTACCAAAGCGGCACTACAGGTACTGCAACAATACATCTTAATGCAGGTTCGTTGTACAAGTTCAAAGTGACGAGCAATAACGGTTATTGGTACGGAAACGCCACAGCCGATTATAACGGTGATGGAAATGGTGATGATGGTACAGATGACGGTTGGTACACATTAGGTAGTTTTTCTAACTGGACATTTGACGGAGCTGGTAAGAACTTCCGTTTATACACAGGCGTAGAAGGCGACTATACTTTTACGGTAGATGTAAAAGACGGTATGTCAGGCTCGGTAAAAGTAAGTGTTACTTATCCGACACCAGTTTCCCATCCGGCGGCAGGTCTTGCTTACTTTGAGAAACCGAGTGATTGGACAAATGTATATTTGTATTGGTACACAGGTGATAATTCTCGTTTGACAAGTTGGGATGGAACACCGGAAATAACGGCTACAACGGATATTTGCGGTACAACGTATTACTATACTCCGCTTGGAACAACCTTTGGCAATGTAATCTTCAAAGGGAATGGAGCCAACCAATGGACTTCTCTCAGCACAACCGGCTGTAGCGGAAAATATTTAGACAAGACAACAAATGAGTCGCCTGTATGGGCAGAGTTTCCTACTTACACTGTTACCGCTGCTGCTTCGACTGCGGGTTACGGAACGGTTAGTGCGGAGAGTGTGTCAAGTGTGGCGTGCGGAACGAGCATCAGTGCTTCGACCAATACGTTAAGCGTAGGGGCTACAAACGTTACTGCTACGCCTGCTGCGGCTACTGACGAATATACATATGCCTTTGACAACTGGACGTGGACACCTGCCGGCGCTACTGTGACAAGCAATGTAACGGCTACTGCCAATTTCACACGCACGCCGAAGAGTTATACGCTGACATGGGTTACTGATGGTGATGCTTTGACGGGTACTTATACAAGCGGTAGTGTGGCTTATGGAACACCCATCACTCAACCGAACACCCCGACCAAAACAGGTTATAAATTCTCTGCTTGGTCTCCGTCTGTAGAATCAACCATGCCTGCGACGAACACCACCTATACGGCTACTTGGACAGCGAATAGTTATACTATTTCTTACTATGATGGTGGAGCAACGGACAACATCACGTTCTCCGGCGAGCATATGCTGAGTAAGCCGACGAGTCATACATATGGTACCGCTACAACGCTGAAGACGGCATCGAAGTCAGGATATGTGTTTGGCGGATGGTATGGCAATTATTTGTGCTTAGGAGATCCTATTACCTCTTATGGGGCAACAGATATCACCTCAGACCAGAAACTCTACGCTAAGTGGACAGCAATGAATCTCACTCCATTGGCAAATGGAACTTTGTACACAGTTTCGGATATGGTTCCGGATGGAATAGAAGTAACGAGTACTACACAGTATTGGCCTGGTGTGTCGACCAACAATATATTTAATTTATTAGGTACTGGATCCGGAACAAGTGGATCACAGGGAACTTCGATGGGATCAAGTACATGTACTAAGAAAACTATAGATGGTACTGATTTTACAAAAGCACTCTATTTCAAAACTACTTCGTCGTTAGACGGTTCTTCTATGCCGACTACCCGTACGATCCAGTTCAAGATTTCCGGAGAGGGTTTGTTGGATATCTATTGTTATAAACCTACAAAGATATATCTCATTAAGAGTGGCGGAAGCGCTGTACAATTGGATGCTAGTGATACAAATGAAGCGAAGATTACCAAAGCAGTCTCTGCCGGTACCTATTATTTATATGGTACAGAAGATGGAACGGAAAATAAACTTTATGGTTTGAAATTCACACCGACTTATGCTATCACGCATAGCGATGCTACAAACGGTAGTTATACCATCAAGGTTGGATCGGCTGCGGCTGTAAGCACGAGCACAAATTCATTATCCGGAGAGACTATTACTTTGGCGGCGACACCGAGTAGCGGATATGTGATCGATGGTTGGAACGTGTCGGGTGCGACGGTAGGTAATAACAACATCGCTTCAACGAGTTTCACGATGCCGGCAAGTGATGTGACGGTTGCACCGACGTTTAAGTTGATGCCGAATGTGTACTACTATCAAGATGGTACGCGTTATGCAAGCAGCACGTATAAGGCACCGGATGGAAGTGTGGCAAGTTCTGAAAATAACCAAACGATTAATGATGGTAATGAATGGACAGTAAGTAGTTCCATTTCCGGTCTGACCGTTAGCGCTAAGGGTTGTACATATGATGGAAAGAGTGGAAGTGAAATTCATGAAACATCTTACCTCAAAGTACCGAAAGGCGGTGATGCTTCAAACCAATATGTGAAGTTTGTTGTGGCAGCAGGATATAAGGCTACGAGCCTGAAGATGAAAATCGGCGGTTACAGCAGTAATCCGACGGTAACACTCAAGCCTTATACAACTGAGTTGGGCAAGGCGATCAGTTATACCGGAACGGTAGGCGGTGTGGCGACTACGGAGAATAACTTCAATGAGATCTCGTGGAGCAACCTGGCAGCCGGAACGTACTATCTGAATGTATCGAGTCAGAATGCATATATCTCGGAGATCACGGCGCAGACAGAGAGTAACGGATATGTTATCTCGTTTGCCGGTAATGGCAATACCGGCGGTTCGACGGCAAGTCATACTGCAATCACAAGCGGAGCTAACGTTACGCTGAACTCCAATGGTTATACGAAGACGGGATACAATTTCAGTCACTGGATAGCAAATGTGGATGTGACGGTGAATAGTGAGACTGTAGATGCCGGTGATCCTATCGAGGATGGCGCTACGATTGAGAATGTGACGAGTAATATCGAATTGACTGCTCAATGGACAATTCAAACCTTTAATGTTACCTTCGCTGTTAGTCCGGAAGGTTATGGTACTGTAAGCGGCAACACTATAGCAGATGTGCCGTATAACACGTCTATCAGCACGAGTTCTAATAGCGTAACGATTAACGGATCAACCATCACGGCAACAGCGGCATCGCAGACTGCGCAATACACCTATGCGTTTGACAGTTGGAGCAATGCGTCTGGTAACGTAACGGTAGGACGCACGATAACAGCGAACTTTACTCGTTCCGGAAGAAGTTATACCGTGACACTGAATGCCAATGGTGGTACGATTAATCCAGGCAACAACGTGACGAGTTATACCTACGGCACAGGCGCAACACTGCCGACAGATGTAACGAAAAGCGGATATATGTTCGGTGGTTGGTATGACAACAGTAGCTTAACCGGCTCACGTGTGACGACAATTGCCAGTGACGCAACAGGCAATAAGGAGTATTGGGCTAAGTGGACGGAGTTGGAGGAAATTTGCGAGACGACAGATGGAGACTTCCTAGAAGCATATGATGCAAATGCTACAATAAATGGAGTTACGTACGATATGGAATATGTGAACGATGGAGGATATTTGCAACCGAATTCAGCAGGAGATCCTTATGTTAACTTGAACATTGGAGATCTTGGATATATTCGAGAGGTTAAAATTACTCTTTCTGCAGTAGGTTCTGGAGACTCAGATAAAGGATTGTATTATGCTTTTGGAAAGAGTTATTATGATTATGAAGACAAATTATCCGAGGAGGATGATCCGGATGGTCCGGATGGTCATAGATTCGGTCTATCCCCAGGTGATATAAGTATCCGTCCAACATCTGGAGATCCTACAGAGTTTACATTTAGTTCTTACAATACAACATTAACCATTTCTAACATTTGTATCTACTACGAGCCGTCTTGTACAGATCCGGAACTTGGATTTGAGAGTCCTTCGCTGACGAAATATACCGGAGAGTCGGTTTCTAACACATTGACCAATACGCATAGTGTGGCTGTAACCTATAGCAGTAGCGATGAGGCTGTGGCTACGGTGAACAGTAGCGGTGAAGTGACCATCAAAGGTGTCGGTACTACGACTATCACTGCTACTGCGGCTGCGCAAACGGTTTCGGCGGTTTCGTACTGTGCCGACGCTGCAAGTTATGACCTGACCGTTAATCCTTATACTATCACGTATAACCTGAACGGAGGCGCATGGGGCGTAGTGTCGCATAAGGACACGTACACCAAATTCGATGATGGTTACGACCTTCCGACGCCGACGAAGACGGATTACACTTTCTTAGGCTGGTATGCGAACAGTGAGTTTACAGGCGGCCGCGTATATATCCTGCCTGCCGGCTCAACGGGCAATAAGACCTATTATGCTAAATGGGGCTCGGCAGTAACGGCTACATGGAGCGTGACAAAGGTAGATAGCAAACTCTATCGCGGCGGTGGCGGACACCATGTGAAGGCTGTGTTGGATCAAGCAGACTGGGATGGCAGTGCTGATGACCTTGATCTCTCCGCTTCGGAAGGCGTGACGCTGAAGAATATAGAGAAGAGTATCAACGGATCCGGCAAGGCACAAGTGGAGGCTGACTTCTCTATCAGCGGAGATATTGACGAAGATGAGATTTGGTTCTTCCTGAATGTGCCTGCTACCGAAGAGTACGCCGCCGCAGAGTTGTCGAAAGAACTGACGTTAAATGATTGCCCGATAGTAGGAGGGGGAAGTAGTGAATGTGCTACATGGGAAGGAACTCCGAGTTCTTGGACGGACAGCAGGTTAACTGCAGATAGCAAGTTGGTTCTCGTTGCTGATCCGAATGACGCTTCTAAAACTGCAATAGGAGACCAACGAATTAGCACTAATCCTAGTAAGATAGATAAAACATGTATTACGATTAGTAGTACCGATAAATATATAACAGGATACTTCAATGACTATTCTGTAATATCATCTTTGTCTATAGGAGCATCTTCGAATAATGATGACGAAGATGGTCTTGTAGTCGTGCTCTTCAGTTCCAATTCAGATTTCTCTTCATCTGTAACGTGCCAAACAAGTACAGCACCCAGTGTGGGTACGGCTTATGATGAGAACACGTTCATTCATGAGTTTACACCACCTGCTGGAACGAAGTACTTTAGAATATATAGAAAAATTAATGGAAATGTAACTATCGGAGACTATACATCGCCATCAGGTGGTATAGGAAATAACACAATTCGTATATTCAAAATCTCAGCATGTATTTCTTCCGGCGGTGTTTCCGGTGTTCCGACGACATTGAGTTGGAGTGATGATCTGGCGGACAAAGCGGAGGTAAATAAGAGCAATGTAGATGCAGACTTTACTTATACCGCAACACCCAGCACGAATACCATCGGTGCTATTACGTACACTTCGTCGGATGAGAGTGTAGCAACCGTTGACGGAAACGGCAAGGTGCACATCATCAAAGGGGGTGAGACTACGATTACGGCTACCTTGGCAGAGAGCGGATGCTACACCGGTGATGAGATCACTTATACACTGAAGGTAAAAAGCACTTGCACGGATGCGCGGGGTACAATCGTGGCAGCCGACGGCAGTGCTATAGCAGGCAACAGCATTGAGAAAGGTGCATGTGAGACAGTGACACTCAAACTGACCGGATACACCGACGGTGCTACTATCCAGTGGAAGAAAGACGGTGCGGACATAAGCGGTGCAAATTCGGCAGAATATACTGTTCCAAGAGACGGAGCGGGTGTTTATACGGCAGTGACGACAAAGACATGTGAGCTTACTTCCAACAGCGTTACCGTCACCTCCGCAAGTTCCACCATCGAACCGACTATCTTTGCAGATGAGTTTACGGTGAAAGACTACCGTCCGTTCGAGTACAGACTGATGCAACTGAACGAAGGCGAGACCTGCACAGTCACGTCTGCAACGAGTTGGATTGAGAACAATGACTTTAAGATTACGACCGAAGGTAATATTGTTACGATTAAGGGAGATAAAAAAATTGAGTCCATTTACGACGAGACAATAAAGCTCACGATCTCCAATGGTTGTACTTCTAAAGACAAGGATATTCTCATCCACGCAACTCCCAAAAGCGCAAAGCCGATGATTGCATGGATAGCCACAGGAGAAAAGGGCGTGAAGGACAATGTGCTGGCAGACCAGAGTACGAACACAGCTCTCTATAAGGCTTTGGAAGCAACGGGTGAGTATGCGCTCACACCGCGCAACTGCTACTGGACAACCGATGAGAAAGAACTGATCAAAGAGTATTCACAATACGACTTGGTTATTCTGACGGACTATCCGAACAGCCGAAAAGGTCCGAACAGTGAAGACGACCGTTCGAAGAGTTACACCAACGCATTGGGTCTTCTTATCGACCGCGTGCCGATGCTGACCTTCGAGGCGTTTGTAGCCGGTTGCCCGAACTGGGGCTTTTCGTCCAACCCGGAGAACACCGGCAGCACGCAGAACAGTCTGACGTTGCTCTGTAACGCAAATGACATCTTCGCTCCCAGCAACGACTTCAACGCCGGAGCAAGTGTGGAAGTAGGAACAGTCGCAGAAGTTGAAGGTCAGCAGGCATTGCAAGGCTTTGAGTTAGACGCGATGCCGAACTTCGTCTTCATTGCCAAGATCACCGACGGCGGTAAGGACTACGTGACCTGCTGCGAGAGGCAAGTAAATACCAATGCCCGAATGATGGTATTCGGTTTGAACCAAAACCTCATGAATGCCATCACCAAGACCGGAGAAGATATGGTAGCCGGATTTGTGGATTACTTGCTTATGGACGAAAACGCTTCTATCCCGGACTGCTCCGTGATCTTCAAGGGAACGGAAGGAACGGGAGGCACTGATTGGAGTAACACCGACAACTGGGAAGGAGCAAGTCTGCCTAACCCGTACGCTTCGGTACGTATAGACGCTCCTTGTGTAGTAGGTGACGGCGAGACGGCTAAAGCCGGAATGATCAAGATCCATACGGGTTCGGATGCCGAACATGACTATACCGGTTCGCTGACCATTCAGCCGCAAGGAAGAATGATTGTAGAGAACGGGGTGTATAGGGTAGAGGGTACCAATTATGCTAACTATCTGCCGACCGAGCCAAACAACTTGGTAATCAATGCAGACGCAGGCCATACGGGCGCGCTGATCTTCTCTAACCCGAGGAGAGACACCCAAGCAACCGTATATCTCTACAGCAAGGCTACCACGAGCACGAACACCTGCTGGCAGTATGTAGGTATTCCGTTTGGCAGTCTGTCACCGGCTGTAAGTTGGTTCTACAACGCCTGGATGATGAAGTACACCACCGGTACTACCACCGGCGATGATGTGCTCTATTCATGGGAGTATATCAGCAACTACGATGTGCTGAACGGCTTCCAGGGATACGCCCTGACGCAGACTGCAGCCAAGAGTTACCAGCTGCAAGGCGGTCTGGCTCCAACGACCGACAAAGTACTGGCTGTCTCCAATGCCGGAGGCAAGGGCTGGAACCTCTACGCCAACTCGTGGACGGCTCCGATACATATCGACAAGATGGAGGCTTCCGACTTCGTCAATGCAGATGCTACCATCTATCTGTATAACACCGGTTCTCGCCTTAATTGGAGTGGCTCAACTTTGGATGGGACGGGAACTTCGACGACTGCCGGACAGTATCTGGCAGTGCCGGTAGGTCTGGCAGAGTACACAGGAACAAAGTATATCCCGTCGATGCAAGGCTTCTTCGTACAGGGGAACCATGCTTCGGCAGCCGGTTCGGTAAGGCTGCGTTACGATGCTGTGGTACGTGATACAACGGTGATGGCAGATCTGAATACTCCTCTCCGCACCCCAAGCCGAGAGACTGTAAACCAAGAGCCGGAGCACGTGACGATGGTGGTACGTGGCGAGAAATACACCGATGTGCTGCATCTGTTCCGCAGCGACGAGTGGTCAGCCGGATACGAGAACGGCTACGATGCCCACAAAGTGGAGGGTGATGACTACACCCCGCAACTCTATGCCGTTACCGGCAAAGAGGAACTGGCAGTGGTAGCAACTGACGAATGGGAAGGTACGGTTCTCAACTTCCGCGCCGGAAGCGAAGACGGCGAGTACACAATCTTCTTCCGCTACAACGAAAGCGAGGCTGAGGCTCTCTATCTCTATGATCTGACCACGGAGACCTACACGCGCATAGAGAACGGCGGCTCATACCATTTCAGTACGACGGACAAGGAGACGCATCCGCGGTTTATACTGACCTACAATGCGCCCAGTGTGGCTACCGGAACAGGAGATGTACAGCGAGACGATGTACAAAGCACAAAAGCACGCAAGGTACTTTTGGACAATCATGTTTATATTTTCAGAAACGGTAAGTTGTATAACTCCACCGGAAAAATGGTTAAATAATGTTTAGGGTTAAATCTATTAAAAGTAAAGAAAGGAAAGATGTTATGAAAACGCAAAACATTGTTACCATACTGATGATCGCAATCCTGTCGGTGCTTTTTGACACCGAGCAGGCATATGCCGTTACCTACGGAAAACCCTATCGGGGAGCAACAGTTCCGCAAGCACAGTTTTATTCGACGGGAGATATTACCACATCTTCCGGTGCGAATTCTACTCCGTTGCTCAATGAAAACGGCTTGGTTAACGAAGAAGCCTACGGA
The DNA here is from genome assembly GCA_002394335.1 of Bacteroidales bacterium UBA4333. Taxonomy (GTDB): domain Bacteria; phylum Bacteroidota; class Bacteroidia; order Bacteroidales; family Paludibacteraceae; genus Colicola. The sequence continues at coordinate 68,990 of DGTP01000002.1, read as the reverse complement.
ATAGGGAGGCACAATGCAGGACCACTGCGCACGCCTACTACACCACCGCCTCCGGGTCAGGAAGAAAAGGATAAACAACTGCCGATCGGTGACGGGCTTCTGCCGCTGTTGCTTTGCGCACTGGCGTATGTGGGAGTCACCGCCATCCGGCGGCGCAAGAGTACCGCTACGAGATAGAGAGACATAACACGCCAAAGGCTCGCGGAAACGAGCCTTTGGTGTGTTAGAACAGAGATAAGAGTGTTTGAAAACAGTTTTCTATTTCAGCCGCAGAAGGGATTTCCCGATAGGCGAGATCCGGTAGTTCGCGAAGATAGGTTGGCTGTAATTGTTTCCAAACGGTGTCTAAATTACTGAAGAGTGGAGACTCTAAAAGAGGACGGGTCTGCCAACCTTTCGGCTTGCTAAAACTCTGACGATCATGTGCCAATAATTGGCTGAAATCAGTTTTGAAGGATTCAGAGTGCAGATATATATTGCAATCTTTATTCTGCATCAGATAATACAGATCATAGAAATGGCGAATCTTAGCATTCAGCTGTGGGATATAGTCATCAGCCAGTGAACATCGTATGAGTGAAACCAGTTTCTCTGTGAGTGTGCGGCGGTAGTCCAACACAGGAATAGGGAATTCTGCCATGTCGTATTGTTCTATCAGCGAGGCATTACCGCTTTGCATCAGAAAATCCGTAATGAAACATCGAATATAGTGTATCTCCCATGGATAAGGATTAGCAAAAGAGTTGATCTCCAATAACAACTCCCCGGCACGAACTGCACCGGAAGTGGGGATATTCGAAATAGTGGGATAGGCGTAGTACGCTTTATGGTAGTGCGAGCCTTTACTGGATGTGTCCTTAGGGACTTCGACCATCCCTTCTGTCATCCCGTGGGCAATGCGGCGGATAGTGGTTTTGACTTGGTTTCCAGTCATCAGATGGGCATCGGCTATCGCTATGTCTATATCTTCAGAGAAACGATGTCCAATGTGATAAGCCTTGGTCAGACTTGTTCCTCCTTTGAAGATAGCATGACGCGCAGTGTCTGTACGAGCCATTTGCTGAAGAGTACGGCAGATCCAATAGTCTTTTTCTACAAAATGGCGCTTGATATTCAGATGCCCGGCTGTTGCTGTAACAGCTTCAGCGAAGTTTTTTTTGTTCTCGTGCAGGTTCATTGTACTCTCCATTTTTTGCGGTTAGGTAATGCTTCATTGTTTAGTCCGATCTTGTACACCGATGCAGGATTGAGCGAATGGAACAGCGTTTCGGTGCCGGTATCAGTTTCCTCTAATATCGCCCCCAGGATGGCGCGGACATAATCAGTATATTTCATAGACAGCGAAACCAAAGAGAGACGGTCTTCCTGACAAAGATTGCCTATTTTTTTGCGCAAGATAACACATGCTTCGTTTGGCGTGCATGCCGGAATCTGACGAATAAACCGAATAGAGTCCAGCATCTGGAGCAATGGTATGTTAGCGCGCGTAATAGTGTTTGGCTGAACAACAAACCGGATCACAACATTGCCGCGAGTGATTTTACGGCGGTAGGTGTTGCTTCCAATAGTATAGACAGAAGAAATCTGGGTTGAGAGCCCTAATAAAGAATAGGCTTGTTGGCCGCTCAAATAGCCAATAATCTTCTTACCATCCATCAGAAACTCTTGGACAAGCCATTCTTCGTAAGGGGGGAGTGTGCCGAAGACTGATTTGACAGGTTTGTAGTATCGCCCTTTTGCCAGTTTCTTTATCTTGTTGGATTGCACCAGTGCCCGAAAAGTGCGACTTAAGATAGCAGGGTTTGCAACAATGTCATTAAAATCGGCATATGTGAAGACATACCCATTGCGCATTTTATTAATGCGACTCTCGATAAGATCCTTGATAGTCTTTGCCATAGGTGTTCGGTGTTATTATTTATAAAAGGCAAGTTTATTACGTAGAAAACTTGACAATTTCGAACGCAAAAGTACTATTTTTATTTCAATTATGCAAATTTATTTGTGTATTTTTGGCAAAAAGGGATGGTTTTATTTGCATAAATCAGAAAAATGTAGTACCTTTGCCGAGAAATTCGGTAAGAAGACTATGGTTTTGAATTATATTTGGATATCACTTATACTGCTGGCGGTGCTGATGGGAATAGTGCAGGCAGTGTTCTTCGGGCAGACGGATATATTCACCGAACTGCTTAACTCCACTTTCGCCAACGCCAAGACAGGTTTTGAACTGGCACTCGGACTAACCGGCGTGCTGACTTTCTGGACGGGTGTGATGAAGATAGGCGAACAAGGCGGCGTGATCAACACTCTCAGTCGCGGCGTAGCTCCCTTCTTCAGCCGCATCTTCCCCGAAGTGCCCAAAGGACATAAGGTCTTCGGCTCCATGCTGATGAACGTGTCAGCCAATGTGCTCGGTCTGGACAACGCCGCCACCCCCATGGGACTGAAAGCCATGGCGGAACTGCAGGAGATCAACCCCGACAAGAAACGCGCCTCGAATGCGATGATTATGTTTATCGTACTCGGCGCCAGCGGACTGACTATCGTGCCGACCTCTATCATGGCGTACCGTGCACAGTTGGGAGCCGCCAACCCCGCCGATGTCTTTCTGCCGATACTGATTGCCACCTATGTATCCACCCTCGTGGGATTGTTAGCCTGCTGTGCGATACAGAAGATCAATATCCTCGACAAAGTGGTGTTAGGTACCATAGTGGGTCTGACAGCACTGATGGGCGGACTGGTGGTAGGTGCTTCGATGCTGGAGCAAGAGCAGCTGACAACCCTCTCGGCAGGTTTTGCCGCCATCTTCCTGCTGGCTATCATCACATGGTTCATCATCCAGGCGGCAAGCCAGAAGGTGAATGTCTATGAAGCCTTTATCGACGGTGCCAAAGACGGATTCAAGACCGCCGTGTCGCTTATTCCGTTCATGGTAGCGATACTGGTGGCTGTAGGAATGTTCCGTACCAGCGGGGCGATGGATCTCTTAGAGCACGGTTTGGCATGGGTGTTCGAGAAGTGTGGTATCAACCCTTCGATGGCAGGTGCCGTACCGACAGCGCTGATGAAACCGCTGAGCGGCGGCGGCGCACGCGGACTGATGATAGAAGCGATGACCAACTACGGGGCGGACTCGCTGGTAGGACGACTGTGCTGCATCCTGCAAGGCACGACCGATACCACGTTCTATGTTCTTGCCGTCTATTTCGGCAGTGTGGATATAAAAGAAACACGCCATGCAGTGGCGTGCTGTCTTTTGTCGGATTTTGCGGGAATGATCACCGCGTTTATCATTGCGCCGATATTCTTCGGATAAGCAACTGAATCAAAGCATACGACTTGGTGAATGCCTCCGCAGTAGCGAGGGGCATTTTTCCTCTTTCGTTATAGGGGAAACGGTCGGAGAGCAACCATTGTTCGGCAGGCAGGGGTCTGCCTTCGCCCCGGTTGAAGATCGACGAGACGATACCCTTGTCGGTTTTGACAATCTCGTAGTACTGGAGAGAGACAGTCAGCCTGGCTTCGTCATCCAGCGCCTGAACGGTGATGAGCGGATGGAGGCAGAGGTGGAAGCGATAGAAACCGCCAACCTGACTGGCTGCACTATACACGTATGTGCGCGCGCGGAATAAATAAGGAGTGGTGTCATCCGCCTCTATGGTATCCAGTTCCACGGCAGCAGAAAGGCGTTCTGCCATGAGGCGGCATACCTCTGCCGCCTTACGGTTCGGGAAAGCAATCGTGGTGGAATAGGTATAGCCGCCCTGTTCATCCTGCGGCAAGACCGAACGGATAGAAAGGGCTGCATTCTTCCACTGGGATTTGTACTGCAGTTTGGCGTACGCATTGATCTCCTCCAGAGATACAGGCTCTGCCCATACCATCGGCATGAGCAGCAAAAGGGCACAAAGGACAGTGATTGTTCTTCTCATGACTTGCGCAGATTAGCCAAACCGTAGATCCATAAAACAAGAGCGAAGAAGGATGGCAAGAGCCAGCTGATCAGCGCCTCGCTATGCCAGCCCGCAGAGAAATGATGGCGGAAGAACGTCCAGAAAGAGTGGGCTCCGAGGATCAGGATCAACAGAGAGGTGAAAGCCCCCATGAGACCTACCATACCTGCGGGTTCGGAAGCGAACTCCTCATAATTGTTGCGCGCCAAGAGAATAAACCACACCGCGAGCAATGCCCACAGCGCTATGATAAGATAGGAGTTGGAATAGCAGAATGTGACATAATCCGCATAGTTAGGTGATGCGATACTCCAGATGACCGGCACGGTGAAAGCCACTGCCAGAATGAGCGTGAACCAAGTATGCCCCTTCTGCAACATCGGCAGCCGGCGTCGGTTGTTATACAACGCCCAGCCAAAACAGCCGACCAGCGCAATACGAACCACCATCCAGAAAGCACGATAGAGTTCAAAGCGGAGCGAGTGGTGGGCAAAATAGGACAGCATCTGCTCATAGAGCGGAGTAGCGTAGATGATCTGTTGCACGAGCAACAAGCATGCCATTACGGCAGCAAAGATAGAAATGCGTTTCATGTTATTCATGGATTGTTTGATTAGTAATTGTCCGTAAATATGCGTCCGGATAAGCAGGACGGTCCGGAGAGGTAGGTTCGCCATAATCGTTGCGTTTGAACCGTCCGTCCTCCTCCTTGCGCTCCTGTCCGTCGATAAACTTGGTGGTGAGGTAGGTATATAGTCCGCGCCAAGTCTTCATCACCTTTTGCACATCGGCTTCGGCGTACTCGTTGATCTTCTGCTGCGCCTCTTCGGCGGAGAGGGAAGCCAACTCGGCGTCACGCTTGGGGATGAGGGAGAGGAAATAGCGGTCGAACTGTGCCTGCTCGGCAGCGATGTAGGGTTTCATGCGGCTGTACTTGGTGTATGCCCAGTTCGCCACAAGGTTGAACTGCCACCAGGCAGAGGTAGGCGTATAGGTGTAGAGGTCGCCGTTGCCCTCGCGGAATGCCTCCGGGATGACGGTTGTCCGGCTGTAGAAGGGGATATAACAGCTGCATGCGGCGTCGTCCACACCGAACCAGAGAATACCATCACATTTTCGCATTTGCCCATTTACCATTTGTTCATTTCTCATCTGGGCGACGAAGGACCAGGCGGTCTGCTGTGTAGCCGTCGGACGCTGGTACCAGTAGGTGGCGGAGTCCAGTTCGAACTTCAGCGAACCATAGCGCAGCTTGCTGTTCCACGGACCGGCTGCTGTGCCTTGTGTGATGTCAAGCGGAGTACCCTGATATTCGTCCCGCATACAGTCCTTGATATCCTGCGCCGAAACCTTTCGGTCGGGGCGGATAAAAAGCGGCATGGCATACTGAACCATCTGCTCGTTGATTGCTTGTTCCGTGAGCGACGGGTCCTGCTTCATCTCCAGATAGCGTTTGCCGGTGGCGTAGTCGTAGTATTGGTCCATCTCACCGGAGAAATGGCGGAAGAACGACCACACGCGTGTCTCGCAGACATAGAGACCTGAGAGGTCGAAGGGGTTATAGGCAGCCTGGAAGGAAAAATCGGCATCCTTGCCTTTGAAATATCCTTTCTGCCGGGCAAAAGAGACAACATTCTTGGAGTAGAGCCAGTTCTTCTTGTCCTTGAAGTTAATACGGGTGATACGCGCCTGATTGGCATGTGCGCAAATCATATCGTCCGGCACGCGGGTAGCCACCCAGACGATGTTGTTCTTGCCCTTGCCGGTGCCGATGAGATCCATGATCCATATCTCGTTAGGGTCGCCGATAGAGAAGGTCTCGCCACTGCTGGCATAGCCGTAGGTGGACGCCAGAGTGGTGATGCAACGGATGGCTTCGCGTGCTGTCTTGCATCGCTCCAGCGCGATATAGATAAGACTTCCGTAGTCGATCCCCTGATCGCCTTCCAGTTCTTCGCGTCCGCCCCAAGTGGTCTCTCCGATAGTGAGCTGGTGCTCGTTCTGGTTACCGATCACCGAATAGGTGTGTGCCACTTGCGGGATGCGTCCCAAGGGTTTGCCGGTGTCCCAGTCCACCACCTCGCGTGTAGCACCGGCGGGATAGTCGGCAGCCGGCGAATAACGCAGGAAACCGTAGAGGCTATAGCTGTCGGCGGCATAGGAGATGATGGTGGAACCGTCCGCCGATGCTTTCTTGCCGACAAGGAAGTTGGTGCAGGCACGGATAGTTGATAGTTGAAAGTTGAAAGTTGAAAGGAGTAGCAAAGCTGCTACGAATCGGATATTTCTCATACTAATTAGAGTTCGGAGGATTGGGAATTCTGGATTTTTTGGTTGCGCTTGGCGGCTTTATGCAAGGCTATGTCATACGCCTCGCGATAGTATTTGAAGAAGTGCTTCCAGTCCGCTTTCTTGGCAACGGCTGCGGCTTCCTTACGGGCAAGGTCTCTCTGCTCCGGGGTGAGCCGTGCAAAGCGCAAGAGGTCATCGGCGATATGGTCCGCCACCTGATCGAAGTTGGAGTCGTTGCGGTCGATGACGACTACGCCGTATTGCTCTTTCTGGCGCGCTGCCCACTCGCCGAATCCGGCAAGGGAGGTGGTGATGGTAGGCACATGGAAGGCACATGACTCAAGCGGAGTATAGCCCCAAGGCTCGTAGTAAGAGGGGAAGACCGTGACATCCATGCCAATGAGCAGATCGTAGTAGGTCTTGGAGAAGAGCGGGTCATGTCCGTCGAGATAATACGGCACGAAGACTACGGATACATTGCCATTACGGATCGGTGCGCGGTCAAGGTAGGGGATCATCACAAACGCCACCACTTCGGGTTTGTCCATGGGTGACTGCTCCGGCAGTGGGGAGTGGTATATCTTCTGCGCCAGTTTGTCCATCGAGCGGGCGAAGACATCGATACCTTTGTTCTTCCACTCCTGGCGGCCGGATATACAGACGAGAAGAGCGTTCTCCGGCACGACACCGCCTAACATGTGTCCTGCCACCTTGCGCAGGGCTTGGCGTGCCTCTTGGCGGCGTGCGGTGAACGCTTTGCCCTTGGGCACATAGGTGGGCTCAAAACCGTTAGGAGTCTCTATATCCACGGGTTTGTCCAGCAGTTGGCGGCACTCGCGTGCGGTGATATAACTGACGGTGGTGAAACAGTCGGCATGGTGCGCAGCCTGTTTCTCGACCGAGTGCTTGGATACCATATTGAGTTCGGCTGCCATCTGGTCGCCGTTATAGCCCTCGAAATAGTCGTAGAGCGGCTTGCCGTTGCCGGCGATGGAACGGCCGATACCGGTGGCGTGGGTGGTGAAGAGTGTAGCTATCTCCGGGCAGTGGTCCTGCAGATAGAAGATGGAGAAAGCGGTCTGCCACTCGTTGGCGTGGGCGCAGAATTTGAGGGTGCTTGCGCTATTTACAAGCAAATAGTTGTAGAGGCTCTCCATCACCATGCCGGTGGCATAACCGAAGAGGCAGGACTCGTCGTAGTCGCCATAGGCGGCGTGGCTCTGTACTTGGAACTTCTGCCAAGCCCATGCGTAGATGTCATTCTTTTGTGACCACAGGGCGTCGAACTTGAGCAGGATAGCTATCGGTTCGCCCGGCACCTGCCAACGACCTACTCTGACGGGGATTTGGGGATTTGAAGATTGGAAGATTTGAAGCCAAGGCTTGAGCAGTTTCTTGTCTTCCTTGAAACAGATGTCACTATGGTCACCGAAATCGGGACCGAAGAAGAACACTTTGTCGGGATGCTCGCGCACCATCGAAGCGGCGCGGGTAGAGAGAACGGCATAGATGCCGCCTACGCGGTTGCAGACCTCCCAAGAGGTCTCGAAGATATAGTCAGGAGATAGCAATTCTGATTTTGTATTAGTCATGAGTGAGTATTATTTTTCTGTGCTTATTTTAGTTACCCCCTGCAGGCGGTTAAGCCACTGCGGGGTAGTGGTGTAATGGTTGTTGTCCGAACCGATGAAAGGCAGATATTTGACGCCTTCGGAGGTAGCCCAATAGATGCGGTTGTCGGTCATGTCGGCGGTGAGGGCAAGACAAGGGGTTTTGTCAATCTGCACCAGTGCCGAACCGTCCAGCATCGCCACCCATAGTCCTTCGGAGTCGCGGAAATAGACTTTGCGGTTAACGATCTTGAATCCTTGCAGTTCCGGGAATGTGGTTTGCAGTTCGGAGAGACGGAAGGTCTTGCCGTTGTAGTTCTGGAGCGTGTCCTGCTCGGCGTCCAATGCTGTTCGGGCAGAAGGATCCGGCATAGGGAACATCTCGGCGCGCTTGCCGAAGATGCGCTGGCGATAGTCACCTGTGGAAGTGCGGAAGAGCACGGAGTTGGTGTGGTAGTCGCTTACGTTGAAGGATTTTTTGACCAGTGTGGTGTCGCCGTTAAGGATCACTCGCAGCCAGACAGGAGCCTCTGTCATAGCTTGGGTGAAATAGAGCTTGTAGGAAGCGGCGGAGAGACTCTGTGTAGAGTCTGAAGGCGCTACATAGATCGTGTTGGCGGGGAAGACCCACTCGTAAGAAACAGGATAGTTGTAAGGGTTATAGACCAAAGCCCGGAGAGTGTAGTCGTGATAGATGGAGAGTGTGGTGTCCGAGATCTCAAAGGAAGGGATAGTGTCATAGATGGTGATCTCTCTGGTGCGGGAACGCGAGGACTTGTTGTCCACCATCAGAGTAACGGTGTAGGTACCGGGTTTCTTGTACACATGGGTCGGGATCTTAAGCGATGACGATCCGCCGTCTCCAAAAGACCACGACCATTCCTCTCCTCCTGTAGAGAGATTGTCAAAGGTGACCGTTTCGCCTGCCTTGGGGGCAGTGGGCGAGTAACTGAAATCAACGTCAATCCTCTTGCACGCCATCAGCGCGCAGCAACTCAAAAATAGTATTGCAATTCGTTTCATAATCATTGTTGGCATCCAGCCAATGGATGGATTTGTCTCTATTGAACCAAGTCATCTGCCGTTTGGCATAATGGCGTGAGTTCTGTTGTATAAGTTCGATGGCTCTGTCGCGGTCGTATTGTCCGTCAAAGAAGCCGAATAGTTCGCGATAGCCGACAGTCTGCAGACTGTTGTTCTCCCGCAGGGGATAGACGGCGCGTGCTTCTTGCTCCAGGCCGGCTGCCATCATCTGTTCCACGCGGGCATTGATGCGGCGGTATAGTTCTTCACGCTCGCGCCGGAGTCCGATCTTAAGCACCCTGAACGGACGGGTCTTGGGGGCTCTGCCTTTGCGCAGGGCGGAGTAGGAACCTTCGGTGGCGAGGCATAACTCAATGCAGTGCATGAGCCGCGCCGGATTGGATTGGTCCACCTCTGCCCAGTACTCAGGGTCAAGGCGCTGCACCTCTTGTTGTAACCATGAAAGTCCTCCTTCCCGGTAGGCTTTCTTCACGCGCTCGCGTACGGAGACCGGCACCGCGGGTATGTCATCCAGACCGTTGGTGACGGCATCGATATAGAGCATCGAACCGCCGGTCATCACCACGACGTCATGATCCTCAAAGAGCGTATTGAGTACCTGCAGGGCATCGCGCTCGTATTGACCGGCGTTATAATCCTCCGTCAGACTGTGAGTGCCGATGAAGAAATGCTTGACGCGCGATAGCTCTTCTCCTGTGGGTGCAGCAGTGCCGACAGGTATCTCCCGATAGATCTGTCGGCTGTCGCAACTGACAACAGGAGAGGATAAAGCCTCTGCTACACGCAGCGAGAGTTCGGTTTTGCCGACTCCCGTTGGGCCGAGGATCAGGACGACTGTCTTCATGCCGGTCTGATGGGCGATTAGAACATGGTGCCGTCATCAAAGGAGAGATCCTGAAATCCCTCCATGTCGAGGTCGTTCATGTCGAACTCGTCGCCAAAGCCGAGGTCGTCAAGATCCAAGTCCCCCTTGCCGTCTTTGCCGACGATGGCATCCAAGTCTTCGGTCTTGAGCTGTTTGGGTGCTTTGCCCTTGGACTCTACGCAGGTGACGCTTTCCTTGTGCCCCGGCGCTATCTCTTGGAGTTTGCCGAAGAAATAGCGTTCAAACATCGGATCGAAGACATAGATGAGACGCTGTCCCTGCTCGGTCATCAGTTCGCTGAGACGGGTGGACTCCATGGTCATGTTGTCATATTCAAAATTGGATCCCATCTCCACCAAGGTCACTTCCTGCTCTTTCTCCCAGCGGTCGTTACACATAAAGAACGAAGTCATCTGGTCGTCCGGATAGTTGACAGACGCAAGAATAGCCTTGTGTAAATCCAGAAAAGTAGCCTCTGAATCTGCCTCAAACACGCGACGGAAGTTCTGGTCTCCCTCATCGCAGGAAAAAGTAATTCTGTATATCATACTAAAATAGAATTAGTCAGTCTTATCAAATTGGGTGCAAATTTAATAAAAAAAACTGACACATGCAAGATTTTTATTCAAAATGGCAAAATAAATCACTTTTTTTTGTGTATGTGCAAAAAAAATAGTACTTTTGTGCCCAAATTGCGTAGCGTGCGCTTGCACGCGCTATGCGCAAAGAAACAATAATGAATCATTAAAACGTAAATTTATGAATTATTCGGAGTACAGAAACCCTATTTAGGGGCACAGAAACCGATTTTTAAGTTTTGTTAGAAGAAATGGCAAAATCCGAGTTTATTATTGAGGTGAACCATGTCTCCAAGCAGTTTGGGGACGGCAAGTTTGCCCTGAATGACGTCAGCCTGCAGGTAAAGAAAGGCGAGTTCGTCACCATTTTAGGCCCTTCGGGCTGTGGTAAAACCACATTGCTTCGCTGCATAGCAGGATTTCAGGTAGCCAGTTCCGGCGATATACTGCTGAAGGGTGAAGATGTTACCAAAACGCCTCCGTATCAAAGACCTGTGAACACGGTATTCCAGAAGTATGCATTGTTTCCGCATCTGAATGTGTTCAATAATGTGGCCTTTGGTCTGAAGCTCAAAAAAGAATCTCCCGAAACGATTAAGAAGAAAGTGCGTCAGGCGCTGAAGATGGCGAACCTCACGGGTTATGAGGAGCGCAAAGTGGACACCCTGAGCGGCGGACAGCAACAGCGTGTGGCAATAGCCAGAGCTATTGTCAATAAACCGGAAGTGCTACTGTTGGACGAACCGCTGAGCGCATTGGATCTGAAGATGCGGCACGATATGCAGATTGAGTTGAAGGAGTTGCATGAGAAACTCGGAATAACCTTTATCTATGTCACCCACGATCAGGAAGAGGCGCTGACTCTGAGCGACCGCGTGGTGGTGATGAACGAAGGCAAGATACAACAAATCGGTACTCCGACAGATATATACAATGAGCCGCAGAATTGCTTCGTAGCCGATTTTATAGGCGAGAGCAATATCCTCTCAGGCACGATGATCCGCGACAGGAGAGTAGAGTTCTGCGGACAAGAGTTTGACTGTATTGACGAGGGCTTCGGGGAGAACCAGCCCGTGGATGTGGTGATTCGTCCGGAGGATATTTACCTATGGAAGGTACAGAGTGCGCCAAGCGGGCAGTACAAAGGTGACAAAGGTCCCGATGCCGCTTCGCAGGCCGATTTGGACGAAGAAGACCGCGTACCGAAGGGTAAATTCACCAAATGGTACGGTGAGGTACAGAGCTGTATCTTCAAGGGTGTGCACTATGAGATGCGTGTATTGACCCCGGACGGATACGAGTTTCTGATCCAGGACTACCATGAGTTTCTTCCGGGAACGCAGGTAGGTATGCTGGTGCGTCCTGAGGATATCCAGATCATGAAGAAAGAGCACTACATCTACAACTGTTTCGAGGGCGAGGTAGCCAAGAACGGCAAGGTACGGTTCCTCGATGCCGAGTGGGAAGTGCTCCCACAACAGATCGAGGGCATGGAGCCCGGCACTAAAGTGCAGGTACGTGTACCATTCCGCTCCATTGACCTGCAGGACTACGAGGAGGAAGGTACGCTCTCGGGCGAGGTACATTTCATCTTGTACAAGGGTAACCACTACCACCTCACTATCCGTACGGACGAGGGGCACGACCTGATGGTCAACACCAACGATGTGTGGGACGACGGCGACCGCGTAGGAATTGTAATACCGGCAAAAGAGATATTGGTGGGAAGATTTGAAGATTTGAAAATTTGAGGATTGACAAATGAATAAGATACTTCAAATAGCTTCTGCGCGTAGAACCTGGGCGTGGCCTTATGTGCTGTTCATGGCGATGTTTGTGCTGTTGCCGCTGGTGTTGGTCGGCTTCTATGCCTTCACGGATATAGAGGGGCATTTTACACTGCATAATTTTGCTAAGTTCTTCACCCATAGTGAGGCGATACAGACTTTTCTCTATTCGCTGATGATAGCGGTTTTCAATACAATCATCTGTCTGCTGATCGGGTATCCGGCAGCCTATATCATGGCGCAGGAGGACTTCAAGACGCCGAAAGTGATGGCGATGCTTTTTATTCTGCCGATGTGGATCAATTTTCTGCTCCGCACGGTGGCAACAGTGGAGTTGTTCAATATGTTCGGCTTGCCGTTAGGCGAAGGGGCATTGCTTTTCGGACTGTGCTACGACTATCTGCCGTTTATGATCTACCCGATCTACAACACTCTCCAGAAAATGGATAACTCTCTGGTGGAAGCGGCACAGGACTTGGGTGCCAACCGGTGGACATGCTTCTGGAAGGTGATAGTACCGCTGTCGATGCCGGGTGTCTATAGCGGCGTGGTGATGGTGTTTATGCCGACGGTCAGTACGTTTGCCATCGCCGAGCTGCTGACGCATAATAATATCAAACTCTTCGGTAGTTTGATTCAGGACTATATTACCACGACCGACCTGCTGAACTACGGTGCGGTACTGAGTCTCGTGCTGCTGGTGATCATCGCCCTGACTTCATTCTTCGGTGATAACGACTCGGAAGGAGAGAGAGGAGGGGGACTGGTATGAGGCATTTACCATTTGGACATTTACCATTTACCATTTATTTGGTCATTGGACTGCTGTTGCTGGTTGTAAATCCTTTGTGTGCGCAATCGAACCTCACATACGAACTGAAAGTCGGTACGATAGGCGAGGTGGCGGTGATCAGTAGTTTCCCTGAGAGTTATCAAGGGGAGAAGGTGAATATCAGTGTGCAGACTGCTAACGCCGACAGCGTACAGACTGCTTCGCTGGCAGATTTGGATTTCATCATTGTGGAGAGTGCGGAGGTGCCAGAGGGTTTCGCAGAGGTGTATGTGTTCAACGACGAGAACGGGGCTGAGTGGCACGTGTACAGGAATGGAAAGGAGATCAAGAACCGTACGAAGCGTGTTCTGGTTCAGAACGCCTACAACGCCTTTGAGGCTTATCTGCATGAGCAGTTGGATGTGCATCGCAGCCATGGCTGGATATGGTGGGTTTTCGCAGCCGTCATGCTGCTCGGCGTATGCGGCTATTCGGTGGTGACATTTTGGCAGCGCAAGCAGGAGAAAAACCTCACTCCTGTAGAGCAGGAGATCTTACGCCGCAAACGCATGGGAAGGCGTCGCCATTATGGTTCGCAGTTGTATCTGTGGCTGCTGCTGGTGGTGCTCTATGCTCCGATAGCGCTGATAGCCGTGTTCTCGTTCACCGAGAGTAAGGTCTTGGGTAACTGGACAGGATTCTCGATGAATCTGTATGCCAACCTCTTCACCGGCAAAGCCGATGCCGGACTTAACAGTGCTATCATGTACACTCTTGCCATTGCCCTCGTGGCGGCGCTATGCTCCACTATCTTAGGCACGCTGGCTGCGATAGGCATTTATAATATGCGTGCGCGCCAGCGAAAGGTGGTGAGCCTGATGAACTCTATTCCGATGATCAACCCCGATATCATCACCGGTATATCGCTTTTCCTGCTATTCGTGGCGTTGGGCGTAAGTCAGGGTCTGGCAACCGTGTGCATCGCCCATGTGGTGTTTTGTACACCGTATGTAGTGCTGAGCGTGTTGCCGCGACTGAGCCGTATGAACCCCAACACCTATGAGGCGGCATTGGACTTGGGAGCCACTCCGGCACAAGCACTGAGGATGGTGATGCTACCGGAGTTGTGGCCGGGGATGTTAAGCGGATTTATTTTGGCGTTGACTCTTTCGGTAGATGATTTCGGTGTGACGTTCTTCACCAAAGGTTCAGGAGGATTAGAGACCCTCAGTACGTTTATCTACTCCGATGCGAGAAAAGGAGGACTGACACCTGAATTAAGACCGCTTTTCACCATCATCCTGCTGGTGATGCTGAGTGTATTGATATATATTAATTTTAGAAACAATAAACAAGAGGAAAAATGAAAAAGAACTTCTTAGGTACTTTGTACCTTGTGGCTTTGTCACTTATCATGGTCTCCTGCGGTTCGGACCGTGCGCACCAACTCAAAGTGCTCAACTGGGCGGACTACATCGACGAGGACGTTAAGGAGAATTTTGAGGAATGGTATTATGAGCAGACCGGCGAGCGCGTAGAGTTGGTGTATGAGACCTTCGACATCAACGAGACGGCACTCACCAAGATTGAGGTGGGTCACGAAGACTACGATGTCTTCTGCCCGTCGGAGTATATCATCGAGCGAATGCTCAAGAAAGACCTCCTGCTGCCTATCCAAAAGGATTTGATAGCAGACTCTATCTGGTATTTTGACAATATCTCTCCTTTTGTAACTGAAAAATTCCAGCAAATGGCTCCCTCACAGGATATCAAGGTGAGCGACTATACGGTAGGATACATGTGGGGAACAACCGGATTTATCTATAATCCGCAGCACGTTAACCGCGAGGATCTGACTTCCTGGAGTGCACTTCTCAATCCGAAATTCAAAAACCGTATTCTGATGAAGGACGCTTTCCGCGATGTCTATTCGGTATTGGTTCTCTATGCTTACAGAGAGCAGATTGCAGCCGGAGAGGTGACTCGTGAGGATCTTGTTCGCAATATAACGAAAGAGCGCGTGGATGCTGTCAAAGAGGTGCTTCTGGAAGCCAAGGAGCAAATCTGCGGATGGGAAGTGGACTTCGGCAAAGAGGAGATGACCAAGGGTAAGGCATGGCTTAACCTCAGCTGGTCCGGAGATGCACAATTTGCGATAGAGGAAGCTGCTGAAATGGGAGTAATGCTAGACTATATAGTACCTCAGGAGGGATCGAACGTGTGGTTTGACGGATGGGTGATACCCAAGTACGCCAAGAATGTGAAGGCTGCCACCTATTTTATCGACTATATGTGCCGTGCGGATAATGCGTTGGCTAATATGAATGAGATAGGTTATGTGTCCTGTGCCGGAGGCGAAAAAGCGGCAGCTACGATTCTGGAAGAGCAGAACGACGAAGAAGAGTGGCCTGAGACCGTGGATGCATCGTATTTCTTTGGCGAGGAGCCGATCATCGTGGATGGTAAGAAACTGGATACCCACGCCCTTCACCTCAATCCTGTGTACTATGCTGACAATAGCATCATTAACCGCTGTGCGCTGATGCACGATGCCGGCGATGCACAGGAGATGCTGCTGGAGATGTGGAATGAGATCAAACTGATGCGATAAGCGATGATTTGTTTTACAGCCGAAGAAATAGAGATGCCTGCTATCGACCAACGGCGCGTTTCCGGATGGATACGCGCCGTGGCGGCGGGCTACGGGTTTTCGGTAGGCGAATTGCAGTATATATTCTGCTCCGATGAGAGGGAGTTGGAGGTGAACAGGCAGTTTTTGCAGCATGACTATTATACGGATGTCATCACCTTTGACTACTCAACCGCCAGCACCATTTCCGGCGACATATTCATCTCTCTGGATACTGTCCAGAGTAATGCAGAGGAGGTCGGGGTGGAGTATATAGACGAGTTGCACCGGATTATTATCCACGGTGCGCTGCATCTCACCGGGCAAGGCGACAAAACACCTGAAACCAAAGCCGAAATGACCCGCAAGGAAGAAGAGGCATTGGCATTATTACAAACTTTATAGTAGAAGTATCATGCAACTCAAACACGTTATTATTGCTCTTTCTGTATTCTTGTCAGTCCTGCTGGCAGGAGCTTTTATTTACCGATACGGCTTCAAGTCTTCCGGTATAGTAGCTGATGATGACAGCACTGCGGTACAAGATACAGTAGTACCGGTTGTGATGGGAAGTTCGGAATGGAAGGAACGGAAAGGAGAAGATGTAGAACGGAAAAATTGCTTTCTGGTAGTCTCGAAGACGGATTACAAGCTTTATGTTTGTGAGGTCAAAGACAAGGACACGCTGATAGTGGCATCTTTTCCGGTGTGTTATGCCAAAAACAAAGGGCAGAAAACGCGTGAAGGCGATTGTTGCACGCCGGAGTGCTCTTTCGAACATCCGTTCTATATCTCTGAAATCAAGAACGCTTCTACATGGTGCCATGATTTCAAAGACGGCAGAGGAGAGATACTGGCATATGGGAAATGGTTCATGCGTCTGGATCTGTCCGAAGCTTTCCCAGATAACGAAGCCGTGGCTAAAAACCGCTCCATTGGCATTCATGGCTCTACCAATAACGAATCTTCCGTTCCCGGCAATGCCAGCGAGGGGTGTATTCGGCTAAGAGATGCAGACCTTGACAGCCTGCATGATAACTATGCTTATGAAGGACAAAAGGTCATAGTCCTTCCCTATCAGAAATAATTATTAATTTACTTAAATTCAAATCATGAGAAATTTTTATTCTTGCATTGTTCTTTTGCTGGTGATGTTTTTCGGTTTACCGTTGGTTGAAACTGAAAATACCGCGTTTGTAGCGAACGCAGAGTGTGTTAAAACAACCGGTCAGAATGTACGTCTCCGTTATGGCCCCGGTACGGAGTATCAGATCTATTGCAGCCTCAAGAAAGGTGTGGTTATGTCTTATCTTGGTGTCAGCAGTGACGGGGACTGGTATTATGTGAACTACAAAGGTCAGAACCTCTATGTCAGCCGTGACTATGCATCGCTGTGTCAATGCCAGAATCAGGGAGGCGTGGCGGCAAGCGGTTATAACTATGTTTCGTCCCCCAAGACCAAATGTATTGTGCATGCTAAAAATCTTCGTTTGCGCGTTGGTCCGGGTACCAATTATGACTATCTTATTTGGACTGCTACAGGCAGGACCGTGCATCTTAACCATGGCGATGTGTTGCCGTATTTGGGAGTTCAGACAAACGGATTTTATAAAGTCAGTTATCAAGGCGTAGAATGCTGGGTAAGTTCCGATTATTGTACTCTGAAATAGAATTTCTGCCATGAAAAAGGTTCGATATATATTGGCATTATCTCTTGCGTTGGTATCTCTTATGCCGATGATGGCAGAGAAACCGTTATTGGCTCCCAGCAGATCCGACACCACTCTGCTCTCAGAGTATAAAGATACCATAGCCGCAGAACGAGTTCCGATGGATATCTCAACGTTGGATAGTATTGTGCATATGCCCGATACAAGCGTTGACCTTGCTGTCATGCACATCTTCAAACGGAATGTGGTAAAGAAGAACTGCTTCTTTGTGGTGTCGAAAAAGGACTATACCCTTTTGGTTAATGAGGTGGTGGGTAAGGATACTGTCTGCGTGGCAATCTTCCCTGTTTGCTACGGTCGTAATCCGGGGAATAAAACAAAAACAGGCGACGGCTGCACTCCTGAGTGCTCCATGGCGAAGCCTTTCTATATCTCGGAGATCAAGGATGCCCATGCCTGGCGTCATGATTTCAAAGACGGACGAGGAAATATTCTGGCATACGGGAAATGGTTTATGCGTCTGGATCTGAGCAAGTCAGACTGCAATCCCCAAGTGCGTTCCAATCGTTCGATAGGTATCCATGGTTCTACCAATAATGCCTCCTCCGTTCCCGGAAGAGGCAGTGAGGGATGTATTCGCTTGCGCGATAGTGATTTGATTGTGTTGCACGATTTGTATGCCATGGTAGGCACCAAAGTGGTTGTGCTACCGGCGAAATAAGCATCAGTATCTGCGGATGGCTACCAAGTGGTGGGTGTAGTATCTGCCATCGTTTGTTTTGGTAGCATGCGTATCTTCGGCGGCGGAGGGTTCTTGTGAAATAATACCTTCGCCGTCGATCATTTCTACTTTCACCCGTCCGGAGCTGTGGATGACGTGTTCCTGATCCAAGAGCAGTCCCACGTGCGAGATCTTGCCGTCATGATGGTCGAAGAAGACCAGATCTCCGGCTTGCGCATCGGCAAGGCTCGCAACGGCTGTGCCTTGTGTAATCTGTTCGCGTGCGTTTCGCAGGAGGTTGTGCCCGAAAAGCGTGTGTACCGTTTGTGTGAATCCCGAACAGTCAATACCCATGGCATTCTTGCCGCCCCACAGATAGGGGATATTGAGCATAAAACGGGTTACTTGCATTACGTTTTGCGCATTCATCTCCAGAGGCTGAGGCGCTACCATCTCCGCCTGGATGCGGAATTTGACTCCCATGACATCAAACTCGCCGTTCTTGTAGTCAGGCAGTCTGGTACCGGCAGTTAGAGGAATCGTCTGTCCGTTGTTCTCGCTCATGGCATAAGCCATCGGGTAGAGCACTCTGGCGGTAGTCTCCTGCCAGGCTTTGGAATAGCGTGTGTATTCCTCATCCGTCATAGGAGAGATCATCTTAAAATCCACCCATCCTTCCTGTCCGTCGAGATCCGATTTCACTTTCTTCCACCGGGGACAAGAGTCTGTTATCTCGCACGGTTCCCCGAAGAGCAACTGGGTCAGCTGCTCGCTTTCTTCGGCTGCCTCTGCACGCAGGGGGACAATACTGTGTAATACAATCGCTTTCATATGTGTTATGACGACAAAGTCTTTGTGTTACCAGACTTCCTGTGGATGGTCGTTGTTCGTTTTAGGATAGTCGATGGAGTAATGGAGTCCGCGGCTCTCTTTGCGCTCAATGGCCTGACGGGTGATCAGATAGCCTACATTGATCATGTTGCGCAATTCGCAAATCTCTTTGTCAGCCTTCACGCGTTTGAAGAGATCTTCTGTTTCTTCATATAGCAGGTCAAGGCGTTCCCATGCACGGCGCAGACGTAGATCCGAACGCACGATACCGACATAAGTGGACATGATTTGTCCTACCTCCTTGACGTCTTGTGCTATCAGCACGCGTTCCTCGTTGGAGAGTGTGCCTTCATCGTTCCAGGCAGGGATACGGTCGTTGAAATCATAGTTCTCGATGACGCTGAGGCTGTGCTTGGCTGCGGCGTCGGCATAGACAACGGCTTCGATAAGGGAGTTGGATGCCAGACGGTTTCCTCCGTGCAGACCGGTACACGAGCATTCGCCTACGGCGTATAGACGACGGATCGACGACTGGCCGTCGAGATCTACCTTAATACCTCCGCACATATAATGCGCACACGGAGCTACAGGGATATACTGCTTGGTGATGTCAATGCCGATGGAGAGACACTTGGCGTAGATATTGGGGAAATGGTGTTTGGTCTCCTCCGGGTCTTTGTGGGTGACGTCAAGACAGACGTGATCGATGGCATGGATCTTCATCTCATTATCTATAGCGCGCGCGACAATGTCACGGGGAGCGAGACTCAGACGCGGGTCATATTTCTGCATAAACTCTTCGCCGTTCGGCAGGCGTAGGATACCTCCGTAACCGCGCATGGCTTCGGTGATGAGATAAGCGGGATGGGTCTCTGCGGGGTTGAAAAGAGAAGTCGGGTGGAACTGGACGAACTCCATATCCTTGACCTGTCCTTTGGCGCGATAGACCATGGCTATACCGTCACCGGTGGCTATCTCCGGGTTGGTAGTGGTGGCATAGACAGCACCGGTGCCGCCGGTAGCCATCAGGGTAATGCGGCTCAGATAGGTGTCAATCTTCTGGGTCTCTGGGTTGAGGATATAAGCGCCGTAGCACTCGATATCCGGAGTACGGCGGGTGACACGGACACCGAGGTGGTGCTGGGTGATGATCTCTACGGCGAAATGATTTTCGAGCACCTCTATATACGGATTATTGCGTACAGCCGTCATCAGACCGCGTTGGATCTCCGCTCCTGTGTCATCGGCGTGGTGCAGGATGCGGAACTCGGAGTGCCCGCCCTCGCGATGAAGGTCGAATGAACCGTCTTCTTTCTTATCGAAGTTTACGCCCCATTGAACCAACTCCTCTATTCCGCGGGGGGCATTGCGCACCACTTGCTCTACGGCTGCAGGATCGCTCAGCCAGTCGCCGGCGACCATGGTGTCGTGGATATGTTTCTCAAAATCATCTACCAGGAGGTTGGTTACAGATGCTATTCCTCCTTGTGCTTTGGCGGTGTTGGCCTCCTCCAGTGTGGTCTTGCAGCATAAGGCGATCTTATACTTGCCGGTACGGGCTATCTTGAGCGCAAAACTCATTCCGGCTACTCCGCCGCCAATAATCAGAAAATCATAACGTTTGGTCATTTTTTCATTTACCATTTAGTCATTTGGGACTGCAAAGGTACGATAAAAAATGCATATACGCAAATTTTTTCTCCTATTTTGAGGACAAATATCCGTTTTGTGCCACAAAAAAGGGAAAGTATAAAAAACAATCCCGCGATTTGAAGATCGCAGGATTGTTCCCTGTCAAAACCAAGAGAGTGCTTACTCGATGGTTTCTACTTTTATTCCTTGCAGGTTATAAACCTGATTGTTCTTGCGGATGTACATTACCCCGTTACGGAAGAATTTGACTGCCCGGTCATCGGTTCCGACAGACTGGATGTCCACTGTGCTGCCGGAAGAGACATGCAGTTCCAATACATATACAGAGTCACATCCGTTTGTTGAGGTATAGACAACCGTCAGAGTGGTGTCGCCTACCGTAAGTTCGCTAAGATCAATACCCTGCCACTCGATGGAGTAGCCTTCGGTAATGCTCATCTCGCTCTTGAGACGCAGCGATGGCAATACGTTCACCACAAGCTCTACGATCGAGTCTCCGCCAAGGTAGTTCTGACCGGCGAAGAGCACCGAGTCAACCGTAGCGCGTTTGTACTCTTTGCCACCATATACTGCAGTCTCGCCTGAGCAGAGGACGATCGTGTCCTTGCCATACGTAGTAGGCGGTACGAGAACAGTCAGGTGGAGCGTGTAGATCGAGTCACAACCGTTGAGGGTCTTCAACTCCGCTACAATCGTGGTATCGCCTGCAGGGATTACGGAGAGGTCCTTTTCATGCCATACAGAGTCTGCACCGGCGTATATCTCCAAGCTCTCGTCAAAAGCGTATGTCGGATTGACGGAGACGGTCAGGGAGACGATCGAGTCACCGCCGAGATAGTTCTTCTGCGCCAGCGTTACCTCTTCCAGTGCTTCGCCGAAGTACCACTTGCCTTCGTACTCTACCGAGTCGCCTTCGCAGACGGCTGCCTCGTATGTGCCATACGTAGCAGGCGGTATGATGACGGTCAGGTGGAGCGTATAGATTGAGTCACAACCAAAGATTGTCGGATATTCGACGGTCAAAATGGTGTCGCCTAATGAAATGGCAGAGAGGTCTTGACCTTGCCAAGTCTCTTGCGCGCCGAGGTAGATCTGCTTCTCTTCGCTGAATGCGTAATGAGGATTATAGCCGAGTGTCAGTGTTACAATGGAGTCGCCGCCGAAAGCATTAGGAATCGTTTTGGTGTACGTATCCGCAACGGTCAATTCGCTGAACAGATTATCGGAATAACTGTCGCCCTCGCAGATGGCAGCGGAGTACTCATAATAAGTAACATCCGGGTGGATTGTGAAAGTCTTCACTACCGGTTCTGCCGGATTATAGAAATCGTTACCGGCTTGCGAAGCGGTGATGGTTACTTGTCCCTCTTTCTGAGCTGTGAGCACGCCGTCCACGAGTGTCACAACACCTGCGGGTTCGAAACTATACGTAACGTCCAGCTCCGAAGAAGCGGTAGCAGAAGCTATAGTAGCGTTACTGAGCAGGGTCAGTTCCGGCTCCCAAGTGATCGTCTGGTCGTATTTAGGCGCTGTACCAGATACCTTCACCGTAGCGGTAGAGGTGCCGTCGGTGATGGTGATGGTAGCCTCAAACGAACCGCCTTTCTGCGGAACAAAATAGACAGGGAAGTTATAGTTGCTAATCTTTCCCAGCGTACCGCCACCGGCAGCGGCAGCCGAACCGTTAGCCGAGGCACAGGCATTGGCACCTACGGCATAGACAACAGGCTCCTTGCTATTGGCATTACCAACGCGGAAGTTCTCAGGGTCGGAGGAGGTCACAGTAATGTTCCCGTTGGTGAGGAAGGAACGCAGATTAACGGTATATGCCTCCGAGGCAGTGAACATCTGCTGTTCGCCGAAGTCGTGCGAAGCGGTCTTGGTACCGTACTCTCCCGAAGCCAGAAGAATGTGCTTTGCCAAGGGTATATCCTGATGATAGACATGCACTTTGTGAGTGGGCACCCCTGAACGGTTGTATTTTATCCAGTTGATGTTTGTGCTGATATTGAAAGCCTCGGTTACATTACTACCATCGTCTGTTTTCTCTTGAAACGAACCCACTTTATTTGTCGAACTACCTCCATTGGCTGACTCCAACACATCCGTATCGATCTTTCTGGCGACTCCAAACCAATCAATCCACTCATATTTCCATTTGACATTCAGTCTGCCTGCAGTAGGTGCAAAAATACCGCTTTGAGTATAGTCTCCTTGGGTATTCATAGTATGTGTCCCATCATCATACAGTGAATACCACGTGCCGTTCTTGTATGTCTGCGCTGAAATGCAAAGCGCAGCTGCCAACGGCAAGAAAGTTAATAATAGGCGTTTCATCGTTTTTGGTGTTTATTGAATTCTAATACCGGATACATTGTAAATCGCGTCGCCAAGGCGGATGTACAGTTGTCCGTTGTATAATACTTTTTGAGCTCCATTGCTCTTGTTTTCGAATATCTCCTCAATACCTTCGTGGGTGTCCAGAGAAGTGCCCTCTATGTTGGTATCGGTGAAGTCCACGCGATAGAGACTGTATCTGCCGCTCTGAGCATAGTCGTCAGCGATGACATAGATGAAGATGCACTTGTGTGCATGATCAAAAGCGAAGAAAGTCTGTGTCGATACACCGTTGGTCTGAGAGCTGTAGGTGCCGCAAGAGTCGCAGTAGGTCTCATCTACAGAGAAGGCACCGTCTTTGAACCCTACAGGCGATTCGTTACGGGTGAGTGTCGTCAGACGGTTGTTATAAATCAGCTCTGCATCGTCCAGATAAACGGTGTCAAGCACATTCACTTTATTGATCGTTCCGGTCGAATAAGACGAGCCTCCGCCGGGGAGCATGTTGGTTGTAAAAGTAGTCAGGATATATGCCGGCTTTTTATCCAGGTTATTAGGATAGTATGCAAACGGCACTGCAATACGCTGCCAACCCAGCTCCGGTGTAGCGGAGTAGTTCGTCACAGCGGCGGCAATCTTCATATCGGTGTAAACAGAGTCGGGGTTCTCCGGATCCTGATAACGGGCATTGGTGGTAATGATGGCGCTGACACGTGCTTTGTTCACTTCATTAGCCGGGTTCTTGTCGGCAGGCAGGTATTTTGCCCAGAATACAATCGAATCCGGACGGCCATGGAACGGGGTGTTGAAACCCGTGTTGGCAGGGTCGGAGAAGTTGTAGTTGGCAGCAGGATCGTCAGCAGTAGTGGAACCGGCATTGATCTGACCATTTGTGCAGTTGCCGTTTGCTTTGGCGCCCAGCACCATTTTGGAGGACAGCAATGCACTCTGGGTGCCATTCGATCCCGGACGAACCTGAGTAGAAGGAACGAACTGGTCGGTGTTGTTTTTTACGAAGTTTACAAAATCACCGGTAGCCGTACCGAAGGAGTGCCAACCGGCAGGCTCGTTGTTGGTCCAAGTGCCTTCAAAACCGCCATTGACGAGTGCATAGTTGTTGTTGGCAGCCTTACCGGTGAAGAGCACAAAGATTGGCTCAGGAAGCGAAGGTGCGGCAATAGAGAGCACCACCATTGCATCGCTCGCGGTGACGATGGAGTTGTAGGTCGTACCTTCATCTTCCAGACCATTCAGAACGGTGATGGTAGCACGCTCTTTGATGGCTTTGATGTAGAGGGTAGCATTCTCCAGAGTCAACTGGCCGTTTTCGCTAATAGGGATATTGGGGAGCACGATGTTACCCAACATTCCTCCATTGTAAGAGAAATCAGGCAGTACGAAGGTAACGGTATTATCTACCGTACCCCGCAGGAGGTAAACAGACTTGTTCGGATAGAGGTCTCCACCGATATTCAAGTTTCCGTCAAACTGACCGCAGACATCCCATACGGACACTGCCATTACTTGTGCCGAGAACAACAGTCCGGCAAAAAGAACAGTAAAAATCTTTTTCATTGTTTTGTTTATTTAATTTTTGTACCTAAGATATCATATATAGTTTCATCCTTGCGGATTATATAGAGTCTGCCGTTATAGAGCACCTTGCGGGCGCAGTGTCGGTCGTCCGTTTCGGTCTCGAAGAAGCCTGTATGTATCGGTTTGGGCTCTACGGTGAGGTGGAGAACCAAGGTTGAGTCGCAGTCGTCCACGGTATAGTAGGAAGCGTAGAGAGTGGTCTTGCCCACCGGCATGCTACTCAGGCTCCAGCTTTCCCAGGTCTGTTTCTCGCCTTGGGTGATAGTGAGCGAGTCTTCGATGGTGTAGGACGGCAGGGTTCGTACTGTAAGATATACGATAGAGTCGCCTCCGTACATGTTAGGCGTTGAGATGCGTACTTCTCCCTCGAAGGCTCCGTTGTATCTCTCGCCATTGTATGTAACGCTCTCGCCCTCGCAGATAACAGCCTCGTAGGTGCCGTGTGTCACTTGGGTCTCGGCGACATACAGCATGAGCACATAGACTGAGTCGCAACCGCTTATGGTTTTGAGAGAGTCGTAGAAGAGATACGGCTCGGTAGCCTGCGGCAGGTCTTGGATAGTCTGCCCGCGCCATGTCAAATGGGCTTCGTTGACATATTTTTTCTCCACCGACTGCCAAGAGGGCAATACGGTGAGTTGCAATTGGAAGACAGAGTCGGTGTTGTATATTGACAGCAGTGAGTCTGTCACAACGAAAGTACCCGGTTTTCCGGTCGGGAGCGTCCGTCCGTGCCATTCCGTCTCCTCGCCTTGGCACGCAGTAGCGGTTTCTGTGGCGAAGAAGTTGACGGGGGTGACGGTCAGTTCCAATGTCAGAACCGAGTCGCAACCGGCAACGGTCTGCATCCGTACCGTGTCGTGATATACACCCGGTGCAGGATAGACATACTTCTTGCCGTGCCATTCCAGGCTTTCGTCCATCTTCATCTCCCGTTGCTCGGCAGTGAGATAAACGGGCAGCGTGTTCAGGGTGAAAGTGATCAGCGAATCGCCTCCCTGTGCATTAGGAATAGTGGTGGTATAGACACCGGCTTCGGTCAAGCCGGAGAACAGATTGTCGCTGTAAGGCTCGTTCTCGCAAGTGACTGCCGAATAGGCATATTCGGTGTTCACAATCGGTTTCTCCGGTTCTGCCATCTGTATGGTATATACGGAGTACGCGCCTGCCTGCGAGTAGTTGTTGGCTACCACATACACGAGCACCTTGTTGTTTGCTTCATCGTAGCCTACAAAGGATTTGGCTCCTTTGCCGTCTGCGGTAGCTTGGAAGTCGTAGTCGCTGTCGCTGTAGGGCTCCTCACGTTGTGCGGCGTTGTTGGCAAAAGAGACGGTTTTGCCGTTCATCTTCAGCGATTTCAGGCTATGGTTGTAAATCATCTCAACGTCGTCCAGATAGAGATAGTCGTAGTAATACTTCTTGCTGAATGTACCGGTAGAGTATGTAGTACCGCCTCCGGGCTGATAGTTGGTGGTGAAAGTTATCAGCATGTATGCAGCCTGGGCGGGGTCTAAACTCGTATAGGAGAATGGAGTAGAGAGCCGTTGCCAGCCCATCGAACTGGTGGCTGAGTAGTTGATGGCTGCATCTGCAACCTTCACGGATGAAGAGTTGCCTGTCTCCGGGTCCTGATAGCGGGCATTGGTAGTGATTGCTACGTGGGCACGTGCCTTGTTAGCCGAATTGGAGGGGTTCTGGTCTGCCGGAATATATTTCGCCCAAAAAACCAGCGAGTCCGGTTGTCCCACAAAAGCGGTGTTATAACCGCTATTGGAAGGGTCGGAGAAATTGTAGTTGTTGGCAGGAGAATCCGCACTGGTAGCACCGGCATTGATTCTTCCGTTGGTACAGTTGCCGTTTGCTTTGGCGCTCAGCACCAGATTGGACCGTACAACTACGCATTGGCTACCGGCAGATCCGGGTCGCTTTTCTGTAGAGCGCTGGAACTGTTCTGTATTGCCGGTCACGAAAGAGCTGTAACTACCTGTTGCAGAAGGGAAGGAGTGCCAGCCGCTCACTTCGTTGTTAGACCAACTGCCCTCAAATCCGCCGTTGGTGATGGCATAGTTGCGGTTGGTGACTTTATTGCCCGAGAAGAGCACAAAAATAGGCTCCGGCAAACTGGGTGCGGCAATAGACAGCAGGATATCCGCCTTGCTCGAAGACACTACGGAGTTGTATGTCACCGAGCCGTCCTTAAATCCGTTCAGCACGGAGACTACGGCGCGTTCGCTGATGGCTTTGATATACAGCGGGCGGTTGTCCAGGGTCAGTTGCCCGTTCCCGTCCATCGGCATATTGACCAGTACGATGTCGCCTAACGAGGCCGCACCGTATTGGAAATCCGGCAGTACAAAAGTAATACTGTTCTGTGCAGCGCCGGGAAGGATATAGATCTCTTTGCCGGCATAGTTGGTACCTCCGATATTGAGGTCGCCTTTGAATACACCGGCTACTTGGTTGACCGTCACCGCCTCCATGGAGAGGGTGAGCGCCAGAAATGAAATTATCGTTAAAAACTTCTTCATTGCAATCTGTCTTTAGTCTTACAACGTGAGGTTGAGCCGGCAAACGAAGGTTCGCGGTGCTGCCAGTGCCATCGGACGATAGCTGTACTCGGTGTTGAGCAGGTTGTTGATCAGGAACTGTACTTCCATTTTCTCTTTGAACCGTACTGCTGCACGCAGATCCATCGTAAAGACGCCGGTGTTGTGTTCCATCCAGTAGTCGTGGAGCGACATGCCGTCCTCGTATCCGAAGACGAACTTACGGGCGTAGTCCATCAGATCCTCGCTCTCTTTCTCGCGCTCGTCCACCATCAGATAATCCACTGCCAGAATCTTGCTCTTGTAAGCCATGTTGAGACCTACGGAGAACCACTTGTAGTTGTAGTCCAGAGTGGCTTTGAACGAGTGCTTGTTGCGGTACTTGAGATATTTGGAGTCATTGGATTTGTTCTTCATCTGCAAGGGATCGGTATAGGTCTTCTCCTCCTCGATACGGCGGCTGTTGTCCAGATCCTCCGGCTCCATGAAGGTGTAGCCGATGCTATAGTTGAGCCCCATGTGCTTTTTGCTCAGATCCACTCTACCCATGGTGCTGACTTCCACACCATAGATACGTGCGTGGCTGACGTTCACGAACTGCGCTCCGATACCGATACCGGCATTGCTCAGCGATTTGGTTTCTTTAATGCTATTGATCATATTCTCCGCCTCGTCTATCACGTCATAGATCGAGTTGATCATCGAGTAGTCGGAGTTGCGGAAGAGACCGAACTGGTACTCAATCATGTCGCGGTACTCGGTGTAGAAGGCTGCTATGTCGAGCGAACCTGAGAGAGGACCGAACTTGTACAACTGCTGGTAACCCAACTCGGCGTTGAAGCCGGATTCAGGCTTGATATCATGGTTCGGATACACACCCACGCCGCCGATGTCTTTGCGGGCGAACTTCTCGGTGATGGACGGGTTACGATAGCCCTGTCCGAAGCTGGCGCGGAGGAATCCTGCTCTGTAGATCTCCCAGTTCAGTCCGGCACGGAAGACAGGACGGATAGGGCACAACCACTTGCCTATCTGGATATTAGCCTCTTTGTAGTGGTCGTCCATGCGGTAGTATTCCAGACGCATACCGGCGCTCAGTGACAGACGGTCGGCAATGCGGTGGTCGTATTGCAGATAGGCTGCCAGGTTGTCGGTGTGGTGCGTACCGGTGATATTGGCGGTGTTGGTAATATGGTTCCAGTTGACACCGGTAGTCAGGCGGACACCAGATTGCCAGGCTTTGGAGAACTGATAGTCCAGATAGCCGTTGTAGGTCAGTTCGGGACGGGTAGGGGAGTTGTCCGCCAGCAGTCCCATAGCATATGCCAGCGCGTCTTGCATCTCGGCTACCGTACCTGTGTAACCGAATCCGTTCTTCACCAGGTCAATACCATTGGTCACAGCGCCTAACCAGTCTTCGTTCATTGCCGGGATAGCCACATCCTGGAAGGTTAGAATCAGGGCATCCTTGGTGGTCATTCCTCCGTCGATATAGCCTTGGATCTGATTGACGTAACCGGATATCTTGTCCAGATCGAAACTGGATACACCCCATTTGGCAATGTCCTCCAGACTCTTGCCTGCTGTCGGTGTGGTCAGATTGTCTGATGTCAGGTAGAAGCGCGCACGGATTTTGTGCGAGATACCTTTCTCGGTGTCATTGTAGTTCCAGAAGGGGTCGATGTTGAAGTTGTGCTCTTTTCGTCCCATATTGGTCAGAGGCGACGGGTGGATAGGATCCTTCGGGCTTCGCCAGATAAAGAAGTCGCCGTACTGGTTGGCTACATAGTTGACATTGGCACCCATCGACATGTATTTTTCTTTCGATTTCATCGGGTGATGATAGGTCATGCTTCCAGACAGGCGGACGCGGTCGTTGAAACTCTGCTCGCGGTATCCCTCGTCTTTGAATCCGCTGATGGCTGCAGACATGTCAAAGTTGCCTACACGGCGTGTGTGGGAAGCCTCCGCACCGTAATAGAGGGGCAGGCGTGCGCCGGTGTATGAATAGTTCTTGAAATTGTCATATACGCCTACGTATCCGCTGATCTTGGTCTGCGGTTTCTCGTTAGGGCGTTGTGTACGGACATTGATCACACCGTTGAGTGCCGAAGAACCGTATAGCACGGAAGAGGCACCTTTGATGACCTCCACCTGGCCTACATTCTCCAGCGGCACGTTGTTCCAGTTGATCTCGCCGGTCTTGGGGTTCAGGATCGACATTCCGTCCATCAGCACCTGACAGCGGCTGCCCACGCTGTATGTCCATCCGCCACCGCCACGGATATTAGGCTGTTTGTCCACGATGTCAACGCCGGGCAGGGTCTGCAGCGAAGCGGACAGGTCTGTAGGAGCCTGGGTGCGGAGCGCTTCGGGCTTGAGCACTGCCATCGAGACAGTCACATCGGTCTGCTTCTGCTCGTACATACCGGCAGTGATAACCACCTCGTCCAGCAGTTTGTTATGGGTGGACATGGCGATGTTCATCTTGGTAGTCATGCTTGTGATAATGCGTGTCTCGGTCTCATAACCCATGAAGGAGTAACTCAGTTTGGTGGGTTTCTTGGTGTTTACGGTAATGGTGTAGTTACCGTCTATATCGGTTACGGTACCTACTCCGGGGTTGTTAATGTCCACGATTGTTACACCAACCATCGGTTCGCGAGTCTCCAATTCTGTTACCACTCCCGTTACGGTAGTCATGCCGTCTTTGGGCTTCTGGGCATATACAAGCATCGAAGAGAGGATAATTACATTCAATAAAAGTACTTTTAAACGCATATTTCTAATCTTTTTTGTACAAAAAATAGTTATATTCACAAAAACGAGTGCAAAGGTACGACTTTTTTTTCATACTGAAAAGGCTATTCTTTAAGAAAAAGGGCACTTTCTTTATTATTTTACCTAAAATCTTAAAAATCGTACCATAATTTTGGCGTTCTTAGGGGGTATTTTTCGCCAAAATATTAAAATTTAGACAGGTTTAGGAGTCTATAGCGCCTTGCAGAGAGTGAAGACTGTGAAAGTGGCTCCGCGGAATGCCTTCATGGCGTTGAGACAGGCACGCATCGTCTCGCCCGTGGTGATGAGATCGTCCACCAGAAGAATATGCTTGTGGTACATCTGCTCGGGGTGAAGGACAGCGAAAGCGTCTGCTACGTTCTGTTTGCGGCTGTCGCCGGATTGCAATGCCTGCTTTGGGGTGTTCCGGATGCGGAAGACGTGAGTGGTATCCACCTCTATACCTAATACCTCGCCTATTCCCCGGGCGATGAACTCTGACTGGTTATAACCTCTCTCGCGAAGCCTTTTCGAATGGAGAGGGATGGGTATGATTATATCGATTTCATCGAAGAAATCGCTGTCTCTCCATTCTTGCGCTGCCAGTCTTCCAAGGGTTCTGCCGATCTCCGGACGGTCGGCGTATTTCATGAGGTGGATGAGTCTTTGGACGGGGTGTTGTTTCTCATAGAAGAGGAAGGCTCCGGCGCGCTGGAGGTGTGCCGTTTTGGCGGCGCGTACTATCTGCGCGGGCTGGTCAAGAACGGTCATCTCCGTGGAGTTCTGCTTGAGAGTTGCCTGTTCAGTACGCGGAAGGGCTTTGATACACTCGTCGCATATCTCAGCCCTTTCGCCGTTTCTTGATTGAATATGTCTGCCGCACATTCCGCAGGTATGCGGCAGGAGGAGATCGATCATCCTTTCCGTAGTCTGCCCCGGTAATGTGCCTGGTGCGCTCTGCTGCCTACGCCGCGGTTAGCCACATAGCGCTCGTAATAACTGATAATCAGGGTGGTGACGGGCAGTGCGATAATCATTCCGATTACGCCCATCAGTGCGCCCCAGAGACTCAGAGACAACAGGATGGCAGCCGAACCCATGCCGGTTACGTTACCCATAATCTTGGGTGTTAAGATCATATCCTGGATACTCTGTACCACAACGAACACAATCGCCATCATCGTGAGCGTCCACCATACAGGTTGCCCTGTCTGAGCCGATTGCAGCAGACAGAGCACAATACAGGGCGGAATACCCAATGCCTGCATGTATGGAACCATATTGAGCAGACCGATGATCAGTCCCATGGCTATGCCCATCGGCATGCCGGTGATCGTGAAACCGATGGCAAAGAGTACGCCTACGCACGATGCCACCATGGCTTGTCCGCGGAAATAGGCATTCATGTTCCGGTCGATGTCACCCATCACCATCTCTGCTTGTGCGCGGTACTTGCGAGGGACGAATTTTGACCAGTTGGCTCTGATTTTGGGGAAGTCGATCATCAGAAAGATGAGGTACATTATTCCGATGAAAACGACCATAAGTTCACTTAGCCAGCTCAGTCCGCCGGTGACCCATTTGCCGATTTTGGGAACCAGTTCCTTGATCGAGGAGGTCAGTTCAGGGTTGCTCAGCAGCGATTCCCATTGCCACTCCTCCTGCCAGTTGAGCAGTTTCTCCTGTGTCTCGGTTGAGACATAGTCGTTGATATCGAAGTTGGCTATATATCGCTGAAATCCTGTCCAGGCGGTGTTGACCTGTTCTGTCACCGGTTTGCGCAGCGCTGCCACAGCGCCGACCAGAACTCCGGCTACCACGAGCAGTGTTACCAGCACCGCCAAGGCACGGTTGCGCACCCGGCAGCGGTTTTGCACAAAGCCGACCACCGGATCTAACACGTACGCCAGCAGAAAACTGACGAAGAAAGGCAACAGAATGCCATACAAACGACTGAACATAAGCCTTATTTGCGGTTAAAAAGCCAGTTCTTAATCCTTCTGAGGAGACCGATATAGAAGTTCATCTCCCGTGTGGCGTTCTCTACGTGGCACTCCAGTCTGACGCGCTGCAGTTCTGCCTCGTGCTCTGCTTCGATGGTCTTGAGAGCCAGTTCCTCTTCGCTTCTGAGTTGCTTGGTGAGCAGCCGGATGAAGGGGTGGATGAACAGTACTTTGCGGCATGCGACAGCGATGATAATCAGAAGGATGTATCCGGCTCCGATGATCAGGGCGGCAGCCCAGACGGGCATACATTTAGCCATCACGTCAATCAGGGCTACTGCGCCAAAGCTCAGGAGCGCAAAGAGCAACAGTACGACGGTGAAGATCAGCAAGAACAGTCCTAACACGCGGCTGACGATACCTATCAGCCGGAATCTGCCCACCTCTCCCATGGCTTTGCCATAGTTGGTGAGTTCGTTTTTGAGTTGGGTCCAGACTTCGTTTTCCATATTAAACCTCCTCTGTTTGGCTTTGTACTTTGGCTGCTTCGGCAGCGATGGTTTCTTTGGCTTGGTCGCAGTATTCCTGCGCACGTTTCCTGGCTTCGGAAGCCAGATCGGCAAGTTGGTTTCTTACCTCTTCGCCGGCTTTGGGCGCCAAGAGCATTACGGCTGCGGCACCCAGCATTGCTCCTCCTGCCAGAAGAGCGATGTTTTTCATTAAGTTACTCATAGTTTTTGACCTTTATAATGCAATTTCTTTCCGCCCATTTCGCACTCAAAGGAGAGACTTTGTGCGGATACTTTGCCTTTCAGTTCGGATATCTTGCGTTTGGGATACGGGTCGTTGTGCACGAGCGGGATGATATTATCGCCTTTCAGGCTTTTGGGATGCTCTTTGCCGATGATCTGCACCTTGGGGATGAGTACATCGACTTTGACCGGCATTATCCGTGCGAACTTGACGCGGTACATCGTAATATTCCCGGTTTCATCGAGAGAAACGCGCACTTTCTCCATGGTAAATCCGCTTTCCAGTTCCATGGTGCCGATATACTCCTGTGCCGTAATACCGGTGCTGAAAACCAAGCCTGCTGTCAGTACGAACAGAGGGAGGAAATGCCGTATTTTCTTACCGAAATTCATGTCAATCCCACTAAATGACCGTGCAAAGGTACGACAAATTTTGGACATATGCAAATATAAAAGGATTTTTTTTCTGTTTTTGTCCGCAGATTACAACGGATTTTCGACGAACTAATTAAAAATCTGTTTAATTTGTGTACTCTGTAAACAAAATAATTTGCATATATGAGAAAAAAGTTGTATCTTTGCAGCGTGGTTGAAATTCGTGGTCTTTAGAATGGTATATAAAATACTGAAAATGTGCCTTATATGTAATATATTTTTGCTGCATGGTCTAGGAAGAATAATGGATAATGAATATTTCGGGACGAAAGTACATGCAACAGTAGTTTATGGCGGAGTATTTATAGTTTGACTATAAAAGTACATGCAACAGTAGTAATGGAGGAACCATTATGGCGAGACATTTGAAAACAGCGATGATTGAGGGTTTGGCGCGGACAATCGCCACTTTTGAGCCGTGTCCCTCCGGTTCGGCGCGCCGTGCACGCGGTGTGCGGTATTTCCGGCTGTGTCCGGGCATAGAGACCTATACAGGGATCGTGAACTCGCACAAAGAGGGACGGCGGTACAAGAAACACATTGTTTCGCGGCGTACGCGCTCCAACCGCGCCTTGTTCCAGTTGTACACCTACCATTTCCCGAAACAGTGGTCAGCCGCCTGTGTGGCGAACCGCGAACTCATCAAAGAGGCGCAACGCCGTGCACACGCCTTGGAACACGCGCACAACGAGGAAGCCATGGAGTGGAAGATCCGTTTTCTGAGCCACTATTTCCGGGTGGTGAAAGGCGGTGAGAAGCCCGAAGAAGGCTTGAAGCCCTACGCCTATTTCTACCAATATACCTATGTCTCCATCTACCGCCAGCTCCAAGCCGCCGCGGCAGAAGCCAAACGGCAGCCGGAGATCTCCGAGGCGTACCTGCGCCATCTGGCGGAAGAGGTTTCCGTAGAGCCGGTGGTCAACAGACGAAGTACACTAAAATTCAGATATAATGCGAATGAAAAGCTTGTTAATCATCCTTTCCGTCCTTGCCGGAGTGGCGGGAATAGTGCTTGCCGTTCTGGCACACCCGGCATTCGGGACTTTCCGGCATGTGGACAAAGAGCGTTTGAGACAATCACCCAACTACCGCGAGGGGATGTTTCAGAACCAGGAACCGACACCGCAGTTCACGGGTCAGAAGGGCGATAAAGGTTCGTTGAAAACGATCTGGCGTTTCCTGACCGCCACAGACACGCTGCGTACTCCGCAGGAAGCTCTCAAAGCCTGCAAGACCGACCTCCAATCGCTTCCGGCGGAGAAAGACTGGGTGGTATGGTTCGGGCACTCGTCGTACCTGTTCACCTTGGGCGGCAAGCGTTTTATCGTGGACCCGGTACTCCAACCTGAGTATCCTGCATCGCTCATGCTCAAGCCTTTCCCCGGCACGGATATCTACCGTCCGGAGGATATGCCGGATATAGATGTTCTCGTCATCACCCACGAGCACTGGGACCACATGGATTACGCCACGCTCCGCGACTTGCGCACGCGTGTTAAGAAGGTCATCT
Organism: Bacteroidales bacterium UBA4333; assembly: GCA_002394335.1. GTDB lineage: Bacteria > Bacteroidota > Bacteroidia > Bacteroidales > Paludibacteraceae > Colicola. The sequence goes on along the minus strand of DGTP01000002.1, from coordinate 34,679 downwards.
GTCCGCTCGGTATCGCCGACTATCTGCGCTACTGGAAGTACACGGACTCGCAGATCATCGAAACGGACTGGTACGAGGATGTGCAGATCTTCGAGTCCTCCCATTCGCCGATTCGGATTACCTGTCTGCCGACCCGCCATTTCAGCAACCGGCTGTTGGGCAGAGGCAACCAGACGCTCTGGGCATCGTTTATGGCAGAAGCCGGCGGACGCAAAGTCTATATAGGCGGCGACGGCGGATACGACAAGCGGTTCAAAGAGATCCGCGAACGGTTCGGCGCAGTGGATCTGGCCTTTCTGGAAAACGGTCAGTACAACGACAACTGGCGGTATATCCACACCACGCCGGAAGGACTGGAACAGGCAATAACCGACCTGCAAGCGCGTCAGGTGTTCACCGTTCACCACGACAAATACGCCTTGGCGATGCACCCGTGGAACGAGCCGGACAGCATTGCCCGATCCATCGCCAAGAAACACCATGTGCACCTCCTGGACGCAGCGATAGGCGAAGTGCGGGAGTACTAAAAAACGCCCCAACTTTTCGTGCGGCGTCTATATGGTCTATGTCGCCGGCTACAAAGGCGTTGCCTGCAAAGTAGTCAAGAACTAAACTGCAAACTGAACTAAAACTGAACTGCAAACTAAACCAAATAACATAAATTCCAAAGAAAATGGCATACATATTTGCGTATGTCATTTTTTTTGTGTAACTTTGCAGCCGAAAGTTGCAAAGAGTTAGTTATATGGACTTTAAAATACTGAATTTCACTATCTTTTGCGTCAATAACGTAGCATCGTTTTTGAACAAGAGTGCAAAAGACGTTTATCACGCTATGCAGAATGCAGGTATGATAGACGGTTATATTGTGCCTTGCTACGATGTACTGCATAGTTTTTCCAAGGAATATATAGTGGATGATTTAGTATCTCTCATGCAGCAGAAAGGAGTCAAACTATGATTCTTTATCACACGTCCTATACGGAAATTCCTCACCCGGACTTGCTACATTCTCGTCCTCGTCTCGATTTCGGAGTGGGCTTTTACCTTACTCCTTTGCGTGCGCAGGCAGAGCGTTATGGCGAGCGTTTTATCAGACGCGGTCAGAAGGCTATTATGAATATCTATGAGTTCGAGGAATGCTCGGGATGTACCCGTAAAGTCTTTTCTGCCTATGATGGTGAGTGGCTGGATTATATAACCGCTTGCCGAAAAGGTCTGCCGCACGAGCAGTATGATATTATTGAAGGAGGTATTGCCGACGATCAGGTGTTCGACACGATAGATCTCTATTTCACAGGCATTTATACGCGAGAGCAAGCTTTAGGCGAATTGCGTGAGAAAAAGCCGAATCATCAGATTTGTATTACCTCGCAAGCAGTATTGGACAAATATCTTCATTTCAAATCTTCACAGAGACTCAACTATGCAAGCTAACCCTGCCATATTACAACGTAAATATGCCCGTATCGTGAAGTTATTTGCCGAGCAGGCGGGACTTTCCTACGAAGAGGCATTGGGCAAGTTCTACGACTCCACGACGTATGACCTCATCAGCAACGGAGTTGCGGACATGCATTGTTTTAGTGACGAATATCTCGCTGACGAACTATTGATTGAATTCGGCTACAAGAAATAAATACCGTCCCCTCTCCGAGACGTAAAAGATGGAGCAATGTATCGGCCAATCTTGACCGATAAAAAACGACACTAAACAAAAAAAATACCGCCTATGGCATAAAACAACAGACAAACAACATACATAAATAATAGCGTTGCGCTGAAACTTGGTACCTTGAAACTGGACACTTTAAGAGTACAAACCGAGAACAAAGCACGATGCTCACGTTGACAGCGTGGGCTTTGTTCAGCAGATATTGGTTTGTACGGGTAGTCCAGAAATCCCAAGGTACCAATGGAAGCGATACGAAGTACCGCGCTTTTATTATGTCTATATTGAAATATAAACCATCTAAAACATAATCGTATATGAAAGAATTTGTTATTATCGCCGGTACGCAGAACTCCGGCAAAACAACAACGGCATGGTGTGTCTATCAACGCCTGCTACCTTATTCTGATGCAACGCAAATGCTTATTGGCGGTGCACAAGTGGAGAACCACGGGGAAATAGTATATAAGATTCCACCGTACGACAACTTTCCAGATGATTTCAAAGCTGTACTCCATATATATGGCTATACGGTGGCAATTATTAGTGCTGGAGATATAGACGAATGGCTGGAGGACGATGTTGAATCCGTATATTCGGAAGTTGATTTTATTGTCACCTGCCTTCGTTCATATAACCGCGCAGGTTCGTCCCGCCGTATGTTGATGGAGAAATATTCAAAGGACTACACAAAGGAGTTCTGGGTAGAAGCACCCAACATGTCGCTTACTCATCCAATGGATATTGTGAACAGCAAACGTCCTGTGGCGGATAGAATAGCAAATTACATTTTAGTTCAAACTGATTATAGACAACTTGTATGAAAACAAGACTTTTTACTCTTTGTATTGCGTTAATGGCAACGCTGCGACTCTTTGCTGGTTATGACTTTACCATTGATGGCATCTGTTACACCACATTAGGTGGTGATAGTGTCGAGGTCGGCAAAAATACAAATGCGAAGGGAGCAATAATTATTCCCGAAACAGTAAAAACAGTAATAACATATCGCGTTGTGGGCATAGGTGATGCTGCTTTCTTGGGTTGCACCAGTTTGACCTCGATCACTATTCCCAACAGCGTCACAAACATTGGAATTTCTGCTTTCTATGGCTGCAGCAGTTTGCTCTCTATCTCTATTCCAAACAACGTCACAAACATTGACAATAATGCATTCCGTGGTTGCACCAGTTTGACCTCTGTAACGATTCCCAATAGCGTCATGAGCATTGGAGATTATGCTTTTTATGGTTGCACTGGTTTGACCTCTATCACTATACCCAACAGAGTTACATACATTGGAGAATATACTTTCAAAGGTTGCACCAGTTTGACCTCGGTCACTATTGGCGAAAGTGTCTCGGAAATTGGGAAATCAGCTTTCGAAAGTTGCACTAGTTTGACCTCTGTTGTTTGGAATGCCATTCATTGTGTCAATTTTATTATTCCAGATGCACCATTCCCAAATTCGGTCACCTCATTTACTTTTGGAGAAAAAGTAGAGCATGTGCCTGCTTACTTATGTTACGATATGAGCGTATTGGCCTCTATAACGATTCCCAATAGCGTCACAAGTATAGGAGGAGGCGCTTTCTATGGTTGCAGCAGTTTGACCTCGGTCACTATACCAAATAGCGTCACAAGCATTGGAACTTATGCTTTTCAAGGTTGCAGTAGTTTGAGCTCTGTAACGATTCCCAATAACGTCACAAGTATAGAAGCAGGCGCTTTCTCTGGTTGCAGTAGTTTGACCTCGGTCACTATACCAAATGGCGTCACAAGTATAGGAGGAGGCGCTTTCTATGGTTGCAGCAGTTTGACCTCGGTCACTATACCAAATAGCGTCACAAGCATTGGAGGAACTGCTTTCTCTGGTTGCAGTAGTTTGACCTCTATCACTCTTCCCGATAGCATCAAAAACATTAAATATTGGACTTTCGAAAGTTGCAGTAGTTTGACCTCTATCACTATACCCAATAGCGTCACATACATTGACTATAATGCTTTTCGTGGTTGCAGCAGTTTGACCTCTGTCACTATTGGCGAAAGTGTCTCGGAAATTGGGAATTCAGCTTTCGAAAATTGCACTAGTTTGACCTCTATCACTATTGGCGAGAGTGTCTCGAAAATTGGGTATTCAGCTTTCTCTGGTTGTAGCAGTTTGACCTCGATCACTATTCCTAACAGCATCAGAAGCATTGGAGATTGGGCTTTCCGTGATTGCAGCAGCTTGACCTATATTGAACTTCTCTATATTTACATAGTTATTCCTGATGATGCTCTTCGTGGCTGCATCAATTTGACTGATATTTATGTGCCATGTGGAGGTTTAGCATGGATGCAGCAAACATGGAATGACAATCTACGGCAAGAAAATCGTCTTAAATATAAGCCTCTACCATATACTGTTACTACAATAGCCACTAATGGCAGTGTCAGTGTTCCGCAAAATCAATGTGATGAGATGGAAGTAATAGCCATTCCAGACTATGGCTACCATTTTGTCCAATGGTCAGACGGAAACACAGAAAACCCTCGTTCAATTGAGCTCACAAAAGACACGGTTTTCTCAGCGGAGTTCGCTCCTAATATCTATTCCTTTAGTGCCAGCTGTAACGAAAATTATGGAAGTGTACAAGCAACTAATGGTAATTATGAATATCTAACAGAGTTAACCATATCGGCAACAGCTAATGAGGGCTATCACTTTGTCCAATGGTCAGACGGAAACACCGACAATCCGCGTACAATAATCCTCTCACAAGATACCTCATTTACAGCTGAGTTTGCGCCAAATATATACGTGATTACCTTCATGAATGATGATAGCACTGTGATTTCTGCACAACAATACGGATATGGTCAGATGCCTATTGCTCCGGAATTTCCTACTAAAGCTGCTACGGCAGAATATACATACACCTTCGCCGGTTGGATACCGGAGATAGTAGCAGTAATAGGTGATGCAACGTATAAAGCAACTTTTAACGCTACCAAAAATAGTTATTCTATTACTTGGCTGAACGAGGATGGCTCGTTGATCGATCAAACTACCGTTGAGTATGGTGTTGTACCGACACATGCTGATCCGATTAAAGAGAATACTGCAGAGTACACTTACACCTTTGCCGGTTGGATACCGAATGTAGTTGCCGTTACTTGCGATGCTACATACCGTGCTACTTTCAATGGTGAAGTGAATATGTATTCTATCACAACTAGTGCTATTAACGGAGAAGTGGAGGGTGCAGGAATTTATGCTTACGGAACTGAAATTGAGATTAAAGCCATTCCTGCTGAAGGATATACCTTTGACCAATGGTCAGATAGCGTTAAGGATAATCCTCGAACAATAATTGTCACCAGTGATGCAGAATATACGGCATTGTTCATTCAAAGCCAGGGAATCGATGATGTATATGCAACCGACCCGGTAAAAAAGGTTATTAATAATGATAAGATTTACATTCTCCGTGGAAACAAGACCTATACTCTCCAAGGTCAAGAGGTAAAATAACCCCTTTCGATCTATCGATAACCCGAAAACCCGATCTATCGGAACTCCTGCCTGCTCCACCACCGAGCAGGCAGGTTCTTTCTTCGTCTGTTTCGTTTAAAGTCCCAAAATCCCATAGTCTCATATCATTTTTTGTAAACGCGCACCTTTGTTTCCTTTGCGTCCTTTGTGAATAGGGTTGTACCAAGAACCGCTCTATTGGCATATCCGGCGCATGGTGGTCAGTCACGACGATGCGCAAGATGTTCTGCAAAACACTTTCCTCCAGATACACCTGCACCTTGCACAGCTGCGCAGCGCGGAACAAGAACGCGTCTGGGTCTTCAAGATCGCCACGAACGAGGCGTTACAATGGTTGCGGAGCAAGCATGAGTGGATGTCTATGGCGGAAATGCCGGAAACGCCGACTGGAGCGAGTTCGCAGAGGCGGATATTTTCCTCGATAATCTGCCGTAATGGGCAAAAATTGACGAATAATGTATAAATTTGGCATACGCGCTTGCGTATGTCATTTTTTTTTCGTAACTTTGCAGGCGATTTGAAGGGATGAGGTTACGGGTTATGGGGGAGAGGTTATGGGTTATGGATTATCGGCTACAGGGTATGAAATAAACAAATTAAAATCATTTAATACTTAAAAACTATGGCAAAAAAAGCATTGAACAAGTGGACCGCGCCGAAGAGTGTCGCTCCCGAGAAGATTATCCAGTTTGGTGAAGGTAACTTCCTCCGCGCATTCGTGGACTGGATCGTTTGGAACATGAACGCAAAGACCAACTTCAACGGTTCGGTAGCTGTTGTTCAACCGATCGAGAAAGGTATGGTAGAGTGGCTCAACGGTCAGGACTGCTTGTATCACGTTAATCTGCAGGGCCGTCTGGACGGCAAGGCTGTGAACAGCCTGGAGCGTATCGACGTGATCAGCCGCGCGCTGAACCCGTACACCCAGAACTGGGCATTCATGGCGCTCGCAGAGCAGCCGGAGATCCGTTTCGTCATCTCCAACACCACCGAGGCAGGTATTACTTTCGATGACAGCTGCAAGTTCACCGACGCTCCGGCAAGTTCGTATCCGGGCAAGCTGGTTCAGCTGTTGTTCCGCCGCTATAAGACCTTCAACGGCGATCCTACGAAGGGCCTTATCTTCATGCCGTGCGAGCTGATCTTCCTCAACGGACACCACCTCAAAGACTGCATCCGCAAGTATATCGAGCTGTGGAAAGACGATTTCGGAGCTGACTACGAGGGCTTCAAGGAGTGGTTCGAGAAATACAACTATGTCTGCGCAACGCTCGTTGACCGTATCGTTCCGGGCTTCCCGCGCAAAGACATCGCCGAGATCCAGGAGAAAGTGGGCTACAACGACAACCTCGTTGTGCAAGCCGAGATTTTCCACCTCTGGGTAATCGAGAAACCGGAGAACATGTCGATCGAGGAGCTGGAGGCAGAGTTCCCGGCTAACAAAGCCGGTCTGAACGTGCTGATCGCCGAGAGCGAGAAACCGTACCACGAGCGTAAGGTAACGCTGCTGAACGGCCCGCACACCGTGCTTTCACCGGTAACCTACCTGAGCGGCGTGAACATCGTTCGCGACGCTTGCAACCACGAGGTGCTCGGCAAATACATCCACAAGGTAATGTTCGATGAGCTCTTGGAGACTTTGAACCTGCCGAAGGAGGAACTGAAGGCTTACGGCGAGAGCGTACTGGAGCGTTTCAACAACCCGTACGTAGATCACCAGGTGACCTCTATCATGCTGAACTCGTTCCCGAAATTCGAGACACGCGACCTGCCGGGTCTGAAGGTTTATCTGGAGCGCAAGGGCGAGCTTCCTAAGGGCTTGGTTCTCGGTCTGGCGGCTATCATCGAGTACTACAAGGGCGGTGTTCGCGAGGACGGCGCTCCGATCCAGCCGAACGACGCACAGGAGATCATGGACCTCTTGAAAGAGCTCTGGGCAACGGGCGACACCCGCAAGGTGGCAGAAGGAGTGCTAGGCGCAACCGATGTTATCTGGAAAGAGAGCAAAGAGGACCTCAACAAGATCCCGGGTCTGACCGACCTTGTAGAACTGTACCTCAACTCCATCGAGTCTGTCGGTATGCTCAAGACCGTTCAGCTCATGCTCGCTGCCGACAAGGTAGATGACGTGATTGCTAAGATTAAAAGCCTGTTTTAAAGTACGAAGGACGGATGTACGATGTACGAAGGAATTGAAGGACGAAAGAACAATCGTACATAACCCGCAAAGCGGACCCTCGTAAATAAATCGTACATCGTACATCGCTAAATCGTAAATTTTATGACTAATATTCTTAAAATCAATCCGGCGGACAATGTGGTTGTGGCTATACAACCGCAGACCGCCGGAGCGGTTATTGAGGTGGACGGCAAGCAGATTAAGGTTCTTGAGGACGTGCCTGCCGGTCACAAGATAGCCATCCAAGATCTCGCAGAGGGCGAGAACGTGATCAAGTACGGTTTCCCGATCGGACATGCCAAAGAGGCGAAGAAAGCCGGCAGTTGGATGAACGAGAACAATATCAAAACCAACCTCGCCGGACTGCTGAGCTATGAATACCACCCGAAAGAGGTTGTGCTCAATATCCCCGACGAGAAACGCACGTTCATGGGCTACCGCCGCAAAGACGGTCAGGTGGGTATCCGTAACGAGGTGTGGATTATTCCGACCGTGGGCTGCGTGAACGGCATCATTGAGAAATGTGCCGAGCGTCTGCGTCAGGAGACCGGTGCGGATAATATCTTCGCGTTCAAGCACAACTACGGCTGCTCGCAGTTAGGCGACGACCACGAGAACACGAAGAAGATCCTTCGTGACATGATCCACCACCCGAACGCCGGTGCCATCCTCGTAGTGAGCCTCGGATGCGAGAATAACCAACCGGATGTCTTCCGTGAGTTCTGCGGCGAGATCGACGAGGACCGCGTGAAGTTCGTCGTGACCCAGAAGATCGAGGGCGACGAGGTGGAGTACTGCATGCCTATCCTGCGCGAGCTCTATGCCAAGACCCAAACAGACCAGCGTGTGGCAGTGCCTCTGAGCGAACTGCGCGTGGGTCTCAAATGCGGTGGCTCGGACGGCTTCAGCGGCATTACGGCTAACCCGTTGTTGGGTATGCTGAGCGACTGGCTGGTAGCCCAAGGCGGTACAACCGTGCTGACCGAGGTGCCGGAGATGTTCGGCGCGGAGACGATCCTGATGGACCGCTGTGCCAACAGAGAGTTGTTCGACCAGACCGTCAGTCTGATCAATGACTTCAAGGACTATTTCCTGAGTCACGGCGAGCCGGTAGGCGAGAACCCCTCGCCGGGCAACAAAGCCGGCGGTATCTCGACGCTGGAGGACAAAGCGTTAGGTTGCACCCAGAAATGCGGCAAGTCGCTCGTACGCGGCGTAATGCCTTATGGCGAGCGCCTGCAAGTGAAGGGACTGAACCTGCTTTCTGCACCGGGTAACGACCTCGTGGCTTCAACGGCTTTGGCGTCCTGCGGATGCCACATGGTACTTTTCACCACCGGTCGCGGTACGCCTTTCGGTACGTATGTGCCTACGATGAAGATCTCCACCAACTCGAACTTGGCGAAGAACAAACCGAACTGGATTGATTTCAACGCCGGTGTGATCGCAGAGGGCGAACCGATGGAAGAGGTGGCCAAGCGTTTTGCAGAGTACGTGATCGAGGTAGCCAACGGCACCAAGACCAACAACGAGAAGAACGGCTATCACGAGATCTCGATCTTCAAGAACGGTGTAACGCTCTAATGCTGCAACAAACGCTTCCGATGAACAACCTTCGATACGAGAAAGACGATCTGGAGCAAGCTCTTCAGGTACTCAAAGACGGCGGTGTCATAGTCTATCCCACAGACACGATCTGGGGGATAGGCTGCGATGCCACGAATGCGGAAGCCGTAAAGAGGATCTATGACCTGAAACAGCGCGAGGACTCCAAGTCCATGTTGGTGTTACTGGACTCCACAGGCAAGCTGCAGGGGTATGTCGAAGTGCCCGAAACAGCCGAAATGCTTTTAGAGACGACCCAAGACCCGTCGGCAGAGCTCAAACCCCTGACGATCATCTATCCCAACGCGCGGAATCTGGCACCTAACCTCATTGCCGAAGACGGTTCGGTAGGCATACGGATTACCTCCGAGCCGTTCAGCAAAGCCTTGGCAGAGCGGCTGCACCGTCCTGTTGTATCCACCAGTGCCAATATAAGCGGTCACCCGTCGGCGCGGTTCTTTGACGAGATAGAAGAGGAGATTCTCAAAGGCGCGGATTATGTATGCCGTTTCCGCAGAGACGACACCACACCGCACGAAGCCAGCAGTATTATCAAAGTGAATGCAGACGGCACATTTGTGATCATCCGTCCATAACCCCACTCTATGTCCCAGAGGCGAAAACAACAATTATGGTATATCCTTGCGGATCTCATCAGTAGCGAACTGGTGTGGCTGTGTTTTCTTGCTTTCCGGTGGATGGTTTACGAGAGCCGGATGGAGTTGATGGAGGATATACTAATACCTGCTTTCAGTTTCCGGGTGCCGCTGATTGTGTATCCTATTTTCTGTCTGGTGATCTATTATCTCTCCGGTTATTATCTGCGCCCGTTCCAGAAACCTCTCTGGCGGGAGTTTCTGCGCACTTTGGGATCGGCGGCGTTCATCTCGCTGTTCTTTTTCTTTATCATCATCATTGACGACGAGGTGGAGTCCTACAACCGCTATCTGATTTCTCTGGGAATGCTCTTCGGTTTGCAGTTCGTACTCAGTTATATACCTCGTCTGACGATCACCCTGCTGAGCCGTTCGCGCGGCGTAATGCGCTCCGTAACGATCCATTCGCCGGAGGAAGCCGCCACGCTCCGCAAAGGTGAACAGGAAGAGGTGATCATTGACATCCCTGAGATGGACGACAGCCGGACGCTCTACCGGCTGATAGCACAGTTGTACCCCCTCTCGTGCGAGATCAGCATAGTGCCGAAAGTATATGACATCTTCGTCGGCGCGGCACGCATCGGCAGGCTGGACGGACCATCGCTCATCCGGGTGACGGAGCTACATATGTCCGACGCCGAACTGTGTATCAAACGCGCTTTTGACGTCACCGCTTCGCTTTTAGGGATAGTGGTGTTGTCACCACTGTTAGCGGTGATAGCATTGGTGGTGAAGTGTTCGTCCAAAGGAGCTGTCTTCTACACCCAACAACGTATCGGTCAGTATGGTATTCCGTTCAAGATCTATAAGTTCCGCACGATGATCGACCATGCCGAAGAGGAGGGCAAGCCCCAACTGACCCAAGACGACGACCCGCGGATCACGCCCGTAGGACGATGGCTGCGCAAATACCGGCTGGACGAACTGCCGCAGCTGGTGAATATCCTGCGCGGAGAAATGTCGGTAGTAGGTCCCCGTCCCGAACGTCCCTACTATGTGGAGCAGATCATGCGCGAGGCTCCGTACTACTGCCTGCAATACAAAGTGCGCCCCGGACTAACGAGCTGGGGACCTATACGGGTGGGCTATACCGACACGATGGAGAAGATGATCGAGCGGCTCAATTGTGACCTTGTCTATATTGAAAACATGTCGCTGCTATTGGATATAAAGATTTTGTTTTTTACCGTAGGAGTCATCCTGCTTGGAAAAGGAAAATAAGTATGTCTTACGATGAGGCAATAAAACGCGCGGAAACTATCATCGCGCAACTGGAACAGACGGAAGCCATCTCGGTAGAGGAGTACAAGAAACTGGCGAAAGAAGCCACCAGACTGCTCGACGAGTGCAAATCGGAGTTGCAACAAATGAGCAGCCAACTCACCGCACAATGAAACAACCTCCCATCACCGTACCCGAAGGACTCAGGCAGGTGCTCTTGCATGCCTGTTGTGCCCCTTGCTCCTCTGCTATCGTAGAGTGGCTGGTGGCGCATGAGATAGAGCCGGTGATCTATTACTATAACCCGAACATCTACCCCCAAGAGGAATACGAGACGCGCAAGAACGAAAGCAAGCGCCACGCCGAGAGTCTGGGACTGAGATGGATAGACGGCGACTATGACCACCGGCAGTGGCTTGAAGCCATGAAAGGTCTGGAACAGGAGCCGGAACGGGGGGCACGGTGCGAACGGTGTTTCGCCTGCCGGCTTATCAAGACAGCCGAGGTGGCAAAAGCCGAAGGTATCCCCTATTTCGCCACCACTCTGGCATCCTCCCGATGGAAGAGCCTGGAGCAGATCGAGCGCGCCGGCACTTGGGCGGCTCAGCAAACAGGTTCCGTACAGTTCTGGGCACAAAATTGGCGCAAGGGAGGATTGCAACAACGCCGCAATGAACTCCTGCGCCAATACCAATTCTATAACCAACGCTACTGCGGATGCGAGTTCTCGATGCCGCAGCGGGAAGATTAACGGTTCTTATACATCTCTTCGTAATACCTCTCGTAATCTCCGGAGGTAATATTATCAAGCCACTCCTGGTTGTCCAGATACCAGCGGACGGTACGCTCTATACCTTCCTCGAACTGCAGGGAGGGTTCCCAACCCAACTCACGCTGGAGTTTGGTGGAGTCGATGGCGTAACGCAGGTCATGACCGGCACGGTCGGTGACGTAAGTGATCAGATCAAGGTCTGCTCCCTCCGGACGACCCAAGAGACGATCGACTGTCTTGATGACCGTCTTGATGATATCTATATTCTTCCACTCGTTAAATCCGCCGATGTTATAAGTCTCGGCAATCGTTCCCTTGTGGAAGATGAGGTCGATGGCACGCGCATGGTCCTCCACGAAAAGCCAGTCGCGCACGTTTTCTCCCTTGCCATAGACAGGGAGCGGCTTGCGGTGGCGGATGTTATTGATAAAGAGCGGGATTAGTTTTTCGGGGAACTGATAAGGGCCATAGTTATTGGAGCAGTTGGTGACGATCGTCGGCATACCGAACGTGTCGTGGAAAGCCCGTACGAAATGATCGGACGAAGCCTTGGACGCCGAATAGGGCGAGTGGGGGTTGTACTTGGTTGTCTCATAGAAGAAATCATCGCCGTACGCCAGATGGTGTTCCGCCGACGAAGCCGTCGTAGTAAACGGAGGCTCCACACCCTCAGGGTGGGTCAATTCAAGCGCTCCGTACACCTCGTCCGTGGAGATGTGATAGAACCGTTTTCCTTCGTATTTCTCCGGCAGAGACTCCCAATAGAGTTTGGCAGCCTGGAGCATGGAAAGCGTTCCCATGACATTCGTTTTGGCGAAAGTGAAGGGGTCTTTGATGGAGCGGTCCACATGGCTCTCCGCCGCCAGATGGATCACGCCGGTGACGTGCTCCTCCTGCATGAGGGCATAGATGGTTTCAAAATCGCAGATATCCGCCTTTACAAAACGATAATTGGGTTTGTCCTCGATATCTTTCAGGTTAGCCAGATTGCCGGCATAGGTGAGTTTGTCCACGTTGATAATACGGTAGTCAGGATACTTGTTGACAAACAGCCGCACTACGTGGCTACCGATAAATCCGGCACCGCCGGTGATGATGATTGCATTTACCATTTGTTCATTTACCATTTGGTTATTTATTGAGTCATTTGTTTTTTCACTTCCCGTCAGTATTCACCACGTAGCGTATCTGCTTAAAGTGGTATTTTCTTATCGTGCCCCGGTCATCGCGCAAGATCAGTTCGCCTGTGGGGCTTACGTCCTCAATAGATGCCATAAACTGACCTTCTGTGCCGGAAGACGCATTCATCGTAGGTGTGGTGTTTACTTCCCGCTCCACAAAGGGGAAGAGCCCTTTCCTGCGATATAGATGTGCCATATACAGTGCTTTGAGCTTTGGCTCGTCTTGCAGCAACGGAAGACCGGCTTGCCATCGCTGCCATAAATCCTCTACGATCTTTTCTCTATCCCATTCCTGCCCCGTGATCTGAAGGAGCGAGACAGGGTTCGGGGCGGTTCCCTTCCACTCTTGTTGATTTACATTGAGGCCGATACCCAATACCGAGTAGGCGATCTTCTGCCCTTCCAGACAGTGTTCTATCAGGATGCCTGCCAGTTTGCGGTCGTCATAATAGATATCATTCGGCCATTTGACGGTGAGTTTCGTCTCATCCGTCAGAGCGGCTATCGTCTCCCATACCACCAGTGAGAAAAGCATTGACATCCGCCACTGTTGGTCCACCGCAACGGGTGGATTCGCTACGCCTACAGAAAGCAGTATGTTCTTCCCTTTCTCGCTCTCCCAGCCATTGCCTGCCTGTCCCCGTCCTGCGGTCTGGTAGTCCGTCCAGAGAACACCCTCGGTACGGCGCTCCAGAAGCAGAGAGTTCGTACTATGGCACTGATCTATCTTCTCCATCGGCTTAATTGAGCGACAAGAGGTATTTCTCAATCGCTTTCTGTATAGGGTCTGAAGCCCCTCCTGTATCGCTCACCATTACTGCAAACACCCATATATGCCCGTCAGGCCGCCGGATATAACCGGCGTAGGTCTTGGTACCGGTGATGGTACCGCTCTTGGCATGGACTTTGCCCTCGAGAGGAGTATTCTCCAGAAAATGTGTCAGGGTACCGCTCTTGCCGCTCACCGGCAGGGAGTTATACCACGCCTTGCGATGTTTGCCACGATACATGCGCGAGAGAAGATGCACTAACATCTCCGCCGACAGTTTGTTCTGCGGAGCCAGTCCGCAGCCGTCACGCAACACACAGCCTTTCATCGGCAGATGTCTATTATACCAGTAGTTATAAAGGTATCGCGCTGCCTGCTGACTGGTGGAGTGCGCGTGGTGGCGGGACGCAAGGTAACGCGCCAAAGCCTCCGCATACAGGTTGTTGCTCTCCCCATTGGTGACCTTGATGATCTCGCGCAAAGGCTGGGAGCGGTGTACAAAAACCGTCTTGAGAGGCATATCGGCAGCGGCGCTCTTGAGAACGTACTGCGGCTGACCGCTCACCGTTCCTCCGGCGGCTTCTATGGCAGTTCTGAGATCGGTAGCCAGTTGCAGACCGGGGTTAGGAAGGTCGCCTTTGACGCGGAACTCACCTTTGCCGGAAGGGATCTCACCCCTCAGCACACGGCTGTCCCCCATCGCTTTGCCACCTACATAAGCCAAGTCTCTGGAGGTCCGGGTGCAGATCACAGTACTGCTCGTCTCCAGTCCTTTGACCTCAGGCACGGTGCGCAACACAACGGCGTCTGAGCCGCATTCACCGCTCATGAGATAGATATCAAGGGTGTTTCTTCTATAGTTCAGTCCCCACACTCCCGGCGCATAGTAGTTGCCTATGTCTTCCTCCAGCCAATAAGGGTTGTATCCCTCATCGCTAAGCAGCGACATGTCTGCCACTATACGGCCGTTGACCGACTTTATACCATTCCGGCGCAGATGTGCCGCCCACTCCTGAGTAAGAGCGGCGGCACTCTGCTCCAGTGGAATCTTCTTATCCGGCGCCCCCAGCGTGGGATCCACATTGCCCAGGATGACGAGGTCGCCGTAGAGGGTGCTATCTATGATTTCACCGGAGTACATTACTTTGGTGGAGAATCTGAAGTTCTCGCCCAAGACCTCCAGAGCCGCAGCCGTCGTCAACAGTTTGGTCACCGAAGCCGGTGTCACTGCTTTCTGTGGCTGGAACTGCTCAATGACGGTACCGTCCGAGAGGTCTTTGACCAGCACGGACACGTTGCCGTTCCGGGTTGCCGGACTGCCTGTCAGGAGGCTGATATTAAAAAGTATGGCGGTGAGTATAGACAGCATCTCTTGGTTCGTTTCGGGTTAACGCAAATAGTTCTCCCACTTGGTGTTGCGCATGTCGCCGGACTTGAGGAACTCCTCGTGCATAGCGAATGCGAGGGAGAGATTATGCGGTGTCTGACCGTGCTTGGCGTACTTGAGGTAATCGCGGAGCATCTCCTTGTATTCAGGAGCGACACAGTTATTGATTACCTCTTCTGCGCGCTGGCGCGGGCTCTTGCCGCGGAGGTCAGCCACACCCTGCTCGGTGACGATGACCTTGACGGAGTGCTCGGAGTGGTCGAGGTGGGTCACCATCGGCACGATAGACGAGATAGCTCCGTTCTTCGCTGTGGAAGCGGTGGTGAAGATAGACAGATAAGCGTTGCGCGCGAAGTCGCCCGAACCGCCGATACCGTTCATCATCTTCGTTCCCGTGACGTGGGTGGAGTTGATATTGCCGTAGATATCCGCCTCCAACGCCGTGTTGATGGCAATAATACCCAGACGGCGTGCCACCTCCGGACTGTTCGAAGTCTCCTGTGGACGAAGCAAGAGCTTGTCGCGGTAGAAATCGAGGTCCGCAAGCACCTCCGCCATCTTGCTCTCCACGAGACGCAGGGAGCAACCGGAAGCGAACTTACAGTGGCCTGCTTTGATGAGGTCCACGACGGAGTCCTGAATAACCTCCGAATACATCTCAAAGGGCGGGATATGCGGGTTCTTACCGAGCTCGCCGAGTACGGCGTTGGCTACGTTACCTACACCGCTCTGAATCGGCAGGAAGGACGCAGGGATACGTCCGGCTTTCATCTCCGCCTCGAGGAAGAGTGCCACGTTCTCGCCGATCTTGGCGGTAGTAGCATCCACGGGCGTGAAAGCGGCTATCTCGTTCGGACGGTTGGTCTTGACGACAGCGGCAATCTTGGCGGGATCGACCTTGATATGATCGGAGCCGCAGCGGTCGGAGGGTTTGTAGATCGGTATCTCGCGACGGCAGGGAGGATCAAGGGGCTCGTAGAGGTCGTGCATACCACGCATGGTGGCAGGGAACATCTCATTGAGCTCGACGATGATCTTGTCCGCCATGCGGCAGATAGTAGGCATTATACCTACTCCGGCAGCGGGCACGATGGTACCGTCTTCGCCTACGTAGGAAGCCTCGATAATCGCCCAGTCGGGTTTTGGAAGGAAGCCGTAACGGAGGTCCTGCGCCATGTGGCTCAGGTGCATATCGAAATAGTGTGTACCCTCGGCGTTGATCTCCTCGCGCATGGATTTGTTGGACTGGTAGGGCGTACGGAACTCGACTGCGTGGGCACGTGCCAGCGCACCGTCACAACTGTCGCCCATCGATGCACCGGTCTCCAGACCTACGCGGAAAGGTTTGCCTTCGGCATGGAGGCGTTCAGCACGCTGTGCCAACGCAAAAGGAACTGCCTTGGGCACACCGGTGGCGGTAAAACCACCCATGCCCAAGACGTCACCATGTTGGATTAGTTCGGCAGCTTCTTCAGCTGTTAAAAAATTAAGCATAATTTTTTTGTTTGAAGTTGTTTGAGCTTCGCTTGTTTGAGGTTGTTTGAGCGGCAGAGCCGCTGGTTTGTGGATGTTTGAGCTTCGCTTGTTTGAAGTTGTTTGAGCGGCAGAGCCGCTGGTTTGAGCTTCGCTTGTTTGAAATTGTTTGAGCGGCAGAGCCGCTGGTTTGATAGCCTTCAAACTCTCAAAACAAGGCTTTAGCCTCAAACTCTCAAACAGGGCTTCAGCCCCAAACTTCTCAAACCAAGGCTTCAGCCCTTGCGCTTCGCTTGTTTAATCCTTGTACTTTTGCCCTTCAATATTGGTTCGTTTTAAATAACGAATCAAATTGGCTATCTTACTACCTAAATCTTTTGTTTGCTCCATGAGAGAATTATACTGATCAACAGTAATATAACCTACATCATATGCTCTATGTAACTGACTACGCACTTCGCCACATGAACCTTTAGAAATATACAGAAATTGCACAAATTCTTTCTTTCCTTCTCTCTCAAATCCCTCCGCTATATTATCCATAATAGAACCTACAGCGGCTCGGATTTGAGAACAAAAGCGTATATCTTTTTCAAATTCAGGCGTTCGTGTGAGTTGATATATTGCGCTGGATAGCAAACGGGCTTGCTGCCATACCTGCATATCTTCAAAGTGCTTAATTGTCATCACAGAACAAACAGAGTTTCAAACAAAATCCGAAGGATTTAAACCTTCAAACAAGCCGTAAGGCTCAAACTAATTAATTATTCTGCTTTGCCGTCGGAACCGAGGACGTTGATGATTTTGTGCTTGTAGAGCTCGGTCATCAGGTCGCGTGCCGGACCGCAGTACTTACGCGGATCGAACTCACCCGGTTTCTCAGCGAACACCTTGCGTACGGCAGCGGTGAAGGCGAGACGGGAGTCAGAGTCGATATTGATCTTGCAGACAGCGGACTTGGCAGCCTTGCGGAGTTGCTCCTCAGGAATACCTACTGCGTCAGGCAGCTTGCCGCCGTACTGGTTGATCATGTCCACATACTCCTGCGGAACGGAAGACGAGCCGTGGAGAACGATCGGAAAGCCCGGCAGCTGCTCCATGATAGCGTCGAGTACGTCGAATGCCAATGGAGGAGGTACCAGACGACCGGTCTTCGGGTCACGGGTGCACTGCTCCGGGGTGAACTTGTAGGCACCGTGGCTGGTACCGATGGAGATAGCCAAGCTGTCGCAGCCGGTACGGGTAGCGAAATCTACTACCTCTTCCGGTTTGGTATAGTGGCTAACAGCGGACGAAACCTCATCCTCTACACCTGCCAATACGCCGAGTTCAGCCTCAACGGTTACGTCGAACTGGTGAGCATAGTCAACGACTTTCTTGGTGAGAGCGATATTCTCCTCGTACGGCAGCGACGAAGCGTCGATCATCACGCTGGAGAAACCGAAGTCCACACAGGATTTGCAGAGTTCGAAGCTGTCTCCGTGGTCGAGGTGCAAGCAGATCTGCGGATGCTCCCAACCGAGCTCTTTAGCGTACTCAACAGCGCCCTGAGCCATGTAACGGAGCAGGGTCTGGTTGGCGTAGTTACGGGCACCTTTGGATACCTGGAGGATTACCGGCGATTTGGTCTCAGCCGAAGCTTTGATGATAGCCTGGAGTTGCTCCATGTTATTGAAATTGAAAGCAGGGATAGCGTAGCCTCCCTTGATTGCCTTGGCAAACATCTCACGGGTGTTGACCAGGCCTAATTCTTTAAAAGAAACCATGATAAATAAATTTTAGTTTGTTAATTATATTGGTTAGTATTGTTCTATAGTCGGTTAGTTTTTCCGCTTGGCTGCAATAATAAAATAGGCGATGATAGCTGCATATGCGGCAATGCCGGCCAGAGCAGCCCAACCGCTCTCCGCCCACGAAGCCATGAACCAGTCTGCGCCACAGAATTTGACAATAGCGGACACTACTCCCATCAACGCTCCGCCGGCAATAAAGCCCGAAGCGATCAGTGTACCTTTCTCCTGGTGTTTCTCTCCCAACAGCCACGATATACCGCCGCCAACAAGCAGCGGGGTGTTCAGGCTCATGGGGATGAACATACCCAATGCAAAAGGCAGCACCGGCACATTGAGGAAGTTGAGTATCAGCGCCAGAACCGCTCCGCCCAGATAGAGCATCCACGGCGCACCCTGACCGGACATCAGAGGCTCAATCACTGCCGCCATGGCGTTTGCCTGCGGAGCCACCAGCGCGTTCTCGCCAACGAAACCGTAGGTTTTGTTAAGCACAATCATCACGCCGCCTACCGTAGCCGCCGAAACGAGCGTACCGAGGAACTTCCAAGTCTGCTGTTTGTACGGCGACGAACCTATCCAGTAACCTATCTTGAGGTCGGTGATAAATCCGCCTGCCATCGAGAGGGCGGTACACACCACTCCTCCGATCACCATCGCGCCTACCATTCCGCTGGCGCCTTTCATTCCGATGGCCACGAACACCACCGAGGCCACGATAAGGGTCATCAAGGTCATTCCCGAAACGGGGTTCGATCCCACGATAGCAATAGCGTTGGCTGCCACTGTGGTGAAGAGGAAAGCGATCACCGTCACTACCAGGAATGCTACGAGAGCCTGCCAGAAATCATGCAGTACGCCTACCCAGAAGAACACCAGTGTGCACACTAATGCCACGGCAATAGCGAGCAACAGGAACTTCATCGGCAAGTCGCGGTCGGTTCTCGGAATCTGAAGATTGGAAGATTGGGCATTTGAAGATTTTTTGCCACCCAGTTCTTTTCCCGCCAGTCCGACAGCCGACTTGATCACGCCCCAGGACTTGACGATACCGATCAGTCCCGCCATGGCGATGGCACCGATACCTATATTGCGCCCGTACGTTGTAAACAACATCTGCGGATCGGCGGACTCCATTCCGGGCATGGCACCCAAAACAGGCAACAAAACCCACCACACGAAGAACGAACCGGCACAGATGATTGCCGCATATTTCAGTCCGATAATATATCCCAGACCCAACACGGCTGCGGAGGTGTTGATAGAGAACACCAGCTTGAACTTGGTAGCCACCGTTTCTCCCCAACCCGTCATGCGGGTGCTCAGCTGCTCTGTCCAGAGACCGAACGTGCTCACCACAAAATCATACAGACCGCCGATAGCCGCCGCCCACAATAACGGCTTGGCCGTAGAGGTTTGCGCTTCGCTGTTTGAAGGGGTTTGAAGGGGTTTGGCGACTTCGTCGCTGTTGTTTTCGCTACTAATCAAGACTTGCGTGGTGGCGGTGGCTTCGGGGAAAGGATACTCGCCGTCTTTCTCTTTTACAAAATATCGGCGGAAAGGAATAAGGAACAATATACCGAGACAGCCGCCCAAGAGCGATGACAAGAATATCTGTGTGAACGAAACAGTCATCTCAGGATACTTGTCCTGCAGGATATACAACGCCGGCAAAGTGAATATGGCACCGGCGACAATAACGCCCGAACTGGCACCGATCGATTGGATCATCACATTCTCGCCCATCGCATTCTTGCGTTTCAGGATAGAAGACAGACTGACCGCAATAATCGCAATCGGGATAGCCGCCTCAAAGACTTGACCCACCTTCAGACCCAGATACGCTGCCGCCGCCGAGAAGATCACAGCCATCAGCACGCCCACCGAGACACTGTAGGGGGTTACTTCCGGGTACTCTTTGTCCGATTTAAGAACCGGCTCAAACTTGCTTTTCTTAGTTTCCATGACTGCACACACAATTTCAGTGCGCAAAATTACAAAAAAAAACGCATATATGCAAATATATGCGCTAATTTTATCAAATTTTCTCTAACTTGGCAAATTGGATCAGCATTGCTTTCTTGCCGAATTTGTCGAACAGGATATCTATCCGCCGGGTGCCGTTCTCCTCATAGACCTGAAGCACCGTTCCCTCGCCGAAGGTGCCGTGCCGGACTCTCTCGCCTGCCTGGTATTCAGCGCTTTGTGTCTCTGTTTTGATATCAGAGATATGGGTCAAAGGCTTTGTAGGAACAGAAGGCATTGCCGGTTTGGAAGGCGTGCTCCAGCTGTTGTTCCGCCATCGCGGAGCAGCCGTTGCCGGAGTACCGGCTACACTGCCTTCGCGGAGTGCTATGTACTGTCTGTCTATGTCGCGCAGGAAACGTGAGGGGGACGAGAACTGCACCGACCCGTTGCGGAAACGCTGACGCGCATAGCTCATATGGCAGTACTGCATCGCACGCGTCAATGCCACATACAGCAACCGGCGTTCTTCCTCTATCTCCGAGGGTTTGACGCACATCTGGCTCGGAAACAGATTTTCCTCCAGACCGACGATATAGACCACCTCAAACTCCAGTCCTTTGGCGGCATGAACGGTCATGAGCGTTACCCGTGGTGTATCGTCCGTGAGGTTCTGGTCCTGATCGGTCAGCAGCGACACCTCCGCCAGAAAATCATGAATCGGCGTGAAGTCGATGCCTTCTTCTGTACGGCGGTCGATCAGTTCATGGATGCCCGTGAGCAGTTCTTGCAGGTTCTCCGCACGGTCAATACCCTCCGGCGTCCTGTCCATCACCGCCGCTGTACGGATTCCGCTCAGAAGCATTACTTTCTCGGCGAACTCATACGCATTCATGGTGTCCGCCGCTTCGTGAAGGGTAGCGATAAGGTCTCCAAAAGCGCCCAACTTGGAAGCCGTTGCCTTGCTCACCTCCAGACCACATTCAACCGGATGTTGCACCACCTCCAACATACTGGTATTTTGCATTGTAGCGCACTCCGACACTTTGCGGATTGTTGTCTCACCGATGCCTCTCGCAGGGTAGTTGATCACGCGCACGAGGGCTTCGTTGTCCTTCGGATTGACCGCCAGCCGGAAATAAGCGATAGCATCCTTGATCTCCTTGCGCTGGTAGAACGACATGCCGCCGTAGATGCGGTAGGCGATACCCAACTTGCGGAACTCATTCTCGAAAGTGCGCGATTGTGCGTTGGTGCGGTAGAGCACGGCTATATCGTTGTACGACACCCCTTTGATAGCGTGGTATTGCTGGATACTGCGCGCTACGCCTTCCCCCTCGTTACGGTCGGTCATATACCCCACCAGGTCGATCCGCTCACCCGGTTCTTTCTCCGAGAACACCTCTTTGTATATCTGGTTCTCGTTATGATGGATGAGACTGTTAGCTGCCTTGACGATGGTCTGCGTCGAGCGGTAGTTTTGTTCCAGTTTGAAGAGTCTGGCATTGGGATAGCCCTGCTGGAAATGCAGGATATTACGTATATCGGCTCCGCGGAAAGAGTAGATCGACTGCGCATCGTCACCCACTACGCAGATGCGGTTCTCCGGCTCTGCCAGATAAGAAACAATGCGGTATTGCACATAGTTGGTGTCCTGATACTCGTCCACCAGAACGTATTGGAACACCTGCTGGTAGTACCGCCGTGTCGCCTCGTCTTTCTCCAACAGCAGACATACATACATCAGCAGGTCGTCAAAATCCATTGCATTGGCAGCCCTCAGACGGGTCTGGTACTCGCTGTAGATCTTCGGCATCTCGTACAGCCTGTCCTGTCTGTCCTGTTTGGCAACCGACTCATTGCGTGCATAGTCCGACGGTTTGATCAAGGCGTTCTTGGCTGCCGAAATACGCCCCAATACGGTGTTCGGCTTATAGACTTTGTCGTCCAGAGAATAGAGTTTGAGCACCTGCTTGACCAGCGATTTCTGGTCCTGGGTGTCGTAGATGGTGAAGTCGCGGGTGAAACCTATATGCTCCGCTTCGTGGCGCAGGATCTTGCTGCAGATCGAGTGGAATGTACCCATCCACAGATACCGCACATCGGCGGCATCCACCATCCGCGCTATACGGTCGCGCATCTCGCGCGCCGCTTTGTTGGTGAAAGTGAGTGCCAGAATCCGGTTCGCCGGCACACCCTGTGAAAGCAGATAGGCGATCTTGTAGGTCAGCACACGGGTCTTGCCCGAACCTGCTCCGGCTATCACCAATTGCGGACCGTCGTTGTACTCCACTGCCGCACGCTGAGAACTATTTAACCCTTCCAAATTCATCGTCTGCGGGGCTGCACGGACTCCATCAGTTTGTCAAAATTGGAACTGAAAGAGAAACTCTTCCTGAGCGAATAATAGTTCTCCGGATCGGCACAATAAGGGTAGGCGAACTGCAAAAACTTAAGACGGTTGTCATCAAAACTGAACACCTCCGCTATCGTTGCCAGATCGCGCACGCAGAAATCTCCGAGGATGACGCACAACTCCGCTACCTCCATCCGCTTGTCGTCAAAGCTCTGGTTCTCAAGCACTTGCATCACCTTTCGCATCTGTTCTGTGGAAGCGCAGTAGTATTCTGTTTGGTGGTTGTGGCGGTTGTGTCCGTTACCGCGGTTGTGTCCGTTACCGCGGTGTTGGGCAGAGACAGAACCAATAATCATGGTCGTGACGACGACCAGTATCCAGAATCTTTTCATAATCATTTATGTTAATAGTCCTCTTTCTTTTGCCAGTTGCATGAGATACGCTTTTGCCGCCTCGTACTCGTTGGGGATAGCGCCGTCGAGTATGGCTTCCTTGATAGCCGCTTTCAACTCTCCCACGGTGGCACACGGCTCCAGGTGCAGAAGCTCCATGATCTCATCGCCCATCACCGGCGGCTGGAAATTACGGATCCTGTCGCGCTCCTCCAGCTCCACCATCTTCTGTCGCACGAGCTGATAATTCCGATGGAATCGGGCTTGTTTCTCTTCGTTGCGCGAGGTGATATCTGCATCGCAAAGCATCATCAGGTCGTCGATGTCGTCCCCCGCCTCAAACAGCAATCGTCTCACGGCGCTGTCTGTCACAGTGTCCTCGATGAGGTTGATCGGACGCATATGCAGGTCCACCATCTTCCGCACATACTCCATCTTCTCGTTGAGGGGGAGTTTCATCTTGCGGAAGATCTTCGGCACCATCTTGGCACCGATATAATTATGGTTGCGGAAAGTCCAACCCGCCTGCGGATCCCAGGCTTTGCTCTTCGGCTTGCCTATATCGTGCAACAATGCCGCCCAACGCAACCATAGATGAGACAGCTCCGAAGCAGTACCGGCTTCGCTGCCGGACTGCAGTTCCGCTACATTATCTAACACTTTCAGCGTGTGCAGGAACACATCCTTGTGTCCTCTTCCGTCTTTGGTCTCAACGCCCTTCAATGCCGCCAGTTCGGGGAAGATCAGCGGCAGTAAACCCGTCTTGTCAAGCAGCATCCAACCTACCGAGGGCTTGCGGCTCAGCATGATCTTGTTCAGTTCCTCGTTGATCCTTTCGCGCGTTATAATGTTTATGCGCTCGCGGTTGCGCGCGATGGCATCGAAGGTCTCCGGGGACAGATAGAACCCCAACTGGGACGCAAACCGTACGGCTCTCATCATACGCAACGGATCGTCGCTGAACGTGATATCCGGATCCAGCGGTGTACGGATCGTACAGCGTTCCAGGTCTCCCATCCCGTCGAACGGATCGATCAGTTCCCCGTAACCCGTCTCCCGTAACCCGTCTCCATTGTTCAGGCAGATAGCCATGGCATTGATGGTGAAATCGCGGCGGTTCTGGTCTTCCTCCAGCGTACCGTCTTCTACGATGGGGTTGCGGCTGTCATGCTGATAACTCTCCTTGCGTGCTCCGACAAACTCTATCTCCAACTCTCCGCGTTTCACTTGTGCCGTGCCGTAGGTTTTGAACACCGACAGGTGGGCGCCTCTGCCGAGCCGTTTTGCCACGGCTTCTGCCAGACGGATGCCTATACCCGAACGCCCTTGGGGCGTCGGACATTCGTCCTTCGTATTTCTTTTGGCGACCACGATATCGATGTCTGTACTCTCGCGATGGAGGATCAGGTCTCTCACCCAGCCCCCTATCACGTAGCACTCCAACCCCAAACGGTCGGCTTCTTCGCCTATCATCCGAAGGGTTTTGCTTTCTATCTTAGCGTCTTGTATCAGCATCCTTGATTTTTCTCGTTTCTAATATCTTTGCAACAAAATGGGTACAAAGATACGACAAATTTTGCACATATGCAAATCTAAAAAGGATTTTTTTCTCATAGCAGTATAGAAATAATGCGTTTTTGGGGGCCATTACCGAAGGTTGTCCCAAAGATGGGACAAAAATGGATGATGAGGGGTTGTCGCAAAGATGCGACAAAAATGGATGATGAAGCCGGCATTGAACTGAGATGGAGTCGGCATGGGTAGGCAATAGGTAGGCAACAGGGTCGGAAATGGTTAACTAATCACTAAGAATATATAAGAATGACTAACGGTCGCGTTCGGCAAATGGATCGCAAAGGCCATACCGCTCCGCTAAATGGCAGGTGCGACCATTGCCTCCGCTCTCCCCAAAAATTAAAATTTTCGGGGTCCCCAGAAAGTCCCAAACTTGGCTGATACATTAAAAAAATGACATTGCACTATTTGCACTATTTGCACTTTGGAGGGGGAAAGTGCAGAAAGTGCAGAAAGTGCAAGGCAAAAAAATATATGACCGGATTGACCGAATTGACCATTTGAAGACGAAACGGTCAAAAAGGTCAAAACGGTCAGAAAAAAAATAATTGAATCTCCGAGCTGAAGCTCGTAGCAGCTGACGAAGACAACAAGCGCCCGTGGGGAGGCGGGCGCTTGGAAATATCGCGCATCGATGCGCGATGCAGGGACGCTAATCCATCTTAGCCAAACTTTTTATTTATTTGTCCAAAATTACCAAAAAAGATCCAAAAATTATTTAACGGCGAATTACGCGAATTATGCGAATTTTTTTGGGGGGTCAACAATTATC
The DNA here is from genome assembly GCA_002394335.1 of Bacteroidales bacterium UBA4333. GTDB lineage: Bacteria > Bacteroidota > Bacteroidia > Bacteroidales > Paludibacteraceae > Colicola. The sequence continues at coordinate 9,376 of DGTP01000002.1, read as the reverse complement.
GACAATTTAAGACAATTAAAAAGTCCGAACGGCAAGTTGGGGCAAGAAAAACGCTACGTTTATCAGCGAAGCGGTCTATACTCTGTCAGGCGTTCTTTATAAATCAAAATAGATATTCATATCCACATATTTGAAATGCAAGGTCATGTCTCCGCATCTATATGTGCCACGGATTATAGCACCATAATCTCCACTGAGCCCATTTAGTTTTGCCTTGTAGATCATCCTTCCATTGACATATTTCCGGGCAACAAGCACGATGTTTATATAGTTTCCATATCTATCATATCCATACACACCGGTCACCGTCCATCCGTCCTCTTCCCATGTGTCTCCAGAAGGCTGCATGGTTGAAACGGCAGATGCATAACTCTCTGTAGGGCAATTCATTATTGCCATCGAAACAAGGAATAATAAAATAAATACTCTTTTCATTTTCGTATTGTGTTTTTTGTCATTTATTTCCTTTCCTGAGTGCTTGGAAAATCTTTTCTTATTTTTGCGCCTAAAAACGCTGCAAAGATGCAACTCTTTTCTTTGGTTTCAATATCTTCTAATGAGTCGCTTTATTCCATCCAACTGCCAATTTCTATGAACGCGTCGGATTGGTAAGGCATAAATATCTCTTTCCCTGTACACCAAGAATCACGCAAACTGACATAGATGCCATTATTAAAAAAGTACATATGGGAGATAATAGGCATTGTTTCTATATGCCAATATCCTCCCCAGTGTCCATAATGAAGATCTATGTATTGATGTAAATCATCTACATGCTCTTGGTTAATATCTTTCCCAGATTTATCTTTCACTCCGCCAAGATACTCACCTAAAACTTTCTCAACACCTTCAAACAGATACAATACAGATTTGTTAGTATGTAAATGTGGAATATAACTAAATTCCGGAGCGTCTTGAAAGTAGTCTTCGCTTGCCCAAGTATGACTGGAATAGTATTTTGTGTCAAATTCAGAAGAGTACTTCCGTACTAATACACATGGGGGCAGTACATAATATGAATAACTACTATTACTATCGCAGAAATGCATAAAAACACGTTGATAAACATGACTAATGTTGGGACTGGGATGTGAAGCGGCATATTTGTCAGAGAGCTGTTGCCACTGCGCAAAGAACGCCTCGGAAAGCGGATAAGTGAGAGGATCAATATTCGCAACTTCGTTCCATTGCTTTTGCTGACTTGCCGATATAGAATCGGTGTCTATTTGCACATCAAAACCGGTTTGTTTGCTACTACATGCAATTAGAAGAGGTATATAGACAAATATACAAATCTTTTTCATTAGTTCTTTAACGCGTAACATAGTTTTATTTTAGAGGTTCTATGTGTCCTATTGTTTGCCTTTCGGTTTCGGGTGCAAAGGTACTAAAAAATAATGAAATACACAAGTTAAAATGAAAATTTGCGGGAAATAGCTTGCTTTATTTGCATATGTGCAAAAAATGTTGTACCTTTGTAGCGTAAATTGGAAATCGTAAAATCGTCAATAAAACTATGTCTTTACAATGTGGAATAGTGGGTCTGCCGAATGTGGGCAAAAGTACCCTCTTTAACTGTCTGAGTAATGCCAAGGCGCAGAGCGCCAATTTTCCGTTCTGTACCATAGAACCTAATGTGGGAATGATCACTGTTCCGGATGAGCGGTTGATCAAACTGGGTGAGATATGCAAACCTGAACGCGGCGTCATCCCCACGACCGTGGAGATCGTCGATATTGCCGGACTTGTGAAAGGTGCGAGCAAGGGCGAAGGACTCGGAAACAAGTTTCTGGCTAATATCCGCGAGACGGATGCTATCATCCATGTCCTTCGTTGTTTCGACGACGAGAATGTGGTGCACGTGGACGGCAGCGTAGATCCGGTGCGCGACAAAGAGATCATCGATGCCGAGTTGCAGCTGAAAGACCTCGAGACTGTCGAGAGCCGTATCCAGAAATGCGAGAAAGCCGCCAGAGCCGGCGGTGACAAGCAGGCGAAACTGCAGTTGGAGGTGCTGGTCAAATACCGCGAAGCACTCTCGCAGGGCAAGAACGCCCGCACCGTGGAGCTGGAGAACAAAGAGCAGGAAGCGGCTGCCAAAGACCTGTTCCTGCTGACCAACAAACCCGTCATGTACGTGTGCAACGTGGACGAGGGTTCGGCGGTGAACGGCAACGCCTATGTGGAGCGTGTGCGTGAAGCCGTCAAAGACGAGGACGCGCAGGTACTGGTGCTGGCAGCGAAGATCGAGAGCGAGATAGCCGAACTGGAGAGTTACGAGGAGCGGCAGATGTTTCTCGAAGAGATAGGATTGCATGAGAGCGGCGTGAACAGGTTGATCAAGTCGGCTTACGCCCTGCTACGCCTCCGTACGTTCCTCACCGCCGGTTCGGACGAGGTGCGCGCGTGGACCTTCCGCGAGGGCATGAAAGCACCGCAGTGCGCCGGTGTTATACACACGGATTTTGAGCGCGGTTTCATCCGCGCCGAGGTGATCAAATACGAGGATTTCGTGGCACTCGGCGGCGAGGCGCAGTGCCGTGCCGCAGGCAAACTGGGTATCGAAGGCAAAGAGTACCTTGTGCAGGACGGCGATATTATGCACTTCTTGTTTAATGTGTAACAGTTTAACGTTCCGCAATGCGGAACCATTTTAACTATTTAACGTCGCGCAGCGACATTTTAACAGAATGATAGAATCATTATTAAATATCGGCTGGTGGGTCGGCGCAGTGCTGATCGTTGCCGGTTTTGTGGCGCTGGTGAAAGGTGCTGACTGGCTGGTGGACGGTGCTTCGGCTGTCGCCAAACGGTTCGGGATCAGCGATCTGGTGATCGGACTGACGGTAGTAGCCTTCGGCACGAGTATGCCGGAGTTTGTGGTGAACATGGTCAGTGTGGCGGAAGGATCCACCGATCTGGCAATCACCAATATCTTGGGATCGAACATCATCAACACTTTGGTAATCTTGGGTCTGACGGCTCTGGTCTATCCGATAGCATCGCAGAAACGCAGCCGCGATTTTGACATCCCGATGTCGATCATCGCCGGTGTACTGGTGTTTGCGGCAGTGACGATCCAGTCGCCGTGGGGCGAGACGGGAAAAGGTGTGGGACGGATAGCCGGCATGGGACTGCTGTTGCTGTTCTGTTATTTTCTCTATAATACTTTCCGCCACGCGAAAGACCACCCGAGTGAAGGACCAAGTGACGAAGTACCAAGTACGAAGGAGATGCCCGTCAGGCGCGCTATTGCGCTGATCCTCGGCGGACTGGTGGGACTGGTGGTCGGCGGAGAACTGATTGTGAAGAGCGCCGTGGATATAGCTACGCGTCTGGGCGTGAGTGAAGCGATCATCGGTCTGACGATCGTAGCCTTGGGCACCTCGCTGCCGGAGTTGGCAACCTCCGTGATTGCGGCTACCAAGAAGAACAGCGACATTGCCTTGGGAAATGTTATCGGCAGTAATATTTTCAATGTGTTCTTCGTGCTTGGCACCAGTGCGGTCGTTCGTCCGCTGCCGGCGTACGAAGGCATCGAACTGGACGCCTGGGTGGCTGCGGTAGGCAGTATTGTGGTGTGGCTGTCGGTGAAGACCAACAAAGAGCGTAAGATACAGCGTTGGGCAGGAGCCCTGTTGCTGCTGATCTATACGGCTTATCTGACATACAGGTTGATGAATGTATAAAAACAAAATAAATTCTAAATTATCATGGACATTTTAAATCAAATGATTGCGCGTGCGAAAGCAAACCCGCAGCGCATTGTGTTGCCGGAAGGCGATGAACCCCGTACTTTGGAGGCTGCCAACATCTTGCTTAGAGACAAGATTGCGCACATTATTCTGATCGGTGACCCAGAGAAAATCAAGGGCATGGCTGCCGAGAAGGGATATGAATATATCCAAGAGGCGAAGATCGTAGATCCTATTCACGATCCGAAGATGCCGGAGTATGCCAACCTGCTTTTCGAACTCCGCAAAGCCAAAGGCATGACCGAGGAAGAGGCTGCCAAGAAAGCACAGGATCCGCTGTATCTGGGCTGTCTGATGATCAAGGCAGGCGATGCAGACGGCGAACTTGCCGGTGCACGCGGTACGACCGCCGACACTATCCGTCCGGCATTCCAGATCCTGAAGACCAAACCGGGTTGCTCGATCGTGAGCGGTGCGTTCCTGATGTTCACCCCTGCCAAGCAGTTGGGCGAGAACGGTTTCCTGCTGTTCGCCGACTGCGCCGTGAACCCGAATCCGGACGCCAAACAGCTGGCAGAGATCGCTGTCTCTACCGCCGAGACCGCACGCGCTATCGCAGGCATCGAGCCGAGAGTAGCTATGCTTTCGTTCTCAACCAAAGGCAGTGCAAAACACGAGTTGGTGGACAAAGTAGCCGAGGCAACGAAGCTCGCCAAAGAGATGGCTCCTGAACTGGCTCTGGACGGCGAGTTGCAAGCCGACGCCGCGCTGATCGAGAGCGTAGCCAAGACCAAAGCTCCGGGCAGCGCCGTAGCCGGCAAAGCCAACGTGCTCGTCTTCCCGGATCTGCAGGCAGGTAACATCGGTTACAAGCTCGTGGAGCGTTTCAGCGGTGCAGACGCCGTAGGACCGATCTTGCAGGGTATAGCCGCTCCGGTGAACGACCTGAGCCGCGGATGCAAAGTACAGGACATCGTGCAGATGGTAGTTATTACGGCTAATCAGGCAATCAAATAATTTACCATTTGGTCATTTGCCATTTGGTCATTTATTGAAACATTTAAGCATTTAGACATTTACGAAGGTTCGTGCGAGTCGAGTGTAAGCTTGCTTACGCAACTCGATGAAGCCGAAGCTCCAAAAAATTAATTCATTAATTTTATGAAGATATTAGTATTGAACTGCGGAAGCAGTAGTATCAAATACAAGCTCTTTGAGATGGAGAGCAAGGAAGTGATGGCACAAGGCGGAATCGAGAAGATCGGTCTGCCCGATTCGTTCCTGTTGGTCAAGTTGCCGAATGGCGAGAAAGTGAAATTCGAGAAACCGATGCCGGAACACACCGTAGGTATCGAGTTGATTCTGGAGAAGTTGGTGGATCCGCAGATCGGTTGTATCAAAGACCTCAAAGAGATCAACGCCGTAGGTCACCGCGTAGTGCACGGCGGCGAGAAATTCAACAAGTCGGTGCTGATCACCCCGGAGGTGAAGGCACAGATCGTGGAGTGCATCGACCTTGCTCCGCTGCACAACCCCGCCAACCTGAAAGGTATTGACGCGATCGAGAAGATCCTGCCGGGCGTACCGCAGGTGGCAGTCTTCGACACCGCTTTCCACCAGACGATGCCGGATTACGCCTACATGTACGCGCTGCCGTACGAGCTGTACGAGAAATATGCTATCCGCCGCTACGGTTTCCACGGCACGAGCCACCGTTATGTCAGTGCGCGTGTATGCGAGTTCCTCGGCGTAGATCCGAAGGGCAAGAAGATCGTTACCGCTCACATCGGCGGCGGCGGCAGCTGCACGGCTGTGATGGACGGCAAGAGCGTGGACACCTCGATGGGTCTGACGCCTGTAGAGGGTCTGGTGATGGGTACCCGTGCCGGTGACCTCGACCTCGGTGCCGCTACGTTCATTATGGACAAGGAGCACCTGGATACCGCGGCGTTCAACAACCTCGTCAATAAGAAATCCGGTCTGCTCGGTGTATCCGGTGTGTCGAGTGACTGCCGCGACATCGAGGCGGCTATCAAGGAAGGCAACCAACGTGCCGACCTGGCGCGCAAGATGTTCATCTACCGCGTGAAGAAATATATCGGTGCTTACGCAGCTGCCATGAACGGTATTGACATCCTCGTCTTCACCGCCGGCATCGGCGAGAACGACCCGTATATCCGTGCCGAGATCATGAAGGGCTTGTCGTTCCTCGGCATCGAGTTGGACGAAGAAGCCAACAATGTCCGTGGCGAAGAGCGTGTGATCTCCAAGAAGGGAAGCAAGGTGACCGTTTGCCTGATCCCGACCGACGAGGAGCTGATGATCGCTACCGACACGATGGCACTCGTTTGATTTGCCATTTTGACATTTTACCAAGAAAAACACACAAACACAAGACTTAGGAATGAATAAACTGATAATTTATCAACTTCTGCCTCGTTTGTTCACCAACTATGTTACTGCGCGCGTGCCTCACGGCACCAAGGAGCAGAACGGTTGCGGCACGATGGCAGGCATTACCCCGAAGGCACTGAAGGCGATAGCTGATCTGGGTGCGACGCACGTGTGGTACACGGGTATTATCCGTCACGCCACCGCCGGGCGTAACACCCCTGCTATCACCAAAGGTCAGGCGGGCAGCCCTTATGCGATCACCGACTACTATGACATTCAGCCCGACATCGCCAAAGATGAGGCGAAACGGATGCAGGAGTTTGAAGCGTTGGTGAAGCGCACCCACAAGGCAGGGTTGGGAGTGATTTTGGATTTTGTACCCAACCACGTGTCGCGTGAGTACCGATCTGTGATGAAGCCCGAAGGTGTAGCCGATCTGGGAGAGAACGATCATCCCGAATGGGCATTCTCGCCGCTGAACAACTTCTATTATCTGCCCGGTGAGCGGTTCACGATGGACAAAGACCTGCAGGGCTACGAGGAGTTTCCCGCCAAGGTGACGGGTAACGACTGCTTCAGTTCGCATCCGTCGGAGAACGACTGGTACGAGACGGTCAAACTCAACTACGGCGTCTATTATCAGGGCGGGGGCGAGAAGCAGTTCGATCCTATTCCTGACACTTGGAGCAAGATGCGCGATATCGTGCTCTTCTGGGCTTCCAAGGGCATAGACGGCCTGCGTGTGGATATGGCGGAGATGGTTCCGGTGGAGTTCTTCGAGTGGATGATTCCGCAGGTGAAGAAGCTGTACCCCGGTTTGCTCTTCATCGGCGAGTGCTATGACCCCAACAAGTACTGGTCGTATATCCACGCCGGATTTGACTATCTGTATGACAAGGTGGGCATGTACGACTATCTGCGTGGTGTGATCAGCAAAGGCTGGTCGGCAGAAGGCATCTCCAACCGCTGGATGGAGCGTGGCGACCTGTTGCGTAACATGCTCTATTTCCTGGAGAACCACGACGAACAGCGTGTGGCTTCGGGATTCTTCTGCGGCAGCGGCTTGTGTGCCGAACCGGCGATGGTGGTTGCCGCTACGCTGACTTCGTCTCCCGTGTTGCTCTATATGGGTCAGGAGTTAGGCGAGAAAGGCATGGATTTCGAAGGTTTCTCAGGTATCGACGGCAGAACAACGATCTTCGATTACTGGGGTGTCAAATCCCTCCAGGCATGGGCTAACAACGGCAAGTTCGACGGCGCGGGCATGGACGAGGAACAGAAACAGCTGCGCGAGTTCTACCGCCGTCTGCTGACTATCGCGCGGGACAGCAAGGCTGTTACCGAGGGTAAGATGTATGACTTGGTGTATGCCCAGCGCGAGAACTTCAACCGTCACCGCCAGTACGCTTTCCTGCGCAAGGCGGAGGAGGAGACACTGCTGATAGTGGTCAATTTTGACGACCGGACGGTGGATATAGACGTGCAGATCCCGGCTGACGCCTTCGTCTATCTGGAGATGGAGGAGGTCAAGGAGGCACAGATGACCGATCTGATGAGCGGCAGCGAATATACCATGCCGTTTAACGACCATGACCCGGTTCGTCTTAGTCTGGGCGCATGGAAAGCCGCAATACTGAAGATCCGCTGAGTATGGAACGATTCAGAGATATAATGAACCTGGTACGGTGGGGCAACCTGCTCTTTCTGGCAGTGCTGATCTGGGTGATGGAGAAATGGGTGGCAGTATCCGTTTTCTACACGTTCGGTCTGCCGGAAGTGTTGCCCGAACCGGTATTGTGGCTGCTGATAGCAGCTACGGTGCTGATAGCAGCCGGCGGATATGTGATCAATGACTATTTTGATATCAAGATTGACCGCATTAACCGTCCCGACCGCGTGATCGTCTCCGAGACGGTGAGCAAGCCTGCCGCAATGCGGCTTAGTATCGGTCTGAGTGCTACGGGCATGGTCCTCGGTATATTGACAGCGGTGCTGGTACACAGCTGGACATTGGGCGTGATTTTCGTCCTGGTGCCGGGGTTGTTGTGGTTCTATTCCTCGGCATATAAGAGGCAGTTTGTGATCGGCAACCTGATTGTGGCTTTCGTGTCGGCTGTCACGCCGTTTCTGGTGGGGCTTGCCAACGAGAGCATGTTCGGCAGTTTTCTGGAAAGCCGCGACCTGGTGACGATCACCGACCGGCTGGCACCCTCGATCACGTATCTCTATGCGTGGCTTGGCGGGTTCAGTGCGCTGATTTTTCTCTACACCTGGATACGCGAGATCCTCAAAGACATGCAGGACCAGATGGGTGACCGCGAACTCGAATGCCGGACGATGCCTATCAAATGGGGCGAGTCGGGCACGAAGATTTTCGTGACCGTCCTGACGGTTCTGACGATGGCTCTGCTCTGCTGGCTTCAATGGGGTGTGTTGCCCTTCCCGCATGAGTGGAACAGTCTGAGTACGCGGTTCCTGGTCTTCGGGATGCTGATTCCGCTGGCGTGCGTGTTATGGCTGATGTGGGCAGGACGTATATCCTCCGACTACCGCAATGCGCAACTGCTGATGAAGTTCGCTATGTTTCTGGGTCTGATGTATAGTTTCGTTATTCACCATTATTTATGCGCATCCTTTTAGGCAGTAAATCCCCCCGCCGCAGAGAATTGCTGGCGGGGCTGGATATTGATTTTGAGATCGTAGATATCGATGCCGACGAGCGTTTCCCGGAAACGCTGAAGGAGGGCGATATACCTTTGTATATATCGCGTGCGAAGGCGCGCGCGTACACGCATAAGATTGATGTGGACGACTTGCTCGTCACCGCCGACACGATTGTCTGGTGTGACGGCCGGATGCTTGGCAAACCCCGCGATGCGGAGGACGCCAAAGCGATGCTGAGGCTGCTGAGCGGCAAGACGCACCAGGTATATACGGGAGTGTGCCTGACGAAGCAGGAAGGCGAGGTGTACTCGTTTGTCTGCCGCACGGATGTAAGTTTCAGAGAACTGGACGAGGCGGAGATAGAGTACTATATAGAGCGCTACAAGCCTTTCGACAAAGCCGGTGCATATGGCATTCAGGAGTGGATCGGCTATGCCGGCTGTACATCGCTGGAAGGCTCCTATTTCAATGTGATGGGGTTGCCGGTAGAGCGGCTGTATGAGGCGCTTATGGACCGCTGCGCTGTAAGACAGGCTGCGCCTGATAGAATATAGACCGCTACGATGATAGAGTATAGATAACAGAAAACAGCACCTCGCGTGTAATGAACCCCAAAAGTTGAA
>DGTP01000010.1 GCA_002394335.1 Bacteroidales bacterium UBA4333 | reverse complement strand
GTACCGTTTGTTGCATTGAAACATTTGTGGCATATTTTGCAACATTATTTTTTGCGCATGTGTATAAATAGATATACTTTTGCAGCGGAATTTGGAAAGTCCAAGTTCGGCTGTATTGTTTAACTCATAAATCTCATGAAAAACAAAAGATTTCTTTTTGCGTCCTTCTTCGCAATGGTTTTGTCGATTGCTTTTGCCCGGGCTCAAGTGACTGCGACAGGCGTTGTAACAGACGCTGCTACCGGTGAACCCATTATTGGAGCCACGGTATTGGAAGAGGGGACTACTAATGGAACAATCACCGATTTTGACGGTAATTTCTCCCTTACTACGGGGAAGGATGCCATGGTGGTGATTTCGTACGTGGGGTACAAGACCCAACAGTTGTATCCGAAGGCTAATATGCAGGTCAAGTTGTCGGAAGACAGTGAGTTGCTGGACGAGGTGGTGGTAACAGGATATACCACCCAGCGTAAAGCCGACCTGACGGGTGCCGTTACTGCTGTCAGCGGCAAAGATCTGGAAAAGCAGCAGGAGAACAACCCCATGAAGGCCTTGCAAGGCAAGATTCCGGGTTTGAATATCTCTGCCGACGGTAACCCGTCGGGAGCGGCTACAATCCGCATCCGTGGTGTTGGTACCCTGAATGACAACGATCCGCTCTATATCATCGACGGTGTGCCTACCAAATCCGGCATGCACGAACTGAATCCCAATGACATCGAGTCCATCCAGGTGCTCAAAGACGCCGCTTCCGCTTCCATCTATGGTAGCCGTGCTGCGAATGGTGTGATCATCGTAACAACCAAAAAAGGTGCAGCGGGCAAGATCCGTGTTGATCTGGACGCTTCGGTAGCGGTACAGTCTTATGTCAACCGGATGCAGGTGCTCAACTCCGAGCAATACGGCCGTGCACTCTGGCAGGCGTATGTCAACGACGGAGTGTCGGATCCGAACACCAACGTGCTGGGCTATCGTTTCGACTGGGGGCTCAATGCCCAGGGACAGCCGGTTCTTAATAATGTGCTTCTGAACAAATATATGGACAATGCCGGAACGGTGCCGGTCAGCAATACGGACTGGTTCTCCCAGACTACGCGCCCGGGCGTGATACAGAATTATAATATAGCTGTATCCAACGGCGGACAGAAAGGCAGTTCGTTCTTCTCTTTGGGGTACTATAAAAATGAAGGCGTTATCAAGACCTCGGATTTCGATCGCTTCTCAGCGCGTATCAACAGCGACTATAAGATCTTGAAGGACTATGTCACGATAGGTGAGAACTTCACCTTGAGCCGCACCTCCGAAGTAAGCGCCCCCGGAGGATTTGTCAACAGCGTGCTGCAGTACCATCCTCTTTTGCCGGTTTATAAAGCAGACGGCGAGACGTTGGCACAGGCTCCTTCCTCCAGCGGTTTCCCCCAGCGTGAGAATCCGCTTTCTATCCTGGAGCGCAACAAGGACAACCGTTATACCTATTGGCGTATATTCGGAAATGTCTTCATTAATATCAATCCTGTCAAGGGTTTGAATATCCGTACCACTGCGGGTATTGACTATGCCCAGAAGAAACAGCGTTTCTTCACCTATCCTGTCATGGAGGGCGTTGTGGCGAATGACAAGAATGCCGTGGAGGCGAAGCAGGAGCACTGGCTCAAATGGATGTGGAACGCAGTCATCTCCTACAATCTGGAGATCGGCAAGCACCGTGCGGACTTTATGGTTGGTACCGAGTTGAACCGCGAGATAGACGAATGGTTCTCCGGCTATAAGGAAGATTATATCGTCCTCACGCCCGATTATATGTGGCCATCCGCCGGTTCCGGCAAGGCGCAGTCTTATGGTGGCGGTGGCAGCTATTCGCTGATCTCTTTCTTTGGTAAGGCGAACTACAGTTACGATAACCGTTATCTTGTTTCTCTTACCCTCCGTCATGACGGATCGAGCCGTTTCGGCAAACACAACCGTTTTGCCACTTTCCCCTCTGTATCCGCCGGTTGGCGTATCAGCGAGGAGAAATTCATGAGAGAGGCTTCCTGGCTCAACGACCTCAAACTCCGTGCCTCGTGGGGACAGACCGGAAACCAGGATATTTCTCCCACGGCGCGCTATACCATCTATGTATCCAACTACGGTGTGGAGGAAAACGGCGGTCAGAGCTACGGAACGTCGTATGACATAACCGGTTCTAACGGCGGTCATATTCTTCCTTCCGGCTTCAAGCGTGACCAGATCGGCAACGATGATATCAAATGGGAGACTACCACCCAGACCAACGTCGGTTTGGATTTCTCCCTCTTCCGTCAGACGTTTTACGGTTCGTTTGATTGGTTTTACAAGCAGACCAAGGATATTCTCGTGCTTATGGACGGTATCGGAGCCATGGGCGAAGGCAGCGCCCAATGGGTGAATGCCGGTGCAATGGACAATATGGGTGTGGAGCTCTCTTTAGGTTACCGTAACCAGACCAAGAGCGGTTTCAAATATGATATTACAGCCAACCTCTCTCATTACGACAATAAGGTTACCAAACTGCCGGAGACGATTGCAGCCAAAGGAACCTTCGGCGGTAACGGTGTAGAATCGGTGGTAGGTCATGCAATGGGTTCGCAGGTTGGTTATATCGCAGACGGAATCTTCAAGAGTCAGGAAGAGATCGACAACCATGCTTATCAGGAGGGCGCCGGATTAGGGCGTATCCGCTATCGTGATATCAACGGTGACGGCGTGGTCAATGAGTCAGACCAGACATGGATTTATTCGCCGGTACCGGCTATCAATTTCGGTGCCAACTTCTATTTCGAGTACAAGGGATTTGACCTTACCGTCTTCTTCCAGGGAGTAGGAGGCGTGCAGGTGATAACCAAAGACTACAAGGAACAGACAGACCTCTGGGCAGGTGTGAATGTGGCTAATCTCAACAAAGGAACCCGTGTCCTCGAGGCATGGAGTCCTTCCAATCCCGATAGCAATATACCGGCGCTCTCAACCAATAATAACAACAACGAGACGCGCGTAAGCACCTATTTTGTGGAAGACGGTTCGTTCCTCAAACTGCGTAATATCCAGTTGGGCTACAATCTGCCGAAGACTGCTTGCGACAAGATGAAAATGCAGAACTGGCGTTGGTTCGTTTCGGCACAGAATGTATTCACCATCCATTCGGCTAAGTTCACCGGCGTAGATCCGGAGAACCCGACCTTCGGATATCCTATTCCGCTGACCGTAACATTAGGAACGAAAGTGACGTTCTAATAAATTTGGAAATTTGAAAATTTGAAAATTCGAAGATTATGAGAACATTCAATAAAATAGTACTTGGTACATTGTCCCTTGGTACTTTGCTTTTTACATCTTGCGACAGTTTTCTTGATCAGTCTGTACCTCAGGGGATATTGAGCGGCGAGCAAGTGAATGATCCGCAGTATATAGACAATGTGGTGATCTCCGCCTATGCCATTTTTATGTCGGCGGAAGATGTGAACTCTTCCTTCAGTATGTGGAATTATGATGTGCGTTCGGACGACGCCTACAAAGGTGGTATTGCGGAAAACGACGGCGATGTATTCCACCAGTTGGAGATCAGCCAGGGAATAATGACTACCAACTGGAATATCAATGATATGTGGAAACGCCTGTACAACTGTCTGAGCCGTGTGAATACAGCTATAGACGCCCTCGATGCGATGGATAGCTCTTACGAACTCAAAGAACAGCGTCTTGGGGAGATGAAGTTCCTGCGTGCGTACGGGCATTTTCTCTTGAAAAGACTATATAAGAATATCCCCTTTGTGATAAAATCGAATATGTCGCAGGAGGATTATAACAACCTTACCAACACGGAGTTCACCAACGATGAGGCTTGGCAGGTGATTGCCAATGATCTGGAGTTCGCTTTCAATGCACTGCCGGTGTTGCAGGCGGACAAGGGGCGTCCCACCCGTGCTGCTGCAGCTGCTCTGCTGGCGAAAGTGTATCTTTATAAAGCCTACCGTCAGGACGATCCTTCCAGCCATACAGTGACTTCTGTCAATAGGGAAGACCTCGGCAAAGTATTGGACTATACGGAAGAGTCGATTTATACCGCAGGCGGCTATGGACTGGAAGCGGATTTTCATAATAACTTCCGTCCGGAACCGGAGTACGAAAACGGTATAGAGAGTATCTGGGCAATGCAGTATTCGGTGAATGATGGAACAAACCTCGGTAACTGCAACTGGTCGTACGGTCTTATGGTTCCGGGTATTGAAGGTGTGACAGACGGCGGTTGTGACTTTTACAAGCCGAGCCAGAACCTCGTCAATGCCTTCCGTACCAATAATGAAGGGCTGCCGTATATAGAGAATTTCAATGACGAAGATTTCAATGCCGCTACCGAGACCGCAGATCCGCGTCTTTGGCTGACAATAGGAATTCCGGGATTCCCTTATATGTTCAACCCCAAATATATCATGTCGCGTACCCACGATTGGAGCCGTTCCAACGGTTTGTACGGTTATCATGTGACTTTGAAACATAATGTCGATCCCGACGGCGGTTATCTGGTGCGTTCCAAACTTTGGTTCGGTTCTCCGATGAACCGTATTGTACTGCGCTATGCGGACGTCCTGCTGATGCGTGCCGAGGCTCTGGCTCAGTTAGGTCAGGACGCTGAAGCGATAGAGATCGTGAACAGGATTCGTAACCGCGCTTCGCGCAGCACGGCGATGCTTGCCGGCTATGACACTAACTACGGAGCCAAAATCCGTATCAAGCCCTATTCCGACAATTCCAATGCACTGGCTCGCGTTAAGATGGAGCGCCGTCTGGAGTTGGCGATGGAGAGCGAACGCTTTTTTGATCTCGTGCGCTGGGGGGAGGCAGAACAAGTACTCAACAAGTACTATCGGGAAGAAGCGAACGATTGCCGTATATACTCTTCTGCCCATTTTACCGCCAATAAGAACGAATACCTCCCCATCCCGCATGAGCAGATTTCTGCTTCCAACGGACATTATACACAAAATATAGGAGGCTGGTAAAATCATTTTATTATTTGATCATTTTATCATTTGGTCATTTACCATTTAATTATTTAGAGAGTAAAGTATTATGAAAGCAAAATATATCATTAAGGCTTGTTTGTCCTTACTCCTTGTTCCCGGATTCTTGTTCTTTGCCTCTTGCAGCAAGCAGGATAGCTCTTTTAATGTCTCCGGCGATTGCCTGATAGAGGCGTTGGAGCTGGACAATGAGTTTGTAGGCACTATTGATCATGCCGCCCGCACCGTGGTGGTGGCAGTTCCGGAGGTGCATGAGGATCAACTCATGACAATCACCAGACTGGATCTCTCCGCCGGAGCTACAGCCAACTATAAAGCGGGGGACAAAGTGAATCTCAATACCCCTGTTGTATTGCATGTGGTGAACGGCAATGTGTTTCAGGACTATAAACTGACGGTGAAGCATGACGAAGCGCGTATCCTGTCTTTTGTGTTGAATGACGAATATATCGGAATCATTGACCAAGAGGCACACACAATATCCGTTTCCGTACCTATTGGTACGGATGTGAAGGCACTCGTTCCGACCGTTAAGACCACAGAGGGGGCGACCCTCACTCCGGCTTCCGGCGTACCGTGCGACTTTACCGATCCTGTGGAGTTCAAGGTGGATTATAACACTGCTTCGGCTACTTATACCGTTACCGTCAAAGAGAAAGCTAATCCGGTAGTGCTCTATCTGGGGCTTGCCGAAACCGTTGCGCAACTCAACCCGGAAGAGCAGGAGGCGGTAACATGGCTCTTGAGTAATGTAGAGAACTCCGACTATGCCTCTTTCGCTGCTTTTGCTGCCGGTCGTGTCAAGACGGATGATCTGAAGGTTATCTGGTGGCATTTCCACAAGGACGGCGGACTGGAAGGCAAAACTGCTTTTGAAACCAATGCCCCGGAGGCAGTGGACGTCATGACTTTGGACAGACTCAAAGAATTCTACCATGCCGGAGGTTCGTTCCTGCTCACACGGTATGCGGTCAACTTGCCGTATTATCTGGGTGAAGCAGAGTGTTTCCCCAATAACTGCTGGGGACAGAAAGAAGCAGAAGCGGAGACCGTCGGCGGTCCGTGGGAGTTTGCTATCACCGGCCATACGGATCATGCACTGTGGCAGAATCTGCTCATGAACACAGACGCACCGGACCATGTCTATACCTGTGACGCAGGCTATCGGATTACCAACTCCACGGCACAATACCATATTGGTTCTGACTGGGGAGGATATGCCGATCGCAATGTCTTCCATGAGAAGACCGGTGCCGTGGATATCGCCGGAGGAGCAGACGCCGTAGTGGCATGGGAGTACCCGCGCACCTCGGAGCACGGAGCAATCATCTGTATCGGTTCCGGTTGCTACGACTGGTATTCCGTTGCAGGGGCTGACGGTACGGAATACTACCACGCAAACGTAGCCAAGATAACAGAAAACGCATTTAATTATCTAAAGGGGAAGTAAAGACCGCTCCTTTAAAAGAGTAAAGACAAAAGACTAAAAATGAAACGTAATATGAAAGCAATAAATTTCGTTAAGGCATATTGCTCCTTATTCCTTATTCCTTGCTCCTTATTCCTTTCGTCTTGCCGGGAGAACATCCCGCAGGAGCAAAAAGACTGGGATATTTCTACCGCGTACTTTGACGCCTCGGACGAGGGAACGAGTACAACCTATTACAAGCCTTCGGTAGGTTCGGTAGGCGACCCTCTTCCGTTTTATGATCCGGTAGAGCAGGAGTTCAAGATCCTTTATCTCCACAATTACGAGCAGAACCTGGAGCAAACCTTCCACCCCTTGTGGGGGCTGCGCACCAAGGATGCAGCTACTTATTCTCCTATGGGAGAAGTTCTTCCGTTCGGCATGGCAGGAGAACAGGACGCTGCCCTCGGTACAGGCTGTATCATTTATGACGAAAGCGAGAAACTGTATTATATCTATTACACCGGCGAGCGCTATAAACCGGCAGCCGACGAAGACCGTCAGGTGGTCATGAGAGCCACCAGTCCTGATTTCAAGACCTGGACCAAAGACCCGCTCTTCCGTCTCCGTGGTGCGGATTATGGTTATAGCACCCTCAATTTCCGCGATCCCTATATCTGGCGCATGGACGACGGCTGGCACATGATCGTAGCAACGAAACCGATGCCTGCCGGTTCGCGTTCGGAGGAGAAAGACGGTTGTTTCGCCGAGTTTACATCTGCCGATCTCAAGACATGGACGCATAAAGGCAAGTTCTCCAAGATGATCTGGGATCGCTTCCTGGAGTGTCCGAATGTCTTTAAGATGGGCGATTGGTGGTATCTTACCTACAGCGATATGTCCGCTTTCGAGCGCCGGGTCCACTATCTCAAAGGACGCACGATAGACGAGCTTAAAGCGGCTACCAATCCTAACTGGCCGGACTCTAAAGAAGGGGCGCTCGACTGCCGTGCATTCTATGCAGGGAACACTGCTTCCAACGGCACTGACCGTTATATGTGGGGATGGTGCCCGGAGCGTCGCAATAAAGACAATACCGACATATCTGCCGATGCCGAACCCAAATGGGGAGGCTCTCTCGTAGCCCACAAACTGGTTCAACGGGAGGATGGTACACTCTATCTCGCCGAAGTGCCTGCTATCCGCGAGAAATACAATGTTGCCAAAGAAGTCAAAGTGGTGAAGAAATGGGGCGAAGAGGAAGGCAATCTGACTATCGGGGAAGGCATTTATACAATGAACGCCTATAGTTCTGTGATGTTCAGCACCCTCGGCTACCACAACCACCTCTCTATGACCGTTACCACAACAGACAAAGCCGGCCGTTTCGGTATCTCCTTTGTCCGTGGCGACCGTCAAGAAGGCGACAAGACCTACGAGAAATACTATTCTATCATGGTTTGCCCGGATGGCGACAAGCATTTCATCCGTTTTGAGGAAGAGCAGGGCAAATGGGAACTCAAGGGCGGCGGAAGTTATGCCTTCACCACACCCGAGGACAATACCTATAAGATCGATATCTATACCGATAACTCCGTCCTCGTCATGTATATCAACGATATCGTGGCATATACTCAGCGTATATATGGCATCCAGCGCAACTGCTGGTCTGTCAACTGCTATGAGGGTGGCATGACTGTCAAGGATATTCAAATCAAACAATATTAATCAACCGGGCAAGGAGCAGCTTGGGTGTCTGCTCATTGCCCACAAATGTTAAAAATATTATGAAGAAAATTTCATTATTTATGTTTTTCGCGTTAACTATCTTGTTCAACGCGAATGCAACCAACCTGTTTACAGGTGACCATGCTGTTACATGGGACACTCCGCTGAACTTGGAAGCAGAGAAGTTCGCCGATGCCAAAGCCGGTGACAAGATTGTAATGACCTACACCGGTGCTACGGATGGTGTCGAGTTCAAAGTTATTGGCGTATGGCAACATATTGCAGGCTCGTGTTCCAAAGGGATTAGCGGCGACGGTTCGCTGGAGCAGTTCCTTACCCCGAAAGCCGTTGCGGATATCCAAGCACATGGTCTTCAAATCATTGGGGAAAATTTCCACTGCACCTCTGTGGACCTCGTGGACGGCAAAGCAGAGCTCAAAGAGAAAACTACCATCTGGACAGGCTATTTCTGGGCGAACAGTTGGAGTACCATGGAGCTTTACCTTGACGGTGAAGCAATCGATTGGAGCCGGTACAAAGAGATGGTTATTTACCATGAAGCAGACCGCTCGGATTTCGTAGTAAATATCTTAAGCCAGTTTGACAGAGAAGGAGCAAAAGTGCCGGAAGGAGCAATCGCCAAATACAATGACAAGATCGTGGTTGATCTGCGCCAAGTGGATATGAATGCAGTCATCGCTGCGGCTGAGGAAGGTCAGAGAAATACACTGAAATTCCAATTCAACAAAGAGTCGGGCTCGGCATTTAATGTCACTGATATTACTTTGGTCAAAGAGACCCGTATTTATAATGGAAACAAGCATGTTTCTTGGGAAGACGGCGGCTTGCAGATTGCTGCGGACAAGTTTGCAGGTGCACAGACAGGCAATCTGTTGAAAGTGCATTATGCCAACGCAGCAACCAACATTGAGTTCAAGGCAATGAATACCAGTCATGACAACCTTGCCGGTTCACGCAAGAATGCTTGGATTGAAGGTGAAGGTGTTTATGAAATGTATCTTTCGACACTGGCAGTAGAGGCTGTTAAAGCGTATGGCCTTGAGATTTGCGGCGGTGGCTTTGATGTAACGGAAGTAGAGTTGCTGGAGGGCAGAGCTGCAGAAGCCAAAGACGGTTCAATTTGGACAGGTTACTCATGGGCTGATAATGTATGCGGAACACTCGAACTGGATATCGAGGGATTCCATAATATAGACTGGTATGACTATAAACAAATGATTGTTTATCACCAAGCAGGCCATACCGATTATGGCGTTAATGTCCGCACAAACTGGGATGCTGCAGGCAAAATCTATGAGACGATTGCCGATGACAAATCAGCGGATAAGATTGTGATTGATTTGACCAAGGTGGATATACCTGCCATTATTGCGGCTACTAATGCAGACCGTCTGATGATTCAGGGGTGCTCTTCCGGTGAAGCGTTCAACATAACCGACATCGTGCTCGTTATGGAGGAGCCGTACACCCGCACGGTGACCAACGGCAACTATGGTACGATCTGTCTGCCGCGTGCTTCGTCGGCTATCGAGGGCGCAACCATGTACCGCATTGTGGACGGCAATGCTTCCGAAGGAATCACTATCGAAGAGGTGGCTTCGATGGAGGCCGGCAAACCTTATATCTTCCAGGCTACGGCTGACCAACTGACCGTCACCATGACCGGTGCTCGCGCTGACGTACAAGCCGCTAACGGCCTGATAGGAAACCTTGGTGAAACGGCTATGGATGTGCCGCAAGATGCTTACGTGCTGAAAAACAACAAACTCTATCTGGTGGATAATACGAGTGTTACTATCGCTCCTAACCGTGCATACATAGACCTCAGCGGCATTACTACGCTCGCGCCGGCTCCCGGAATGAAACGCCGCGTCATTGCCGCCGAGAACCAAACGACAGGAGTTGACAAAGTTCCAAGTGACCAAGTACAAACTACCAAGGTACTTCTCAACGGTCAGTTGTTTATTCTTCGTGGCGGACAACTCTTTGACGCTACCGGCGCACGTGTTCAATAATGTATAACCTTTAAAAGAATACAGAAATGAAAAAGAATTATATCATTCCGCAAATGGACATAACTTCTGTAAACCATTTGGCAGCCCTTTGCGCCGGTAGTGAAACTACTCTTTCTATCACTATAGGAGGAACAACTTCCGCTTCCGCCATTACGGATGGAGATTAACAAACAACAATAATAACTTTATTAATATTTTACAATTTATGAAGAAGATTTCTCTTATTGCGCTGTTTGCAGCGCTCACAATGAGTCTTTGTGCAGAAGACCTCTGGACTGAATCCAAACATGTATCATGGAAAGATGGCGGTATTCAGATTAGCGCTGCATCTTTCGCTAACGCTCTGCCCGGTCAGAAGATCGTAGTTACCTACACAGGCGCTTCTGACGGTATCGAGTTCAAAGTAATGAACGCTAATTTCGACCACTTGGCAGGCAGTCGCGAGGCTGCATGGATTAACGGAGACGGCGCATATGAACAGTTCCTCACCGCTTCGGCTGTTGACAGTCTCAAGGCTTACGGTCTGGAGATCATCGGCGCGAACTTCACCTGCACCAGGGTAGAGCTCCTGGATGGCAAGACGCTCAAAGACGGCTTCACCGTATGGACCGGTTTCTTCTGGGCTGACGAATGGAGCACTCTCGAACTCTACTGGAACGGCTACGCAGGCGTTGATTTTTCCAAAGCTACCGCCCTCCGCATCTATTCGGAGGCAGGCCGCTCGGACTTTGTGATCAACGTAATGGAAGCATGGGGAGACGAAGGTAAGATTGCTGACCAAAGCGCTATGACCGCAGGCGAAGGCTACATGGAACTCCCGCTGACTGATGACCTCCGTAACCGTCTGGCGAATGCTGGTCACTGGATGATCCAGTTCAACAAAGAGACAGGTGCTGCTTTCAACGTAACCGACATCGTGCTCGTTATTGATAAAGAAGAACAGGGAGAAGGTTTCGAGAATACGGCTGTTGAGACCAAGGCTGTAAAAATGATTGAAAACGGTCAGATTGTGATTATCAAGAACGGAGTAAAATTCAACGCACAGGGAGCACAACTTTAAATCCCTTATAAGTTTACGGTTCGGGAGACTGAATACCTCCCGGACTGACTGAAAATGTAAAATATTTAATAGTATGAAACACTCAGCATTGATGCTTTGCGGTCTGTGGCTTATGATCGCTTCCTCTTGCGTAAACCGGACAGCCGTCACTCATCCGACGGACGAACCGTTCCGGTCGGTCTATCACCACTCACCTGCTGCCAATTGGATGAATGACCCCAATGGTATGTTCTACGACGAGGCGAACGGCGTATGGCACCTCTATTATCAACACAATCCCTTCGGTACGACTTGGGGACCCATGCATTGGGGACACGCTACTTCCAAGGATCTGCTGCATTGGGAGGAACACCCTATTGTTCTGGAACCGGATAGTATAGGTACAATCTTTTCTGGCTCGGCTGTTATTGACAAGGACAACACCGCCGGTTTCGGAGAGAATGCTATTGTGGCTGTCTATACCCAGTCGGAAGTCTGCGGACAGCACCAGTCGATTGCTTATAGCACCGACGGCGGCTCTACATATGTCAAATATGAGGGTAATCCCGTACTTAAAGGCGATGTGCCGGATTTTCGTGACCCGAAAGTAATATGGGATAGCGATCACTGGCTGATGACACTTGCTTGCGGTCAGGAGATCCGTTTCTATGCTTCGGATAACCTCAAAGACTGGACTTTTCTCTCCTCTTTTGGCGAAGGTGTCGGCGCGCACGGCGGTGTTTGGGAGTGCCCGGAATTGATCAAACTCAAATGTGAAAATGGGCAAACCAAATATGTATTGCTCGTTAGTATCAACCCCGGTGGACTATTTGGCGGATCTGCCACCCAGTATTTCGTCGGCGATTGGAACGGTAAGGAGTTTAAATGCGAAAATCCTCAATCGAAATGGCTTGACTACGGCAATGATAATTACTCCACATTTACTTTCCATAACGCACCGGACGGGCGATTAGTAGCTTTGGGATGGATGTCCAACTGGCAATATGCTCAAGTGCTGCCTACCGTTGCTTTCCGTTCGCAGAATACTGTTGCGCGTGACCTGTTCCTCTATCTTGACGACGAGGGGGAATATCGCCTTGGTTCGGTTCCTTCACAAGAGACTATGGCTCTGCGAGGAGAAGAAACCAAAACGCTTCCGGATGCCGCAGTGGTCGAACTGGATCTGGATGGCAAACAAGATGCGCTTATCACTCTTTCTAATGACCGCGGCGAAAAAGTGCTTATGACCCTGGAT
Source organism: Bacteroidales bacterium UBA4333 (assembly GCA_002394335.1). GTDB lineage: Bacteria > Bacteroidota > Bacteroidia > Bacteroidales > Paludibacteraceae > Colicola. The sequence goes on along the minus strand of DGTP01000010.1, from coordinate 3,007 downwards.
ATACACCGGCAAACTTTTTCGATGGATCGTACCGCTTCCGGCGACTGTTCTTTTTCGCATGAGTTTGCTGCCTCTACCGTTGCACCCCTCTTCATCAAACGGGATGCTTATCATCTTATTCTTTTCATCGACCATTGTTCGATTGAAGCGTTCGATGCAGAAGGCGCATGGACTATGACAAATCTCGTCTTCCCCTCCGAACCGTATAATCACATTGACGTGCAGGGAGGTAAAGCAACCATTTATAACATTAATTTCTAAAAAACAACCAATATGAAATCACAAACAACAAATAGCAAGTTTGCCTTGCTGCCCGTGATGCTTTGTTTCTTCACGATGGGCTTTGTGGATCTTGTAGGCATAGCTTCTAACTATGTGCAGCAAGATTTGGGTCTTACACATGCCCAGGCTAATATCATGCCTTCGCTCGTCTTCTTCTGGTTCTTGATTTTCTCCGTGCCTACCGGTATGCTGATGAATAAGATCGGTCGTAAGAAAACGGTGCTCCTTTCGATTATCGTCACCGTCCTCTCGCTCCTTCTGCCGCTCTGTGGTGAGAGCTACGCTTTAATGCTATGTGCGTTCTCGCTCCTGGGTATTGGTAACGCCCTGATGCAGACCTCCCTTAACCCGTTGGTGTCCAATATTGTCACCGGAAACCTCAGCTCGACCCTGACTTTTGGTCAGTTCGTCAAGGCGATCGCCTCTTTCCTCGCACCGTATATCGCCATGTGGGGCGCTACGGCGGCGATCCCGAACATGGGCTTGGGGTGGAAAGTGCTCTTTCCTATATACGCCATTATCGGTATTGTAGCCATCCTCGCATTGGCGTTCACCTCCATTCACGAGGAACCGGTAGCGAAAGGATCGTCTTTCGCGCAGTGTTTCAAACTGCTTGGCAACCCGTTCATCCTCCTCTGTTTCTTAGGCATCATGTGCCATGTGGGTATCGATGTCGGTACCAACACTACGGCGCCGAAGATCCTCATGGAGCGTTTGGGTATGGACTTGGCGGCTGCCGGATTTGCCACCTCGCTGTACTTCATCTTCCGTACCATCGGTTGCCTCTCCGGCTCGGCTATACTGCGGCTCATCCCGGAGAAAATCTTCTTTGCGATCTCTGTCTGTATGATTGTTGCTGCAATGATTCTCTTGGCGGTAGGGGACGCTCAATGGGTGCTCTATACCGGTATAGCGTTGGTTGGTTTTGGCAACTCGAATATCTTCTCTATCTGCTTTGCGCAGGCGCTCAACCATGACCCAGAGCACAAGAACGAAATCTCCGGTCTGATGATCATGGGACTGTTCGGAGGTACCATCTTCCCGCTTTGTATGGGCGTTATGTCCGATATCATGGGCTCTCTCGGCGCTGTCCTCGTCATGGCTGTCGGTGCCGCCTACCTCGTGGGCTTCTGCTTAAAAATGGCTAAATGACAAAATAAATGACCCAATGGTAAATGAACAAATGAAAAAATACGTTATTGGTATCGGCGAGGCGCTCTTTGACTGCCTCCCGGAAGGACGCAAACTCGGTGGTGCGCCCGCTAACTTCGCTTATCATGTATCCCAGTTCGGACTCAACGGATGTGCTATCTCCGCTATCGGCGCTGACGAACTTGGTGACGAGATAGTAGATACCTTCGAGAAAGTGCACCTCAATCATATCTTACCCGTCGTAGAACAACCTACCGGCACGGTCAAGGTCACCCTCGACGACAAAGGTGTACCGCAATACGAGATCTGTCTCGGCGTAGCCTGGGATAACATCCCCCTCACCAACAACATGTTAGAGGTCGCGCATCAGGCGCAGGCGGCGTGCTTCGGTTCGCTCGCGCAGCGTTCTCAAACCAGCCGGGAGACCATCCAGGCTATCTTGGACGCTATGCCGGAGGATGCACTCAAGGTCTTTGACATTAACCTCCGTCAGTCTTGGTACACCGCCGAAGTGATCGCGGAATCCCTTCACCGGGCGAATGTGCTCAAGATCAATGACGAGGAACTCGATGTCGTAGCGACCATGCTTCTCGGCGAACCTACCGTTCCCGGCAAACTCATCGCCGAGGACCCTGAGAAGACCCGCCGCATCTGCCGCGAACTCATCGCGCGTTACGAGCTGGATATGCTCATCCTCACCTGTGGCGCCATCGGCTCTTATGTCTTCACGGCTTCCAAAGAGAGTTATGTAGCTACGCCCGAAGTGCAGGTGGCCGACACCGTCGGTGCCGGAGACAGCTTCACTGCTACTTTCGTAGCCCAGCTCCTCCTCGGCAAGACCATCCGCGAGGCGCATGAGAAAGCCGTAGCCGTCTCTGCCTACGTCTGCACCCAGCGCGGCGCCATGCCGGTTATTCCTGACGAACTGAAAGCAGATTAACCTGACCAGCAGGGGCTATTTGTAGATTCCAGACTTCAATCTTGAACTCTTTGAATGAAAGCCGGTGGCATAAGTCACCGGCTTTCTGCGTTAATCCTCTTTTTGTTTAGCCGACCTGTACTTTATCAGGCGAAGGCGGTCAAAATAAGCTTTTAGTATATTTATATACTTTTAAGGAGCAGGCGCGCAGGCGCGCAAGCGCGTTGTGCGCGCGTTACGCGTGCGCATATAATTTACTAATGTGTAAAATAGACATAAACACAGGGGAAATAGAACAGAAATAAATATCTCTGAATATCAGTGAGTTACAAAGAAAGTGCAAAAAAAATGAAAAAAAATGCTCATAAAATTTGCACATGTCAAAAAAAAGCAGTACTTTTGCATCCGCTTTTGAGAAACAAGCGTGTTTCTATTTTCTGCCGAAAGGGTATTAAAATGTAGGACTATCACTCTAATAACGCTTGAGAGATTCCTATTTTTTTTGCGCCCTAATTGAAAGCAGCAAGAGCATGTGATCTTTGAGAGATTGAAACAATTAGTGTAGTACAAGAACGATAAAAAGTTCCCGTACAATTCAAATAAATCATTTTGAGCTGAGATTAATAATTATTATTACAACGAAGAGTTTGATCC
>DGTP01000018.1 GCA_002394335.1 Bacteroidales bacterium UBA4333 | reverse complement strand
AAATATTTTAAATATACAACGATTATTTTGAGAAAAATCCTTGCGTATCTCAAAAAAAAGCAGTAACTTTGCAGCCGAAAGTTGCAAAGAGCATTTAAATTATGAATGATTACCGCTTCATAAACATCAATCAGGAACCGACCGAAGAACAATTAGCTCAATTGATGCACGAGGTCGCAGAGGAAGCCAAAGAGCGTTGGGAGAAAACCCGCGCTGCCTATTTCGCAGAAATCAAGCAAATGGTGCAAGCTCTATGAGGAAACCTGTCCTAATTGTTATAGCAGGTCCGAATGGTTCGGGCAAAACATCCACTACTCGCTTGGTAGTCAAGCATGAGTGGGCAGAGAAGTGTGTGTATATCAATCCGGATGAGATTGCGCAAAGCAAGTTCGGCGACTGGAATGATGCAAATGCTGTGCGTCAGGCGGTGGAGTATTGCGAAGAGTGGCGCGAGCGATTACTAAAAGAACATAAGGATTTTATCTTTGAGACGGTGTTATCTTCGGAGGGAAAAGTGGACTTTCTCAAACGAGCCAAAGAGGAAGGCTATTTTATACGAATGTTCTTTATCTGCACACAAAATCCGACCATCAACGCTGCCCGTATCGCTAAGCGCGTCATGGAAGGTGGACACGATGTGCCGATACAGAAAATCATCTCCCGGTATCAGAAAGCGGTTGTCAATGCAGTGCGAGTCATGCAGTTCGCAGACAGGGTGTATTTCTACGATAATTCGATTGACGACCAGAACGCCCAACTGCTATTCCGTACAACGGATGGTAAGTTCGCAAAACAATATGTTGATTCACTTCCCGAATGGACGGAAACTATAACAGATAATTTGAAACAATAAAATCCCCGTCCCTCTCCGAGACGCTAAACCTGAGAAACGCGCGTAGCGACGCGCGATAACATATTTTGTTGTAATTTTGTACCCGAAATCGCAAATACTAATTCATTTAAACTAAAAACATATGAAAACAAGTACTAAAATCTGGATGTGCCTCGCGGGAATTGCCCTCGTGGTACTGGGTGTGCTCTGTATCATGTATCCGGGCGACACTCTTCTGTCGTTGGCTTGGGCTTTCGGTCTGATACTGATTGTTACCGGTTGTTCTACCTTCGGTGTATGGGCGACCTTCCGTGCCATTAACCCTTTCAGCGGTCTGACTTTCCTTGCTGCACTGATGCAGGTTTTCCTGGGTATCGTGCTGATTATCAATCCGGCTCCGCTGGCTGTGGCTCTGCCTTTCATCTTCGCTTTCTGGGTGATGTATGAGGGTATCGGCCTTATGGTAGATTCGTTCAACTACAAGCGTCTCGGTTGGGGTAACTGGTGGGTACTCTGCCTGCTGTCTGTACTCATCATCTGCGCAGGCTGCTACGGTTTGTTCTGCAACCCGGCTGCTTCGGCTGCAACGCTGGCTTGGCTGGTAGGTCTCGGTATCATTCTGGACGGTGTGGGTAACTGGCTCAAAGTGGCTGCTGTCAACCGCGTAGAGAAACGCCTCCACAAGATTTCCGACCGCATCCGGCAGGTTCTGGATATAGAGGATGTTGAGGAAGTGAAGTAATGTACGAAGGAACGATGTACGAAGGAACGATGTACGATGTACGAAGGAACGAAATCGGCGGCTCACAGCGATGTGGGTCGCTTTTTTTTTTGTCCGAAAACTTGCATATGTCTCCTGCAACTTGCAAATTAAAATGAATTTTATTTGCACATTCGGATTTTTTGTTGTACCTTTGCAGTCGGAATGATTGCCTTATGAGGAGACCATAATAGGTCGTACCCCCGGTATGACTCCGTACGACCTCTGAGAATAACTAAAAATAACTAAGAATCACCAAGAACAACTAACGTTGAGTTTTTGAACACAGCGTTCGAAAAAATTGATAGATATGACCTATTCAGAATTCAAAGAACGGGCAAAGCAGTTCTTCCGCGAGCAACTGAGTGTGACGGATTACATAGATGTACTTGCCGCCAGCGCCAATATCCGCAGCAATGTTCCTTTCCGCGGACCGAATATTTACATTCTTTTTGTGGCGATTGTGATTGCCTCGGTCGGGTTGAATGTCAATTCCATTCCTGTAATCATCGGCGCTATGCTTATCTCGCCGCTGATGAGTCCTATTATCGGCTTCGGTATGGGTTTGGGAACGAACGACACGGATCTGTTGCTACAGTCGCTCAAGAACCTCGGGATCATGTTCGCCATCAGCCTTCTGGCATCGACGCTCTATTTTATGGTAACGCCTCTGGAGACGGACAATCCTACGGAACTGTTAGCACGAACCAACCCTTCCGTTTATGATGTGCTCATCGCTTTCTTCGGAGGCATAGCAGGCATCTTGGAACTCTCGCGCAAGGAGAAAGGGACGGTGCTCTCCGGCGTGGCGATCGCTACGGCGCTCATGCCGCCGCTTTGTACGGTCGGTTACGGCATCGCCAACCTCAACTGGCACTACGCGGGAGGAGCGTTGTACCTGTTCTTCATCAACTGTATCTTCATCGCTCTGGCTACTTTCTTGGCAGTCAAGTACTTGCGTTTCCCGGTGGTGGAAGAGAAAGACGGTACTTCGCGCCGGAGGGTCATCTCGTACGGATTGCTGATCCTGGTTGTGCTGGTGCCCAGTTTCTTCACGGCATACAGTATCGTCCGGGAGAACCGCTTCACCACCGAAGCACGGCATTTCGTAAAGGAGAACCAAGCCATCGGAGGCTCTTATATCTATGATTACAGCACAGACATGTCCGTCAAACCCTATGTGCTCACGCTGCGTCTGGCAGGAGAGGCACTGAGTCCGGAGTCACGCGCACAACTCTATACGAACGCAGAGAAACACGGGATCTCGCATGCACAGATACTCTTCCAGGAAGATGCCACTATCGAAGTTCACCGGCTGAACGAGACGGAGGTCATGCGCGACTGGTTGGCGTCCACCGAGCAACAACTGCGTCAGCGTGACGATTCCATTAAGGTACTCAGAAAGCAACTGGATACCTATGAAGCGCAGGTTCTGCCGACGGAGCAGATCAGCAACGAACTGCGCGCACAGTGGTCGTCCATAGACCGAATCACCCTTGCCCGTGCAGACTCTACCGTGCTGCTGGTCATCTCCGAGAAACAAAATGAGACCCATAAACAGGAGACAATCACTCAGAGAGACCTTGCGCGCATCGAGCAGTGGCTCGCCATCCGCCTGAATGTCCCGTCCGTACAAGTGATCAAAACAAACTGAATTGTTAAAATTAGCAACCTTACCGCTCATGTCCATAAGATGACGTTTTAATATATATCCCATGATAGACCAGATTATTGATTTCAACCGCTCGTTTGTGGAGCGGAAAGGCTATGAGCCTTTTGTGACGAACAAGTATCCTGACAAGAAATTGGCTGTCCTTACCTGCATGGACACACGCCTGACGGAGTTGCTTCCGGCGGCGCTCGGACTCAAGAACGGCGACGCCAAGATCATTAAGAACGCCGGAGGACTGATTATCACGCCCTTTGACTCTGCGATGCGCAGTCTGATTGTGGCGATCTACGAACTGGGCGTTGAGGAGATCATGGTGGTTGCGCACTCCCAATGCGGCGCGTGCCACATGAGTTACAGCCATTTCCACCATGTGATGAAAGCACGCGGTATAAAAGACGAGACTCTCGATGTGATCCGTGAGTGCGGTATTGACCTCAATCACTGGCTCGAAGGTTTCCGCGACACGGAGACTTCGGTGCGCAAGACCGTCAAGACCATTCAGACCCATCCGCTCATCCCGAAAGATGTCATCATCCGTGGCTTCATCATCGACTCCGTCACCGGCGCATTGGAGGAAATCAAATAATGGCTCAGAAGATACAAAAAACGAATGTGTGCCGGTTGCTGGATGCGGCAGGGATTGCGTATGAGTTAATCAAATACGAGGTGGACGAGTCTGACCTGAGTGCTACGCATGTCGCCCGGCAGTTAGGCGAGGATGCGGACGCTGTATTCAAAACCATCGTGCTGGAGGGTGACAAGACCAAGCATTTTGTCTGCGTTGTGCCGGGCGCATGTGAGGTGGACTTGAAGAAAGCCGCACGAGCCAGTGGCAACAAGTCGTGCAAACCCATTCCGCAGAAAGAACTGCTTCCTCTCACCGGTTACATTCGAGGCGGTTGCAGCCCGATAGGGATGAAAAAGCCGTTCCCGACATTTATTGATGAGACCTGCCAGCTGCATGAGAAGATCTATGTCTCCGCCGGTCAACGAGGAATGCAGATTTGCCTCTCGCCACAGGATTTGATCAACTATGTGCCATTAATCGTTAGCGATTTGATATAAAATCAGGGGAACTCTCGCGAGCTCCCCTGATTTGTAGTAAGGTTTTATTTAGAACCCGAACTTGCCGTTCGCCCATCCCACCAATCCGCTATCTTGACATTAAAAATGCGTTCCTCAAAACACTTTTTTGCCAAAAAACTTGCATATGTCAGAAATAAGTTGTATCTTTGCAGCCGAAAATTTAAAAGCGGTATTATACCCAATTAAAAGACATACAACTATGGCAAGACCTATTAGAGCTATTCCGACCCTCTACGGTCAATCTGCGCAGCGGTTTGAGAGCGCAGTTGCGCATACCGAAGCGAACCCTGAAACACAGGACTACCGGCATCAGGCACAAGTTGTCTCAGCGTATCTCAAAACAACGCACGCACTATGACGATTGACCAGTTGCTCGATACGTGCGACATCTACCAAGCAACCGAAGAAAAATTGGCTACTTGTAAGCCTTTTTCGTGTGGCGATGAAGACCTTGACGAGTTTTTCGTCAAGGATTCTTTGTTATACCGAAAGAAATTATTGGGAAAAACATACCTCTTCTGCCTCAAAAATGATCCATCTACCATCATCACAGCCTTTTCGCTCTCGAATGATAGTATCCGTATCACAAACCGGCTGACGGATGAATACAAGGAGCATTTCTTGGAAGATGCTGAATTGCGCGACAAAACAATGAAACGTTTTCCCGGCGTGCTTATTGGGCGTCTGGGAACCAGTATTGAATATGCCGGACAAGGATACGGTTCGGCTGTCATGGATTTTATCAAAACACTTTTCCGTGTTAATAATCGTACCGGCTGCCGTTTCTTGATTGTAGATGCCAAGAATACGCCTGACACGTTGCGTTATTACGAAAAGAACGATTTCAAATATCTGATTGAAGACGAACGCCTTGAGGCGAAATATGTTGGTATTGGTTTAGCCCACTTGCCACTCAACACACGTCTTATGTATTTCGATCTGCTCAATCTTAAAGTTGACGATGATAAACAATAACTAATACAACCACCCGCCTATGGCATAAAACGAAACCAACCCGCGTAGTCGCTACGCAAGACATATAAATATAGCGTAATAAAGCCAACTTGATTTTCTGAAACCCTAGACAAGTTAAAGAAATCATTATTTATCCAAGCATGGTTTTTATGTACGCTCACGTTTTCAGCGTGAGTTTTCCGTGCATAAATTTGGATAAATAAGGTAAGTCTAGGACCTCAGAAAATCAAATTGAAGCAGCGAAAGCGCACGCTTTCTTTATGTATTCTCGTTAAGATTTAAGTAAAAGCTATCTATAAAACAAAACAATAAAACAACCAATTAGCGTGGCGCAAGCCACAAGTATTAACAATATTAAATAATTAACAATCTATGAGGAAAAATTATTGTCAACCGGCGACGGAAGTTGCCGAAGTAGTAACGGTAAGCCGTGTACTGATGGCGAGCGGAGACGGACCCGCACCGGCACCGGCTTCAGGTGTGAACGCCACGCGGACGGCGTACGGAAACGGAGGAAGTAGCGTCTGGTAAAAAAAAGGAGGACAAAACAATGAAAAAGAATGTATTTATCCTTAGTGCATTGTGCTTTGCCGCAATGACACTTGTTTTCTCGGGTTGCAAGAAAGAGAACAACGACCCGCAGGAGCCTGCCAAGGTGCAGACTTACCAAATGAGCATCCAAGCCTCGAAAGGTGCAAACGACAACCAAGCTAACGGTCCAAGACGCGTAATCAGTCTGGGTGGTGGCGGTACCCTTAACGCCGCATGGGAAAACGGCGATCAAGTCACTGTGCGTAATGTCACCCAGAGTGCAGACCTTGGCGGTCAACTGACAGCACAGAGCGACGGCGTAAACACACAGCTAAACGGTACGCTGACAGGTGCGGTCTCGGTAGGCGACGAGCTGTTGCTCAAGTATCAAACACCGAACAACTATGCCGATCAAGACGGTACGTTAGAGTATATCTCTGCCAACTGCGATTATGCCATCGCAACGGTTACGGTAGCCACGGTAGAAGGCGGAGCGATTACCGCCAATGCCGATGCTGTGTTCGAGAACCAGCAGGCTATCGTCAAGTTCACGCTGAAGAATGAGGACGGTTCGGCTACTATTGATGCCAAGCCGCTTGTGATTGAGGTGGCAGGCGAGACCTATACCATCACTCCGGCTTCCGCTACGAGCGAGATGTATGTGGCTCTTCCGGGTTTTGCAAGCCAGAATATCACCTTTACTGCTACGGTAGGCAGTGACACCTATAAGAAAGAGGTAGCCTCTGTGTCACTGACTAACGGCGAGTTCTACCAGATCACCGTGAATATGACCAAACAGACAGCGCCTGCGGCGGTGCCAGAGGGTGGCATCAATGGTGAGTTTAACTTATGTGACAAAAAAATCTGGTTCTCCAAGGGTAACTTGCAATATAATGCAAGCTCCAATACATGGCGTTTTGCAGAACATCAATATGATATAGCTGGTGCTGCGAATGCTAATATTAGCGCTTCTTATGATGGTTGGATTGACCTCTTTGGATGGGCAACGAGCGGTATCGATGAAGATAACACCAATTATCAACCTTGGAGTATCGATAACACGAATGCTTACTACGGTAGCGGTATCACTTCTAAGGCGGATTGGGCAGACGAGCATGCTAACTATGACTGGGGAAACAATGCTATCTCCAATGGAGGTAATACTCCAAACTCCGGTTGGCGTACACTGACTGCTGCCGAGTGGTATTGTCTGGTGTATGATCGTGCCGGAGCTACGGTAAACTCGGTGTCAGGAATCCGTCATGCTTGGGCAACGATTGATGGTCATAGGGGTCTGATTCTGTTCCCAGATGGCGGAACTTTTACAGCGGGCGAATTCACCGAAATTCCTAGCAGAAAGAGTGATTTTAATGACATGGATTATAAAACCACGACTTGTACTCTGGAACAATGGGCAGCATTAGAGACTAAAGGATGTGTCTTCTTGCCTGCTGCTGGCCAACGCTCTGGAACGACAGTTGATGAAAGAACTGAAATCAATTCTAAGGGCTATTATTGGTCTTCGACGGCAGAAAATAACACAAATGCATATTATGGCTTTGCTTTCAAGAGCTCTGAATTTACTACTTCTCTTGAATCTACATCACGAAGATATGGTCTTTCTGTTCGCCTTGTAAAAGATGTAGATTAATGACTCTCCAACGAACGCACATTCGTGTTTTTGAGAGACATGTTGTCTCATGCATTTGATAAGCGGTAGCCAAAACAGGCTACCGCTTTTCTTATGCTCTATTAAAAGACAGGCATGCGACAGACCATAACTGAATAATTTGCTCCTTTTTTATTCCAAAACTTGCATATGTCTCCTGCAAATGGCAAATTAAAATGAATTTTATTTGCACATTCGGATTTTTTGTTGTATCTTTGCACCGTGTTTCAGATAATTCGCAAATATGCCCCGATGATGCTCGTCGTTATGATGAGTTTGTTTGCTATGGCTCTTGCGATGGATGAATACAACGACAGCTGCCGTATTGCGGAGGATCTGCGCATCGAGAGTTGCGTGGAACTGGAGGCGGAGGACTATGAGTGGAACGAGTCGGACATCAGCTGTCAGCCATCAGCTATCAGCCGTCAGCCTATAATGTGCATCTCCCTTCCTTTTAAGAGTGGGGATGGAATCGCTCCTTCTCCACGCATCTCCGACAAGCAGCGTCTCGGCTTGGTGCGCCGTTATGCCCCGCGAAAAGCCCTTGCATGCTATAACTATGCCCTGACATAAACTATACGGTATGAACTCGTCCGAGTTTGTACCGTTTTTTGTTGTTAAAAACGAAATCGTACATTAACCGCGAAGCGGAAAATTGTAAATAAATCGTACATTGTACATTGTTAAATCGTAAATAAAAATGGATTTTATCAGTATTCTGACAGCAATCTTAACTCTCCTTGCAGGTATCGGCGTGTTCCTTGTCGCCTGCACGATGATGAGTAGCAACCTGGAGTCGGCGGCTTCGCGGCGGCTCAAACAACTCTTCTCGCACACCGGCAACAACAAACTGATTGGGGTCGGTATCGGTACGCTCGGTACGGCGGCTATCCAGTCCAGCGGAGCCGTGACGGTGATGGTCATCGGTTTCGTGAACGTGGGTATCATGTCGCTCACGCAAGCCGCCACGATCATCTACGGCGCGAATATCGGTACGACTGTCACCGCCCAGTTGGTGGCACTCGGTCTCTCCGGTTCCAACAGCCTCTCGACGACCGTCCTTTTTGCGGCTTTTGCGGGTATTGGAGCCTTTATGATGCTATTCGCCAAAAGCGACGCATGGAAGAAGACAGGCGGTATCCTCACCGGCTTCGGAATGCTCTTCGTCGGTCTGAGTATGATGGCGAATGCCATGGACGAGTTCGCGGCACTCGACTCCGTCAAACTCTTCCTCGCTTCCATCCGTAACCCGCTGTTATTGGTGCTTTTAGGAACCATCATCACCGCTATCATCCAGTCCTCGTCCGTCATGACCTCCATCGCCATCACGATGGTCGTAACGGGGCTTATTGCGCTGGACCAGGGTATCTACCTGACGATGGGAAGTAACATCGGTTCGTGCGTCGTGGCTATCATCGCAGGTATGACCAGCGGCGTAGCAGCCAAACGGACGGCGATGATCCACCTGCTTTTCAATGTGTTGGGTGTCGTCCTGTTCCTCTGCGCAGCTTTGGCGCTCGGTCTCGTTACCGCCGGCGTATGGAGTTTTGGCACGATCTTCGAGCGTCTCTTCCCTGCCGCTCCGCAACTGCAGTTGGCGATGTTCCACACCGTCTTTAATGTCACCACCATGCTGGTAGCCCTGCCGCTGACCAACGCGCTGGTCAATCTTGCCTGCCGCATCATCAAAGACCAGCCAACCCAAGACACCAACGAGCCGCATCTCTATTTCCTCGATCCGCAGATGCTCCGCACACCCGTAGTGGCTATCCGGCAGCTCAAAGCCGAGGTGGAGAACATGGCGCAACTGGCGATTGAGAACTACCAACGGTCCATCCATGATGTCACTACGCTGGATAACTCCGAGCGTGAGCTCTTCAACCGGACGGAGGACCAGCTCAACTACCTCAACCGCGAGTTAGTCCATTACGCCCTGCTGCTTTCCAATAACCAGCTCAGTCAGTTTGACCACCAATACCTTGTCTCGACTATCCGCACGGTAAGCGATCTGGAGCGCATTGGCGACTACGCCAAGAACATCATCGAGTACGCCGACAGCCTCCGTCAGCAGGAGGTGCGCTTCTCCGATTACGCGCTCAAGGAGATCGGCCAGATGAATACCCTCATCAGCCGTCTCTACGACGCCACGATGCAGGCGTACCACAAGATGGACATGGAGGCTCTCGGCCTCGCCAACCAGATTGAGGACGAGGTGGACCAACTGACCGACGAGATGGAGCGCAACCACATCCAGCGGCTTGCCTTGGGGATCTGCAAACCCCAAGCCGGAACGGAATATATCTCCCTTGCCCAGAACTCCGAACGAGTTGCCGACCACCTTATCAACGTGGCGAAAACCATTCGCGACCTTTAAGCCTTTGGCGTAGATTACGTAGATTACGAAAATTACGTTTACAATAACAGTTTAACACTTTAACAATTTAACAATTATGAAAAAGACCCTTTTAAGTGCACTCCTTGTGCTGACCACATGTTTCACGGCTTGTTCCGGTGAAAAAGTCATCCCTTATCAGGAAATGCCGCTTCAGGCACAACGACTGATTGAGGCGCATTTCTCCAAAGCCGATGTGTCCGTAGTAATGATGGACCGCGAACTGCTGAGTACGGACTACGAAGTGCGTCTGAACGACGGCACGAAAGTGGAGTTCGACAAAGACGGCGAACTGACCAAGATCGACTGCGGCGCCAAGGCTGTTCCCGAAGCCCTTATCCCGGAAGCCGTGCGTTCGTATGTAACAACCAACTTCCCCAACACCTTCATTACGGAGTGGGGCAGAGACGACCGCCGCTGGAAAGCCGAATTGAACAACGGTCTGGATCTGGAATTCAACAAGAAATACGAGTTCGTCAGGATTGACGACTAAATCCGTCTTGTTTTTTGACATTCCGAACTACTATTACTTTACTTATGCCATAGGAAAATCTACTACCATGAAAAACATGTAAGGTGAGTAAGTAGATGAGTTCCCTTTAAGGGAACGAAGCAAAGGCGCGACTGAGAAGGCGGCCTTTGTTTTTTTTGTCCGAAAACTTGCATATGTCAAAAAAATGTAGTATCTTCGACCTCCTCCCCGTCGATGAGGTGACCCCAAAAAGTTGGACG
>DGTP01000014.1:84369-263928 GCA_002394335.1 Bacteroidales bacterium UBA4333 | reverse complement strand
AGGGCTACTAATGTCAGATGTCTTGTCTTCATAACTATATAAATTTACATCGTTAAAAATGGCGTATAGGGTTCAATTAATTTCATACCTCCAAGTTAAAATACTACTTACCGCTGTTGCGATGCGCGGCGCATATAGTCTGCTGCTTTGTCGTAAGCCTCTTGGGCGTAACGCAGTTGCGTCCGGTATTTATCCCAGGCGTCGGAAGCATAGCGTTGTTGCGTTTTGGCTTTGTCCATGGCATCCCGTGCGTAGCGGTTTTGGGTATTGGCGCGATCAATGTCTCCGCGTTTGGTATAATAGGCTGCTTCGCGCTGATAACTCTCGGCTTTCTTGAGATAGTATTCCGCCTCGCGCTCATAGCCTTGTGCTTTCTTTTGGTAGTACTCTGCTTCGCGGGCGTATCCGTCGCCCTTACGCTGATAGTATTCCGCTTCACGCAGATAATTCTGCGCGAACACCCCCACCGCACCAAGCATAAACAAAAACAACAGTATCTTTCTCATATCCATACAGAATCAATAAAATACAAGTAGCAACAAATCATTCAAATGCTTTGCTGTATCATATCCGCCTTCACGACGATAACTAATAAAAATATCGTAATTCCTCATATAACTGTGCATTTTACTTATCCCTTAAATTTTATCAGCCCATGTAACCAAGACCGGAGCGGATAGAACCACAGCGTGGTCTTTGATCTGGTCGAGGCGCGTGAGATTGCTATAATCGTCAATACAATTATGTATTCTGACTTCATCAACCCGCACCTCACCGGTTTTGGCCTGACGGAATCCAAAGAGTGTTTTATCAGCTATCCAGCGACGATGCTCCACCTCCGCCAATCGCTCCACAACTACCGGATCGGCAATAATCGTTCCCTGCGGAATAGCAAGACGTTCCATATAGGCAAAAGTAGAACGATACATATCTATCTGATAGCGGTTGGCGCACCGTTCTTCCTCACTCAAGGGGTACCAGCTATTCTTCCATCGCTCAAAATGATCTTGTACGGCAATCTTCTCAATTTCAGAAATGCGGTCGATGTTATCATACAGTTTGTCTGCATAAAGTCCATGAATACAGATGGGCAACTTGTCATCCAACAGATTCAACGCAATCCCCTCGTAGTAGGTGCCGAAGACCTTAATATTAGAGAAATGTTGTGTATTCTCGTTAATAATTGTCTGAAGGTTCTTTCTGACTACTTGCCGTACCAGAATACGGGTCCGTGTACCATTTCCTCCCTTTACAAGTCTTGCCCGGCGTCCGTCAGCACTTACATTCTCTAATTGCAACCGAGAATAATCGACATAAACGGCTTCAGGCAGCGAAAGAGACATATGCATTGCCTCATCCGGATCTTTCACACAGATGGCAATGGTCAGCAATTGCCGCTCGTCCTTAGCCCAAACAGTTATATCACAACGCACATCTTCATCTTCCAGAAAAGCCTGACGGAAATCTATCTCAATATCTTTGATTTGCGCAAGATAGGGATAGCTTGCCTGAAATTGGCGCCGTTGTCTTTCCGCCTCAGGATCAATGATAGTGATCAAGGTTTTTCCGATTTGCTTTCGAGCATCAAAATTGGGATAATGGCACACTCTTATAGCTTCTTTGAGCAACGCCTTCCCCATGCTATTAAAGCCTACAATGACAAGATGTACAAAATGATCCGTTCCCTCCAATGGTTCGAAATCCAATCTGTCATAATAATAGCTGCCGTCCGCCTTCTTGAATCCGGAATAACTCCAAAGCAGTCTCGCCCAATTCTCATAGAAATTATAGATGTGCACATCCAGATTTTGCACCAACTGACGGTCTGCATCATATACGCCGGTACATTGCAGAGGCAGTTCCAGTCGTTGTGCAATCTCGTAAGCCTTATCATCATTGAAAAGCACATTGACCGGCAGGTGGTTCTCCACCCGTTGCGTCCCTGCATAGTGAGCAATCGTCTGCAGCATTGAGATGTTACGCGCATATGAGCTATTCCAATCTTCTCCGTCAAGGGCTATATAAACAGCCTTTGCTGTATGGAGATTAAGTTGTGCAATCTGCTCTTTAAGGTGCGGAGCGCCGGCATAGATAATCACGCGTTCCTCCAGTGCCTTAGGCAATAGTGCACGGAGTTCAGAACGCACTGTCTGAGGGGGAGCCACCGTATATAATATCATCAAAGCATCCGAATCTCCGTCTTGCCCGAGCCTATTACGGATGATACTGACGCTATAGCGGTTATATCCGATAAGGACATAATGATTTTTGATAGACTTGTATCGTTTCCGACCGGTCTGGATACGCTCGGTCCAATAGCGGATAGTCATGATGATAGCAGCCAGCAGAAACGGTGTGATCAAGATCGTATTGAGCATTCCCAGCCATATATGCCAAGCCAATGGAAATGAGGGCGAGGGGGTGCCGGATCTGAGAACAGCCACCAACGCTCCCTCCATATCTTGAGTTAAGGCAGCGACAATAAGTACTACAATCAAAACGAGCACAAAAACCACAATGGCTATCAACCAATTACGGTAGAACTCGTCTCTCATCAATGAACGCAGATGCCTCTGTATAGATATCTTCATAATAATTATAGTTTGTTAAGGAGTGCCGTACAGCCTTCTGAAATATCATCATATGCCGTTTGAAAATCTCCTGTGTACCAGGGATCGGAGATATTTACCATTTGACCATTTATCCATTGCTTTAGCAAGGATACTTTGTGCCCGGTGTCTTCACCGATGATATAGCGGAGCCATCGCAGGTTGCTCTGATCCATGCATACTATATGATCATAATAGGCATAGTCGGCGCGGGTCATCTGCCTCGCTGCACGGCGGGAGAACGGCACTCCGTTAGCCGCAAGAACACGTTTGGCGGGAGGATAGATGTCATTGCCTATCTCTTCTGTAGAGACCGCCGCCGATGCGATCTCAAAATCATTCTGCCGCTCCGGACAACGGGTAGCCACCAGATGTTTCATTACAAACTCCGCCATCGGGGAGCGGCATATATTACCATGACAGACAAAGAGAATTTTCATCAATCTCCTGTTTTAGGATTTACAAAACGGAAATCTTGTAGCGGCCGGACAACCTCTCCTGCCGTAACATTCTTAAGTTCAAGCATCGTAGATGCCGAATCTTTCAGATCCGGCAGGAATGATATTAAGAAATCGCGTGCCACCGCCGGTATATGATAGTAGCCGTCATTCTTATTCTTATAGGCTACAAAATAAAGACAAGTAGGCTTCTGGATAACAGAGTCTCCGACAGTTAGCGGACGTACGAAATAGGTGGACGGATTATCCTGTTGATACCGCTTGTATTTCTCTAAGGAGTAATTAGCGCTGCAGAGCAGTACAAATCCTTTGTAGTTCTTAGTACGAATATCATCGTGAAGAGACTTAGGAGTAGTTCCTCCTTGACGTAAAGTAGCACCATAAAAGATCCCCACTCTATCGCCTTTGATGGAATCCAATTGGGTTTTTAAATGTTCCTGATAAGCCTTTCTGGTTCCGCTGTTGGGACGAGTAGAATAGATTCTCATCAACGTATCATACCTTATTATTTGCTCAAGTTCGTCCACTGATATTGGTTCATTGGACATACCAGCCGGCACATCTTCCTGTTTGAGATAGTGAAAATGCACCACCAGACTGTCATACCCCAAGAAATAAGAGATCACAATGCCTTTTTCGACAAACGAGTCATGCTCGTCGGACACTTGACTATCAATAAAATCCTTTGCCTCCGCAGTCGATGCGGACAAAAGAACCGGATAAAAATAGTTGTTTTTAGCAAACAGAGCATCTACCAGTTCATGCTCACTCTTATCCGCATGATGTTCAAAAACCTCATTGGCTAACAGAAGGTATCCTTGCCTACTGGGAAAATTGATATAGAGAGAATTTTTCACTCCTCCGTCACCCACATTATAACCATAATGGTTAAGGAAGTAGTTGGCAGCCGACCCTCCTCCCACAAACACGATGGTCGGGTCTATTTTGCGGGAGGAGAAATACCTTATTGTAGTAAAGCAAGAAACGCCAAGAAGGGCAATCAAAACAAGCCAGATGCACTGTCTCATAATATTTCTCCGACGCATAACCCGGCGCACGTGCTGGCGAATACGTTCCCTTGCCTTGGAACACAAGTCTTCGGTGGAAGAATAAGAGATGTAATAGAAATCTGAGCCAAAAGCCTCAGCCATCATCTTCTCCACCTTGATAATATCAGGTGTGCGGTTTTCCCCGAATTCTTTGAGGAAAACCAAGATCTCCGGCGATTTGTCTTTCTTATATTTGTTAGCAGCCAGTATAAACTCATCAGCAGTATATTCCCCTATGCCACCATCAAGGACAAAAATCACCAAACTGGAAGCTTCCTCAATAAACTGGTTATACTCATGTTGATGATCCCCGAAATTCTCATATGAGCACATCTGCAAAATCACGTTAGTCTTCTGCGCATGAAACTCAGCGTTAAGATCGTTAGCCATCGCTTTTAGACTTAACCGCTGCGGACGCAGATTCTTGGCTCCTGCAACAAATATAGGAATTAGTTTTTTCATACCTGATATTTCTATCACTCAATAACAGTCTTTCTCTTGTGAACTACATTTCGTATGGGAATATGGTAATATCCATCGAATAGTTGCTGTCCAAACCGACAAAGCGATAGACAATATTGTAGTCGGCATCCTTGCACAGGCGGATCAGACTTTCTGTGTCTTTGTCGGTGTTCTTTGCACCACGGAGGTATTCTACCATAGCGTTCTTCATTGTCTGGCTGACAGCCGGTTGGGCAAAGTCTTCCACCGAAAAACCTGCAGCATTCTCATCGACATTACAGATATAAACGACATTATTGTCTTCGGTTTTGATATTGGTGATGGTCATCGTTTCGTCCACGGCTATCGGGCATTGCTTAGAGGCCTCAGTAACGGCATACTCTATTTTAGCGGAAGGGGAACAACCGGAAAACACCGTAGCACATACTGCAAGCAAAGAGAAAACAAAAGTCCTGATACTTAGACCTTTGTTAAAAAAGAAAGTTGTTTTCATTGTTAAAAATATTAAAAATGGTTCATATTAGGGGTTATTCTTCAAGAGTGCCGTAGTCATTTTCCTCCGCATCACTTGGTATTAACATCAAGATGATGTTATAAATCGGACAGAGAATCCACCATCCGCTATGATTAGTGTCATGACAACGGCGAACAGCAACCGCCAAGCCCGGCAAAAGCAAAGCCAAAGCAGTAAGGTAGTGTACAACTTCGACATCAAAGCCTAACGCCATGTCCAATATCATGGCAGCCGTAGTCACCAGGCAATTAAACAGATAAAACCACCAATACTCGGAGCGTGAAGCACGACCGGAAAATGTTGCATACTTGTTAAAGCAAGTAGAGATTGATTGTGAAAAGGTCATAACAGTAAAAATTTTTAGAGATTAATAATTCGTTTGTCACTTGTAAAGATACAGTGTTTTGGGATTTTCCTGGATATTGGTCACCAACTCCTGCGCACGCTCCAAGCCCTGTTCTGCAGCAGCCTTGAACCACTCCAAAGCCGTTTCGGTGCTCTGCGGCACTCCCTTGCCCAGATAGTAGCAATAGCCCAGATTATACTGCGCCTCAGCGTGTCCCTGCTTAGCGGAAAGGGTATAAAGCTCGACCGCTTTCTTGAGATTCTTTTTCACTCCCATACCTTCTTCATAGAGCACACCGAGGTTGTTTTGGGCATTGGGATCACCTTTGGCAGCAGCTTTCTTGTACCACTCTGCCGCTTTCTCGTAGTCTTGCGGCACGCCCTCACCGTGTTCGTAGCAATAGCCTAAATTATGCTGGGCAAACGCATAGTTTTGCTCCGCAGATTTCTTGTACCACTTGACAGCCTGCTTGTAGTCACCGGACTGGGAGTAATAGACGCCCATGTTGTATTGCGCCTGCTTGTCTCCGTTCTTCGCTTTTGTTTTGAGTTGCTCTAAATCAATCTTCTGCGCCGAAGCGAACAACGACACCACCGTCAGCAAGAGTAAAAAGAGTTGGTTTTTCATAACTGTTATCTGTTAGCATTGGACCAGTTCATAGAGAAATAGCAATATTCATAGTATCCTCCTTTGGAGTTGTAAATATAATCTCCTCCTGACATATCATCGTCTTCAAAGACAAAGATCCTCCATCTGTAGTCCACCCTGCCGGCAGGATGAGTAATGGCATTATTCGGAAGGAACATCTTATATCCCGAAAACGAATTACGACCACGGGTTATATTCAGCGACCTCCCCTGCGCCCAAACGGTGCCGTTGCCTGCTGAATAAACGGCATAATTCAGATTGGAGCTATGAGCCAAGCGCACAGCAGCCCACGTCCCTTTTGCCGTTTTGTATTGTAACTCAGCGCACATACGCGCTCCTCCCGAGAAATTATGGACAGCAAAATCCGTTACACAGCACACTCCTCTTTCACCATCTTGGAATGCATTGGTGTCCGTATTCCGCGAACTGACACTATAGGTCACTCGCTGTGCCCATAAGCCGAGAGCACAAACAATCAAACTTAATAAGATCAAAAGTCGTTTCATATCAGAGTTGTTTAATATTCTTCAATTCCATAACTACATCTGTCGCATTGCGCCAACCGCCACCGGGAGCGTACAAGTTTCCTGATACCCGGACACGCTTATTGGCGTATTGTGCAGCAAAATTTTTGGCGGAATAAGAGAACTGGGGAACTACCATGATTCCGGATTGGTACGGCGAACTGATGAAATCATCTTCGCCATCCTCCAGATAAGGAACCACATTCAATTTCTTGGACAGTTCCACGACAAAGACCAAACACGATCTATTGCAATCTGTCTCTTGGTATTTGGAAACCGTTCTCACATTGCCTTCATTGTCCACAACACACATCCTCAGCACGCCTTCCAGCGTTGCCTGCTTGGCATACAAGCCAAGTACATTGCATAATAAGCACAAAACAAATAGCCAACGTCTCATATTTATTCTATTTTTTCACTGCGTCCCACCTCGAAATGGAAGCGTTTGCCATCGGATTTTCTGGTAAAGACACCGGTATAATTGGTGGTCAGATAGCCATAATGATATTTAGAGCCAAAGACACCGTCAAACGTACCGGTGTTTTTGCCTGTATTGGGTGCATATTCCCGTAGTGTGATTTCAGCGCAGCCGTCATAGAGCCCCATTTCTTCCCCATCGCAGTCATTCTCGTGTGCCAGCACCAGTTTGAAATGGCTTTTGGGATTCTTGTCGTAGTAGTAATAGCCTTGCAGGTTTTCGTTGAGCACCATGTGTATCTTATACGGGCCAATCTCTCCTTTGTACACATAATTTTCGGCATCCGCCCTACTCCATCCCGCCATTGCCACAAGCAAGCAGATCAAAAGAATTAGTTTTTTCATTGTTATAGACACTTTAAAGTTTTGGGTACAAAAATACAACAAAAATCGCATATACGCAAATTTTTGTTGTAATTTTTTCTACAAATCGTAAAAATGAGAGAAAAAAGAATAATATTGTTTACCAGTTGTCCGAACTGCGGTCAGAATCGTGATCGAAGGAGTTGATAAAGCGGTCGTGGATATCATTGACTATCTCCGCGAACTCCTCCGGCAGGATAATATTTTCTACATCCATTGCGTGGTAGAACAGAGGCGCTATCTCCTGCGCCGTAAATCCGGCAATACCGCAACCGATAGGCGTAACGAGGAAGGTGAGTTCGGGATGAGCTTTGGCAAAAGCAATAAACTCCTTGACATAGGGTTCTATAGTATCTACTCCGCCCTGCATAGTCGGGATAGCATAACTCTGCCCTTGGAGCCCGGTTCCCTCGCCATAAATAGCGCCAAAATTCTCAAAAGCGACACGCGCAGCGCCTCCCGCGTGCATGCCTGCCAAATTGCTGCCGAAGACAAAAACCTCATTCGGCTCTAACTCCGTGATCCATTCCGGTGTAAAGGGTCTGTTGTACATAATATGATTTTCGTTAACAATTTATCCGGTGCAAAGATAGTAAAAATATTTTAATTGACAAAAAATAATTGTCATAAAATGGCAAATATCGCATATTTTGCAACGATTTATACCATCCCGCAAATTTCATGCAGAATTAATGATGAGTTTCTCTCAATTCCTTAAGTAGCACACGTATATCTCGAACAACGGTAAAAGGTCTGATCACTTCAAAATTGTCATTCATTACGCAATAGACAGTCAATTCGTCATTGTCCTCTCCTCCAAAACCGTCGGAATCGGCAAAATACCGCCCGTCTGGATAAAGCATCCAACTGAGCGCAAAAATTCCGTTCGTGCAGTTGTCCCAACGGCCTATACCACGGTAATCTATCCTGCGCGAGTGTGCATTATGGCTATTAGGCAATTTGTCAAGCGTAGCGAAATCTATCTCCGCATCGGAAAATCCTACCAAGCGACCGGGAGTATCAGTCATCCGAATTTTACCAGTGGCTTTATTGACGAGGTATCCGTTCATTTCTTGGTCAATTACACGAAGCAAGTTTTCGCCCCATTCATAGCACTTACATTGATCCAATTTGAGCCCTATTTCAGAGATGTCACATACCACGGATTGCTTCGGCTCTCGTTTACCAAAGAGTTTTTGACAGATATTCTTAGCCCATTGGGCAGGATTAATACTGTTCCTCATTGTCTTTTTTCCTTTAAAAGTTCAACATTTACGACGATAGCGAACTGAAGGGCAAGGAATCAATCTATCAGTTAGGGAGAAGATAGTTTGCTATATCTTGCACCAAAAATATTTCTTCTGCGATAATTCTTTCAAACAATTTCTGCATGTCTCTAGAAAATTCTCGTCATAGTTTAATTCTTGTAATTGCCTATAATCCTCTAATTGGCTCTCAGTCAGTTCATCCAAATGGTCATGGAGATACCAATATACTTGCTGATACCGATACCATTTAGAAAAATGGAAGCCTCCAATTGTATTCAACCAAAGAGGAGTGTCTTTGTTAAAATGTCCGATCTCATCACATACCGCATTGAATTCCCTTAGAATCTCTCTAAACTCATCCGCAAAATCCATGCCGGATCTGCGCTTTTCGACAAAATCCTTCATCCATTGGATTGCTTTTTCCTCAATGGGTGTATAGGGTGTCTTGCGATTGCCCCGCAGTTTACCAAACAAGTCAGATAAATATTCGTAAGCCATATCTATGGTTGTGTTAATTTATATATGCCCCCTTGGAACTGAGAGCCAATGTATTAGCAACAGAGTCGAAATAATCAGTTAGCATCAATAATATGTCAATATAATTATTGTCCCAAATAGATTTCTTTCAATCCTAATTTGGAGTACATGTCGTCTGCAAATCGAGCGAAGCTCATAGTTGTCATACGACGATATCCATCCCTGATGTCTAAGATACCATATATATCCTTTTCAGGATGCCCTTTACCCGAACATTCATAAGAGACTGTAGAATTGGGAATCGTAAACTTTGCATTGAAAGTAATGGAAATACCTACTAAATATTTTAGTGGAACATTATTAGTGCTATATGTCCAAAGATGCGGATATGCCACCCCTCCAAAAACATCCTCTTGACTCTTAATCACATAACTGAAATCAACCTTAGGGTAATACACCTTATGACCATTAATCTCTTCATATTCACTTCCACTCGTTCTAACACTCACAAACCCCGGCGAGAAAACGCTATCCAAACTGCTTTGCAACCCTTCTTCCAAAATAGACTCCAGAGAGGTCTGATCACTTGCAGAGAAATTTTCTCTAATAGATACCACATTCCCTTTAATCGGCAAAATCCCAAAAGACTCTTCCTCCAGCATATCACGCACAGATTGGCTATATTCGGAATAATCTTTGAGCCGTATTGTTGAAGTTGTGGACATAATCATTGTATTGATGCGATTGGTCTTCATATACTCTAACATTTCATTAAAATATACGGTAGCTTTTGTCGTTTTTTTGACTTTGAGTCGAGAATGATACTTGTCTATTTCACTATCCCAAATACTATCACACAACTTATTAACTTCCTCTGCATGAGCGCCATTCGGAAAATTATCCAAATAGGTCATAATATCAGTCATTTGAGCACCATTGCCACGTATTTTTTTATGAACAAAACTCTCAAACAACCGTTTGACTTCAGAGAAATGCTCGCCATTGGGATATTTATGAAGATAATCATAAAAATCCGTATCCTCATCAGCATTCAGTTTAACGTCTCGAAACTCCACATCTTCAATATACTCTCCATCTGGGAAGTTGAAAAGATAAGACTCTACTGCTTCTCTTTCTTCCGCAATAGAGGAAGCTTTCTCTACAGCACGATAAGCGCGCTTATCACGATTGGAAGGAAGATTGTATATTTTTACACCTGCTACAATCGCCAGAAATATGCCCAATACAACAAGACAAGATATTGCTGAGGATTTATTGCCGGATGTTGCAGAAGCAGCACCAGACTTTTTCTCATCCCCCACCAGATCAATCTCTTGGAGCAATAGCTCCGGATTCATCTTTTTGTAGACTACGTTTTTGCCCTCCAAAGCGCCCAGGATTTGGCTCTGCTGATCCTGTTCTTCAGGTTTAGAATTCGCAACATCTGGCATTTGCTGTATCACTTTCTTTTCTTCTTCTGTAGCAAAATCCAAGGCCTGAAGAATTGTTAACACATGATGCTGCTCTTTCACTTTATCTGCATCAAAATCAGGCTGGCGAGTCTCTAAAATCGTCCAGCAAAAGGCATACAATCGTGCCTGAAAACGAACTTTTGTAAATTTAGACATAGCAATAATCCAATTAACTTGTAATTAACAGTTGACGATTTGTGTATCTTGCTGCTTATCAGTTTTTTCGATAAGTAAATGGTTCAACAACTTTGCCGGTACGGTCGATTTTACCCCATAGCGCAACCTCCTTGTCATCGGTCATGCCGAATCCATCATCGTCCGTATAGTATTGACCATCGGGATTGATCTGCCACATTACTTCGGCGACTCCGCCTTTGAAGCCATATATTATTGTCGGGAAATGTCCGTCGTGATTTTGCGCTCTCGCGATAACTTCTCCCGATAGTCCCTCCAGACTTTTCCAGTCAATATCTTCGTCCGTAACAGTCACTAACTCTTTCCCTGCATCCATAAACTCATAGGCACATTTGGTGCGATGATCCAAGAGAAATCGAGGCTTCCACCATCCTAAGATGCTTTGTTTAACCAAAGCCATATCCTCACCCTTGTCCGTTGTCTCGTACCGTTCCTGATTAAACCGCTCCGTGTTGAGCAGTTTGTACATCTTCTCGTCATAGGTCTCATCACCCAACATTCGTCTGATTTTGTCGTAAATGTTCATAGCTTCGAAATTAAAAGTCCAACATTTACGACTATAGAGCACAAATGGACAAAGAATCTATCAGATGGAAGAAAAAAATATTCAGTCCGGGTTAATAATGCACATCGTAATAATAGGGGATGGACTTCTTCTCCAACCATTCAATTAACTTGTCGCCGGCTTGACGTTCGAATGGAGCAAAACGCTCATGCAGATATTGGATGACATCTTCTGGTGTCTTGGCGTTATTGCAAATCTTTTTCAACCGCGCCAGCGCCTCATCTTTTACCACCCAGGACAACTCTACTTCGCCATCCCTACTCCGTTCGTAATCCTCCTCTGCCCCCCAATTCACTTTCACGAGGAGAAACCTCTCCTCGCTGCACTCTATGGCACACATTGAGCCAATAGGGCTTGTATCCTCATAAAACTTTTTATAGGCGCAAATAGGTACTCGCATATATTTTTTTTTCTGTCAAAAAGGTACTAGTCCATAATTTATCAGTTAAAAATAGTATTTCCAAAAATCATTTAATAATGAGTTGATTTTTAACTATCTCTACTTCTATTTTTTCTTTTATGACTACTTTAAAATCTACCAACAGGTCACATAGTTGCTTATAATATTGCTTTACTTCATCTGAATCATAGTAATCTCTGAATAGTTTTATTAATAATTTTTGAGCACGATCAGCGGAAGTTTTCCCACATTCAATATCATTATTGATATTTACTACCTCGTTTAATAGTTGATCCTCTCTCTCATTTAGTTTCCTCATCGTAGATTGAACAAAAATTTTTAATTGCTCTACATTTACCTTGTATTGATCACCTTCTTGTATAGTTTCTCCTATATTTGACAATATAATTTTAACACACTCTGAAAGTTCACGCTCTTTATATCCTAATGAAATCACTTCTTTTATAGATGTTGCATTTTCCATTTCTTTGATATCAAAACTCAATCCCTCTAATAAAATCAAGGTTCTATCAATCATTTTGGCAGTAGCGTATACCTGTTTAATCCTGGGTTGCTCTTCTAGAATTGCCTCTGGAATTTGTGGTAATTCATGTTTCTTCTGTTCTTTGAGAGCATTCTGAATAGACTCTTCAACTGATGGATCATATTTTCGGTCGTATAAAGTTATTGACAGACCTAGCACAGTAAGGAGTAGTGATAACACAGTTGCAGTTACATTAACTTTTATCCAATTGTATATTTTTTTATAAAAAGGTATTCTCGTTGCCATAGTATTTAATTATTTTTTAAGAACAAACTTGCACCATTTTAAATTGTTGTGAATATACCGAAGTCTCTGGCTATTCGGGCTTCGAGGGCATCAGCTTTTGCCATCGCTACATTGGCCTTGGCATCCATCATTTGATTGTAGGCTTCAAGCGGGTTGTCAGAAGAGAGTACAATTTGCAATTCTTGCTGCGTGTATGAATGAGGCATATCCGGATTTAACATGCCATGAGCAATGTGGTCACTAAATCCCATATTCTGGAGTTCCTCAAAAGAGGGCATTACAAATCCTTCAATGGAGCCGGTAAATGACACATCCGAAGGAGCTGCAAATAATTTTGTGCTACGTTGTGCATCGTCCACATGACTCTTCATCAGTTTTTCATGTCTCTTCATCTGATATTCATAGTCACTAGCATTGCTTATTTTGCCGTCTTTTAAAGCGTGTTCCATTCGCTGTCTATAATACTCCACTTCTTTTTGCTCATGTTCTGCTTGTTTTAAATGCCATCCCTTGTCATTTACAAAACCATGAAGAGAATCGTCGGCACTAAAATCACTGGCATTATCCGTCATATTTGCAGTTTCTTCTGCCACAAAACCAGACACATGATTAGTTGCCCACTTCAGTTTCTCCAACCAATGCGCTTGCTCAGAGCCACTTGATATGCGGACTTGCTTCTCTAGCCACTCTATATCAGAAGTTGTATATCCATGAATATCTCGATCGGGTGTTTCATCTATCCATCGTTGGTATTCACGAGTAGCAGCATCCAATTTATCTTGCAGGGCATCTATTCTGGACATATCCGATTCTTGCCAAAGATCTTCATCACCAATAGGAACTACATGACGAATCTGTGTTTGCAGATTTTGGATTTCTTCTTGCAAGCTATATAGCCGTGCACCTATTTCTTCGGCAGAATAAGTCCTGACCGCAGCAGGTGCGCCTTCCGGTCTAAGGGTTACTAATCCTTTTATTTCGACTTCGGAATTGATATGATGAACCGTATCGAAATGGTCCAAACACTCGCTAAATGATGGGGCTTGTCCATTATGATGTATCATATAATCTTTGGCGAACTGATATCCATCCTCAATAGCTTGTGTCCGATCAACTCCAGCCGGATGACTTTCGCTTGCAGGAGTATTAGCAAGAGAATTTTTCATTGCATCAATAGCATCTTGGGGCATGTCGTTTAATGCGGCACGAATACCAGCCATCGTATCACAGCACAATTCTTCTTGGTGATCCGTGTAGCCGGTATCCATTCCCTGCAAAGCACGATGTGCTCCTTCATGGGTCATTACTAAGTCAAAAGCCTCAGCACCGGTTATACCCATTGCCTCCATTTGATGTTTATTAATAAATAACACATCATCAGATTCCATGAATGACAAATAGGTGCATACTCCGGTTGTCCAACCATCTCTGATAACTGCCGGACTATCCATGTTAAAGAAATCACTTGCTTCTTGAACGGAACGTACTATCTGTTCATCTGTGAGATTGAAACCATATTGTTCCTGTGCAAAATCCTGCATCACAGCCGTAGCAGTAGTTTGCGAACCACCATCATCTCCTAATACGATGGAGTTGAGATAATCTAAAAAGTCAAACATAATCTTATTAATATGTGGAATTATACCAATTTGTTAGTAATGAACTAGTAGCCTTCTGCATTTATGGCAATAACACAAAGTGTATTCTTCCTTTGTTTGATAAGTTGTACTACCACAATGAACACATGGCTCATAGTATGGGTCTGCATAGTTGATGGTATATCCATCTACATACATTGGTCTTAATAAACCCAAAATCAAATTTGGTATCATATCTTATAATCTGGTTGTTAAGTCTATATTGTTTGCAATTTACATAAAATACTTATTCTATTATTATTTTCTTTCCTGAGGATAAGAACTTCATCATTTCAGAATTTTCAACAGATCGAGGAATGTCAATCTTCGATATTGAATCATCTATCGCAAGACATGACGCACATCTACTTTTTAGTCTAAAACTATCCTTACTAGTAAGCGGATGACTCAAAGCTTCTTCTATGATTCGTTTTTCTTTTTCTGATAGTTCCATAATACTTACACCACTATTTAATGTTTTTAATAAACTCTTTGAACTTTGTAAAGTTTTCTATATCATATCCTAACAGACAATATATTTTCTGGATTAGTTTCCATGCCGAATGAGGGATATTATCGACAATTGAAAAAATTACTTGTAATAAACCAATTACTATCAACTTATTGATTGGAGACTCAAAAGTTGCACATGCTTCTTCTATGGTAATTTCTTCTTTTTGAGTCATATCTAATCCCCATAAGAAACTTAACTCATTTATGCATCTTTCTTTTTCTTCATCGTTCAACTCTAATTCATTGATCATTACTGTGCAAATTGTTTTTAATGCCTTTTGCTTGCGTTTAGCAGTTTCTAAAATCAAACTATCAATTACAGCATCTCCAATCTCATGTTCGTGTACAATGTCTTGCTCTTGCAATTTTTCATATTCCATTTTTTTGTTACGAATTGTTTCTTCAAACATTTCTCTCTTAAAAGTTGAAATATGATTGTTCGCAGCAAATGACATTGTTTCAAGAATGATATTACGTATATCTCTTCCTGATAACCCCTCAGACAACTCGCCTAATTTATTATAATCTTCATCATTGAATTGAGTCTGCAATGGCAACTTGCTCGGAATAAGTATCTTATACAATCTAGCGCATGTGGGAGCATCTGGCAAATCAAATTTTATATGTTTAACAATGCGAGTTTCAAAAGCTTTGTCAAAGTTTTTAACCAAATTTGTTGCAAAAATTACTATCCCATGAAAATTTTCCAATAAAATCAGCAATTGACTTCTCAATGAATTGATTGATTGATCATGACCAGATTGAACATTCGTAATACGTTTACCCAAAAACGAATCTGCTTCATCCATAAATAATAAAGCATCAACATCTTCAGCTGCTCTAAAAGCTGCGACTAAATTTTTTGGAGACTCTCCTGCCCACATTGATTCAATATCTGAATAATTGAGGCAGAGTATCTTTTTACCTAATTCATCAGCAATAGCATGCGCACACTTTGTTTTTCCTGTCCCCGCCGGCCCATGAAAATTTATGATAGTGCGAACTTCGGAATCAATTTCTTCAAATCCCCAATCTTTATATATGACTTCTTGATTTTTTATAATAGAGATTGCGTCATAAATATCTTTTTTCATTTCCTCCGATATAACGACTTGTTTCATCGAATATTTTGGATTTGTTGGAACGAACATGCCCTTCCTATCTTTTGAACTAGTCAAAGATGTTTCCACTGTATTATTTAAAGGCTCTTTTGAAAAATCCACAACGATAAGGATATTTTCGATTCCCGTTAAGTAAGAAGTATCTAATGATCTTAACCTTATTCCAAATCGAGCAAGTTCTGCGTCAAATGAAGTGTTCTTTTCTAGATACTTTGGTCTATTTTGAAACAATAGATATATTCGACTATTTGCTGCTATCTGCAACGCCTCACTTAAAGACTCCCTATCTATGTTGCTTTCCGCATAGATAGTGTACTGTTCGACTCCAAACGGATACAAATCGATATTAGATACCGCGGACTCAATTTGTTGTTTAATTGAAGATTGAGTTTCCTTGTCTGCGTCAATGTGCACAATTACATTTATCATAACTATTAAAATATATAATTATTATAACCAACCAGTTTGCCCTACACGTAATGCATGACCATTTTTGCATGTAATATTAACACCACCTACTATTTCTCCTGATTTTTTTAATCCAATAACAACATGATCCGCGCCTTCAATCTCTTTTACAAGCCATTGGCTAGCACCATTCGTTTCATGTTGTCCAAGTATACTTGCAATATTATTTCTATCAAGAAAAACAGAAACAACTATGGAAATAGCTATTACACCAGCTGTGGCTATACACCACATCCAAAACCAAAACAATAATCCCATTTTTATTCCAATATTACTACTTTCTTGTCTTTAATCATGCTTTTTATATCAGGATCTATATCATCATAAACAACACCAATTGCCTCTTTAATCTTTTTCATATTTTTATCGAAAACTACCAAGACAATTACTTTATTAATATCGTCATGACATAAACCTTTTAATTTAAAGCCGTACTTTGTTGTTTCACAATCATTTATAATGCAGCACTCATCGTTTTCAGTCAAATCATATTGTTTAAACCAATTCAATAGATCTTCTAACTGAAACAATTCATACTTTTTGATAGGAACCATATGTATTGGCTTACCTATTATTTTTTTTACGACATAGTACATTGCGCCTATTCCACAGACACAAGCAATAAAACTTAAAAATCCTTTCATATTTTGTCTATTATTAGAAATTTATTCAAGAATAACAACTTTACGTCCACCTAAAATTTCATCTGTTTTATCATCTCGTTTATCAGAATCTATTGATTTTAATTGCGTTATCTTACGAGTTATTGGATCGAAAGTTGCTGCTGCGACACCCTTATTTCCACGCAACCCGGGAACATGAACGACATGACCTTTTCTCCTTGCGTCGTCAACTAATTTTGGTAAATCAATTAAAACTGCCTCCTCATTGGGATTTAGAATCTTGTTAAACCAATTTACGACATCAGTAAAAAATTGGACAATTGATTTAAAAACTTTAACTGCGGCGTTCCATATCGCCTCAATACCATCAATTATCGCGTCTATTATATCAAAAATAAGTCCCATATTTTTTTCTCCTTTCATTTAAAACTTCATTTTACTAATACCTTATCATCGCCAGCAAATAAATTGTCTAAATCGGCATCTAAAAAAGTACAATAATATATTTTCTTTAAATAATCTCCACCAAGTAGTGGTTTGGAATCTTTCACAAAGACTATTGATAAAACAATCGGATATTTCTTGTTTCTTTCTGATTTATATCGATATAATAGTGCTTCATCAAAATCTACAGGCTTATTTTTCATTAGCCATTCTACCACATTCTTGTAAGTAAGTGTTCTGCATGACTCTAACTCATACCGTTCATCTTCATTAATGGTTTCGTCTAAACCAAAAATTAGATGTTTAACCCTTTCTTTCATCTCCTCCCAAGGAGACTTCTGAGGACGTTCTGTCCATAATTGATTCTCAAAAGTTTTCATTGTAGAATACATTTAATGTTTGAATAAATATTGTAAAATTTTTCTTTGGTCCAATTTAAGTTATTATTATTAATTGTTACATTCTTAGGGAATAACAATCTTTCAAATTGGTATATGCGACAACACGGAGATGAGGCATCATTAATTATTGACAACCCAACATCCTTAACGAACGCTATAATCTGATTTTCTTCTATTTGTATAACAACATGTGCACCTTGTTTATGAGTTTGGAAAGCAGTATCGCACCAATCAAAAATATCTATGATATATACATCGCTCTCCTCAATAACTTCACAATATACATTGATGTTGTCTGCATTTTCTAGTTCTTTTATTATCTGAATAAGATGTCTATTTTTGTTTTCGTAGCATCTGCTGAGAGACTTTAAAAATGGTTCATCTTGTTTAGTCCACGGAAATTTGCATATTGCTTCATCTCCTGATTTGTATTTCCTAGAGGCCCCATTACAATACGCGAGAAGAATATTGTTAATGGTAGAATATTGTTCGGCAGGTTTAATAAAAGGTTTTTGCCCCTCATATAGTGCAAGTAAATGATTAATGCGTACTGGATAATTCTTTACTTGTTCCTCCGTTGTTTCTAATAAATTTTCATATCTTTCTTGATTTGATGATAGCAAATACTTCATCCCATCCGTGTTGATTGCTCCAATTGTCAAGAGAGAGGGTAAAAGGGGAGCAACGGCATGAGCGGACCAGAAATAAACATCTGCCAAATAGCCTATTAAACACTGGAGATAGGGAATAAACTCTTCTATAGTAGTTGATGTCAGTTCTTCCCCATAATTCATTTCCTTTGCATAAATGTTATAATAGGAGAACTCCTTTTCTGTAGGGATAATAACAGCGTCTTGCTCTTGCCCGACTCCCCACATGTTGATATTAAATACCAATTTATCATCATTGTCACTAAAATATGGAGTAATAAGCAGAACCGGTAAATGTGGTAAATCGGCTTTCAGCTGTGAAATCTCATTTTGCGAGGGTGCGGTCCTACTTTTCCATGCTCCTCCATAAAAAAGAATGGGGTGATTGGAGTGAGTATTCCAATGTCTATTGCAAAATGCCTCTACCCCCTGTTCTATCTGTGGAAAAACTGAACTATTGAAACTCTGGCTATTGGATGGAGTGAGGATAACATGCAGAGCAATATTTTCATCGCTTTTAGCTCGATAACTACCTAACGACTGATTCTTCATCACCATCGGTAAGACGGACAAAGGCCAATGCTGGAGAGCTTGTTGCTGAAACACACGAGAAATAAGTTGATCAAAGTCCTCATTGATATTGTTAACCCGTGTATCGTGCATTTCTTTTTCCCATTCTTCCTGCATAGCCTGACCTTCCCGGAGTAACTGCATCATACGCTCATGATTGCGTTCTTGGGAAGCACGTTGGAACTCTTGTTGCTTTTGACGCATGGCTTCATTGGTTCTATTTCCACGCATGCTATTAAACAATTGTAGTCCAACATTAGTTAGAATCATTATGGTAGTACCTGTAATTGCCGGCATATCTTTATTAATTTAAGCGTTTAACATCTTGTTTTGCTCATCTATCATCTGAATCATATAATTCAAATCCGATTGCTCATACAACTGTAGCAATTGCGGAGAATTTGCCGCATCGAGCGTCTTTCTCAAGTTCTCATTCTCCTGCAAAATAAAACCTCTAATTGATTTATTCTGTAAAGCAAACTGCTTCATCCTCTCATTACCTTTCGCATTTAGCATCACATGCAAAGTAGGTTGTTTAGCCCATGTAAGCATAGCATATTGATCTCTTATTACCCCTGTAACTATAGAGATGGTGTAGTGGAGTTTTTCTATCACTTCTTTACGATATTTTTCATCATCAAGAGCCCGCTTCGGATTGTGAGGTAATGCAAATAGAGGTCGATACAAAGGTCTTTCCGCTTGTTCGTCCCACATTGCAGCAGTTATGAAGATAGCATTATCTTGATATTTAGGAAGAAATACTAATGTAGGAACGCTGCCCATTAAATAATGAATGTTCATTATATCTGCACTTGAGCTGAAAGAATCAATGTTAGATTGGTCTGCTTTAAGCCACGCATCCTTACGAAAATTTACATTCCCCACATAACTCATGTCATTTTTGATATATTCTTCCAAACTTTTATATGTGGCTATTTCTGCTGACCTAACATTGGTTCCCCGACGAGTCATCAGTCCATTTTCTCCTGCCAAAACAGGGGTATGAAGAAGTATGACATTGAGAGAATCTTGATACCCTTGTTTTATTTGCGACAAGATCGTACTGGGCATTAATCCGAGAGGCCATTGAGAAGCATACGCATTAAGTTGTATTGCCTGATTCATATTCACAAACGACTTGGCACGCTCATCACGTTGCCATTCGCGCGAGAGTGCCATCATACGGCGACGGAAAGCAATCTTCTCTGCCTCCATTTCGTCTTGTGCTATATTTCTCGCTCGCTCCAACTCCAATTGAAAAGCCTCGTTCTGTTGTGCTGCTTCTTCTTGGAGTTCGCGATTTCTGCCACCGAGAACTGTTGACATAATGGAATTGGCAACCCAAAATGCTCCGCATCCTCCAAATAAATCTGTTGATCCATTTTGCATATATACGTTGATTTTATTTATATGTTATCAGTATAATCATCGAAACCAGTTTCTAATGATGTTGTATCATCTCCAATGCCCATAGTTACCTCGTTTGTTATTAAATCATCCGGTATAAATGTAGGAAATGAGCCATTTGAAAAATCCACCTCTATCGGAGACAACGGCAAAGTCTCTAGTGCCGGAAATTCCAAGGTGTCTTGCTGAAAGATGGAAGTTTCATTATTGTCTATATTAGACAAGACAGACATTGGCTCTTTGGCACTAGCATTGATACAATCAGATACTCCTAATAATGAATGGAGATCGCTATCATTGCTTATAATAGTGCCTATTTGTTGCATCTCGTCAGCGGGCAACATGCCATCAAGCCATGCGGCGAACTTTTCTTCTGACAATATGGGATGGAACGATTTATTCATCATGCGCCTCCTTTCTGTACACTTGAAGATATTGCGCTTTGGCAAGGCGGTGTTTGTTGTAGTAATTGTCCATAGTCATGCCTAATGCTTCGGCTGTCGCTTCGTTGGAATAACCTTCCAGATAGCGCAGACGGATCAGTGTGCGATAACGGATATTGGGCATAAGAGCAAGTATATGCATGATGTCTTCCTTATTTAGTGTAGTCATATCTAATTGTATAGAGTCTGAAACACTATCGTTCCTATCAGCAAGGTCGTAATTTTGGTCAATATCTAAGCGTTGCTTCTCCTCAAAGCGGGCATAACAATAATAGAGACAGACGGTTTTAATCCATGTAGTAAGCGTACTCTCAAAACGGAAATTCTCCAATTTGCTTATGCCGGTGGTGCGTTGAGGCGACATAATATAAATATACATCTCGTTGATAAACTCTATGCAGTCATCACAATCGGTATAGTAATGTTCGAAGATAGAGTTGAAGAGAGGATAGCATTTTATATAAAAGAACGCGCGCGTGACCTCCTTGTCACGATTGATTAACGCCGTGACAATTTGCTGATCCGTCATATTTAGGGGCTCGTGGCACATTCTCTAAAAAGTATAGATTTGCCTACTCTTTTATGGGGATTTTCAGCGGGCTTCTCTATATATTTTTGTTTTTGGTTGGTGTTTTCAGTGATCCAGGCACTATGATAATACGCACAAAAAAGCGTAGACTTTTGCTGTCTACGCTTCAAGGTATTCGCTCTGCCATACTCCAAAAAAGGCTAACGAAAGTCCACATCGTATATAATAGCTCCCTGTCAGATCTACTCGGAAATACCCTAACGGATCTATAGAAATACCAATTAAATCTATTGCCCGAAAACACCCTAATAGTATCTCCCGTCAAGATCTATCGGAAATAACAAGGCGCGCGCATGTATTATACACACACGTGAACGAAATATCGTTGCATGAATTGCGGAGTAATCAAAAGTTGCGAAGTTCTGAAGCGCAAAACAGGCGTCAATAAACGCTCAATAAATATGTCCGAAAACCACCATAAAAAAGAGACATCTCCCTTCCGACGCGGATTTCGGGTGCAAAGATAATACTTTTTTTTGATATACGCAAGTAAAATTCGTAATTTTCGTAAATTTTACTGCATGACCGCTTCGCTGTAAGACCGCAGGGGCTAAAAACCGCTAACAAAATGAAGACAGCCACACATAGATATGCGGCACATAAACGATAAAATGCTTAATGAAACAGTAATGAAAAATTAAAAAAATAATTGCCATATAAGAGGCTGTTGAACAATGGTTTAGGATGGGCTATGTAAGAAATATTACAAAAGCAGTGGGGAAAAAATTGGAGAATTGAATTTTTTTTTGTACCTTTGCAGAAAATTTCTATTCCACCAAGCCGAGAGCGGTTTTTCGTCGGCATCAAGGCATGGTCATCTCAGGAGAAGCATACGATCAGCATACGATCAGCATACGATCAGCATTCGATCAGACTCCGGTCTGCATCCGTGGCACAGTAGAGGAAACCCTTACGGGGAGTTGAGAGGGGAAGAGTTTGTCCAAAGGATGGGACAAAAGTGGATGATGAAAGACGGAAGGACTTTTTTCTGTCAAAAATTATCAAAAATTAACCAAAAATTAGTAAACAGAAGATAAAAGAAGACAAAAGAAGATAAAAGAAGATAAAAGAGCCAAAAAAGCGCAGACTTCTTCTGCTGTCTACGCTTCAAGGCCTTCGCATTGCCCTACTCCAAAAACAGCAAACGAAAGTCCACGCCGTATGTATAACAGCGCCATGTCAAAAAACAAAAAGCGCGCGTGAATTATACACACCCGTGAACGTATATCGTTGCATGAATTGCGGAGTAGTCAAAAGTTGCGAAGTTTTGGAGCGCAAAACAGGCGTCAATAAACGCTCATTTCATATGTCCGAAAGCCACCCTAAAAAAGAGACATTTCCCTTCCGACGTGGATTTCAAGTGCAAAGATACAACAAAAATCGCATATATGCAAATAAAAAACAGAAAAATCGCCCCAAAGAGCGATTTTTCTACGTAAAACCAAGTTCCAAGGGCTGAGAGCCAAGGACTTAGGAAGAGAATCAGATAATTCCTTGCTCAAGCATAGCCTGGGCGACTTTCATAAAGCCGGCGATATTGGCACCTTTGACATAATCAACCGTACCATCAGGCTGCGTACCGAAACGGACACACTGCTCGTGAATAGACTCCATAATATGGTGCAGACGCTCATCCACCTCCTTAGCCGTCCAGCTGAGGTGCTCCGCATTCTGGGTCATCTCCAAGCCGGAAGTGGCTACGCCACCGGCATTAACCGCCTTACCCGGCGCAAAGAGAATACCATTGGACTGGAAGAAATGGATAGCACCCGGTTGGCAACCCATATTCGAGACCTCACAGCAACACCAGCAACCATTGGCTTTAAGTTCCTTGGCGTCATCCTCCGAGAGCTCGTTCTGGAAAGCACACGGCAGCGCAATATCGCAGGGAACAGACCATGCTTTCTTGCCTGCGGTAAAGGTACATAGAGAAGGGAATTTGTCTGCCATATCCTGCACTTTGTTGCGGTTAGAAGCACGCATAACGAGCATATAGTCAATCATTTCGGCAGTAATACCACCAGGGATAGCGACTACGCCGTCCGGACCGGAAACAGCCACCACTTTGGCACCGAGTTCAACCGCCTTGGTTGCCGCACCCCAAGCCACATTACCGAAGCCGGAGAGAGCCACCGTCTTGCCCTTGATATCCTTGCCTGCCTTATGAAGCAGATGCTGGGTGAAATAAAGCGCACCGAAGCCTGTAGCCTCCGGACGGAGGATAGAACCGCCCCAGGTCATACCTTTGCCGGTGAGCACACCCGTATGGTACTCGCGTGCAAGTTTCTGGTACATACCATTGAGAAATCCGATCTCGCGACCGCCTACGCCCACGTCTCCGGCAGGGATATCCTGATCGGGACCGATGCAACGCCAGAGTTCAAGCATGAATGCCTGGCAGAAACGCATGATCTCGGCATCCGATTTGCCGACAGGATCAAAATCAGAACCACCTTTGGCTCCACCCATCGGGAGGGTTGTCAAGGCATTCTTGAAGGTCTGCTCAAAGCCCAGGAACTTGAGCATCGAAGGCGTTACGGCACGGTGGAAACGGAGACCTCCCTTGTAGGGACCGATAGCCGAGTTGAACTGAACACGGTAGCCGAGGTTGGACTGCACCTCCCCCTGGTCATCGACCCAGGTGACGCGGAAAGTGAAGATACGATCCGGCTCCACAAGGCGCTCAACAATCTTGGCTTGTTCGAACTCCGGATGCTGATTGTACACCGTTTCGATGGATTCGAGAACTTCCTGAACGGCTTGCAGATACTCTGCCTCACCGGGGTGCTTAGCAGCTAACTGCTGCATGATAGTTTGTACTTTCATGGTTTTTTGAAATAAATATAAAAAATTGTTCCTTTGGGTGAAGACTCGAACCGTATAGAACCGCCCGAGGCTTCGACGATATTCTTTGATATAGCGAGTCCGAGGCCAGTGCCGGTGGACTTGGTTGTGAAATTGGGTGCAAAGATCTTAGCCTGGTCTTCGGGGGATATTCCGCATCCGTCATCCGAGACAGAGACCTCTACATGCGTAGGAGAGTAGTTCTGATTGAGTATGACGATGATATCGGAAGCGCCCGCCTGAATGGCATTGCGCAGGATATTGGTGAAGACCTGCGCGACCTGCTCCGGATCCGCCATCGCCATGACTCCCGCATCGGCTCCGACATAACGGATAGGCACCTGCTCGGTATTGGATCGGAAGAGTGTGATGACGGCACTGAGGCGCTGGGCGATGTCAGTAGGCTCGACAACCACCTCCGGCATCTTGGCAAAAGTAGAGAAAGAGGAAGCCATATGGCTTAGATTGTCAATCGCCGTGACAAGCGAGGCAGCCGTACGGTCGAAATAGGCGTCAAACCTCTCGGTGCCACGCATACGCTGGAGCTGCTGGATATTGAGTTTGATAGGCGTGAGGAGATTATTGATCTCATGGGCGATCTGCCGCGCCATCGTCCTCCAAGCCCCTTCGCGTTCGGACTTGGCGAGCTGCGCAGAAGCCCGCTCTACCTGATCGACCATCTCGTTGTAGTTACGGACGAGTTCTCCCAGTTCGTCCTGATAGGGATAGTCGATATGGTTACTATTGTTACCGAGCCTGAAATGGCTCATTTTCTGCGACAGCTGGTTAAGCGGTCGTGTCAGTCCCCTTGCCAGGAAAAAGCTGACAGCCAGCGTCAGGAATAACAAGAGGATACAAGGCGGCAGGAGGCGCGAGAGGAAGGCATTGATCTCACGGTGCATCTCGATCTCGGAGATGAAGAGCGGCACGGATATATAGCCGACCGGTGTAGCCTCCGGTCCGATAAAAGGTATATATCCCGCCAGATAGCGCATTTCTCCTATCTGCTCGTAGTACAAGCCGAGCGAATCGGAGGAGAAGAACGGCTCGGGCGACATGAGGGTGGATACAAGTCCCTTCTGGAAGAGTTCGGGCGCAGAAGTAGCCAAGAGATTTCCCCGGAGGTCATAGAGATGGATATCCGAGGCGTATATGTAGCTCATTTTCAGAAGATCCGCACTAAGCGAACTGCCGTCCATAGGACGGGAAGGAGTAGTCGCGAAATAGAGGTCATGCAGATGTGACTGGATGAGGAGGGTTTTCTGCTTCAGTTCGTTCTGCTGGCGCTGCTGGTAATGGCTCCTGACATATCTTGTAGAGGTGACAAAAACATAGACGAACGCCGCCATGAGCATTGCAACCACGACATAGACAATCCGGGTGCGGAGTTTCATATTACGAAATCCCCGATGGCGAATAACTCCCCATATGCCGAGCAGAACAAGAAGTCCGAGAAGCGACATGAGGAATCCCCAATAGAAGCGCACCAATATCCGCGGACGATTGTACCAAGCCGGGCGTTCTGCATTGGGATCCATGAGCTGCCGATACGAGAAACTGTCCGCCAAGGGTCCCACGACCTCCTGATTCTCAAAAGGCTGATTGCTACTGAGCGAGAAAAGAAACAGAGAATCCGGCCCATAGACAGGATAAAAGCCAGAGATGTTGAGTTCGGTGATCTGGTAGTGCTCATCACCCGAGAAGGGCGGCACAAAGGTATTATGGAGCTGCCGGTTCTCGAAAGGATAGCTGTATTTAAGAGGAATGACTGTGAGGATCTCATAGTCTCCGGCACGCGTCCAATGGGAGACCGCGTGGGCGTTGTTATAGAGCTGGTACCACCATCCGGAGATAGTGTCGGAAGCATGGATATCATCGGCAGCGAGCCAGTTGGACGACCAATAAACGAGCTTATGGTGATCGAAGACATAACAGAGGATCTGCGGCTCCTGTTCAAGGAGCGTGCGCACCTCATCAATCGAAGTACCGGCATTCAAAAGGGCGAGAACAGAATCGGCCTGGGACTGCGCAGTCTGAATCTGAGACGAAAGCAGACGCTGCATGACGCGTGCGTCATGTTGTGGAGAGTGACAGGCAGTCAAACCAACAAGGATGAAAGCCCAAAAGATGAAAAAAATACTCCTTTTTCGCATATTTTTCCGTTTCCACTTGCAAAGATACGATTTTTTTTGTACCTTTGCAAACAATTTTGAAAAAAAAATCATTTTTATGCAAATTTTAGCTGCTTTTGTACTTGGATTGCTCACGATTTTGGATCCGTGCACGCTTTTCACCTCGATTACAGCCATCGGCTATATAGACCGCGAGATAGGAAACAAAAAGAAGGTACTGATGAACGGCGGGATGTTCGTTTTGGGCAAACTGACGACCTACGTACTGCTCTCTATTCCGTTTCTTTTGGGCGCCCAGACAGAGGGTCTGCAAAAGGTGTTAGGTCACTGGGGCGAACCGATCTTAGCGGGATTTATGCTACTATGCGGCATTGTGCTGTTGATAAGCGGTCACCACCACCAGCACGACCACGGGCTGAGCAAATGGCTGCAGAACGTAGATGACAGGTCGTCTTGGCTATGGTCGTTTATGCTCGGTATATTCTTCGCCATCGCCTTCTGTCCTCACAGGCTGATCTATTTTCTGAGTATGATAGATATCATGCTGACGCTTCCGATGAGTTGGGGCTGGACGATGCCGGTGGTTTTCGGACTGGGAACGGGACTGCCTATCATGCTGATAGCGTGGCTGATAAGTTACAGTGCCATCACCGTAGGGCAACTGACGGAAAAGATGAGCAGTTTCGAGAAATGGTTCCGGCATATCTGTGCGGTGCTGTTCATCGTAGTGGGAGTGTATCTGGTGGTGCATTGTGTCACCGATCCGACCCACGAAAACCATCATCACAAGATGTTTGACATAGAGACAGTGCACAGCCATGCGGCAGAGTGAGGGTTTCAGATTCAAACAGTTTTACGTACGGCACGACCGCTGCGCCATGAAGGTTGGCACGGACGGTGTGTTGCTTGGCTGTTGTGCTGAGCCGGCAGCGGACAGAGAGCAGTCGGCACTTAAGGTTTTGGATATCGGAACCGGTAGCGGACTGATAGCTCTAATGTTAGCGCAACGGTATGCCCACGCCGAGATAGACGCCATCGACATTGACGGGGAGGCTGTCGCGCAAGCCGTGGACAACTTCCGTCAATCGCCATGGGCGGAACACCTGCACGCGTACTGCGAAAGGGTGCAAG
Organism: Bacteroidales bacterium UBA4333; assembly: GCA_002394335.1. GTDB lineage: Bacteria > Bacteroidota > Bacteroidia > Bacteroidales > Paludibacteraceae > Colicola. Next base: position 236,338 of record DGTP01000014.1, on the reverse strand, counting down.
AGAGGCAAGGAAACAGGTCATACGACCTGATTGTATCCAACCCACCCTATTTCGAGAACAGTCTCAAGAACCCCGATGCCCAGCGACGGACAGCACGCCACACGGACAGCCTGAGTTATGAGGAGCTGATCTTCCATAGCGAACGGCTGTTAGCTGAGGGAGGGCAGATAGCTGTCATAGTACCGGCAGAAGCGGAAACGGATCTGATTGCACTGGGCGAGAAGACGCACCTGCAGCTCGCGCGCGTCACGCGCGTATATAGTAAGGAGGGGAAGAGGTGCAAGAGGGTGATTATGACATTCTGCCGTGCGACTCCGGCAACGGGTATCCGGTGTTCCGGCGGAGCAGAGGCAGAGAGGCTTGTGTTGGAAGACGAAAGAGGCGGTCGTAGCGCCGCCTATCAAGAAATGACAAAGGACTTCTACCTATAAGGCGGAAGTCCTTTGTTATTAGTGATTTGAGATTTGTTATTTAGCCACATTCACGGCACGGATCTCACGGATGACGGTCACTTTGACTTGTCCCGGATAGGTCATCTCGTCCTGGATACGCTTAGCGAGATCGAAGGAAAGGAGTTCGGTATCCTTATCCGAAATCTTGTCCGCACCGACGATGACGCGGAGTTCGCGACCAGCCTGAAGGGCATAAGTCTTGACCACTCCCGGATATGAGCGTGCCATATTCTCCAGATCGTTAAGACGCTTGACGTAGGTCTCTACAATCTCGCGACGGGCACCCGGACGGGCACCGGAGATAGCGTCACACGCCTGTACGATAGGAGCGATGAGAGTCTCCATCTCGCACTCGTCATGGTGTGCACCGACGGCATTGCAGATATCGGGTTTCTCTCCGTATTTCTCGCACATCTTCATACCAATCTCTGCATGCGGCATCTCGAGGTCTTCCTCAGCCACTTTGCCGATGTCATGCAGGAGTCCTGCACGCCGTGCGCGTTTGGGATTGAGTCCCAATTCGGCAGCCATAGCGGCACACAGATTAGCGGTCTCACGCGAGTGCTGGAGCAGGTTCTGACCATAAGAAGAACGATATTTCATGCGTCCTACCATGCGGATCAGTTCGGGATGGAGGCCATGGATACCCAAGTCGATTGTGGTACGCTTACCGGTCTCGATGATCTCTTCCTCGATCTGTTTTTTGACCTTAGCAACCACCTCCTCGATGCGTGCCGGATGGATACGTCCGTCCTGTACGAGCTGGTGCAGTGAGAGTCGTGCTATCTCGCGGCGCACGGGGTCGAAAGCGGAGAGAGTGATCGCTTCGGGTGTATCGTCCACCACGATTTCCACACCGGTAGCGGCTTCGAGTGCACGGATGTTACGTCCCTCACGACCGATAATACGGCCTTTGACCTCATCGTTTTCGATATGGAAGATAGAGACTGTGTTCTCGGCTGCCGTCTCGGAGGAGACGCGCTGGATAGTCTGGATAATAATCTTCTTCGCCTCCTTTGCCGCCGTCATGCGGGCATCGTCCATAATATCGTTGATATAGGACATGGCGTTGGTTTTGGCTTCATCCTTGAGCGACTCGATGAGATGTGCTTTCGCCTCCTCAGCAGAGAGTCCTGAGAGCTGCTCTAACTGCTGCTGTGCAGCATGGTGCATCTTGTCGATCTCCTGCGACTTGAAGTCGATTGCTTTCATCTGCTGGTCAAGCGACTGCGAGCGCTGGTTGATCTCGTTCTGCTGACGCTGCAAGTCGCCCTGACGCTGGTTGAGCTGCTGTTCTCGCTGCTGGAGGCGCTGCTCCACCTGCTGCTGCTTCTTCTCCTGCTCGCGAACGGATTTCTCATGCTCCATCTTGAGCGCAATAAATTTCTCTTTAGCCTCGATGATCTTGTTTTTCTTGATCACCTCAGCCTCTTCCTCGGCTTTCTTGACAAGACCGATACTCGACATCCGGACGATGCCGAAACACAAACCGGCTCCAACCAGGAAAGAGACTATGCCGACAATAATTGGAATTAACATAATTTAAAAGATTTAATGATTAACATTGGGGTCAGAGGACTGACCGGTATTGGTATTACGGGTATTTAAGACAGATTTTATCTCCTCATCCAAAGCAGTCAATTGCTGTGCAATCGGCTTGGTATCCATCGCACTGGCATCGCTGCGATAGTTGACAGCCATCTGCAATGCCACATACATCCACAGCTGCTCGGACGTGGCTTTCGGCATCACACGGCGGTAGTACTGGAAGCGCTGGTTGAGCAACTTGGCGCCCTCACGGTAGAACGGCTCCAGATCGCGGTCTACAGTCAGCGAGAGCGGGTGTACGTCCAGTTGCAGACGGATGTTTTGTTTCTCTGCCATAGGATTATTGTTTCAGGATTTCAAGCACGTGGTCAATACGCGCTATGAGTTGTGTGAGCCGCTTGCGCGCCGCATCCCGTTCGTCGGGCGTACCGACTATTGCAGACGCCAGCCGGAGGCGGCTATACTGTTTCTCCAACTCCTCCAGATCGGCATGCGAGCGCAGGATCTCAGCCCTTTGGCTGCGATTCGCCTCACGCAACATTGCATTTTCCTCCCTGAGTTTCTCGTAGCGGGAAATCAATGTCCGAACATCGGATGAAAGTTGGTCCAGCTGCTCCATGATTAGAAAGAGTAGCCTACACCGAGACCGATGACGCCTTTGAACTGAACACGCTCTGCCGAAGAGAAGTTGCCCTCGCTATCGGTTTTGTCGATCTTGACACCATTATAGTAACGCAAATCGGTAGAGAGCGTCACCTGGAGGCACTTCAGGAACTGATAGGAGAGATTGACCGTCCAGTCAACATCGAAGTTACCGAAACGACGGTTGTTATCACGGTAGCCCATATAGGTATAGAGCGTCTCATCCGAGAAATCGGTACCCTGTCCCTGGTCGGCATACATATTGCCGCTCATATCCATATAGACTTTGGTTTTGTCCCAAGCATAGGGGGTATAGAGACCGAGCGTCGTCTGAAGTTTGAAGTCCTTGTAGGTATAGTTGATAGCGCCTTTGAGGTTCAGACCCAACTCGGCACGGGTGTTGCGGGTATAGTCCTTTTCCACCTTACCGGTTGCTTCGTCGGTTTTATAGCGCCAAACGGAATAGCGCTCTTTGAGTTCCAGTTCCAAGCCGGTAGCGCCCAAAGCCGCTTCCTGAGCCGGATCAACGACGTACATATAGGCATCCTTGTATTGGGTCTGGTCCGCGAAATAGTTGTTCATTCTTTTGGAGACAACCACGGAAGTGAGACGTCCTGCTACCGGAGAGAGGTAGAGCGAGAAGTCGGCGCCATCCTTGGTGGTCTTCCAGTCGATACCGACAGAGACATCGGTGTAGGCAGGTGCCATAAACTTGGAAACGATAGGATCCGCTTCCTCCGAACCGTTGTAGTTCTTACCGGGGGCGAACTGGGTGTTGAAGGCAGCCAGAGCGGTCAGATACCAGTTTTTACGGAACTCCCAACCGAATTTGGTAGCGATATTGATTTTATCGCTGGATTTCTGGAGTTTGTCGTATTTCTGGTCGATCCAGCTGAGTCCGTACTCCAGATCAAGGTTCGAATCCCAGGCAATATTATTCTGGTGGTAGAGGAGGCGAAGACGGCCATAAGCTACGCCATTAATGTTGTTGTTACCACCGGCAGCCCAGTTGAAGAGCCCTGTAGCAGCAGCATTGAGTCCCACCGAACCCGAGAACTTCCAAGCTTTCTCACCGGTATCTACTTTAGCCAATTCGGATTTTGCTTTCTCGGCAGCCGAAACCTGAGACTGGACAGCAGATTTATCCACTTCTTGTGCACTAACGGTCAAAACCGAAAAAAACAGTGCTGATAAAACAATGTACTTAATTTTCATGATTATTTTCAAAAACTTATAATACTTTTATCTATTAAACAACAGATTTTACAAATCGACTGCAAAGATACAAAATTTTTCGGACATGCACAAATAAAATATGTACGCGCGCGAAGATTTTCCACAAATTTGTCAATTTTTCCACATTTTTTTTCAATATATACACATATATGTGGAAAAAAAGTAGTAATTTTGCAGCGTGAATTAATATCCGCCAAACCGTACCTGTCATTACGGATGATTTACAAGTCAGATACGGGACGCCGACGGGACACCGACGAGATACCGATGAATAAAAAATCAAACAACAATATGAGAAACATCTTCAAAAAGAGTTTACTTTTGACCATTGGCTGTTTATTGTCAAGTGGTTTGATTGCGCAAAAGACCTACACCTTTGACGAAGGTGTAGCTTTGGAAAACGACTGGACAGTTACCAAAGATGTGCCAAGTGGCGGAAACGGAGACTGTTCTATCGCTTCTTCCGGCAAGTTTAGCGAGAAAAACGGCAAATACCTGTATTTTGTTTTTGAAAACAAGAGCGGTATCACCCTCTCTGTGACCACCAAGGCATCGTTCAACAACATTACTAACATTACGTTTGACGCCGTATCAAGCGATAACAGCAAGCCGAGTTGGGCACTGGATATTGTGGATGACAACGGAACGGTACTGAAGAACATCTACAGCGGATATGGCACCAAAGCCAACTTCAACACCGGAGGTACAAACAAATGGGGTGTTTCCAACAGCAGTGTCAGCCCCGCTGTTAGCGGTCATATCAAGCTGACCCTCACGGCATCATCATCCGGCAAGTACGCAGCCATAGACAATTTTGCAGTAACCTACTCTGCCGGCCCTTCTACGGATGCGACGCTCAAGACCCTCACCTACAACGGTACTTCCGTGACGGGTTTCTCGGCGGATAAGACGAGTTACGAGGTAGAGTTGCCTGCGGGTACAACATCCGTGCCGGCTGTAGCCGCTACTGCCAGCGACGGCAAGGCAACGGTCAGTGTAACCCAGGCAGACAAGTTGCCGGGCACTGCCAAAGTGACCGTGACAGCCGAGGATGGAACGACCGTAAAAGAATATACCATCACCTTTACGGTAGCTTCGGCGGCACCGAAAGTGCTGAGTGCCACATGGGATAACATGAAGGGGACTGCTGTAGTGGACAACGTGAACAACACCGTCACAGGAGAGGTGAAAAACGGCACACCGCTGACAGCCATCACTCCTCAGTTTACGGGCAATAACATTAAATCATGGACTCCGCAGGGAGCACAAGACTTCAGCAAAGGGGCTGTCACTTATATCTTCTCTGCCCCGACTGGCGAAGCCATATCATATGACGTCACCATTACAGAGGGTGCTCCAGTATCGGATGACGCGACTCTCAAAAGTCTGATTATCAGCGGTTATACGATATCTTTCTCGCCAACGACTTATGAGTATAACGTAGAACTCAAATCAGGCACGACTACTGCACCGAATGTCAGCTATGCCGTCAACGACAGCAAGGCGACTGCCACCAAGACGGATGCTACCGGTGTACCCGGTGTGACCAAAATAGTAGTGACTGCCGAAGACGGTTCAAAGCAGACCTATACCATCATTTTCAGCGTTGCAGTACCGTCCAGCGATTTGACTGTTCATGAGCCGGGTATCTATGAAGAGAAGGATCTTGCAGGAGGATACAACGGCAAACTGAGCGTATTCAACGGCCGTGAATACGAAGTGTATTATGCCACCTTTGACAGCGAGAGCAACTACCGCGTATCTGTCACCCCGGCTCAAAAGACAGAGGGAATCACCGAAAGCATTGCCACTCTTGAGTGTAAAGCCAACGACGGATGGTTCACCGTGAAAGGAGCCAACTCCAAATCCAACTACTCAGGAGCGCAGACCGATGAGTTCGCCGCCGGCGAATATGGCCAGCACAAGATATACAACGACGGCTATTACAAACTGCAGATCAAAGGTTATGACCAGTTCTCGTTCTTCGCACGCGACAACAATGCCGACGCCAGCAAGGGCAAGTATTTCAAGGTCTTCATAGACGGTATTGAGCAGCCTGCGAACCAGCTGAGTTCCTCGGATAAAATCCGTCGATACGACATCTCCACCGGCAAGCACCTGATTGAGGTGCGCGGTGTAGGCGGCAGTAACAACTATTTCTACGGTTTCTCGCTCCGCGTAGCCCAAGAGCCGCGTGTGAACCGCGTCAAAGGAGACATGGAACAGACTGTTTTCCAAACCACCTCGATGAAGGATATCACATTCTTCACCAAATACAACAAAATGGGTGAGACACGTATTGTATGGGATGGCAGCGAAGGCTCAGGAATGGGACTGAGAATAGGCAACTCCAATGCCTTGGGCGACACCATTATCATGAGCGGTAAGGCAATGTGCCCGGTAGGCGAATACCCATTCCATGTAGTGAGTCTCTATAACGGCAATGAGACCAGCCGAATAAGCGGCAAGATTACCGTGACATCGGATATCAAGGCTACTTCGGACGTCAATGTGGATGTCTATCAGAACGAAGAGATGGACCAGATCACCTTTACCTACTACGCCCTGACAGCAGACGATGTGAAACTGACCTGGACCAAAGGCGAGCCGCAAGGTACAATCAAGGGACAGGGTGACAACGGAAAGTATATCATCGGCGGTACACCTACAGCCACAGGTACCTATCCCTTTGAGATCACGGTTCTGGGCGCTGACACAGTGATCAAAGGACAGATTACTGTCAAAATACTGGATTACGGCGACAATGCGGTATTGTATCTCTATAAGAACAATCTCGCTTATGAGAAAGACGGTGTATTCAGCTACCTCTCGTCCAACGAAGGTGGCAAGCGCAATCTGATTGCCCGCAAGGCCAAAGAGGACGGGTTGCGTCCGGCTGCACAATACGCCAACTACAAATGGATACTGATCTCGGAGGATGTGGATGCCAATAACGCAGAGGTGCTTGCCGTAGCACGCGGTGAAGCAGGTCTGCCGGTACTGAACATGAAATCCTTCTCATATGCGCCATACCGTCTGGATTGGGGTGAGCCGAACAACGGTTCGATCTCCGAAAACGGTAAGAGCATTACTGTTTTGCGCGGCGACCACCCGATCTTCAAAGCTCTCGGCAAGAAGCAAGGCGACAAGATTGTGGTTCTGGATTCTATCATCGGCAAAGGTCTTATGCCGGCAGCCGTGGTGTATGACAGCACCCTCTGTCTTGCCACAGCCCTCACCCGCCCCAAAAATGACTACTATGGCGACGGAGAAGAAGAGACATTCCTCCATGAGGTGCCTGCATCGCTGCGTGGCGGCAAGAAATACATCTGCCTGCCGATAGGTATTTCGTCCACCAAGGAGCTGAGTGCCGACGGCAAGCAACTGCTGAAAGAGACTGTCAACTATCTTCTCAACTCGCAGCCGACAGTAACTGTGCCACAACTGGAGATCACATCCTTCAAGATCGGCAACTACAGCGGAACCATCGACCAAGACAACAACAAGATTACTGTAAATATCGAGGAAAAAGAGCAAATCGACCTGAGTAATGTGCAGCCGGAGATTACGCTCAACAGCATCCTCACCCATGTTACCCCTAATAGCGGCGAGACAGTCGATCTATCCGACAGCCACTATGGTCTGGATTTCGTTGTGAGCGACTATATTCACAGAAGAGTATATAACGTAGTGGTGGCACTCTATCGCGCAGAAGGCATTGATAACGTGTACACTACCGGTGAGTGGGTGAACATATACGACATCCATGGACGCAAGATCACCACCACCAACGAAGACGTCTATCAAATGGCGTTACCGACCGGTGTATATATCATCAGTACGGCGAACGGCACATTCAAGATAACCAAATAATCCGACTATCGGCGGCGTTTCTGCAAAGAAGAAACCTGTTTGATAATTTGAGAATACTCCTTATCGCTTATCTGTTGGGCTTCCAAAGCCTGCAGAGCGGTAGGGAGTAATTGTGTCTGGGTGTCCAGCCGCTCCTGCCAGGAAGCGAGGCGTTCGTCAAAGAACAGCAACAAAGAGTCATCAGGCGTAACACGCTGCGCAAAAACAGAGGCGGTATCCATGAGGAGCGTGACGAGCGAGTCGCGCACCACTTCCCCATCCTGCTCCAAGCAGAAGAGAACCGCTTCGGCTTGCTCCCGAAAACGGTATTGCTGCAACTCTGTCTGCCAGCGAAAACCTTCTTTGTCCGCCATATCGCGGACAAGCGTCTTCTGCTGCTTAAGAAGAAGTTGCTTATTGAGTGCCGAATCCGGCTCAACGGAGTCAGAGCGAAGCGGTGCTATGGAATCAAAAGAGGATACCTGTCCCTTAAGATCGAAAAGGGTGAGCGAACTTTCAGAAGGATGGACACCCCGGCTCATCTTCCACCGATAGGACACCAACAGACCTGCAACCATCAACGTAACAGCTCCCAAAGCAATGTATAAATAGCGCCAGTTTTCGTTCATATAAAATGTTGTATTTCAGAATAACTTATTTTCATCCAAAAAGACTTGGTATCCCACCCCGCAATTAAGACAATTCTGCGGCTGACAATAGTTCTGGTAGAGGTGAATGAGTGCCTGAGAATCAGCTGCAGTAGCCACTTTCTGTCCCAATAATTTCCATTGTCTGACTATTGAATTTCCTTCTGCAGGCAATAGGGCATATAGTTCCAACGCCTCTTCCGCCTTCTTTTCATCATTACGCCATAGATTATACGCATATCTATATGGTATAACAGTATTTATAAGCAGCAGATCAACCGACGCTTTACCTAATTGCGACGTGCTTTCCTTTGCGAAGAAGAAAATATTCCGTAAATTATCGACATTATTCGCACATAAACATTGCGAAAAAACAAACTCATTATGGTGGAGCAACTCTGCGAACTGGCGGATCCGCAACTCCGGATTATTCTGCGGGCGATTGAAGCCCCGCTTCCAGAGTGCCTTGTCGATAGGATGCAAGTCAAACTTATGTTGCAAAAAGCGGTACTCATTCAGGAGGTTCCTATGCTCCTCATCAGTAGCGGAATTGTCAGTCAAAAGTCCCGATTGTCCGAGCAGAACAGCCGTCAGTTGAAAGAGGCTGTCACGGTGCTTGCGCAGATACCTCAGCGGTGTATGCAATGCCAATATCTCGAATGCCGAACTATTATAATGGAATCCGAAATTGCGCGCCAGCGAGATATAGAACGCCACCTCCCAGTCCTCTTCCGTAATCTGCAAGAGCCGCTGGATAGAATCACGTTTGCAGCCAAGGCGATGGATCAGCAGCAGTTTCTTCCAGTCCTCCTCTAACAACTCCGGAGATTTCGCCAACTGCCGGTAGCAACGGAGAACAGTCTGAAAACCGTCCATCTCATGTGCCTGATGCAATAGCGATGACAAGTAGTCTTCATTATCCGGATAGCGGAGCACACACTGCGGCAGGGGTTCGCCATGCGAGTTATATACAATCTTGTCCGCCTGGCGCACCACATGCAGAATAATGTGGTCGTAAGCCGGGTCGGTATGGTGATGATGGCGATACCAGTCGGATGAACAGACATGCATCTCCACCGAGCCATAATAATCCTTGCCGTCTATCCGCAGGTGCACGTTGGTAAAATCAGGACCTGCGCCGAGGTTGTGTCTGCCTACCGCAACGATCTCTACCGACCTGCCATCGGTCGTCACCTGTTCAAAGCCCTGCCAGAGGCGTTGATGCCATATATAATGTAGTAAAATCTCAGGCATATGCTATATTCCGCTGCAAAATTAGTAAAAAAATCGTACATTTGCAAAAAAAAAGGAATTTTTTTTGTGTATGTGGGAATTTTAATGTAACTTTGCAGGCTATTTTGAATAATCATGTCGGTCAAGTTAGTACATATCAGCAAAACTTTCGGTACGCAGCGCGTATTACAGGACATCTCTCTTGAGATAGCAAAAGGGCAGATTGTGGGACTTTTAGGACCCAATGGCGCCGGCAAATCCACGATGATGAAGATCATGTTGGGTCTATGGCAGGCAGACAAGAACAACGATTCCGTGGTCGAGGTGCCGAAAGCCATCGGCTATCTGCCGGAGAACAATCCGCTTTACGAGGATATGTACGTAAGCGAATACCTGCTCTTTATGGCCAAACTGACCCATGCAGGAGCAGACGCCAAAGCCAAAGTGCAGGAATTGATCGAGCGTGTAGGTCTCACACCCGAGAAGAACAAGCACATCCGCGAACTGAGCAAAGGTTACCGTCAGCGCATCGGTCTGGCACAGGCGCTGTTAGGCGACCCGGAGCTGCTTATCTTAGACGAACCAACCACCGGTCTGGATCCCAACCAACTGGTAGAGATCAGAAGCCTCATCCGCGAACTCGGCAAGGACAGAACAGTTATTCTATCCACCCATATAATGCAGGAGGTTCGAGAGATGTGCGACCGAGTTATTATTCTCCACCACGGAGAAATCAAGGCTGATCAGCCGATAGACCAAATCGAGGATCTGGAAGTCCTCTTCCGCCAAAAAACAAACGAGAAATGACAGACGAATTTGACATACACAGCCAGAACACGGAGAAGGAGCAGGACAATGCCCTCCGCCCTGTGCGATTCAGCGATTTTGCGGGACAAGAGCAAGTGGTACAGAACCTGCATATCTTCGTAGAAGCAGCCAAGATGCGCGGTGAGAGTTTGGATCATGTGCTGCTTTTCGGTCCTCCGGGTTTGGGAAAAACGACTTTGAGTAATATCATCGCCAACGAGTTGGGGGTAGGCTTCAAAGTCACCAGCGGACCGGTGCTTGACAAACCCGGCGACCTCGCCGGACTGCTCACATCGCTGGAGCCCAACGATGTGCTATTCATCGATGAGATCCACCGCCTCAGTCCCGTGGTAGAGGAGTATCTGTATTCGGCGATGGAGGACTACCGCATTGACATCATGATAGACAAAGGTCCGTCCGCGCGCACGATACAGATTGATCTCAACCGCTTCACACTCATCGGTGCCACCACCCGCAGCGGACTGCTTACATCGCCCCTCCGCGCACGGTTCGGTATAAACTGCCATCTGGAGTACTATGACGCCAAAGTGCTAACGGGTATTGTAAGGCGCAGTGCAAACCTTCTGGGCATAGAGATCGACAGCAAAGCCGCCGGAGAGATAGCCCGTCGCAGCCGTGGTACGCCGCGTATAGCGAATGCCCTGCTCCGCCGTGTACGTGATTTTGCACAAGTGAAGGGCAACGGTTCCATCGACCTCGATATAGCCCGTTACGCTCTTGAGGCGCTGCATATCGACACCTTCGGTTTGGATCAGATAGACAACAAGTTGCTCAACACCATCATCGACAAGTTCCGCGGAGGTCCGGTAGGTCTCAACACTATTGCCACTGCGATGGGCGAAGATGCCGGCACGATAGAAGATGTCTATGAGCCGTACCTCATCAAGGAAGGATTTATCAAGCGTACACCCCGCGGACGCGAGGCTACCGAATTGGCATACAAGCACTTGGGAAAACTGCCATACATGGCGCAATCCCCTACTCTTGAGTTTGAGTAAGATGAAATACCGCGCAGTATTCATAGACTGGGACGACACTCTGGGAGACTGGAGAGGTTCGGCAGAAGAGGCACAACGGGTGCTTTTTGACAAGCATATCAATCCGCTGCTCACGGCAGCCGGACTGGTAGTGCCTTTCAAGGACTATCTGGCTTATTACCGCGCACACAACACCGAACTTTGGGAAAGATATGCCGCCGGAGATATTACACGGGAATATCTGCACCTGGACCAGTTTCTCAACCCTGTGTGCCATTATCTCGGTATTCCAACCGAAGCTGCCGGACAAGACCTCATCAATCTCTGTAACGGTTTAGGAACTGACTATATCGAGTTAACCCTTGACAACAGCCGGCTTACCCCCGATGCAAAAGAGGTGGTGGAATACCTTGCCAAGAAGTATATCCTTACTATTGTAAGCAACGGATTCGTAGAGATGCAGTATCTGAAGCTCCGGCGATCAGGGTTGCAGCCTTTCGTCAAGCACACGGTTTTCAGCGAAGAAGTGGGAGTGATGAAACCCGATCCGCGCATCATGGAGATTGCTATCGCACGCAACGAACCGGATCTGCCCAACCTGCAGCCGGACGAAGTAGTGATGATCGGCGACAGCTTCTCATCGGATATAGCGGGGGCTGTTGCAGCCGGCATAGATACGATATGGTGGGTGCGCCCGGAGACGATTCCTACCCGAGAGCAGGAAGAGAAAGCCACATATGTGGTGCACTCGCTCAAAGAAGTAATGACCATTTTATAACCGGAAAAACACTATACTGACAATGATCGGAATATTTAATGACAATTTTCCTCCCATTCTGGACGGTGTAGCATTGACAGCACAAAACTACGCCTATTGGTTGCACGAAAAGGGACATAATGTCTCTGTGATTACACCCTATGCGCCCAAGTCCGAAGATGTCATCAATGCCGCCAAGTACCCGATATACAGATATATATCGGTACCTATTCCGTTACGCGCACCTTACAGGTTCGGTATGCCGTATATCGACTTGCAATTTATGCACCAATGGCGTCAGTTAAAATTCGAACTGGTACATGCCCATTGTCCTTTCACAACTGCTAATTTGGCATATTCGGCGGCAAAGAAACAGCAGATACCAATGGTAGCCACTTTCCACTCCAAATACCGTCATGACTTTGAGCACAATGTGTCCTGCCCGTTTATCGTGGATCAGATGGTGAAACATATCATCCGCTTCTATGAGAAAGCAGACGAAGTTTGGATTCCGCAAGCGGCTGTGGAGCCTACACTGCGCGAGTACGGTTTCAAAGGTCACGTAGAGGTGGTAGAGAACGGCAACGATTTCTCCACGCCTATTGCCACAATCAACCAAATGCGCAAAGAAATGCGCGAGGAGTTGGGTATAGAGCCAAACGAGACCATGTTGCTTTTCGTAGGCCAACATATATGGGAGAAGAATATCGGGTTCATCCTCGATTCGCTGGCCCTGATCAAGCAGCAGCCATTCCATCTTTTCTTGGTAGGTACCGGCTATGCCGTAGGCGAAATACGCAAGAAAATTACGCTTTTAGGTCTGTCTCACAAGGTAACGATGTTAGGCAATATCCACGACCGCGAGCGGTTGAAACGTATAGATGCGGCGGCAGACCTGTTTCTTTTCCCGTCCTTGTATGACAACGCCCCTCTTGTTGTACGGGAAGCGGCTGCCATGCACACGCCGGCACTAATGCTGCAAGAATCGACGGCTGCCGAAGTCATCCAGGCAGATGTCAACGGTTTCTTGACACCCAACAATCTGCAGCAGTATGCCGATCGTATAAGCTACCTCATAGATCATCGCGAACTGCTCCAACAAGTAGGAGACAAAGCCTCCACCACCATTTCACGCTCGTGGGAAAACGTCATGGAAGAAGTGGTACTGAGATACAAAGATATCAAACAATCATACACCCTGAAACACAGCAAATAAGATGATTACAATGGTATTACTAATGCTGCTCCAGACAGGCATGCTGGTTCTGGGACAAGTAGCTCTGAAACTTGGAATGAAAGACATGCCGGACTGGCAATGGTCATGGAATTACATTTGGCATGAAGTAATACTCAACGGTTGGCTTATGGTAGCGGTAGTGCTGCTGATTGCCGCCAACCTGTTCTGGCTATGGTTGCTGGACAAATATCCGTTCTCGCAGATTTACCCGCTCACCAGTCTGGGATTTCTATTCGGTATGTTAGCCGGACTCTTTATCTTCCACGAGAGCGTAGGATACATGCAATGGATCGGTGCGGTGATGATCATTTTAGGATGCTATTTTATTGCTAAAGTATGAGACATTATAAAACAGGACACAATCCCATAAAGGACAACAAAGCTTCTTGGCTGGTATTCGGACTTTTTACGGCACTGCTATTCTGCCAGACACTGCTATTCGACTATTTTGCTTTCCGTGGCGAAACCGGATACAGCCTCTATAGCGGATGGGAAGTCACCTCGATGGTGTTTTGCAAGTTAGGAGCATCGATGCTCTTTGCCTCCTTTGTCTTCCTGCTCAGAGACAAGAGATGGATTCTGCTACTGTCGTTTGTGATAGACACATGGATGGTTGCTAATCTCATTTACATGCGCAACAACCACATTCTTTTGGATGCCGAAGCTTTTAACATGTCGGGTAACCTGCACGGATATTTCTGGTCGGTACTGATCTATATTGAATGGGGAATAGACCTCTTGTTCTATGGTCTGACGGCTGTGTTCGGTCTGATTTTTCTGGTCATTCCAAAGAAAACAGAACGCCTGCCATGGTGGTGGATAGGTGTAATAGGCATTGCCGTGTTCACAAGGCTGGCAGGAGAAGGGGTATATGTTTTGGATCAGAATAATACCACGTATGACCCTTTCCCTTATATCCGCGAGCACCGCGAACCGGTGTATGGCACTCATTTCCCGCGAACGGTACAACTGACCAGCATCCTCTATTCACCGCTTTATATCATCACCGACTATTATCTGATGGTCAACGATATCCAGCCCACCAGACCGCTCACGGAGCAGGATATGCAGACTATCGCCAAGATCGACTATCCTGCCACCGACACAACGAGACTCGACTCGCCCCTGATAATCGTTCTTGTAGAGAGTCTGGAAAACTGGGTAGTGACACCTGAGATCATGCCTAATCTCTATCGCCTCACCAACAACGAGCATGTCTTCTATGCCAACCGCGTTCATACACAGATTGTAGGAGCACCTTCGGCGGACGGGCAGATGATCGTCAACACCGGTCTGTTGCCAATCAACGCCGGCGGTACCTGTCTGCATTACGACCACAACACCTACCCTGCCATCATGAAACTTGCGCCGGAGAAGGCTGTCTGCCTCCTGCCACACGACACCTGCGTATGGAACCAGACACATATGTCGCCTGCCTACGGATACGACACAACAATCTGTTACACGGACATCGACACCATCCTGTTCCGGAAACTGGACAGTCTGGTAGATGACGGTATCCGGTATATCCAGTGTATTACCCAGTCAACCCATGCTCCGTTTGTCAATGAGCAGTACTCGTCCCTCGAACTGCCTAAAGACATGCCGTGGGTCATGTACAACTTCATCCGGGGATTCAACGCATTGGACGAAGGCTTGGGATACTTCATCCGCAAGATAGAGACAGACCCGAAGTTGCAACAATACACTATTGTGATCACCGGCGACCACCGCATTCTCCACTATGAGAAACGCCAGCAGATGCAAGCTTACGCAGATGCACACCATATGAATCTGGAGCCGGCTAACGACTGTCTGCCGGTAGTGATTTACTCCCCCAAGATCCGTCACAACACACGATATACCGGGGATGCTTATCAGATGGATATTTTCCCTACCTACAAAGCCCTGATAGGCGCCAAAGACTACCACTGGCACGGCTTTGGCGTCAATCTCATGGATCCGGATGCAAAACGCCTCATCCCGGAGGACGAGGCGTATCTGCTATCAGACAAGATAATACGTAACAACTATTTTGCGCATTGATTACCGCCAACGGTACCCAACAGTCAGAGAAACAGACTGCGGATAAATCAAGGCATCTGCTTCGGCGGTGCCTTTTTTCTCGGAGTAGAAAGCCGTTATATCGGACAGACTCACCTTGTAGGCGGCATTGATCTGCATACCGAACGAAAACTCATAGCCGACAGTAGCGCAAACGCCGAAATGGTTGTTGTGCAACTCATGCAAGCGGCTATAGTCATACTCCGTCTTCCGCGCCGGCAGGCGGACAGGTTCGTCCACGTTGTGGTATTTGCCGGAGATATTGGAAGCGAAAGTAAAGTGGGTGAACACACCGCCGCCGAACTGCACATAGCCTTTCTCCATATTACCATATCTGCCTAAGAAATAAATAGGTATATCCACTCCAAAAGACCAGAGCCTGTTGGACGAGTCATTCTCGGCGAAATAATTCTGGTGAGCGGTAAACATTACCTGCGGCTGTATTGCAAAATGCTTCGTAACGCGGAAGTCAAGAAATCCTCCCGCCTCGGCACCGATCATCATATATGAACTCATCGTCTGGTGGTCACGCGTAATAATGAAATTGCTCAAGTTTCCACCTGCCAGCAGACCGCCGGATACTATCTTCGGCAGTTTCTCCTGGTCCAGCGAATCCAGCAGCCGCTCCGTGTTATATTCTTCCAAACGCAGTTTGGCTTCATCGAAATCCAAGCGGATTTTGCTCTGTGCACTCAGTCCTGACATGAGACCCAATGCAAACAATATAACCAATATTCGTTTCATGGCTTTCATTATAGAGCTAATCTAAAGGTTATCTTCACACCATTCCGTCCCCATGCACCTATGCGGCGACGGGCATTGATCATAATCGGCTGACCATTTTCGTCCACTGCCGGCTGGAAGCCAAGAGAGGGCTGATCGGGATTGATCGGTTCCATCTTCTGGATTTTATATGGCAGTTCGTAGTCGTTATAGGTAATACGACGCACATAGTCAATACGGATGAACTTAAGGATATTCTCAAAACCGGCAGTAATCTCCATATACGGCAGTTTGCCTATCGGCGACGAGGTACGGTAGCCGTCGTTGATATAACCGTAGTTGTCAAAAGCTTTATCATCCAGCTCGGAGTGCGGGAACTCATACAAGCCGGAGTTCTCCACGCGCTCCAGATAGGGGTTGTTCTTCTTGGTCAGACCTCCGTATATACCGGCGAAGGACACCACGCCACGGAGTTTCAACTTGTTAATTCCGGGAATGCGGTTCAGGATCCAGCCCTTGAAGTAATATGTAGCAAAAAGCGATACATATTCATCCATGAGGAACTCCATCGGTTTCATCTGGTTGAACGCCCGTTGCGCCAGGAAGATGGAAGTCGAACTATTAGGGATATAGAGTTTGGTGAACGGCACTTTCTGCCAGACCATACCTGTCTGCAGACGCATGTCAAGGTGTCCGAAGGCGGAGAACCAGAAGCGTTTGTCGAACATGAACTCCGTGCGGTTATAGAAGAATCCGTCACCCCCGTTATGACGGTCATCCAGATAGCCTATGTAGTGGGTCAGTTTCAGTGTCGGTGCGTCTTTCTCCAGAGCGAAAGGACTCTCCACGCCCATTCGGTCAATAAATATGCGGCTACCCGGCGAGTACTTCAACTCAACCATTCCCTCATAGTTGCGATACGATCCTATCGGAGATATTGTCTGCAAGAAGGTCGTGTCGGTGCCGGAGATACTCTGTGTCCAGTCCACACGGTTGTACCGGAGCGCTCCCGCCGCCTCATTGTTGGTGAAATCGAAAGAGGCTTTGAGCGAGAGTTTGTTGCGCCATTCCTTCATATACTCCATCTTGGCATGGAAGACATATTGCGCAAAAGGCATCGTGGGCTTGCTTGTAGGAATAGACATTAATATATGATCCCTACGGATGACATCCGTCAACTGACCGGGTTCTTCCACATCGTATTGCGCCATCCACTGGATATGGTGGCGGATACCATCGTACGGCTGACTCTTGTGCTTGTCGAAAGTATATATGAGCGTAGCATTGTATTTGGGGCGCAAGTCCCCCGTGCCGAAGGCTGCATAGGTGCGGAAGAACACCTGCGGATGCATCTTGGCCGTAGAAGCGCCGCCAAAACGAAGACGCACACCCTCCAAGGGGTTCCAGCTCACAAAGTTATAGATCGGACCGATATCAAACTTACTGTCGTACATTACGGCAGAGGGTTTGGTAGGAATAAACTCCGTGGTCACGGCATTGACGAACAATGCAAGGGAATTGAATAATGGCGTAGAGGTAAACTCATGCACCAGATCCACCACCGAGTTCTCGTACCATGTGAGCGGTTCGGGGCGCAGAGTCTCCCATGCGTCAGCGTCGAGTCGCACAGCCGTCGTGTCGTTGGTCTCCACCACAGCGTCAAGGCTATCCGTCCGGAGTGAGTCTGCCGCCAAGGTGTCACGCCGAAGCGAGTCCATCGCCAAGGTGTCAAGACGGAGCGTGTCGATCGGCAAAGTGTCATGCAGCAGCGAATCGACGGCTGCAATGGTTTCCTTACGCGGTGCCCGCGCCACTCCGGCAGTGTCATTGATATCGGTGTCAACGTCATTGGAGAAGGCCGAGAAAGTCTCCTTGGGGATTGGTGTCTCCAGATCCCAGTCGGTATAGATCTTTGTCTGGCGTGCCAACATACCACGCTTGTTATTGATGATATAAAACTTGGCGTAGGTCGTTGTGCGGTCTGGAGCCCAGAGCCCGTTTTCCAACTGTTTATAGCTATGCTCCACCGAGTAGTTGCTCACAAAATTGAGGTTAATATCCGGCGGCACATTGATCGCGTATTTCTTGAGCCTGTAGGTCGAGTCATTGACAATATAGAGGTGCCCCGTGAAACCATAACTCTCCGAGTTAACCGGCACAAACGCCAGATCTATACACGGATAGCCGTCAACCATGATTGTATCCATAATATAGTATTGGTAGAAGGTAACGGCAATAGAGGAGTTCAGTGGCGAGACGAAGCGGTTGAACAGCAGATTCATGTTATTGTCATTGATATCTACGTCCTTGAATATGGCGTTCACATTCTCCTGGAAGGTTGATGAGGAGATAATATCCTCCACACCGAAGATACGTTTCTTACGCAACACTTTCTTCTCGCGGTGCGGTTTACGCTGGTAATACTCTTCGGATATATGCTCACGGATACTGACCGTCACCGAAGGATAGACACCCGTTGTGTCCATATACTTCTGCACAAAAGAGAAATTGCGCCAGAAAGGTTTCGTCCAGTTAATCTTGATATTATCGAGGGCAAAGGACATACGCGCGTAGGTCTTGGCGGTGTATTGGTCAGCCGATTCCACGCAGAACGAGTCCTTGTGAGCAATCACATTCTTAATCAACTCGACGGCAGGGTTACCTTTGCGTTTGTAGTCCCGTTTGCGGTTCTTGGGAGTCACCACAATATCCTGCAAACCGTACACATCCGGCTTGAGTTTGATTTTGGCATTGGTGCGTGTCTGCCCTTTGCGGAGCGTTACCATCTCGGTCTTGTATCCCAACATCTGGAAGGTCAGAGTCGTGTATCCCTCCGAACTGGAGATACGGAAGTTTCCGTCCATGTCGGATGTCGTACCCTTGCCGGAGGGCACCATTCCCTGGCTTGTTGTGGACTTGAGATAGTAGATCTGCACGAAAGGCAGGGTCTCTCCTGTCTCTGCGTCGACCACCACGCCGGAGATACTTGTTCTAACCGACTGTTGTGCTGACACCATTACAGTGCAGCACAATAACAGCAGACAAGCGATAATTGATCGTTTTCCTATCATCTGGTTCAATCACACAGTAGCTTCAATATTCCATACAAAAGCACGGACGCCTACTTCTTCATTACGCATGTCAAGTTTCTTGACAGACTCCAGAAGCGTCTCCACTTGCTCGTCCTCTACAACGGTTATCACGCAGCTGTTCATTTCAGGCCAGGCATGGGTACCGCGACGCGGTTCGCCGCCGTTGGTGCCACGGCCTTGCACTTCCTCAAAGAAAGTAAAGCCATTCACCCCCAGCACATCGAGCATATACTCCACACGACCGGTATTGGCCTGATTGAATACAATCATTACAGATTTCATAACCTTTCAGTTTTCAATTTTCAATTTTTACTTTTCTTCACTTTAAGGTCCATGAAGATAAATTTCTTACGCAGTTTTTCCTTTTTGTCTCTATCGCCGTGACGCGACATTACACCGTAGAGAACCGGCACGATATATAGCGTCAGGAAGGTACTTACCGTCAGACCACCAATCACCACTATACCTAACGGCTGCCACATTTCGGCACCCTCACCACTGGAAACAGCCATCGGCACCATACCGAGGATGGTAGTGAAAGCGGTCATCAGCACAGGACGGATACGGCTACGGCCGGACATTTGGATAGCTTCGTTCAGCTCATGTCCGCGCTCACGCATAAGATTAATATAGTCCACCAGCACGATACCGTTCTTCACCACGATACCAACCAGCAGCACCAGACCCAGCGCACCGATCATATCCAGCGAACGGCCTGTGATCCAGAGGGCGATGATCACACCGGAAAGGGCAAACGGCACGGTGAACATGATAATTCCCGGCATGCGGAGAGACTCAAACTGCGAAGCCATTACGATATATACCAGCAAGATGATCATCGCTGCCAGCAAAATCATGTCACGGAAGGTGTCCTGTTGTGTCTCATAGTTACCGCCGATATGCGTGGAATAGCCTACAGGGAGGTCGAGTTGCGGCACTACTTCCGCCTCGATGGCTTGCGCCAGTTCACCCAGCGTGGTGTTGTACGGCGTAGCCTTGACGGTCACAATACGCTGGCGCGCCTTACGCTCGATGGTCGGCGGTGCCCAGTACTCGCCCACAGTAGCCACCTCCGAGAGTTTGACGGTCTTTCCGGTAGCTGTCGGCAGGGAGAGATTGAGCACATCCGAGATCGAGTTACGGTCTTCTTCCTCCAGACGCACTACGATGTCATATTCGGAGCCGTCGTCCTTGAGGTAGCCGCTCGCCATTCCGGCTACGCGGTTACGCAGATAGGTAGAGATAGTAGCGGAGCTAAGCCCCAGACGCGAAGCCTTCTCCTTATCAACAGTAATCTTGATATCAGGGCGGTCGTCCTCACGAGAGATGTTCACATCGCGTGCACCCGGCAGTTGAGATATCAGCTGACGGCATTGCTCTGCCAGTTGGCTTGTTTTGTCAAAGTCATAACCATAGATCTCCAGATCCACCGTATTGCCGTTACCGCCGGGACCTCCGGACGAAACGACGCACTGGTACTCGTTTATCTCCGGATAGTGTGCCATCTCCTCACGCAAGATTTCGGCTATAGTCCATATATCGCGTTCACGCTCCCATTTCTTGGGCAGACGGACGGTCATCTGGATCTTGTTGTTCATCGTCGAGGAGAAGAGTGCCGCGATAGAGGCGTCGTCATTCGAACCGGCAGAGGTGTTGATCAACTCGATTTCCGGCACCAGTTCTTCGAAACGGGTCTCCAGTTTGCGGGCTGTCTTCAAGGTCTCCTCAATACGCGTACCGCGTTGCAGTTTGACCGTCACAGAGAGACGTCCGTTATCCTGCTGCTGCATGAAGTCGGTACCGATCTTGCCCATAAACACCGGTGCAAGCGAAGCGACGAACATTGCCAGCAGTACCAAGAGCGTCACCGTCTTATGACGAAGACACCATCCTAAGGAGTTGGCATACAGTTCGTCTATCTTGTCCAGAAGACGAACCACCGTCTTCTCGTACCAGCTCTTCTTGCCAGCCTCGTCATCAACCAGGTTTCCGTTCTCATCCACGTGCACATGCTTCGCCTTCAGCAGTTTGGAGCACAGCATAGGAGTCAATGTAATAGCCACCAGCGTGGAAGTACAGCACACTACCGTGACTATCCATCCTAACTCATGGAACATAATACCTGCGAGGCCGGAGAGCATTGTCAGCGGCACGAACACCGCTACGAGCACCAAGGTTGTTGCGATGACAGACACCCAGACCTCGTTGGTGGCGTAGATAGCCGCCTCTTGAGGATCCTCACCACGCTCAACGTGACGGGTGATATTTTCCAGCACGACGATTGCGTCGTCCACCACCATACCGATAGCGATGGTGAGCGAACAGAGCGAGATGATATTCAGACTCGAATCTGCCATGCCAAGGTAGATGAACGCTACAATCAGGGCGATAGGAATAGTCACGCCGATAATGATTGTAGCACGCCATCTGCCTAAGAAGAACAGCACGACGAGCACCACGAAGAGCAGAGCGTAGAGCACCGACTCCTCGAGGGAGTTGATGGAGTTCTGGATATTCTCTGACGAGTCGTAGATCTTCTCGATCTTCACGTCGGTAGGCAACTGTTTCCGGATCTTCGCCAGTTCCTCGCGCACATCGCGGCAGACCTGTACGGTATTGGCACCTGTCTGCTTGGCGATGATAAGACGAACGGCTTCGCGGCCATTGGTCTTCTCGTCCAGCGAGAGATCTTTGATGGTATCTTTGACTGTAGCTATATCCCGGATGAAGACCTGTTGCCCTTGCGGTGTCATCGTCACCATCAGGTCGGCTATCTCCGAGGACTCGATATACTCGCTGCGCACCTGCATCTGGTACTGTTCCTGCGGCATCTTGATCGTACCGGAGGAGAGGTTGAGGTTGTTCGCCGCAACCACTTGCCCCACCTGCTCCAGGGTCAGACCATAGGCATCCAGTTTCTCCTGGTCGATATTGACATAGACATAGCGGTCCGGCGCACCGGAGAGGGAGATATTACCGATACCGTCAATGTGGTTCAACTGGGGCACCACCTCGTCGTTGAGGATCTTGTCCAGTCCGGCATAGGTTTCATCCGCCGTAATGGAGTACTGGCAGATAGGCATGGAGGAGGTGGAGAGCTTGAAGATCACCGGCTTGGCGCAGTTGTCAGGCAGGTTATTAGCCGCCATATCGACGAAGGAGCGGACGTCATTGACCGCCTCGTCCATATTGGCACCCCACTCCAGCTCCAGCGTCACCACCGAGATGTTGTCCTTACTCTGTGAAGTAATGTGTTTCAAGTGGTCCACCGAAGTCAGGGCATTCTCCATGATCTTGGTGACATTGGTCTCTATCTCGGAAGCCGAAGCACCGGGATAGGTGGTCATCACCGTCACATAAGGCGGATCCATCTCCGGGAACTGGTCCACCGGCAAGCGCAGGAAGCTATAAATACCGATCACTATCACAGCCACGAAGATCAGGACTGTGGTAACCGGTTTTTGTATTGCTGATTTATAAATGCTCATAAAACTATTTACGATTTTGTCATTTACGATTTGGTCATCTATTTGTTCATTTAATCATTTAGCTAAATCGCCAAATAGTACATAAATGGTAAATGACCAAATGATAAATTATTTCACTACTTCGATTTTCACGCCGTCCACGAGTTTGTGCTGACCGGTGGTCACGACCTCTACGCCTTTCACTATCTCCGGGGCGATGATCTCTACGTCCTGATCAAAACGCTGTCCCAGCTCTACTGCCACACGTTTGGCTTTGCCCTTCTCGTTGATAAACACATAGCGGTCATTGGCGCCCACCAGTTTCTCCACCGACTGGTAAGGAATTACCATAGCGTAGTCCTTTCCCAGACCGATTTTGGTTGTCACGTACATACCGGGCCGCAAGAGGTTTTTGCCGTTAGGCACCACCACCTTGCATTGGAAGGTGTGACTTGCCGGATCTATCGTCGGATAGACCACCTCCACCGTGGCGGGGAACACCTGTTCCGGATAGATATCGGTGGTAAGGGTCAGTTTCATGCCGGCTTTCAGTTTCGGGAAATAGGTCTCCGGAATGGCAACCAGTGCTTTCAGTTTGTCGATCTGAGTCAGCACGAGAATGGGCTGTCCTCCGTACAACTCGCCGTCTTCGTACGTTTTGGCGGAGATTACTCCGGCAAAAGGCGCCTTGACATAGGTGTTCTTCTCCAGGAATTCAAGCTGCTCCTGTGTCGTGTTGTACTGCATGGTGAGCTGATCCAACTGCTGTTGGGTAGCCGACCCCGTCTCCAGCAACTGCTCCAGTCTGTTCTTCTCGACAGCCAGTTCCGCCAAGGAGATCTTGGTGGTTTTGTACTGGGTCTGGTCCATACGTACCAGATCGCCGCCTTTGGACACATGATCGCCTACCTCGCGGTAAATATGCTCGATCTTGCCTGTCAGAGACGGGGAGACATTCTGTGTGAGGTAGCCTTGCAGGTTGGTGGAAACAGAGATCTCGCGCTCTATCTCACGGGGTTGCAGAACCGTTGTGCGCACTTGCTCAACGCGTTCTTCTTCCTCCGTAGCGGTGGTTTCCTTGCTGCTGCAGCCTATGAGCGCAAAGGCTGCGAGAACAAATAATAGATTCTTTTTCATATTAAATATTAATTATTATTCAAAAACTTATCTAACTCCACCTCGGCGTTGATCAGGCTCAAGACCGCCTGTACATAGCTCGACTGTGCCGAGATGACATCGTTGCTGGCGTTCACGAGTTCGAGGTTGCTGTTCGTGCCGTAGCGGTATTTGTTGCTTACCGACTCAAACACACGGTTCACCACTTTGAGGTTTTCCTGCTCCGTGAGGTATGTTTCATAGGCATTCTGGAGGTTGAATCTCAGTTGCTGGTATTGGATACCGAGTTGGTCGGAGGTCTCTGCCAGTGTGTTGCGTGCCTGTTCCAAGGCAATCTTCTTCTCCACGACCCCGGCAGCGCGTTTTCCGCTTGACCACAGCGGCATGCGGATGCTCACCTGCACCACGTTAGGCGGTGTCATACGCATACCTCCCTCTCCGTAGTACTGCTGGTTCGAGTAATTATAGGCGAGACTCACGGTCGGGCCATATGCCCAGCCAGCCATGTGCATGTTCATCTTCGCTATCTCGAAGTTCTTCTCCAGCTGTCGGTAACTGAGGTTGTGTTCTTTGACGAACTCCTCTCCCAGGAGCGCCAACACCTCATCGCCGGAGAGCAATTCTTCCAGCGTTGTTGTCAGCGTGAGGGTGGTCTCTGCCGGCACGTCCAAGAGCACTTTCAGGCTGCTGGTAGCCAACTCGATAGCGCGTTTCTGGCTCATAATACTGTTCTTGAGCGTATTGGCACGGATGGCAATCTGGTCTGCCACCGTCTGCTCCGTAGCGCCGAAGTCCACCGCGTGTTGGGTGATCTCTATAATATTGTTGACATTAGCCAAGGAGGCGTCCAGCAGTTTCACCACATCTTGCAGCACCAATATGGAGGTGTAAGAGGTCTTGACATTAGCACGCAGGTTATCCTCCGACTGTTCCAGCGAGAGTCGCTGCATGTCGATAGCCAGGTTCTGCAGCAGAACCCCCACTATCCCTTGTCCGTTCACTCCGATGGAGGCGGTAATACCTAACGCGCCCTGGTTAGGCATGTTAATTTGCACATTCTGTCCTCCCATCGAGAGCGTAGCGCTGTATCCCAGATAGTTGCTATAGCTGTAGCTTCCGTCCACTTGCGGCAACATCGATGCTATGGTCTGCCAGCGTTGTGCGTAGGCCTGCTGCACGGCAAGGGAGGAGTTGCGCAGGGAGCGGTTGGCTTTCACCGCATAGTCCTGCGCCTCCTTGACGGAGAGGGTAAGGGAAGAAGGCACTGCCCTGCTACTATCAGCGTACACATTGACTGTAGCCATCATCACCGAGTCGTGCTCCATAATCCAGTTCGACTTGTTCTTAACAGAATCGTTTGCAGCCGACAGACTCATTCCCAGCGCCAATGCGGCAATTAAAAAAGATGCTTTCTTCATATATCCGATATTCATTATTATTCTTTCAACTTTCAACTTTCAGCTTTTCCGTAAGTACGCCCCGTACGAAGACATCCATGGCGGTGTGTCCGAGCTGGTGCATATTCAGTCCGTGGGACTCTATCTCCTCCAGATCCCGGAGTGCGTCGCTGTGTATTTTGGCAAACAGGGTGGCAGTCAGTGCTACATTAAGGTTCGCGCGCACGTATCCCTGCCGCTGCCCTAACTCGAGATAGGCCTGTATATAGTCTTTCTGTGTAATGAAGCACTCGTGTTGGAAATCCGCGAACTGGCGTGGGTAGTATTTTTTGAGGTCATATACCAGTTGCGGCACTCGCCTTACATCCTTCTCCTCTTTGGACTGGAAAGAGACGAATTTCTTGAGCAGTTTGAGAAAATCCTGCGAGTCAAGGAGCTGTTGCATCTTGTCCGCCATGTGCGTGATATTGGCATGCAGCAGTTTCGCCACCAGTTCGTCCTTGGAAGCGAAATAGACATAGAACGTCTTCTTGGAGATGCCTAATTCCCGGCAGATGTCATCGATTGTGACACTCCGGATACCCAGCCTGAAGAACATTTCTCCGGCTTTGGTTATAATATCTTTTTGTACCTCGTTTGCCATTTCTTTCGAAATCGGGCACAAAGGTACTGCTTTTTTTTGACATATGCAAATTTTTCGGAAACTTTTTTCACTTTTTTAGTTTCCGAGTTATTCAACTCCGCATTATTTCTGCACAGCGGTCAGTATTCTGTCAGATGGCGGTGCCGCCCCCCAATGCCGCATAGAGGTCTATCAAAGCGATGAGTCCGTTATATCGGTTCGTGACATCCGCCAGTTGTGCTTTGAGGTAAGCTTCCTGCGCCGTAAGGACTTCAAGATAGGAAGCCTTTCCCATTCTCATCAGTTCGCAAGTGCCCTGATAAGCTTCTTTCTGGGTGTCGTTAAGGCGCTGGTAGAGAGCGTCCTGTTCCTGTGCGCTTCTGCAGCGGAAGATAGCGTCATTGACCTCGCTGCCTGCTTTCAGCATTGCCTCCACGTAGCGTTCAGCCGCTTCCTCCTGTTGCAGTTTGGCGATCTTGAGGTTGGCTTTCAGTTTTCCTCCTGAGAAGACGGGTTGTGACAAGCCCAGGACGGCGTTCATCAGCAGTTGTCCGGGATTGACAACCATTCCGCCGTTATTGGTCCATCCTAACAGTCCCGACAGGGAGAGCGAAGGGCAGAAAGCCGCCTTCGCCATGTTGGTCTGGTAGAACGCCGCCGCCACATTCCTCTCCGCCGCCCGCACATCGGCTCTGTTGCTGAGTTGTGCAGCCGGGACAGGCTGTATATTCCATGTATTGAAGGTATAGCTTTTCCAAGGCGACCGTGCCACGTGGTGAGGTTCTTCATTGCGCAAGAGGCATAGTTCCAGTTCCAGCACGTGTATCTCCTCCCGGAGTTCTCTCCGCTGGATCTGCACATTGATAAGCGACGCCTCCATCTGCCCCACCGAAGGGGAATAGGCCTGTCCGTTCTTGACCAGAACCTTCTGCACCTCGAGAACGCGCTGCCAGATTAGTTCCGTACTGTCCAGGATTGTCTCCTGATAGTCCAGCAGCTGCAACTGGGTATAGAGTCTGGCGACGGTCGCCACGAGGTTGGCGTGCATGGCTGCGGCATTGTAGTCCGCCTGTTCGCGCAGGACTTGCGCCTGGCGTTTGCGGTTAGTGACAGTACCGAATCCTTCCCCACCCCAACTGAGGGCAAGAGGCACATGGTAGGAGAGTACGGCGCCGGAGGTGCCGCTGCCCGGTGTGTAAGTGCCGGACACTCCAACCGAAGCGGGAGCCAGAGCCAAGGTCGGGAAGAACCCCAGTTTGGCGGCACGGAGGCGTGCGTCCGCCTCTTTGACAGCCCTCTGCGACGAGCGGTAATCCACATTGTTGTCCAAGACCGTTTGTATATGTTCTCGCAGCACCGGATCGGTGAAATAGGTCTTCCACTCCGATCTGCTGACCGCCGTCACCAGGCTGTCCTGTGCAGGCATAGGTGAAGGCTCGTATTTCTTGAACACACCGCAGGAAGAAAAGAAGACCGTGCTGATAAGGATCAGCACTGACAGACCGCTGACACTGACAGACCGCTTCGCTGACGGACCGCCTTCGGCTGTAGGATTTTCAACGGGTACCATCTCTCCTTGGAAGCGTTCGTGCAGTTTCTGGAAGATGATATAAAAAGCCGGTACCACGAAGACGAGTGCAAGGGTTCCGACAGCCATTCCGCCGGTGACCCCGATAGCCAGTGCCCTGTTACCGTTGGCTCCGGCACCGCCTTCGATGATCAGGGGAAGCATGCCGGCGATCATCGTTACGACGGTCATCAGAATAGGTCTCAGACGATCCTCGCACGCACCCAGAGCCGCCTCTACGACAGGTACCCCCTGCTTGCGTTTCTCCACTGCGAACTCCGTAATGAGGATGGCAGTCTTTGCCAGGAGTCCGATGAGCATGATCACACCGGTCTGCAGATAGATGTTGTTCTGCTGTCCGCAGAGCCATGAGAAAGCGAACGACCCCATCAGACCGAACGGCACCGACAGAAGCACCGCCAAGGGGATAAAGAACGACTCGTAGAGGGAAGCCAAAATCATATAAATAAGCAGCACACAGACAAGATAAATCAAGCTTGTCAGATTGGATTTGCTATTGGCTTCCAGTTCACGGCTCATGCCTCCGTACTCGTAACCGTATCCGGCAGGCAGATGATCTTTCGCCACCTCGGCTATCACGCGCTGCACGTCGCCCTCGCTGTAGCCGGCATTGGGTTGCACGGAGCAGGCAATGGACTGGTAGAGGTTGAAGCGTTTCTGCGTAGCCGAACCTACAGCGGGAGTCAGGGTCACGAACTGCGAGATAGGAGCCATGTCATTTACCATTTGGTCATTTACCATTTGGTCATTTAGCATTTGGTCATTTGCCATTTGGCCATTTACCTTGACGAAGATGTTATTGAGCGAATTGGGGTCAAGCCGGTACTCCGGTGCGGCACCTGCCATGACGCGATAGACCTTGCCATACTGGTTGAAGTTGGATATATAGGCGCTACCGCAGTACGCCCCGAGGGTATTGAGCACCACGTCCGGGGATATACCGGCTCGGTCGCACTGTGTGGCATTGACTTCCACTTTGTATTTGGGGAAGGACTCGCTGTAGAGTGACATCGCCATCTGCACCTCCGGGTGTTTCTGCAGCTCTGCCATAAAGTCGTTGACCACCTCGTTGAATCGGCTCATGTCACCGCCCTGAAGGTCTTCCATCTGCAGGTCGATGGCATTACTGTTACCATAACCGGGGATCTGTGGCATTTGGAATGGGATAATCTGCGCCTCTTTGATATCTTCGCAGGAGAGGTAGAGTTTGTACATTACATTGTCGATATAATGCTCCGCCCCCTTTCGTTTGTCCCAAGGTTTCAGTCGGACGACGAGTGTACCATAGCTGACTCCGGTTCCTGACATGAGTCCGAAACCTGAGATTTTGGCATAGCTCTCCACCTCCTCCAGGCGCAGAACGTGCTCCTCCACCTGTGCCATAATGCGGTCTGTCTCCACCAGAGGCGAACCGGCGGGTGCTGTCACGTCCACCAAGATAACTCCCTGGTCTTCCTGTGGCACCAGTCCTGCCGGCAATGCACGCATGGCAAGCACCATCGCGACCACAGCGGCTATCAGCCAAAGCCATGCGCGACGAGGCTTATGCAAAAACTTTGTCACGCCCTTCTTGTATTTGCCCAAGATAGCATTGTATGCAGCCTCGTAGGCTTGTTTCACCCGCCGTCTGAAGGCTGAGGGCTGATTGGAGGCGGATGACGGCTTGAAGAGTACAGCTGTCAACGCCGGACAGAGCGTGAGCGCGGAGATACAACTCAAACCTACCGAACTGGCTATGGTAATACCGAACTGGGTGAAGAATGTGCCGCTCGTGCCCGGCATGAAAGTCACCGGGATGAACACCGCCATGAAGACAAGCGTACAACTGATAACCGCCACCGATACCTCGCTCATTGCATCCTTGGTAGCCTTATAGGCGGATGTGTAGCCCGCCTCCATCTTCGCCATCACCGCCTCGACGACCACAATAGCGTCATCGACAACCGTACCGATTGCCAGCACGAGCGCAAAGAGGGTGAGGATATTAAGCGAGAACCCCGCCACTTTCACCACGGCAAAGGTACCCAGTAGAGACACTATGATGGAGATCGACGGAATAAGCGTCGCCTTGAAATCCTGCAGGAAGAAATACACCACCAGGATAACCAGCAGAATAGCGATAATCAGGGTCTCGACCACATTGTGGATAGCGGCGTAGAGGAAGTCGTCGGAGGTCTGCAGGACGGTAAACTCCAGCCCTGCCGGCATGGTGTTCTGCAGATCTTTGTATATGTCATTGATGGCGGCATTGACCTCGGTGGCGTTGGCACCGGGAGCCTGGTTGATGATAAACGCCACGCCCGGCTGTCCGTCCACACGCGAAGAGAAGCTATAGGAGAGAGCTCCGAGTTCGACATCCGCCACCTCGCCCAGATGCAACACGTTTCCTCCTGCCGTACGGAGCACGATCGACTCAAACTCCGCGACCGACTGCAGACGCCCCTTGTACTCCAGATTATATTGGTAGGTATTGCCGCTCTGCTCGCCTAAGGAACCGGTGGCAGCCACCATATTCTGGTTTCCCACGGCGGCAAAAACATCCTGAGGTTCCAGACCGTAACGAGCCATGACGTCGGGTTTGAGCCATATACGGAGCGAATAGGTGTTACCCAAGTTCTGCACCGCCCCTACACCCGTCACACGCAGCAGACGGGGTTTGACATTAATGTCAATATAGTTGGCTATGAAGTCGTTGTCAAACTTGCCGTCACGGCTCACGAGAGCCGCTATCTGCAGGATGTTGTTCTGCCGTTTCTCCACCTTGACGCCCACACGGGTCACCTCCTGCGGCAACAATCCCAAGGCCGCCGAAACACGGTTCTGCACATTGACGGCAGCCATGTCGGGATCGGTGCCCTGTTTGAAGAAGACATTGATATTGACATCGCCGGTAGCGCTGGCTTCGGATGTCATGTATGCCATGTTTTCCACGCCGTTGACCGCCTCCTCGATAGGCATGACAACGGATTTCATCACGGTGTTGGCATCCGCGCCGGAATAGGAGGTTGTGATCATCACGGTTGGCGGTGCGATGTCCGGGTACTGCTCGACCGGCAGTGTCCTAAGACATATGAATCCTATCAAAGCAATCAGCAGCGAGATACACACCGCCATCACCTTTCTATCTACGAATATATTTCCTTTTGCCATAAATGCTTACATGATTAAATAACCCGATAAATGGTAAATGGTAAATGTCCAAATGGTAAATTACCACAAGACTCTGTCCTTCTCGTGCACATTGGCGGCTCCTTTGGCAACAATCGTCTCTCCGGGTTCTGCGCCGGAGAGTATTACTGCTCGTTCGCCGTCCCCCAGTTCCTCGATCTCTACGAGCGCTCCTGTCGCCAGGCTGTCGGCTCCGACCTTATAGACCATCACTTTGTCCTGGATACGGACGAGTGCCGTCAGCGGCACCAGCATGACGTCTTCCCACAGAACGGGCATTACCACCGTCCCCTGCATACCGGAGAAGAGTTCGCCGTTGGGATTGGGGAAGATCACGTTACAGGTTACGGACCCGGTGCGCTGGTCCACCATGCCGGAGAGGCTGGCGATATGTCCTTTTTCGCTGTATTCGGTGCCGTCTTTGAATCGCAATGTCAGCGGTGGTGCTATCTTGATCACGTTATCGAGGTTTCCGAACTCCCTCACCAAGGCGTGTATCTGGCTCTCGGTGAGCGAATAGCCGGCTTCCATCTCGATCACCCCTGCTACTCGTGTGAGCAGTGTTCCTTCCGCCACCACATCGCCCACATGGGGCATTATCACGCCTACCAGTCCGTCCACGGGGCTGGTGAGTGTGCAGTAACTGAGGTTGAGTTCCGCATCCCTTACAGCGGCGCGTGCCTGCGCCACCTGCGCTTCGGCGGACTGGAGTGTGTTCTCGCTTTTACGGAGCAGGTAGTCGCTTATTATTCCCTGCGCTGCCAGATCCTTGTTGCTCTCCGCTTCCAGAGCGGCGTTGTCACGGTTAGCGATGGCCGTCTGAAGGTTGGCGCGGGCGTGTTCCAAGGCGTTTTCCGCGCTACGGCTGTCTATGCGGAAGAGGACATCGCCTTTCTTCACACGCTGTCCGTTCTTGACAAGTATCTCCTGCAGTGTACCCGTGCAGCGGGCCACTATGGAGACATCGCCTTTTCCGCGTATGGAGGCGCTCCAGGCCATTCGGGCAGTGGCGGTGTCTCGGGCGAGGACGAGGGTTTCGTAACTGGTGTGCTGCTCTTCCGGCGCTTGCCCGCAGCTCACGAAAGACAGAAAGCTCAGTGTAAAAACAAACAGGCTTGAAAAGATGGTCTTGATTTGTTGCATTTTATATAATTATATAATGTATATTCAGAGAGAATAAGCATATGGGTTCAAATCCGCTACAAAGGTACTAATTTTTGCCGACATCGGCAAGTTTTTCGGCAAGAAAATGCGAAATTCCTTCATTTTTTGCCGATACATAGCAAATGTTGTCGAGTAAGAATAGGTATTTGTCCATTTTTGTCCCATTTTTGGGACAACACCCTTTCTCATCATGCACTTTTGTCGCATCTTTGCGACAACCCCAGAGTACAGCCGGTCTGTACTTAGTTTAGGTTTTTATATTGTTCCTTTCGGTGGCATTCTTGCCGCCGCTATATTTCAGCTTTCAGCATTCAGCTTTCTGATGGCTGACAGCTGATGGCTGATGGCTTTCGGGTCTGTATTCTGTCAGCACAGCCGGTCTTAAAAAATTGCCGATTATTAAGATACGTAAATTCCGAGGTTTATTTACAACATTTCGCATATGCCTAATTTTCAGCAAATTACAAACCTGTTATCGGAGGCAAGTAAGAGGCATCCAAGAGGCAAGTAAGAGTAAAGTAAGGGGCAATTCGTACTCAAATGCATAAAAACAATTGCCGATTATTAAGATTTGGGCGCGTTGTTCAAAACACGCGATATTTTGTCCCATCCTTGAGACAACCCCTCTCACCTCTTCCCCTTTCCCCTCTCGGCTCTCTGATGGCTGACGGCTCCCCCCCCGTAAGGGTCTCGTAAGGGGTTTATCAGACTTTCGTCAGACTTTTATCGAGTCAACGATTTCTATCCACCCCTTTTTGTAGTAAATTCGACCTCCTCCCCCATAAATGGGGCCCCCTTCGAAAGTACGTTCGCATTGTGCAGCCCATATGCAAATCTAAAAAGGAGTTTTTTCTCATTCGTGCTGACGCACTGCCTTTTTGATAATACCGTGGATGCTTATGCAAGCATAGCACCCCCCGATATTCTCAAAAAAACGCAGTATTTTCATACTGCTATGAGAAAAAATCCTTTTTAGATTTGCATATGTGCAAAATTTGTCGTACCTTTGCAGCGGATTTTTGAATTAAACTTGCCGATATGGATTTTATCTCTGTTACTCAGTATGCCGAAAAGTACGGCATTAGTTATCAATGAAAAAATATTTCGGGTTTGGAATAACGCTAACGCTGTGCATCGCTGCCCTGTTCGAGAGCTGTGCCAACAGAGGAATAGGTCCGCAAGGCGGACCGAAGGACACAATCCCTCCCGTCGTCGTGCGCGTCGTGCCAGAAGACGGTTCGGTCAACTACCAAGGCAAAAGCGTTACCATCCACTGCAACGAATACATCCAGCTCGACAACATCGCCGGCAACCTGCTTATCAGTCCGCCGCAACGGCAGCAACCGGAGATTACACAGACCGGCAAGATGCTCAAACTCGTTTTCGCAGACGAGATGAAAGACTCCACCACCTACTCTCTTGATTTCGGTTCGGCGATCTGCGATTTTCACGAGAAGAACGCCCTCAAAGGCTACAGCATCGCTTTTGCCACGGGTCCTGAAATCGACACCCTGGAGGTGCACGGCAATGTGCTCAATGCGCAAGACCTGAACCCCGTCGGTAATATCATCGTAGGTCTGCAAGCCAATCTCTCCGACTCCGCTTTCGAGCACGAGGTGCTGACTCGCATCGCCCGCACGGACGCGCAGGGAGGGTTCGCCATCCATAACATCCACAGTGCGGACTACAGGCTCTATGCCCTCAATGACATCAGCCGTGACTATGTCTATAACCCCGGTGAAGGGCTGGCATGGCAGGACTCGCTGGTGACCCCCGTCTGCGTGACGGACTCGGCAGGCAATGTCTATACCGCGCCGGCAGACCTGCTGCTGTGGTATTTCACGGAGAACAAACGCAAGCAGTCCTTGGGGCGTACCCGCCGCGAGGAGGCACACCGCATCGTCGTCTCCTTCACCGCCCCGATGGACAGCACACCGGTGATCACCCCGCTCGACTCGGTAAGCCCGCAGCAGCTCTTTATCCAGTACGGGCAGAACCGCGACAGCGTGATTATCTGGCTCAAGGACTCCGCCCTGATAGCAAGAGACTCCGTGCGCTTCGAGATCAGCTACTACCGCTCCGACTCACTGCTCAACCTCGAACCCGCCACCGACACTCTCCGTGCGCTCTACCGTGCGCCGAACCTCAGCGCCAAGGCGCAAGCCGCCAAGAACAAAGAGGAGCAGAACAGGCGGGTAGAGCTGTCGTCCAACGCACGCAACGGCGTCGATGTATCCGACACCCTGTTCATACGCGCCTCCTACCCGATAGAGCGGATTATAACCGACAGCATCCACCTCAAGAAGAAAACCGGCATCGAACAATGGGAACCGGTGCCGTTTGAGATCGTGCCGCGCGACAGCGCACACCTCAGCTATTGGGTGATAGCCGAACTGGAGAAAGGCGGGATGTACGAACTCAAAGCCGACAGCAACGCCCTATGGGACATCTACGGCAAAAGCAACAAAGAACGCTCTTTCTCCCTGACCCTCAAAAAGGACGAAGACTACTCTACCCTGACCATCAAGATGACGCACTACAGTCCCGAAATGCGCCTGCAACTGCTTGACGAGAAGGACCAGCCTGTCAGAGACGTGAAAGCCGTAGAGGAAGGAACCGTCTTCCGCTACCTCGAACCCAAAGGGTACTACCTGAGAATGTATCTCGACCTCAACGGAGACGGCAGATGGACTACCGGCGACTGGGAACTGAAACGGCAGCCCGAACCCGTCTATTACTTCCGCTCCAAACTGAGTCTCAAAGCCAACTGGGAGTTCGAGGAGAGTTTCGACCACACGGCAGTCCCCCAACGGGACTCCAAGCCACAAGAGATCCGCAAAGATACGAATGCCAAGAAATAAGATTTTCGACTACGGTTTTCTTGCCACGGGACTGTTGCTCCAGGTGGTGACCTATTTCATAATGCCCCATGACAGCATTATATCGCTTGTCAGCGGGCTGCTGGGTATTTGCTCGGTGTGCCTGACGGCGCAGGGCAATATCCTGACCTTCGTCTTCGGGTTCGCGCAAGTGGGCACCTATACCTATCTGTGCCTCACACAGCGGTTCTACGGCGAGATCGGCATTAACGCCTACTATTTTGCCACGATGATCTACGGCGTCTATGTCTGGAGACGGCGTCTGGCAGCCGGCTTTTCGTCCTCCGGCGGGAAACACACCGTGAGCACAAGGCGGATGAAAACGGGTTTGTTTCTTGGTATCGCCGCAGCCACGGTTGTCCTCTCCTGCCTGACCGGCGCAGGCTTGGCGCGCTGGACGGACGACAGCCAGCCCTACCTTGACGCTTTTACGACAGTACCTGCACTCGTAGCGCAGGTACTGATGATACTCGTCTATCGCGAGCATTGGTATATATGGCTGGCGGTAGATGTGCTCTCCACGATCATGTGGCTCAGAGCCGGCAACTACTCGATGGCCGCCCAGTATGCTTTCTGGTGCGCCAACTGCCTCTACGGCTATTACCGCTGGCGCCGGCTGGAGGCTACGGCTTCCGAAGCAGACGGTCAGCTTCCTTGAGGGCACGCTTCAACTCCTTGTCAAACCGCAGCACATATGCCAGTTCGCCCTTCTGGTAGTAGTAACGCAGAATGATCTCGCGTCCTAAGAGGTTCTGCACATTCTCTTTGTTACGATAGACAGCCTCTTTATAGTCCGGCTGTACCGCCGACTCAAAACTCTCCAGCTGTGCAAGCGTGGCGGAATCGAGATCCTCTTTGCGCGCCAGGGTGAGCAGTTCCTTGTAGAACTTGCCCGTCTCCGTCTCGTATTTGAAATCCTTCTCTTCCAGGAAACGGCAGAAGTCTTCTATCATCTCATCCGACACCACAAAATCCGTTGCCGAAGCCGTCAGAACAGGGTGCTTCTGGCGGTAGAGGGTGGCATAGTCGAAGAACATGTTCTGGGTATAGAGGGGAAAGGTGACATCCACCTTCACCGAGTCGTTGATAACAATATCGGGAAGGATTCCTCCGGCAGTGTCTTTTTTGAGTTCGTTGCCCTTCTGCCGCTCGGCGTAATCAATCGCCTGGATACATCTGCCGGAAGGCAGATAATAGCGTGCGGTGGTCACCTTGATCGAGCCGTTGTGGGCAATAGGCCGGATACTCTGCACCAGTCCTTTGCCGAAAGTCCGCTGTCCGATAAGCGTAGCGCGATGGAGATCCTGCAGTGCGCCGCAGACGATCTCTGCCGCCGAGGCGGTGTTCTTATTGACCATGATCACCAGCGGCAGGTCGGGATAACGCGCCTGATAACGGGTGCGGTAGGTGTAGAGAGGTTCGTCGTGCTTCCCTTTGGTGTCCACCACTACGGTGTTGTCCACAAAGAGGTTGACCATATCCACAGCCTGGCCGATCAGTCCGCCGCCGTTGTCGCGAAGGTCGATGATCAGCGAGCCTATGTGGTCATTGGTGACCAGGTCGTCCAGTGCCCGCTCGAAATCACGTGCGGAGTTGTCGGTGAAATCATTAAAGGCTATATATCCCACCGGTTGGGAAAGGCTGTCCGCCTTGTAGGCGCAGTAGTAGCGCACCGGCTCCAGACGGATCTCCTCGCGGAGGAAAGCGAACTTACGCGCTTTCTTCTCTCCTGAGCGCAGGATCTCGATGGTGATTGTAGTACCCGGCACGCCACGCAGCTTGCGGCTCACCTCGCTTACTTTCAGCCCTTTGACCGACTCGCCGTCAACAGACATAATCCTGTCACCTGCCATCAGTCCGTTACGCTGCGCAGGCAGACCCTCATAGGGGTTGGCGATGAAGGTCTGAAGTTCCTTTCCATCCTTACCGGTCTTCACCTCACGCTGCTGGATTACAGCACCTATACCGCCGTATTGACCGGTGGTCATCTCTTTGAGTTGCTTGCTGTCTTTCTCCGAATAATAGACCGTATATGGATCCACCTGACGGAGCATTTGGTTAATTGCCGTCTCCACGACAGACTCGTAGTCAAGGGTGTCCACATAGTTAATATCCAACTCGCGCATTACGTCGTTGAAGATATCCAGCTGTTTTGCCACACGCCCTGTCTCCTGCTGGCGGGATTGGGAATAAGCGGGAAGGCTGACCGCCGGCAATGACAGGAATAAAACCGCAACGATGACCGGACACAGTCCGCTGCAATGACAGATTTTCTTCATTTTATCTCAAGTTATTAGGTACAAACTGACTTACATCCTTATTATACGCGTACAGGTCGCGCACGAGCGTGGAGGATACATGCGCGTACTCAGGCCGGGTATAGAGGATGATAGTCTCCACTCCGCCCAACTGTTTGTTGGCTTCCGCCATGTTCCGCTCATACTCGAAATCACTGACACAACGGATACCACGCAAGATAAACTGCGCCTCCTGCTCCTTGGCGAAATCGACAGTCAGGCAGTCATAGATAGCCACCTTGACACGCGGTTCGTCTGCAAAGATCTTACGTATCGCCTCCTCGCGGGAGCGGATAGGAAAGGTTTCTTTCTTGGTGCTGTTGCGCCCTATGCCGATGACGATTTCATCGAACAGCTGCAGTCCACGTGCCACTATATCGTAGTGCCCCACCGTGAACGGGTCAAAACTACCGGGGAATATTGCTCTTTTCATATCTTTCATCTTTCAACTTTCAACTTTCAGACTCTTCCGGTGATTTACCACCGGATTATTATACATTTCATATAACTTCTCGCGCAGGAATGCTTCATCCTTGTCCGGGATGTCGATCATTGCCACGCGGCTTTCTATATATGCCTCAAACTCCGTGCCACGCTCATAGATCTCGTAGCCGAGGTGTATATGGCGGTCGATAATCCGGCAGACAGCCTCCAGCTGGTCATGAAGCGGTGCCTCGCGGTACTCCGGGTGCGCGGCAAGCAAAGCATCTATCTCAGGATTGATGGAAGGGGTGAGCCGATAGACGACACGTCCTTTCTTGCCATTAATGCCCGTAGCCATCGACTCCATGTCGTCCCTTTTGGACTTGCGCCAACGGGGGTTATCCCGCTTGAGTTGCATCTCGCGCGCCTTGAGGTAGTCGCAAGGGTCAAACTCATAGCTGATACTCACGGGACAGATATTCAATGCTTTCACGTTCTGGAAGAAATCGCCTTCGTCCAGGAGTGTGAGCATATGCAGCACTGCCGGTTGTGTGAGATCATTGCCATCCTTGGCTCTGCCTTCGCGCTGTGCCAGCCAGATCGACTTGCCTCTGCCACGCAGATAGCGGATATACTCCGACAGGAGTCTGGCGTTCTCCAGCTGGGCATGCACGCCGCAGTTGCGCTTGACGGCGAAACAGCGGTTGTATCTCATTGCCACCTCTATCCACCGTTTGGCAAAGAGGTTATCTCCCACTCCCATATACGGGCGGATGAGATAACGCTTGCGCAGGAGGAAAGACAACCAGGCGGCGTCCATGACTATATCGCGGTGGTTGGTGATAAAAAAAGCGCCGTGACGGATGTCACGCTCAATCTGCTTGCGGTCGCCGAGGTAGTCAAGCGACAAGCCGGTTGTGGTCTTGCACTGCAGGTATCGCAGGTAAGGGAACACGAACAGGGCGTCTGTTACGGGCAGCACTGCCGCCACGTGATAACATGCTATGTCTTTGTACTTATTCAAAATTTGAAGACCGGTTTAGAACCGGAGCAAAATAAAATTAGAGGATTCCTTATTCCGTTATCATTTTATCCAAGGCATCTTTGGCGGCTTCGCGATAGGCGACCATCAGTCCGCCAGTTCCAAGCAACGTACCGCCGAAATAGCGCACTACCACCACAAGGATATTGTCCAGTCCCCGCGCATCGATAGACCGCAGGATAGGAGCTCCGGCTGTGCCGTGCGGCTCGCCGTCGTCCTTGGTACGCCATATATCGGCACCCAAACGATAGGCGTAGCACACGTGCCTTGCATCGTGGTATTTCTTCTTATACCACGCGATACGCGCCTTCGCCTCCTCCTCGCTGGCAACGGGTTCCGCAAAAGCGTAGAACTTGCTGCCTCTGTCCTTATAGATGCCTTTAGCTACCATCATAGACCTAATTTGGTACGGATGTCCGCGGGAATGGCATTCTTATGCACAAGAACATCGTTGGTCTTATATTGCATGAACGCCTCCGAGACATACCAAATGCCTTTGTATTTGGACTTGGTGGTACCCCAGGAGTTCTTGACCATGTAATAGCGTTTGCCGTTCTGGTCTTTGGCAGTACCGAAGATCTGCATGCCGTGGTCGTCGGTGTTCTCCCAGTTGTCGTACGCCTCCTGGCGCATCTCCTGGGTGATAGTGAGTTCGGCACACGGTCCCTCGGTCAGTTCCTTGCGTTTCTCGTCTGGCGAGAGACCCAGCCAGTGGTCGGCATCCGAACCGGTGTTGTCGGTTGACTCGATGTCAGGCATGACGCCTATTCCGGTACGGGTGAAGCCGGCTTCCGACACATCTGCACCCCAAGCCAGGGTGTAGCCGTTCTTGATTGCTTCATCGATAATTCTCATCATATCCGCCATCGGCACATTGTACATCTGATCCATGCGCCAGTTATCCGGAACCTCCAGAGCAAACTGGGTGTAGAAGGGGTGGTGGGTGTAACTGGTGATTGACACATAGTCGTCGGGGTTGAGTCCCAGCGAAGCGGCGAAGGACATAGGAGTGTACTCCACACCCTCGTAGGTGAAATACTGCGGACAAGCGCCCAGATAAGCGTCATAGATTGCCTGCAGACCTTTCTTCCAGACAGGGGACAGTTTCTTGAGACGGGTGTTGGAAGCAATACCTTTGACATAGCCTTCGGCTACGGCGTCCAGTTCGGTGTGCACAGGCAGGGTGTCCGCTTTCGTACTGCCGTACATAATCCCCGGCATAGCCGATTGCGGTACCATGCCGTAGTTCTTGAGGCAATAGATCACGTCGTAAGCCGATCCGCCCGGTGAAAATGCCGCATCGCCGTGCATGCGCACTACGTACTCGGCGCGGTCAAGCATCGTATGGCTCACCACAAACATCTCGCTGAGGTCATAGACTCTTCCGCTCAGCCGCAAGATCTCCGACTCAAGGAAGCCGATCGTTGAAAAAGACCAGCAGGTCGAACTGCGGTTCTGGTTCTTGACCGGCGTAATAGCCACGCTGTCGATCGTTGTAAACCGGAAGCCCTCTACCGAATCCTTTGTATTTTGTACTTTAGTTGTGTCTGTCTGCGCCAGCAGAACTGAAAATTGAAAATTGAAAATTGACAGGACAATGAGTCCTAACAATTTACTACGAATCCTTTTTCCTTTCATTTTTCACCTTTCATTTTAATCCGGAAACTCCATTAGGTAAGCCTTGATGAAGGCATCTATATCGCCGTCCATGACGGCATTGACATTGCTTGTCTGATAGTTGGTACGGTGGTCTTTGACGCGCCGGTCGTCGAAGACATAGGAGCGGATCTGGCTTCCCCACTCTATCTTCTTTTTGCCGGCTTCCACCTTTGCGGCAGCCTGGCGCCGTTTCTCCAGCTCCAGTTCGTATAGTTGCGAACGCAAATGCCGCAGGGCGTTCTCGCGGTTCTTGGGCTGATCACGTGTCTCGGTGTTCTCGATGACGATCTCATCCGGTTGACCGGTGAGCGGGTTGGTAAACTTATAATGCAGACGCACACCCGATTCCACCTTGTTAACATTCTGTCCTCCGGCACCGGAGCTGCGGAAAGTGTCCCAGCTAATACCAGCGGGGTTCACCTCCACCTCGATTGTGTCGTCGATGAGGGGCACCACGAACACCGAGGCAAAAGAGGTCATCCGCTTTCCCTGCGCATTATAGGGGCTCACGCGCACCAGACGGTGAACACCGTTCTCTGACTTGAGGTATCCGTACGCCATTTCGCCCTCGATATTGAAGGTAACAGTTTTAATGCCCGCCTCGTCGCCTTCCTGGAGGTTGGCAATGGTCACTTTGTAGTCATGTTTCTCGCAATACCGCTGGTACATACGCATTAGTTGTTCCGCCCAGTCCTGCGCCTCGGTACCGCCGGCACCGGCGACGATCTTGAGCACTGCCGGCATCTGGTCCTCCTCATGGGAGAGCATGTTCTTCATCTCCAGATCCTCCACCTCGCCCAAGGCATGCTGATAAGCGGCATCCACCTCTTCTTCGGTCACCAGTTCCTCTTTATAGTACTCAAAATGGAGCGACAACTCCTCTACCGAACTACGGACACCCTCGTATCCCTCAATCCAGCTCTTAAGCCGCTTCACCTTGCGCATCTGAACCTCTGCCGCCTTGGCGTCGTCCCAGAAACCCGGTGCCTGGGTATGCAGCTCTTCTTCCTCGAGCTGAATACGTTTCTCGTCAATCTGCAAGTACTGCTTGAGTTTATCCGCACGTGCTTGCACTTCTTTCAATTGTTCTATCGTTATCATATAGTTCCATTTATCCAAATTACGGCGCAAATATACAACTTTTTTTGCATTTATGCAAATAAAAGTGCAAATTGCACCCGGTAAGGCGGAATTTTAAGGTCTATGTATCTTTTTTTTCAGGCAAAAGCAAGACAAAGCAAGCCGGCACAGATACCCATCATGCAGAGGATCTTGGGCAGCGGGTCCTGCTCTTTGAGGAAAATCAGACCATAGCCGAAACCGATTACGGCACCGCCACGGCGGATGGTACTCACTACCGAAATCATCGAATCGGGGTCGCTCAGCGCCAGCATATACACATTATCGCTCAGCACGAGAAACACACTGATAAGTGCTATCGGCAGAAGGGCGGAGCGTGACGGTTTCGTCACCGGCCGGTGCTCCAGCAAATGCACCGCTCCCCAAACGACACTCATCATCAGTCCCTGATAGAAAGTGTAATAGACTTGTACGGCATTGTGGTCGAAACGGCGCATTAGGTATTTGTCATACAAACCGGAACACGCTCCGATGAGGATAGCCAGCACCAATGCGATATAATAGCGCACATCCGCCCTTGTTCCGGCATGAGTCAGACGGTTAGAACTGCGAAAAGAGAACAGCAGAATCGACCCGATAGCCAAAAGAACACCTGCCCACTGGAGCGTGTTGAGGCGTTCGTTGAAGATGAGCAGCGCACCTATCAGCGTCCACATAGGACGGGTTGCCTGCATGGGACTCACCACCGAAATCGGCAGGTGTTTAAGCGATATATAGGCGAAAATCCAACTGCTGAGCACAATAAGCGACTTGAGAATGGTGAGCAGATGCCCTTCCA
Source organism: Bacteroidales bacterium UBA4333 (assembly GCA_002394335.1). Classification (GTDB taxonomy): domain Bacteria; phylum Bacteroidota; class Bacteroidia; order Bacteroidales; family Paludibacteraceae; genus Colicola. Next base: position 194,310 of record DGTP01000014.1, on the reverse strand, counting down.
ATCCCATTTCCGGCACATAGAAAAGCGATCCGCTCATCGTCTCCGGACAGCAGCGCGAGAGCAACAGCGGGACTGCCAGCAACAGGGACGAGAAGAGAATGCTATAGGTCAGAACATCGACCACAGCATTGCTCAAAAGTGCCTTTTTCTTGCTGATATCATAGAAGCCCAGACACAGTGCCGATATGAATGCCAATACTACCCACATAAGCCTTTATATCCACGGATAGCGTTTGAGCAACTGCTCACGCCGGGCGGCAAGGCGTTGCAGAAATTGGCGTGACTCATCGCTCTCAGGGTGCAAAAGCCGGTGCTGTGACTGCAGGTGAAAGCGATAGAGGGCATCCATCTCCTCACGCGTCCCGGAAGAGAAGAAACTCTCTACGAAACGCTCATAGACATATTGCACCCCCGTCTCGTTGAGATGCACAAGGTCGGAAGCATAGAAGCGGTAGTCACGCAACTCGTCGAGAACGATCTCATAAGAGGGGAAATAGACCGCTGCGCTGACCGGGTTCTGACCACCATGCTGACAGAGTTCAGAGTGCTGTGCTATCAGGCGGTTTATTGCCATCAAGAGAGTAGCTTTGGAGAGTTGGTTCTCATGCAAGCCGTCTTTCACATGCCTGATAGGCGAGACGGTAAATATCCAATGCTTATCGGCATAGCGGCTCAGAAGCGGCTGCCACGCCGCCACAATCTCCTCTACGGTGAGACGCCTGCGCACAAACCACGACTCGGGCATTTTATGGCAGTTGGCTACAATATTCGAAAGCAGATTTATAGACCTCTCACGCTGTTCAGTCAATGCCCATTCATATACCCATGCAGAACCGAAGGTAACAATAATGACCGAGGCGTCCCTGAGAGCTTCTTGCATCCGCTCTATAGACCCGGAAACAGCCTGCTCCGTCTCCTCCTTTGTAGGTCGCGAGAACGAACCATGGTGCGCCATCGAGTGCCATAAGCCGTTGTATTCCACCAATTTCGGACAAGCAAGGGTATAGAACGCCTGCGCAATGGAGAGCGGGTTATAAAGTGTACCGAAGGGGTTGGCAGTAAGCCTGAAAGACCGCATAGCCAACTGCTCGGAGATCGCATCCGAGAAACAGGAACCGAGAAAAAGCAACCGGTCATCATAACTAATCTGCCACGGAGCGGGCGGTATTTGGACAATAGTCTGTAGTTTCATTCGAATTGCATTACTTTAGAGGGTTCTATCCGCGAGACGATAGCCGCCGGCAGTAACAGTACTGCGAGCGAAACCGCCAGAAAAAGCACATTGTTAGCCACCAGCCAGAGCCACGGGAAAGCGACCGGCACAAAATTCACATAATAGTTGGTGGCATCCAAGGGCAGGAGGTGCGTAAAATACTGCACGGCACACAAGCCCAGACCTGCTATATTGCCCCAAAACATTCCTCTGAGAATAATCATCGCCGCCTGGGTGAGGAAGATACGCCGTACAAAACGGTTGTCTGCCCCAAGGGCTTTGAGCGTGCCTATCAACTGAATACCGTCCAGAATAAGTATCACCAGTCCGGCGACAATGCTGAATCCCGAAACAGCCAACATGAGAATGATAATCACGATGACATTCATATTCAGCAGATCCAGCCATGAGAAGATGGCAGGATTGAGTTCGCGGATCGTTTGGATATAATAGCCGTTACCGTCCTCATCAAAGCGGTTGGCAACCAAATCATACAAGCCGTCCGCCACCTCGTCGATGCGGTAGATATCATCCAAGGCTATCTGTATGCCGGAGACCTCGTTGGCAGACCAGCCGTTCAGCTGCCGCAGCACCTCTTCGGAACACCAGACAAAGAGTTCGTCATATTCCGCAAAACCGGTGGAATAGACACCTGCCACCTCGAACTTACGCACCCGCACTTCGTCCTCCACGAAATAAGAAAGCACCTTATCCCCCACTCTGAGCGAGAGAGCCGCAGCCTGACGGTCGGAGAGCAGGATCTGGGCAGGCGTATGAGGGAGATGTCCCTCGCGCAGGTTCGATTTCAGGAAAACCGAGTCACCAATACTCTTAAAGACCACACCGATAAAATCGGAGTCGGTCTTGGCTATACCTGGTTTGGTAATGAAAGGCGTGACCGACTGCACCCCGTCCGTTGTCCGGATTGCCTCCATAATGGTGTCGGAGAAAGAGACGGGCAACATCTCGTAGGTGTTATTGTTGTCAAAATTCACCACCTGCAGATGGGCACCGAAACCGGCTATTTTATCCGTGATGGTTTGTTTGAAGCCCACTACGACACACAACGTAACGGTCATCACCAGCACGCCGATAAAGATACCTATCAGGGCTACCCGCACAGCAGGGCGCGATGTGCGATCCTGTTGTTTATCGGCGTAGTAGAGCCTCCGTGCGATCCATATAGGGGCGGACCAAGACATATATCAATCCTCCAATCAAGCATCCTACCACCCATCCGCCGAGTATGTCACCCGGATAATGGACGCCAAGATACATCCGTGAATAACAATTAAGCAATACATAAACCACCATTACGGCGCTCATCCGCCAGTTGCGATAGAACAAGGAGAAGAGCAATGCGCAGGCGGAGGTGTTGGCGGCGTGCGAACTGACGAAACCATATAGTCCGCCCGTATAGCCTCGGACGGTGTGTATCATGCCCTCTAACAAAGGTTCGTGGGTAGGGCGCAGGCGCGCTACAAGAGGCTTTATCAGCCCCGAAGAGACCCAGTCGGCAACACCTACGGCGGCTGCTATCGCAACCACCATCACAAGCATTCTCCGCCACCCGAAACGACGCCAAAGCAATGCCGCCATCACAAGATACAGAGGAATCCAGGTTGCCGACTTGGATATATACCACATTACCTCATCCGCCCAGAAACAATGACGGGCGTTGATCCACAGCAATATTTCGGCATCGATATTCATGGATTCCTCAACTGTTCATTACCACAATCGTGTGACACGCCACCAGTCCCGCTGTCTCGGTCCGGAGCCGTGCTTCGCCCAAAGACACAGGTACAAAACCATGCCGGAGAGCCAACTCCACTTCCTGAGGCGAGAAGTCCCCCTCAGGACCTATCAGCACCGCAAAAGAGGCATTGCATGCCTCCGGATTTCTGGTGCGAATGGCACGTATTTCGCTGCTGAGAGTTTTTCGTTCGCTATTCAAGTAACAGTGTGCTATAAACTTATAATCCTCTGTAGATGAGCGAATAAAGTCTTCTATTTTGGTAAGTGGTGCAAGTGTCGGGAAATACGCCGTAAGTGATTGCTTGGAGGCGGACACGATGATCTTCTCCAAGCGATCCTGGCGGATGGTTTTGCGCTCCGAGAAGCGGCACAAAAGAGGGGTGAAAGCGTCTGCTCCGATCTCCGTACATTTCTCTATCATCCATTCGATACGGTCAATATTCTTGGTTGGAGCAATGGCAATATGAATATCGCCGGAGTGGTGTTTGGTCTGCTGCTGAGAGGAGAGAATCTCCAATTCGCAGTGTTTGGGATGCGGATTAGTGATACGCGCCTCATAGAGCTTTCCTTTGCCGTCAGTAACGGTGATAACATCGCCCGTCGTATGGCGCATTACCTTCACACAGTGTTGCGATTCATCTTCAGGCAACACTGCTTCGGATGCGATATTGGGTGCATAGAACAATTCCATTACAGGTCAGCCTCCTTGAGTCGCTCGGCATTCTCTGCCACTTGCAGGGCATCGATCACCCCTTGTATATCGCCGTCCATGAAGGCTGCAAGGTTATAGACCGTGTATCCGATACGATGGTCGGTGACACGTCCCTGAGGATAGTTATAAGTACGGATCTTGGCGGAGCGGTCGCCGGTAGAAACCATTGTCTTGCGACGCGAAGCAATATCGTCGATATACTTCTGGTGCTCCTTGTCATATATCTGCGTACGCAGGCGCGAGAGCGCGCGTTCCTTATTTTTGGGCTGGTCACGCGTCTCGGTACACTCGATGAGTATCTCCTGTGTCTCACCGGTATTGGGATTTTTCCAGTTATAGCGGAGACGCACACCGGACTCGACCTTGTTGACATTCTGTCCGCCGGCGCCGCCGGAACGGAAGGTCTCCCATTTGATTTCGCCTTCGTTGATATGCACCTCAAACTCATCCGCCTCCGGCAATACCGCCACCGTAGCGGCAGAGGTGTGTACCCTGCCCTGGGTCTCGGTCACCGGCACACGCTGTACGCGGTGGACACCCGACTCATATTTGAGTGTGCCATAGACATTCTCGCCCGTGACATTGAAGATAATCTCCTTGTATCCGCCCACAGCACCTTCGGAGAAGGAAGAGACGGTATATTTGTATCCCTTGAGTTCAAAATACTTGGTGTACATCCGGAAGAGATCACCTGCGAACAGCGACGCCTCGTCTCCGCCGGTACCGCCCCGAATCTCCATCACCACGTTCTTGGCGTCTTCGGGATCCTTGGGCAGAAGCTGCAACTTGACCTGCTCCTCCAGTTCGGGGATCTTAGGTTCGAGTTCTTCGATCTCGTCCCGTGCCATCTCCTTCAGTTCGGGGTCTGTCTCATTGTAGAACACCTGTTTGGCGTCTTCGAGAGCAGCCAAGGTTCGCTTGTATTCGGAGGTAACGGCAAGCACCTGCTCCAGCGTATGATACTCGCGGTTAAGACGCACGTAGCGCGCCTGATCGGCTATCACAGAGGGATCTGTGATCAGCAGAGAGACTTCATGGAACTTGGCTTCCAGTCCTTCTATTTTATCGAGAATATTCATTATTTCATTTTCAGGCCCAAGACTTTGGCACTATAGGCTAACGAAGTTTGTTTGAGCAACATGGCGATGGTCATCGGTCCCACTCCGCCCGGCACAGGCGTTATATACGAGCACTTGGGAGCTACTGCCTCAAAATCGACATCGCCCACAAGCCGGTAGCCGCGAGGGAAAGAGGCATCGTCCATGCGATTAATACCCACATCGATCACTACTGCTCCTTCTTTGACCATATTGGCTTTGAGCAGTTTGGGGCTTCCTGCCGCTACGATAATGATATCCGCCGTGCGGCAGATAGCTCCCAAACGGCGGGTTTTGCTATGACAGACGGTTACAGTGGCGTCTCCGAGGGCGGAAGCACTCATGTTTGGTAGCGAGAGATAAGGACGCTGCATAAGCATCATAGCCATCGGCTTGCCTACAATATTAGAGCGGCCTATAACCACCACATGCTTGCCTTCCGTAGGGATAGCATAAGCCTGAAGCAGTTCCAATATACCGGACGGCGTAGCACTGCGGAATGCCGGCAGACCTTGGATAGCGCGTCCCATACTCATCGGGGTGAGCCCGTCGACATCCTTGCGGAAGTCGATTGCAGTCAGTACTTTGGCTTCGGATATATGTTCCGGCAGAGGCAGTTGTACGATAAAACCATCCACCGACTTATCGCGGTTGAGACGGCGTACCATGGCCAGCAGTTCGCGCTCTTTAATGCTCTCTTCCATGACGATTTTCTCCACTTCTATGCCTACTTCCTGACAAGCTTTGATCTTGTTCGCCACATAGGTCTCCGAAGCGGGGTTGTGTCCCACGATCACAATCGCCAGTTTGGGTGCGCGCAGCCCTTTCTCAATATTGAATGTCACCGAATCGCGCAACTTGCTGCGTATCTCCTGTGCTACTTTTTTCCCGTCTAAAAGTATCATTGTTCTTCTTTAGTTTCGAATCTGTTTTCTGCGCCCCGACGCAACTCCTGCATATCTTTCTCTGAAAGATACCATGTGTTACGAGGACGAGGCGGACGATAGACCGGAATAGCACGCTGCCTGATTTCCTTGCGCAGGGTGTCTGCACCGGTAGCTGCTGCCACGCTGTCACCCACGCGCTCGCGGTCCAGACGCAGTTTGTAATCGGTCCGGATAGGATCGATCTTTATCTCCTCGTCATATTCGGTCTCAGGACGAAGCCATATCTTGAGAAGGTTATAGGTCTCAACGATGAATCCGCGTGCAGGGAAGAGACATCCCCAGATGATAAAGAGCGTACCAAAGATTATTCCTAGAATCATTTTCTTGTCGCGCTTCCAGTTGAGAAACGATGATCCTTTTTTGACGTTATAGTTACCGTACCGCGAATGGTGGCGGTGACTGTGGTGGCGTCTGCGTCGCAAGTATCTGCTAATAATACCCATAGGTTTATCTGCGTTTGAATTGTTGCACTTTGCGCATCATTTTAGATGTCTGCTCAAACTGCTTGAGGAACCGATTTAGTTCTACAATAGTAGTACCCGAGCCCTTGGCGATGCGCTCTTTGCGCGAGCCATTAAGGAGAGAGGGATTAGCGCGTTCTTCGGGTGTCATAGAAGAGATCATCGCCTCGATGGGTTTGAAGGCGTCATCTGAAATTTCCACGCCCTTGAGTGCCTTGTCCATGCCGGGGATCATACCCATCAGTTCCTTCATCGAGCCCATCTTCTTGATCTGATTGAGCTGCCCTAAGAAGTCATTGAAGTCAAACTGGTTCTTTGCAATCTTCTTGGATATACGTCGTGCCTCCTCTTCGTCGTACTGCGCTTGTGCGCGCTCTACAAGTGAAACGACGTCACCCATTCCGAGGATTCGGTCAGCCATACGTGAAGGGTGGAACTGGTCCAGAGCTTCCATCTTCTCGCCCGTACCGATAAACTTGATCGGCTTGTTCACTACCGAACGGATAGAGAGAGCCGCACCGCCGCGTGCATCACCGTCCAGTTTGGTGAGTACCACGCCGTCGAAATCGAGGCGGTCGTTAAACTCCTTGGCGGTATTGACAGCATCCTGACCGGTCATGGCATCAACCACGAACAACGTCTCGGACGGCGTGATAGCCTGCTTGATAGCCGCTATCTCGTTCATCATCTGCTCGTCCACAGCCAGACGACCGGCGGTATCGACAATCACTACATCGTAGCCGAAGCGCTTAGCCTCTGCAATAGCATCCTGGGCTTTCCTGACAGGATCAGGCTCGCCTTCACCGGTATAGACCTTCGCATTGATCTGTTCGCCAAGCACGCGCAATTGTTCGATAGCCGCCGGACGATAGACATCGCAGGCGACGAGCATCACACGTTTGCTTTTCTTCGTTTGCAGGTAGTTGGCGAGTTTGGACGCAAAAGTAGTTTTACCGGAACCTTGCAGACCTGCCATAAGGATTACTGCCGGCTGTCCTTTGAGGTTGATCTCTGCCGTCTCGCCGCCCATCAGGGCTGCCAGTTCGTCATGGGTAATCTTCACCATCAGCTGCCCCGGACGAACAGAAGTCATGACGTTTTGTCCGAGGGCTTTTTCCTTGACCTGGTCAGTAAACTGCTTTGCAGTCTTGTAGTTGACATCCGCTTCTAAAAGGGCTTTGCGGATATCTTTGACGGTCTCGGCAATATTGATTTCAGTGATACGTCCTTCTCCTTTCAGGATCTTGAAGGACCGCTCTAATCTTTCGCTTAAGTTATCAAACATTTCTATAGAATTATCGTTTTAGCGTGCAAAGATACGTATTTTTTTTGACATGTGCAAATAAAAGTAATACATTTCAAGCGAAAACACAGGAAAAAACATTCTTTCTCCGGTTATTCATCGGAAGATAATCCCATGATGGTTCCGTTCTGAACCCATTGCAAAATAAATGCGCAGACGAGCTGCGCATTTGTTTTCTATTGATGTTGTTCCCTAAGCAGGTCATTCACTTCTTTAACAGGATTAAAGGTGGAGACAGGCACTTCCACGAAAATGGTATTCCACTTCGCCATGGCACCATTCCACAAGCCCGGCAGCTCCAGTGCCAAGAGGTCTTTGCCGTCTTTCGATTTATGCGAAATAAAGCCCGTATTAGGATCGACAAAGGATGGCAGGTCGTAACGCTCGCCATTTACATCTTTGGTTGCACAGACGAGATCTACCGGATTGAAATGGGTGGATTGAGCCATGAGTGACGGGTCGCTGATCTGACTGGACTCCAAAATCTGATAGGAGACAGAACCGTCTTTCTCCCGTACTAAGAATGGTCCGCCGCCGGGTTCTCCTGTGTTTTTGACTACGCCGCAGACACGGATCGGGCGCGACAATTTCTCACGTTCCTCCTCGCTCAGAGCCGGGTTACGCAATGCCTCAAAGACCCGCTTCTGCTCCGTGACGAGTACGCCCGCCAAAATCTGTTTGTAGCGGACAGTGTCCTTTTTAAGCTTGTCCGGCACCACATTATCAATATTCTTGATAAAAATGACATCTGCGTCCTGCTGATTGAGATTTGCGATAAGAGCTCCGTGTCCACCCGGACGGAAGAGCAGGGAACCGTCGGCATTGCGGAATGGCGTACCGTCAGGATTGCCGGCAAGGGTATCGGTAGAAGGCAACTGCTCAGAGAAAGTGATATCATAGGTAACACCGTATTTCTTCTCATATTCCGGCAAGTGCTCGGCAATGTGTTGTCTAAAAAGCGGCAGATGCTCGTGCGAAACGGTGAAATGCAGATGTACCTTGCCTTCAGAAGCTGCATACATAGCACCTTCTACCAAGTGTTCCAACGCGGGTGTGCGCGCACCATCACGATATTTATGGAAAAGCAACAATCCTTTAGGCAATCTGCCATACTGCATATCCTCCAAAAGGTAACGGACAGCTTCTTTGCCCTCTTTGCCCTGTAACTGCGGACCGAAAGCGAAGTAATCCTTATGTGCAAGGAACTCTGTAACAGCCTTGCTTTCTTCGCCTGTTTCAAGGTATTCGAACAACTTCTTGAACATTCGGCTAGCAGCTCCTGAGGCGGGCACAAACTTCAATATGGTGTGTCCCTCATCAAGATATTCCTGCCATGCCCGGATATACTGCTCCTGTTCTGCCTTGGTAGGCACCAAGATTCCTTTGCCCTTTGCAGCCGGTGCAACAATTGAAAGTGCCGGAAAACCTTTTTTGAATGATTCTAACTGGGCTTCGGCTTGCTCTACAGAAATGCCGTGTGCCTCTAATTGTTTGAGGTCTGAAGTAGTGAATGTCATGGTTTTTAACAATTTTTAATTAAAATTTGGTGCAAAAGTACATAATTTTTTGCACATTTGCAAATTTTTTTGTAACTTTGCCGCGTATTTACTGATTTATGAAAAATATTGCCTTTATAATTAACCCTATTTCGGGTACTCAGAACAAACGCAAGCTCCCGAAAATGATCAAGGAAACGCTGGATCATAGTCAGTGGCTTGAGAATATTGTATTCACTGAGCGTGCCGGTCATGCTGAGGAGTTGGCGCGGCAGTTTATGCGCATGGGCTTCGATGCCGTGGTGGCTGTCGGCGGCGACGGTACGGTAAACGAAGTGGCGCGCGGCTTGCGCGATTCGAATACCGCCATGGGTATCATCCCTATGGGCAGCGGCAACGGTTTCGCAAGGCATCTGAATATTCCGGTGCGTGCCCATCGTGCTATCGAGATGCTTAACCGCTCCGAGCCTATCAAAGTGGATTACGGTCTGGCGAACGGCAAACTCTTTGTCAGTACCTGCGGCACGGGGTTTGACGCCCTGATAGCCGACCAGTTTGCAGGCTCTACACGACGCGGTTTTATGACCTATTTGCAGAATATTTTCAAAGATGTGCTCCGGTATCGTCCAGAGAGTTACCATCTTCACGGCAAAGGCATAGACATTACGCATAAGGCTTTCCTGATGACTTTCGCCAATGCCAGCCAATGGGGTTATGAGGCATATATCGCTCCTAAAGCAAGCCTGCAGGACGGGTTGATGGATATATGCGTAATGTCATCGAGCGCACTCCTTGGCGCACCGGAATTGGCACTCAGGCTTTTTACAAGATCCATCGACAACAGTCTCTTTATGGACACTCTCCGCGCCCGTGAAGTGTGGGTGGAGCGCGAAACGGCTTCGGCTTTCCATATCGACGGCGATCCTGTAGAGATGCCCAAGGATATACATGTACAAATCATACCCGACGGATTGACCGTCCTCGTCGAGAAAAGATTTTAAAACAGAATGATGAAACTTAAAATTATCAATAAGAGTACAAATCCGCTGCCTAAGTACGAGACCACGCAAGCGGCAGGGATGGATATCCGGTGCAATATCGAGGCACCGGTAAGTCTGAAACCCTTGGAGCGCAAGCTCTTTCCGACGGGGCTGTACATCGAGTTGCCGGAGGGTTATGAGGCGCAGATCCGTCCCCGTAGCGGTTTGGCGCTCAAACGCGGTCTGACCGTTCTCAACACACCCGGCACAATCGATGCGGACTACCGCGGTGAGGTGGGAGTGATACTAATCAACCTCAGTTCCGAAATCCAGACTATTGAACCGGGTGAACGCATCTGCCAGATGGTAATAGCCAAGCACGAGCAGCCGGAGATGGTAGAAGTACAGGAGTTAGGCGACACCGAGCGTGGCGCAGGCGGTTTCGGACACTCAGGGGTAAAATGACGGAATGATGCGGCAGAGCCGCTGAATGATGGATTGACGGAATGAAGGAAATGAAGAAATACATAATAGGCTTAGCTGTAATACTATCCCTTCCGCTTTACGGAAGCGTGCAGGAAGATGTTTCTGCGGAGCGTGGGCAGACAGAGAGTGAGCGCGAAAAGCAGTTCAAGTACTACTGGTACGCCGCACGCAATGCACAAGATAACAGCCGCTTGGATCAGGCTTTGGTTCTCTATCAGTTCTGCGAGATGATCAATCCTGAAGACGCCAAGACGAAAGAAACCATCGGTCTGCTCTACTATGAAGCAGAGCAATTAGATAAAGCGGAGAAGTATTTCCGACAGGCGTATATGCTTGATCCGGGGTATTGCTGGCGCGCTTACTACGCATATATGAGTTACCGATGGGATGAGGACGCAACGAAGATTCCCTATAAGCTTGAGATTCTGGAGAAGGCTGCCGAAGCGAACTCCCAGGACGCCAAGTTATGGGAGGAACTGGCTTCTCAATATCTGTCTATAGGAGATTGGGAGCACTCGTTCGCTGCTATGGACTCAATGGAGGCGATCAACGGACAAGATGCCCGTTGTGCTCTAACCCGCGCACGGATATACATCTACCAGAACAAATATAAAAAAGCCCTACAGGCGCTGGACGACTACCTGAAAGTGAATGCCGATGAGGAGGATCTGCTGGTAATGAAATCGTATCTGGAGACCTATCTCAAAGTGTCATGGATGCAACGCAAACACACCTACGAACGCGTGCTGGCACTCAACCCCAACAACTCCAACATCCTCAACAACTATGCCTACGATATGGCGGAGCGTAACGAGAATATAGAGCAGGCTGAGCAGATGGCGTTCAAAGCAGTAATGATTGACGGTGAAAACCCGATTATACTTGACACATATGCCTGGATACTATACAAACAAGGCAAGAAAATAATGGCGCAAGTATATATACAGAAAGCTCTGGATCAGACGCCCAAATATATGCCTGAGCACCGCAAAACAATAGAAAAACATTACAAAAAAATAATGAAATGAAGAAAACCGTTTATTCTCTAATGATTATGGCAGCAATGGTCTTGATGACCGCTTGCTCCACTTCCCGACAGTTAGCCGAATCCCAAGCCCGTACAGCGCGTTTGGAACAAAATATAGACAGTCTGACATCGCGCATGAATGCCATAAGCCAACAGATGACGCAGATGCAGGAGCAGCTGAAGGGGCTGAGTCAACAGGTATCTTCCTCCAAGACCCAAATTGTGACACCTACTCCATCCACACCTACAGTGCAGCCTGTTACTCCCGTCTCTACCAAAAAATGGGACACTTCCTATTTGCGTGGTGCCAAAGCCTCGGTGGAGTTCGGTGGCAAGACATACAAAGCAACATGCACCATCACTTCGCAGTGGGACTCTATCGTAGTTATATCCATCTCGCTGGTGTTCGGTATCGAAGTAGCCCGTGTAGAAGCTACGCCGAAGGAGGTGATTGTAATCAACAAGCTGGAGAAAGAGTACGACCGCGCCCCCTATTCGGAGATTAACAAACAAGTGCGTCCGTTCGTCACTTACGAAGACCTGCGAACCATCGCCGGCGGAGAAATGCCATCGGTGGCTGAAAATGGCGTACTGCGCTACTCCGCTATGGGTAAGACCGTGGCATTGGCTATAGATTTTCAGAACAAGCCGATCTTCAACCAGCCCGTTTCCATCTCACGTCTTGATATCTCCCGATACAAGAAAATCAAACTGCTTAAATGAGACGATTCAGCCTATTCATAATACTATTATCGCTGATTGCCGGAGGTGCATCGGCCGAGTCGGTCAAGTCGCTCAAGAAGAAGCAACAGGAGCTCCAGAAGCAGATGTCCACGACCAATAAAATGATCCAGCAGACCAAGAAGGATCAGAAAGCGACGATCAACAAACTCGAACTGCTCAACGAGAATATCAAGACCCAAAAACAGCTGATTCAGACTATCGGTAGCGAGATCGATGCGCTCGACAACCAGATTGCACAGAACACCACCCGCAAGGCGGAACTTCAAGAGGAACTGAAGCGGCTGAAAGCAGACTATGCACAGCTGATCAGAGAGAGTCATTACGCCCAGTTGCAGCAGTCTCCACTGCTATACCTGATGTCAGCAGAGAACTTCCAGCAACTGCTCAAACGGGTACAGTTCTTGCAGCGTTTTGCAGAGACCAAATCCGAGCAGGCTCGGCGGATACAGACCAAGACCGTGCAACTCAACGAGAAGACAGAGGAACTCCGCACCAACAAGCAGGCCAAGCAGTCCTCCCTCCGCACCCGTGAACGCGAGCAAGAAAACCTGGCGCGCGACGAACGCAAGCAGCAAGCAATGCTGGCGCAACTCAAGCAGCAGGAAAAGAACTTGGGTGCCAAACTCAAAGCACAGCAGAAAAAATCAGAGCAACTGAACTCCCGCATAACCGAACTGATCCGCAAGCAAGCCGAGCAACAGGCGAAAAAAGGCGGTATTACCAAAGAGCAGCAACTCGTACAAGGCGACTTCGAGAAGAACAAAGGGAGACTGCCTTGGCCGATCGAGAAAGGACATATAAGCGGTCAATTCGGTAAGCACAAGCACCCTGTTCACGAGCGAGTGATGGTGGACAACAAAGGTATCTACCTCCAGACACCGCAAGGAAGCGATGCCCGCGCTGTCTATAAGGGTGAAGTGACCTCCTGTTTCATGAACGGCAACACATATGCCGTTATCATCCAGCATGGTAACTACCGCACGGTGTATGCCGGTCTGTCGAAACTATATGTCAAGTCGGGTGACAAAGTTGATACCAAACAAAAAATCGGATGTATTTATACCGACCCCGATCAGGACAACAAAACAGAACTATACTTCCAGATATACAAAGGAAGAGAAATCCTCAATCCCTCAAACTGGATTTCACATTGATTATGAAGAAGATTCTATTATATCTTGTAGCAGCCCTTGCACTTGTCAGTTGCAAGGAGAATAACTGGCTCGACTGGAAAGCACAGAACGAAGCCTGGATGGAGAACAACAAACATCAGCCCGGAGTGCGCACGACCTCTACCGGTCTGCAGTACAGCATCATTGCCGATCCGACTCCATTGGATGCCAAGCCAAGCCGTACCAGTTATGTTACCGCCGATTACACCGTCCGTCTGATCAACGGCAACGTGATCGAAGGCGGAAGAGGTACATTTCTCTTGTCGAACACCATCCCCGGTTTTGCAGAAGGATGCTGTCTGGTGCATAACAACGGCGATATACGTCTTTTTGTGCCGTACCAGTTGGGGTATGATGCAGTCAAAGTAGCCTCCGGCGACACCTATACCGCTGAAGGCTACGGTACTGAAGGTACCACAGGCTATATCCCGCCATATTCGACCCTTATCTACGAAATACATCTATGTGCCGTTTCGGGAAGCAGATAATCTTGGCATTGGCTGTGTTGGCAATGACGGGATGCGAGAATACTACTTTTCGCAGTTCCGTGCCGACTTATCCGGTACGTCTGTCTATCAATACCCAGATGGGGCAGTTTGTGCATTTCAAACCGGAGAATGTCTATGATTATATCACCGTCAACAGACAAGGCTATCATTACCACGACTATACCCTTCAACTCTCTGCGATGGATGCTTTCGGCTATGCCGGTGTAGTAGTTTATATAGACGGAGGAGGCAATTATAACGCCTTTGACCTCTGCTGTACCCATTGTCTCAAACCTCACGAGCCGACCGTAGTGAATGGATTCTACGCAGTCTGTCCTTCCTGCGGCGAGGAATACGACTTGAGTTGGGGAATCGGTGTGCCTACCAAGGGCATCTCCCGTGAATCACTCCGTAAGTATCGCGTGGTCAACTCCTCCGGCAAACTGACTATAACCCACTGATGATTGCAACTAACGACATAATCCGAATAGGTACCATCCGCCGTGCACACGGCTACCAAGGCGAACTCCAATGCCAAGTCGATAACGACTACCTGCAGGGTTCAGATGTCGCCTTTCTCATACTGATATTGGATAACATTCCTGTTCCTTTCAGGGTCTTGAACTGGTACATAAAGGGCAAGGACTCTCTGATTTTAAGCCTCAAGTCCATCGAGACGGATGCACAGGCTGCCCGTTTCGTTGGCACGGAGGTATATATGTTCCGCACGGACATAAGCGAGAAGGATGCTTCCCAACTGACGTGGCAGGATCTGCAGGGTTTCCGCGTAGTAGATGAGACGGAAGGCGAGATAGGTGTAGTAAGCCATGTGGACGAAACAACCATCAATACCCTGCTGACCTTGGAGGACGGACGGTTGATGCCCATCCACGAAGATTTTATAATTGATATTGATATACAGGCGCGTGTATTACGCGTAGATTTGCCTTTCCAAATATGAAAAAACTCACTACTGCCGAGATGGGGCGAATGACCGTAGAGGAATACCACCACGCAGACAAACTGCCTCTGGTTGTAGTACTCGACAATGTGCGCAGCCAGCATAATGTAGGTGCTGTTTTTCGCACAGCAGATGCGATGCGCATTGAGCGTATCGTGCTTTGTGGTATATGTTGCTGCCCGCCTAATCAGGAGTTGCACAAGACAGCCCTCGGCGCTGAAGATACAGTCAGTTGGACGTACTATAAGGAGACAGAAGAGGCGGTAAGAGACCTCCTTGAGCAAGGTTATAATGTCTATGCTGTCGAGCAGGCACATGATTCCTTCACGCTGGAAGAAGCAGCCGAACAAATCATAAATAGTAAATCGTCCAATCGTAAATTGGCAGTGGTACTCGGTCATGAGGTTTTTGGAGTACAACAGTCCGTAATAGATATTTGCAAACAATGTATAGAAATTCCGCAATACGGCACAAAGCACTCGATGAATGTTTCAGTAACGGCAGGCATTGTGATGTACCGCTTAGCCTCCTCGCTCCGGCTCGCGACAAAGAGGTAGCCAAAGCCGCCATTCAGGCCGGTGCCGATGCCATTTATATCGGAGCTCCTGCTTTCGGTGCACGTCAGGCTGCCGGTAACTCCCTTGAGGATCTGGCGGAGGTGGTACAGTATGCCCACTCGTATGGTGTGCAGGTCTTGGTGACACTTAACACTCTCTTACATGATGACGAGTACCAGCAGGCGGTGGATATGGCACATCGCTTATATGAAACAGGAGTGGATGCCTTGATTATTCAGGATCTCCACTTGTTAGATTTAAACCTTCCGCCTATCCGCCTGCATGCTTCCACCCAATGTGATAACCGCACCGCCGAACACGTGGCAAGGCTACGTGACTTAGGTTTCAAACGAGCGGTACTTGCCCGCGAACTGAGTATCGATGAGATAGCAGCTATCCATCGTGCCGTACCGGATATCGAACTCGAAGCATTTGTCCATGGAGCCCTGTGCGTGAGCTATTCGGGAAGGTGCTATATAAGCGAGGTACTCTCCGGCCGCAGTGCCAACAGAGGCGCTTGCGCCCAATACTGCCGGATGGCGTACGACCTTCTGGATGAGAATATGAACGAGGTGATAGATGATGAAGGGAAACCTATTCATCAGCGATACCTCCTTTCGCTACAGGATCTGGACAGAAGTGCCGAACTAAGCGAACTAATTGAAGCCGGCGTGACGACCTTCAAGATCGAAGGACGACTTAAAGATGCCGGATATGTGACTAATATAACCGCCTATTACCGTGAGAAATTAGACCACCTGACAGCACCGGGAAGCCACGTGTTTGCACGTTCCTTTACTCCGAATCCCGAGAAGACCTTCCATCGCGGTGGAACAGACTATTTCCTGCACGGCCGAACCCGTCCGATGGCTAATTTTAATACCCCGAAGTCAACAGGAGAGTATATAGGAGAAGTGCTGGAGGCACGTGGTAATATCCTACGCGTGCGGTTAAAAGAAGGCATTTCACTCCATAACGGCGATGGTCTGACAATCGGAAGCGAGGGATGTAATGTGAATGGTGTAGAAGGCAATATGGTGAAGATCAACAAGGCAATCAGTCTTCCGTTTTCTCCCTTCCGAGGGCAAAAGACTGACCTGTATCGCAATCTGGACACAGAGTTTGTCAAAAATCTGCACTCCGAGCGGCGGATACCTGTGGATATTCTCTTTCGGGAGACGGACGACGGTTTTGAGTTACAATACTGTACAACGGATGGGCTACCGATACATATGCTGTCAATACATGGCAAATGTTTCGAGCCTGCCAAAAATCCTGAAAAAGCGATAGACACCATACGCACCCAACTCTCCAAGTTAGGCGGCACTCCTTATACCGCCCGCAAGGTGGAGATTGACAGCCTACCCTATTTTATACCCATCAGCACACTTAACAGCTGGCGTAGAGAATTACTAAACGAGCAAAATGAACCGGTATGATAACGAATAACTTCGAAAATCCTCTCATGACTTGCCGCTACTGCTTGCTCTTTGAGTTAGGGCACTGCCGTAAGACAAATCCTTATCCCCGGGACAAGGAGCCTCGCTATCTGCGGCTCCGTAATGGCAAGGAACTTTTGCTGAAATTCGATTGTAAGCGATGCGAGATGACTGTTAATATCAAATCATAAATACATATGCTTGCTTTTATTCTTTCATTGGTGCTTCATGTTCATGCAGGAGAGTCGATCAATGCGGCTCTGGACAGTGCGCGTGCAGTCTATGCAGCGCATCAGGAGAAGACTACCATCTACATCGAGCCGGGAACTTATCAGGAAGAACTAACCATTGATGTCCCCGGACTGAAACTCAAGAATGCTTCCCGCCATCCCTCTCTTGCACTTACCGGTCAAGGTGTCGGTTGCGACCCAAATGCGGTGCGTATCACATGGTATTACGGTCACGGATACCAATATCGGAGTATGGGACAAACCGTTAATTACGGAGGCAGCCGGACACGACTATGGAATGCCTCGGTACTCGTGACGGCACCTGATTTCTATGCAGAGAATATTATCTTTGAGAACTCTTTCAACCTCTATGTGTCTTCTCGTGAGGCAAGCGACAGTTTGGTGGATATCAGTCAGTCCGACATGCCATGGACGGAGAAAGAGCGTCCAAAGAAAAAAATGCCTCAACGTCCTAAGACTACCGGCTCAACCGAAGTGCAGAAAAAAGCCTATCGCGAGCGCGCCTCGGCAATCTCTTTTGCCTCTACTGCTACCTGTGCTCACCTCAAGAACTGTCGGGCTGTCGGGCGTCAGGATGTCGTTTATGGCGACCAAGGGGCTTCGGTCTATTGGCAAGGAGGAATCTTGCAAGGAGGCGTGGATTTTATCTTTGGAGGAATGCGCTGGTGTGCCGACCATGCGACTATCATAGCCAACATCAACGGGGAGAAAGGCGACCGCTGTTATATCTCTGCCGGTCGTAGCGAAGGAAGAGGAATGCTCTTCTACAAGTGCCACATCCGCCGTGCCACCGCCGATGAACTGAATTTGTCTTATGGTGAAAGCGCCCACACTGCACAGCGGAAAGACAGTGAAAAGGTTTATCTTTCCCGCCCTTGGCGATGGTGGGGGGAAACAGTCTGGGCTTACACCACTTGGGAAGACGGACTCCTTTGTCCTGAGGCGTGGCACACAGGCTTGGTAAAAGACAAAGAGGGGTACAACCCCTCCTCGCCTTGTCCTAACAGTTATGAATATCGTTCGCAGGATTTCTCTGCAGGCCGTCCACAGTGGGTGACGATACTACAGCACCCGCGATTGCCGGATGGCACACGGATTTGTCCTAAGAGATGGATGAAATAAATACCATCATTCGCCACTCGCCATTTGCGCGAGTGGCTTTCATTTTCAACCCTTGTGCCAGGGCTGCTTCTTGGAGCAACGCGCAGTCCTCCTCCATAAATCCGCTGATCCACAACTCCCCTTCATCGGCGAGATACGCTTTGTAGAGCGGCATCTGTGCGATAAGGATATTACGATGGATATTAGCCATAATCAAGTCGTATTCCCCCTCGGGTGGCACAGAGCCAAGACGGATATCCATCTCCACTCCGTTGAGTTCTGCGTTTTCGCGAGAGTTGTCAACGCTCTTGTCATCGATATCTACCGCTACAACATTCAGCGCACCACATTTGGCTGCCATGATACCCAAGACACCTGTTCCGCAGCCGTTATCCAGCACCCGTTTGCCTTCAAGATCGGTGTTCAGAATCTCTTCAATCATCATCGCCGTCGTCTCGTGATGACCGGCTCCGAACGCGCAATGAGGCACGATCTTCACGCCTTTTGGCAGTTCCTGTACCGGATGCTCTGCTTCCCAGGCGGCATTCCAGTTCCTATCCTCGCAAATCTCAACAGCAGTGATCTTCACCTCCGGTGTGTATGCGCACAGCGCCTCTATATCATCGCGATGCGCTTCCCATAGTTCTGTGGGGATATAATACGCATCTTCCAAGATCGTATCGAACCCGAAATCAAACAATGCCTGCTCGAAGACATCTTTCTTCCAGTCCTGACTAAAATCAGACTTGATGTGAATACAGTTGTATTGCATTTCCTACCAAATAATTACTACCACCTATAAATATTGCGTCGCACGCGCCTGCATGTGCTTGCGCGTAGCGGATAGCGTCTTCAGGATTGTCAATAGCGACAGCCATTCCGCCGGTTTCCTCTCCGTGCACAGCCTTCCACAGTGCCAACATCTCTTCAGCCGTTCTGGCACGTTTGGTAGCAGGCGTGGTGAAGATATAATGATAGACACTTACGGGAGAAGAGGGCATCAGCCGCATAACGACTTCGGTATCCTTGTCGTTGACCATGCCAAAGACTATCCATATCTTTTCAGCCTTCAACTCCCGCAACTGTTGGCCTACATATCTCAGACCGTGAGAATTGTGCCCTGTGTCGCAGATGGTGAGCGGCGTGGTGTCCAGCGTCTCCCATCTTCCTCTAAGACCGGTAAGGCTGCATACTTCAGCAAACCCTTTTTTGATAGCAGAAGACGGAATACCGATACCCCCATAATTCTTCAATACTTGCAGGGCAACATAAGCCGTCTGGATATTTTGCGTTTGGTATGTCCCTTTCAACTCGCAACAGGGTGCTTCTTTTTCGCGGCGATGAGCCAGATAACGGCATTGGTCTGCAAACCAGATCCGGCAGCCGGTTGTCTCCAGACCATCGCCTAATATGCCGCATGCCCGCGCCCGATCGAGAAAGACATTCATTGTCTGAGGATGCGTCTCACCTATCACGCAAGGCACGCCCTGTTTCATGATCCCGGCTTTCTCCCCGGCAATCTTGGCAAGGGTGTTACCCAAGTACTCTGTGTGATCCATGCCGATATTGGTAATGACAGAGAGTAGCGGTATGATAACATTCGTGGCATCCAGTCTGCCGCCCAAACCGGTTTCAATCACCGCGACATCCACCTTCTGCTTCTCAAACCAACTCATAGCCAGACCGAAAGTGGTCTCAAAGAACGAGGGTTTCAGTTCCTCCAGATAAGGCTCGTGGGTTGTTACCCATTGAGCCACCTCCTCCTCAGGAATCATCTCTCCGTTGATGCGGATACGCTCGCGGTAATCTACAAGGTGCGGACTCGTATAGAGTCCCACACGCATGCCTGCTGCTTGAAGCACGGCAGCGATGAGATGACTGGTAGAGCCTTTACCGTTAGTACCGGCAACATGTATAGTTCTTACCCGCTGATGGGGATACCCCAGATGCGCCATGAGGGCAAGAGTGTTCTCTAATCCGGGTTTGTATGCTGCTCCGCCAACGATATGAAATGGCGGTCGGGCATGGTACAGATAGTCTATTGCTTCCGGGTAGTTCATCTTAGTGCACGCTGAGAGTTAGTATGCCGTCCATTTGTTTGATCTGCAGCCAGTGATAGAACTCCTTGTCTATGTGCACGTTAGCATTCTTGGCAATAAAGGTCACACTGCTCTTCTGCTGTTCATCGCGCACCTGTATCATCAGTTTGCAGTTGCCCGGATGCGTCTGGCACATCTCCGTCAACTCGTCAATCAAGTCTGCTGTAATAGCCTCCAAGGGAATAGTCAGAGTGGCTTGTTCCAAATGCTTCTCCTGCACGTCGTTCAACTGCTCCACTTGCGTCACTGCCAGCTCAAACTCTGCTTCCTCGTCCGGTTTCTCCTTAAACCATTTGGAGCCGGCACCACGTTGTTGTATCGTACCCGTAATATACACATACCGATCGGGTTTGAGCAATGATGCGCATTGTTCGTATGCCGAACCAAAGAGCACAAACCGGTAACTGCCCGTATAATCTTCTATCACGTATTGACCATAGGCATTACCGCGTTGGGAAGTCTTGTCTGTGGCTTCGGTGATGATTCCACCGAAATGTACCGGCTGGTTCTTATAGCGCACGATAAATTCCTGTGGCATGATCTGCGGATTGCCGTCGTCCTCCTCATCTCCGCTGTTCCGGGATTCATTGGTGAAAGCTTTGCGTGCTTCGGGAGTCCGCCATGAGTCAAAGAGATTAAGCATCTCTGCCGTGATCGTACCCATCTCACGCACCTCAAACTCAAAGTCGTCCAAGGGGTGTGCCGAAAGGAAGATGCCTATCAGCGATTTCTCGATATTAAGTCGCTCGATAGCGTTCCAACGGGGCACTTTGGGCAACTCGGGACGCTGTATCTGTATGCCTCCGTCGCCGAACATACCAAAGAGAGAGTTTTCCTGTTGCTGCTTGTCTTGCTGGTAGCGGTTTCCGTAACGCATAAGGCTCTCCAGGACATTCTCACCTTTGCTGTTGACACCTACCAGTTGCTCGCGATAGACATCTCCGAAACAGTCAAAAGCACCTGCCAAAGCCAGTGACTCGACCGTTTTGCGGTTACATGCAGAGAGGTTTACGCGCTCCAGAAAATCGAATATGTCCTTGTATTTGCCGTTTTTCTCCCGCTCGGAGATAATAGCCTCTACGGCACCTTCACCTACCCCCTTGATGCCGCCCAAGCCGAAACGGATATTTCCCTCTTTGTTCACCGTGAAGTTCAGATCCGACTCGTTCACATCGGGCTCCAGTACCTGGATGCGCATCGCCTTGCATTCATCCATGAACTTCGTCACCTCTTTGATGTCATCCTTGCTCACTGTCAGGTTGGCTGCCATGAACTCGGCAGGATAATGTGCTTTGAGGTATGCTGTCTGGTAGGCTACCCATGAGTAGCAAGCGGCGTGAGACTTGTTGAAGGCATAAGATGCGAACTTCTCCCAATCTTTCCATATCTTATCCAGAATCTTGGGGTCATGACCGTTGGCTTGGCCGCCCTCCATAAACTTACCCTTCAACTGCTCCAGAATAGCCATCTGTTTCTTACCCATTGCCTTACGCAGTTTGTCGCTCTCGCCACGGGTGAAGTTTGCCAGAAGACGACTCAGAAGCATCACTTGCTCTTGATAAACCGTCACACCGTAAGTATCCTTGAGGTATTTCTCCATCACAGGAATATCGTACGTCACCTCCTCCAAGCCTTGTTTACGGCGGATAAACTGCGGGATATAATCCATCGGTCCCGGACGATAGAGGGCGTTCATGGCGATGAGGTCTCCCATCACGGTCGGTTTCAGTTCGCGCATGTATTTACGCATTCCGGCAGACTCGAACTGGAAGACACCTATTGTCCGTCCTTCCTGGAAGAGTTTGTAGGTCAACTCGTCGTCAATCGGTATATGGTCGATGTCCACCTCTTCGCCGTTACGCGCCTTGCGGATATTGCTCAGGCACTCTTTAATGATCGTCAGGGTGATCAGTCCTAAGAAGTCCATCTTGATCAGTCCTACCGATTCTACTACGTGCCCGTCGTATTCTGTCACCAAGACGCGCTTGTGGGTCACTTTGTCCTCCACGGACGAGAGCGGTGCAAAATTGGTCAGATCATCTGCTCCGATGATTACTCCGCAGGCATGGATACCTACTTGACGGATGGTATCCTCCAACTGTTGCGCGTAATCGAGCATTGATTTCAGATCCGGGTCATTGCCGTTGACGATGTCCTTTAGTTCTTCTACGTATTTGTAACAGTTCTTCAGGTTTACTTTGGGGGATTTGCCTTTCTCGTCCTTGATGTTATCGGGAAAACCTCTGTCGGGGATGTATGACTTGATTTCGTTGACCACCGGCAGGGGTACCCGTTGCACCCTGCCTACATCCGAGATAGCAGACTTGGCTGCCATCTTGCCATAGGTAATGATATGTGCTACGTGGGTCTCTCCGTATTTCCGGCTCACCCAGTCTAAGACCTTGCCGCGTCCCGCATCATCAAAATCGGTATCAATATCAGGCAATGATATACGGTCAGGGTTGAGGAAACGCTCAAACAGCAAGTCATACTTCAGGGGATCCAAATCCGTTATATGCAGACAGTAAGCCACTACCGATCCGGCTGCAGAACCACGCCCCGGACCTACACTCACGCCCAACTCCTCCCGTGCCGCACGAATAAAATCCATCACGATCAGGAAGTAACCGGGGAAACCCATTGAGATAATGGTGTTCAACTCAAATTCGATCCGCTCTTTCAACTCCTCATCTGTCTCCAGCCGCTCTTTTCCATAGCGTTTGAGGGCACCTTCCATCGTCAGGTGACGCAGATAAGCGCTCTCCAGCTCCAGACGGCTGCCGTATTGTTCCTCCGTGCCGAACTCCTCCGGAATAGGGAATTTAGGCATGATCGGATCGGAGTCTATATCATAAATCTCCACTTTGTCGGTTATCTCCAGAGTATTCTCCATCGCTTCGGGAATATCGGAGAAGATTGCATACATCTCTTCCGGTGTCTTGAGCCATTCCTGCTTGGTATAGTGCATGCGGTCTTCGTCGTCCACATAATGGTTGGTACTCAAGCAGATGAGCCTGTCGTGCGCCTCAGCGTTTTCTTCGTTCACAAAATGGCTGTCGTTGGAACAGATCACTTTGACGCCGTATTTCCGGGCTAAAGCAATCAGTACGGGGTTCACCTCACGCTGACGCTGATAGACATTCTGGTCGCCGCCGGGTTTGTCGGTCTGATGACGCTGAAGTTCGATATAATAATCCTCGCCGAAGAGGTTTTTAAACCACTTCACTGTCTCTTCCGCTTCGGCAAACAGTCCTTCATTCAGTGCGTTATCGAGATCCAATCCTTTATGCTGCGTATTTGCGCGACTGAGTCCGCCCATCACCTTCTGCGGCAACTCTCCTCCCAAACAGGCCGAGCAGCAAATCAGATCCCCGTGGTACTGCTCCAGCAACTCTTTGTCGATACGCGGGGTGTAGTTGAAAGCATCCGCCATAAATCCGGCACTCACAATCTTACAGAGATTGCGATAGCCGTTCATGTTTTTGGCAAGCAGTATCAGGTGCCATCCTGAACGGTCGATGAGATAAGTACGTCCCTCCGGAGATGTGGCTTTCTCGTCTGTCATCGAGTGTCTGCCACGGCGGGCACAATAGACCTCGCACCCCACAATAGGTTTGAACGGCACAAACGCCTCACCTTTCTCTTCGGCTGCGGCTTTGCGCGATTTGTTGACACCCTTGCAGTAGTCCAGCAGTTCCTTGATGCCATACATATTTCCGTGATCCGTCAGGGCCACGGCGTTCATACCCGTGCGTAAACACTTGTCTACTATATCCGCCACTTTGGACATACCGTCCAGCACCGAATAGTGGGAGTGAACATGTAAGTGGGTAAAATTCATTGTCTCTTCCAATTTTGATGCAAAGGTACAACAATTTTTGCATATATGCAAGAAAAATTTGTGTATCTCAATTATTTTTTGTAATTTTGCAGCCTGGAAATATAACCAAAGACCAATAACCAATGACCAATAATCCGAATATATCTATTATTGTTCCGCTTTTCAACGAGGCGGAGTCTTTGCCCAAACTGACAGAGTGGATTGAGCGTGTGATGAAAGAG
Source organism: Bacteroidales bacterium UBA4333 (assembly GCA_002394335.1). GTDB lineage: Bacteria > Bacteroidota > Bacteroidia > Bacteroidales > Paludibacteraceae > Colicola. The sequence goes on along the minus strand of DGTP01000014.1, from coordinate 169,956 downwards.
AACGGTTTCAGCTATGAGATTATCTTTGTCAACGACGGCTCTACCGACAACTCAAGGGAGGTGATAGAACAGTTGAGAGTTGAGAGTCTGAAGTCGGAAGAGACAGGAGCGGACAAAGCGGAAAGTTCTCCCGTGCATGCTATCTCTTTCCGTCGCAACTACGGCAAGTCAGCAGCTCTCTATTGCGGTTTCAAGGCAGCGAAAGGCGATGTGGTCATCACCATGGACGCCGACCTGCAGGATTCGCCGGACGAGATCCCCGAACTCTATCGTATGATTACGGAAGAGGGGTATGACCTTGTGTCCGGATGGAAGCAGAAACGCTATGACAACGCACTTACCAAGAATCTGCCGTCCAAGCTCTTCAATGCTACGGCACGGCGCGTGACGGGCATACAGCTTCATGACATGAACTGCGGACTCAAGGCATACCGCCAGGAGGTGGTCAAGAACATCGAGGTCTTCTCCGAGATGCACCGCTATATCCCTTATCTGGCAAAGAACGCCGGATTCACCAAGATCGGTGAAAAAGTGGTGCAACACCGCAAAAGAGAGTTCGGCACTTCCAAATTCGGCATCAACCGCTTCGTCAACGGCTATCTGGATCTCATGACCCTCTGGTTCCTTAACAAATTCGGCAAGCAGCCGATGCACTTCTTCGGGCTGGTGGGCAGTCTGATGTTCTTCATCGGGTTTATAGCCGTGCTTGTTGTCGGGGGCATGAAATGGTATGCTCTGGCACATGGTATCAGAGCAATGCTGGTAGGTACCAACCCCTATTTCCACATCGCAATACTGATGATGATTTTGGGATGTATGCTCTTTCTGGCAGGCTTCCTGGCAGAGTTGGTGATCCGTAACAGTCCGTCCCGTAACGATTATCTTATCAAGGAGGAATTCTGATGGCGTTGGAGGAGCAACTCAATATCATCGATCACGGCTTGGGCGAAAGAATGCTTAACCATGCTTTCACTCTCGTAAACCAATGGATTATCGAGCTTGGGTTTGGTGACTATCAGTCCCGGATGCACCAGCTTCTGGATGACTATAACCGCACCTTCGAATACTATCTCTCGATGGATTTGCCGGAGCGGGACGAGCAGTTGGACAAACTCACTCATAACGCCTATATGCTTGTGGACGAGATCTATGTGGAGTTGCGCCTCAAAAGGGGGCTGTCCCCTCTGGTGCGCGGGTTCAATCCTGATAACATCCAGAGCGTCATGCGTTATTACGCCTCTTGTATCAAGTTCACCGAAGACGACTACCAGTGGCTTGACAATCTGCTGAAAGACGAGCATCGCCAGGGCTTGGCACTGATGACGATAGCATCTTTGGCACCGAACCTTTTGGAGTGCTTCAATTTCCGCATCATCATGACCCTGATTGATGCAATCTCCCATGGAGGCAGACTGGTCTCCGACCAGGCACTATCGACCTGCATTCTGCTTCTTGCGCACTATGACATCCGTATCGACTATTTTCCGCAGATACAAGAGGCTTTCGCAGAGGCTATCGGCGATGGCGAGCGCGCGTTCCGCGTCCTCAATGCCTATATCCACACTGCCCAGCAGGTGCCTCACAGACTGGTGATGGACACATCCGAAGTGTCGCCCGATAACGCCCAGGATGTAATCAAAAATCTTATAGAAAAAGACTTCAGCGAACTCTCCATGGAGGATGTCATCACTTTTATGCCGGAAGGCGAACGCGAGTTTCTGGCAGAGGTAGTGATGATGTTACCCAACACATGGGTCTTTGATACTATCGTCGGCGAAGAAGAACCCGAACGGGAACATACCATTAATCTGGCATATCTGTCTATCGGATGCCTTGATTTCATGGCGGAAAAACTGGATGAGGCGGAAGAATTCCTAATCTCCAAAATCCGATCGGGAAACGCTACGGCAATCGACTATGTCAACTACGGGCACTGCTGTTTTATCCGTGGAGACCGGCTTATGGCGTACGAGAACTACCGCCAAGCCCGGACAATGTGCAAGTCTCTCAAAGAGTTTTATCCGATCTTCCGTCCGGGGCGCTCTCTGCTGGCAAGCAAAGACGTGCCGCTTGACCAGATTTACCTCATGGAAGATCATCTCGTCGATTTCGAATAAGGATTGTCCCCTGATTAGAATGTCACACCCAATCCCGCGTCGATAAACTCGGCACGGACGCCGTGTGTCTTCAGCCCCAACTGTACGAACATATGCTCCAGCACGTGGTATTTCAGCACCACTTGCATATAGCACCAACCATCCTGATAATTGCTGGCTTTGGTAAAATCGTAGGGATAGAAGATTCCTCTGTTCAGTTTCTCGCCGGATTGATCCGCCGCTTGTGCTTCGGCGAACGGCTCCAGGTTCTTGACCGGGTCGTAGAGATAGACGCCTACATGCAGTCCGGCGGTCAGCCTGCCGATAATCAGTTCCGGCTGGAGACTCATTCCCACGCGGAAACAGTTGGCTATACTGCTCTCCTTGAGATAAGTCTTGCCGAATTTCGTTACCGGTGCATCGGGATACGCCTCTTCGGCACCGGGCACACTATGGCTCACACAACGGTAATATCCGTCATAAAATCCATCCACACCCAAACCTATCCGGAAGATACTCACCGGTACCCAGTATGCAGCAGCTTTCAGGGTTGCCGCCCCGAAAAACTGCATCTCCGGGTAGTTGTCCGCGTAGTAGTTCTGCTTCACGCCTCCCGTTGCGCTGATCTCCACCGCCCAGGGTTTGTCCACACCGTCATACAGCTTCCGTGGCACATCGGGTTTAGGCGCTTCGTCCTTTGTCCCTTGTTCCTTGTCCTTCGTACATCGTACATCGTTCATTGTTCCTTCAGGCTGGTATCTCAGCCCTATTTCTCCTCCTGCCATGTTATATCCGGCATTCGGGTGCATGATACTGCCGTTGCTGATATGTTGCCAGCCGCCGTGAAGGGTGATCTCCCAGCCGTTTTTGATCGGGAAATCCATGTATAACTGCAACGCCAGATAGGCATTCAGTACCGATCCTATCGACCAGTTGGCGCCCTCATGGTCTTTGTAGAGGTTGGCGCCCTCATACGTGTTGGCATAGGTCTTGGTAACAGCCGCCAGACCTACCGAGGGACGAGCCCCGATACGAAAATGCGTACCGTTATAGAATGGGAGGTTGATATAACTGTAGGCGGTGATGGCAGAGCCCAATTTGGCATCGTTGCCGAGGTTGATATAACCGGCTCCTACACCGATTGAGGCGTTGTTCCATTGCTGCAGACAACGAAGTCTCCCGGTCGGCAGAAACTCCACCGCAAAACTCCCCCCTAACTCAGGACGCTGAATAAACCCGTCCACTTTGCCGTCGGGTATCAGCATTCCGCCGCCGCCGCTCAGCCGGTACGCCAAACGAAGCGGAGTCTTCTCTGTCTTTTCGCCGGCTGCAGGATCTTGGCAGAACGCCGTTACGCCAATCCCAATCAACAGGAATATGGTCAGGATATATCTTCTTTTCATTCCGACTGCAAAATTACTACAATTTTTGCACATATGCAAGAGCCGCAGATTTTTTGTTGATTTTTTACATAAATTTAGAATGTATTGAGGGTATATTTAGGGTGTAATTTAGGGGTGTTTAGCGGTCATTTACGTTACCATGTCGTTACCATTACGGACGTGTACGTACGGTTTGGGGTGTGTCGGAGAGGTGTTTGAATCGGTTTCCGGTCGCGTGGCAGGTCCTTTCCGGGTACGTAATAAGTCCGAGAATGGTTAACGAATGACTAAGAATATATAAGAATGACTAACGATTTATCAGCCAATTTTAGCTGATTCATTAAAAAAATGATGTGGCAGAAGTGGCAGAAATGGCAGAAAAGCGGGTTTTGAAAGATAATTTATGCCACTTATGCCATTTATGCCAGTACAAATTTTAAGATTCACAGATAATGAAAGAAGAAACGCGGGACTAAAGTACCGCGGACAGGACGAAGATGAGGATGATTGAGGCGGCACTCCTGATTGGCCATTTAAGGCGGATACAAGGCGGAAATGCCGGGTGCGTGGGGAGTATCAGCGCGCTCAATTATGAGCGTGATATGAAAAATGAACGGCGGGCAAATCGAGAATATCGCCCGCAAACAGATAGTGAACTCTATCCCCTTTCCGGAGGAAGGTAGAGATCTGGATAAAATCCGCCAGGCTTGTGACAGCGAGTATCTGAACAAAAATCAAACCCGCCCCACCGGCTTTTGCTGATGCGGCGGGAGTTGTGACGATTACGCCAAGAGCGTTTCTGCATCGATTGTCTCACAATGGATGATGTCGTGCAGATAGGTTTCCATCTTGGCTCGAGTAGTCTCATCCATATGTATTTCCGGCAGGAGAGTGAGAATCTCTTCTGCCTTCTTTTTCGCTGGAAGATTGGCATCCAAACTATCCGATAGACTGTCATTCACCCCGCGTAGCAGATACCATAAAAGACCGTTGTTATAAACGACTTGAAGAAGTTCTTTTGTCATAAGTTTCCAGATAGAATATTCTTGATTTGTTTGGCGGCCTGTTCGTTGCAGCGATGCCTGAATTTGGCATTCCAATAGATCTCATAGCCCAAGGACTCTAAGATGGCGGCATTTCTCTTCGAGAACTCACGCCCAATCAGTTCGTCGTCCGTGGAGAATAACGCGATGTTCCTTGTTCCGAGAATGGGCGTATGGGTCTCGCGGAATGTAATAAACTGGCGTATCATCGGTTCGTCAATGGTATATTCCGTCTCGCCATTCTCCCGTGGTTGCAGATAGGGATGCTTGCCATAGCCAATCTTACGAAGCACCCGCTCTATCTCAATACACGGATTGACGGCTACTTTGACGGCATTCGGACTGTTGACATACATTACCAACAATCCGCCCATCGATGTGCCGGCAATCAGAGCCGGCTGAAATGCAGCAACCCACTCATTCAGGATATCTAATGATTCAAACGGGTTATGCGTTATTTCCGGCGACAGCCATTCATAAGCATCCAAACTGCGCGCCAGAGAGGATTTCGTTCCAGACGCCGCGCTGGATCCCAAGCCGTGAATATACAATGCGTACGGCTTTTGTGCCGGAGTGTCATAATGGAATATCTTCATTTAATCGAATATATTATGTAATTTAAAACACAAATCCCCTTAGTTCGGGGTTGCGGAGAGACTCATGTCGCGCGAGTTGGCAAAACCAATATAACGCCTCGTTCTTATCACAGCAGCGTTCATCTTTGGCAAGAATCTCCGCCAAGAACAGCTGACCACGCTGCTCTCCTTGTGTCGCAGCCTCTTTTAGCCACGACAAAGCATCAGATAGATTAGGTTCTGTGCCAACTCCGTTGTACAAACAAATCCCAACCGCTGCCATCGCTGCTGCACATCCTTGATTGGCAGCTTTGCGATACCACTCAAAGGCCTGTTTCTCATCTTTGGCATCTGCGACTTTCCCTCCGAGACAGCCTGTCTCATGGATGACTCCCATATTGTATTGAGCGGTCGGGAATCCCTGTTCTGCCGATAAGCGAATCAATTCAAACGGGTCTTCATTAACTTCCACACCATCCGGCAATTGAGAGTTCAGAATCCAAATCCCCAATAAGTTTTGGCTCAAGGCATTCCCTTCCCTGGCTCGCTTCAGCGTACCTTCGAAAGTAGTCATCTCTTTGTGTTCTTGTGTTTTAAACAAATCCACAGGGGTTTTAGGGGTATTTGGCAGAACGATGATATATTCTTTGTCGTAACCTGCTTTATCACCGAAATAGCGGAGTTTGTTATCAGGTGTTACGACTAACCCTTGAGGTTTGTCCGTCTCTCCATCAATGGTATAAACATCCGCGTATTCGTTTTGCTTGAGCAGTTTAAGTGTTTGATATTTCTCGTTCATATGATTGAAATTTTGTTTTAGAATAGAAATTATAAGTTAATCATCCCCAAAGGTATTTTTTCATTGCCATTTTTATCTTCAAAATCATCCAATGATAAGCAAACAGGATAAAGGCTTTCTGACGGTAAGAATGATAATTTATTAAACATGGTGATATAATTTTATGAGTTTTGCCCGGTCTTTGTTATGCATTGGGCACTTTCCGATTTTGCGCGGCAAAGATAATACTTTATTTTCAAATTAAAAAATAGAAGTTAATCTTTTTTGCAATTAGCCCTAATTAGCCATTAGGTATTTGAAGGATACTATTTCAATAGTTTCTCATATCCGCTGATTGTATCATCGAAATACCACAACTTGCCATTGAGTGCTGGGTCATCGGACTTCTGCAGCATCTCCCGTATCGCGAGTGTAACGTCATATGCGGATTGAAGTTCTTCCTTAGGAGTGCTGGCATCGCAATAGCAATCCAAGCCGTTCGCGAGAATCCATAACAAATCTACATTGTCATTCGGAAAACGAATAGAAGCCAATCGTTTTAGCAACTCCGGAGTGATTATTCCCGAATCTTCTTTTTCTTCTCCATTTGAGAAAGAAAGGAATCTCTCTCTGTAGGAATAGTATGGGCTTATAGACTTCCTGGACATGGCTAAATCTGTTCCGAAACAATCCTGAATTTCCTTCATTTGCCGGACTAACTGCAAGCTGGTTGCTTCGTCAATAGAGGTGTATGGTAGTACTTGCAGGAAATCATTAATCATTTCTATGGCCTCGAGTTCATTCTTATAGGTGATAATCATATCACCGTCAAGACCTTCCACTACATATCATAGCAACTTGCACCGATACAAATTGTCTATGAAATCTTTTATTTTATGTTCAAGTTCTGTCATTTATTTTGGAAGATGAATGCGACATTTTCGCCGATTATCATGCTGCAAAGATAATACTTTATTTTCCCCAGCCGGCATCTTTAAGTTTTTTGACGACTAACTCAGGACTTTCCCATACATCCACATAAGGAATGCCTTCGCAGAAGAAGCGTTTATCGTTTTCCGACAATTCTTTGGGAAGTAGTCCTATGAGATACAAACGACTCCCTTTGTATTGGTGAGATTCATAGCAATTCAGCTCAATTTCCTCAACATACGTTACCGCTGCGGAATGCAAAGTAATGGGCTTGCTCCAGAATTCGTCCCGCCGGCTTCCGTCATTGTTAAAACGAGGCGCCTCTGTCAATCTTACTAACTTGCCATCTGCCCGCTCTTCATTGGGTTGAGGAGCACGGAAGAACAGATGATTGTTTTTCGCCTTGTCTGTGCCTTCTATCTTCACATTCTCGTAATAGTTGTTGATATAAAAATCATAATTCTTAGCTACGACGGAGTCTCTTTCGTCAATGCGCAGTAATTCTATTTCATCTTCAAATCGAATCTCTTTTCTACAATACGCATCCCCAAAAGATATATCGTATTTGTTAGAATCATAACTATTAGCCCGTTTGTAAACGTAATATGTTTTTCTCCACCATCTAAAGTCGATGTTCTTCTCCCCTCCTTTGGTAAAAATCACCCCGTCTGCATCCTTTTGCTGCGCCCAAACATATTTACAACCTATACTATAGAGCGGGGAAAGGAAATCCCTTGCTTTCACATATTCATTGCGAAACTCCTTCTCTATTTCTATTACCGAATAAGGAGAGATGCACTGATCTATGCCATCCACTTGGCAGATGTCATTACTACACGCATCATAATTGAGCAGCTTAGATGGGATTTTCAGTAGATTTTCCATATGCTATTAAATTTTTAAGTTTTCGCCCGTCTTTGTTCGGCATTGGGTTCTTTCCGATTTTGCGCGGCAAAGATAATACTTTATTTTCAAATTAAACAATAGAAGTTAATTTTTTGCAATTTTGCTGTTTTATGTTATTTTGATACTTTGTACAATTTTTGCAAAATCACTACCATTGACCATGTGTCCAGTTCGCAGTATTGGAGCAAGTCTTTGCGTGTTTGTTGCTCTTCTGCAGGGGACATATCTTTCATCTTCGGGAAGATATCCATCGCTTCACCGCCATTATGCACACATCCGGGGAGATTGCGGTAATCGAGCTTCGGGTCATTCGGGAACAAAGCCGGCAACACTTTCTTGATGGAGAACGAGCCTCCCATCGCGGAGCTATAATAAGCACCTTCGCGGAAGGGAACCAACAAATCGACGATATTATCACGAATAGCCAACAGATGGTCTCTCAAATCAGGGAAGGCATTTGCCATCTCTTTAAGACGCGATTTTTCAAAACTGTCATTATAGACCATGACGGTCACATTATCCGGGATATCTTTGCACAACTGCTCTGCGACTTCGCGCATTGGATTCGTACTGCGTGCATCAGCAAGAAACTCGAAGTGATCGCAAGTATCAAATTCGGAACGCTGGATGTGCAACGAATACTGCGTAGGTATCTGCTGATATGGTTTTGTGCCTTGGTACTCCGGGATAGCAAACTGGACAGTTTCAAAATCCAAGTGATAGATCGGATATTGCAAGCACTCCAAGAACGCACTTATCTTCGCTTTGTCGATGATGTCAACATTGCGGAGCGTGCTCTCCATCTGGATGTCACGAATGGGACTCGTTGTTGTGCCGCTATTGTATTTGATGTATTTGGCATCTTGTTGCAATTGGTCATAGGTCATCAATCCTCTCCAATAGAACTTCAGCGCTGTTCTCCATTGGAGCTTGTACAAATCAAATACACTTGGCGAAGGCACATGATGCAGATTCAAGCAATATTCCTTGAACGGGCAGGGATACGGTTTATTACAACCAGTGTTCAGATCGTCTTCCGGTTCTTCCGTTTTTGCGAGAATCTCTTTGGCTTTGGCGATATAATAAGGCACCTTGGGTTCTTCCAAAGCTACCAATTTGGCCATGTCATAGATATAGAATAGTTTCTGTATGTCCAAATCGCCTTCTAAGATATAATTCTTATCCAACTGCATCAAATAAGTGCCGGTTAGAGGAATGCCGCATTGCTCCAACACATATTTCTGATAGGAGATATCCCAGATGTAAATCTCGTCGGGCTTTTTTTCCTTCTTCTTTTTTGGCGTATCCTCGTCACTCACTTCATAATCCTGTTCGTAATCCTTCGCAGTGGAACTCTTTACCTCATAAATTGCCCATCCGCCTTTCTCGCGGTGCAGCACGTCCACGGCGCAATAGCAGCCGACTGCTTCAAATGCGGCCTCACAAATGGTCTCCACTTTTGGATCCGCCATCAGGCGTTGCGTCTCTGTGAGCATGGCAGCGATGTCGATGCTTCCATCTGGTTTGTATTGGGTAGCATCGTGATATGCACCGAAATACTTCTTTGCAAGATTTCCGACTTCTTCTCCGGCTTTGAGACGTGATTCGGGAATAGGTTCTTCCTTTGCCTTTTCCGGCTCATAGATTTTCATCCACAAGCATTTCGGACATTGTCGAAAGGCGGTGTAACGGGATTTAGATATGAGATGGGGCATAAAAATTTATGAATATGGATGATTGTTAAATCTTTTGTAATGCTTCGTAAACAGAAGCAATTGCTTTTCGTACTTCTTCTTTTTTGTAAATGCCAGTTAGATACGACCTAAGTTCTTCGATTGACATACAGCCTAAGTTTGCTTTGGGCTTATCTACTTCTTGTGAAAATACTTTTCTTTGTGTCAAACCTAATGATTCTTTTAATTGTGGAATCTTGCCAATTTTACCTTCTGCATGAATTTCTATCTTATAAGGAAGTTCATTAGTAATAAACAAATTATTTACAGATACATTCTTCCATTCCAAGTGTACGTTATTCGTACCTGCCGCAGTTTCCCACGTTTCAGGATAAAGAAGGAAACAAGGATCACTATCTCTCCTGATATATTCCTTGTCCCTCCAGATGTCACCATATAACTGAGATAATATCGCTTTTGACAAATCGCCAAACCGCTTGATAAAGCCATCTATTTGTTCATTGCGATAAACCTCCAAAACGCTTTTAGCAACTTTCAAATTTTGTAGTTCTTTTTCAGTTTCTGTGCCGTCTTTAGTACAACTTGCTTTTGGATCCATTAATATATCTATTTCTTCAATAGTCTTTGTAACCTGTAAAAATAAATCGGACTCTTGACATCCAATAATTTTACATATTTCATTCGATTCAATATGATATGTATCTTTTTGAGAGAGCCGCAGATTATAAAATCCCTCCAGATAATCAATATATTGCCGAATCCCAGAAACTAAAATCTCTTCTCTAATAGGGCAATACGGTAAAACTTCATCCTTTAACCAAGGAATAATATTTTGAAATGATAAATTAACAAAATTATTATTTTCGATATATTTATCTTTGTACTTCCCCCAGGATTGGTCAGACGGCAAATGATTATTCGCAGGAAGATATATTACATAAATATTGTTATCATTGTATTCGCTATATTCTTTGGTTTTTTCAATATAGCGTTCTATTTGACGTTCTTGATCTCCGGCTCCTTCTACTTTATTTTCAATAATAATAGCATAATCTTTGTCCCGAATCCAGAGGTCAATACGTTTTTCTTCTTGAGTAATGATAGGTTCGTTTATTTCTATACTACCAAAAGAAGAATTCATCAGTGATACAAATCGAATAAAACTTTTCAATATGGTATACTGATTATTAACATCCTGATATTGCAACAGTTTACATAGGATCCGACTATGAGCATTTTCATTTGCATGATGCAATTCATCTATAACATTCAAATTATATGGCAATGATCTTTGTGTTTTTGTTAAATAAGAACATATGTCATTTACGATTGATTTTAAATACTTCTCCATACTATCTCCGAACTTAAGGCATCGGATACTCCGTTTTTTCTATTCATGGATTTTTATAGAAAACCTTGCTGCTAACTCTTTTCTTTGTTCGGCATCTATGCAAGAATAATCGCCAGCAGCAGGATGCCACTCGAGTTCCTCGTCCTCGCTGTATATAAATACATCAAAGCGAGCTGTTATAAACCCATAGGCTTCTATTCCGACTTTCTCCAATAATGTCAGCGTTTTTAGTTCACCAAAACCGGGCATCGAAAGACAACCTTCCTCATCAAACCAATTCACATATTTCTCCAATAATATAACGGCCGGCTTTTGGTATTTCTTCTGCCATTGAATACAAAGTTCAGCCTCATTCTTATCAAAACTAATCATATAGCCTTGGAAAAACTTGCATTCGTCAGATTGATACCACTCCATATCTGCGATTGCGTTTGTCGGGAAATTATACTGCGCGTACTGGCGAGGCCATGCTATCTCGGTAAACAACTGAGGTCCAGAGTGATAAGCTTGATAAATAAGAATCGGTTTGTCTTCTGTTGAACGACTGGGAATGGATTCTATTAACTCAATGAGTTCTTTTCTACCTATTTGTTTCATAATTTATAAGATTTTAAAGTTTTACTTACTCTTTTTTCCGGATTGCCTTGTCTCACACACGTTCGAACGAATGCGGCATCATCCAATATATTGTGAGTTTATTATTTTTTGACCATTTGCCATTCTCCTTCTTCATGCAACCATTGGGGATAATATTGCTCCGCCTCCTCAAGGGGCATGGCTTTGTCTAAATTTTTGACGATAGATTTATATAGATCTAAAAAATTAAGATCGCAATATAGGTACGCATCTTTCCCCTTATTATCTTTGTAACAAAGAGGTTGGAATTTGTCATCTGGACTGGGTTCATTATAATCCGCATAAGATTTTAGTTGTATGATTCCATCAAAAGCGCCTACAGCCCATATCACATGGTCTTCCGTATAGAGTATATCTTCACTCTCCGGGGCAAATAAGATGCAGTTTCCTTTTGGATTATTACTCAGGATTTCGTAACACTCGGCTAATGCTTGCAAACCGATTGCATTAATTTGTGATTTAATCTCCTTTATCTGTGCATAAAGGGGTGTTACCATTTCTTCGAATTTGTTCGGATTCAGTTTTGTTTCCATGCTATTATAGTTTAAAAGTTTCGCCCCGTCTTGGTTCGGTATTAGAGCACTTTCCGATTTTGCGCGGCAAAGATAATACTTTCTTTTCAAATTAAAAAATAGAAGTTAATCTTTTTTGCAATTAGCCCTAATTAGCCCATAAAGGTTTACCGATTTGCTTACGAGCGACATACGACACACATACGGGACGATAACTACTTGAAAAATTACTTTGCTGGATTAGACTTAATTTGTCATAATTTCAAGATGCAAATATCACTATCATAATTATTTCGCTTATTACAGATAGACCAAGCACCCAGCATATTCTCCAGGCAAGGTGGGCAATAGTGCCTGAGTCCGGCGATTTCGTCTCTATAGGAGATTCCTCACTAGCTTTGTCCAAAAGTACCATTAGACAATAGAATACGACTACGGTTATTATCACCCAAATGATGCATGAGAGCCAAGAATTTGCCACCCATGTATATATCGCGTTAATAATCAAGAAAAACGCCCACAAAATAACAAATCCGATTTTAAATACTTTGTCAATATGGCCAATTTTAGTCTTCTTTTCATGCTGATTCCAAAGACCGTCCTCATTAATTTTTCTGCAAACAGAGATTCCAAAACTCTTATTATCTGTAGCATGAAAATAATAGTCATAATCTCCTAATGGAAGACAATATTTATATGCTCCAAGTTGCTTGTTTTTTTTCAACACATGGTCATATATTTCATCATACCTATTTCTGGGCATATCATATTCCGCATGATCACGATAGTATTCTGTAAGTGAAGATCCTTTTTTTCGGCAGTATTTCAATAGTATAGATTCTATTTCTTTAGATTTTTCTTCTGCCTTTTTTTGGACTGCTTCTTCTGCAATTTTTTTCGTCTCATCTGCCATTCGTTGTAGTGCAGTTCCCACTTGCTGATCAACAAGTACCTGTTGAGAAGAGGTTAACTTTTTATATGCTTGCAGAGCAGCACTAACTTTAGCTCTGCATTCCTCTGTACATTCTATAGCCCCAATATCTTTAATCAGCCTTATTACTGCTTCTGCCGCCTGTTTATCTGCCTTATCTTTGGCTTCTCTTTCCGATTTTTTACGTGCTTCTTCCGCTTCTAAAGCTTTCTTTTCTGCGTCCTTAGCACGACGTTCTGCTTCTAATGCACACTTCTCCGCAATTTCTGCCTTTTTACGTGCTGCTTCTTCTTTTTGACGAGACTCGGTCTCTGCCTTTTTTCGTGCGGCCTCATTCTCTTCAGCTTTTTTCTTCGCCTCTTGCTGTTTTATCTTTTTTACTTCTGCAGGAACTTTTGGCGCTTTTGATAGCCAACCCAATCCATATGCTAAACAAGCAAACACATACAAAACACCTTCTTCTTGTATAAGACTACGCTGGGCACAAGTACGCGCAAGCATTTCTGCTTCAGCATTCCATGCTCCTATGTCTAATAATTTGCGAGAATAACCTTCCTCAATGATAAGTTTTAGGATTTTCTTATACGGACGCTTCTCTACATCAGAGAAACCTCCTTCATCATCGATGCAGTTTACCAAGGTTTTAGATGTAATCACATTCTGACCTTGCAGCTTGACTATTTTCTTGATAATGGTATGCATACTGAGTTATTTTTATTTTACAGACCTCTTTACTTTCATCCGGGTATTTTCTGTCTCAATGGCTTTTTTTCTCAGGAATCCTTTCCTGCGATTTGTTTTCTTTAATAAAGGCATCTAATTCTTCTTCATCAGGTCCTTTCAATAACACAAAATAATCATCGAATGTACTATGGTAGAAATAACGGCCAATTGCAAAAACTAAAAATACTATAATAGAAATTACCCATTCCCACCATTCGTTTATCCTATTGAATGTAATAGCAGCGGTTATTAGATATATACTCCAAAAGACCCAACGATGAATACTTTCTTTCTTCCTTTTTTCTATTTTCTTTTTTATTTCTTCTGCTTTCTTTTGCGCTTCTTCTGCAGCTTTCTTTAATTTATTATACTCCTTTTTAGCGGCTGTTAGTACCTCATAGTTGGTAACAAAAGTTTTTTGTTCTACCGTCAACGTAGAATACTCCTTATATGCGGAGTCAATCAAAGCCCTACACTCGGCAGTATATTCAATAATGCCAAGATTTGAAATCTTGCCAATTACCTTTTGTGCCGCTTTTCTATCTGCTTCATCTTTCTCGGATTTGATCCGAGCTACTTCCGCAGCTTTAATACGCGCCTCTGCTTCAGCTTTTTTGCGAACTTCTTCGGCAAGTTTTATTTGTGCATCAGTTTCTGATTTTTTGCGTGCTATTTCGGCTTCTTTCGCTTTTCTTTCCGCTTCAGCCGCTTGGCGTTCTGCTTCTTGTGCTCTGCGTTCTGCAGCCTCTGCTTTTCTACGCGCTGCTTCCTCCGCGTTTTTACGAATAACCTCCTCATTCCTCTTCTGAATAGCCTCAGCCTCTTTTGCTTTTTTCTGCGCCTCTTGCTGTTTTATCTTTTTTACTTCTGCAGGAACTTTTGGCGCTTTTAATAGCCAACCCAATCCATATGCTAAACAAGCAAACACATACAAAACACCTTCTTCTTGTATAAGACTACGCTGGGCACAAGTACGCGCAAGCATTTCTGCTTCGGCATTCCATGCTCCTATGTCTAATAATTTGCGAGAATAACCTTCTTCAATGATAAGTTTTAGGATTTTCTTATACGGACGCTTCTCTATATCAGAGAAACCTCCTTCATCATCGATGCAGTTAACCAAGATTTTTGATGTTATCACATCTTGACCTTGCTTCTTAATTATTTTCTTGATAATTGTATGCATATTTATTATCTAAAGGATTTCATATAAGCAATAACAGCAGGCAAACCATTCTGCTCATACATTGTTCTCATTGTGCGGAAACCTTCTCCGTAGATGGCATCCGTATCTCCGTTTAATAATTCAATTTGCCCCATTGCCGTAGGAGTGTGAATAGATTGCATAATCAAATATGCTCCTAAATTGCAGAAACCTTCACCAATAGCAGCAGGGGGATATATATGATGTTCATATTGCCATACATGCAGTAATTCGTGCGACAAAACCATCGCAAGTACTGCCCTTGCCAAATATCTCCGCACGATTATATGATATCCGTCTGAACTCGGTGGTAACTCCACATATCCTCTGGCATCGGAGGAATAAAGCCGAGCCATTTGTGCTGCAGTAACTCCTTTTAGAACCACATGCGATTGAACTTCTAATCCGTGTTGCTTATAAAAAGTCCGTATATAGGAAACTGTCTTTTCCACTCCGGCTTTATCCGGCAGATTGTTTTTACAATTCTCGCAAAGCCATTCTCCCGATACTATCTCTGTTGCCTTTGCGCCATAGTAGCGCCCACAACTTGAGCAGAAACATTTGTTATGCTCTTCACATACCCTGTTTCCACTCCAGTCTTGGTAAGCTACTCCGAGTAATATCTTTCCACAGACATTACACGAATGATTGGTTAGCAACGACCGCAGATTCATCGGCTTTCAGTTTCTGTCGGCTTCTCTCCTTTAATGTTTTGCAGCGACTTCAGAGTTTTCTCATAATCCGCTTTTACACGTTGATATTCACGCTCCATAGCCGGTTTGCGAGACTCCAAGTCTTTGAGTTCTTTGTTGGATTTTTCGATTCGCTGATTCAGTTCCTCTATTTTGCGTTCCCGTTCAGCCAACTCTTTCTTCAATGATTCCAGATCTTGAGAAAGAGCCACAGTCAATCGACTTTCTATTGCGTCAGACATGACATCAATTTTACTCTCATCATATACAAATGCTATTGACATATCGTCTTTACTGCCGATTTCGCTAAGCCTCGGAAGGCTCGTTTGGATTTCAGAGGAAACAGCCTCTAACCCGTTTTTCTTAATCATACGGATCAGATTACCATAGAAATTATACAACTTGTCGCCATCTTCAAACGTATCGTCCAAGCCATCGGAGCCCAAGAATATTGCTGCGGGAAAATGCCCGTCTCCTTCAGCGCAATACCGGAATTCTTCTACCGGCTCATTATCGCATAATGAGGTCGTTTTATTCAGGAAACAGCGTTCGTCCCAAGGAATCGGCTGAGAGAATTGCATATCTTTATCGAACATCACACATTTCCCGTCTCCTAAATGGAAAGCGAACCAATAGTCCAGGGTCTGGACATAAACCATCAATGTACAACCATATACTTTAACTACCTTATCTTGATTTTGTAATAGTTGCAAATGTTTCGGCTTTACATTCTCCGTTTCCCATTGTGTAATCGGGCGTTTGGCATCTTCATAAATTGCATTTCTCCATTGAATCCATATTTTGGCGAACAAACGCCTCATACTGGTATCCAGTCGGTCTTGCTCATTAATGGTTGCCAATGTGCCAACTTGTTTAAACGGCATGCCTTTGAGAAGTGCTTTACCTTCTTCACGAACAAATTCCTGCACATTTACTACAGTTATTTCTGCCGCGGTCTTAGCACCAACCGCACTACGGAAGTAAGTATCTCCTCCATGACCATCGCAGATAACCGCGATGTAGATGCCATTATCCTCGTCCTTTACCGTAAGAGAATAGTCCTGACATTCCTTGTTGGTCGCTTTATGGCTCTCTCCCTGACATGAATAATTGTAGCATCTTGTTTTGGGCGAAGCGATGGGCGAACCCTGTGGTTCAGCAGACTTTTCTATCTGCTGAGCCTCAGGGTGTTGCGGCGAAGCAGTAGGATTAGAAGGAACTTCTGACTCCTTGCTGCCGAGTAATGATTTGATAGAATTAACAATGCCCATAACTCGATTACCAATTATCGTCCATCGTTACGTTTGCAGCTTCTTGACCAATCTGTACATTTGACTCGCCTTGTAACTGTTGTGCGATAGCTTGTCCTACTTCCTCCTGTTTTGTTTCAGGAGCATCTGCGCCTGCAGATGAACTTGAGCTCTTTGAACCTACCTGTGAAGACGTAACAACGACACATTTGATTACTTTCTTCAGCGATTCAACATCGTGAACCTGAATAACCATCTCAATGTTACCGGTAAACTTTGCGAGCACTTCCAAATCTGCATCATCACCGATAGCAATGGCTATCTTGATAGCAGCTTTATACCAGTTATTCTGCTTTAACTGAGAGAGTCCACGTTCAAAATCATCAGTGGGACCGCCATCAGACAAGAGAATAAGTACGGGAGCAAATGAGCCACTACCGCTCTTCATAAAACCATGCGATTGTGATAACTTGCTTGCCAATTCAGAGCAAGCTGCTCCTAAATCAGTGCCTCCGTTTGCTGTTTGGTCAGTCCATTCAAAATCAGCTGCAATCTTTGGTTCGGGAGTTACCCAATCACATCCATTGGAGAATGTTAATGCTGCCACTTTGATTTCAGCATCTGCATTCGAATCATTGATGTCATTTACAATAGGCAGAACGTTACGAATAGCATCGTTTACTGCTCCAATTTTACTTCCTCTCATACTACCGGAAACATCGGCAAGTAAGAATAAGGTCATCGTGCGACGCGGCACGGCTTGAACATCATCTAATAAACCCATAATGATAAAGTTTTTAAAGTTATTGTATTTTTGCTATATATTGATATCCTCTTATTTTCAGTTTAAGCTGCAATCCAACTTTTACCGGAAGGTACTCGTTTGGTTTCACGATACGTACTTGACCAGTAGTAGTTTGAACCTCAATGTCGTTTTGCATTAAGTTTTGAATTACTAGTTTGGATGGGTCTTGTGCGGTATGAACAATTCGCATATCCGGTGTATCATCCCGATCAATAAAAAGCGTATTACCATCCGTTAAGGGTAATCTGCGCTTTTCTATTTCGAGTACATTCGAAACGACAATCGATTTTCCACAATCAAGACATTTCTGTAAACTTGCAAAGGTTTCTTTGCCACAATAAGGGCAACGAATAACTTCATCCCTAACCGCTGTCAGAATATCCAGCCATTGCATTTCCGTTAAACGCTTGTTCGGACTGCGAAGAATAGGAGCTGTAAATTCGCGGGTAAATGTATCACGCAGTAATTTTGGGAATAAAGGCCAACGAATAATCACATTGTTATGCAAGCCCTTAATCGGAGCATTGGACTTGTCGTTAGGGTCAGCGATAAACAATATCTCGCTTCCGTAGCATTTGCGATCCAGTTCTTCTGTCATGCAAGGATGCGACAACACTTTCATTCCTTCGAACGGGTGGTTCATATAAATGATATAGAATAGAATCACAGCCAAAGAGAATTTGTCAGTATAAGCATCCGGCATGCGATCTCCGGTTACTACTTCAGGGGCCATATAGCGCGCTTTACCCAAAATTCCGGATTTCTCTCCATTAGGGAAGGCATTATCGTTATCGCAAATCATCACATGACCTGTGGATGGTTGAATAAAGAAGTTGCCATCATTCAAATCTTGGTAACTCAATCCCTTTGCGTGCAATGCTTTAAATGCTTCGCATATTTCTATTGCAGCAGTAAAGATAGCATGCAGACTTGCAAAGCGCTGCTTGTTAATAAGGAATTGACCAAACTCATAGTACCCTTGCGGGCGAAGTTTCATTACATAGCCGAAGCTGCCCTGCTCATGTTTGGTCACGTACTCCGGCCATATAAACATCGGAGCAGGAGCACCTGATTCTGCATTTTGCCGCAGGTTTTTGTAGAACTTCTCAGGAGATGAAGATGGCGGGTTTTTATACCATTTTAATGCCATGTCTTTTCCGTTAACCGAGGCAAGGTACACATAGCCTTGCCCTCCTTCGCCAAGTAATTTCTTTACTGTGGCTGTCGCTCCGTTCGTCAAATGAACGGTAGCACCGATTTGTAATTCTGACATATTATATAAATATAAGGATTAAGATTATTGCTATGATGAACGGGAAGGACATAAATCGCACTCCCCAAGCCAAAACGCTATACCATCGCGCATCGAAAACATCCATTTGACTCATGAATGCAAAGCCAATAGGCGGGACATGCATGTCCCATACTCTATAGCCGAATATCCACCCGGGGATAATCATAAGAAGCGACACAATAATAAGAGGTGTCATCCATCCGTTCGTGCTTGGATCATTGCCTATCATCCATGCGCATATAAAGCCGAGGATGGTCAAATACGGACCTATTTTGCATAAGAGATATTTCATACTACAGGCTTTTATAAACTTGATAATGCTTGCTTAAACCACGAAGCAAACAATTCCGGAGGATTGTCCCCATAGCGATCAGAACTTTCACCAGGATTCACTTCTACTATAAAATCGGGCATTGCATCTATAACATAATAATGACTACCAAGAGGTTTCAATCTTTTAGCTGCTTCTTGTACGACTGGAGGAATAATACCGCTACGATGGAAAATACGATCATTAATTACAAAATATCGGTCTTCTTGTGTCCAATCCGCATCGACATATTGGCGTATAGCATATTTTGCTCCTTCAAATGGTGGGTATTTATCAAGATTTTCCTTTATTTCTAAGAGCGAATGTTTTGGATAAACAGAAGCAGTTTCATCTATACAGAATAATGATTTTACATCATTCTTTATAAAGACACATTCCAATTTCCTCTTTTCCATTTCTCTTTTGATTACCTTTTGATCTAACTCATCTACAAAAAACGTAGGGATGCATATGTCAGCAATGAGCGGATAATATATAGAAAGTAAAGATGTTGCTTGATATTCCTTCCATCCTTGCCATATTCTTTTGTCTATTGGATAATCACTTTGTTTCCAAAGTATAAATCCTCTATACAAGATAAGTTGCGCATCTTCTTGTGGATTATTCTCAACTATGAATCCAAAATTGCGGAATGCCTCTATTTCAGGAAGGAAAGCGCTGCTTTCAAAAGCTCGCTTTGGGTATAAAAATTGAATATCATTTGTTTTCATTGTCTCTAAACAAGCTATGCAGCCAAACAGCTATGGATATTTTTGTACATAATGCACAATATGTTTTGTGCTCTAATGAGAACACATCCGTAGATAAAATTTCCTCTATGCCTTTTTGATTAAATATAGGATGGGGAATCCTATCGTACGCCTCCTCACATAATAATCGTATTTCCGGTTTCGCAGCCTCTAAACCACTCATGGAAATTCCAAAGAAATCCGCGCAATAGGCATAATCTGATAACTCAATAGGCAATATTTCTTTAAATGTCTTACGAGCCCACCATTTGAGAGGGTCATCCTTTTGGCCTACTCGCATAGAACATATAGCATCTATAATTGTTGGATCAGAAAAAAAAGAGACCAACTCTATGCCTAATGGGGAGTATATTAGGTCTTGTTCCCATGGGAAAGTAAATTCATTGCCAATATTAAAACTCGTTGTATTTGGTATAAAAGCATCTACAAAAAGGGAATCTCCGCCCTGACCGGTAAAAACGACTTCTACTTTTTGTTTTGCGAATGCCTCTGCAAGAGCACGTGATGCTTCGTTTTGTTTGATACAAGAATCAGGTATTTGGTGCTTGGGGGTATTGGATAATTTGCTATAAAATGGATATTGCTCTAAGTCTATCAATTCTGCATATTCACCATACTCCATCATTTTCTGCTGTATATATCGTTCTGTACGGAATTCAAAGCGCTTAGTAGAAAAGCCAATTAATGTACAAGGGATATGTAAATAATGCAACAAACATATAATAAGGCTTGAGTCTAAACCACCACTTAGATGTACTCCAATTTTTTTATCTTTATAATTATCAAAAAAGTTTGCAGCTTTATCTATAAACTTGTATAAATTTTCATCTGTATTATATTGTGGGTAATACCGTTGCTCTGTGTATCGATTATGCTGCGCATCCCATTCAACCCCGGAATAGATTGGAATCACATTCGGGAATATCGGTCTCCACTCCGATAGTCGTACTTCGCCTATACTATCATTGTATACGCGATTATCTATATTATACTGCGTCCATAATCCTTGTTTCAGTTCATCCCAAATGTCTGCCTGAAACTGATGTGTGGATGCATTATAAAACTGCAGAGAAGGTTGAGTATATCCCTTTGTAATAATCTTATTCATCCGCGCATCATAATTAAAGGTTGATATAATATCCAATAATTGTCCCAACCATCTGTTTGCAGACTATCTTCTATTACCCATGCGTGCATATTTCTCGAAGGCAAAAATATGCCAATATACATTGTCCCATGCTCTTTAAATCGCATGGATGTAGTTGCAATAAAAATAGAACGGGGTAAGCATAATAACTTCTGCTGATTCCCCATAGTGCATTGTTGGAACGCCCAACTGGCTTGTTGAGCATCCTCATATATACATAATCGTAAATAACTCAATATATAAATAAACGGATAGCAGTGTTTCGCAGACCACACTAATAACGCAGCATACAATTTTATTATAAAGGATAATTTTACTTTTTGAGTAGTTTTTGACGTCCTTAAGTGTACTAAAAATGGATTATGGATCTCAACAGGCATTGCAATGGCCTCCTTTTGCATCTTTTTTTCAGAAAAATATGTTAATCCCAACCATTTATTAAAATAGCAATATTTATTATTATGTTTTAGATTAATTTCTTTATACATAGTACATAGCAAAATAAACTAGAGAATGGAAAACTTTCCATTCTCTAGAAAAATTTAGTTAACGGAGTCCGGACCTACATCGTAGGTGTTCTTGCTCCAATTGTGATAACAAGAATTTGCGTCTTCCACCCCACTTGATTTTCTACCATGGATGTTCTGTGCATTTGCGTAAATTTCTACGCCAAACACTTTTGCAATTAAATTTTTCATTTTGTTTAAAATTTTAAATTAAACTAATTTTTGCTTACTCTTTTCTAAGGATTTTCAGCTTACTCCTATTATGTTGTTGTTTATTTACCAAGTATATAGCAAAATCTTAAAATAAAAATTTTTTTGAGATAATATAAGAATGACATCGGCTTACGTTCATCTATTGATGATGTAGATGATTCTGGATTTTCTATATTATTCTCTCGATTGAAATATTTCTGTTCTGAATTTCTCATACAATTTAACACTATATATCCCATTGCCACACAAACAAGTACTGATATCGTAACCCAAATGGTTGCATTAAGGTTTAAATTATAGCCATCCTTTAAAGAAATAATATTATCAATAAGTTTAGCACAATAACTGAGCAATACCATTGTTTCTGTAATGCATCCTATTTTTACAAATTCCCCATATAATCCTTGTACAATTTGCAAACCTTTTTTATCACAAGGTTTATAGCTGTCAGGAAAAATCTCCTTTTTAGAGTTTTCATCGTAATATTTATCTCTTATTCTCTGTATAATAAACTGTTCACAACGTTGCGCAGTTCCTTGGATAATACATATACACATTATAATATTTATTACGAAGATTGCTACAATCATAGCATAAGTTAGTTGTGTCAGTGAATATTCCAAGTTTGTATCATTCCCACTAACGGGCTCAAAATAATTCACGCTATGAATAAGTACATATCCATAAGCGCCTATTGCTGCCAACATGCCTACAAATAGAGCTATAATACTATTTAAGTAAGCATTATTGTTTTGAGCATATTGCTCATGTAATTGCAATTCCATTTGCTGTTGCATTTCTTCTCCCGACATACCATCTTTAATGTTTATTTTGTTTTCGTTCTTCTCTTGAATTTCTGTTCCGCCAAGAGTTTCGGAAATGTTGTTTTGATAGTACAACATACATCCGGTACTATTATCCGGGCATTGCTGCGTGTCGCGATAAGCACAACTTGCACTCATCGAACATTTATGCGTATGTGGATGGGTGTTCTGCATCATAATTATTCTTCATCTTTGATACTCCACTTGCGTTTAAGATGCTTTTTAACGGTTTTCCATACGAAATGAACTATTATTATGCCTCCGGCGAATATTGCAAACGCAACCCATCCTTCGATGTATAAAAATTCATCTAATGCTAATGTGATTCCACACAGAGACATTAGCGTGATGAGCCATACAGCAGTCCCTATCCAAAATAGCTTGGATTTCTTCTTTTCTTCTGCCTCTTTCTCAGCTTTTTTTGCTGCTTTCCTCGCAGCTTTTTCTTTTTTTGCTTGTGCTTCCTTTTTCTTTTCTTCGGCAATAAACTTTTCTTTCTCCTCGGGAGACATATTTAGGATTTCTTTGAGGTGAAGGAATTCCGGATTGATCTCGTTCAGTCTTTTTTCAAATTCCTCTATCCGCTTTTGGGCATATTGGAGACCCTGCGCAGGCGTAAACATCGCACCGTCATAGTTAATATGCACCTGGGCATTGACAATCTCTGCCGGCAAGACACCTTTTGCTAAGTCATCTTCTATTTCTTTTACAGTCTGTTTGCGTGCAGCGGTGCCACTTTTTTTATCATCATATATTTCAGGGAAACCGTGTACCAATAACAGAGCAAAAGAATGTCTTGATTCTTCCGTAGTTTCACGAGTATGCAGTGAGAATATTTCCGCACCAACAGGAGTATCAGGATATCTAAAAGCTGGCCGTCCGACCTGTATAAACAACCATGGAAATATATCTCCGCCTATTTCTTTTTTGTCAGATTTTCTTATATATTTTTTTTGTAATAATTCAGGAGCATACAAAACTAATTGTCTGCTTGGAGCGTAACTATTTTCACTTCCATCCATATTTAGTATATAGATTTTTTTGCCTTTAAGAATCACATCCCACATAAAATCTACACGCTCAACATCATCTTTATCCTTCCAATACACCGATGGGCTACTGTCAAGAATAGTCCTCGTCATATCATCAATTGTATTGAAATCATTTTCTCTCCATTCCGACCATTCACAGGTTTCATCATTGTAGAGCCTATACAAAAGTGTCTTAGATGACTTATCTTTATGTATGCTCTCATGAATCCTGAACATATATTCATGAGTACAATACGTATCATCAGGAACATTAGGAAGTTCCTTTAATAAAGATTGATAAAATTTAATTCCGGTGGTAAAACTAAAGCCTTCTTTGGCTAATTCGTCATACCGCTTTTGAATTTTCTCAAAGTAATCAGGTTTCATAATATCAAATTTTTTTAGTTAATTTCTACATCTATATAGTCCAAATCAGACTGACGAGACACTAACGAGAGAGAATCGAATAGAAGGTATTTCGAGATTATCGCAAGGTTAGCCTCTGCCTATACTTAGACTATACTAATGTATCGTGTATCTAACGTATATCTAACGTATATCTATCGTATATGTTTCGTGTTTTTCTGCGGATTAACAGCGGATTAACAGCGGATTAATTGCAGGTTGGTTGCAAAGGGATAGCAGATTTGCTGCTGGTTGATACAGACACGTACAAAAAAATACTACTTTTGCTACTTTCCTTGTGAAGGCTCTGGTAAGCCGCGGGTAGAAAATAGCAAAAGTAGTACACCAAACGTGCACTAACATATGCCAACGTACTACCCTTTAAAAATTTACCAGATTCTCACAAGGTGGTTGACTATTAGTCTCTCAAATATGTAGTCCGTGTCCGCTGACACGGGGCGTCTTTCTTAAAGACGCTGCAAATTTACAATAAAAATTTGAATTACACAAATAATTCTGCGTTTTTTTGTATTTTTGCTCCATATCGCACGTTTGGTGACTACTGCGTTAGCACCCATTGGGGGCCCCAATATGGCAAAGAACGTCTTTGCGCGATTTGCGAGTGCAAAGATACTACAAAAAAATAAAAGGCGCAAAGGTTTGAGTCTTTGCGCCCTAATTAGCCATAAATTAATGAGTGAAGGAATGAACGAATTAAAGAATTATAGAATTAATGAATTAACAAATGAATGAGTGTTAAATGTTTGAGAAGTATTACTCGGAAAGCGGCTTTTGTGGAATAAAAGTTGTGTCACCGTTGAGGTTGACATGCATTATCGGATAATCTTTATAGATGATTTCCAAGCGCGGGAGGTCCCGGCTATAGATAAAAAGGTATTGATCATACAATTGTTCCTCATATTGAGGATAGGACTTCGCAAATTTATCTCGCGTTTGTAGCATCTGATTAGCATAGCGACTTGTCATAGCTAAGGCATCATTGTGAATCTTTTTCGGCATGTTCTTAATCGAATCGGCATAGGAGCGATACAGCGCCTTGTATCGTCCGGCTGCCTTACTCTTTACATTCAACCATACGGAATCCACCGCCGGCGGCGCAGGCTGTATAACAACGACCGTATCCGTATGGTACTCGACAACAGGGGAAACCTCTTGTTGCTGCGGCCGGAAGCAAACCAAACAAGCTGCCGCAATAGCAAAAAAAGCGAGCATCGGCAGCAACCACCTCATTCGCCAATAACGATGGAGCGCAGAGCGGACCTGGCGGACTGAGGTGTACCGGCGAACAATTGATGAAATGATGGATTGATGGATTGATGAATGTGGGAAAAGGAGCGCAAGTATCTTACCTAACGCATAGATGTCCCGTTCGGGTTTTAGAACATCAGTGGGCAGTTGTTCCGGCGAACTGATCGACGGCGATGTTCCGATATTCTTAGCGATGAATGCTTCATTGTCCGAAAAACCGAAATCAATCAACTGGACATGGTTGCCCGAATCGGTAATCAGGATATTGCTCGGCTTCAAATCGCCGTGCACTACCTGACGGTCATGCAGGAAAACCAACGCCTCCATCAGTTCGTCCGCTACGCGGCGGCGCTCCGCAGCAGAAGGATTCTCCGCTATAAACCGGTCTAACGGACGCCCATGGACATATTCCATCAGAATGGAGCGGCCTAACTGCGGGTCGTCCACCATGGCTATCGTCTGAACCACATAGATTGAGTCCAGACGATGCATGATCTCAAACTCACGCTCCAACAGGAGTTGATTGCGGGTTCGTTCGCCTTCAGTGGGTTTGGCAGCCTTCAGTACAACCCATTTGCCGCCCATTTGCACACGATAAATCAGATTGTGCCCGGAGTCAGACAACAATTCATAATCCGTAAGGTGATTTGCACCTAATTCTTGCGAACTAAGCAGACGGATAGGACCCGATGTGAACGAATTAGTATCCATTAAGAGTGCAAAAGTACAAAAAAATTTGTGTATGTGCAAATAATTTTATAATTTTGCACAATTTTTGAGAAATGGACACTTCTTTTCAAACAAATAGTATCGCCATCTGCCAACTGAAAAAGGCAGTTGAAGCGCGTTTTGGACATGTTCCGGCAACTCCTGCCGATTTCGGAGAACTGAGTATATCTATATTGCGTGCAACAGGAGAACGACTCAGTCCAGACACCCTCAGCCGTATTTGGGGTTACAAGAAAGGCTATTCTTCCGTTCGGCAAAGCACAGCGCGCGTGTTGGAACAATACGCAAAAGCGAACGAAGAATCGGACTTCATCCATACAAATGCTATTCATGCTGATGAATGTCAAAAGGGCGACCGCGTGCGTATTGCGTGGCTACCGAACCGCGTTTGTGTGTTGAGCTATTTGGGCGACTACCGATGGCGCGTGGAGGAAGCCGTCAACAGCAAGCTGCATGCCTGCGACACGTTCTTCTGCCGCACGATAGCGCAAGATCAAGCGTTGATAGTGGATCATTTGCATACGAGAGATGCCGACTACGAAGGCTATGCCATCGGTGGCAAGAACGGCCTCACATTAGTAGCCAAGATATGAGAAAAAGCAAAAGCAGTACATACCGAAGTATGCACTGACGCTTGCCAATCTTATTCGTAATGATTATAAGCTGCCAGACTTGATATTCTCTTGGATTGACTCATCAGTAAAAATATGAGCGTTGCGGTGTCGCAACTGAACTATCCGCTGATAATTCATCGCAGCGGAATTGTACCTTTGCGACTACAAAGGTACTACTTTTTTCGCACATGTGCAAGAAAATGAGTGAGAATGTGCGGAGAAAGTGGATTTTGCAGGGTAATCAAAAGAAAATAGCGGATAAGTGTCGGCAATTAGACGACGTAATTCGAAGAAGAGGCACAGGAGCGAACAAAACCGGTATCGCGGTACAGCGGAATACCGGTATCCCGATAGAATCCCCCTTAATGGTTAGATAGAGACCAAATACGGGATTGTATCCCGCGTAAACAACAAATGTCTATGCCGATTGCCAATCGGCGGAATACAAAGAAGAGCCGCATAGTATGCGGGATATGAACCGTAATCCATAATCGTTCTATGATATACAAAGCATCAGCCATGCCATGCAAAACATTGCTACTACCAAAACCGAACTGTACACCAAATTTTTAACAGAATTTTCCATAATAAATCTCCTTTTTTTTCAAATCCGGTGCAAAGATAGCGCATCAAACTCCCAAAAAACGGGAGTAAGAGAAGAAAAATGCAAAAAAATGCAAAAAAATTTGCGTATGTCAAAAAAAAGCAGTAATTTTGCAGCCGCTTTTGAAAAACAAGCACGTCTCCCTAGCTCAGTTGGTAGAGCAACTGACTCTTAATCAGTGGGTCGAGAGTTCGAGCCTCTCGGGGGACACAAGAAAGAAGGAGCTGAAGGCTCCTTTTTTTGAACACAGAAGAATTAACAATAACACGGGAGCTATTGTTTTTCCTCCCTAAAAAACTGAAAACAATATGCGAACAGAAAACGAACTGCAGGGCGTTACCCTGCTTGGCAATCAACACGTACAGTATTCGGACAACTACAATCCCGAAGTACTGGAGACTTTCCCCAACAAACATCCGGAAAACGAATATCTGGTGACATTCAACTGCCCGGAGTTCACCACCCTATGCCCCAAAACAGGTCAGCCTGATTTCGGGCACTTGTACATCAGTTATATCCCGCGCGAGCGCATGGTGGAGAGCAAGAGCCTCAAACTATACCTGTTCTCCTTCCGAAACCACGGCGATTTTCATGAAGACTGCGTGAATATCATCATGAAGGATCTGGTGAAACTGATGGACCCCAAGTACCTTGAGGTTACCGGCTATTTTATGCCCAGAGGCGGCATCAGCATCTATCCGTTTGCGAACTACGCCGACAAAGAACACGAGGCACTCAAAGCGCAGCGGCTTTCAGAGCAGTTAAAATGTGCTTCGCACGTTAAATAGGTCACTGTGTGACGTTAAACTGTTAAATTATTATGAAAGATAGTTTAATCGTATTGTCCGGCGGGTTGGACTCGACGACGATGTTATACGAATACCGAGACCGCATCGCTTTGGCTGTCTCATTTCACTACGGCAGCAATCATAACGACCGCGAGATCGCGTTTGCTAAGATGCACTGCGAGCGGTTAGGCATCGCCCACATAGAGATCAAACTGCCGTTTATCAAGGACTTCTTCAAATCCTCGCTCTTGGAGGGAGCAGATGCCATTCCTGAAGGCAACTACGACGAAGAGAACATGAAATCCACCGTCGTACCTTTCCGCAACGGCATAATGCTCTCCATCGCCGCAGGCATGGCAGAGAACAACAAACTGCAGTATATCATGCTGGCAAACCACGCCGGCGACCATACCATCTATCCAGACTGCCGGCCGGAGTTTGTAGAGGCGATGAACAAAGCCGTACACGCCGGTACATGGAATGGCGTAGAACTGCTTACACCCTACACCCATCTGACCAAAGCAGAGATAGCCATGCACGGCAAAGCGTTGGGGATGGACTACTCGGAGACCTGGAGTTGCTACAAAGGAGGAGAACACCACTGCGGCGTTTGCGGCACATGCCGGGAGCGCAAAGAAGCACTCGCACAAGCCGGTATAGAAGATAAGACAATCTATGAGAATTAGATAATTTAACTAAATTCATGTATTACGTAGAAAAAAGAATAGAGATTTCGGCTGCACACAATCTGATGCTGTCATACGAAAGCAAGTGCGAGAACTTGCACGGTCACAACTGGATCATCGTGGTCTATTGCAAAGCCCAGGAACTGAACCAAGACGGCATGGTGACCGACTTCACGCACATCAAGAAGGTGGTCAAAGAAACCTTCGACCACAAGTATATCAACGAGGTACTGGATGTAAATCCTTCGGCGGAGAATATCGCCCGCTGGATATGCGACCACGTGGAGAACTGCTACAAAGTGTCGGTACAGGAGTCCGAAGGCAACACCGCCATCTATGAAAAAGATATTTGAGAATTTGAAGATTTGAGGATTTGACTTATCGGATTAACGAAATATTCTACACCCTGCAGGGGGAAGGTGCGCACAGCGGTATTCCGGCTGTGTTCGTCCGTTTCAGCGGATGTAACCTCCGCTGTCCGTGGTGCGACACCGAGTTTGCGGAATACAGCACAATGGATGCAGATGCTATCATAGCGGAAATAACGGGGCTCTACGATGTAGCGAACGAACGCCGCAAAATGGTGGTACTCACAGGCGGAGAACCTTCGCTGCAAGTCGATGCTGAACTGGTCAAAGCCCTGCATGATTCCGGCTTTTATATCTGTATCGAGACCAACGGCACACATCCCCTACCCGACGGGATTGACTGGATCACATGTTCGCCGAAAATGATCGAAAGCAGAAAACCGGAAGCAGAAAGTCATCCTGCCCCTCTGGCACTCAGAAAAGTGAATGAGGTGAAGGTGGTCTTTACCGGCACCTATGACCCGGAGATCTGGCGCAGCCGGCTTGAAGCCGAGCACTGGATGCTACAGCCGCTGCGATACACCGGCGAATGGCTTCTGGAGAGCGGCATCGACGAATGGGAAGACGACCGCAACGACAACTTAGACGAGACTGTAAGATACATCTTAGCCCACCCGTTCTGGCGGCTCAGTGTACAGTTACACAAAATAGCAGGACTGCGGTAGCCCTGCTATTTTTGTATTCAAGAGAAAGGATTGCCTTCCATCCTATTTGAGACGCAAGAATCCTATACCGAACCGCTCTACGGCTGCGCGTTCAAGGTCTTCGCGCACAGAGGGATTGGCAATCTTGATAAGCGCTTTGGCACGATCAGCCAGCGGCAGATTACGCAGGAAAGCCTTACCGTGTTCGGTAACGATATACTGCGCCTGGAAGCGCGTAGTGACTACTCCTGCTCCGGGTGCCAGCCGCGCTACGATCTTGGACTTCCCCTTATTGGTCATACTGGGCAGGGCGATAAAGCACTTACCACCTTCGGAGAGTGCTGCGCCGTACATGAAGTCGTGCTGTCCGCCCACGCCGGAGATGATAGTCTCGCCAATGGAGTCGGCACAGATCTGTCCGGTGAGATCGACCTCGACGGCGGAGTTGATAGCCATTGCCTTGGGGTTTTGGCGGATGATCTGCGGATCGTTGGTCCACGCCACATCCCGGATGACGAAATCACGATTATTGTCCACATAATCATACAGATGCCGTGAACCCAGTACCAGGCTTCCTACCGACTTGCCGGGTAAAACAGCCTTCAAGGAGTTGTCAATGACGCCCGACTCGATGAGCGGCAGAACGCCATCCGTGATCGCCTCCGTATGCAAGCCGAGGTGTTTATGTGACCGCAGGGCGTTGATAACCGCATTAGGGATACCTCCGACACCGATCTGCAACGTAGCACCATCGGGTATTTCGGAGGCTACATAATTGCCGATCTTGGTCTCTATCTCGTTAGGCACAGGCGTAGGCACTTCCACCAACGGCACATCGCCACGGCACATCGCCGTGATCTTGCTCACATGGATAACCGGATCGCCGAACATACGCGGCATATATTTGTTGACCTGCGCAATGATGACCTTCGAGCACTCCGCCCCCGAAAAAGCGATGTCTGCCGATATACCGAACGAGCAATAGCCTTCGTCGTCCGGCTCCGAGACATTCAAAAAGGTAACATCTACCGGCACCAATCCGCTACGGAAGAGACTCGGCACTTCGCCTAAGAAACAGGGAATGGTATCCGCCACACCCTCTTTCATCGCACGCCGCAAGGTGTTAGGCACAAAGATTGAGAGAGCCCGGAATGAGTCGATCAACTCACGTTTGGCATAAGGTGCATCCTCCGGGTGCACGCCGAAACCGGAGATGAGTTTGACATCTCTCAGTTCGGGAGCCCGTTCCGTAAGCGCATTGAGCAGTACTGTCGGGATAGAAGTAGAGCCTTGCACTACGATGGTGTCGCCGGACTTGACGTGCCGGACTGCCTCCTGAGGGGTTACATAATGGTAATTCATGAGATATTGGCAAAATCTTCGTTAAACTTGGCAAGGCGTCGGTCAAGTTCATCGTACTGGTCTTCGCGTATAGCGGAAGCGCATCCGCGCATTCCCTGGCGCGATGCTCCGGTTGAGGAGAGCGCGATGGCGGAGACTCCGTAATAGATGAGTTTGTTCACCAGTTTCTCTCCTGTCCAGTCGCGATAACCGAAAGTGAAGAAAAATCCGTCACCCACAGGTATCTCACCGTCCTTGTCATAGACGATATGGAAACCGTTACGGAGAAGTATCTCTTTGATCTTGGCAGCGCGGTGTTCATACTCGCGTGTATGATCCACAAAGCGTAACCTGCCTTCGCACGCCGCCTGGAGCATCGCTGCCATACCATACTGCACGGAATGGCATACACCGCTGGAGAGGGCATAGAGAAAATAATAAGCAAAAGCCTGCAGGAACTCGCCTCTGTTTCCAAGGCGTTCAGCCAGCGCAGGGAAGGTGCGGTGTGCCAGAACAGGATCTATAGCCACAAAAGCGGCCCGCTGACCAGCATAACTGAACATCTTGGAGCAGGACACAAGCTGGACACAATTATGGGTATAGTGCGCCACGGACGGCTGGTATGGAGCATGGTAAGGCACGCCGCGGCCAGAATCGCGGAAGTCCATATTAAAGTAAGCCAAATCCTCCAGCACAATAACATCATACTCGGTCGCAAGCGAACCGATGATCTGCAGTTCTTCCTCGGTGAGACACATCCAGGAGGGGTTGTTAGGATTGGAATAGAGCACGGCTGCGATGCGTCCCGTTTGGAAATGCCGCTCCAGTTCGGCACGCAGGTCTTCGCCGCGATGATCAACAAGGTCAAACGCCTCCACCTTGGTGCCTATAACACGGCATTGCATCTTCTGCACCGGGAAACAGGGATCGATGAAGAGAATGGTATTCTTCTTATCGTCTATCTGGGAGATCATCATATTAAGGGCAAAAGCCCCTTGCATCGATCCCACCGTAGGCAGGATACACTCATCGGGACGGTCGATATTGGCAAAAGCACGGAGAAACTCCGCTCCCCAATGTTTGACCTCAGGAATACCGATAATATTGGGGTAATGGGAGCCGCAGCCGTTAAGGAGGGCTTGGTGCTCGGCCTCGATACCCACCTGTTCGGCGGGCAAACCGGGTTCACCTATCTCCATATGCACGAACTCCACGCCGGTGGCTTTCTCTATGTCCTTGACTACTCCCACGAGTTGGCGGATAGAGGCGGTGCCCAACTCATGGAAATTGCGCAGTCCGAACTGACCGCAGACCGAATCCACCAGTTGTTTGTCTAAAGGAAAAGAAGCCATAGCGTTTTTTTAGTTTTGCGTGGTTTGACAAGAGTGCTGATAACCGGCTTCGGCAGCAGCGGTATTGGAGGCGACGACTGCCTCTCCCTTGCGGGCGAAGACACGTGCGATACCTGCCATTATTTTGTCGTGCTCGATGCCTAACATCGGGATAGCGGCACCCAGCAGCACCATGTTAGCCGCTTGTGCAGGCGCACCGGCTGATTTGGCAAGAGCCTCTACGTCGAGTATCACATGATTGCGGTGGGCACGTATATGTGCAAGCAGTGAATCCTGGTCGGGATAATTGGGGATATTCACGAAAGCATTGCATGCCGTAACGATCCATCCGTCCGGTTTGAGGTATTGGATATACCGGAGCGCCTCCATGGGTTCGAGCGAGATGATCAGATCCGCCCCACCCTTTGGGATGAGGTCGGACATAATGGGCGAAGACGAGAGGCGCAAATTGGACTGTACGTCTCCTCCGCGCTGGGACATTCCGTGTACTTCGGCTTGCTTGAGGTATAAGTTCTCCTGCAGAGCCGCTTCACCTATGACTGTGGCGATAGACAATATTCCCTGTCCGCCGACACCGGCTAAAATAATATCCTTTTTCATAGTTATTTCTTATTGGCTTTAAGATGACGTTTTAATGTTTGGATGCACTCACGGCGGGCGATCACAACGGATGTGCCGTTGTAGTCGATCTCTTCGCGGAGTACTTGCTTGATCTCTTCCATGTTCTTGGGCAGCGGCACTACAACGCGTACATGCTCCTGTGCCACGCCGAGACCATAACAAATCTGCTCGATTCTTCCTGTGCCTGCCGAGTCTTGTCCGCCGGTCATTCCGGTGGTGAGGTTGTCCGAGATCAGTACCACCACATTGGCATTGGTATTGACACAGTCGAGCAGACCCGTCATGCCGGAGTGGGTAAAAGTACTGTCTCCGATGACCGCTATGGCAGGGTGTTGACCGGCATCGGCAGCGCCTTTGGCCATAGTGATCGAGGCACCCATCTCCACGGTGGCATGCAGGGCGTGGAAAGGCGAAAGGGCACCCAAGGTATAGCAACCTATATCGCCGAAGATACGGGGCGACGGGTACTCGCGTGCCACTTCGTTGAGAGCGGCATAGACATCGCGGTGTCCGCATCCCTGACAGAGAGCAGGCGGTCGGGCTACCACCAGATCATCGGATTGCTTGGTCTCAAGGGCAGCGAGTCCCAAAGCGGCACGAACCGAGTCCGGGGTTAGTTCGCCCATACGCGGCAGGTCGCCGGTGAGTCGTCCCTTAACCGTGACTGTAGAGGGCACCAGACCGTGCAGCAGTTCCTCTACCACGGGCTGTCCCTCCTCAATGACAAGAATCTCCCGGGCGCCGTCGGCAACCAGTTGGCGGATATGTGCCAAGGGCAGAGGATATTGGGTGATCTTGAGGATAGAACGTCCCTCCTCCGGAGAATAGTTCTCCATGAGGTAGTTGTAGGCTATTCCGGTGGTGATTATGGCACGTTCGGGTGCTGTACCTTTCGTATAGGCATTATAGGGAGAGGTGTTGCTCTCGTCTGTGAAGAGAGTCTGGTGGTCAACCAGTTCGGCATAGTTGCGTTTGGCGAAAGCCGGCAACAGGATGAAGTGCTGCACGTTTTGTGGCAGCGACATGCCGTTCTGCGGACGCGGTGTATCGTTCGTCTCAACAACGGCACGGCTATGTGCCATACGTGTGGTGACGCGCAGAAGCACAGGGGTCTTGAGACGCTCGCTCAGGTCAAATGCGTACTGTGTCATGGTATACGCCTCCTGCTGGTTGGAAGGCTCGACACAAGGGATCATCGCGAACTTGGCATAGAAACGCGAGTCTTGCTCGTTCTGGCTGGAGTGCATCGAAGGATCGTCTGCCGCTACCACTACCAAGCCGCCGTTAACGCCTGTGATAGCTGCGTTCATGAACGCATCGGCGCAGACATTCATTCCTACATGTTTCATGCAGACCAATGCCCGCTTACCCATGTAAGCCATTCCGAGGGCTGCCTCCATAGCCGTCTTCTCGTTGGAAGCCCAGCGACAGAAGATGCCGGTAGGGGTCTTGGACTCATGGAGTTGGATAAACTCCGTAATCTCCGTCGAAGGCGTGCCCGGGTATGCATAGACGCCGCTTAAACCGGCATCTATAGCGCCTAAGGCTATCGCCTCATCGCCTAAAAGTACGTGTTTCATAAGTATTGGATTTTAAGTGTTATATTGTTTTGTTACCGCATTAGTATTTGACGCGCAGTTTCTGTCCCGGTTGGATGACAGACTTGTCGGTCAGTTTGTTCATCTTGCGGAGCTGTTCAACGGTGATGCCGTGCTTGTTGGCGATCGACCACTGGCTCTCGCCGGATTTGACGACGTGCCATTTAGCTGCTTCCGCTTTCTTCCTGGCTTCCTCGGCAGCCTTCTTCTTGGCAGCCTCTTCTGCTGCTTTCTTCTTGGCGAGTTCGGCTTTTTTCTTGGCTTCCTCGGCTGCTTTCTTTTTGGCAGCGGCAGCCTCTGCTGCGGCTTTCTTCTTTGCCGCTAATTTCTCGGCAGCCTCTTTCTCCGCTTTCTCCTTGGCAGCTTTCTCTGCAGCTATGCGCTTGGCCTCTTCGGCAGAGATGGTTGTATCCTTTGGAGCCGCAGCGGTAGCCGGGGTTTGTGTGAGTGAGTCCTTCTGCTCTACACCGGGTGCAGGTGCGGGAGCCTTAGGCTTGCCGGACTCCACTTTCATGGATACAGCATTGGAGCGCAGCCCTTTGTAAGCAGCCGGAAGGAGCTTACGCACATCGAAGGTCGGCTGGATAGTGTTCTTCTTTCCCTTCTGGGTGTGGGCAAAGAGCCATTCGTAGGTCTCATTGAGGTAAAACATCCGCGCCAACATTGCGTGGTTTACCGAATCAAGACGGTCATAGTGGGTCTGGTGGGGTTTGTTCGTCTCCTCCAGTTTACGGAACACCTCGTCCGATTTCTCTACGGATACCGCTTTGTCGTCCGTGCCGTGAATAATCCACAGCGGCACCGAAGCCATCTTGGGTGCATTGTTGAGATTGGATATTCCGCCGCACATTGCTATAGCGGCTGTCACACGATGCGGATAAGCAGCCACATAATCCATGGTGCCGTAACCGCCCATACTCATTCCGATGACATAAACTCGGTTGGTATCAACTTCGTAGTTCGCAAAAGTCCAGTCGATGAGGTCATTCACCTTCTTGGGGTTCCATTTCTCACCGGGGCTTTGCGGTGCAAGAACCAAAGCATTGATCTTGCGCCCGTACTGGATCGCGCTCAGCGAACCGTACCGGCGGACACGGTTGAGGTCTGTTCCGCTAAGGCTGCGCCCGTGCAGGAAGACGATCAGAGGCATTTTGTTCTCAGCCCCGGGTGAATACGAATCAGGGGTATATAACAAGAAGTTATAGGAATTTTTGACTGTTCCCTCGTGGGTATAGAGGGTATTTGCCGCTGCACTCAGCATTGTGAGTGCAGCCGCGAGAGATACCAATATTCGTTTTTTCATCATAATGAATTGCGTTTTAGATGGTTTTGTTTTCCGTTTCCTGTTCTGCGGTTTCTTCTTCCTCGTCGTCGTGATAATAGTTGTAGATGTTATTATCACTCTTGCGGGAGGACAGTCCGTACTTGCTGCGTTTTCTGCCATAGCCGTACGCTCCGTAGCCGTAACCGCCGTAACCGTAGCCGTAGCCGTAACCATAGCCGTAACCGTAGCCATAACCGTAACCGCCGTAAGCAAATCGTCCCTCAATTGGAATATCGGAGAGTACCAGCTGTATCTTCTCCGGAGTATCCACAACTTCCATCATCTGGTCGAGGGTCAGTTTGCACAGACCCTTGTTGGTCTGCATGCAACGTACTACGAAGAGGCATATATCCGTCTGTTCGATAATAGGATAAGAGTCAGGCACCAGACCGATAGGCGATGTATCAATGATGACATAGTCGTAAGACTCGCGGAGCGTATTGAGCAGCTCGGTCATCCGGTCGGAGTGGATCAACTCACCCGGGTTAGGCGGTACCGTACCGGCACGCATCAGATCGAAACCGAAAGGTGTATCGGTGATGATGACTTCGTCGAGTTCGCAATCGCCGATAAGGTAGTTGGTGATACCATTACCGTTCTCCATTCCGAGTTTGGTGTGGAGATTCGGCTTACGGATATCGCAGTCCACAAGGATGGTCTTCTTACCGGACATCGAATAGAGCGCCGCCATGTTGGAGCAAAGGAAGGTCTTACCGTCACCGGACTCCGTTGATGTAACGGAGATGACCAGTTTATCCTTGCGCTTAACCACAAACTCAATTCGTGTACGGATAGAACGTAACATCTCGGCGTAGGACGACTTGGGTCGGGCACGGACGAGTGTCGGGTTCTGGTTGCGGGCATGACGCACGGTACCGATGAGGTGGAACCGGTGCAGCTTGAGCAGGTCTTTCGGCGAGCGGATCTTATTGTTCAGCAACTCGGAGAGGACAATCAGTACCAGCGGAATGATGAATCCCACAG
This sequence comes from Bacteroidales bacterium UBA4333, assembly GCA_002394335.1. GTDB lineage: Bacteria > Bacteroidota > Bacteroidia > Bacteroidales > Paludibacteraceae > Colicola. Next base: position 133,026 of record DGTP01000014.1, on the reverse strand, counting down.
CGAGGTAAGAAGTCATGGTCTTCTTCTTCGTAGAAGCATTCATGATAGCGGTTGTACGCGCTTTGTCCATGACTTGGTTGTCCGGTGTGTTGGATGCCTTCTGGATCTCAGCCTCGGCACGCTTCTGGAGGAAGAAGGTATAGTAGTTGTCGTCGATGTTAAACTTACGCTCGATACCCACCATCTCCAGCTCTTTGGCAGGCAGGGTGCGGATCTCGCCGTCGATCTCTGCCATGTGCTCAAGGATATTATTCTTCTCTATATCCAATTGCGCGCGCATGGAGCGCACAACCTCATTGATGGCCTCCTTGATATTATCCATATCTTTGCTGTACTTGGCGTAGTACACGTTCTTCTCGGATACTTCGCCACGCTGTACACGGAGGTCATTGAGCTGTTGTACCAAGGTGGAGAGCATCGGTTCGTTCAGTCCCATAGTCGAAGGAGCTATCACCGAACCGCTTTCTATATTGGTCTTCAGATACTTGGTGAGATAGTCGAAATAGGTCTCTTTGAGCCGGAGAGCCTGCATCTGCTGGTCAAAATTTTCGGCTTTGGAGAGCAGTTGCCCTGCATAAGAGGATACATCCATGAACTTGTTCTCCTGACGGAAATTGGTCATTGCCCGGCGGCTGATATCCAAAGAGTCTTCTATTATACCTAACTGCGAATTGATAAACCGGAGGGAGTTCTCCGCCACGGCGTTCTTCTCTTCAAGGGTCTTCTGCAGATAGGTCTCTACCAGTTTGTCGATAAACTCGCAGTCACGCTGGGGGGTCTCCGAGGTCAGAGACAGTCCCAAGACGGTACTACCCTCGTTGACAAAAGCAATCTCGAGGCGGTTCATAAACTCGTCTACAAGCGACTCTCTCGTACGGAAACGCACATAAATCTTACCGCGGTTGACCATCAGCTCCGTCGGCCAGATTGTGATGGTAAAGAGCTGGTTATCAATCTTCTGACCGTATCGCACAGTAACATCCAGTCTGGACTCGTCCACAGTGGACACAATCCGCATCGTACCGTCCTCGTTGAAATTGATCTCAAAGAGGTCTTGGTACGCCGCCTGGTCTATACGCTCCTGCTCGATGAGGATAGGCGACTCGCGGTAGAGGTTACGGGTTTTGAACTTGCCTTGGGTGATATACTCGGTCTGCATGAAGGGCAGCGAATCCACAACACGGCTGATCAGGTCATAGGATCCGAGGATGATCATCTGGTTGTTCACATTGGTATAGGTCACATCCAGACCGAATCCCTGCATCAGACTGGTCTGTGTGCCGCCGTAACCGGAGTTCTCCTTGATGACCATTGTTCCCTGCGAATAATAGGAAGGGATCCATTTGCGGTTCTTCAGCATCGCCAAACCGAAAGCAATCCCCACAAAGATCACAAAGAGATACCAATAGTGGGCAAAAGTGAAGATCCACTCAATGGGGTTGAATTGTGTTTGTTGTTCTAACGGATCTTCGTCCGAATCCCCACCGCCCGTGTATTGACCGTTCCCATACTGGCCGTTGCCGTACTGGGCATTGCCGTAACGGGCATTGCCTCCATACATACCATTGGCGCTGTAAGCGCCTGCTCCATAGGCGTTTCCGTATTGGCTGTTGCCATAAGGCGAACTGCCGTACGGATCGCCGTACAAATAATTGCTGTTGCCTGAATCTGTATAATTGTTATTTCCACTCATAGCCTGTTAACGAACTTGATTTTGCACAAAGGTTAATACCGAAACGAGGAGCGACACAGAACTGGTGATCAGTCCCAGGAAGCCGGAATAAGACGGTACCTTGTAGAAACTGTCTTTGGTTCGTGCCACATAGATGACATCGTTCGGATAGATATAATAGTATTTGGAATTGATAATCGTATTGGTACGTATATCGAACTCGAGGATTTCTGGTTCCTCCCCGTTGTCCTTGGGACGGATGATACGGATATGACGCCGGTCGCCGGAGTTGAGCACATCGCCGGTCATGGCGAGTGCCTGGAAGATATTCATCTTCTCCTTATAAATGTAGAACTGTCCGGAATGTGCGTCTCCGATGACGGAGAAGTACTTGTTGTATAGCGCAAGCTTGATCGAAGCGTCCGGCACCACTTCGCGGAACGCCTCTTCTACAGCCTGTTGCGCCTCCACTTCGGTCAGCCCCTGTACCTTAACGGGTTTGAGGAACGGCAAGTCTATCGTGCCATCGGAGTGCACACGGTAGGAGTTGGCATACTGACCGTAGGATGATGCATTGTTTGAGCCTAACATCTTGGACATCGTCTCGTCCAAAGAGACGAGGCGGTAGATGATCTCGTCATTCACACGGATACGGTAAGGCTCGTAAGGCACGCTGTCGTACTGCGGCAGCGGATGGGTCTTGGTCGAATCCTGCAGGTATCCGATCACACGATGGCTGTAACAGCCTGAGAACGAAACGGTTGCCGCTACCAAAAGGAATATATAGATTAGCTTTTTCATTGGTTACCTCCTTTCGGTTTTGCCAAGTTGATACCTGTTTGCACGATCGAATAGATAAAGACACCGAAGGAGAAGGTGGTAGCTGTAACGCCGATTACCGTCGTCACGTGGTTGATACCGAAACTGTATCCGGGCATATAACGGACATAGATAATATCGTTCGGCTCTATGTAATAGTACTCGGAGTTGACGATGTCTTCGGAACGTGCATCGAAAGTCTTGATAGTAGTGACACCGTTGATCTCGCGAATGAGTTTAATCTCTTTCTTGCTGTTGAAATCCTTTATATCTCCCGCCATGGCGAGGGCTTCGAAGATTGTCATCTTCTCTTTGTTGATCGAATATCGTCCGCTCTGCGCACCGATGATTGAGAATGTCCGGTTAACCACGCTCACCTCGCAGGAGATAGTGCTATACCCCGGCAGATCGCGCAGAAGAGTGCTGAGTTCCGCTTCCAGGGTGTACTTCACTTCGCGTGTGGTCTTGCCCTGTACGGGGATTTTGCCGATGGTCGGGAAGTCGATGTTTCCTTCTTCGTCCACGAGATAGGTATATAGGTCATACGAGCCGTACTGGCTGTTACCGCCATTACCCATCTGATAACGCATCTGAGAAGAGTTACCGCCGGCGTTGTACATCTTCTGTATGCGCTCGTCCACGGAGTAAACATACACATAAAGACGGTCACCGATGCGGAGCTTGTAGTCCTCGTAAGACAGGGTGTCTGGATAGGAAGGGATCTCTTTGTCCGGCTTCTGCATATAGTTGACCTTACGCGATGTCACGCAAGACGCCAACGCGAAGCCGAGGAGCAAGAGAAGAACTATTTGGTATTTGCCTTTCATCAAAAATTATGGTTATTTAGTACAGTCCGGATAGATGCTTAGCGTTTCTCGTCCCAACCGAAGGGGTGCGGAGAGAGAGGCAGTTTGGCAAGCGGATGATAGTCGCCCACCAGGCCGATCGGCTGGGCATGGCGTATCTCGGAGACGATCTCTATGCACGGACGTGCCTCGGAGATGCGGAAACCGTTACCGGCAAGAATCTGACGGTAACTCTCTGTGTGCAGTTCGGTAAAGCCCTGCGAGAACTCGAACTCTTCACCGTCGATAGACAGCGTGCGATAGGTACGTTTCTCGCCCTGTACGGCATTCTCCGGCAGACAGTCGGCATTGATAGAGAGGAAATAACGCACACGCGCTTTCTCCAGCTCCAAGTAACCTGCCACGCGGTCGAAGGACATTACATGCACAATATTCTTCTTCACCGGACCGAAGATCCACTGGAGCATATCGTAGAAATGCACGCCGATATTGGTTGCAATACCTCCTGACTTATGCACATCGCCCTTCCATGAAGAGTAGTACCACTTGCCGCGGGAGGTGATATAGGTCAGATCCACATCGTAGATCTTGTCCTTCGGACCGTTCTCCACTTTCTCCTTCAGGGCACGGATCTTGTCGTGCAAACGGAGTTGAAGGATCGTATAGGCTTTGTGTCCCGTCTCTGCCTCAAGTTCTACGAGGTTGTCGATGTTATAAGGGTTGAGTACCAGAGGTTTCTCGCAGATGACATCGCATCCGAGGCGCAGACCGTAGCGGATAAAGGCATCGTGCGTATAGTTCGGCGTACAGATAGAAAGCCAGTTGAGCGGATTCTCGGTACGCATCTGTTTCGAGCAGAAACGGTCGAACTGCTCGTTCTCGGTAAAGAAAGAACAGTCCGGGAATGAACTGTCAAGGCGTCCGACCGAATCGAAGCGGTCATAAGCCACCATGAGATTGTTACCTGTATCGGCAATTGCCTTGATATGACGCGGAGCAATGTATCCGGCAGCGCCTATAAGAGCAAATTGTTGTTTATTTGACATATCTTAAATGCATTTATTTCAATTCGGGCGCAAAGGTACAAAAAAAAACGCATATATGCAAATAAAACTTCGTTTTTTAGAGTAATACTTTCAAATCCGGGAATTATTCTGCCATTTATGCCATGCCATTTTTTATTACCTGACATTTTTATCGCCTGGCATTCGCCAATTTTTCGAACGCTCTGTTCAAAAATTCAACGTTAGTTGTTCTTGGAGATTCTTAGTGATTTGTTATCCATTGTAAGGGGTATGTAAAGAGTATCGGCAACCAATATGCCGGGTACTGCCTGTACGGAAAACTGTCTGACAACCTTGACAGACAGAAAGAACAAAACTATAATAAACTTAGGATCTGGAAGGATCGCAGGTCAGATCAACACCAAGTTTCTTGAATGTCTTGGTGTCCACTTCGCTGAGCATGACCGTAGAGTGCATCTGACAACCGTTGAGCATCGGCAGTGCTTCAAGAGCGCGCCGGCAGTTGTCGTCCTGGAGTGAACGGACAGAAAGAGCCACCAGGACCTCATCGGTGTGGAGACGCGGGTTTCTGCCGTGGAGGAAAGAGATTTTGGTGTGTTGGATCGGCTCGATCATATTCGCCGGAAGGAGCCGCTCGTGGTGGTCGATGCCCGCTATATGTTTGATAACATTAAGCAGCAGAGCAGCCGAAGAACCCAAGAGTGCCGAAGCCTCCGCCGTAATAATGGTTCCGTCCGGAAGTTCGATTGCCGCGGAAGCATTGCCCAGAGACTGCTCTTTGCGTTCACGTGCGGCAACGGTTGTCCGCCTGTAGGCGGTATTGATACCTACCTGCTTCTGCAGCATTGCCAGTTTCTTGATCTCCTGGTCGTTGCAGTCGCCTTTGGCGAGACGGTTGAGAGCCGCAAAATAGCGGCGGATGATCTCCTGTTTGCTGGCCTCCTTGCAGACCTCTTCGTCGCTGATACAGAAACCCACCATATTAACCCCCATGTCCGTAGGAGACTTGTATGGATTAGAGCCGTGGATGGAAGTAAACAGTGCATCGAGCACAGGATAAATCTCTATGTCGCGGTTATAATTGACAGCCGTCTTCTGGTATGCTTCCAGATGGAACGGGTCAATCATGTTCACGTCGTTGAGGTCGGCGGTAGCGGCTTCGTAAGCCACGTTCACAGGGTGTTTGAGCGGCAGGTTCCAGACAGGGAAAGTCTCAAACTTCGCGTATCCTGCATTCCGTCCGCGGGCGTGTTCGTTGTACAACTGGCTCAGACACACTGCCATCTTGCCGCTTCCCGGTCCCGGAGCGGTAACAACCACCAACTCACGGGAGGTCGGCACAAAATCGTTTTTGCCGAAACCCTCATCGGAAGCGATGAGCTCGACATTATGCGGATAGCCGTCGATGGTGTAATGATAATAGACACGGATACCCTGACGTTCGAGACGCATCCGGTAGGCGTCCGCAGAACGCTGTCCCGAATAGTGGGTGATCACCACCGATGAAACGAGAAAATCCCGCGCCATGAACTCTTCGCGCAGACGCAGGACGTCCTCGTCATAGGTGATACCCAGGTCCTGACGGACTTTATTCTTCTCTATGTCCAGAGCGGAAATGACAATAATGATCTCAAGGCGGTCACGCAACTGTGTAAGCATCGCTAACTTGCTGTCAGGCTTGAAACCCGGCAGAACACGGCTGGCGTGGTAGTCGTCGAAGAGTTTGCCGCCAAACTCAAGATAGAGTTTGTTGCCAAACGCCGCTATACGCTCCCGGATATGCTCCGACTGGATGCGGATGTATTGCTCATTGTCAAATCCGATGGTCATTACTCAAAAGCGCCCATTTGGAGCATTGCCACCTCTTTCGGGGTAAGGAAACGGTATTTGCCGCGCGCCACTTTCTTCTTCGTAAGACCGCAGAAGCTGACGCGGTCAAGGTTCACTACTTTGTATCCCACTTTCTCGAACATACGGCGAACGACGCGGTTTTGTCCGGAGTGGATCTCAAGCCCTATATGGCGACGGTCGTCTTTGGGGAACTCCAGTGCATCGGGAACGATACGCTCGTCATCGAGGACAATACCATTACGGAGAATGGCTTCGTCCACTTCTTCGAGGTCATGGTCGAGTGTAGCGGCATAGATCTTCTTCTTGCCGAACTTAGGATGGGTGAGTCTCGCTGCGAGATCACCGTCGTTGGTAAGAAGCAGTACGCCGGTGGTATTACGGTCAAGACGACCGACGGGATAGATACGCTCGGCGCAGGCGTTACGGACGATGTCGATTACTGTTTTGCGCTCTTGCGGGTCATCGGTGGTAGTGACGGTATTCTTGGGCTTGTTGAGCAGGATATAAACTTTGCGCTCACGGTGCACCGGCTGGTTATGGAACATAACCTTGTCGGTCGGCAGCACTTTGGCGCCGAGAGAGTCCACTACTTCTCCGTTGACGGAGATAACACCTGCCAATATGAAATCATCTGCCTCACGACGGGAACATACACCGGCGTTGGCAAGATATTTGTTAAGGCGGATAGGTTTGGTCGGATCCTCGTATTTCTCCTGATAAGCCTGCTGTTTGCGTTGCGAATAGAGTCCGCTGTTGCGTTTCACGCGGGGGCGATCTTCGGTAGTAGCGCCCATGCGCGGGCGTTTGGTACGGTTTTCGCTGTTGTCAAAACGGCTGTCTCCCACACGGGGACGCTGACGCCGCTCGCCATCCTCTGTGCGAGGACGGAATTCATTGAAATGGGGACGCTCGGAAGCATTGAAACGGGGACGCTCGGATGCGTTGAAACGAGGTCGCTCCGATGCGTTGAAACGAGGTCTTTTACGGTCGGATGATTCAGAACTGAATCCCCCCGGACGACGGGGTGTTTGGTTATCGTACATTATAGAAAAAATGATTTTTGCACCCTCACGGGCTGAAAAAGATTAAAAAAAGATAGGCTCCTCCCACAAACAGGAGAGGAAGCCTATACTTGAGTAAAAATTGTTCCCCAATTAAGCCTCCTGAGCCTGCTCGATAGCTAACTTGCCACGATAGTAACCGCAGCTCGGGCATACAGTGTGATAAATGTAGTGTGCACCGCAGTTCGGGCAGATTGCCAGTGTCGGCATCTTGGCTTTGTCATGGGTACGACGTTTCGCTTGTCTGGTGTGCGATTGTCTTCTTTTAGGATGTGCCATAGTTATTTAACTTTTAAAATTTTTACAATATATTTTATCATTTAATTATCTTCGGGCTCTTCCGGTAAGGTGCTACAAAGGTGAGCTTGGAGAAGATCCTGCATCTGCGGGTTACACTCACCTTCTGGGTGACTATGCACCAAAGGAAGGTTGACAATTATCATTTCATATGCGAGCCATTGGAGGTCGAGCGTTTTGCCCGAAGGCTGCTGTTCATCCGACTCATCCTCGTCTATATCAATCATTTCCCCGTTTTCCACCGCGATAGAAACCGGCTCCAGACATCTATCGCATGCTACTTGAACTTCGCCTTTCTCTTCAATGTAGAGGTCAAAGTCTCTTTCGCGCAAATCCAAACGGGCAGTTGCCTTGATATGCCCGCCTAAGAGTTCGGTAGCCTCCTGCCCTGCCAGATAGTCGCTATCCAGCTCATAATCAAGCTCATACTGCCCTGTCTTAAGGGTGGACAGATCCACTTGAGTAGATGTGAGGCGCATTACCATAGTTTCCTAAATCACAAAAACGGCTGCAAAGTTACGACATTTTTTTGGAATACGCAAATTTTTTTGCATTTTTTTCTTCCTTTGAAGCAAAATTAAGGGGATTAAGACCATTTTTGCAGTAATTGCCGGAGAGCATCGACACGTTCCTGAAGTTCGGCACCACGGTCGGTGTCGCGTACATGGAGCCGGTGCTCGCTGAAATCCTCCAGCATCGCACGACTATGAATATCACTGCCGGAGAGAATAGCTTGCTCGCGCGATTCAAATGACTCGTGTTCTACAAGTTGGATTCCGTGGCTGTTGTAGATTAGGGTATAGCCGGCAATACCTGTTTTCTCCTGGTATGGCTTGCTGAAGCCGCCGTCGATAACAAATCGTCTGCCGTTGGCGCGGATAGGCGTCTCCCCTTTGATCGTGCGCACCGGTATATGCCCGTTTATAATGCGTCCCGTTTCGGGTGACAGACCGAACTCAAGAAGGATCTTCTCACAGATATCTTGCCTGTTCGCAAGTTCGTAATATGCCCCTTTCTTCTCCTCCCAGGTGGACTTGTCGGCAATGAAATAGCGCTCGAAGGTTGTCATCTTGTCCTTGTCGTAAAGCGGTGAGTCTTCGCCTTCCCATAGATAAAGAAGGTAATCCAGAGCGTTCTGCTTGGCTTCTCCCACGCCGTAATATGCCTCCCGCACGACTTCGTCGATACGCTCCATGAGCCGTCTGCCGGAACACTTCTCGCCGCAGACATTCACTTCCCTGAACGAGCCGTCGGCATTGAGAGGAATGGATGCGTGGTAGAGCAGAAAACCGTTCCGCACCAGATGCAGGGAACCGTGCTTATACAGCATCCTCAGGTGTTTCTGCATCTTTTCCGACTTGCGGAAAGAGCGCGCTAACTGGTTCATCAGATCCTGTTCCTCAACACTGAGGGCATACGGATCATCGGGGTTGAGTGTCGGCAGGTTGGTATCAAGCAATGAATATGTCTGCGAGGATGAAGCCTCACCACAACGGAGTTGCACTGTCCCTTTCTCAAGGTCAATCTTATCCAGCACCAGCCTGTGATCCATCCCCCATTCGGGGTGGCGGCGGACTGTCTGACCTTCGAGTTTGAACTGGATGATAGAGATCGCTTTGTGCATCTTTGCCATAAGCTGGGCGGAACGGGTGAGACGCGGGTTGTTCTCAAAATCACGTGTCTGCCAGATAGTGCACGGGTCATCACCGTAGGTCTCCATGGCAAAATTCGCCAGCGGCAGGAGGTTTATGCCGTATCCCTCTTCCAGGGTCTCTATATTGGCATAGCGGATGGACACACGCAGTACCGTAGCTATCAAAGCCGGGTTGCCTAACATCGCTCCCATCCACTCGATGTCATGGTTTCCCCACTGGATATCATAGTCGCGGACAGTAGAAAGAACATCCATGATCTTGGAGGCTCCTGAGCCGCGGTCGTATATATCCCCCACTACGTGCAGGGTGTCAATGGTAAGGCAATGGATGAGATAGGAAATAGCGATAAGCAGCTGCTCCGCCGCATTGGTCTCTATGATCGCATTGATGATGGCATTGTAATAGGTGTTGCGGTCGCGCTGCTCGAGACTGGATTCATGAAGCAGTTCTTCGATGATATAACTGTACTCTTTCGGCAGCATTTTGCGGACCTTCGAGCGGCTGTATTTGACTGTCACGGCACGCGCCACCTCCACTTCCTGGCGGAGACGGTGACGGTACCATTCTCCGATGGAGGAGAAACTGAAACCTTCGCTGAACGGAGGAACGGTATCCCCCTCGCAAAGACGCTTGACCAACTCGATGCGCTCGTCCGGATAGTAGATCAGTGCACATAGGGCACGTTTCTCCTCCTCCGCCAGGTCGGGATAGAGGTCGTCCACTTTACGGCGCACTACGCCCGAAGCGTTTTTAATCATGTGAATGAAAGCGCTTGACTCGCCGTGAAGATCGCTGACGAAGTGCTCCGTCCCTTTGGGGAGACTGAGGATGGCACTAAGGTTGATGATCTCGGTTGTCACTGCGCTATGATCAGGAAACTTCTCTGCAAGCAGACGCAAATATCGGTCACTAAATTGAGCCATGGTATATATTTCACGAATTTTGGCGCAAAGGTACAAAAAAATTTGCACATCTCCAAAAAATGTAGTATATTTGCACCAAATTTTATAAAAATCAACAGATAACATCTTATCCATGAAACGAGACATTGAGATTTTTGACCTCATCCGCCGCGAGCGCGAGCGTCAGACAAAAGGCATCGAGTTGATAGCCAGTGAGAATTTTGTAAGCGACCAGGTGATGGAAGCCATGGGCAGTGTGCTTACCAACAAGTACGCTGAGGGATACCCCGGTCACCGCTATTACGGCGGATGCGAGGTAGTGGACATCGCGGAGGATGTGGCTCGAGCAAGACTGAAAAAGTTGTATGGTGCCGAATATGTGAACGTACAGCCGCATTCGGGTGCACAGGCTAACATGGCGGTGTTTATGGCTTGTCTGAAAGCCGGTGACACATTCATGGGTCTGAACCTGAGCCACGGTGGTCACCTCAGTCACGGTTCTGCGGTCAACTTCAGCGGTCTGATGTTCAATGCCATCGGTTATGACCTGGACGAAGAAACAGGACGGGTGGATTACGATGATCTGGAGATGAAAGCGCGTACCCACAAGCCGAAGCTGATTATCGCCGGCGCAAGTGCCTATAGTAGAGAATGGGATTACGCGCGCATACGCCGTGTAGCGGATGAGATAGGTGCAATCTTTATGGTGGATATGGCTCATCCTGCTGGACTGATAGCGGCCGGTTTGCTTGACAACCCGCTTAAATATGCCCATATTGTCACCAGCACTACGCACAAGACGCTTCGCGGTCCGCGCGGAGGTATTATCCTCATGGGCAAGGATTTTGACAACCCCTGGGGCAAGACCACTCCGAAGGGGGAAATCAAGAAGATGAGTGCCCTACTCGACTCTGCCGTTTTCCCCGGCACGCAAGGCGGTCCGTTGGAGCACGTGATAGCTGCCAAGGCAGTAGCTTTCGGAGAAGCTCTGACTGAGGATTTCAAGACCTACCAACAGCAGGTGAAGAAAAACGCCGCCGTGATGGCTGCAGCCTTTATGGACAAGGGATACAAAGTCATCTCAGGCGGTACGGACAACCACTCCATGCTGATCGACCTGCGCACGAAATACCCTGATCTGACAGGAAAAGTGGCAGAGAAAGCCTTAGTGTCGGCGGACATCACCACCAACAAGAACATGGTGCCGTTCGACAGCCGTTCGGCTTTCCAGACTTCGGGACTGCGCTTTGGCACACCTGCCATCACCACCCGCGGACTGAAGGAGGACAAGATGCCTTGGATCGTAGAACTGATCGACGAGGTGCTCCAAGCGCCCGAATCGGAAGCAGTAATCGCCAAAGTGCGCGCCGAAGTGAATAAAGAGATGAACCAATACCCATTATTCGCATGGTAAGCCTTCTGGGCAAAACAATCATGGAACTGCAAGAGGTAGCCCTGTCAGTGGGGCTGCCTCGTTTTGCAGGAAAACAGCTGGCTGAATGGCTGTACAAGCGGCGTGCCAAAAGCTTTGACGAGATGACCAATATATCCCTCAAAGGCAGAGAGGCGTTGAAGACCCTGTACACCATTGGCAGACATGATCCTGTCGCGCACGCCGAGTCGGTGGACGGAACCAAGAAATATCTCTTTGAGGTGGGGGACAAACAGTATATCGAGACTGTTTTTCTGCCGGAGGAGGATCGCGCCACACTGTGTGTATCCACGCAAGCCGGATGCAAGATGGGATGCAAGTTCTGCATGACAGGCACGCTCGGTTTTCACGGGCATCTGCCGGCAGGCGAGATACTCAACCAGATTTTCTCTATTCCGGAAAGTGAGCAGCTGACCAACCTCGTCTATATGGGCGAGGGGGAACCGATGGATAATATCGACGAGGTCTTACGGTCATTAGAGACCATGTGCGCCGACTGGGGGTGCGGCTGGAGTCCGCACCGGATCACAGTATCGAGCGTGGGCTACACCAAAGGTCTCCGCCGCTTCTTGGAAGAAAGCGAGTGCCACTTGGCTATATCGTTGCATAACCCCTTTGCCGTGGAGCGCAAAGAGATCATGCCCATAGAGCATAGCAATCCGCTGGAGCAAGTGATCCAGCTGCTCCGTCAGTACGACTGGGGGCACCAGCGGCGACTGAGTTTTGAGTATATCTGTTTTGGAGGTCAGAACGACACTGTACGCCACGGAAAAGAACTGGTCAGAGTGCTTAGGGGACTGAACTGCAGGATCAACCTCATACGCTTCCACGCCGGCGTTGATCAGGCGTTCAAACCCTCGGATGAAAAACAAATGGTCTGGCTCAGAGACTACCTCACAGAGAAAGGTATCACCACTACCATCCGCCGCAGTCGCGGCGAGGATATTCTCGCCGCCTGCGGAATGTTGGTTAACTCCTTATCTGCACATCCATGTGAGGATAAGCAAAAGTAAAGCCCTTCGGCGGGAGTTCTGTATAGAAACGCTCGGTCAGGTCATATTTGACGCCCCAATAGTCCGAGGTATGCACCCATCCTCGCGCAAGGAAAGTGATATCATTGGAGTTGAGCGTGTCAAGCACTACTACGGGATCATAACTGATTTTACGGACACCTTCGGGATCTACCAGAGGTGTTTTCTTTTGCCCTTTGGATTTCTCGGTATGCGGCGGATAGGTCTCGTTGGAAAGGATGCGCGGATCGGACTTCATGATCTCCAGAATCGTCTGCTTGCACGCCGCGGCATCCACGCCGTAGTCCACACTCACCGGCCACTCCAGACGCAGTACGCCCTGACCCGATATATTCTCTATATTACCGGTAAAGAGGTTTCCGTTAGGCAGGATCACAACCTTGTTGCCGTAAGTAAGGATCTTGGTAGAGACAATCGAAACCTCTATCACAAAACCCTCTTCCCCCTGTGCCTTGATATAGTCGCCGGACTTGAACGGGCGGAAGATAAGAAGCATTATTCCTCCGGCGAAGTTCTGCACGGTACCCGACAGCGCCATACCTAAAGCCATACCGCCGGCGGTGAGCAATGCGGCAAAAGAGGTGGTATCCACACCGAGGGTACCTATGGTCGCAATAATGAGCATCACCGTAAGCGTGATCGACACCAGCGAGGAGACGAACGACGCCAAGGTACGCTCGGTCTTGCGACGCTCAAAGAGACGGATGATCAGACGTTTGATATACCGGATGATCCACGAACCCACAAAATAGATAAGTAGCGCAGCCACTACCTTGAGTCCGAAAGTGGTCAGATCCTGCAATGCCGAGTGCCAGAAGCCTTCGGGGTTGGTCTGCACTTGCTGGATTACCGTCTGCACAGCCTGGTGCACCGAGTCAGGAGAAAGTTTCTGGGCCTTCTCAGCAGCCTCTTCAGGCGTAATACCTAATTCTTGTAATAAAATCATATAACCTTGTATTATGGTTTAACGTAAGCGGTCTGCTGCCCGTACGAGTGCCTCATCCTTCAGTATCCGGCGCGTAGCCATCAGGGTCAGCACCAGACAGATAAGCGGTATTGCAGCCCAGAAAGTGACATGCCAGTCCACATTGAGGTTCATCTTTGCAAACCAGACAAAGGTGCCTATAATAGCGTAGTATCCGGCACAAAGACATACCTGGAAGATATTGAGGCGCGCCTGGAGGATTCGCTTCTTGAACAGAAAGATATCCGCCAGTGCAAGCACCGGGATAAGTACCGTTGTGAGAGAAAGCACCCAAGTGCCGCTAACAGCAGGCACGTCGGAAACCATGCCGAGGGTGAAGACTTGGTTAGGCGGAGTCAGGGTATATAACTCCACTGCGGGCATAAAGCACAATGTGACTCCCAAAGCCACTACCAAAAGTAAATAAAGGGTTTGTATTCTCTGTATCATACTAAATCTCAAATATCAAATTTATCCTTTCATCGCTTCTTCAAGGGAAGCGCACTTGTCTCCATGGGCATTAACCCACCCTGTTTGGCGTGCGGGATTGCCTACCATCAAAGCATATGGCGGCACATCCTTGGTCACCACCGAACCGGCTCCGATGAGGCAATACTCGCCTAACTCATTGCCACAGACAATAGTGGCATTCGCGCCGACGGAGGCACCACGGTGAATGATTGTCGGGCGGTATTCGTCCTTACGGCTGACGGCTGCACGGGGGTTGATCACATTGGTAAAAACCATCGAGGGACCAAGAAAAACATCATCCTCACAGCGCACACCGGTATAGACCGAGACGTTATTCTGGATCTTGCAGTTACGCCCCAATACTACGTCGGGCGAGATGACTACATTCTGACCGATATTACAGTCTTCGCCTATCGTGCAGCCCGACATAATATGGCTGAAATGCCATATTTTGGTGCCCTTGCCGATTTGGCATCCTTCGTCCACGTAGGACGACTCGTGTACAAAATAGTCCATTAGTGTATTTATTCTTTTAATAGTATCGTTGTTCTTGTCTGGGTGATGAAGACGCCCAAACCATTGGTAATGTTACAATATAGCGGAGCCGGTTCCTCGACACCTATCATACCGGAGAGAGCCGCGCCGAGATCGAACTCTTCGCTATTGCTGCGGTTCAGTCCCCGATAAGCCTCCATCGAGGCCTCATAGAGGTCGTATGCCTCACTGTTCATGGTGAACGCTATAACGCAGGAGTCTATGCTGTAAGTGGAGTAGATGATGGTATCTCCCGCTTCTCTTATAGAGTCATATGCCCGGCTGACAGGAAAAAAGAACTCCACTTCCCGGTTTGGGTTGTTGGCTCGGAAAAGCAACGTGGGAGAAGCTACATATGCTCCGGAATTATTGTAGTAGGTATTGCCCAGACCGGCAAACATCTCATCTGCTGACTGGAGATCGGGCAATGCACGATGCTGGACGAGAGTATCTATCCGGACAAAAGAACCGTCACTGCCGAGACGGGAGATGATATTTGTCTGGGTGACATACAGTTTGCCGGAAACAGAGATGAACGCTTCCGGGGATATATACTGTGGCAGGCGCACTTTGACACGATAGAAATTCTCGTTTGGCGTGGTGGATTTATCCCATTGGGTAGAGAGCACTTGCGGCTTGTAGTCCGGCACAAGAATCTCTTGAGCCTCAGCCGTTCCGTACTGCGGTTGTGAGACTGTCAGACGCAATGTGTCGCCTGCCAGAAGCGGACGGGACAGTTTGAGGTAATGTACCCGTTCCGCAACCGAGTCGCTCAAAATATCATATCCGCCGGAAGAAGCAGAGAGGGTGATTGTAACGTCATCCGGCACCTCCGGGTTTTGGGGTTTGGAATCCAGAAAGAAATAGGACCTTCCCACAAAACAGGTAAGCGAGTCCACACCGGCGCAAGCATATGCCTCCACCACGAGTTTGGCATCCTCATACTCGCCGTTATACGGTATTTCACGCTCGCAGGAAGCGAACAGAAGGAACGGCAGGATAATATATAGTATTCGTTTCATCGGACTCAGAACTTAAAGGTATAACTCAAACTCGGCAAGATCGGAAAGAGACTCAGCTTGTATAACTTATTCCCGCTGGGATAAACCAGGAAGGGGTTAAAATTGCAATACACATTATATACCGACATATTCAGAATATGCTCCCAATCCTTATGTTTCTTGTCCGGCAGATGGCAGGTTGCACCGAGGTCGAGACGGTGGTAGTCCGGCATCTTGTAGTTGTTGCGCTCGCTGATGAAATTGACGGTAGAGGTGTTTGTACGGGAGGTGAACATGTTGTTATAAAGCCAGTCATCGTATTTCTGGAGTCCGATTGTACCTCGTGTACCGGTGCCATAGACAAAAGTAGCGGCGATGTCCCATTTCTTGTTGATCTGGTACTGGAGGGTGATACTCAGGTCATGCTCGCGGTCATATTTGGCATGAAAAGGTCTTCCGAAATTGATCATCTGTCCCTCTTGGTCAAACTGCCTCATGGTGCGGCTCCATGTATATCCTATCCAACCGGTCACTGGACCCATTTTGCGCTGTGCCAAGAACTGCACGCCATAACTCCAGCCATTACCTACTGCCACCTGTTCCTGCCAGTTCTTACCGCTCATATAAGATGCTCCGTCCTTGTACTCCAGAAGATTGATCATCCGTTTGTAGTACCCCTCAACAGACAACTCTACCTGATCAAGGATGTTATAGGTAATACCTGCCGCCACCTGCATCGACCGCATCGGAGGAATCTTGGCGGTGACAGGCACCCAGAGATCTGTCGGCAGCGACACGGAACTGTTGGAAAGCATATGCACGTACTGGGACATGTAGGCATAACTGAGTTTGAGCGCCAAGTCTTTGTATGGCAAGAAGCGGAATCCCACGCGCGGTTCAATAGAAGGATACGTTGTGTTATCGGTATGATACAAGCCGGCATGCAGACCGATATTCATCTTAAACCAGCGGCAAGGCGTATAAGTATCCTCAATATACAGGCTGGCTTCGTGCGTATGGTTGGTACCGCCGACAGAGAAGGTCGTGTCAATCTTCGACTCAGTGCTGTCGGAGAGGGATATGGCATCTACCCTTCCCACTTGCGGACGGAAAATGTGATAGGTGTAGCTGCCGCCGAAATGCACCTCGTGTCTGGTGTTGGGACGCCATTCGAAATTGGTTTGCGCCATCAGATCCATGATATAGGAGTCGTACTCCAAACCGATCTCGTTTCTTTCGTGCGACTTTTTACCATTCATCACACTGGCCACACCTAATTTGTATTTATACCGGGTGTAACTGACTTGGCTGGTATTATACAACCGGCCGGAGAACCGGTGCTCGTAGTTGACTGCCGCGAAGAGGTTGCCCCAGTTGTAGCGCATACGCATGTAAGAGTTGTCGGTCTCCTTATCTCCACGTTCGCGAAGACGAGCATAGATGACATCATCGCCGATATAGAACGAACCGCTCAACTTGTCGTTTTCCGAGAAAGTGTGAGTCAGTTTGGCATTCACATCGTAGAAATAGTACCCCCCGGTAGTCACTTCTTCGCCATCTGTCTCTCTGGATGTAACGATAGCGGCAATCGGTGCCATAAAGAGGTCATACAGAGTCCTTCGGGCGGAGATATTGAAAGTTGTCTGCCCTTTGACAGTCTCATGGTTGCGGTACTTCCGGTAGTCTTCCTTCTTCCAGTATATAGGACCTTCAGCACTGAGTTTTGTCGATACCAAGCCGACAGTCAGATTTCCGTGATAGCCGTATGCGTCGCCGTCTTTCTGCCTCACATCGATGATGGATGACAATCGTCCGCCGTAACGCGCGGGGAAATTACCCTCGTAGAGTGTCACATTCTTGACGGCATCCGCATTGAATACCGAGAAGAAACCCAACATGTGATTGACCGAATACAACGGCACGCCGTCCAGCATAATCAGGTTCTCGTCCGGTCCGCCGCCACGCACATACATGCCTGCCGAACCTTCAGATCCCGATTGCACACCGGGCAGCAGTTGGATAGCCTTGAGCACATCCACTTCTCCCCCGATGGCAGGAATAGCCTTGATCTGTGTCACCGGCACTTCGACAGCCGACATCTGCACCGAATGTACGCCGGATATTGACTGCTGTCCCTCCACCACCACTTCGCCTAACATATTAGAGGAAGTGATCTGCAGTTCGACAAGGGTGTCTTTCTGCAGAACGAAAGGCGAAACCGTACTGTGCTCGTACCCCACATAGCCCGCCTGCAGACGGATTTCTCCGGAGGGGAGAGAGAGAGAGTAGAATCCGTGCACATTCGTTACCGTACCGGCTCCTGAGAGGAGATCCACTACGGTGGCACCTATCAGGCGCTCGCCGGTTTTGGCATCTGTTACATAACCGCTGACAGTCGGGTTCTTGGCGAATGCTACCAGCGGAAGAAGATACAGTAATATGGCTAAGCCTTTTTTCATATGATATGTGCGTTGTTCTACTCTTAGAAGAAGAATCGCAGAATATCATTTCCGTTAGCGAAGATCAGCAATGCCAATAAGAGCCAGAAGCCCACTTGGTTAGCTGTCTCTAAGAACTTGTCGGAGGGTTTGCGCCGGGTGATCATCTCTACAATCAGGAAGAGTATATATCCGCCATCCAAGGCAGGGATGGGCAGGAAGTTCATAAATGCCAGAATGAGCGACAGGAACGCGGTCATGTACCAGAACGCGTACCAGTTCCATACAGGCGGGAACATACTGCCGATAGCGCCGAAGCCGCCTACAGAACGTGCACCCTCTTTGGTAAAGATGATACGCATCTGTCCCACGTAGTTCTCCAGAGTCTCCCATCCGTGTGCTATACCTGCCGGAACAGCCTCCAGGAAGCTGTAGTCGGTATGAACGACTTGATAGAACTGCGTCTTATCCTTCATCACCACGCCCAGTTTGCACTGGTCGCCTACAAAAGCGGCAGCTGTCCGATACTCTCCGTTTCGGTAATAGCCGATAGTGATGCTGTCGAGCGGATGTTTTTTCAGTTCCAGCTGCACCAGTGCCTGACAGTCGGTCTTGACGCTGTCGATGCTGACGATGCTGTCGCCGCGCTGCAGACCTGCGAGGTCTGCCACGTTTCCTGGCAGAACCGAATCCACCACGAATGGCACATACTCCTGAATCAGAACATAACGCGAACGCTGGTATTGGTTATCCTGGCGCTCTTTCTCCCGCTCGATGCGGTCGTTCTCGTTGATGACAGCCAGACAGCGTGTACCTAAATCCTCCGACATCGTCAAACGGACGGTGTCTTGTCCACGGAGGACAACCACATTGCGTTTCCCCTCAAGTACCACCCACTGGACAATATCTGCCAATTCTTCGGGTTCTTCGCCGTCAATGGAAAGGATCTGGTCATGCTGGCGGAAACCCTCATGAAGCAGTTCCTGGGAATAGTAGAGTCCGTCCGTCACATTCTTGAGCGGCAGGGTATCCGTTCCCCAGCTCCAGATGATCATCGAGAAGATCACCATCGCTGCAATGAAATTAACCAATATACCGCCGAGGATGATAAAGAACCGCTGCCAAGCGGGTTTGGAGCGGAACTCCCATGGTTGGGGTTCAGCCGCCAGATCCTCGGATTTATGGGTTTCGTCCACCATGCCGCCGATGGCGCAGTAGCCGCCGAATGGCAGCCAGCCTATACCCCACTCTGTATTGTCCGGATAGCGGCGCCAGTCGTCTTCAGGAAGGGTCGTGAGATCCGTATCCGGTGCAAGATCTTCCTCGTTCTTCGAGAAGAACCGGAAATGCCATTTGCCGTTGAATTTCTTCATCTTGAAGAGACTGATCCATGGATTGAAGAACATATAGAACTTCTCCACTCGTACATGGAATATTTTGGCGAAAGTGAAATGTCCAAACTCGTGTATCAACACCAGAAAGGACAAAGCCAGTATCAATTGAAGTGCTTGTATCATATAATTATTTCTTGTTGCTGATTACTAGTTCTTCTGCTATCCTCCGTGCGGCGACATCGGTAGCCACATAGTCCTCGTAGGTCGGAGTGGCGATAAACGCCGCTTGGGTCATCGTCTCGGCAATGATATCCGACATTCTCAGAAAACTGCATCGTCCTTCGCGGAAGGCGAGATTAGCCACCTCGTTGGCGGCATTGAGCACGCACGGGATATTTCCGCCGCGACGGGTAGCCTCATATGCCAAACCGAGATTAGGGAAGCGTTTGAGGTCGGGCTGCTCGAAGGTCAGTTGTCCGAGAGCGAAAAGGTCTGCACGCGGAAAATCACTCGCCAGACGCTCCGGGAAAGAGAGGGCATACTGGATCGGCAGCCGCATATCGGGAGCACCGAGCTGTGCCTTGATGGCGCCATCGGCAAACTGTACGGCTGAGTGGACAATCGACTGCGGGTGCACCAGCACCTCTATCTTCTCTACCGGCACGCCAAAGAGCCATTTGGCTTCGATGACTTCAAAACCCTTGTTCATCATCGAAGCCGAGTCGATGGTGATCTTGGCACCCATTTCCCAGTTGGGATGCTTGAGGGCGTCTGCTGCCGTCACATGCTCCATCTGCTCGTGACTGAATGTGCGGAAAGGTCCGCCGCTTGCGGTAAGCAGAATCTTCTCTATCTCGTTTCCATCCTCGCCTACGAGGGACTGGAATATTGCCGAGTGCTCGCTATCCACGGGCAGTATCGGCGCGTGGTGCTCCATCGCCAGACGGCACATCAACTCACCTGCTACCACCAGCGTCTCTTTGTTTGCCAAGGCGATAGTCTTACCGGCTTTGATCGATTCCATGGTAGGACGCAGCCCTGCATAACCTACCATCGCTGCCACTACGACATCAATGCTCGGCATCGTCACCATCTGAGCAATCGCATCTGCACCTGCCCATATTTTGCCTTCAAACCCGACTGCTGACAACTGACGGCCGAGTTCTTCGTAGAGGCTCTCGTCAGCGATGCAGACCACTTCCGGGCTAAACTCCTTTGCCTGCTCTACCAGTTTGTCTATGGAGCGATGGGCACAGATAGCATAAACCTGATACAAGTCAGGGTGCTGACGGACGACATCCAGGGTCTGGGTGCCTATCGAGCCGGTGCTGCCTAAGATGGCTAATTGTTTCATTGCTTGTGTTTCTGTTCGTATGTGTGTTCAAACTTCTCGGTAGCCGGTGTTTTCTGCTCAATGAGTTTCTCGTGTTCCAGAATCCTCATGGAGTCCAGCGGAGGTGTCGAGTCTTTCTGATCCTGTCCGGAGAGAGCCTTTCGGATACCTTCCAGATACTGGCTCTGCCGCTCTACGGCGCGTTGCATCGAGTCCAGACGCATGGTCTCGTCGAGCAGATACCGGCGTTCGTCCTCTGTCACCGTACCCGGCAGAATAGTGCGGATAGGTGTATAGAGGATCAGCGTCGAGCATAACGCCAGCGCAATCAGAAACACCAACAGCAGGAGCAGCGCGGCACGAAGCTTACTCACACGGAAATGCCAGTGTACCTGCATCGTGTCCTCGTTCTCCAGCGTCAGACGGTACTTATACCGTATCCGCTTCCACCAGCTGTCTTTCTTCTTTTTTTCCATCAGAGGATTGTGCAACCCGTGCAGGGCTTGAGTTGTTTGAAGAAGTCGTTACCTTTGTCGTCCACCAGAATGAAGGCGGGGAAGTTCTCTACCTCGATTTTCCAGATGGCTTCCATACCCAGTTCCGGATACTCCACGCACTCGATGGACTTGATGTTGTTCTGTGCCAGGATAGCGGCAGGACCTCCGATAGAACCGAGATAGAAGCCGCCGTGTTTCTGGCAGGCGTTGGTCACATCGATGGAGCGGTTGCCTTTGGCAAGCATGATGAGCGAGCCGCCGTGCTCCTGGAACTCATCTACATACGGATCCATGCGTCCTGCAGTAGTCGGACCCATCGAACCGCAAGCCATACCTGCCGGAGTCTTGGCAGGACCGGCATAGTAGATAGGATGGTTCTTGAGATACTCAGGCATAGCCTCGCCGGCATCCAGACGCGCTTTGATCTTCGCATGGGCGATGTCGCGGCCTACGATGATGGTGCCGTTCAGGCTCAGACGCGTACCGATCGGATATTGGGTCAGGATCTTGCATACATCGCTCATCGGCTGGTTGAGATCTATCTTAACGGCATCGCCTTCGCCGGCATTGCGCAACTCCTCAGGGATGAGGGAAGCGGGGTTGTTGTCCAGTTTCTCAATCCATATACCGTCTTTGTTGATCTTGCACTTGATGTTACGGTCTGCCGAGCAGCTTACGCCCAGACCTATCGGGCAGCTGGCACCGTGGCGCGGCAGACGGACAACACGTACGTCGTGCGCCATATACTTGCCGCCGAACTGCGCACCCAGACCGATCTTGTATGCCTCCTGCAGCAACTGTTTCTCCAGCTCCACATCGCGGAAGGCACGGCCTGTCTCGTCGCCGGTTGTCGGCAGAGAGTCGTAGTAATGGGTGGAAGCCAATTTGACCGTCAGCAGGTTCTTCTCCGCACTCGTACCGCCGATCACGATGGCGATATGGTACGGCGGACAGGCTGCGGTTCCGAGAGATTTCATCTTCTCCACAAGGAAAGGAATGAGTGTGCCCGGATTTTGGATACGCGCTTTGGTCTCCTGATAGAGATAGGTCTTGTTGGCAGAGCCGCCGCCCTTGGTCACACAGAGGAAACGGTACTCCATGCCTTCGGTAGCTTCCAAGTCGATCTGAGCCGGCAGGTTGCATTTGGTATTCACCTCGTCGTACATCGTCAATGGTGCATTCTGACTGTAACGCAGGTTGCACTCGGTGTAAGTATTGAAAACACCGCGGCTGAGGGCTTCCTCGTCCGAAACCTCACGTCCCTCGTACATCGTACTTCGTACATTCGTAAATACGCATTGTCCTTTCTCGCCGTGAATGATAGCCGTACCGGTATCTTGGCAGAGAGGGAGTTGTCCCTTGCATGCCACTTCGGCGTTGCGCAGGAAAGTGAGAGCTACGTATTTGTCATTGGCGGAAGCCTCCGGGTCACGAAGAATCTTCGCTACTTGTTCATTATGGCTGCGGCGCAACATGAAACTGACGTCATGAAAAGCCTGCTGAGCCATCATCGTC
This sequence comes from Bacteroidales bacterium UBA4333, assembly GCA_002394335.1. Taxonomy (GTDB): domain Bacteria; phylum Bacteroidota; class Bacteroidia; order Bacteroidales; family Paludibacteraceae; genus Colicola. Next base: position 110,388 of record DGTP01000014.1, on the reverse strand, counting down.
AGCGCCTCAGGTTCTACTTTGAGGATCTCATTACCTTCAAAATTAGCGACTGACACATGGTCTTTACTGAGCAGATAATACTCTGTCTGGTCTTCGCCGAGTTGGAACATCGGCGCATACTTGAATTCCATTATATAGTATATTTTTTTAGTTAACTTGCAAAAAGCATATAATCCGCTGCAAATTTACTGCTTTTTTTTGACATATGCAAATTATTCTGCATTTTTTATATCAAATGCCCTTCCCGCGCATCTCTCGTGCATCTTGCGCATCCTTGCCATATACCGCTGCACTTAAAATTGCCGATTATTAAGATACGTAAATTCCGAGGTCTATTTACGATATTTCATATACCCCTTATTTTCAGCAAATTACAAACACGCTATCGGAGGCAAGTAAGAGGCATCCAAGAGGCAAGTAAGAGTAAAGTAAGGGGCAATTTGTACTCAAATGCATAAAAACAATTGCCGATTATTAAGATTTGGCCATTATACCAACCTCTGCTCAAAAGGTGCTTAAGGTCAGCATAAGGTCTGCTATTTGAACCGGTCTTGAAACGATATTGAAACGTTCCTGTTATTAAGACAACCGGTAAAAACAGAGAGATAGTCCGGACATCTGCCCGGACTATCTGCCTGTTTCAAGCTTACCCTCACCTCTCCCGGCAGGGAAAGGTCAGAGTAAAACTTTTGATTTAGCGTACCTGAGTACCCTGTGCGTTGTACATCTTGTTGTCACGAACGATGTAGAGAACACCGTCAACAACTACTTTGTGAGCCTTCTCGGTCAGAACAACGTCTTCGATGCCGTCAGCGCATGCAGCAAATTGAGCTTCAGCGAGGTCGATAGCAATCTTACCATCCTCTGCGCCGTCAGCGAGGTCAGCTTTGTGGAATGTAGTTTGAGCAAAGCCCTGTACTTCGTTGCTCCAGTCGCCGGTGGACTTATCCAAGAACTTGAACTCATCGGTGTTCTTAGCGTGGAGAGAAGCTGTACCATTTTCTACTGCAACAGCGTTAGCAACGGTCCAAGCGCAATCAGCGAATCCACCTACGATAGCCAGAACAGCCTCGCCGCAAGTCGGAGCATTTGCTACGGTAATAGCGTAGTCAAACTCTTTCTCCTCATACACTTCCGGTTTCTCGCAGTTGTTCCATAAATATTTCTCAGGATCGCCAAGGTCGAACACAAGGTTGGTCTCTGCTCCAAGTACCAAGTTTGCGCCTCCGTTGTAAGCATTCCATGCATCCTCTTCAGCGTTATATTCTTTGAGCTCGTTGGTCCAGTCTTTACCCCACTCCTCAGCGGAACGGAATTTGTACTCAGAACCCTCAGCACCTTTGAAGCTGATCTCGAATACAGCGCCCGGGAGGTTGGCCTGCTGACGTTCAGCGGTCTTCAGCTCGTTCAGGGTCAGAGCCTGTTGTGCCCAGTTATTGAAACCACCGGAGATAGCAGGAACGACATAGTCCTCGTCGTTGCAGTCCGGAGAAATGAAGGTAACGTTGTACACATGATAAACAGCGGTACAAGGATTGTTCTTCCAGCTCTTTACATCAACGACAACGATACCCGGTTGAATGTTCTTGATATCAGCCTCACCAGGATTACCCGGATTCACTTCAGCAGTACCGCGAATCAACTCTGATTCGTCACTAAGCTGGTAATCCCAGCTGAAAGTACCGGTACCGGTCAACTGAACAGGCTTAGCCTGTATACCACCATCTGCAATGACTTTGGGATCTGTGGGATCCGTTGCATCATCCCACGAAACTACATACCATCCTTCGAAACCTGCTACTGGTTGGAACTTCAGCAATTCAGCAGTAGCATCCCAGGAAACATAGGTACCAATGAGGACGATGTCGTTGCAGGCACTCTCATTGTAGATACACATCGTGTAGGTCTTGGTTGCATACGCAGCCAGGTCGTCATCAGACGGAACTACCTCACGGCTTGCGAACGTAGCAACGCTAAAGAGAGCAGCTGCTACAAAAGCGAATACTTTTCTCATAATTGTGTTAATTAAATTGGTTAATAAAGTTAGTTAAACAAAGTGTTTATGCTATTGGTTTTCCGACAGCCACCATGTTGCAGGCGGCTATCGGAAACACAATTAGTAGCCTATTTCTTCATTGAGACCTTTCAGGTTCTCATTGGCGGTAACATCCTTAGCAGGAATAGGATAGACATTATATTTGGCATCCTTGCCTGCCTTGTGTCCTTCCCAGGTCATGGTAGCCGACGGGCCGGCAAATTGTCCGAATCGGATCAAGTCGGTACGGCGGCGTCCTTCGCACCAGAACTCTTTTGCCCACTCGGTCAATAATGTTTCCTCGTCCAGCGTGGTAATCTCCGGCGCATTGGCACGACGGCGCAAACAGTTTACAGCCTCTACTGCGGGAGCCATTTCACCCGTACGGAAGCAAGCCTCGGCATAAGTCATATAAGCCTCTGCCAGACGGAACAAAGGAATATCCGTATCCGGCCATTTCGGTTCGCCAACAGGCGAAGCCCAATTCCACGGAGCACCAACAACCGAGTCATTTCCATTGACATCCTTCAGAATGGTAGTCTCGGAGGTAGAATATACTCCGGTGAACTTAAGAACCGACCATGAAGCATAGAAATCAGCAGCCTCATTACCGGTCAATGACATCTTCTTTCCGGCGGTTGTCCTGGAAGCCATGATAGCACGGTCATCTCCTAAAGCAACCGGCATCTGGTACTCATTCAGAGAGATAGAGGAAGCTTTGGTTCTGTCCACCCAGTAATATACGAACTCAGGCGAAGAACGGAAGCACGACCATGTATCCGACGAACCGAAGGGTACGTAGTCTGCATCGCGGACAGCACTAACGAGGAAACGTGAACCACCCCAGTTCTGGGAATGAATGGCATCTTGATAGATCATGAAGATAGCCTCATCCTGTGCTCCGTTATTATCATTATCGCCCATGAAGAGCTGCTGGTAAGCCGAGTAGTACACATGGTCTGCGGTACGCTCCTTAGCCAAGTCGATGGCAGCCTTCGCAGATTTGTCATAGCCGTGCAGTTTATAGGAGCTATCCATCAGTTTCTTTGCATACTGCTTTGCATCCGCATAGCGTGCTTCGCCATCGCGAGCTCCGAGTGTGGACTCATTATATACCTCTGCGTTGAGGTAAAGACGCATCAGCAGGAACCATGCGCAAGCCTGATCAACACGGTATTTGTTGGTTCTCTGTCCGGCTTGGATAATATGCGGATCGGAAGCCAATTCCAGACATTCCTTCTCTAACCAAGCGAACAACTCCTGACGCGTAGTCGGCATCGGTTTGTTAGGCGAAACGGTCAGTGAGAACGGCACGCGATAGAACATATCCAGAAGATAGTAGAAGTTGATTGCACGCAGCATACGCACTTCTGCGCGTTGCGCCAAGGTCTCATCATCCGTATATTCGGTAGTCTTATCCAAGAACGAATTGCAGAGCGTAATATCAAAGTTCAGACGGGAATAGAGTCCATATACCAAGTCGTTGCTCGAACTCCATGTCTGGGTACGAATATCCGCTAATCCCACATCGTTCCAGATCCACCAACCTTCGTCCGTACAGAACTCATTCAGTTCCCAGAACATACGATAGAAGGAAGATGTACCCTCGTCAATGCCATCCACATCTCCGTTGCCGTCCGGTCCTTTTTGCCCGGTGACACCAAAGGTAGCGTAGCATTTAGCGAACACAGCATCTTTATTAAACTTAGTGTCCGTGTTAGGATCCAGCGGAGTTCTATCGAGCGAGCACGCTGTCATTCCTATACCTAATAAGGCAGCAAAGAATATTTTTGTGTATTTCATAAAGCTATTTAATTTTTAGTTTTCCTTATTCTATAAATCCTCTTACCTATTAGAACTGAAGGCTGATACCCATCACGGTAGTCATACTACGGGGATAGATGTTATTGTCAATACCGCCTGCGACCTCAGGGTCGAGTCCTTTATATGTAGAGAACACACACGGGTTCGATACGGTGACGTAAGCACGTCCCTGTACTTTCGTCTTGTTGAAGCTATAACCGAGTGTGATGTTATCAATACGCAGGAAAGAAGCTTTCTCAACAAAGAAGTCAGAAGCGTACCAGTTGGAGTTCTTTACTATTGCTCCCTTTGAATCCGTGCCAACCTCATAGGCTTGTGTTGCCTCGTTCCAAACATATGTGCGTATATCATCACTACGCATGTCGTCTCCATAATAGCAGCTAAAGGCAGAAGTCAAGACAGAGTGATAACCGCCGTTCTGGTTCTGATAAACCTTATCAGCCTCCACCCATTGCAAGTTGCCTGCCAAGACGTCGTTGTACACATAGTTTCCGATATTAGCACGGAATGTGATACCCAAGTCAAAGCCATAGAATTGGAACTTGGTTTGCAGACCCATAGTAACAGGTGCTGCAGGATTGTGGTAGATATACTTATCATTGTCGTTGATCTGACCATCCTTGTTGCGGTCTATGAAATAATGACGCGTCACACCATCTTCATCGGTTATAGTCTTTGTCTCATAAACGAGGAAGGAATAAGCCGCCTCACCCACTTTGTGCGCCTGGATCGTGTTACCGGTACCGGAGCTGATACCGCCTGTCGGTACAAAGTAGTCAGGATCGTCAGACAACAACTGGGTAATCTTGTTTTGGTTCCAAGCTACGTTGTAGCCCAAATCCCACTTGAAATTCTTCGTATCAACAAGTACCGCATTGATAGCGAACTCAACACCTTGGTTGTAGAGGCTACCGATGTTACCCAGCATCTGGTTCTTGAAGTTAGAACCGGCTGAAACATTGACCGTACTGAGCAGGTCTTTGGTACGGCGGTGGTAGTAGTCGATATTACCATTGATACGGTTGTTCAGGAACGCGAAGTCGATACCGACATTGCTTGTATATGTTTTCTCCCAAGTCAAGTCCGTATTATAGACGCCCGGACGGCTGGTGTAATAGACTGCGTTGCCATTAGCATCTGTACCTGCGTACAGAGGATTGTCCTCTCCACCGTCCAGAACGGGGTAATACGCATGGTCTTGAGATGTGGTATAAGTCGGCAGGTAATAGTAGTCCACACCCAAGTTCTGCTGACCGGTGATACCATAACCTACACGGAGTTTCAGATCATTGATTGCATTCACATCCCTGAGGAAAGTCTCTTTGATTTTCCAACCGAGTGCTACAGAGGGGAAGAGACCCCAACGCGCATTTTGTCCTTTCGAATTATATTTAGCGAAACGGGATGAAGCATCTGCACGGAAGGTGGCGGTAACCAGGATCTGATCCCAACCATTCCAGTTCACACGACCATAGACAGACTGCAGCGCATTATCCGTAATATATGTATTGGTATATCTGTTATACGGAGTGCCGGCCAGTGAAGCATCCTTATTCGTGCTCTGGTAGAAACCGGAACCATCACTCTTCGTTTTGCGGTAGAAATACTGGTTTTCATAACCTACCATCACATCAAAATGCTGGTGTGCATCCTCCCAGTCATGTCCGTATTGGGCATATGCGGAGAATTGGAGGTTGTACTTGCTCATATCGCTCCAGCCATCCCAGCCGAAATAGTGGTTGTCATAGCTGTAAACAGGTAAAGTCGTTTTCTGCTTTCCATAGGAATAGTCTGCACCGAAATTAGCATGGATATGCAGATCTTCGAAACCGTGAATCTTGTAGTCCGCCTCGACATTTCCCACGAACGATCCAGCATTCGCACGGTCATTCTTGTGAGCCAAAGCAGCTGCCGGGTTACCGGTAGTCTGTGCATTCATCGTATAAGGCCATGCATCATCGTTATATCCGGAAGGCGTAACAATACGCTGGTAGTAGCCGTCAAACCAGTTGTCGAGCACGTTCTGCGGCACCAGCACATCTCCATTGGCATTTACCGCTCCACCTCTAACGGGCATGGTAGGATCCATGGAAAGAGCTGCTCCTACAACGCCTGCAGGATAGCGGTTGTAGATATACATACCCTTGGTATTGATATTGAATGCGAGGTGGTTATCCAAGAAGGACGGGCTGAGATTCAAGGAAGCGGTAACACGCTGCATCTGGGAGGTTTTGATTGCACCATTCTGGAGCGTATAGCCCACCGATGCACGATACGGCATGTCCACAATATTGTTCTTCACGCCACCCATGATAGAGATGCTATGGTCGGTAGAGATCGAGGTACGATAAATCTGGTCCTGCCAATCGGTACTTGCCGTTCCTAATGAATTCGTTTTTTCCTCGTTGTGACCCAAAGCAGTTGCATATCCGCGAAGCTGATCCGCAGTAAGCACTTGCGTGCGGTTGGTAAGAGTTCCTATAGAAAGGTTACCTGCGTAGCTTACTTTGGGTTTGCTACCTTTCGAACCTTTCTTAGTAGTGATGAGGATGACACCGTTCGAAGCACGGCTACCATAAATAGCGGTAGCGGAAGCATCCTTAAGGACTGTGAAGCTCTCGATATCATTCGGGTTGACCAGAGAGAGCGGGTTTGAGACTCCTTGAATACCATTCTCATCCATAGCGAGTCCATCAATGACGATGAGCGGGCTGTTAGATGCGTTGAGTGAAGCACCACCACGAATAGTGATCGAGCCGGCACCACCAGGAGTACCATCGGCAGCCACCACATTCACACCGGCAATCTTACCTTGGATCATATCCTGGGCGTTGGTCGTAAGACCTTTGTTCATATCATCGGGTTTAATCGCAGTTACGGAACCTGTAGCATCACTTTTTTTCACTACACCATAACCAACTACGACAACCTCTTCCAACAACTCGGAGTCCTCGCTCAAACGAATCTTCATATTCGGAGCAGCAACCAGTTCCTGAGTCTTATAACCTATATAGGAGATAGAGAGTTTGGCTCCGGATTTCACCTTAAGTTCGAAATTTCCGTCAAAATCGGTGATAGTACCATTGGTAGTACCTACTTCAAGGATGGAGGCACCAATGATCGCTTCTCCATTAGTTGCATCGGTAACAACACCCGAAACCGAGACTTGAGCGAATGCTGACAGTCCCACAAAGAGGAGACAAGACATCAGCAGCGTGCGAAGATTGAATATATCGTTTTTCATATAGTATTATTTTTTCAGGTTATGATAAATCGCGTTGTCCAGCGTGAATGTGCTATCTGTACAAGCGGACATTTGCAAGGTCTCATCTGCGTTGGCATTGACACGCTTACATTTCACTTCAAACGAGCCATCTTTGACCTTTGCCAGACTCCAATGATCAGCCGAATCCGCCAAGATGCGGGTGGCAGGGTTTTCCACTATAGAGAATGTGATGATCGTATCATTCTTGGTAGCGTCCTGCATTTGCGGCAAGATCAAGGTATCGGGTGTAACAATATTCACCTGCTCGCCTTTGGACCAAGCCAAGGTCTTCCTATGCGAAGCATCATCATAGAAGCGAAGATACGAAATCTTCTGGGAAGCAATACCTACAGGAATTTTCTCCTTATGTTTGAAGCGTCCGGTAATCGTATCCACGATAATCTTCTTTCCCTGACGATGGGTCTCATACCAGGTTGTATCCATGGTCCAATGATCCTGCATCACATATACGGGATCATAGGCAGCCCAGTCCGAGTTAGCAATATTCGAAGAAATGGAAGAGGCAATATCAGCAAGTGCTTCCTTCTCAGTCATCCGGATTGTATCGGAGAGCGTGAAGATATTGTTCAGATAGAGGAGATTCAGCACGTCATCTCCAGCGACGAGACGCGCTTTTCTGCCTAACTTAGAATCTGTAAAGTCGTCCCATACAAACGAATAAGTCTTCGACTCAAACGTAGCAGGAACGCCATCTCCAAAAGAGAAGGTCACCTTCTCCACTGTGTTGTCAGCATGATTAAAATGGAATTGAATGACATTCATATTGTAGCCATTCACATCCACGTGGCTGCAATACTCTAAACTCTGGAACGTCTCTTCCGAGAGTTCCTCCAGTTCAGTTTCAATGTCAATCTCATTCTTTTTACAGCCGGTAAAGGCTGCTATTACGGCCAATGCCATAATCAGAATTGTAGATTTGTTTTTCATAATAGATTATTTTGTTTGTTGTTATTTAAGACAGAAGAATTTTCCAAAATAGCGGAATACGGTTCGTGCTACTCTTTTTCTTTAATCAGGAACACGGCTGCCGCGCCTATCAGCAGAAGCACACCTGCTACTACAAGCATACCCGCTTGCGCGCCTGCACATACATATTGAAGGAGTAGTCCCCCGCAGAGTGCTGCCACAATCTGCGGAACACAGATCGTACAGTTGAACAAACCAAGGTAATAACCCATATTACCGCCCTTGATAGCATTCGTCACAATCGTAAACGGCAACGCCAGCATAGCTGCCCAAGCAGCACCTATCAAGGCATACGAGCCAAAGAGAACCCATTGGTTCGTAACATAAAAGACCGATATAAATCCTACGGCACCTACAACAAGCGAAATGGCGTACGCGCCTTTGTTGCCCGTCCATTTCTCAAGAAGCGGCAGAACCATTGCCCATAAAAGCGATCCTACAGCCTGGATACAGAACACTACGCCAACCCAGTTGCCGGCATCCTGGAATGCCACATCCTTGGCATTCACGCCATCCCAACCGAAACACAACGTAGCGATAGCACCGTTGGAATAAGTCCACATATACATGAACGCCGCCCAGCAGAAGAATTGTACCAGACCTACAGTCCAGAATGCCGAAGGCGCTTCTTTCAACAGCGTAACAAAACCTTTCTCCTCCGACTTGTCCGAAGCATCAGACTTCTCCGAGATCCCGTGAAACTCTGCGTACTCCTCAGGATTCAGCTCCTTCACCGTCATAAAGGTATAGAGCACACACAGAATCAGGATTGCCGCGCCGGCATAGAACGACCATTTGACACTGTCAGGGATAACACCCTCGGGAGCCGTATTGGCGATACCTATCCACGTGAAGAAGATCGGGAAAAGGTATCCCACTACCGATCCTGCGTTACACAACGCCGACTGGATCGCATAAGCGGTACCTTTCTGCTCCTCGTTCACCGAGTCACCCACCATCATCTTGAACGGCTGCATGGCGATGTTGATACTCGTATCAAGAAACATCAGGCTGAACAACCCGAACCACATGGCAGCATTGAGTCCCAGGAAAACCGACTGGGTGAACGTAAAGTTACCCGCATTGGGCAACAGCAGCATCACAGCCACTGCAATAAGCGCACCTACCAGCAGATACGGCTTGCGGCGACCCATCGACGTCCAGGTCTTGTCACTATACTTGCCAACCAGAGGTTGAACGATCATACCCATCAGCGGAGGCAGAATCCAAAAGAAACTCAGTGTATGAGGGTCAGCACCAAGCGTAGCGAAGATACGCGAGATATTGGCACTCTGCAGCGCATAAGCTATCTGCACGCCAAAGAAACCGAAACTTAAATTGAATAGTTGTCCGAAAGACAAGTTGCGTTTATTCATAGTAATTTTTATCAAAATCGCCGACAAAATTACTGCTTTTTTTTGACATACGCAAGAGTTTTTTACTTTTTTTCGAAATATTTCGTAATTTTTCGATTATTTGCCACTCTTCTCCCCCTAAAAACGAAAAAAACACAAAAAAATGCCGATACGCTTGCATATGTCATTTTTTTTTCGTACTTTTGCAGTCCGATTTCAGATTGTGAGAATACAACACATTATTTATATATGGCTGAAAAGCAAAACACACTACATGAACAACTCATCGAAGCCCTGCAACATTATTTCGGCTTCGACAGCTTCAAGGGGAACCAAGAGGCTATCATCACCAACCTCATGGAGGGGAAGGACACCTTCGTACTCATGCCCACAGGTGGCGGCAAGAGTCTCTGCTACCAGCTGCCATCACTCCTGATGGACGGCGTAGCTATCGTAGTCTCGCCTCTCATCGCGCTGATGAAAAACCAAGTGGACGCCATGCGCACCTTCTCGGAGGAGGACGGCATCGCCCATTTCATCAACTCTTCGCTCTCCCGGCCGGAGATCCATCAGGTGAAAGACGATGTGCAGAGCGGCAAGACCAAGTTGCTATACCTCGCGCCGGAGTCGCTGCAGAAACCGGAGAACGTGGATTTCCTCAAAGGAATGAAGATATCCTTCTATGCCGTGGACGAAGCACATTGTATCTCCGAGTGGGGACACGATTTCCGTCCTGAGTACCGGCAGATACGCTCTATGGTCTCGCGCATCGGAAAAGCGCCTATCATCACCCTCACAGCCACCGCCACCCCGAAAGTACAGCACGATATCCAGAAGAACCTCGATATGATGGAGGCTACCGTCTTCAAGTCCTCCTTCAACCGCCCCAACCTGTACTACGAAGTGCGTCCCAAAACCGCCGATGTGGACAAAGACCTGGTGAAGTACATCCGCACGATGGATGGCAAGTCCGGTATCGTCTATTGTCTGGCGCGCAAGGAGGTGGAGGATCTGGCGAAGACCCTGCAGGTCAACAACATCGCCGCCCTGCCCTACCACGCAGGCATGGATGCTGCTACCCGGTCGGCCAACCAGGATGCCTTCCTCATGGAGAAATGCCAGGTCATTGTAGCCACTATCGCTTTCGGAATGGGTATAGACAAACCCGATGTGCGCTTTGTGGTCCACTACGACATTCCGAAATCGCTTGAGGGTTACTATCAGGAAACAGGCCGCGCAGGACGGGACGGAGGTGAAGGACAGTGCATCTGTTTCTATTCTCCAAAAGATCTGGAGAGACTTCGCAAATTCCAGCAAGGCAAACCCGTAGCCGAAGTGGAGATAGGCAACCAGCTGCTCTTCGAGACACAGGCGTATGCCGAGTCCACCAACTGCCGGCGTCAGCTCCTGCTCAACTATTTCGGAGAGGAGTACAACGAACCCAACTGCGGCAACTGCGACAACTGTAAGAAGACCTACCATACCATCGATGCTACCGAGCTGCTCGAGTTGATTCTTGAGACCATCGTCGAACTCAAAGAGAAATTCAAAACCGAACACATCGTGGATATCCTCCACGGTAACATGACTTCCGAGATCGCCAGTTACCATCACGATGAACTGGAGAACTACGGTGCCGCCGAAGACGAAGACGAGAACACCTTGTTGGCTATCATCCGTCAGGCACGACTCAACGGGTATCTCACCAAGGAAGTGGAGACCTACGGCGTCCTCAAACTCTCGCCCGAAGGCAAGAAGTTCCTCAAACGCCCCAAGACCTTTGAGGTCAAGATCGAGGTGCACAACGAGGACGAAGACGATATGATGGAAGGCATGGTAGGCGGTTGCGCAGCAGCCGACGATGTTCTCTTCTCCATCCTCAAAGATGTGCGCAAAAAGATGAGCAAGCAGCAAGGCGTACCGCCGTTCGTCATCTTCCAGGATCCCTCCCTCGAAGCCATGGCTACCACCTATCCTATCACCATGGAAGAGTTGCAGAATATTCCGGGAGTGGGTGTCGGCAAAGCCAAAAGGTACGGAGACGAGTTCCTCAGGATCATCAAAGAGTACGTCGAGGAGAACGAAATCATCCGCCCCGAAGACCTGCGCGTCCGTACTGTTGCCAAGGACTCTACACGAAAAATAAGTATCATTCAGGCTATCGACCGCCGCGTCGAACTCGACGAACTGGCGGAGTCCAAAGGAATGTCGATGGAGGAAATGCTCTCCGAGATCGAAGCCATCGTTTATTCCGGCACCAAACTCAATATCGACTACTTCATCGACGAGGTCATCGACCCCGACGAGAAAGAGGAGATATATGATTACTTCCGTTCAGCCGACAACGACAACCTCCGTCTGGCGATGAACGAACTGGGCGAAGACGACTACGACCCCATTCATGTCCGCCTTGTAAGAATCAAATTCCACTGCGACCTCGGAAACTGACAGGCCGGCTGCTCATAGTAGAATGTAGAGAATAGACCGCTACGCCGATAGAATACAGACTGAAATGATGCATAAGGGAGAAATCGATTTTATCACCCTTGGGTGTTCCAAAAACCTCGTGGATGCCGAGCGGGTGATGCGGCAGTGGGAACTCGCCGGATGGCGGTGTGTCCATGACTCGCCCGATCCCAAGGGCGAGATATGCGTCATCAACACCTGCGGCTTCATCGGCGACGCCAAAGAGGAGTCAATCAACATGATCCTCAGGATGGCGGAACGCAAGAAACAAGGCAACCTCAAAAAACTCATCGTCATGGGCTGCCTGAGCGAGCGCTATCGTGCCGAACTTGAGGCAGAACTGCCCGAAGTGGATGCCTACTACGGCAAGTTCGATTTTGAGTCCATGTTGACTCTCTTGCAAGATACTCCTACACAACAATGCTCTTTTGAACGACACCTCACCACTCCCTCCCACTACGCCTATCTCAAGATCTCGGAGGGGTGCAACCGGATGTGCTCGTACTGCGCCATACCGCTCATCACAGGCAGGCATACCAGCCGCCCAAAACAAGAACTACTCGATGAGGTGCGCTGGCTCGTTTCGCAAGGAGTCAAAGAGTTCAACGTCATTGCACAGGATCTCAGTAGCTACGGCTTGGATCTGGAGCACCGCCACATGCTACCCGAACTCATCGACGAGATGGCACAGATAGAAGGCGTCGAATGGATTCGGCTCCATTATGCCTACCCAACCGACTTCCCCGAACAACTGCTGGACGTGATGGCAAAGCACCCCAATATATGCCGGTATCTCGACATAGCCCTTCAGCATTGTACCGACTCGATGTTGCGGCTCATGCGCAGGCATATCACCGCATCAGAGCAAGACGCACTCATCGCTAAAATCCGCGAACGGGTGCCCGGCATCTGTATCCGTACCACACTCATGGTGGGACACCCCGGTGAGACCGAAGAGGATTTTGAGCAACTCAAGGCATGGACACGCCGGATGCGGTTCGACAGGATGGGAGCCTTCACCTATTCCAACGAAGAAGGCACTTACGCCTACAACCACTACGAAGACTCCATCCCGGAGGATGTCAAGCAGCAGCGATTAGATCAACTGATGGCTATACAGCAGGAGATATCGGGGGAATTGATGCTTCAACACGTCGGAAAGACCATGCGCGTTATTATAGACCGCGAAGAAGAGGACTACTATATCGGCCGTACTGAGTTCGACTCACCCGAAGTGGACTGCGAAGTGCTTATTCTCAAACCGGCTCCCGAAGAGACCGATGCCAATTGGAAAGTGGGCGAATTCCACTCCGTCAAGATCACCAAAGCTGAAGAATTTGATTTATACGCAACCATATGTTAACAAAAGAGATCATCGCCAACATTGCTCAGGCAACAGGCTTAACCAAACGGCGCACACAAGAGTTGCTGGATACCACGAACGCCGTCATTCTCGAATCATTGATGAGTGACGAGGCTGTTCCGTTGCAGGGACTTGGCACCTTCGAACTGAAGCAACGCAACGAGCGCACTATAGTGCACCCGAAAACCGGTGTTCGCTCCGTTATTCCTGCCAAGAGACAGATAGCTTTCCGTCCTACAGCGGGGATCAAAGACCAATTCAAAAACAACTAATCAGTATGGCTGAGAAAATCACATGGATAGAACTGCGCCGGCGTATTGCCGCGCGAGCCGGAGGAAGCCAGAAAGAAGCTGCCACCTTCATGGATGAACTGTTGAAACAGATCATAGCAGGTCTCAAAACAGACAAACAGGTCCGCATCACAGGCTTAGGCACCTTCAAACTGCAGGAAGTGGCTCCGAGAAAGAGTGTGAATGTTGTTACAGGCGAGGACATTATGATCGCAGGTTATGACAAACTCGTCTTCACTCCGGAAGCCGGTATAAAAGAGTTGGTGGCATCTAACAGCCGCCCGGCCGGCAATACACAAACCCCAACTGCAACCGAACCGACCCCAAGCGAGATCACGCCCCTGCAGAAACTGGGCGAACAGGCCGATGAGATCGTAGGACTGCTTGCCGACCTCGGCCAGCCGGTTAACGACATACCCGCAGAACCACAAACTCCACAAACTCCACAAACTACGAATACTACGGAAACTACAACAACTACGGAACCTACGGAGACTACGAATACTACGCAAACTACGCAAACTACGGAAACTACAACTACGCAAACTCCCCCCCCTACCCCCACGCCAAAATATCACTTCCTGCGTGACACCCTGATCACGCTTGTTATCCTACTCTTCGTTCTTGCAGGCGCGTTCTTGTATTTCCGCTATGAAGTCAGCAACTGGGTAGAGTCACTTCGTTTCAAGCAGCAGACGCCTATTGAGACTGTTGCACCCGTCAAACCGGACACCACAGCAATTACGGATACTACAGATACTACAACTACAGATACTACAACTACAGATACTACAGCAACGACAGATACTATAACTACTATAACTACTACAGAACCTCCGACACCTACGGAAACTACTATACCTACGCAATCTGCGAAAGAGCCCGAATACTATATCCCCAAGACCCTTGTTATCCGCAAGGGCGACGGATTAATGCAGATTGCACGCAGATATTATGGACACCCGGACTTCTGGGTATTTATCTACGAGGCCAATGAAAGCCGATTCAAGTCGCCGGACAGCATCTGTTGGGGGACACGCATCAAGATGCCCCAACTCACCAAGGAAGAACGCGACATAACCAACCCGGAGACGCGCAAACGAATCCGTGAACTAACTAACAAATACCAGTAGCATTGAGTGAATTTATCCATATAGAGAATGCCAACACCCATAACCTCAAACACGTCTCGGTCGATATTCCGCAGGGTAAACTGGTGGTCGTCACGGGAGTGAGTGGTAGCGGCAAGTCTTCGTTGGCGTTTGACACCCTTTATGCCGAAGGACAGCGGCGGTACGTAGAGAGCCTATCCTCCTACGCACGCCAGTTCCTCGGACGTATGCAGAAACCCGATGTCGAAAAGATTGAGGGTATCCCACCGGCTATTGCTATCCAGCAGAAAGTCACCAACCGTAACCCCCGCTCTACTGTCGGTACTACAACCGAGATATACGACTATCTCAAACTCCTTTACGCGCGCGTGGGTCACACCTACTCGCCCGTATCCGGCGAACAGGTGCATAAGCACACTATCCGCGATGTAGTCATGTATATGGAGCAGCAGCCCAAAGGCACACGTCTGTATCTTCTATCGCCTGTTATGCCGAGGGAGCGCAAGGTCGAAGAACAACTTGCTATCTGGCGGTCAGAGGGTTTTGCGCGACTTATGCAGGACGGCAAGACCATCCGCCTGACCGATGACACCATCGATGAGATAACCGATGAGAAAGGGCGACTCCTGCCCGAAACCTATCTTATGGTAGATCGTGTCGTTGTGGATCATGAGCAGGCTACCAGCAACCATTTCGCCGACTCTGTACAGACCGCTTTCTTTGAAGGCTATGGCGAGTGCGTTGTATGGATAGACGGCAACAAACGCACCTTCTCCGAGAGGTTTGAGGCGGATGGCATCACTTTTATCGAACCCTCCGAACACCTCTTCGATTTCAACAATCCTCTGGGAGCATGCCCGGAATGTAAAGGTTCGGGTATCGTCTCCGGCATCGACCCTGATCTCGTTGTTCCAGACAAATCCAAAACCATCTACGACGATGCCATCGCTTGCTGGCAGAGCGAGAAGATGTCGGTCTATAAAAACGACCTGATCCTCAATGCCTCCAAGTTTGACTTCCCGATCCATACCCCCTATTACGCCCTTACCCAAGAGCAACGGCAGTTACTCTGGACCGGAAACGAATATTTCCGCGGCTTGCACGCTTTCTTTCAGGAGTTGGAGTCCAAGCAGTTCAGCAAAATCCAGTACCGTGTTCTTTTGGCGCGCTACAAAGGACGTACTATCTGTCCCGAGTGTCTGGGGCTGCGCCTGCGTAAAGAGGCTACCTACGTCAAAATTCAAGGAATGGCGATTACAGACCTCATCAAGATGTCTGTCACCCGGCTCCGAGAATGGTTCAATACCCTGCAACTCTCCGCCGAGGAGCAACAGATAGCCGCACATCTCCTCCATGAGATCACTTCACGGCTGCAGTTTATGGAAGATGTCGGACTCGGCTATCTCACCCTCAACCGCCCGTCTAACACACTTTCCGGCGGCGAGAGCCAGCGTATCAGTCTCGCCAAATCCTTGGGAAGCAGTCTGGTAGGCTCGCTCTATGTCTTGGACGAACCGTCTATCGGTCTCCATGCACGCGATACGGAACGCCTGATACGGGTCCTCAAACAGTTGCGGGACTTGGGCAACACCATCGTTGTTGTCGAGCATGACGAAGAGATCATCCGTGCGGCAGACCATATTATAGAAATCGGTCCGGCAGCGGGAAGACACGGAGGGGAAGTGATCTACGAGGGCAAACCCTCCTCCAAACGGTTCGAATATGCCATTCCTCCTCATCGACGGGGCTGGCGCGATTATATAGAGGTCGTCGGAGCATGCGAGAACAACCTCAAGCATATATCTGTCCGCTTCCCCTTAGGTGTCATGACGGTCATCACCGGTGTGAGCGGTAGCGGCAAGTCCTCGCTCGTGAGCAAGGTGCTCTACCCTGCCATGAAGAAGTACTACGGCGGTCTGGCAGAGCGAACCGGCGACTACAATGCCCTGAAAGGCAGTCTGCATCTAATCAAAGACATCGAGTTTGTTGACCAAAACCCGCTCAGCAAGTCCTCACGGTCGAATCCCGTCACCTATCTCAAAGCGTACGACGAGATCCGCAAACTCTTTGCCGAACAGCCACTCGCTAAGCAACTCGGCTTCACACCTGCCCATTTCAGTTTCAACACGCCGGGCGGACGATGCGAAGAGTGCGAAGGAGAAGGCACCATCACCATCGAAATGCAGTTCATGGCAGACATCACCATTGAATGTGAACATTGCCATGGCAAACGCTTCAAACAGGACGTGCTCGATGTCCGTTACCGGGGCAAATCGATCTACGACATCCTGACCATGACCGTCAATCAGGCGATTGAGTTCTTCTCTGAGGATCCGCAATGCCGCAGGATCGTACAACGCCTCAAACCGCTCCAGGATGTAGGTATCGGGTATATTCAGTTGGGGCAGTCCTCCTCCACCCTTTCCGGCGGAGAGAGCCAGCGCGTCAAACTCGCCTCCTTCCTTGCACAGGAGAACCAGCCTCCTACAATGTTTGTCTTCGACGAACCCACCACTGGTCTTCACCACCGCGACATACAGGTGCTTATCGGAGCGCTGAACCGCCTTATCGAGAAAGGACACACCGTCGTCATCATCGAGCATAACGCCTCCATGATCTTGGCGGCTGACCATGTCATAGATCTCGGACCCGAAGGAGGAGACCAAGGCGGAAACATTGTTTTTGAAGGCACACCGGAAGACTTGGCGCTGTGCCCCGATAGTTATACAGGAAAATATATCAAGCCCTTATTACAATGATCAACAAACGAAACGAATTAGCCTCGTCGGATATCTTCTCGCACATCCCAGACTCTACCTATCTGCCCAGATGGGGAGTCCTTCTGATAGATATTGTGCTCATATCCGTTGCTTACTGGACAAGCCTATGGCTCGGCGAAGGTGCGTTCTCCTACCGCTTCCAACCCGGCGGAGTGTTACCGGCTTGGCAGCAGTATCTGATCCTCCTGTCGGTACAGATAGGCTGTTTCTGGCTTTTCCACACCTATTCGGGAATCCTCCGCTATTCCACGTTTATAGACACTATCAAGTCCTTTATTGCCGTCTTCGGATGCGGAATGATACTAATACTTTTCAATCTCACCTATCATCGGTTCACTTCACGGCAACTGCTGCTCAACACCGTCATCGGTATTTATATGCCTATTGCCTTTGTCTTCCTGTTCTGCCTGCGGGTGGGTGTCAAGACCCTGTACGAAATGATCTACCAGCAGTCTGCCGGTAGCAAACGGGTGATGATCTACGGGACCAAAGCGGCTGGTATCGCCATTGCCAAAATGCTCCGTTCGTCCGATAACACGCCATTCCGCCCTGCCGGATTCATTGAAAGCTCCGATAAACCGGAGCGCCACGACATCATGGGCATGCCTGTCTTCAGACTCAGCGACAAACTCTTTATCTGGATGAAGACCCACAATGTCCATGACATCATCATCTCGCCTACCAAGATGCGCGAGATCAAACCGGATCAGGATCTGCAGATATTCATTGATCACGGCATCCGTATCCTCACTACCCCGCAGTTCACCGAACTTGAGTCCGAGGATTCTTCCGGCAAACAGAATATCGGACGCATCGAGTCCATCAAGATCGAAGACCTCCTTGAGCGCCCTACCATCAATATCAATACCGATAATGTCGATAAAATCCTACGCGACAAAGTGGTGCTCATCTCCGGTGCAGCAGGAAGCATCGGGTCGGAGATAGTACGTCAGGTACAGAAGTTCCGCCCGAAGGCTACTATCCTGATCGAACTCGCCGAATCGCCGCTCCATGACCTGACGCTGGATCTGCGTCATCTCTTCCCCGACGCGCGGTTCATTCCCGTCATCGCCGATATCCGGAACAAAGAGCGCCTTGAACAGATATTCTCTGAGTTCCGACCGGATGTGGTCTATCACGCGGCGGCATATAAGCATGTACCTCTCATGGAGGACTACCCTAACGAAGCCATCATGGCTAATGTACTCGGTACCAAGAACATGGCGGACACGGCGGTCAAGTATCATGTAGAACGATTCCTTATGATCTCTACAGACAAAGCGGTCAATCCTACCAATATCATGGGCGCCAGCAAACGCATTGCTGAGATCTACGTGCAGTCACTCTTCAACAAACTGCACCACTCCGACCCTTCCTGCACCAAGTTCATCACCACACGCTTTGGTAATGTCCTCGGATCAAACGGATCGGTCATACCCTATTTCAAAAAACAGATAGCCGCCAAAGGACCCGTTACGGTCACTCATCCCGATATCATCCGCTATTTCATGACCATTCCGGAAGCCTGCTGCCTTGTGCTCGAAGCATCCACGTTGGGCGAAGGTGGCGAAATCTTTGTCTTCGACATGGGACGACCTGTCAAGATTCTGGATCTGGCGAAGAACATGATCCGACTCGCAGGATATATCCCCGGAAAAGATATTCCTATCGTCTTCACGGGACTGCGTCCGGGTGAGAAACTATATGAGGAACTGCTCAACCAGAAGGAGACGACCATCCCTACCCAAAACGAGAAAATCATGGTGGCAAGGGTTCGCGAGGAAGACTACGACCAAGTTTCGCTCCTCATTGACCAACTCATTTCCCTCGCACATGCCAACAAGCCTTTCCTCACCGTACAACTCATGAAGCAGATTGTACCCGAATATATTAGTAACAACTCTATTTACGAACAATTGGATCAATAATGTTATCGTTTATTTTAGACCATACCTATATTATCGGTTTTCTCTCCTTTCTGTTGGGATTGGTGTTGATGCCGCTTGTCATCCGCATTGCCAAGAAGAAGGATTTTGTCGTACGCCCCAATAAGCGGATGTGCCATGTAGGCAGTATTCCCAATATCGGCGGAATAGACATCTGTATCAGTTTTCTGTTCACCTACATGGTCTTCGAGTACGATACCCTCCAGCAGAGCCAGTTCTTCATGATCGGCGTGCTGACGATTGTTATCGTCGGTCTGGTGGACGATGTGCTGGTGCTCTCGCCGCTTGCCAAACTCTTGGGCGAAGTGCTTGCAGGCATAGCCATGATTGGGTTTGCAGACCTGCGGATCACCCATCTACACGGGCTGTTGGGCATTGAGCAGATCGGTATTCTGCCGTCTTATCTGCTCTCTTTCCTTGTGCTGGTTGCGGTGACCAATGCTATCAACCTCATTGACGGCATTGACGGCTTGGCATCCGGATTGGGAATGTTATACTGTCTCTTTTTCGCCATCTATTTCTCGCTTGCCGGCGAGACACCATGGGCGATCATGGCTGTCAGCCTCATCGGCAGTCTGGCTGTCTATTTCTGCTTCAATGTCTTTGGCAGGTCGCAGAAGATTTTCATGGGCGATTCGGGATCGTTGCTTTTGGGCTACGTGCTGAGTGCTTTTGTGTTCCATTTCTGCGAGATCAACGCCTATCACACTGTTCCTGATACCCTGCATATGTCGGCGGCTCCGGCGGTGGCGCTGTGCCTGATGACCGTTCCTATCTTCGATACCATCCGTGTCAGCTTCACACGTATCAAACACCATAAGTCGCCGTTCCTGCCTGACCGCAACCATATCCACCACTTGCTTCTCCGCACAGGACTTAACCATATTCAGACCACCGGAATACTGATCTTCGTCTCCCTCTGGTTTATGGCTTTGGCTATCCTTGGCAGAAACTGGAACATGTGGCTGCTGACTTTTGTTGATTTTGCGATAGCCACTGTCCTTACAGTCATTCTATGGCGTATCATAGACCGCAAGAACGCCCAAAAATCCTGACCTATGCTGAGCATCGAACACCTGTCCATAGAGTTTGCCTCACGCCCTATTCTGGACGATATATCTTTTCTGATCAACCGCAGGGAGCGGATTGCTCTGGTTGGTAAGAACGGCGTGGGCAAATCCACGCTGTTGCGCCTTATCGCCGGCGAGTACGAGCCTACTGCCGGACGCATCTCCAAAGAGTCGGGAATGACTATAGGCTATCTTCCGCAGGTGATGCTGCATCAGGACGGTCTCACTCTCCGCGAAGACGTCATGTCTGTCTTCCGGCAGCAAAGCGCCCCTATATCAAGCGAAGCCTCTTTCATTGCCGAGATGGACCGTACCATCATCGGCTTGGGCTTTGAGCGACGCGATTTCGACCGTCCCGTATCGGAGTTCTCCGGAGGCTGGAGAATGCGTATCGAGTTGGCTAAGATTCTCTTGCAGCACCCCGATCTGCTCATGCTGGACGAGCCTACCAACCACCTTGACATCGAGTCTATCCAGTGGCTGGAGGATTTTCTCAAAAGCAGTCCCTCTGCCGTGCTGCTCGTAAGCCACGACCGCGCTTTCCTCGACCACGCCACTACACGCACCATCGAGATCACACTCGGACGGATCTACGACTATAATGTACCCTATTCGCAGTTTGTCGCTCTCCGTCAGGAACGCCATGAACAACAGGTACGCGCCTATCTCAACCAGCAGAAGATGATCCTGGAGACCGAAGCCTTCATCGAGCGCTTCAGGTACAAAGCTACCAAAGCCGTGCAGGTGCAGAGCCGTATCAAACAGCTGGACAAGCTGGAGCGGCTGGAGGTGGACATGGAGGACACCGCAAAACTCAATCTGCGCTTCCCACCTGCACCACGAAGTGGCGACTACCCGCTGATCGTCGAAGATCTTCGCAAGGACTTCGGAGAACATAATGTCTTCCATGATGTCACCTTCACGATTGCGCGGGGCGAGAAAGTGGCGTTTGTCGGCAAGAACGGCGAAGGCAAAACAACCATGGTCAAATGTATCATGGGACAGCTTGACTATCTCGGCACGCTCAAGATCGGACATAATGTCAAGATCGGCTATTTTGCGCAGAACCAGGCTGCACTGCTGGATGAAAACCTCACCGTTTTCGAGACGATCGACTACGTGGCGATGGGAGACATCCGAACCAAGATTCGGGATATTTTGGGGGCTTTCATGTTCGGCGGTGAAGAATCGGAGAAGAAAGTCAAAGTGCTGTCCGGCGGAGAGCGAAGCCGCTTGGCGATGATACGCCTGCTGCTGGAACCCTGTAACCTCCTTATCCTCGACGAGCCGACCAACCACTTGGACATCCCTTCCAAGGATGTGCTCAAAGCGGCGCTAAAAGACTTCAACGGCACGGTCATCTGTGTCTCACACGACCGCGATTTCCTTGACGGCTTGGTGGACAAGGTCTATGAGTTCGGCGGAGGCAGGGTGAAAGAACACCTCGGAGGCATCTATGACTTCCTGCAAAAAAAGAAACTGTCCGACCTCGGTGAACTGAACCGCAAAACACCGTCCTCTATCGACTCAATCACGACGGTCGAACGACGGTCGAACGACGGTCAAAGCCGACGTCAAGCCGACGTTGAGCCGTCCTCTGCCAAACTCGACTACGCCGCACAGAAAGCCGCGGCTGCCGAACGCCGCAAGAAAGAGAAACAGATTGCCAAGACCGAAGAAGAGATAGCCGCGCTCGAAGCACAGCAGGCGGAGATAGAACAACTCCTTGCTTCGCCGGACAACCAGACGCAGGAACTCTTCCAACGGTACGAATCCGTCAAACACCAAATCGAACAGAAGCTTTATGAATGGGAAATCCTTAGCGAATGACAGGATCGCCTCCGGAGACGGTAACATCCAAGAGATCGTTTCGTACATCCTCTCTTTCCTCTGCTACGAGCGCGAGCAGGCGGCAATGCGTGTGGCTTACTCCGCCGACCAGCAGTTGCTCGACCGCTACGATGTGCTCATCCTCCCATCCGGGCATCTGGGAAAAGACATCGTGCTGCCGGACCTCGCCAAACCCGTGGTTTCCAATCCCTTCAAGCACAAGTATATTATCCACACCGATATTGTCTATAACGCCTTCTTCTTCCTCTCGCGGGCGGAGGAGGTGATCAACACCCAACGGGATGAACACGGGCGTTTTCTGGCGCGCTATTCCGTCTTGGGAAGGGGAAGCAACCTCCTTTTGCCGCTCATCGACGAGTACGCAAGGTTGGTTCTCAAGTGTCTCAACGAACCTATGCCGCTGCCCGGATACGACCATATCTACCTCACCCACGACATCGATTCGCTTACCCGCTACCGCTCCCTGAGAGGAACACTCGGCGGTATCCGGAGAGGCGAGTGGCAGCAGGTCTTGGCGTCTTGGAGGGATATTCATAACGACCCCGACTATACCTTTCCGTGGCTCATGGAGCAGGACAAGCAGGTCAGCGAGGCACAGCCTGTCTATTTCGTCAAGATGACACGTGGTGCCGGATTCGACTATCCGCAGTATAACCTCGCAGGACGCGACTACAAGCGTCTCAACCGATGGCTGCTCGACCAAGGCGCTTTCACCGGCATCCATAACAGTTACTACGACAACATACAGCAGATCACTCTTGACCGCTCCGTGGAGAACCCGGTGGTGTTCCAGCGGTTCCATTACCTGAGGTGTTCGCTTCGTAAGATGCGCGCTCTCGTCCGGCTGGGATATACCGACGATTTCTCGGTGGGCTTTGCCGACAGAGCCGGATTCCGGCTGCAGACCACACGTGCCGTGCGATGGATCGACCCCGAACAGATGACCCTCACGCCGCTGCGCCTGCATCCCCTGATGATCATGGACACCACCCTCTCTGCCGGCAAGTATATGCACCTCTCCGAAGACGAGGCTTACTACCTCTGCCAGCAGATCATCGACAAGGTGCGGATGCACCATGGCGAACTCAACCTCCTCTGGCATAACAGCAACTTGACGCCGGACAGCTATCACCACTCATTATACCCCAAAATCCTAAAACTCATCTGATGCGTATTCTCCTCATATCCGATCCGCCTGCCGCTCCCGGCTATCTGCCGCGACTACGGTACTTTTGCGACTACCTCACGCGTCAAGGGCACGATATCACATGGCTCACCGAAGAATACCGGGCACTCGATTTCAGGCACTCCTACCCCATCATCTCCATTCCCATGTATTCGGGAGGCATTGCCGACTGGGCGTTGAAGACGGCTTGGACGCTACTCACCGATTGGCACAACCGTGCTTTTGCGCGCAGAGCACTAAAAGAACTCGCCTCTCAATCCTTTGATCTGGTACTCTGCTCCACGTTCTCCGATTTCCCTCTGAGTGCCGCACGCAGGATAGCCGGTTTCTACGGACTGCCGCTCATCTGCGATATACGGGATCTGGACGAACAGGTGGACAACTCCCGTTACCAGTACCGGCATCGCACATGGTGGACGATGCCGTTCCGCCGTCTCTACCGGGCGGTACATATCCGTCGGCGGAACAGTGTGCTGCGGACTGCCGATTGTCTGACCACCGTCTCACCGTGGCACACGGCGTTCTTGCAACGCTTCAATCCAGCTGTCCATACCATCTATAACGGCTTCGACGAACAGCAGTTCTACCCTGAGGACATCCCTTCCGGAGAGTTCACCGTTACGTATATCGGTTCGCTCTTCGATTGGCAGAAGCCGTGGCTCAGACTCGTAGAGGAAGAACTCGCAGCCATCAAGGCGCAACACCCGGCTTTCAACGCACGCCTTGTGCTCCACACGCCCTCACATGACCCCTTGCCGCACACGGCATTGGGCGATGCTATCCGCCGCAGCGGTATCATGCTGGTGCTCTCCGGCAAAGAGACACACGGAATGCTGACTACCAAGTTCTACGAGGCGTTGGGCTGTGAGAAACCGGTGCTTTGTGTGCCTTCGGACGAAGGGGATCTGGCGGCGCTGATCCGTTATACCAATGCCGGAATAGCCACTTCGGATAGGGAGGCGATCCGTGCGTTTATTATAGAGCAGTACCGCCTCTGGTGCCAACAGTCCTATACCCGCCAACCCACTCTCCACCGCACCACCTTCTCCCGCCGTCACCAAAGCGAACAACTCATGGCATTAGCCGCGAAACGCTTTCGCTGAGTTTTCATCCCTTCGCCCCGGATGCCGGTTTGATCTCTTTGCATTGAATTGGCGGTCAAAACCGTTCGCATCACGTTCGCATTACGGACGTCTCTGTCCAGTCTGACTTTTGTTCAGATCATCTATGGTTGGCTTTTTACGCCTTTTCCTTCTCGCACATATTTGTGCCTTTTCTTCATGCATTCTCGCGCATCATTGCGCGAGCCCTTTCTTCGTTCCCTTTCTTCTTTTCCAGGCGCATCAGATGCGCCGCTCCCCCTTCCATTCCATTTCTTCCCTTCCAGGCGCATCAGATGCGCCGCTCTCCATCATTCCTTTCTTATGCATTTCTGTTGCAAAGGTACAAAAATATTTGGATATATGCAATTTTTTTTGCATATTTGTAGCAAAAATGATTTATGGTTATATCCGCGTAAGTTCAGACACGTAAGGAAAAAGAAAACGCGCCCTTCATGAGAACGGCGCGTGGGTGGAATTACCATGTAATTACCTTATCAACTATCTGCTGCTGTTCGGAGGCGGTGCGGCGGAGATAGATACGGGTTGTTTCTATGCTTTCATGTCCCATGAGGTCTGCCAATAATGCTATATCATTATATTTCTCCAAGAAATTCTTGGCGAAGCGGTGACGGAAGGAGTGCGGATAGATGACTTTGGGATTGAGTCCATACCGCACGGCGAAATTCTTCAGCTGTTGGGCAATGCCGCGTGTGGTGATACGTTCACCGAAGCGGTTGAGGAACAAATAACCGGTGGCGCGGTGCAGTTGTGTGAGCCATTCGGTTGTTTCCTTGCGCAGTCTGGCAGGAAAGAACAATCGACGCACCTTGCCGCCTTTGGTATATATGTCAAAATAACCGGCGTGGATGTGTTCCACCTTGATCTGCACCAGTTCGCTGACGCGTGCGCCGGTAGCAGCAAGAAACCGCACCACGAAATACCATTCCATGTTATCGTCTTGGCGCAGAGCATTTTTGAGGAAAATATAATCGGCGTTGCTGATGACATTTTCAAGATAAGAGCGTTGTTGTACTTTGACTGATTTGAGCCGCCATTTAGGTTTGCCGCTGAACTCTAAATAGCGGTTAAGGGCTTGCAAACGAAGATTGACGGTTTTGGGCTTGTAGTTCTCAATAAGGAATGTTTTGTAGAGCAGAAGGTTCTTTTTGCTCAGTTCTTTGTGGTGGGCGTAATAATCCCTCACTGCATAGATGTAAGCATGCACGGTGTTGTGTGCCATGTTCTCCTGTTGGAGAAAGGTCTCAAAAGATTCAAACATAATTCTTTTTGTTTTGGGTTATACATTTCGGAGTAATCTCCTTATATAATATACAAAAAGAACTATGCCAAAAGATGTGTATAATTCCCATTATGAGAAGTTGCCCA
>DGTP01000014.1:0-84302 GCA_002394335.1 Bacteroidales bacterium UBA4333 | reverse complement strand
AAGTGCGCTGCATAGACGATGAAATACCTTTTGAGATACCCGAAAACTGGGCGTGGTGTAGGATTAGTGACATATCACAATCCTATATTGGGCTTACGTATTCTCCGTCGGATGTAAATGATAATGGCACCATAGTATTGAGATCCTCAAATATTAAAGATGGCAAACTTGATTTAACAGATATTGTAAGAGTTAACAAGGTGATCAATGATAAATTACGCGTTAATGTCAATGACATAATCATTTGTGCAAGGAATGGGAGCCGAAAATTAGTAGGAAAATCTGCCCTTATTACAGAAATTCATGAGCCCATGACATTTGGCGCATTTATGGCAATATGTAAAACTGCATTATATAAATATGTTTATCTATTCTTACAATCAGACTTGTTCTTTTCGCAATTACGGAAAGTGAGTGATACTACAACAATCAATCAATTAACTCAAAACAATTTCAATGGTTTTCTTTTGCCAATACCTCCCATAAAAGAACAAGAAAGAATTATTGCAAAATATCAAGATTTGCTGCCTATCGTAGAGCAGTATGGTGAATGCCAAGAACAGCTTGACATATTGAATACATCATTATACTCTGACTTAAAAAAGTCTATCTTACATGAAGCCATACAAGGGCGACTTATAGAACAAAGCGAGGAAGACGAACCAGCTACGGAACTTTTAAAACGCATACAACAAGAGAAGCAGAAGTTGGTCAAAGAAGGTAAACTTAAAGCAAAGGATATCACCGATAGCATCATATATAAAGGTGACGATAACAAGTACTACGAGAAGTGCGGAAATGCAGTTGCTTGTATTGATGATGAAATACCTTTCGAGATTCCGAATAATTGGCAATGGTGTAGATTGAGTACCTTAGTGCAGATTACTACAGGCAAGAAGGATGCAAATTTTGGAGATGAAAAAGGTATATATGATTTCTTTACATGCTCTAATACTCCGTTAAAATGCAAATCCTATTCTTATGAGGGCGATTATTTAATCATGCCGGGCAATGGTGCAAATATTGGGCAAATTATACACTATACAGGAAAATTTGAAGCATATCAACGTACCTATTTGTTACAAGCATATAGTTCATTTGATCTTGAATATCTCAAATACCATTTAATGTGTAATTGGAAGGAATACAATCAAGGTAAATTATACGGTTCCGCAATCCCTTATATTAAATTAGGCAATTTGACGGCTTACCTTGTAGCCCTTCCCCCCATTGAAGAACAAAAGAGAATAGTAACAAAAGTTAACCATGCATTAGCAAGTATTATGAGCAGATAGGTGGAAAAGCTATTGAAGTAGATAGTGATTTTGACTTTCCAAATACATGGAAAGTAGTAAGACTTGCAGATATTTGTCGCCTTATTGATGGCGTGAAAAAGCAAGGTAAATACATCTGCCTTGATGCGAAATACTTGCGAGGAAAATCTTCAGGTGATGTTCTAAACGAAGGCAAGTTTGTAATTAAAGGCGACATTATAATTCTTGTTGATGGAGAGAACTCCGGCGAAGTGTTTACAGTTCCTTGTGAGGGTTATATGGGTAGCACCTTTAAGCAGCTTTGGGTAAGTAGTGAAATGTATTTACCCTATGTGCTATACTTCATTCAATTCTACAAGGATCGTTTGCGTAATTCGAAAAAAGGTGCGGCAATTCCGCACCTCAACAAAAAGATATTTTATAATTTGCTGATAGGTATTCCGCCCAAAGAGGAACAAATGCGAATATCATCGAAAGTTGCCGATTTATATAGCAATCTATAATTTGCTGTACAATTCTTCTTTCTTTGTCACAATACGTTTTATCTCATTGAGTGGCGGTAGCGGTATCAAATAATTAGATACTTTCTTCAAATTTAGAAAGGTTTGATTGGTAGATCCATCTGCCTTTCTATTTATTTCTGTGTAATTGAGCGTCAGGTAATATAGGATGTAGCGTGATATAGATTTCTCTATTGTGCGGAATACGAATAAGTGACCATCAGTAAGAACTTTATCAGATATATGTTCAAAAATACCGCATCTACCAAGCGTTCCATTTCCTAATGTATTCAACAAAACATCGCCATCCAATAGATATTGATATTCTTCTATGTTCTTTGCATAATCATCTGTTCCGTACTTGGCATACTGCATTTCTATCCGCTCCCATTGATTAGCCTGCTGCCCAATGATAAGATGCTTTGTCGGTGTTTTTGAGTATGACGGAGATTTTCCGCTAAATATGCGTACGCAGCATTGACTTAATCTGCACCATGACCAATTTTCAGGAATATCAAATGGTATTTCTTCGCTGATGTCTATACATTTACCACCTATCTGCTCATAATACTTGTTATCGTCACCTTTATAGATTATGCTATCAGTGATGTCTTTTGCTTTGAGTTTGCCTTGTTTGACAAGTGCTTGCTTTTCCATTCTTATCTTTTCAAGTAACTTGGTGGCAGGCTCATCTGTCGCGTCTTGAGGAACAAGCCGTCCTAGTATAGCTTCTTGTAAGATTGACTTTTTGAGTAATGAATAAATGTCTGTGTTTAATTTATCAAGTTCAGCTTGGGCTTTATTGTATTTTTCAGCTATAGGAAATAATTGTTTTATTCGTTCAATTATTCTCCGTTGCTCTACTAAAGGAGGGACAGGAACAAGAAAATTAGCAATATCAACCATTGATATATTATCATTTGTTGAGTTCTTCCTTGAGTTTATGAATTCTTTAACGTGTGGAGATTTTATAACGCAGTCAAGATATTTTACATCAAACCATTTATTGCGAATAATAGCTACACGTTGGTTCAGCAGCATATCTTCGGACAGAGATTCTACATATAAACTTTTGCCAACAGTACCTCCGGTCATGGCAATGAGAATATCGTCAACTTCTATTTTATAATTATCCAAATTATTAGCTGCATTATACCGAACTATAGATTTATTTACAAATCCTTCTTCGGAAATATCAGAAATACGAATAACTCGTGAGCCTTTTTCGGATCTTAATTCAGTACTTGGGAAAGCATAACCTCCAATTATTTCTGCATAATTTCTCAATCTCACCCAGCACCAACTGCTCGGTATCTCAAATGGGATTTCATCGTCTATGCAGCGCACTTCTCCGTTGGGCAACTTCTCATAATGGGAATTGTCGTCACCACGGAAGATGATTGTTTCGTTCTTGTCCTTTTTGATTTTGCCCTCTTTGATGAGTTGTGCTTTCTCTGCACGGATACGTTCCAACAGAACGGACGCAGGCTCGTCGTTCGGGTCTTGCGGCACCAGTTTGCCCTGTATCGCCCATTGAAGGATGCTATTTTTCAGTTGCTTGCCGTTCATAGATCTTCTTCGTCTTGGGTTTCAATTTGCTTGACAGTGTCTGACATTTTTTTAGCCATCTCCAGTTCTTGCACAGTACGCTCCACAACTTCCTCCAATTGGTAGGTAGCTACGCCAAGCGGTTTTTGGATGTCTTTGAGCGACCATTCGACAACTGTTTTATCTTTGGACTTGCAGATTATCAGACCGACAGAGGGATTATCGCCCTTGCCACGCATCAACTCATCTACAGCAGTTACATAGAAATTGAGTTTACCGGCAAACTCCGGCAGGAACTCGACCGCTTTCAGTTCCACAACGACATATCTGTGTTGCGGTATGTGATAAAAGATGAGATCGGGGAAGAATGTTTGACCACCCGGCATCTGGAGTTCCATTTGACGTCCCACATAGGAGAAACCTTGTCCGAGTTCAAGCAGAAAACGAGTTACATTCGTTACCAATGCCTCTTCTAATTCCCACTCATTGTAGCCTTTTTGCAGATGCAGGAAATTGAAGTCCAACGGGTCTTTGAGAATCTCTTGCGCCAGTTGTTGCTGCGGTAGTTCAAGCGTGCGGCTAAAATTAGTGATAGCTTTCCCTTGCCGGGCATATAAATCACTCTTGATTTCGTCTTCCAAACGGCTACGACTCCAGTTGCCTGCAATCACTTGGTCTATGTAGAACAATGCTTCGTCCAACGACTTCGATTTGGAGATGATGGCTACATGATGTTTCCATGGAACAAGCGCAAAGTTTTCCGGCATCTGTAATTCGTCAGCAAGTTGCTGATGATTTGGAGAAGATACTTCTGTAGTAGGTTGCTGCAATAATTTGGCACCAAGTTGGTGCATTTTTGAATTTGGCAATTTGGCACCAGCTTGGTGCCATTTTGTAAATTCCTCATAATAAAAGAGATACCACTGCTTTATGTAGCGGATATTTCTATAAGAAAAGCCCTTTTCATTTGGGAACATCTGTTGCAAATCTGCGCTTAATTGTTGCAGAACTCCTGTTCCCCATTTGCTTTCTGCTTTGATCGCAACAATGTCGTGACCGAGCGACCAATAAAATTCCAGCATTGACTGATTGATACGCACAACCGCCTTTATCTGGCTTTGACGGTAGCGTTGTTTAAGCGTTGATAACCATTCAACGTATTCCGCGCTGGCTATCATACCATCACGTTTTATAAATTCCGGTGTGTTTTTCATTGTTGTTTGTCATCTGTTAAGTCAATACCTAATATCTTCTGTATCTCGGAGAGAGTGCGGTCTATCTCGCGGTCGAGTTCAGCGCGTCGACTGTAATAGTTTTTCAGCAGTTCGGCAGGGGGTAATATTTCTTCCTCGGACTTCGGGAATTTGCACTGGTCGAAATTACAATCCAATGCAATGAGTTCGTCAGTAGTGAAACAACGTGCCTTGTCATTGCCTTCCGCATCTTGCAGCGGTTGGCGGTTGTTCCACCAATCCATAATAGGCTGGCAATGCTCCAACTTCATCGGGTTGGTCTTGTTGAAATGCTTGTACCCCTCCGGCATATCGAGACGGTAGAACCATGTCTCGCGTGTCTTGAACCCTTCAGGGGCGCCTTCTGCGGTCTCGTTATTGAAGAAAACGATATTGGTAGCAATGGATGTGTAAGGAGCAAAGATAGAGCCTGGCAAACGGATGATGGTATGCAGATTATAT
The DNA here is from genome assembly GCA_002394335.1 of Bacteroidales bacterium UBA4333. Classification (GTDB taxonomy): domain Bacteria; phylum Bacteroidota; class Bacteroidia; order Bacteroidales; family Paludibacteraceae; genus Colicola. The sequence goes on along the minus strand of DGTP01000014.1, from coordinate 79,286 downwards.
TCGCGCAAGAGGGCTGTCTTGATGGCTAATTTGGCGCCATCCGTTCCGAAGAGGAAGCCATCGGGGATGATAACACCGGCGCGTCCGTGCTCTTTGAGGCGTCGCATGATAAGCACCATGAACAAGTCTGCCGTTTCCGACGAACGGAACTCCATAGGGAAATTACTCTTGGCAGCTGCATCAGTACTACCACCATAAGGCGGATTCATAGCAATGACATCCACTTTGTCGGCTTCGGTGAAGTCGGAAAGTTTGGTACCCAATGAATCGCAGTTGCGGATATTCGGTGCTTCTACATCATGCAGCAGCAAGTTCGTGATGGAGAGCAGATAAGGCAACGGTTTCCACTCTTGTCCGATAACAGAGGATTGGAACTTGCGTCCATCTTCTGTTGTTTTGACTTGTTTAGCAAGATGATTGAGAGCCGATGTAAGGAAGCCACCGGTACCGGATGTGAAATCGCCAACCGTCTCTCCCAATTGAGGATTGAGGATAGCGATGATAAAATCGGTAAGCGCACGCGGCGTGTAGAATTCACCGGCATTACCGGCGGATTGCAGGTCTTTGAGGATGCCTTCGTAAATATCGCCGAACATGTGACGGTCCTCTGCATCATCAAATTCTATTTCGTTGATGACGTTGATAATCTGGCGCAGTAGAATGCCGTTTTTCATGTATTGGTTCAAGTCTGCAAACACCTCGCGCACGATTGTTTTGGAGCGTGGCGTTTCCTTGGTTACAGGCAGGTTCTTGAGTGTCGGAAATAACTCCTCGTTGATAAAATGCAACAGTGCATCCCCTGTGAGTGCTTTACCGTCTTTACTGTCTATCGCCCAATTACGCCAACGGTATTTCTCCGGGATGATACTTTGAAAGGACTTGCCATCTTGATAGGCTTTATATTCCCATGTTTCTTCCTGTGTGTCATACACTTTCATGAAGAACATCCACACCATTTGCTCTATACGTTGTGCGTCGCCGTTGATACCGGCATCCTGACGCATGATGTTCTGCAATCGTTTTACGATATTATTTACCATTATGCTGCTTCTTTATATATTTCTGATTCTAATTCTTTCATCGCCTGCACGAACTTCTCCGGTCCTCCAAAGAGTTTGACAATACGCGGCGGTGTGCCAATCTGCTTGAAGGGATCGGTATCGAGGATGTCCGGATCTTCGAGATTAAGGATGCCATAGTCGGCGTATTTGTCAAGTAGCGCCATGAGTACTTCGCGCGCTTTACCTTCGTATTTGGCGAAATAATTTCGTTTGATGACGTTGTTGGCTCGTTCTCGCCGAGTGAGTGGCGGTTGGTCAAAGGCTACGTGGCAAATGATGTCGAAGATGTCGGCATTTGCCAATGACGGGTTCTTTTCCCGCACTGCCTCAATGAGGATACTGTATTCTTTGAGTTCGTCCACAATAGCTTTCTTGCGGTCGGCTTCCGTCCAGTTTTGAATGAAGTCCTGTAGCGTGGCATATCGTTTGCGCAGTTGCCGTCTCGTAAAGTCGCTGACGCTCTCGGTGCGCATGGTCTTGCCATCTTCACCCAACACCGATACGATTTCCGTATTGATGCGGATATTCTCACCATCCACGATGTATTTGTCATGATGTGCGGGCGGTGTAGGCGGTGTTGGTGGTACAGGCGGTTTGGGGCGTTTCGGGTCAGCCGGTCCTTGCGGTGGTTCGGGGTCACCGTCAAATTTCGGGTCTTTGAATTTAGCCGTAGCATTACGGAAATCCAATATCTCCAGATGCCATTTGCCTTTGTCCGTGCGCAGACGTGTACCGCGACCGATGATCTGTTTGAACTCGGTCATAGAGCCTATTTCCTTGTCTATAACAATCAGTCCGCAGGTCTTGCAGTCCACACCGGTTGCCAACAATTCGGAAGTGGTGACTACTGTCGGGTATGGTGCGTCCACATCAATGAAGTTATCCAGTTGTTTCTTACCGGCAGGGTCGTCACCTGTAATGCGCATGACGTAGTTGGGATTTTTCTTGCACATATCCGCATTGAGCGTTACGAGCAGTTCTCGCATCGCTTCCGCTTCATCGGTATCGGTACAAAAGACAATGGTTTTGGTCATGCGCCCAATCTGATGTAGCATTTTGGTGATGCGTCGTGCTACCACTTCGCGGCGTTTGAGGAAAGCGATGTCGCGTCCGATATCTTTGCGTTCGTACAGACGTTGTTCTATCTCCTTACCGAAGATGTCGCGTTCGTCTTCTTCGGGCTTGAAACCTTGCAGGTCGATGCTGATGAAGCTATTAGTAACACGATATGGTGCAAGGAAACCGTCCTGAATACCCTGCAAGAGCGAATAGGTATAGACGGGATTGCCAAAATAGTCGAGATTATTTGCGCCTGTTTCGGCTTTGGGTGTGGCGGTCATACCAATCTGCGTGGCACTGCTGAAATACTCCAGCACTTTGCGCCATGCAGAATCGTCTTTGGCACTTCCTCTATGACACTCATCGACGATGATCAGGTCAAAGAAGTCCGGCTTGACTTGTGTGAACGGATCGGGTTTGTTGTCCTCCTCGTTGGCTACCAATTGGTGGTAAAGCGCCATGTATATCTCAAAAGCCGAGTCGATGGTGGCGCCTTGCACCTTGGTCATCACTTTCTTGAACGGACGGAAGTCCTGATTCATCGTCTGGTCAATGAGGATGTTGCGGTCGGCAAGATAGAGGATTTTCTTCTTTAGTCCGGCAGCACGCAAGCGATGGATAATTTGGAACGCAGTGACGGTTTTTCCTGTACCCGTAGCCATAACGATAAGGATGCGGTTCTGCCCTTTGGCAATGGCTTCGATGGTGTTATTGATGGCTTGCAACTGATAATATCGCGGTTCGTGAGTGTACGCATCAAAATAATATGGCGCGTCAATAATGGGCATCTGCTCGTCAGTGAAGCCTTTTGCTGCACGCCAACGTCCGATGAGTTCGTCCGGCGTCGGGAATGCGTCCAAAGGCAATGTACGCTCTTGTCCTGTCAAGAAATCATGTTCCACGAAGCCGTCTCCGTTGCTGCTATATGCGAAAGGAAGGTTGAGGATTTGCGCGTACTCCATAGCCTGCTGCATACCGCCGCCTATAGGCTTGTTATTGTCCTTGGCTTCCACAATAGCGATTGGCAAGTTATTGGCGCGATATAAGATATAGTCGGCTTTCTTTCCTTTCTGCCGGTCGTGGTTCTGACCCAAGAAAATAACACGTCCGTCCGTGAAATAATGCTCACGGCGGATTTGGTTTTCCGTCCAACCTCTAGCGATAATCGCCGGGTCAATGAATTTGGAACGGATGTCCGCTTCTGTTAAAGATTTCTTGTCCATAATAATCTATTATCGGAAGTTGCTAATGCTGATTCCCCCTCGTAAATTTGCGTGCAAAGGTACGAAATTTTTCGAATATATGCAAGGAAAAATCATAGATTTTCGTTCTGCACGATTCTTTTTGTGTCTCGGTCTTGTCTCGGTTGTGATTCGCTCATCGGTCGGTGGATAATTCTTTGGCGGCGGCTAAGGATTTTTGTAATTGGCGCAGAAGAACCTCTTTGGATGGCAGTTCGGTCAGATATTGCGCCACACGTATACCCGACTTATCCAATTGCAGCAGGTTTATCTGTTCATCGCTTCCTTCCGTACACAACAGTAATCCAAGCGGTGACTCTTCATCCGGTTGCATCTCATTCTGCTCCAACCAACGCAAATACAACTCCATTTGACCCTTGTACTGCGCTTTGAAGCGACCGAGTTTGAGGTCTATAGCTATCAAACGATGCAACTTGCGGTGGTAGAACAGCAGATCCAAATAAAAGTCCTCGCCGTCAATGATCATTCGTTTCTGGCGCTCCACAAACGTAAAGCCGTTGCCCAACTCCATGATAAACTGCTCTAAATGTGCAACCAGACTATCTTCCAGCGATTTCTCCGAATACATGCCTTTGAGACCTGTAAACTCCAAGAAATAAGGGCTCTTAAATACCAAATCCGGAGACAGAGTCTCGTTATCACGCAAATCAGCCAGTTCCTGCTTGATCAGTTCCTCCGGTTTTGTAGCAATCGCTGTGCGTTCATACAACATGCCATCTATCTTCTTGCGTAGTTGCTTAATACTCCATCGTTCATTAGCAGCCATCGTGATATAAAACTCGCGAGCGACATCATCTTTGAGAGGCAAAACCTCCATAAAATGACTCCAAAATAATTTGGTCGCTAGCGTCGACACAATTTCTTTATTTGGGAATAATTGAGAAAATTGTATCATTCGGTGTAGATTCCTAGTAGAGAAATCCTTGCCGTATAATTCCGTTAATTGTGTCGATAGCGTTGACACAATTTGTTTTCCATATTCGGCACGTTCATTATTAAGGATATCGCGGTTAATACGAGTGCCGATATTCCAATACATCATCGTCAACTCATAATTGGCTGTGGCTGCAACGTGTGAACGCGCGGAATCGATTATCTTCCGCAAGTCACCGAGTAGTTCCGCAGAAACTATTTCGGAAGGATGGAGTTTTTCTATATCTGCCATATTGCGCTATTCTTTTGTATCTTTGTATCTTTGCGCTGCACGCATTCAGCATGCAAAGATACTGCTTTTTTTCTGATATATGCAAGTTTTCTTGTTCTCGTTATTTTCTTTTTCTGCGGGATTTTGTTTCTCGCCCTTCTTCTCCCGCTCATCGATCGGTGGTATGCGCACACAACAACCCATTTTACAATTTCGGGCACAAAGTTACTATTTTTTTGGGACATATGCAAGAGGGAGAGACTTTTTTTGAAAAAGAAAGCCATTCTCTTGGATTTCCGGATATACATAAGGGACGTTTCAGAGGCGCATTAGAGGCGCGTAAAGGGCGCGTCAGAGGCATCCTAGACTTTATTGTTTACAATTAGCCGCAATTACTTATATTTCAGTGCGTTACAAAGAACTCAAAAACACGCAAAAACAGCCGTTTTTGTCATTTCATTTGCGGTTTTTTACACGATTTTTCTTAACTTCCGCACACCTACTACAAAAAAGATGAGCCGCTTTTCAGTCGCTCATCTCTCGTCTTCTCCCGGCCGTGTTCCGCTCATTGGTCGGACGGAAAGCAAAGCCGGTGAAATAGTTTGGCACGATAGTTGCATACCATAGGACAGACTGCGGAAAACTGGCCATTTTTCCTACAGATGCACAGAGACAAAGTGCACGCAGACGGAAGAGTATTAACCCCTCAAAATGAAAGAGTTATGAAAAGGATTTTATCAACAGCGCTCATCGTAGCCGCAATGTTAAGCACCGCCTTGGGTGCCAGTGCACAAGGACACCGACATCATCGTCGTTCTCCACAGACAGTTACCGTCCGCACAGAAGTTCGCAACCCGCGTTTGGCCCATAAGAAAGACGACCGCAGAGATATCCGGTTTGTACGCTGCGAACGATGCGGCAAAATGACTGCCGTTCCGGCTAAGAAAATGCACCGCCGCGAAATAAGACGAAGCGACTGCAAACACGCCGCCATACAACACCGGCATCGTCATCTGCACCGCAGATAAAAACAGTACCAAAGCAATACAAAATGCGTCCTTCGGGGCGCATTTTTATGTTTCCGAGGCAAAAAAGAGACATTTTTTTGCATATATCAAAAAAAAGTGTTATTTTTGCCAACTCAACAAACAGAAAAGCCGATTCGCTGGAAAGGAGGTAGGCACGTAACCAAATCAAATTACTTACAGAATTATGAAAAAAAGTGTAATCGCAATCTTTGCTGTCGTTATTGCATTTGCAATGAGTGGATGTGGAACAAGCCAACCCAACGAATGGGACGAGTATCTGGACAAATATGAGGCTGCCGTGGACAGCACCGTTGAAATGGGACAAAACGCCTCTACCGAAAACATGGAATCGCTGTTAGAGTTCGCCGCCATGGCTCAACACGTAGGCAACATGGCACAAGAGATAGGTGCGAATTCCGACAAGCTGTCCTCGAAACAGGCAAAACGCCTTGCCGAAATCACTGAGAAGTTGACAAAAGCCTCTGAAGAGTTTCAGAAGAAAACGCAACAATAAATGATCTCCGTTATTGTTCCGATATACAATGCCGAATCGTATTTGGCGGCATGCCTTGATAGCATCACCCGTCAAAGCGAACGCGAGATAGAGATCGTCCTCGTGGATGACGGCAGTACGGACAACAGCCTCGCGATAGCGCAAGACTACGCCTCGCGAGACCAACGGATCAGGATCTACTCAATCCCACACAGCGGGCAATCCGCTGCACGCAACAAAGGTCTGGCAGAAAGCAAAGGCGGATACATCGCCTTTGTTGATGCCGACGACAGGTTGGCTTCCGACTGGTGTGAAAAGATGTTAGAAGCGATAGGCGGTGCGTCCTACGTACAAAGCGAAGGCGGCTGGAATCCCTACCGCCGGACAGTAGTTTGGGGACGGCTCTACAAGGCAGAAACAATAGCCGGCATACGCTTTGCAGAAGGGATGATATACGAAGATGTGCTCTTTTCGGTCGAGTTATGGCTACGCGGTGGGAAAGGCAAGATCATCGACTATCACGGCTATCACTACACTGCCAATCCCGACAGCACCACCTCACAAAGACACCCCGAAGCAGAACAAAAGATACTACACGCACTCCGCCAGAAAGCCAAAGAAGCCCCGTGGATGAAGAAATGGATCGTGTGGTACACCATGATACGACTGAAAATATTTTTTATAAAACAATGGAAAAGTTATTCCTGACCTTGGTCCTTTGTACTTGGTCACTTAGTCACTTTGCAACCACCTATTACGCCTCGCCCAACGGGATAGGAGACGGCAGTTCGTATTTCTCGCCGACCACTTTCCAGAACGGCGTGAGCAAACTGAGTGCTCCCGGCGACACGCTTTATCTGGTGGAAGGTACCTATTATTTCACGGACAAATTCAGCATCAACAAACAAGGCGCTTCCACCAAACGGATCGTTATAGCGGGTTATCCCGGCGACAAGGTGACGCTGGATTTTCACAAAGTGCCATATGGCACGCGCGGCATCACGGTGCATGCCAACTCGGTGTATCTGCATATCAAAGATCTGGCGATAGCCTGGTCGGGCAAGAACAACCTGTATAATGAGGGATCTTACTGTCTCTTCGAGAACCTGGACATATACGGCTCAGCCGACACCGGTTGCCAGATGAAGAAAGGCGGCAACAACATCATCAAAAACGTGGACAGCCACGACAACTTCGACTATGAGACGATGTCCGACGCCACCGCCAACTTCGGCGGTAACGCTGACGGCTTTGCCGACAAGCAGTTTACGGGCGACGGCAACCACTACATAGGCTGCCGGGCATGGAACAACAGCGACGACGGCTGGGATTTCTTCCAGCGCGTGAGCAACACACAAACCGTGATCGAGAATTGTATCTGTTTCCAAAACGGTCCTGCATACTATGACATGAGCCGAAACCCGCGTGCCACAGGCGTGGACAAAGCGTGGTTTGACTCCAAAGTAGGCACTCAGATGACCGACCGCTACGGACAAACGATCACTATCACACTCGACAAATTCCCTTGTCAGGGCAACGGTAACGGATTCAAAATGGGCGGACTACACACCAACCACAAGATACTAATCCACCACTCTCTCGCCGTAGGAAACAGAGAGCGGGGATTTGACCAGAACAACAACGGCGGCACTATGTGGGTGTATAACAACTCGGCTTATGCCAACGGCTACAACTTCGGTTTCACCACCGCCTACGGCACCAATTACATGCGTAATAACATAAGCCTCTCCGGTGTGAATGCCGACCAGCCCAAATCGAAGACGAATGCCGCGAACGACCATAACACCTGGAATAGCGGACTGAGTTGCTCAAAGAGCGATTTCCAGTCGCTCGACACGACACAGATTCTGGCACCGAGAGCAGCTGACGGAAGCCTTTCTGAAGGGACTTTTATGCGGCTCAAGAGCGGCAGTAAACTGATTGATGCGGGTGTGGATGTCCAACTGTCGTATATGGGGTCGGCACCCGATTTAGGATGCTATGAGACAGAAGGCGAGCAACACGATCCGGAGCCGGAGGATACGGTTCCCGCCGTGCAGCCGGAGGGTACGCACGCTATCGCTTTTGTCACGGTTCCCAAATCGAGCGAAGATGAGGCGTTGCTAAAATACCTGCGAAGCAATGACTCGCTCTGGATAGTGGAGACCGATGCCATGGACAACAGCGTAGATTACAGCAGTTATGAGCTGATTGTATTAGGCAGCAAGCCTTCTTCGTCAGCAGCCGGATTTGTGCCGTTGAAAGGTTATCCCAAACCGATGGTACTGCTCAAACCATGGCTGCTGAAAAGCGGTGTATGGAGCTGGGGTACAGCGGTTAACACACAAGAGCTGAGCATCCAAGTGACGGACGAGAGCCATCCGCTCTTCGAGGGACTGAGCATCAGCAACGGAGTTATACAGCTCTTCGACCAATGCAACACCAATGCCGTTACAGGCATCAGCGAATGGAACAACACCGCGGGCATAGAGACACTCGCCACACCGGTTGAGAACAGCGGGTATTGCACCGTAGCAGAGTTCCCCGCCGGCACGAACTGCAACGGCACAGAATTGCGCGAGAAGATGGTGATGATCGGAGTATCGGAGTACTCGACCGCCTATCTGAGCGCAGACGGCAAGAAACTGATAGAGAACGCCATTCTCTATCTGCTTGGAGTAGAGAAAAAACAAACGGATGCCATTGAAGACATCCGTTATGAACAAGCCGGGGCGAAGAAGATACTTCGCGAAGGCAGGATTTATATTCTCCGCGGAGAAGAACTATTCACTATTACCGGCACTCCTGTCCGGTAATAGTATAGGTTTTGTCTCCTCTGAGGATGAGTATCTGACCGTTGCTAAGGATCTTACGAGCCTTGGCAGCGGTTTTTGGTTGGTCAACAGCCGTTGCATCCGGCACCTCTGTGTTGAGGGTGATTGATTTGACTTTCGGCTGTCCCCACTCCATGATATTCTGCACACGCAGGGTATATTCGCCGGCGGGCACGGAAGACAGATCCCACTTGGTTTCCGGTGCTTCGGTCTGGTCGCCTTCGTCCCATGTTGCGGGTAGAGAATACGTGGCATTGGCTTCAACGAGGGAGAGTTGCCATTGGTGTCCGTTCGGATAATAGCCGACAATAGTCACGTCATATGCCTTCGGATAGCGGAGATAGACTTTCCAGTCCGCCTGATGGTCTGTATTCTCCGCATCGGCGACACCGAAATCAAAATAGTCGTTGTTATACCAGCCGATTGACTCGGAATAAGACGATACATTCGCCTTGTTGAGCGTAGCGGGAAGGACAATAGCATCCGTCGAAGGCTGAGGATCTGGATCTGGATCCGGATTGGGATCGGGGTCAGGGTCTGTTCCCTGCGCACTCTTCGGGCGAACCACCTTGATTGCCGTAAGACCGGAGCCGGAGCTGACAGCACGCTCTATATTAAGCGATGGAGTGGAAACCCCTTCACCTATTACCGTATAAGCTACTGAATAGTGCGACTTGTCCGCGCCACCTGCTATGGAAGCCGCCACATTGCCTTCGTGAGAGTCAGCGGAAGATAGTTTGAACTGGTTATAAGCACAGATAAAGACCGTGTCTCCTGTTTGGAAACAGAGTGCGTCAGTAGCAGGGGTAAGCGTGAAATACAGCGCATTGGCTCCGAACTTAACACCTTTGCCGGTAGTAGATTTCATATCATCGGGCACGGGCTCGGTATAAGCGGCACTCTCCAGTGAAAAATTCTTAGAGTCATCCGTTTTATGGGCAACGACAGTACCTACGGTAGCATTCAGATCAGTAGCTTCAGAGGGCACATCAGTAGAGTTACTCTGCCAATGGAAGATAACTGTTCCTTCGCCCGAAGGAGTAACCGGCGTATCGGGATCATCTCCGGGTTCCGGATCGGGATCCGGGTCAGGCGTGACAGAACTGGTCTTGATCTGAATAGAGGCATTGAGGGCATTCATTCCGGTAGCAGCATCCCAGACACCGGTATTGGCAAAACGCACAGCGTACCGCGGATCGGCAGCAATAGATGCCGAAGCGTCCGGCAAATGGAGATAGAGCTGGTAGGTGCCGGCAGGAACAGAAGCAGGAATGGTCAGTTGCTCGTCAATAGCCGTCACCGCATCGTTCGGCAGCCAACGGCGAGGATCAGACTGAAGTTGGATAGAATAGGTTTTTGAGCCGTTTTTGAGAACTATATAGGCATGGCGCTCGTTGTAGAGCGGTGCATAACCGACATTCTTGATATTAATCTGGAAGCGTGCCTTGCCACCCGGATTAGCCTCGGACGGGAGAGTGGCTGTGGTGAGTTGGAAACGATAACCCATTTTTCGATCCAAATTGTCGTAGATACCTTTCGAACGCCAAAGATTAGTAACTTCCTCAGCATAGGTAGAACCGCAGAACGACCAGTGGTATTTGCTCATCTCCGACTCGGCTTGGGAATAGACCTTTTTAGCCAAAGAACTGCCTTCCACATTGGTTTCGCCGCCATTAGGAACATAGAGTGTTTCGTCTGCTATAAACTGGCGTACAGCAGGGTCGTCGCCGCTATCGCTATTGTTGCTGGCATAAGTGCCGTCATTCCCCCAATCATTGAGAAAAGCGTCGTTGTGATGCCCCATACGTGCCCGGGCTGCCGAGGTGAATCCTTCGGATGAAGTGATGGCCGTAGAGGTGCCGAAATACTCGGTCTTGATCATCGGATAGCGGACGAGCAGAAAGCGATTGGCAGGACAAGCATCCAGCATGGCTTCTACAACAGCACGCCGGTTATCGTTGAGGTGTTGGGTCTCATTGCCGAAATTAGAGGAATAGTACCACTCACCCCACTGTCCTACAAATCCTATTTCCAGTACATAAATCACATCGGAATTGGAAGCCAGATGGGGCTTGAGCTGCGATATATGACGCTTGACCCAAGTCAGAGAGGCGTCATTTTTGCTATTCCAGTCATAGGCAAAACGTAACACACACTTAAAACCATTATTACGCAATATCTGCATGTCTTCGTCAAAGCCCTGCAAGATTTTGTCAGAGAGATCCTTTGTTTTATAGTTACCCAAGTAGTAAATCACCACAGCCAAGGTCTGTGTCTCTCTGTCTCCCGACTCAGAGAAATACCAACTTGCCTCATCCTTAATAACATGATTTTTGGAATCGGTTAGCATCGTCTCACCGCCCAGTTCTTCTGTAAATCCACGTTCCGGATTACGAAAAATGGAGGTGTTGTCCGCAGTGTAAGTGACATTGGTTGCCCCTAACAGCGTTGCCCACAAGCACAAACTTAATGATAGAAGAAAAAACTTTTTCATGTTTCAACAATTATAGGTTATTCTCAAAATGTGTTGCAAAAGTAGTGTTTTTTTTTCGAATTAACAAAAAAAAGTGCACCTCGGATGCACTTTTCTATTTCGAAAACTTTCGAAAGACTTACGCTTTGAAAGACTGATTTATTTCTGATATTTGCCTACAAAACGCATCGCCAGGAAGACGAGCCAGTCCGGCGTGTGTTTAAGGATTGGCGTAGAGAGCCAGTTGATAAATCCCGGTGTATCGGCTTTCTTGTTGCGGAACAGATTACGCAGAGCGCGTTTGACCAGTTTCTCAGGAGGAATAGAGACCGTGAGGTTCACCGCCAGTTTGCGCAGATTGGGTGCCAATCCGAAGAGGGCGGTATCAACCGCTCCGGGAGCCATAACAGTAATACCTACATTTTGCGGCTTGAGTTCGTACCAGAGAGATTTGGAGAAATTATATATAAACGCCTTGGAGGCATTATAGGTTTGTATTCCCGGCATTGCCATCCAAGCGGACATACTGCTCATATTCAATATATATCCGCGCATGCGCCTGTGTCCGCATATACGCATACCTGCCTCTTCGTCCGTCAGTTCGCGGCGGCACATATCAGCTGCAAAGAGACGAGTCAGTTTCGCTACCGTAATTACATGAAGCTGAAGCATCAGATCAATGCGTTTCATAGCAGTCTCGCAATAGGGATTGAAGAAGAATACCCCTGCGTTGTTAATGAGTATATCTACCACAAAGCCGTTACTAACACACCAATCGTGCAGGTCTTCGGCAGCTGTAGGCAGGCTGAGATCGGCAAAATGTGCTATGGTATTGACAGCATAAGCAGTCGCCAAACCGGCTGCTACCTGCTCCAGTTCCTTCTCTTGGTTGCTGACCAGCAGCAAGTCACAATGATAATCACGCGCCAGGGCTGTGGCGTACTGCAGGCCTATACCGCTACTTGCCCCCGTTACTAATGCTAACACGATAGAGGAATTAAAAATTAAAAATTATGAATTATGTGTTTTTTGGAGTTCTACCGAAGCTTGCGCTTTCTTCTCCAGACAAGCGATCTCTTTCTTGAGGCGGGCAGGAATAATTTCTCCGTCACGTTCGACACACTCATGGCATTTCATATCCAGCGTGTACATGCGTCCCACACAATAGTTCGAACGGCCGCAGCCTGCGTGGTAATGCGGATCTGCCTCCACGTGATGAACAAAGTCCGGATCCTTGATAAGCACATGAGCAATCTGGAAGAGTTCGAAGCCTTCGTCCATGATCTGCTGACAGTTGTCTCCCGACTGAACACCTCCTACGTAGATAAGCGTTGGTGTTTCACCCGCGAGAGCCCGTTGGAATATCTTCGCTTTCTCCATGAAATAGAGTTCCTTGAAGGGCGAAGCAGGCATCATTACAGGTGCTATACCGGGGATATTAAGGGCGGCTTTGAGCCACCAGAAAGATTTCATGTCCATATAATGCGCCAGCGTTTTATGGGGCATTGCACCGGAGAGGATTGTCATCGGTGAACGGCTGACCGTTCCGCCGGAGAGAATAATGCCGTGTACTTTGTGTTTGGCAATCTCCTTGGCAATCGTTATTCCCTCTTCCATCGACACACCGCGCCAGCAGTCGTCCCACATATTCGTTTTGACTACTACAGCCATATCATCTTTGGCGTGCTCCATCACAGCGTCCAGTACCTCGTTCATGAACCGCATTCTGTTCTCCAGACTGCCTCCGTACTCGTCACACCTGTGGTTCGTACGTTTGGCGAGGAACTGAGAGATGAGATAAGCATGACCGGCATGGATCTCCACGCAATCAAAGCCGCACTCTCGTGCCCAATCAACCGCCTTGCCGAACTTCTGTACCAGAGCTTTGATCTCGGAGACCTTGAGGCGGCGATGGATAGTAGGGCTATAGAGGTTAAATCCGTTGGATGCGCTGACAGGAATACAATGACAGGTATAGAAATGCGTCATGTTTCCGCAATGCCCCAACTGGATAGAAGCTTTGGCTCCCTGAGCATGGATAGCTTCGGTCATCTTCTTCATGTCAGGAATGATTTCATCGCGGACATAGAGCTGACCGTCAAAAGAAACGCCGCTGAGATCAACTGCCGCATAAGCGACTGTGGTCATTCCCACTCCTCCGCGTGCAACCGAGACATGATAGTCCTCCAACTGCTGTGTAGGCGCATTGGCACGAGCCATATTCTCGAACGCTGCACTACGGATAAAACGATTGCGAAGAATAATCGGCCCTAACTGAAAGGGAGTAAAAAGTTTGTTCATTTACGATTGGACGATTTTAGTATATAAAGGGAATAATACGCTTGAGTCTCTTGTGGTCAAACTCATCCGGGAACTCCTCTTCATATTTCTTGTAGATAGCATTGCTGCGAGGTACAAGATTGCAGCACGAGAACCAGAAGAAAAGCAGTCCTGCAAAAGACCAAGTAAGGATAGCAAAACCAAGCCACTCGGTGATCTCACCCAGATAATTGGCAGAGGTTACATAGCGATACATGCCTTTTTTAGGCAAATAATGGTTGGTATCGCCCGGCTTACGGAGTGTACGGATGACATAATCAGAATGCATATTGATACACCATCCTATCACGAAGATAACCGTACCGATGATGAAACGCGGGTCAGTAAGCCAAGCTGTAGAATAAAGTTGCGAATAGAACGGATCCGTAGGGGCTATATGAAAGAGGAAATATCCCTGGATATATCCGTTAACAAGATTCCATAACACAGAGAGAAACATGATAGCGAACGGCATCTTGCTCTTGCCTTTCAGTAGAAACGGAAAAATAAACGAACGCTGGAAATAATGAAACTCAAAGATCAGGAAGAAAATCCAATACGGTGCACGTTGAACAGCCTGAGACTGGACAGGATCTGCACTCGCTATCGCTTTGAAATAAAGATACCACACCACAAAGAACACCGGACACTCCATGAGCAGCCAGCCGACTTTGTTGTTGATAGCCGGTCCCCACTTATCAGAACGCATCTTGCCATAACCGGCATCCACAAAATACAACGACACAAAAACTACCAGTCCGACAAGAAACATGATAAAAAGCAAGTCGTTAAAAAAATCAATTGAGTAGATATTTGTCATGATACTATCATTTGGATTTTACATTCGGTTGGCAAAGATACACTTTTTTTTTAATATCTCCAAAATAATCTTACTTTTTAACCAATTTTCCTCGTTTTTGACACACAAACAGTCCAAAAATGATAAGGATTATACCTATCCACTTAGCCAGAGGCAGGTGTTCTCCAAAGAAGATCAGCATCCAGAGAGCTGTAAAAGCAGGGCGGATGTTGTTGAACGCATTCGCCTGCGTAACCCCCACGATCCGCAAAGCATAGCAGAAGAGGACAAAAGCGATGACTGAAGCAAATACGGTAAGGTACGCCACGCATCCAAGGGCTGTATGTGCCTCTACTGAAGTCCAGTCAATGGCTCTAACAGCCCCCACTCCTTCCTGCCAGAGCCACACAGGGATAAAGAAAAGGAGACTGACTAACTGCGCATAGAAAATAAACGAGAGCGAACTATAGCGCGCAGGCACCTTACGCATCATAAGCGAATCAACGACCGCAGCAGAAACGGCTGCGAAAGCCAGAAGAACTCCCCAGTAGTTACCGACTGAATAGTCTTTGCTGCCGACCAAGGTAAGCACAAAGACACCTCCGGTAGAAATCAATATACCGATGATATTAGAGACAGTGACACGCTCGCGCAGAAAGACCGCTGCAAAAAGAGGGCTTAGAAGCGGACTGGTGGACAAGAGTGTCTCGGCGATGGTAGGGCTGTTAAGCGCATCGTAGGTAAAGGTCTCCAAGAGATAATAGAGAAAAGGCTGACAGAAACCGGCTACAAGGAATAGCGGTAGGTCTTTGAGTTGCAGCCTCTGGAGACCAAAGAGAGGATTATGCCGAAACAGCAAACCTATACACAGCATAAGCAGAACTGACGGCACAAAACGCATGATAATCATCGTAAACGGTGGCAACACAGCCAACGCATGCTTGATAGCAATTCCACTGACAGACCAGATAACCATCGAGAGCACGAGGGCTACTAAAGGCAAAAACTTACGCATCTTGTTCCTCCCATGTATTATGAGTTATACCTGCCATCTGTATTATCCTGTTGCGCGAAAGCGTACAAAGCCGATCCACTTCCGCACGGCGGGGCTGCGTAGTATCGGGAATGATGGGTTCGCCGATCTCTACCTGCAGCAACGGAATGTCCTTGGGGGCAAAAAGGCGATAGATACCTGTGCGCGGACGATAGGTGATAGCACAGGGAATGATAGGCATGTTATACTTATACGCCATAGTAAAAGCACCCTTCTGAAAAGGGCGGACGGGTTTGTAGAAATCCCAGCGTTTGGTCTCCGGGAAAATATGAAACCAGTAGCCACGACGATGAAACTCGTCAAAAGCTTCGTTGAAGCGTTTCATGGCAGTCATGCCTTCCTCGTGAGGAGGAATAGGAATACCGCCAACAGAACGCATATACCACTCGTCCTTCGTACCGAAATTGGGTGCGAACATAGGGATCTTGGTTGTTCGGGCAGCATTTACTGCCAAGAGTACACACGGACAATCAAGACGGAAACAATGGTTGCTGACGGTGATTGCTCCCAAACGGAGAAGATCCTTATAGGGTTTGAGGCGTTCACGTCCCTTGAACCGCAGTCCCATCTTGACATGGAGCATTATGCGCATCAGAAAACGCAGGATGAGATTATATACAATCCAGTTATCACGCCTCATGGAACATGAGTCGTTGACAAAAGGATACGAAGCATCGACCTTGACCTCGTGGGTAAAGACAGGTTTGTACATCCCCTCGAAAGGATTATCCTCCGGGTAAGGCAATGTCACCGGCGGGACATAGGTTCCCTGAGTGACTTTGAGATCTATATAACGTTTGTTCATTGGCGATTAGGATTAGCTATTAGGAATCAGGAGGAAACGGGCGCCGACGACACGTGCACTGGCACCGTCTTTGTCGTCCCGATCACCGATAAAAAGTGTGGTCAGCGGATCGGCTTGGAGACAAGTCATAAGATTTTTAACGGCATTAACTGCAGGTTTGAGTCCTCCCATAGAGGGCGCATCGGTACAGAGAACGAACAGATCGGGAGAGATGGATAAAGCACGGAGCTTCTGCTCAACACAGCCATAGTCGGAGAATATAGCCAAACGGATACCCCTTCGATCTGCCTCCTGAATCAATGCCATGATCTCTGGACGCGGCGAATGGTAACGACGGATAAACTCTATCATCGCCGGCATAAAAAAAGCATAATACCACCGCTCCGCCATGGCTGCAGTCCACCAATGCCCTTTCGCCATCTGCGCAAAGAAAGCCTGATAGAACGCCTCTTTGGAACCATAAAAGCGATTGCGGACGGCACGCCGCGCCAAACGCTCCGCAGTCAAAAGAGGGATACTCCACCACAGACGGCTGACCATCCGTCGAGCCAAACCGCTCTTGTCATATATTGTGCCGTCCAGATCGAGCACGACGGTTTGAACGCCGTTTAGCACGTTGTTTGCGTCTTTCATCTATTTTATCTGCTTTGTCTATAATTCCTTCACTTAGTTTCTCAAAGCGCGTCTCAAGACGCTGAATGAGGTTGAATTTGTTGCGCCGTTTTTCGTCCTGCATTAGGAGGTTGAACTTGAACTGCCCGTCTCTAAATCCATCCTTGAGGCAGGAGGCTTTGAATCGCGCATAGGCATTAGAGAGGAGAATGTGTGCTTGGGGTTCGCCAAGCCGGAATGACCGGCGCTTGGATTCATACTCTATATTGATTTGCTGGAGTTTGATATCTACGACTTTGGTAAACTCATCCGCCTGCTGCTGGACGATCTTCTCATTAACGAACTCATAGTAAAAATGGTAGCAGGACTGTTCTACATCAGCAAAACCGACAAAGAACTTGGTCTTGATTCCTGTCTCCTCTTCCGCCTGGTGAACGGCTTCGATAAACTGGGGTTCGTAGAGTTTCTCGCCGGTCATGGAGACAATACCGTTAACCTTGGAAATCATATGTACCGTAGGAGTGCCGTAATAAAATCCTCCGACCTCTATTAAATCATTCATATTATAGCGATAGAGACCTGAATAGGTGGTAACATAGGCACAATAGCGTTTGCCAAGTTCAAGTTCGTCGATCTGCAAAAAATGCTTATGGGGCTGATCCAGTTCCTCTTCGGGTACAAACTCATAGTAGTGAAAATGCGGAAAGAGGACAGACTCGTTAGTATCGTCAAGCGAGAAGCCGAAACGGCATTCTGTAGCAATATACCCCAACTCCTGATAGAAAGTGCGTGTCCAATCAAAGGCATCAACATACTTGTCCATATAGATCTTTGTATTGCCGCATTTCCAAGTGCTGAGATACTGCAGCAAGGGCCAGAAGTCTTTGGGTTCAAGTTTGCCTTTCTCGGCAAGTATCTGCCGCAACTCTTCCGCTCTCTCGGGACGAGGAGACATATAAGCTTCAAGTTCCTCACGGATAAGATCGGGTATCTCAAAATCCTCGGACAGCGTACCGCATTCTATATCGTGGATCAATTCCTGCTGATACTCTCCCGCTACACGCAGGAGCTCAAGGATTGTTGAGGGATTGGCGGTTGCCCAAAGCGTAACATCACGGTGCTGCATAGCAAGACGCATCAGTGTATAGTTACGCGCCGTGTAGTCGCCGATAGACATGACGCTCGCCGGAGCTGTATAATGTTTTTTGATAATAGGCGGAATATCACGCACGAGCACACCGCTGACGGCTCCGTAGATAGTGCCGTCCGGCGCATACCCCTCGCATTCTTTGCCAACAGTGGTGAATATATGTCCGCCGAATATACGGCTGCGATGCTTGACAAAATTCCATGTCCACACATGGCTCATCTTACCATACACATCCTTCAAGTACTTGTGGGTCATTGGTATCCATTTTGGGGCAGCAGTAGTGCCGGAGGTGGTAGCATACATATCCGGCTTACCGGGGAAGAGGATATTCTGCTCCCCGTTCATATGCTTCTCGACATAGGGGCGAAGCGTCTCAAAACTCTCGTTAACAGGCACATACATCCGATATAAACGGAAGAGGTCTTCGGCAGAAGTAGCCGATAGAATACGGTCGAAATGGTGTTCGCGCCCATATTCCGTATCGCGCGAGATTGTCAAGATATCGCGTAGTGTCTTCTCGGCTGTATGACGAGGTTTGCGGCTCCAGAAACGCAGTCGTAAAGTCTGTGATCCGCCCACGAGCATAAGCATTATGTTGATAATCCTTGGATACGGTAGAGAGTTGCCTTGATGGTCAATGTAAGGTTTCATGATGAGTATTTCAGTTATCAGTATCGGGTTTGCGCCCGCAGAGAAGCAAGAACGGACAGTAGGCATGGCACGTCTCAGTCTTGGTCTGCGGTGCAAAGAATTGGTCATTATAGATAGATTGTGTTAGCGAGACTAACTGTTGCTCAAAGCTTTCACTGATGGTATGATAGTCATTGATCTTCTCCCCTGCAACAACGATACCCGTATCAAGAGAACGCATGTCTTTGGTGCAGAAGAACAGATTAGGCACAATCTTCATCTTGGGAGAAAGAGTGTGATTGACAGCCGCCGAATAGATCAGGGTCTGACGAATATATGATTTGGTCTCGTCCTCAAATAGTTCTTCAGGCATAGCGGTGAGTTTCTTCTCATCGTACTTACCTGTCTTATAGTCGATCACACGCAACACTTCTTGTCCTCTCTCGCCTACGATATCCAACCTGTCCACAGTCCCCTCAACATACACTTGGCCGAGAGATTCGACGATGGCGAGAGGCAGACGGTATTTCTTCTCCAATTGCCAGATAAACAGTCCGTGAGCGGCATCCTGTTCATCGCGCTCCAGGATATGCGTGACATAACGAAGGATGGCTTCGTTCGCCATAGTCTGCTCAGAACGGATATAGTCGGACTGCTCATAAGCTTTGTCGAGTGCTTCGCTTAGGATGGTCTCCGACTGAAGGAGGGCATGGATCTGTTCGGGCAAAACTTGTTTGGGTGAAGAACCGTCACAACCCAGATAGTGGGAATAGAGGTATTGCATGATACCATGCACCATGGTACCCAGTTCATTACGGGGCATGATGGCATCTGCCGGTTCTTCCTCCCTCAAGCCTTTCACATACTGCCAGTAGAACTTACGCGGGCAATCGACATAGGTATTGATTGCGGAAGGCGACAGGTAATTCCGGCGGAAAGGAACGATTTGCTCCTCAACGGTTGTTACAGGTTCGATCTGCGAAGATTCGGATAGTTGATACTTATGCACATCGAACAGATCGGAGGCTAACATCTGCAACACAAACCGTGAGACTCCTCTACTGTTAGGATTTGCCTCGGCAGAGGTAAAAAGCATCGTCACCTCGCGGGTTCGGCTAAGGAGACGGAAGAAATTATAAGCATAGACCGTAGCACGTTCATCATCGGTCTGCATATGATAAGCCTTGCGCAGATAGAATGGAATGAAACTGACATCATGGCTCTTCTGCGGGATAATACCCTCCTCCACGTTAAGCATCAGTATCTTGTCAAAATCCAGTACACGCGTCTCAAGTACCCCCAGCACTTGGAGGTCTGTAACGGGTTCGCCATTAAACGGCATCGTCACGCTCTCTAATTCCCGGCGAAGTAACATCCGTACGAGAGAGACGGTAAAAGGCACTTCCGGATAGGAAGCAATCATGGTTCGCATTCTGTTGATGCACTTACGGACTTGGAACATCGCCTCTTGGGCAAGTAGTGTATGCCAAGACTCCTCAGCCGGCATTTCATCCTCGCTGGCGAGTGCAAGACGGTCTGCAAGGGTCTCGAGTTCTGTCAGATCCTGCATTTCATCCAGCAACGCTATCACGCGGGCAAACGCACGGGTGTTGCGGAGCGGGAAACCCTTGGTGATATTAATCGGTTCGGGCGTCTCGTTTCCTTCCAGACGAATGGTAGGCAGTGTATAGATAACCGGTTCCAACATTCCCTCGTCACAGATCACAACAGCCACATGCTGCCCTTTCTCTCTATAGGCGGAAGCCAGCCAGTCATGCACGTATTGCGCTTGTGCGGCAGAAGAAGGACAAGAGATCACATCTACCGATTTGGGCGCAGTCCACGTGTTAGGCTCGGAGGCGGAACCCAAGATACTCTGGTTGAGCCGGGCAAAGGAAAAGGCTTTGGTGTTGGCAGGGAAAGAAGGTACATAATCCCAGTAGAAAAGAGACCTGTCTTTGAGAAGTTCCATAATCTCGCGCTCGACAGGCAGGAGATAGTTAAAGCCTACAAAAACAAATTGACGTCTGCTTAGCCTCTGCTCTACCTCTGCTTTATTGTCCAGGATTGCACGTGAACGCATTCCTTCATAACCTTTGTGTTCCTCAAGCATCTGCTGATGCAAAGCAAGGTACAGTTCATAGAGTTTGCGCCAGAGTGTTTTATACTGATTCCTAATCGAAAGCGCATCATCTGACACAGGAGCTGCATCCGGCTTGATCAAAGCGCGAAGACGGTCTTCCGTATCGCGGTCCAATTGCCATTCGTTGAGTTCGTGCGCCGCTACTGTATGCTTAAAGAACGATTCGACCTCAGAGAACGGCATAGAGACATCAATATTGGTAAAATCGGCTATCATCTGCTTTCCCCAGCCGTAGAATTGGTCTAACGGCATCTCATCACCCTCTGATGCTATATGCTTGCGATAGAGAGTATAGAGACGCATGATTGTTTTGAGTTCGTCCTCCGCATAGAGGGGACTGAGCGAATCAAGAAACTGCCGGAGTGTCTGTACAGTAGGGGCATAGACAGCTTCTCTCCCCGAACGCTGCTGAAGCTGAAGCAGTTCTTCGCGGAGCATCAATCCGGCACGCTGCGAAGGCAGGACAAGCGTGGTTGTCCGCAATGCTTCCCATCCTAATCGCTCACAGATGGAAGCGGCTGTATGTTGCAGAAATCCGTTCATTTAACAGGGGTCAATTTGCCTTGTCGGGCATACCAGAGATAGCCCTCCACATGTTCGTATCCCAAGAGTTCCATTGCGTGCATATATGTGCGCACTTGCTCAAAATAGGATTTGTCTTCATGCCCGAACTTATAGTCAAGAACGATGGCTCTCGAAGTCGCTTTGTCGGTCATTACGCGGTCAGGACGGTATTCCTTTCCATGCATGAAAATAGCTTGTTCGCAATCAACAGTCCAAGGATTGGTGAACCAGTCTTTCATCTTTTCGTTGGTCCAGGCATTATTGATAAGTGCCTCGATGGTAAGCCGTTGCTCGTTGGATTGGATAAGCCCTTGGCTTTCAAAATCATCAAGTACTCCGGGCAAGTCGGATATAGTACGCATCTGCGCAAAAATCTCGTGGCAAAGATTACCTTCGTCAATACGTGCGGCACGCTGGTCTGCTTCTTCTCCCATTTCCAGATAGCGCATGCACTCTTGGGATTGTACAAACCGAACCCGGTCGCCATTGCTCCATAGCGTTACTTCTGTTTCAGGAGAAGAGGAGAACTCAAAAAGCCCTTGTTCCTTGTCTTTGAGATCTGCAATAACGGGTGTCCCGAATGTTACTTCGGCAAAATTGCCCGCCTCTATATCATCGAGTTCCGTCCCCCATGCTTTAGCGATGTAATCGCCTACATGAGATTTTTCCACTCCCGCTGATTTGGTGCGGCGGAAGATAGCGGATACATAGAGATTGTCCACTGCGCGCGTGAGTGCCACATACAACATATTAAGATTCTCAATGCGCTCTTTCTCGTGCTCCTCTATCATCGATATCCTGTATGCAGACTCCAAGGCCTCTTTACCGTCCTGTATAGGCAGAAATCCCATGGAAGATCCGTCTTCCCTGGGAATGGCTGCTTCGCACCAGACTGTATTGTATTTGTCCACCTCTTTGGACCATTGGCAGAACGGAATGAAGACCGTCTGCGCCTCAAGTCCCTTGCTGGCATGGATTGTCATTATTCGGATAGATTTTGCAGTAGGAGAAGGTATGGATTGCGACTGGAGTTTGTCTTCCCAGTAATGCAGGAACTGCTCTATATCGGAACCGAATTTAGCCACATATGAGCGGACGGAATCCAGAAGGCAGTTAATATAGGCTATCTCTCCGCCTCGGTAGCACCCGTCGTCATCACAGACGAGAAGCCGGATCAGTTCGCTCACCAGTTCATAGAGCGGCAGGCGGCTATTCATTGCTTCCAGACGCTGTGGCGCATCGAGACGCCGGGTGAGTTGAACCACCATCTGCACAGCAAGCCGATCGGAAGTGTGCAGAAAACGCATTCCATTGATAACCGCTTGCACAGAACGAGCCGCACGGAGCTGATAACTGGAAGCATCCACCATTGCAGCACGGCTGAGCAGAGGATACTCCTCTGGCGAGAGAAGGGCGTGAGACTCAGCGATGAGTTGAGCCTCTTTATGCCCGCGGACAAGGATCAACAACTGCTCCGGGAAAGCACCCTGAGAGAGAAGTTGCTCCATTGTACGGAACATATCAAGAATGACTTGCTCCGGATCTCGTTTCTCTTGTACAAATGCACGGAAACGAACCAACCCGCCCTCTTTGCCTGAACGGTAGAAAGAAGATATTTTATCCGGCTCATAGCCTTCGCCGTAGATACTTTGGTAAAGCGGCTTGCGAACCTCATCTTCGGAGGCTATAATATGGTCAAAAAGCTTCAGGTTCTGCTCCACAACCACTCTCCGGCTACGGAAATTACGAACCAGTTTCTCCTCCTTTCCGCTGAGGGATTGCATGATGCTCCAGTCGCCGTTTCGCCAACGGTAGATACTCTGTTTGATATCGCCTACGATGAGCACACTATTACCTCCGGCAGCGAGCAATTCGTCTATCAAAGGACGAAAAACGCGCCATTGCAGACGGCTGGTGTCCTGAAACTCGTCTATGAGAATATGATGATACCGAATACCCGCTTTCTCCAAGATAAAATCGGCATCGCCGGCTTGCAGAGCTTGATGAAGAATACTGGCAGTCTGCGCCAAGAGCGCACTGTTCTGTTCGGTAAGGGTCTCCGCAATCAAGATGCGCAGAGCGCTCATCAGTTGCATTTCGTAGCTGAATCCGATACTTAGTTTGATGGTCAGATAGGTTTCACGAAGTTTCTTCGCCAGTTCGGTTGCCTGCACCATTGCCGAAACAGCCTCAGCGGGCTGTTCTTTCCACTTTGGAGTCGCTGCCAGTTGCGCATCGGTCATACCTCGGAACAAGTCAGCCGACTTGATTTTATCGGGTTCGGAAAGTGAACGCTCCAAACGCAAACAGGCATTCATAAGATCCTTGCCATGCGGTTTTTCCGTCAGAATCATAGGACGGGCTTTCTGCAACAGGGAAGACAGCGTGCGAAGGTCTGCATTGTTTTTCCATTCGCCAAGCAGATGCGCGCGATACCGTTCTATAGAAGCGGCATCAAAGACTATCTTGTGTTCCGCCTCAAGCATCTGCACCTGCTCCTGATAGAGTTTGAGCCCCATATCACGAATAGCAGCCCGCACATCCCATGTACGTTCGCTATCCAGCTGCACATGCAGGTATCTCTTGAGCAACCTCTCCACTTCCGGTGTCATGCCTACGGTAAGGAGCTTGTCAACAGCACGGGAGATAATAAAATCGCTATCCAGTTCAGTTGTCATGCCGGTGGACATTCTGAGCACACTTGCCATGCCGGACAAAAGGGTCAGGAGAAAAGAGTCGATCGTCTGCACCTGCACGCTGTCAAAATCCAAAAGCATCTGCTCAAAACAGGCAGCTGCCCGAGTGCGGATTTCCTCGGGATGCGCAATATGGTCGGTACGCAGGGCTTTCTGCAAAAAAGGCTGCACCTCCTGATCGCCATTGGCAATGGCATAGAGATAGCCTAAGATACGAACTCGCATTTCGGCTGTAGCCTTGTTGGTGAAAGTAACAGCTAAGATATTGCGATAACTGACTCCTGACAAAAGAAGCCCTACATAATACGCTGCGAGAGTAAAAGTCTTACCTGTTCCCGCAGACGCCTTGCATATATTTATCGCATTCGCCATAATTTAGGCGACAAAGGTACTATTATTTTTTCATATACACAAGAAAAAAAGCATAAAAAGCAGTATTTTATACTGCGATACCATAAAAATAAAAGAATTATTTGCGAATATCAAAAAAAAATCGTACCTTTGCACGATATTTTAAACAGTAAATATTCGAAATACTATAGCATGAAAAAAGAAATTCAATTTTCCCTTGTCTATCGCGACATGTGGCAGAGTAGCGGAAAGTATGTGCCGCGTAAAGACCAGTTGGCGAAGATTGCTCCGGTGATCATTGATATGGGTTGCTTCGACCGTGTAGAGACCAACGGTGGCGCAAGTGAGCAAGTGAACCTGCTCTACGGTGAGAACCCGAACCAGGCTGTCCGTACGTTCTGCAAACCCTTCAACGAAGCAGGAATCAAGACCCATATGCTCGACCGCGGTCTGAACGCGTTGCGCATGAATCCTGTACCTGCAGACGTGCGTCAGCTGATGTATAAAGTGAAGCATGCGCAGGGAACGGATATCACCCGTATTTTCTGCGGTCTGAACGACCCGCGTAATATCATCCCCTCCATCAAATGGGCAAAAGCTGCAGGCATGACCGCCCAGGCTACCATGTGTATCACCTATTCGAAAGTCCACACCGCCGAGTATTACATCAATCTCGCGGAGCAACTGATTGAAGGTGGCGCACAGGAGATCTGTCTTAAGGATATGGCGGGTATCGGTCGTCCGGCAATGCTCGGAACGATCGTAGCGGCTATCAAGGAGAAACACCCGGATATCATCATCCAATACCACGGACATACGGGACCGGGCTTTAGCGTAGCTTCGATGCTCGAGGTGGCAAAAGCCGGCGGCGATGTGCTCGATGTAGCGATGGAGCCGCTCTCTTGGGGAAAAGTGCACCCGGATGTGATCACCATTCAGGCAATGCTCAAAGACGCAGGATTCCTTGTCAAAGACATCAACATGAAAGCCTATATGGAGGCACGCTCTCTCACGCAGTCCTTCATCGACGATTTCCTCGGTTATTGGATTGACCCGAAGAACGCGCTGATGACGTCTCTGCTGGTAGGTTGCGGTCTGCCTGGAGGTATGATGGGTTCGCTCATGGCGGATCTCAAAGGCATGCACGCTGCTATCAACGCCAACCTTCGCAAGAAAGGCGAGAAAGAACTCTCCGAGGACGAACTGCTGGTACAGCTCTTCGACGAAGTACAGCGTATATGGCCGATGCTTGGTACGCCTTGTCTCGTCACACCGTTCAGCCAGTATGTGAAGAACGCTGCGCTGATGAACCTCTTCAGCCGCTCGATGGGCGAGAAAGACTTCACACGCATGGATCCCGCTATGTGGGGCATGATACTTGGCAAGTCCGGTAAACTGCCGGGTGAGTTGGCGCCGGAGATCATCGAACTCGCCAAAGAGAAAGGCTATGAATTCTACACCGACGATCCCCAGAAACTCTATCCGGATGTGCTGCCGCAGTATATCAAAGAGATGAAAGAACTGGGTTGGGATCGCGGACAGGACGACGAGGAACTGTTCGAGTTCGCTATGCACGACAAACAGTACCGCGAGTACAAGTCCGGTATTGCCAAAGAGCAGTTCAACAAAGATCTCGCAGAGCGTATGCAGAAAGCCGGAAAGGAAGTTCCTGAGAACCTGCGCCGGTACTTGGCAACACCGGCACAGCCGGCTGCCAACACCAAAGCGGCTGCAGCCGATGATATGGCAGCGGTAGCTATGGCGCTCCATCTCGCGCAAGGCAAGCAGCACAAAGAAGGCATCATCGAGTTGCCGCATATCAAACCGACTGCTTGGAACCATAAGTATTATACCTTAAAATAGACCATAAAAACTGATATGAAAAAGTACAATTTCAATGCAGGACCGAGTATCCTGCCGCAAGAAGTAATCAAACAGACCGCAGACGCTGTAATGGATTTCCAGGGAGAAGGTCTGTCTATTCTGGAGATCAGCCACCGTGCCAAGTACTTCCAGCCGGTGGTGGACGAGGCGGAAGCACTCTTCAAAGAGCTGCTCAACGTGCCGGAGGGTTATCGTGTGCTCTTCCTTGGCGGTGGTGCCAGTTTGCAGTTCTGCATGGTGCCGTTTAATATGTTGGAGAAGAAAGCCGCTTACCTCAATACCGGCGTCTGGTCGAAGAAAGCCGTCAAAGAGGCAAAAGGTTTTGGAGAAGTGGTGGAAGTGGCTGCCAGCACCAACAATATTCCTGCTGACTACGAGATTCCGCAGGATGCCGATTATTTCCATATCACAACCAACAACACCATCTTCGGCACAGAGATCAACGATGAGAAGTTGGCAGAGATTTATGCGAAAAAAGGCAATGTGCCTTTGATCGCCGATATGAGTTCGGATATACTCAGCCGTCCGATTGATGTCAGCCAGTACGATATCATCTACGGCGGTGCGCAGAAGAACCTCGCGCCCGCGGGTGTGACGTTCGTTATTATCAAAGAGTCGTGCCTCGGCAAAGTCAGCCGGTATATTCCGACGATGCTGAACTACCAGACGCATATCGACGGCGGTTCGATGTTCAACACACCTCCGGTACTGCCTATCTACACCGCTCTCTTGACACTCCGCTGGCTCAAAGCAAACGGCGGCGTGAAATGGATAGAGGAGCGTAACAAGCAGAAAGCGGAATTGCTGTACAAGTGTCTGGACGAGTCGAAACTCTTCACACCGACAATTATGGAAAAAGAGGATCGCAGCCGCATGAACATCTGCTTCGTGCTCAAACCTGAGTACGCAGAACTCCAGGACGACTTCTTCAAGTTCGCTACCGGGCGCGGTATGGTGGGTATCAAGGGACACCGTCTCGTAGGCGGATTCCGTGCTTCCTGCTACAATGCCATGGATCTTGAAGGCGTGCAGGCTCTCGTAGATTGTATTAAAGAATATGAGGCGTTGCACTAATCTTAACAGAAGTAAATCGTTTCAACATCGTTTCAAACAGCAGACCTTAAGCCGACCTTAAGCTGCTCTTAGGCTGCTCTTGGAAAGAACTTGAAAAGAGGAAAATATTAAAAATAGTACATTTTATGAAAGTACTTGTAGCAACAGAGAAACCCTTTGCGAAAGTAGCCGTAGATGGCATCCGCGAAGTGGTAGAGGGCGCAGGATACGAACTCGCGCTCTTGGAGAAATATACGGAAAAGCAACAATTGCTGGACGCAGTAGCTGATGCGGATGCACTCATCATCCGTTCGGATGTCGTAGATGCAGCTGTCTTAGACTCCGCTAAACAACTGAAAATCGTAGTCCGCGCAGGTGCCGGCTATGACAATATCGACTTGGAGGCGGCTACCACCCATAAAGTAGTAGCCATGAACACCCCCGGTCAGAACAGCAATGCCGTTGCTGAACTGGCACTCGGACTCATGGTTTACGCTGTCCGCAATCTCTACAACGGCACTTCGGGTACGGAACTCAAAGGCAAGAAACTCGGTATCCACGCTTTCGGTAATGTTGGCAGAAATGTAGCACGCATTGCCCAAGGTTTCGGAATGGATGTCTATGCCTACGATGCGTATTGTCCCGATGAGGCGATGACGGCTGCGAATGTAAAACCTGTTCATTCCGCAGAGGAACTGTACAAAACCTGCAACATTGTTTCGCTCCATATCCCTGCTACGGCAGAGACCAAGGGAAGCATCAACCATGACCTGGTGAACCTCATGCCGAAAGGCGGAATATTGGTCAATACTGCCCGCAAGGAAGTCATCGACGAGGAGGGACTGATTGCACTGATGCAAGAGCGTACAGACCTCAAATACATGACGGACATCATGCCTGTAGCCGATGCCAAGTTCCGTACGCTCTTTGAGGGACGCTATTTCGCAACACCAAAGAAAATGGGTGCACAGACTGCCGAAGCAAACATCAATGCCGGCATTGCCGCAGCCAAACAGATTGTAGATTTTATAGAAAACGGAAATACCCGTTTTCAGGTGAATAAATGATCAAAAGACTAACATCTATATTGATTTTGACCCTTTGCGTCCTCTCTGCCTATGCACTCCCTGTCGAGTGTGTGGGCAGAGCGGCGCAAGTCGTTAACAACAGCGACACCTTGTTCTTCTTCGCGGACGAAGTGCATCTGCGCTCAACTGTCGGCGAAGTGGACTGGTATTCCACCTCTGGAAATCTTATTCAGTCCAATGCTGACGAGATTTATCCGGACGACGGAGGATACTATGTCCGTAAGAACGGGGTGAACTCCTCGCCGTTCTATGTCTTCACCTATCCTGCTTATGCCTTAACGAACATGACTCTGGAGGTAGAGCCGTTCTGTAAGAAGACCGAACTTCATCTTACAGGCGACCCTGTCTCCGAAATCCGCTATACGGATGCTAACGGACGCACGCGCACATATACACGCACGTGTACCATAATATATACTACTCTTGCTTGGAACAATGAGCAATGGATCGACTCTGTAGCCACTGCCAATGAGCGGTTGCACCTTGGCACCTATTCCCTTGATCCTATCTATCGCACTACAGACATCTCCCTTAAATGGGACGAGAATATCGTCAGCCAGTGGGGAGAAGAACCCGATTCGGTAATAGCTGTCCTGAGCGAACCGAAAGCGGTGAACTGTATGCCTACATCGATCACCACCACTCGTGGCGATGGCGGCCGTTCCAATGAACTGGAACGTCCGACAGACGCTTCTGTTCTCAAAGGTTCAGCGCCGCTGGAGATTGCTTTCTACAGCAACCCCACTCCTGCTGTAGAGTACTTCCACTGGGATATCTATAGAGGATCAGACCGCATTGTGCAGCGCAACGACCAGGATCTGCGCTATACGTTTATGGAACCGGGAGCCTATCGGGTGGTACACTCTGTAAGCAACCGTTTCTGTCCGTGCCAAGACAACATAGATCCGGATTGTCAGGGAGATTCGGTAGAGATTCTTGTTAATATATCCGAGTCACAACTCCTGGTTCCGAATGCCTTTACTCCTAATGGCGACGGTCAGAACGATGAGTTCCGTGTCACATACAAGTCAATCAGGGAGTTTCATTGCTGGATCTACAATCGATGGGGAAAACTCGTGTATGAGTTTACCGATCCCGCCAAAGGTTGGGACGGCACCATCAATGGAAGACCGGCTGCAGAAGGAGCCTATTACTATGTAATCCGCGCTATGGGTACCGATGCCGACAAAAATGCCAAATATATCGGACTCAAAGCCTCGTACAAGAAGAAGAAACTAAATGCAGATGATGCCACGATAGGTATCTACCAACTTTCGGGAGATATCAATCTCATCAGAGGCACCAAGAATAAATAAGTAAATATATAAATGAAAAAATGAGAAAATTCGTGCTTATGGCAATCGCCACAACTGTTTTGGCAGCCAATGCTGCAAATCCGTTCTTTGATTACAAGAACTGGAAGACTCCGCACGGGGCATACCCGTTCAACGAAATACACGCTGAGCACTACATGCCTGCTTTTGAAGAAGGTATGAAACAAGGACTCGAAGAGATTGATGCCATCGTCAATAACCCCGAAGAACCGACATTCGAAAACACAATCGAAGCCTACGAGCGTTCGGGTGAGTTGTTCGGTATAGTTGCCGGATGCTTCTTCAACCTCACAAGTTCCGAGACCAATGATACGCTCCAACAGATCCAGTTGGATCTCAGTCCGAAGATGTCGGAGTACTCGGCAAACATCCGTTTGAACGAAGGACTCTTCAAACGCATCAAAGCCGTTTATGACAAGCGCAACCAGCTCAAACTGCGTCCCGACCAACGCAAACTATTGGATGACATCTACGAGAGTTTTGCAGAAAACGGCGCTAATCTCAGCGCTGAGGATAAACAGACCTATCGCGAACTGTCAGCCAAACTCAGCAAACTCACGCTCCAATATGGTCAAAACGTATTGAAAGCTACCAACGCTTGGACGATGCTAATCACCGACGAATCGCTCTTGGCAGGTCTCAACGATGACACCAAAGAGATTCTCCGCACCAACGCCGAGCAGAAAGGACAGAAAGGTTGGATGCTTAACCTCAAGCCCACAACCTATATTCCCGTAATGCAGGATTTGGATAACCGTGATATACGCCGTGAACTCTATACTGCTTACAACAGCCGCTGTATCGGTGGTGAATTTGACAACACAGGCATCATCGTAGAGATTGTCAACACCCGTTTGGCACTGGCAAATCTCTTCGATAAGAAGACATACGCAGACAAATCCCTCCATAAGACCATGGCAGAGACGCCGGACGCTGTGTATCAGTTACTTAACCAATTGAGAGACGCATATATGCCTGCTGCGAAGGCGGAAGTACAAGAAGTTCAAGACTATGCTTCGGCACACGGACTCTACGCCGATCTTCAACCTTGGGACTGGAGTTACTATTCCAAGAAACTCAAACAGGAGAAATACGCTATTTCGGATGATGATCTGCGTCCGTACTTTGAATTGGAGAATGTT
Organism: Bacteroidales bacterium UBA4333; assembly: GCA_002394335.1. Taxonomy (GTDB): domain Bacteria; phylum Bacteroidota; class Bacteroidia; order Bacteroidales; family Paludibacteraceae; genus Colicola. The sequence continues at coordinate 48,308 of DGTP01000014.1, read as the reverse complement.
AAGAAAGGTGTGTTCGGCTTGGCTAAACGCCTCTATGGTCTGACATTCAAAGAGAACAAAAACATCCCTGTTTACAATCCCGAAGTTACCGCCTATGAGGTTTTCGATGAGAAAGGACAGTTCTTGGCTATCTACTACGCCGATTTCCATCCGCGTGACGGCAAACGAGGCGGTGCATGGATGAATGATTTCCAACCCCAATATGTACAGAACGGTGTGGATCACCGTCCGCACATCGTTAATGTGATGAATTTCACACGCCCGACTGCTGAGAAACCGGCTCTCTTCACCTACGATGAGGTACGCACTTTCCTTCATGAGTTCGGTCACGGTTTGCATGGTATGCTCACCCGCTGCCACTATTCGGCACAAAGCGGAACCAACGTACCGCGCGATTTCGTTGAACTGCCTTCACAATTCAATGAGAACTTCATCGACGAGAAAGAGTTTCTTGACACCTTCGCCAAGCATTATAAAACTGGTGAGACTATTCCGCAGGACTTGCTTGACAAAATGCACGCCAGCCAGACTTACCACGCAGCCTATGCTTGCGTTCGCCAACTCAGTTTCGGCTACCTTGACATGGCTTGGCACAGTTTGGAGAAACCATACCAACCGAATCCGTCGCTTGGAACAACGGAATCGGTCATTCGTTTCAGCAACGATGCTATGGAACAAGTGCGCGTAATGCCTAATGTAGCCGGAACACAGATGGCTACAGCCTTCACGCATATCTTCTCCGGAGGATACGCTGCAGGTTATTACAGCTATAAATGGTCTGAGGTTCTGGACGCAGATGCCTTCTCTGTCTTCAAGGCTGCAGCTAAGAAACGTGGCGGTACTATCTTTGATAAGAAGTCTGCAAAACGTTTCCGTGAGAACATCTTGGAACGCGGAGGTACAGAAGAAGCTGCTTCTCTCTATCGTAAGTTCCGCGGACAGGAACCGTCCGTTAATGCTCTGATGGAGCGCGACGGACTCACTCCTCCCGCTCAGCCTAAGAACAAAAAGAACAAATAATAACTTCCCTCGCACCGTTGAAGCGGCCACTGCTTTACATATTATTGGTTCTTAACTCGCTGCTTTTGCCGACTTTGGCAAAGGCAGTCGAGTTGACGAGCAATGACCCATATTGGATTGGAAATGCACCTTCTTTCACCAGCACTGAAGGAAACGATTTCTGGTTGGCATTCATGAATAATGCTATGTTCAATCCTACCGATCCTAATACAGAGCTTATTACTTTCGAACTTAAAATAGCCGCTTCTGCAAGAGAGAATACCGATATTATTGTTGAAATAGGCACTTTCTCTCAACAATACACCATTAAGAAAGACTCGACAATCATCATAAATATAGACAAGTCTCTGTATGAGCAAATATACCTATGGAAAAGTGAAACTCCAGGATACAGAGGTGTGCATGTTTATTCAGTTGACAAAGATAAAAAGTTCTCCTGCTTCAACTATAGCCGTAATGGAGAATCAGGAGAATCATCTCGTGACGCAACTTTAATTATTCCTACAAAATTCTTAGGCAAAGAATACTATGTGCAGACCTACTATGAAGACACTTATTCGTCTGAATTTGCGGTAGTGGCAACAGAAGACCAAACAAAAGTGACCATAACCCCTTCATACGAAACCTTCATGCAGAATCCTGCCGGAGTCGGCATGTCAATTACTCTGAATAAGGGAGAAGCATATCTTGTAGCCTCAAAATTACACACAAACTCAGATGTTAAGGTTGATTTGTCTGGTAGTAGCATATGCGCTGACAAGCCTGTAGCGGTATTCAACGGAAACCAGCAAACCAGTATTCCGTTCCATGAGTCGAACTCTAAGGACTATCTGAGTGAAGAAATCATCCCCATAACACAATGGGGAAGAGATTTCTATATGGCAAAACTTGAAGGTACTTTAGAAAATAATGCCATCTTTACCGCTGCATATAATGACACTCACATTACAATGGACTATGTCCGTGGCGGAAATACTTACTCCACTACTATAACCTTAGCAGCCGGTCAGACCACTTCTCCTGTCACCTTATCTGCCACAGGAATGACCGAACTGAGAGCCCATAGTGATCAGCCAATTATGTGCTATTACTACACAACCAGTGGTGGTAAAAACGGAGAGTGTTCAGACGACCCCTTTGATCCGGTATGCTATTATTATGGAGATCCTGCTAATGCTTTAGTGCCATCGTGGGAACACAGAACTACTTCTATGAATTTCTTCACCCATGATTTGGATCCGTTCACAAGAGTAGGAGAGCAGGCTCCACCACAAAAATATTATCTATATGTCGTCACACGGACAACAGACATCAACAAACTGACTTTGGATGGAGAAGCAGTTGAAGGATCTGCTTTCAAAGCCTTTGCTTCAGACAACATGATGTCATATGCTTCCATTGAAATTACAAATCCTGATAGCCATTACCATGTACTGGAAAGTGACGGTGAAGGATTTGTTGGAATGGTTTATGCTCTGACGGATGCCCAAGGCTATTTTTACACCCTGGGTTACAATCCCGATCCTTTCCGCGACTCGCTATTTGTATCCACTCCTGAGAATATCATGTCGCCCAAGTCATACGACGTAGAGCCTCGGTTAGACCAAGGCTGGTATCAACGCCAATGGGACGAGTGGATGAGCGATCATGAGCGTCTGGACACTGCTATCGTCTGTGATAGTTCTATCGTGAGTTGGATGCTCCAGACACCGATCATGAAACATGGAGAGCCGGTGGACTGGTATATCTATGATGTCACCGACACTGAGCCTACTATCTACAAGACTTATTCCGCTCCTATCGACAGCACCAAACAGGAGGAGCACCAAACCATCGGCGACAACTGGGCATACAAATGGCAGTACCAGTTCATCCTCCCCGATGAGTCGGATCTGGATCCGATGGACAGAAAACCCTTCATGGACTATGAAGTACAAGCCGTCATCCACCATAAGCATGTCATTTGTACCGACTTGCCGGATGACATGGATACACTTCGTATGGTTGTCCGCGTCACCCGCATCTATCACGACACCATCTATCGCGAGATCTGTATGGGCGATACACTGAAGTTCTTCTACGATAACATGCCCTTCCAGAACAACCTCTCTATCACCTCCGAAAGAACAGACTCCACCCTTTACATAGGTGACAAATCAGAAGGAGAAAGCACCATAGAGTTCGAATGCAAAGCCCGTTCCGGAGAGAACATTTTCCGCCGTGAATACCAGACTGTTTATGGCTGTGACTCCACATTCACCCTATTCCTCTTCGTCTGCGATACTTTCCGGCAAATCGATACCGTCTATCTCTGTAAAAACGAGAAATTCACCTATTTGAAAGGCTCCGAATACGAGAAAACATACAAGGGCGTCGAAGCCGAAGGACCCGGAATCGTGGTACTCAATGACACGGTGGATATCATAGAAGCTAAGACCAAATACTGCCCCTGCCAATTTGAGCCATATTCAGAGAAGTACCCTCCTTTCCAAGGGTGCGACTCCATCTTTGAGTTATATATCTTCATCAACGACATCCACCGCGATACCATCGTTGACACCATGTGTTATAACCATAACCCGGATTCTATATATATCTGGCCTATACAAAACAACACAAAAGAGCTACAGATCACCAAGAGCCACCCTGACATGCATTACGATGCCCGTTTACGGACTTGGGAAGGGTTCTTCTCTGACACACTGCGGACATCAACCTGTGACAAGTGCAACAACGGTAAGGGATGCGATTCTATCAAAGTGCTGCACCTATATATACCTGAACCTTTCTACGACAAGCAGAAAGATAGCATTTGCCAGTGGGATTACGACAAGACGACTCGCACCATCCGCACCAATATCTATCAATGGGAGAAACACCGCGATGGGGCTGCTTACGTAGAGTTGCCTGAAGATGGAATATATTATGACTCTTGCCTCACACGTTTTGGATGCGACTCTATCTACCAACTGGAACTGAAATACACCCGGCCTTTCCTGCAGGTAGATAAGCACTCCATGGCGAATAACGACACCTACACATGGCATGGCAAGACCTATGGACCTTTCCCTGACATTAAAAAGGATTCTACCCTCTATTTCCATAATGACGACGAGACCCAGACCAACCCCGTTAACGGTTGCGACAGCCTCTACCGCTTGGAATTGACGATCTCCGACACGTATCTCTTTAAGCATAATGATACCATCTGCGATGTCGATTCGGTACATTGGAGAGGAAAAATCATCGTTGGTAGCAAATGGGAAGGTACAGACTCTTTCGACAAACGCCTAACCGATGCTCATAGCACCGTTTTCTACGATAGTCTGAAGACTACCGAACTGCCCGTGCGTGACTCTGTTTACCAACTCACCGTCATTCAGTACCGCACCTACGACAAGACCCTTGCACCGGTCTCTCTCTGCCAAGACGACTCCCACTACGAGTGGAGAAGAGCAGATAACGGACAACTGATCATGAATATACCCCTTCCTCAAAAGGATCAATATCCGTTCGACACCACCTATACCGCACGACTTGACACCAAGACCCCTCTTGCCTGCGATAGTGTGTTGCATCTGCCGATAGTCATCTATCCCACATACGACACCACTACTACCGTAGTCATCTGTGATAGAGAGTTGCCTTATCGCTGGTCGTTGCGCGATAGTGGTGTGCATGACAAGACCGTCAACCGTCCTGCCTCTGCAGTCGGAACGGTTTGGCATTACACGGACTCATACACGCTCACCACCATACATGGTTGCGATAGTATCGTTCACTTGGACTTGACCGTCAAACCAACCACTGTGCATGAGTATTACGTGTCTTGGTGCGCTAACCAAGGTCCGTACGAATATGGAGAGAAAGGCAAAACTGCCACTAAAAGTGATGTCTATATCGATACACTCCTCACGCCTAACCAATATGGCTGCGATAGTGTAGAGATAGTACACCTGACAATCAATCCCTCTTATGCCTTTACCACCGACACTGTTGTCTGTCAGAACACCTCCTTTACTTGGCGGCGTCACGAGGGACACTCCCTCCGTGATAACAACGGTAACGAACTCACCGTCATTCCTACTGACCATAGCGGTTCGTTCACTTACACCGACCATTTGAAATCCTCCGACGGCTGCGATAGTATCTGGACACTGAATTTGCAGATAGACTCTATCTATACAACTCCTGTTACAATCACCGAACGGCAGATGTGTGAAAACGACACACTCCATTTCTATGACAAGATTCTATACGGAGCCAAATGGAAGGATTTACCCGCCGGCGAAACGGGTTACGCCGTGCCGGAAGGAAGCAGCTATTATGAGCTGCCCCCACTTGAATATACCGATAAGACAATGAGTGGCTGTGACAGTGCCGTACAGCACCGCGTGATTGTTTATCCTACCCGATATTACATGGCAACGGATACCGTTTGCCTTGACTCTGTCAATATCCGCTATACTTGGGCTAATCATCCCGACATAGAGATCTTCCAAAATACAGCCGGTACATTCACGTATATCGACTCACTCCACTCAGCCCATTCGGATTGCAACTGCGATAGTATTTTTGAGTTGCAGTTAACCATTCTGCCGTCTTACCATAAGTCCTTCCACCACACGATGTCCGACGAGGAAACCTACACATGGGAAGGCGTCACCTATGGTGGTACCAAGACTACACTTCCATACGATGTCATGGTCACCAAAGACACCGTCATCACTGTCCACTACCCCACTGCGACAATCGGAACCCGCTCCTGCGACAGCACCTTGGTGCTCAATCTCCGCATGGGTATGGTCTTTCGCGACACAACATACCAATATGTCTGCCAGTCAGAGCCCTATTACGAGTGGAAACGTGCAAACCAAAATGGTGTAATAGAACTCCGCCGAACCATCTCCGGCAATGCACTGCCGGAAGTAGGACAACATAGGTTGTACTACGATTCACTGCGCACCTCCTTGGATTTCGACTCCATCTTCGTACTCGATCTCTATCGCGCACCGACACATGAATACGATACCACTGCGCATATATGCCAAGGCTCACCGTTCATTTGGATTAATCACACCGGTTCCAGGAACAATGTGATGGATGCTAATGGCAATCCTGTAACGCAGATCTCTACGGAACATCATGGAGATTTCTACTACTATGACAGGTTACAGACCGATTCCTTCGGGTGTGATAGTGTCTGGACACTGCATCTGTATGTCGATTCGGTCTATCGTTTCACCACCGACACCTCTGTCTGCCAGTTTGAGCAGTTCGCTTGGTTGCGTCACGAAGGACACACACTCCAAGACCTCAACGGCAATGACCTCACAGAAATCTCTACCGACCACATCGGTACATATGTTTATAACGACCATATGTACACTTCTGCCGGATGCGATAGTATCTGGACGCTTCGGTTGCGTGTGGATTCGGTCTATACAGCACCGGTAAGCATTATCCAAAGACACATGTGCGAAAACGACACCATACAGTTCTACGACCAGGTGATCTATGGTGCCAAATCGCCCTTGAGACCTTCCTCCGAACCTGGTTTTATCGTGCCGGAAGGACAACACTCGATCTCCTTCGTTCTGGAATATCACGACCGCACCATCCATGGCTGCGACAGTTTGGTGCAACACCGCATTAATATCTACCCGACCTACCTAAAAGAGCATAAGGATAGTATCTGTCAGGGATCGGCTTACGAATGGGAAGGACACACCTCACAGTATATCTGGGATCACCAACAGCAGAAGCGTATTCTCCTCACTGAGATTCCTACCAACCTCAAGAGCGGTGTTGAATACCTCTACACCGACTCGCTCCATACCAAGTTCTGCCCCGAATGTCGGGACGGAGAAGGCGGATGCGACAGTATCTGGGTATTGCGGTTGCGCGTGGATAGCGTCTATTATCATGCGGATACTATCACAATGTCGGATGAGGAGAGCCGCAAATGGCAGCATACAGTCTATATCGGAAGCAAGGTGAATGCTGACACGCTTGGCGCTTCATGGTTTGACGGCGAAGCAACACAACAGATTGTCCGTATTCCGGAGGGTAAGATCATCAATGAGTTTGACACTATCTACCCGACCATCCATAAATGCGACAGCACCATTCATCTCCGTCTTCTGGTTGGTCCTACCTATCGCGACACCATAGAGGGTTGGACATGCGACAATGAGCCTTACCACTGGTATCATGCCGGAGACTCTGTCCATGAAGCACGCCCGGACATTGTCATCTTGGAGCCGGGGCTGTATTACGACAGTCTCAAGACCAAAGAGTTTGGTTTTGACAGTATCTATGTGCTCAATCTCTACAATTATCCGACATACGATTTCCCCGCCCACGATACGGTTTGCCAGAATACTGCCTATCTGTGGGACGGACATACAGAGTCCGACCGCTTCTATTCAGTAGAGACAGGACAATGGATAAGCCGTGAAGCCATTCCTACAAATATTGCAGGACATTTCACCTATATCGATAGCCTCAAGACCCACGAACCGGAGTCGCACCTTGACCGGAATCGTCATAGCGGTTGTGATAGTGTATGGACTCTGCACCTGTATATTCCGCCTACCTATCACCATTACGACTCTGTCATCCTTTGCGCCAAAGATTCACTTCAGTGGCAGGGAATGTTATTCACCGGTGACGAGTACACCGCCTATGGCAAGACCTACGACGCAGCCGGATTTGATAGCATCAGGACATCTCTCCCTGCCGGAAAGTACGACATTGCCATCCGCCGAGGTACATACTATTATGACTGTGATTCAGTGCACCACCTCCATCTGGTAGTCAACCCCGTGCATCGCGAGACGATCACCCGTAGGGCATGCCAGACAGCCGACGGCTATTATTATGAGAACCTCAATAACGGAACCGGTGGTCTGCTCTCCGCCCTCCATCTGGCTGACTCGCTCACACGAAACGATACCATTTCCACTGTTCTCGGGTGCGATTCTATCGTTACCCTCCGTTACTATGTGGATTCAGTCTATGACTACCGCCAGCATTTTGTCTTCTGCCAGGACACCATTGACACCAAACGTGAGTGGATTGACAACGAAGGTCATACGCATACTTTCCAGATGGATGTATCGCGTGCCGGAGACTTCGATTTCACCGAACACCATACCACTATCCATGGCTGCGACAGCGTCTATGGCATTACATGGCATGTTAATCCGATCTATCGTTTCGATTCCACCTATGTCATCTGCCAGGACGAACGCATCAGCTGGCAGCGCAAATGGTATAGCGGAGACGAATACGGCTGGGGATTCGAACGGCTGCAAGGTGACCGGTACGACACCCATCGAGACTCCGTTTATCACCACTATATCGATGGAGACTCCCTCCTCTCTGTCGGAACCTATTACGATACAGCCCATTATATCACAACTGCCGGTTGCGACAGTACCTTCTACCTCAAACTCATCGTCAACCCTGCCGGACATTATATCCGCAACGAAGTGGCATGCGATAGGGACGGATACCATGTGTTCTATACCGAAGACGCCTTCGGACAACACACCGACACAATATTCTTCTCCCCGACCACGCGTATGTATGACGAGACCCGCAAAGACACCATGTGTTACGAAGCCGAGCGTCGTCTGACAGCTGTCAATGGCGGTTGTGACAGTACGATCCTCTTCCATCTCACCGTACATCCTTCCTACGAATATGTCACACGCTCACAGGTATGCCGTGGAGACTCAGTCGAATGGAGGGGAAGAATCTACCACGCAACAGGTGTCTACTATGATTCTATCGCCGGAGGTACCGACTATTGGCATTGCGACTCAGTCTATGTCTTGGAACTCTATGTCAAGCCGGTAACGCTCATTCCTATCTATGACACTATCTGCGATAACACCATCTTCGAGCACACCGACACCCTCTGGTACACCAATGGCTCACACTCTTATGTAGAGACACTCGTTTGGAAACCGGGTATGACCATTCCGCAGACTTACACCGATGTCATCTTCAAGAGTCCTATTGACGGTTGTGATAGTATCATCTACCGCTATTTCCTTACTATCCACAAGTCCTACCTCTTCCGTGACACTGCAACCATCTGCTCAAATGAGTCGTACACTTCGCATGGGCATACTTTCACTGGCTATGAATACGAGTACGAACCCGGAGAAGACATTGCTCCGTTTGACACAGTCATTGTGGATAACTATAGCACTATCCACCAATGCGACTCTGTCTTTGAACTGTATGCTACCATCCGTCCTGCATATCGCCACATAGACTATATTACTATCTGCGACGACGGAGAGGCTGACTGGCGTGCACACCACTATGAAGGCAGCATGATCGGTAACACCTTCGGCTCCGGCTTGCCGGCAGGGCAGTACACCTTCTACGACTCCCTGACCACTATCCATAATTGTGACTCTATCTACGAGTTACGACTCACCGTGACACCCACCTACCTCTTCGAGGAGACAGTCACCAAGTGCGCCGATGACGACATGACCTGGCATGGACATATTCTCGACCATCTGCCTGTGGGAGACCATTTCTTCTATGACAGTACCACCACGGTCATCTATGGTTGCGACTCGGTTTATCATCTCTATCTTACGGTAGTGGACACCACCTTCGAGGTGCGCTATGACACCATCTGCCGCACCGAGTCCTACAATCTCCATGGCGTCTATCTCATGGAACCGGGATCCTACAAGGACACCACTCTCAACGACTGGGGATGCCACCACTTCACTTATCTCCACCTCGAAGTCATCGAACCCACCGTACCTACCGCGTGGGCTGACTCCATCTGCGCCGATGATGACGCATACGAACTCTTCTACCGCTACACCGGACGGGATCCGATTGCCTTCTCCCTCTATTATAACGACTTCGGGCACCAATACGGTTTTGAGGATCAGATCGATATACCGATCACCACCACCGAGGAGTTGGCAGTCCTTACCATCCCTATGCCGTTCCGCGATGACGACAAGAAGAAGTATCCCCGTCCTGATCATTATCCTGTCAAACTCGTTCTGGATAATGGTATCTGTACCAACCCCGATCTCTGCAGTACCGATACCTCTATCGTGCTCAACTATCCGTCGTGGGTAACCGAACAGCGCTTCCGGGATGTGATTGCTATCCTTCAGGAAGACTATAACGGCGGTTATACCTTCTCGCACTACCAATGGTATCGCAATGGTGAGCCTATCCCCGGCGAGGCGTTGCCGTACCTCTATATACCGCGCGAGTTGGACCGCGACACGGTCGAGTACTCTGTCCGCCTGATACGTGAGGGCGAAACCGAGTCCTATCAGACTTGTCCTATTCGTATCTACGACGACTTCGGCACCGACACGATCGCACCGTATATGGGTTATCTCTCAGTCGTGCCGACGTGCGTATCTACCGGCAATCCGGTGATCAGTATCCTCTCGCGCCACAAGGGTACCTATAACATCGGTTCTGTTACAGGAAAACTCATCACTTCCGGTTCGTTCACCCCGGATGTTACGGAGGTCAGACTGCCGGCGCAAGAAGGCATCTATATCGTTCATCTCTGGTCGGATGAGACACCCGAAGAACCCGAACGTACAATCAAAGTCCAAATGGTTTCAGGAGATCGACTATGGTAAGATTAAGACACACATATTGCCTCTATACCCTCTTGCTGCTCCTGCTGCCTGTGATGGTAACGGCGCAGACAAGCCTCAATGTGGATGACCGCAAAGACGCCAAGGACTTACTGGGCTCCGGGGGAAGTAATTTCTCCACCAAACGCAGTAAAGACCTCATCGACAATAACGGTCTGCGAACCGGTCAATACACCGGCGAGCATCATCTGGTAGGAGCTTATTTCGAGTCCGGTTACTCGGCGTTCGTCTCTCCCTGCCGTCATACTTTTATCACTCCCGGCGGATATAGTGTCGGAGGCGGCTTTGCATATGAGTACCAACTCAATGCTTTCCTCCTTCAGATCGGCTTGGGAATAACCCTACAAGATGTCAAGACCTCCGTTGCCGACACCACTTTCACCAAGTACCACACAGCCGATGCATGGACCAATAGCATGTATCATCGCTATGGAGACTGGAATAACCGGATGGACACTTTCTACTATGATCTCCAGTACGATTTCTATGACCGGCAGGATCGCTCACGGATGGTCTATGCCCAGATACCTGTCCTCTTGGGACAACAGATAGTCGGACGCCGCGGTGTGGGTTACTATCTGGCGGGAGTCAAACTGGGATATGCCCTACAAGGCAAGACCTCCGTCAAAGCTACCGGCACTACCACCGGGCACTACGACCGATATATTGGCACCTTCCACGAGATGGACAATCACGGCTTCCGCAAAGATGTTCCTATCGAACGCGAAGGCAAGAGACTTGATATCAAATTCGACCTCATGGCACATGCCGAAGTCGGATATGAATATGGCATCTATTCGCCTACGAAGGGTTGGCGTGGAGCAAGTGCCAGACGCCCGTTCGACCTCCGCCTGCGAGTAGCCGCCTATTGCGATTTCAGCATCCTGAGCATTAACCCAAAAACCGATCTCCCGATGGTTGTAGCGCCTGATGAGAGCCGATGGGATTTCCCTACATTCCGACTCTCACACGTCTATTCTACCAACGAGATCGCATCCCTGCCCCTACGTAACATGTTCGTCGGCGTCAAACTCACCGCACTCTTCGGCGTCAAGCAGAAGGAGAAATGTGTGCTCTGCGGATTTTATAAAACTGAACGAGATTTTTAATTTCCCCATTATAGAGAATATAACAACGTAATAATATGAATATTTCTTACAATTGGCTCAAGCGTTACATCAATCTCAACGATGACGCACAGACCGTAGCTAAAATTTTGACCTCCATCGGTCTGGAGGTCGGTACTGTAGAAGATATAGACACCATCCGTGGAGGGCTCCGCGGATTGGTTGTCGGTGAAGTTCTTACCTGTGTCCCCCACCCTAACAGCGACCATCTCCATCTCACCACCGTCAATATCGGCACCGAGACATTGCCTATCGTCTGCGGGGCACCGAACGTGGCTGCCGGACAGAAAGTGATCGTTGCCACTATCGGCACCGTGCTCTATGACGGCGACCAGTCGTTCACCATCAAAAAGGGCAAACTCCGTGGCGAAGACTCCTTTGGTATGCTTTGTGCCAAGGATGAGATAGGTGTAGGTAGCAGCCACGATGGAATCATCGTTTTGCCTGCTGACACACCTGTCGGTATGCCGGCAGCGGAGTACTACCATGTGGAGAGCGACACCCTGATCGAAGTGGACATAACGCCTAACCGCTCCGATGCCGCCTGCCACTACGGCGTAGCTCGCGACTTGTATGCCTATTATCGCGCACACGGCAAAGATATCCGCCTGACCAAACCGGCTGTCGATGCCTTCCGCGTGGACAACCACGAACTGGAGATCAAAGTCTCTGTCGAGAACACGGAGGCTTGTCCGCGATATACGGGTGTCAGCATTAAGGGCGTTACCGTAAAAGACTCACCCGATTGGCTCAAACAAGCCCTCACCACTATCGGTCTGCGCCCTATCAATAACATCGTCGATGTCACCAATTTTGTGCTCCACGAATGCGGGCAGGCACTGCACGCTTTCGACGCCGATAAGATCATCGGCAATCAGGTGATTGTCAAATGCGCTGAGGAGGGGCAGAAATTCGTCACCCTCGATGGCGTAGAGCGCACGCTCTCCTCCAAAGATCTCATGATCTGCAATGCCAAAGAGCCGATGTGTATCGCAGGCGTCTTCGGAGGTTTGGACAGCGGAGTCACCGAAAACACTAAGAATGTATTCCTGGAGTCCGCTTACTTCGACCCCGTTTCTATCCGTAAGACAAGCCGTCGCCACCAGCTCCAAACCGACGCATCCTTCCGCTACGAGCGCGGATGCGATCCGAACAACACTCTCTATGTCCTACAGCGCGCTGCTCTCCTCATCCAAGAGGTAGCTGGAGGAGAGGTGGCTATGGATATAACCGATAACGGACAGACAACTTTTGAACCTTGGCATGTGACCATCGATATCAATCGCGTCAACAGTCTCATTGGAAAAGCCATCGGTGAGGATCTCATTGAAACAATCCTGCACGCTTTGGAGATGGAGATTGTCTCTCAGAACGGCTCTGAGTGGCAAATCACGGTTCCGCGCTATCGTGTTGACGTGCAGCGCGAGTGCGACGTCGTAGAAGACATCCTCCGTATCTATGGATTTAATAACATCGAGTTCCCGGAGAAACTCAACACCTCTCTCAGTTACTCCACCAAACCCAATCCGGTGCAACTACAGACCCGCATCTCGGAGCAACTGACCGCACAAGGCTTCTACGAGATCATGAACAACTCGCTCACCAAAGTAGCCTACTATGAGCCGCTCAAAGAGTTGTCTCTCTCTTCTTGCGTGACGATCATGAACCCGCTCAGCCAGGACTTGGGGGTCATGCGCCAGACACTGCTCTTCGGCGGCTTGGAGTCCATCGCCAGAAATATCAACCGCAAGAACAGCGACCTCAAGATGTACGAGTTCGGCAACTGCTATCACTATGATGCCGAATTAAAAAATAAAAATCACGACTTAATTCAAACCGACCCGCTGCGCGCTTACTCCGAGGAGATGCACCTTGCTCTCTGGATCACAGGAAACAAAACCTCGCAGTCTTGGATCACCAAGAGCGAGAAGAGTTCCTTCTATCAGTTGCACGCGTATGTCAATAACATCCTCCTGCGTCTCGGCGTTGCGCCTGATTCCGTTACGGTAGAGCGCCTTGAGAACGAACTCTTCGATGACGGGCTGATGCTCAAAGCTCGCAACGGCAAAACACTCGGATACATTGCCATCGTTGCCCGCAAGGTGCTCAAATCGATGGACATCGACCAAGCCGTATTCTACGCCGACCTCGACTGGAAGCAACTCCTCAAGCAGAACAAGCAATACAAGGCGGTCATCGAAGACCTGCCCAAGTACCCGGAGGTAAAACGCGATTTCGCCCTCCTTGTGGACAAGTCGATTGAGTTCGGAGACCTCGCACGCGCCGCTTTCGACACCGAGCGCAAACTGCTCAAGAATGTCTTCCTTTTCGATGTCTATGAAGGCAAAAACCTCGAAGAAGGCAAGAAATCATATGCCCTCTCGTTCATCCTTCAGGATAGAGAGAACACCCTCAAAGACAAGCAGATAGAGAATATTATGGATCGTCTCAAAAAGACTTTTGAGGACAAGTTCAACGCCACACTGCGCTAAATAGGAAAATGTGAAAATAAGAAAATGAGAAAATAAGTTAATGTTAAATTCCGCTGATCAAAACGAGATACTAAGGCGCCGCACGTTTGCCATCATTTCGCACCCGGATGCCGGTAAGACGACGCTCACAGAGAAACTGTTGCTATACGGCGGTGCCATCCACGTGGCTGGTGCTGTCAAATCCAACAAGATCCGTAAGACCGCTACCTCCGACTGGATGGAGATCGAGAAACAACGTGGTATCTCGGTCGCTACCTCCGTCATGGGATTCGATTACGACGGATACCATATTAACATCCTTGACACCCCCGGCCACCAGGATTTCGCGGAAGACACCTTCCGCACCCTCACCGCGGTGGACTCTGCGATCGTCGTCATCGACTCTGCCAAGGGTGTCGAGGCACAGACCCGCCGTCTGATGGAGGTCTGCCGCATGCGCAAGACACCCGTCATGGTCTTCATGAACAAGATGGACCGCGAGGGAAAAGACCCATTCGACCTCATGGACGAGGCAGAGAAAGAACTTGGTATCCACTGCACACCCGTCACTTGGGCTAACGGTCAGGGACTGAAGTTCGAGTCTGTCTTTGCGCTCGACAACCGTCCCGCCGGACTCTCTCCGAAACTGCAGGAAGACCTCGAGATGATCGATGGCGTCTATCCGGAGTTTGACCGCGAAGCATACCTGCGCGGAGAACTGGCACCGGTCTTCTACGGCTCTGCCTACAAGACCGTAGGCGTACAGGAACTTCTGGATTTCTTTGTCAAGAATGCCCCCTCGCCGAGACCCGTCGATGCGGAAGAACGCACCGTGGACCCCATGGAGGACAAGTTCACGGCTTTCTGTTTTAAGATCCACGCCAACATGGATCCTAACCATCGCTCATGTATTGCATTCTTCAAGATCTGTTCGGGTAAGTTCCTGCGTAACACCTATTATAAACACGTGCGAAAAGACCAACAGATGCGTTTCGCAGCACCTACCTGTTTCATGGCACAGAAGAAAGAGACAGTGGACGAAGCTTTTGCCGGCGACATTGTAGGTTTGCCGGATACCGGGAACTTCAAGATCGGCGACACCCTGACCTCAGGAGAACAACTGCATTTCCGGGGATTGCCCTCTTTCTCGCCGGAGATGTTCAAGTATATCGAAAATGCCGACCCCATGAAACAGAAACAGCTCGACAAAGGCATCTCCCAACTCATGGACGAAGGTGTTGCACAGCTCTTCGTCAGTCAGCTCAACGGACGCAAGATCATCGGTACTGTCGGCCAACTGCAGTTCGAAGTCATCCAATACCGCCTCGAACACGAGTATCAGGCTAAATGCCGGTGGGAACCGCTACAGATGTACAAAGCCTGTTGGATTGAGTCGGACGACGAAGCCGAACTGGAGACTTTCAAGAAACGCAAAGCGCAATATATGGCGACCGACAAAGACGGACGGGATGTCTTCATGGCAGACTCCGGCTATGTGCTCTCCATGGCGCAACAGGATTACAAACACATAACCTTCCATTTCACCTCGGAATTCTAACGAGACGATTGGAACTATTAAAAAATCAATCAATATGAAAAACAGAACATTGCAAATCCGCCTCATCGCCATGAACTTCTTGGAGTTCGCTGTTTGGGGTGCGTACTTAACCTCTATGGGCACCTACCTCTTCAAGCAAGGGATGGGACAACACATCGGCTGGTTTTATTCCATTCAGGGTGTAGTAAGTCTCTTTATGCCTGCTTTGATGGGAATCGTCGCTGACCGTTGGATCCAGGCGCAGAAGACCCTCTCGCTCTGCCATGCCTTGGCGGGATTGTTCATGTGCGCGGCAGGCATCTACGCTTATACCGCGGCTGAGGTGCAGTTCGGTATGCTCTTCACGCTATATACCCTCTCCGTGGCGTTCTTCATGCCGACGATTGCGCTCACCAATTCCGTGGCGTTCAACGCTTTGGTGAAAGCCGGAATGGATACGGTCAAGGACTTCCCGCCGATTCGTGTCTTCGGTACGGTCGGATTTATTGTTACCATGTGGTGTGTTGACCTCCTCGGATTTCAGGATACCCCGTGGCAGTTTGTTGTCAGCGGCGGATTGTCGCTCCTTCTGGCTGCCTATTCGCTCACGCTGCCCGCTTGCGAGATCAAACCCGCAGAAGGCGATGTGGACTTGGTGGAGGCTCTGGGACTGAAAGCCTTCAAACTCTTCAAACAGAAGAAGATGGCACTCTTCTTCATCTTCTCGATGATGCTCGGTATGTGTCTCCAAGTCACCAACTCATACGCCAACCCCTTCATCACCTCCTTCGGGGCTATCGGGGAGTTCGCCGACACTTTTGGTGTACAACACGCGAACATCCTCATCTCCATCTCGCAGATTTGCGAGGCACTCTGTATCCTCACTATACCGTTCTTCCTCAAGCGTTTCGGTATCAAGAACGTCATGCTCATGGCGATGTTCGCGTGGGTATTCCGTTTCGCGTTCTTCGGAGCCGGAGATCCGGGTATGCCGGGTGTCCTCTTGTTCGTGCTCAGTTGCATCGTCTATGGCTTCGCATTCGATTTCTTCAATATATCCGGTGCACTATACGTGGATCAGGAGACCGCTCCCGAACAGCGTTCGTCGGCGCAAGGACTCTTTATGATGATGACCAACGGACTCGGAGCTACTATCGGTACCCTGTCCGCACAAGCGATTGTCAACAAACTCGTCATGGCGGAATCGGTGGTTGAGCAAGGTCCTTTGGCTGTCTGGGACGGTTGGAAGAAAGCCTGGTACACCTTTGCGGGCTTTGCATTGGTTGTTGCCATTGCCTTCTGGATCTTCTTCCCCAAAACACCGGTGAACAAAAACCTGGAAGTGAAACACTAAATGGCTAAATAACCAAATAAATGGTACCTGGTAAATGACCAAATGGTAAATGTATAAAAAAGAACTTACATATTATTTTTCTTCGCCGATTGCGTACATCGTCGTAGGCTTGTATCTCTTGGCGGTCAGTCTCTTCCTTTGGGTCATTCCGGGGCAGTGGAATGTCATTGACTCCGGATATGCCCAAGTGGACGGACTCTTCCAACTCAGTCCGTGGCTCATGATCCTCCTCTGCCCGGCGCTTACCATGCGCCTCTTCGCTGAGGAACGCCAGTCGGGCATCTGGGATCTGATCCGTACCAAACCCGTCTCGCTCTGGCGCATCGTCTTGGGCAAATGGGCGGCCGCTTGGACGCTTGTGCTGATAGGTCTGTTGCCTTGTTTTGTGCACTATTTTATTGTGGCGCAGATGGCGGAACCGGTGGGTAATCTGGATAGCGGAGCGTTCTTGGGATCCATGTTGGGACTGGTGATGATGAGCGGATGTTTTCTCGCTTTAGGAGTCTTTGCCGCCACGTGGAGCAAGAGTCAGATCGTCTGCTTTATTCTTGGTGCCCTGCTTTGCTTTGTGGCGTATTGGGTCTTCCTGCAGGAGCATTATAATAGTATATCGCGTGGGGTGTTGGATCTCAGAGATGTCTTCTTCTTTGTCCTCACCACGCTCCTGTCGCTCATCCTCGCCACCTTCACCATCGACCGCCTCACAAAAAAATAAGAACATGACTTCCATTGGCATTTTATCGGACACCCACGGCTATCTTGACCCCCGCGTCTTTGAGCATTTCAAAAACGTGGACGAGATCTGGCACGCCGGAGACATAGGCAGTTTCGAACTGCTCCAACAGCTCCGCGAGTTCAAACCCACACGGGCGGTCTACGGAAACATGGATTCTGGCGATGTGCGGTACAGTTTGTCCGAGTTCTACCGTTTCCGCGTAGAGGATGTCAATGTTCTCATGACACATATCGGAGGCTATCCGGGACATTACAACCCATGGCTCATCCCCATGTTCCGAAAAGAGCCGCCGGACTTATTTGTCTGCGGGCATAGCCATATACTCAAAGTCATCTATGATTCCGACTTTCATTTCCTCACCATGAACCCCGGAGCGGCGGGAAAGCAAGGATGGCAAACTGTGCAGACTTTGCTCCGATTTCGGATAAATGGAAAGCAAATTCAGGATTTAGAGGTCATTGAATTGGGCAGAAAGTGACAATTTGACATAGAAAAAGCACTTTTTTACCAAAACATGTTATATAACATATAAAAAAATTTGGTCATGTCAAAAAAAAGCAGTACCTTTGCACCGTCAAAAAGAAAAAACAACAACACAATCTTTTTTGTACCTTAAATATAACAGACTAATACCTATGGAAAAAAAGCCGTCGAGAGGACGGCTTTTTTCGTTATTATAAGATTTCTGAAGGGCTTATTTGAATGCTTTGGTGAAATGCAGTCTGCCTGAGATATAGAATCCCTGCGACATGGCATGAACGCTGTTCTTGATCACCGGATAGCGGTACTCCGCACGAACCTCCAGCGGAATGGCGGGAATACCCGTCAGGTAGAATCCTAATCCGCCGAAGACATCGCAATAGAAGTTCTCTTCTTTCTTCCACTCGTAGTCCTTCACCAGATATTTGCCCAGATACGTACAATCAACCGAGGCACCGCCGTACGGCGTGATAGCCAGCCATTTGGCGATCGGGATATAGAAATGCATGCTCGGCTTGTAGCCCACCCAGGGGGTCACGCCGATCTTGTTGTTCTCGTCACGGACGATACCCAACTCCACATTCAGCAGAGACATTCCCCAGTACTTGTAACGGAAATCCAAAATTCCGCCTTCTACGATATGCATCTTGTCCACAAAATCGTAGGTATAGCCCAGCTCAAGAATAGTCAGAGACGATTTGCCGGAGTGTTTGAAATACCGTTGCGAAAGCGAAGGCCGTTTTTCCGGTTCTTCCAACTCGTCACCATAGACCTGCAACGAACACACCAGTCCCCAAACCGGCAATAACACATAGAGGAGGATTGATTTTTTCATAACTTCTGCAATTTTGGTGCAAAGATACATTTTTTTTTGGATATACACAAATTTTAGCTTAATTTCTTGCGTATATGCATTATTTTTTGTACCTTTGTACCCAAATTTTGATTTAGCACAATGGAAAGAAGAGTTAGAGTTCGTTTTGCGCCGTCACCTACGGGCGCGTTGCATATCGGTGGTGTCCGTACCGCCTTGTATAATTATCTTTTTGCCCGCCAGCACGGCGGTGACATGCTCCTGCGTATCGAAGATACGGACAGCACGCGCTTCGTACCCGGTGCAGAGGAGTATATTCTGGAGGCTCTCGACTGGCTCGGAATCGGAATCGATGAGGGTCTCCGCATGAACAACGGCATGATTGAAACCGTCGGCTCCCACGGTCCGTACCGCCAGTCCGAGCGTCGCGAGATCTACCACACCTATGTAAAGCAACTCCTCGACTCCGGACATGCCTATATAGCTTTTGACACGCCTGCCGAACTCGATGCCAAGCGTGCGGAGATTCCTAATTTCCAATATGACGCACGCACGCGTATGCAGATGCGCAACTCCCTCACCATGCCTGCTGACGAGGTGCAGGCGCTTATCGCCAAGGGCGAGAAATATGTGGTCCGCTTCAAGGTGGAGCCCGACGAGGATGTGCATGTGCACGACCTCATCCGCGGCGAGGTGGTCATCAACTCCAATATCCTCGACGACAAGGTGCTCTACAAATCCGCTGATGACCTGCCAACCTACCACTTGGCGAATATCGTGGACGACCATCTGATGGAGATCTCGCATGTCATCCGTGGCGAGGAGTGGTTGCCTTCCGCACCGCTCCACGTGTTGCTCTACCGCGCATTCGGATGGGAGGATTCCATGCCCGAGTTCGCGCACCTGCCGCTGTTGCTCAAACCCGACGGTAACGGCAAACTCTCCAAGCGTGACGGAGACCGTCTCGGTTTCCCTGTCTTCCCGCTGGAGTTCCACAACCAAAAGGACGGCACCGTCTCTTCCGGCTACCGCGAGTCTGGCTATCTGCCCGAAGCGGTCATCAATTTCCTTGCACTCCTCGGATGGCATGGAACCGGTGATCAGGAGATGTACACCATGGACCAACTCATCAAGGAGTTCTCCCTTGACCGTGTGTCCAAATCCGGTGCCAAGTTCGATTATGAGAAAGGCAAATGGTTCAACCACCAATACCTCCAGCTCCGTTCCAACGAAGAACTCGCTGAGATGTTCATGCCGGTCCTGAAAGAAAAACTTTCAACCATTCAAACAAAGACGCAGTCTCAAACAATTTCAAACAAAGACGCAGTCTCAAACCATCAACTCGCCAAGATCGTCGGCTTGGTCAAGGACCGCGTGAACTTCGTCCCCGAACTCTGGGAGCAGGCGAATTTCTTCTTTGTCGCTCCTACGGAGTATGACGAGAAATCGCTCAAGAAGCGTTGGAAAGAGGACTCTCCGCGTCACATGCAGGAACTCCTCGCCCTCTTGGAGACCGTCAGCGAAGAGGATTGGCACAAAAATGAACAAATGGTAAATGACCAAATGGTTAATACAATTTGGCATCTTGACAAAGTGGTGATGCCTTGGATTGCCGAGCACGAATACGGTGTAGGTATTGTGATGAACGCCTTCCGTATCTGTCTGGTAGGTGCTGCGCGCGGACCCCATATCTGGAATATTACCGATATTCTCGGCAAGGAAGAAACCCTCCGCCGCCTCCGCACCGCCATCTCCGCTCTCCAATAACCCCGCCACCGCCAACCCCGCCTTACCCCCTCTTGCGGGATTGTTCTCTTCGGGCGCATTCTTGCGCCCGTTTTTTGTATCATCCACTTTTGTCCCATCTTTGAGACAATCTCATCATCCACTTTTGTCCCATCTTTGGGACAACCCGGATATTCATTACCTCAAAAAAAGACGCACTCCCGTGCGTCTTTTTTCCATTCCCCGTAAGGGTTTTCTGCATATCCCATCGAATGCTCATCGTATGCTGATCGTATGCTCATCGTATGCTCATCGTATGCTCCACCCGACGTCACCGTAACCCGGCTCAACCTATGCTTTCTTTTTCTGCTCCAGGCTGAGCTCGTGTTTGATATAGTCGTACAACCGTCCTTGTATCGGTTTGTTGTATTTCCGTGCTTTGCGTATGGCTTCGTCGTAGCGGGCTTGCCATTCAGCGCGTCGTTCCGGTGTATGGAGAATAGCTTTGGTCTCCGCCATCAGGGCTTTGAACCGTTGTGCGGTAGGCAGTCCGGCTTTCTTTTTCTTGGTTGTATCGCTCAGTTCCGGCTTTCCGCACACGGATGCCCACTCCCGGTTTCCCGGAATATGCCGCGCGTAATGCCGTGTATCCACATGTCCCTGCAGATCGTCCACCAAACCTGTCCATTTAACCTTCATAACTCTTCCTATTCAAATCCGACTGCAAAGGTACACAAAATAATTGACATATGCAAATTTTGCTCACTTTTTCGCACATCTATTGTACGTTCTGTCGGAATGTTGGTTTTGATAACCACATCGCTTTGTTGTGTTTCCAATCTGCCACAAGAGGGAGGTTAATCGCGGTCGTGGAAGGCTCCAGATTTCGACCGGTTGGTTCCGTGTAAGTCGTGTACAGACCGCAGAATTACACAAAATAATTGACATACGCAAGAAAAATTTGCACAATTACAAAAAAAGCAGTAAATTTGCACTCCAATTAAATAGCACATCGTCCCTTTGTACATCCCATGGCTCCACTTGAAGCACTACATACCTATTTCGGATATAAGGATTTCCGCCCCCTGCAGGCGCAGATCATCGACTCGGTGCTATCGGGCAGGGACACCCTCGCACTCATGCCTACCGGAGGCGGCAAGAGCATCTGCTTCCAAGTCCCCGCCTTAGTCATGGGACACAACAACCCCGACAAACGCCTCTGCCTCGTCATCACACCGCTGATTGCACTCATGCGCGACCAGGTGACCAACCTCCGCAGCCGAGGCATACAAGCAGCTGCCGTCTATACCGGCATGAGCAGAGACCGTCAGCGGGTGGCTCTGGACAACTGCCTCTTCGGCAACTACCATTTTCTATACTGCTCCCCCGAACGCCTGGAAAGCGAAGAGTTCCGCAAACGGCTCTGCGACCTTCCCATCGGACTCATTGCGGTCGATGAGGCACATTGTATCTCGCAATGGGGATACGATTTCAGACCCTCCTACCTCCGTATCGGTAACATCCGGCAGACCCTCGCAGAACAGGGCAAAAACATCCCCGTTCTGGCTCTCACAGCCACCGCTACACCAGAAGTTGTGACCGATATTCAAGACCGCTTGCTGTTCAAGCAACAGAATGTCCTTAAAATGTCGTATCACCGTGATAATCTGCGATATATAGTTCGGCGAACGGATACAAAAGATGAACAGGTCATACATATTCTCAGCCGTGTAAGCGGTTCCGCCATCATCTATGTCCGCAATCGCAAGCGTGCTGAAGAACTCAGCCACTGGCTCAACGAGAAACTATCTGCTAAAAACTCTCCAACTTCTCTCAACTCTAAACTCTCAACTCTAAACTATACTGATTTCTACCATGCCGGTCTGACCACGCAGGAGCGCAACCGGCGCCAGCAGGCATGGAAAGAAGGACACACACGCGTCATTGTAGCCACCAACGCTTTCGGCATGGGCATTGACAAACCCGATGTAAGACTGGTTATTCACTACGACCTGCCTGACTCGCTCGAAGCCTACTACCAGGAAGCCGGACGCGCCGGACGAGACGGACTGACGGCTTTTGCAGTACTGCTATACAACGACAGCGACAAAACCAAAGCGCGCAAACGCGTCCTCGACAACTATCCTCCGCAGGAGTTTGTAGAGAAAGTATATCATAAGACCTGCGATTTCCTGCAGATAGGTCTTGGTTCGGGACTTAATCACACTTTCGCCCTCCATCTGGATGAGTTATGCGCAGTCATGCACCTGCCGGTGATACAAACGTATGCAGCTCTCCATCTGCTGACAACCGCCGGGTGGATACACTTCGAGGAAGAGCGGGAGACCGCCCCGCGCGTGCGCATTAATATCTCGCCGGACACCCTTTCAGATTACCATCTCTCGTCTGCCCAGACCACGATGCTTGACAGACTCATGCGCCACCACTCCGGCATCTTCACCGATCTGCAGATCATCATTCCTGACTCTGACGCCCTGCCCGACGAAGACCACGAGACACTCGTCTCGCTTGCCCAAAGAGGAATAATAACCTATATCCCCCGCACGGTAGCCTGCGCCGTAACGATGACACGCGAGAGAGCCGATGAAGTCTGGCTGTCCGACACAGTCTATGACAGCCGCCGCAAGTCCTACAGCGAGCGCCTGCAAGCCATGGTCGAGTATGCCGAGCAAACGCAGTTCTGCCGCGAGCAGGTGCTCTTAGGCTATTTCGGCGAGACAGATGCCAAGCCTTGCGGAAAATGTGACATTTGTATCCAATAGCCATTCCAAAAACTTCCACTCTCCACTGGCCCCTCCTCACCACCGGCTCCCCTCTCACCACTAAGCTATCCAACAAAAAAAGGACGCCCGAAAGCGTCCTTTTGTTATCTTAAGAGCGGAGATTACTCCTCGTTGAGGGTCACACGGCGGAAATCTACGATCTCCACACCCTTCTGTTTGAGGATATCTTTTACCAGCTCTTTGGACTCGGACATGATATAAGCCTGCTCTACAAGCGTGTTCTCTTTCAAGAACTTGCCCAGACGACCTTGAGCGATCATCTCGATCTTCTTAGCGAGCTTGTCCATATTAGCTTCGGTCTCGGCAGCTACTTGTGCTTTGATCTCGCGAGCCTGCTGTGCCTGCTCTGCGGTGATCCAGCCCTTAGCCTGGTTAGACTCGATATGGTCATCGCTATCAACGTGAGCCGGGTTGATGCCTGCCTTGCGGATAGCATTTTCAACAGCTTTGTTGATCTCGTCCTGTTTGGTTTTCTCTATTGCTACCTGCAACTCTTTCTGCTTTACCTCTTCTGCTACGTGGTCAGCATCCAGAGCGATAGGAGCCATAGCAGCTACCTGCATCGAGATTCCGTGAACGGTCTCCTGGTCTGCACCGGCTTTTGCAGCTACGAGCGAAGAGAGCTTGTTGCCAAGGTGGTTGTAAGCATCTACCACCTCTGCCTCCAGGCAAGCATAGTCACTGATTTCCATCTTCTCGCCGGTAACACCCGAACGCTCGGTAACAATCTCCTCTGCGGTGAAGTTACCGATCTTGAGAGCCTTGAGAGAAGCCAAGTCTTTGATCTTGTTATCTACAGCAGCGTCGAGCAGGAGTTTTACCATACCTACGAAGTCTGCATTCTTAGCCACGAAGTCAGTCTCGCACTTAACGCCTACGATAGCGCCGAAGCCATCCTGTGCCTTTGCCAGAACGCAGCCCTCGGAAGCCTCACGGTCGCTACGCTTGGCAGCAATAGCCTGACCACGCTTGCGCAGCAAGTCCTTGGCTACCTCGAAGTCACCGTTAGCCTCTTCCAAAGCCTTCTTGACATCCATCATACCTGCGCCTGTAATATCGCGCAGTTTTTTAATATCAGCTAATGTAACAGCCATAATGATTTACAATTTATTCATTTACAATTTTATTCTGCAGCCTCTGCCTTGGGCTCTTCAGCCTTTGGCTCCTCTGCTTTCACCTCTGCTACTTTCTCTGCCTCTGCTTTAGGAGCGGATTTGCGGATACGCTGACGGCGCTCTTTAGGAGCCGGAGCCTCTGTCTCTGCTTGGTTTTGTGCCTCGGCAGCAGCCTCGTCAGCCTTCTCTACCTTACGCTCTTCGAGACCCTCTTTTACTGCATCGCATACAGCGGTCAGAATAACGTCGATAGCCTTGGTTGCATCGTCGTTAGCAGGAATAACGAAGTCAATATCATTAGGATTGGAGTTGGTATCCACGATAGCATATACAGGTATTCCGAGACGGTTAGCCTCTGCTACTGCAATGTGCTCTTTGATCACATCTACCACGAACACAGCGCTCGGCAGACGATTGAGGTCAGCAATAGAACCGAGGTTCTTCTCCAGTTTCTCACGCTGACGGGTGATCTGCAGTTTCTCACGTTTGGAGATATTGTCGAACGTACCGTCGGTCATCATCTTGTCGATCTGCCCCATCTTCTTGACAGCCTTGCGGATAGTCGGGAAGTTGGTAAGCATACCGCCGGCCCAACGCTCGGTAATATAAGGCATACCCACCTCTTGTGCGTGAGCAGCTACTACCTCTTGAGCTTGTTTCTTGGTACCTACGAAAAGAATCTTGCGACCGCTACGGGCGATGCCTTTGAGTGACTCAGCAGCTTCCTCTACTTTCAGGACAGTCTTGTTGAGGTCGATGATGTGAATGCCATTGCGCTCCATGTAGATGTAAGGAGCCATAGCAGGATTCCATTTGCGTTTGAGGTGGCCGAAGTGTGCGCCAGCCTCCAACAGTTGATCAAAATTTGTTCTCATTGTTTAATGAATAATGATTAATTAATATTTATATTCCCCTTGTATTTTGAAGTTGTCTTTCACGCGCATAACTCATTATTTATTATGCGCGCACGCATACGCGTTGGACACTCCAAAACAATCGTGTGGTAATCCCGAAGGAGTCCACACGATTTGGTTGGTATTCCGGTTTAACGTTTGCTGAACTGGAAGCGCTTGCGAGCTTTCGGACGACCCGGTTTCTTACGCTCTACCTCACGAGCGTCACGAGTCATGAAGCCTTCTGCCTTGAGGGCAGCCTTGTCTTCAGGATTGATTTTCACCAGCGCACGTGCGATAGCCAGACGAAGAGCCTCTGCCTGTCCTTTGTAGCCACCGCCGTCAAGATTGGCTTTGATATCGAATTTCTCTGCCACATCCAGCTTCTGCAGCGGTTGCTTAACAATATACTGCAGTGCGGCAGCAGGAAAATAGGTGTTCAACTCACGACCATTGATCATGATCTTACCAGCACCTTCACTAACGTAAACGCGTGCAACTGCAGCTTTACGACGACCTAATGCATTAATTACTTCCATTGTCTAATTTATTTTAAGGTGTTGATATCGATTTGTTTGGGTTGTTGAGCTTGCATATTGTGCTCAGCGCCGCCGAACACGTACAAGTTATTAATAATCTTGTTACCAAGACGATTCTTAGGCAGCATACCTTTTACGACTTTGCGGATCAGACGATCTACGCCTTTAGCCTTGAGCTCTGCCGGACTCATCACACGCTGGCCACCGGGGAAACCTGTGTAGCGCACATACTCGCGATCAGTCCATTTGTTACCCGTCATCTCCACCTTGTCGGCATTGATGATAATCACATTGTCACCGCAATCCACATTCGGGGTGAACGAAGGTTTGTACTTGCCACGGAGCAATTTAGCTACCTTGGAGCACATGCGACCAAGAATCTGGCCTTCAGCGTCAATCACTACCCACTCTTTTTGTACGGTAGCCTTGTTCAAAGACACTGTTTTGTAACTGTTAAATTCCATTAATTTGTTCTTTTAGGCCGAGCCGACAGACATCATTTACGATTTACGGTTTACAAATGTACAAGGTACGATTTCACGTTAATCCACTGCCCAACTCGACGATTTATACTATTATTAATTGAGCCCTCGCGCATAATACACGCGAAAACCGGCTGCAAAGATACTGCTTTTTTTTGAAATACGCAAATTATTTTGCAGTTTTTTTGAGTAAGAGACGCATTTTTATCTGAAAATCCCCGAAATCAGAGACTTCAAGGGGCGGAATAACAGACGGACAGTCTCCTTTCATATTCCAGAGCGCCACCTGAATTTCATCCGGCAGACCGTCACGCCAATGCCCGTCACGAACTGCCGCAAGACGTTTCTCCCGCTCCTCACGTTCCGTCCAATACTTTTCCTCAGCCTCCACACGCGCCTCCAGTTTGGGATAGATCTTGTCGAAGAGTGCCGGATGATTGGTGTACCAGACGAGCGAGGAGTCGAACTTGGCCTGAGTAATACCATGTTTTGCCATCACCGACTGATAGCACTCGTTCATTTCTTTCTCATACCCGCCCTGCGTGTATCCGGTTACATTGAGCACAGCGTCCGCCCGATGCAGGTCGTAGATCACTTCCCGCATCTGAGCCGATGAGAGCACTCCTCTTGGCCTGCAGCCGCTCAGGCATACGACACCCAGCAGCAAAACCAATATCTTAACCGTCTTTCTCACTCCTCTTTGTTCTCAAGCGACGCATTCAGATCCTTGACGAAAAACAGCAGAATAACAATCACTGCGCAGGTGATATACGAGTCTGCCACGTTAAACACCGGACGGAAAAACAACACATTCCCTGCGCTGTCATGTATGAGCGGGAAATAAAGCATATCCACCACCTTTCCGTACATCCACTCACCGCCTTGGAAGAGCTTCCCATAGAAGACACAGTCCAGTATATTACCCAATGCGCCGGCAGTGACGAACGCAATAGTGGCGATAAACGATGTACGGGCAGGTTTCCGCCAGATGAGATGATGCAGATACCATCCCAATGCGCCCACCGCTACGATGCGGAAAAGGGTAAGCGCCAGTTTGTTAAACCACTCCATGCCGAACGCCATGCCGTCATTGAGGATATAGCAGATATGAAACCACGGAGTGATTGCCCAATCGTCATAGAGGTCGAAATGACTGACGACAAGCATCTTCACCACTTGGTCAAACAGTACACCCAAGACCACTATCAGCGTCACGAGCAGGGTTTGCCGGTATTGTTTTTTCATAATCCGAAAGCTTTCTTGATCGCCTCTACGCGGTCGGTCTTCTCCCATGTAAAGAGTTCCACCTCACGGCTGAAAGGATGTCCGTTCTCGTCAATAAAGGTCTTTGTCAC
Source organism: Bacteroidales bacterium UBA4333 (assembly GCA_002394335.1). Taxonomy (GTDB): domain Bacteria; phylum Bacteroidota; class Bacteroidia; order Bacteroidales; family Paludibacteraceae; genus Colicola. Next base: position 20,185 of record DGTP01000014.1, on the reverse strand, counting down.
CTTCTCCGCCGTGCGTCCCATATGACCGTAGCGCGCGGTTTCTTCGTAGATAGGCTGTGTCAGTTTGAGGTCGCGGATGATAGCTGCCGGACGGAGATCAAAGAGTTCCTGTACCTTCTTGGCTATCTCGGCATCCTTCATCGCCACTTTGGCAGTGCCGTAAGTATTGACATAGACCGAGACGGGTTCGGCCACACCGATAGCATAGCTGACTTGCACCAGAACCTCCTCTGCCACTCCTGCCGCCACAAGGTTTTTGGCAATCCAACGGGTAGCATAAGCTGCCGAACGGTCCACCTTGGACGGATCTTTTCCCGAGAAAGCGCCTCCGCCGTGTGCGCCACGGCCGCCATAGGTGTCAACGATGATCTTACGTCCGGTCAGACCTGTGTCGCCATGAGGGCCTCCGATAACAAAATTGCCCGTAGGATTAACCAGCAACTTGGCATCCTTGTCCTCTAGGAATGCTTGCAGAAGATGGCTGTATCGCGAGTCACGGGTAGCCACACGCGGCAGAAGGACAGCGATCACGTCGCGTTTGATATCCTCCGGGGTCACTCCCTCGTCGTGCTGCGTAGAGAGCACGATGGTATCGATGCGGACGGGCTGGTTATGCTCGTCATATTCGATTGTCACCTGCGATTTGGAATCCGGGCGGAGATACCTCATCTGCTTGCCCTCCTTGCGGATGCGCGCCAAGGTATAGACCAGGGTATGTGCCAGATCAAGCGTCAGAGGCATATAATTGTCTGTCTCTGCGGTAGCATAACCGAACATCATTCCTTGGTCGCCGGCACCCTGTTCTTCTTCTGTAGCACGGCTGACACCCATGTTGATATCCGCCGACTGGGCATGCACTGCCGTCAGTATTCCGCAACTCTCGGCATCGAACTTGTACTCCGATTTGGTATAACCGATTTCGGCTATCGTGCGCCGGGCAATCTGCTGGATATCCACATAGTGTTCACAACTCACCTCACCGGCAATCACCACCTGACCTGTGGTACACAAGGTCTCACACGCCACATGTGCACGCGGGTCAAGCGCCAAAATATTATCCAAAATAGCGTCAGAAATCTGATCACTCACTTTATCCGGGTGTCCCTCGGACACCGACTCGGATGTAAAGAAATAATTCATTCTATTGTTATATTATATTTATCTATCAACTCTTAGCTCTCAACCTCCTCCACAGGAACGGTCTCGGCATCCTCTTTCTGGTATTGGGCGATGAGTTTCTTGCTTCGTCTGCGCAGGAAGACAAATCCTGTCAGGAAGACTAGGAACAGTACACCTGCCACCCATTCATCCACCACCTGTTGCTGCATGATCAGTCCGTCATACACACCGTGTGCAATCACCGGCATCAGCCATGCCAGAAAATAGTTTATACCACGTTTGAGCGAACTGCCGAAATGAGCCTTTGCATAGAAATATCCCATCAGTATGGCAAACGAGAAGTGTCCCGGCACAGCGAAGATAGCGCGGGCAATACCTGTAGCTACCCAGTTACCCGCCATCGCACCCTGGACAAGATACATGACATTCTCCACTCCGGCAAACCCCAAGCCGATACAACAGGCATAGACAATGCCGTCCAGACGCTCGTCGAAATAGGGATTTCTGCGCAACAGCAGCCATAGCATCAGCAGTTTGGCGCTCTCCTCAGGAATAGCTGCTCCAAGGAAAGCATTCGCCCATGCCGAGAGGGAGTCAAACACCTCCAGTTCCGCCATAGGAGATGCCAACATCAGGGCTACTACCACGGAGACCACTCCGTACAACAGCCCTTTCACGAGCCACTTCAGCGGCTCCGGCTGACGAATATCCTGCCGCCAGATATACAGGAACAACAAAACTACCGGCAGCAGTGCCGCCATGATCACAAGCCACATATCTAATGCAAAATTTTATATATTAATTCTTTCCATAAATCGGCATCCGTTGCCGAAGGATTGTTAATACCCTTAAGACGTGCATCCGTCTCCCGGAAATAGCCGACAATCTTAAAAGTCTTACCGGCACCGAACCGCCGTGCCGCAGCAGCGTAGTTCTTTACGAAATAAGGATTCACACCCAATGCCGCAGCCGCAGCCCGATCGCTCTTGTCCGGCAGATAATGGTACATCATCAGGTTTTGGAAGAAAGTGAACAACACTCCCAATTCCTTCACCATCGGATGATCCTTGGAGGAAGCGAAATACTGCGTGATACGATTGGCTTTGAGCACATCACCGTGTATCAACGCCTCCTGCAGTTCGAACACATTATAGTCTTTGGAAATACCGATATTGCGTTCCACAAGGGCGCCGTCAATGACATTCACCCCTTCCGGGCGACCGTCAATAAGTTTCTGCAGCGCCCCTACAATGGACTGCAAGTCGGTACCCAGACTGTCAGCCAAGATACGCGTCACCTTGGGATCGATCTTCAGTTCAGCACCGTCTTTCTTCAATTCCTCGTTCTTCTGTGCAATATAGGAGGTGATCCATCGCTCCACTTCGTAGTCGCGGAGCTTGTCACTCTGCATCACGACGCCTGCCTTCTCCAGTTTCTTCCACCAGCCGGTGCGTTTGTCCGGCGAGCCGTACTTGTAGCAGATCACCAGCACTGTTGTCGGTTGCGGATTTTCCAGATACTGCGCCAGAGCTTCCCATTTCTTGATATGCTGCGCTTCTTTGACAATGACCACCTTGTGGCCCCCCATCATCGCAAAACCCCGCGCCGCCCCTATCGCCGGAGCAATATCGGCAGAAGCGAGGTCTTTGCCATAGACGACTGTCTGGTCAAACTCACGAGCCATCTCGTCCAGGATATGCGTCTCCAGATAAGCGCACGCCTCGTCAATGTAATACGGCTCCTCACCGCACAACATATACACCGGCGCGAACTTCCCTTGGCGCGCCTCACGCATCAGCTCGTCGTACTTGACCATCCTGCTACTCTAACATATAATCAACTGTCGTCACCACGCGCACATGTTTGAACCACGGCTGATAAGAATCAGTCTCTACGGTAAACTGTCCCTGGCTGGCACGCGAGATGCTACCTAACCGGCAGTCGGCATCGTCAGCGAACTTCTGCGCTACGGCACGGGCGTTCTTGGTAGCCTCTTCGATCATCTCCGGTTTCAGCTCCGAGAGTCCGTTGAACTGGTAGTCCAACTCCCAGTCATGGGTATTGACTATAATACCACGGTTGAGCAATTCGCTCTGACAACCGGCATTATCCTTGACGCGATCGACATCATCAGTGCTCACCACAACCGAACTGCTCAGCTCATAGCGGAACTCAGGACGGTTCTCGGAATAGCTGTTCCATTTGTCATCCACAGAGATATTGCCCTGCTGGATATCCTCTGCCTTGAAACCTTTGCTCTTGAGCATCTCCACAATCTGGGCACTCACCTTCTCGCGGTGCGCATACATCGCCTGCAAGTCATTACCCACAATAGCATAACTGAGCGGCCATACCACATGATCGGCTTTCACCTTGCGGGTTGACAGACCTTTGACTGCCACCTGACGATCCTTCACTGCATACGTACGCATACCCAAAAACACAAACAATCCTGCCAGACTGATTCCCAACGCCAGAATAGAGGCGGAAACAACTGAATTTTTCATAAGCCTAATTACTTTTGATAGTTATTCTACAATCTTAAAACGCCCTTGCGGTGCTGCATATTCTTGTCCTATGCGTCCGCCCAAGGCTTGCTCGATAAAGGTCTTGGTAATCATATTATCCAGACCCAGATTACCTTGCTTCATCCGGCAGCCTGCAACAATTGTGCCATATTGTGAAAAATTATACTGCGCTACTGCCAGAGAATAGATTTTATCCGGTTGGAGAGGCTCATAGACACCGGTAGCCGGATTGAGTACTGTCACCTCCAACACGCGGTCTTGCGATTTGCTATAGACATAATGAAATCCCGAAGGCTGAATCAGCATACCCGACTCCTTTTGGGTGCGCAAAACGGCACTGGCATACCTAATCATTTCCACCAGCACTCTGCCGGGCACTTCATAGACATTGATATCATTGTTGAATGGTTGCATGTCGATCACCTCACCCAGTGTCACTTCGCCTTCCGGAATATCTTTGCGCAGTCCGCCGCCGTTGGCGAAAGCTATATCCGACTTGGCATACCAGCGGATGGCATCGGCTGCCAGATTGCCGGTATTGGTTTCTGTATTGCGCACAAGACGCGTCTTGCCATCGGCACTCATATTGGTCAGTTTCACCTCCGAGTACCCCACTCTTTGATTGATCGTAGGCGCATTGACTACGGCAATGCTATCCACCACCGCCTGTACCCGCGGATCCTTACCTACCTCGCCAAGCGAAAGAACGGAAGCCTCCACCTTGCCGTCAGGAGAGATATAGAGTTTGCCGATATTGTCGAGTTTCTGCCCCGTCTGGGTCAGAGGAACAAGTTGCCCCTTTTTGTTTTTCACCAGCTGTTGCGGAAGCAGGGTGTGGGTGTGTCCGTCCAGCACGGCATCTATACCGTAGGTACGGGAGATCAGATCCACAGATGTCAGCGGCACATCCTTCTCGCCCATGTGCGAAAGCACAATCACATATTTGGCACCGGCTTTGCGTGCTTTGTTGACCTGCGTTTGCACAATCTCCACCACCCGGTCATCGTTCTGGAGGGTGTAGAGTGTATCGCCGGCGGGGGTGATAAACGCCCTCTTTTCATCAATCATGGTATTGGGAGTCAGCACACCTACGAATGCCACTTTGGTGCGGCCATAACGCTTCATCACATAACTACCGAAGGGGAAATGTCCCTCCTTGTCGCTGAAGTTAACACAACTCACGCGCTCGTTACCGAACCGTGCCATGAGCTCGAACATCCGCTCTGCGCCGTAGTCAAACTCATGATTGCCGAGTGTGATGGCATCGTAAGGCATCACACGCAGAACATCGATAACCTGTCTTCCTTCGGAGAGCGTACCGGCAACGGCGCCCTGGATCAGATCGCCCGAACTCGCCAAACCGATATAGGCTGTGTCCGCTGCTGTCATCCGGTCATACAGACACTTCACCTGCGGATAGCGCTCTATGGCGCAGTGCACATCATTATCGTGAAGGATAACAATCGGTTTCCGGGGCTTGCACGCCAAGGCGGTACATGCCGATGCGCATAGAGCCAAAAGGATAATTTGCTTTCTCATAGTTTATTTCTGCAGGTTCTTAATAGCGTCAAACCATGCCTCGTCCGTAGCGAAGCTTCTCTCTCCATCGTGCCACTCGCTCCAGCAAGCACCGAAATAATAGGTCAGGGTGTCCCCCGTTGCATACGGCTTGAGCGAAACCAGAGTACCGTCTATGACAGCCTGTTTCGTTGCTCCCGGTGTCACAACCGCAATATAACTGCGTCCTTGGGAAGTGGAACCGTTGTATTCGTAGTTGAGTTCGGCAGCATGCTTGTCGCTCAGTGCCTCTTCGGCATAGGCAACAGCACCGCTGTTCTCCCATACACGATGTGCATCTACCGTGTCGTGGAGGTATATGCCGCCGCCTGCCAAGAGTGCCGGCAGAGCCTCTCCTTTTGTACCGATCACCACCTGCGCCTTGTTCAGCAGTTCTCCTGCCTGAGCGGTGATAATCACATCGGCGGTGAGTTTCTGCTCTCCTACCTGAAGGCTGTCGTAGTGCAACTTAAAGGAGAACCTGTCCGCTTCTTGCGCCAGAATCTCCCAAGAAGAATACGGTCCGCCTATCCACAGCTTGGCAGAATCGCCCTCTCCTGTCATCAGCGCCAATCCGCCGCAACCGGCTGTATGCCCCACTTTGTAACAATCTATATTGCCGTCATAGTTAATGTGATAAGGTCTGCCGTCTTTGAGTTCACGGGCATACATGGTATCAACAGCCAAGGCGGGGCTGTTCTTGAGCCACAAGTCCACACCGTTGCTCGGATTTTCATCCGCCAGTGCGGGACCATACATCCGGAAAGCGGCATACTCGTTTTCCCACGCAAAATCATCTTTGCGCTCCGGCACATACCGTCCGTACACTTTCGGCTGCACCGCCTCTTTCTGGCACGCTGTAAAACATAACAGCGCCACTACTATATATATATACTTACGCATATCCTGTCTGTACTCTGTATTCTGTACTCTGTATTCTATTTTGAGATTTTCAGAGTGCAGATTTGGTTTTTCCGGCGAGGGAGTTATGGGATCCATAATGACCGAACCGAAAAGCCGAAGATGCCTCTGAAAAATCAAAATCAATCAAAATCACTTAGGCTGCCGTCCTATATACGCCAATATTCCTCCATCCACATACAATATCTGCCCGTTCACGGCATCAGAGGCGTGCGATGCAAGGAATACTGCCGGTGCGCCGAGTTCATCCGGCTCCAGCCATCGTCCGGCAGGTGTCTTGGCGCAGATGAACGCATCAAACGGATGTTTGCTGCCGTCGGCTTGCGGCTCGCGCAGCGGAGCGGTCTGTGGCGTAGCGATATACCCCGGACCAAGGCCGTTACACTGGATATTATACTCCCCGTACTCCGAGCATATATTACGGGTCAGCATCTTCAGTCCGCCTTTGGCAGCGGCGTAAGCGCTTACTGTCTCGCGTCCCAATTCGCTCATCATCGAGCAGATATTGATGATCTTGCCTTCGCGGCGCTCCATCATCTCCGGTAACACAGCCGCAGCTACGATATAAGGTGCCACCAAGTCAATGTCGATCACCTGCTGGAACTCCTCGCGCTTCATCTCGTGCATCGGAATACGCTTGATGATACCGGCATTATTGACCAGAATATCTATCTGTCCCACCTCTTGGTGAATCTGTTCCACCAGTGCTTTTACAGCCTTCTCGTCTGTCACGTCGCATACATATCCGTGGGCATTTTCAATGCCTTCGGCACGATAGGACGCCATTGCTTTGTCGATAGCCTCCTGACTGCGCGCGTTAAAAATAATATGGCTCGCACCCGCGCGTGCAAACGCTTTGGCGATAGCGAAACCGATTCCGTAACAGCCGCCTGTCACCCAGGCGTTTTTTCCTTCCAGAGAAAATAAATTATTCATATCGCTTTGATCTTTTAATAGCCTTTTATCCCAATTTGCTGCAAAGGTACAACAAAAATTGGACATATGCAAGTTTTTAGAGCATTTTTTTGCGGAGGAAGCGATTATTCCGCGATATTCATTCCCCTCACCTTGTTTCCTCGTACATCGTACATCGTTCCTTCGTACATCAGATATAGGATTCCATTGATCAGCACTTTGCGCGCCTTGGTACTTGATACTTGGTTACTCGGTATTTCCCCGATTCCTGTCGGAGTCTGAGCAACCGGCGAGAGTTCCAGTACAAAGCGGCTGTCGTACGTGCCCTTGCCCAGCGTTACGGTATAGTCTGTCAGACCAAGGTTCGTGCGCGTGCCTGCGATATTATCTATAAGGACTGCGCCCGTGCCGTTAGCGCCCGCCGGCATAGCGAAAGTATATTCTCCATCGGCGGCAATCTTCACGCCTACAGGAACAACGGTCGTCTGCTCGCGCATCGGCAGGCAGTTTCCGGCTACCCGCTCTTGACCGATCAGGGTATAGAGGTTGGTTTTTCCGGCATTGATTTCTTTGATCAGATCTTTACCGAACTCAAAAGTCTCCTTTGCTTCATCGCTCAGTTGGACAAAAGTACGGTCGCAGGTCTCTGCGCCTTGCCGGATTGTCATCTGCCATTCACAGATCTGCGTCTCAGGCGCTTTGGCTACCACGCTTGCCGGTTTGCTCACGCCTGTCCAGACAATCTCTCCGCCATATTGCACAAGATAAGCATGCATCGGCTGAAAAGCGAAACCCGCTGCGGAAACCACATCCAGGCTATTCTCCTTTGTGTCCCATTGGTAGAGGTATTTCACACCGTTAATGCCTGAAGGCGTCCCAAATCCCGGTGTGCCGATACACCGCCAGTAGCTGTCTTTGTCCCGTCGGTCGCCATCGTCGCCCAGTCGGTCTGATAGATCAATGGTACACCGGTACTCATCACCGAGTGCAGGTATCGTCTCATTGGCAGTGGTAATATCGGATATCGTACTATGCGAAGGGAAATAGAGTGTCACTTTATCGGTACCGTTCTGCCACGTGTCGTCTTCCGCCATGGCGATGGTATTGAGTTGCAAGAGGTAGCCTTCGCCGGCATGCAGGATAACTTCGGTGTCGTCTATCATTGCCCAGTTGTCGGTTCGTTCGGCGAAGAAGCCGTTTTGGGCTCTGCCCTTCCCGTCGTAGTAGTACAACAGCCAATGGGTACCCACTTCCCCGATGCCGTATATATCCCCCACCCTCACATCGAATGGAAAAGACACAAAGTAGTTATACCGCTCAGCAAGTGTCTTGGTGTCATCGCTGAGTACAGCCCGGTCAATCTGCAAAGTGGCATAGGCTTTCTTCTCGGCATCGGAGGTCAGATCTATCCGTTCGCCGGAGCCTTGTGCTTCACGCGAAAGCAGTATGTCGGCATCCGCGGGATAGACAGCCAACGCCCTGACGCAACTATTATCCACCGCTCCGTCACACTTGCTTCCGGAGCGGAGTGTGGATTTCAGATAATAGTTTCCCTCTGCAGGCAGTGTACAGGCAACGGCATTTGCTCCGCTTTCGGCTGCGCGGGTAAAGGTTATGCCCGGCACCTTGTGCGCGCAACCGGCATCATAATACATTTCCCAGCATAGATAAGCCGTACCCTCAGGAACAGAAGATACGGAGGGGTTGATAACAATCCCGCCTCCGGCAGTGGCACCTTCGGCAGCAGTAACAGTCAGTCCGGTAATGCCGGCATAGGAGCAGATCGGCAGAAAGAGAAGAAACAACAGGGCAACCCGTTTTCTGAGCAAGCTGCGGACGAAGCCGTAACACAGTGCCATGAGCATCAGAGGCGTTATGGCATCGCCGACAGGCGAAGAGGCGTAGAGTCTTGTTCCGCCGGCATCGGGTCTGTTGATCCATCCGCTACCGGAAGGATTGATTGTTGCCCGACGCGCTCCTGTATGCGCCGCAGACTCATCGGATGTTGTTGTATATCCGGCTTGGGTGTCGGTATATTCAGAAGGGGCGGCATTGTCAAACGGGCGAAAAATAATACCGGCGTGTTGTGCACCGGTATTTTCCATATCTCTGTTGCTTGCCCAAGAACTCATGCCCCATTCATTGGAATTGATATTCATTGGATTATTGTTTTAGTTTCAAAATTCGCTGCAAAGGTACAACAAAAATTGGACATATGCAAGTTTTCAGAGCGTTTTTTTGCTCTCATCATCCACTTTTGTCCCATCATTGGGACAGCCAACTCCCCCTCATCATCCACTTTTGTCCCATCCTTGGGACAACCAACTCCCCCACATCATCCACTTTTGTCCCATCTTTGGGACAACCAAGCCCCCCATCATCATGCACTTTTGTCCCATCCTTGGGACAACCAAGCTCTCATCATCCACTTTTGTCCCATCTTTGGGACAACCAAACCCCTCATCATCCACTTTTGTCCCATCCTTGGGACAACCAACTCCCTCTCATCATGCACTTTTGTCCCATCCTTGGGACAACCAAGCCCCTCATCATCCACCTTTTTCCTGTCATTGGGCAAGCATCTCTGCTATATAGTTCATCGCTACGAACCGCCATCGTTTGCTTTCGTGGGGGATGTCTCCCACCTTCGCTTCTGTCTTCTTTGCTATATCCGGTCTTTCAAACAGTTCTCCGGAGGGTTCTACGAGTAGCAATCGTCCTTCTGCACAAGCTTCAAAATAAACCCCGTTGGGTTTGAAATATCGGTAATGCTCGTTCTTCTCATCGGGAAATCCCTCTGCTAAGATGATTATCAGCGGTAGTCTGCTCTCGCGGATGGACTTGCATATCTGTTTCTCTCCCTGTGATATTGCTGCACATACGAATATGGTTCCCAACTCTGCTTTGGCAAGGCACTGGTTCTGCAAGACCTCTATCTCCTTCTGCTCTAATGTTCGTGAGCAGTGAAATGCCTCTTTTACGGGTTTATTCAACAAAAAACGGTTCCCCATTACCCGTATCTCCAACCCTTTATATATGATATGTTCCTGTATTTTAAATAAATCCGGATGGGTTCTTTTCATTGCCAAGCGTCTGGGATTATTCTGGATATAGGCTATCATATCGGAGATATTGCTGTTAGGATGGAGTATTCGCTCGTGATAATGCTCCGGCTGTTGCTCCCATATCGTTCCTGTTCTCGTAAAGATACGAGAAAATTGCATGATGTTTCTTTCTATTCCTTCCTCATCATACACTTCTGTCCCATCCTTGGGACAGCCTCCTGCATACTCACGCTTATAGAGCGATGTGCAAGCACTTTTGAATCCGCGGATAACCGTTCCTATGCTCTTCGGTAGTTGTTCCAAGGCTTGTATCGCGATATGCACATGATCAGGCATGATCTGCGATGCCAGAATCTTAACCGCATATCCTTTCTCGCCATATATACGAGGTGTATCCTGCAATCTCTCCAATACTTTTTTTCCAAAGCTGTTCAGCTCCACATAGGCATCCTCCGGACTATCGCCCGCCAATTGCCCGAAGAGAGGGTAATGCTTTTCCACGACAAGAGTGACATGGTATATCCCTCGTCCTTTATAGTCCCAATGCGTTTCTCTGTGATGTCGCATAGGGTCAACTTGTCGTCTCCACCCTTCCGGTGTCATATACGGTTTATTCTCCATCTCTCTTCTCATCATGCACTTTTGTCCCATCATTGGGACAACCAACTCCCAATCATCATCCACTTTTGTCCCATCATTGGGACAACCAACTCCATCATGCACTTTTGTCTCATCATTGAGACAACCAACTCCATCATCATCCACTTTTGTCCCATCATTGGGACAACCAAGCCCCCATCATCCACTTTTGTCCCATCATTGGGACAACCAGCTTCCCCCCATCATCCACTTTTGTCCCATCATTGGGACAACCGACTCTCCCTCATCATCCACTTTTGTCCCATCATTGGGACAACCAAGCCCTCATCATCCACCTTTGTCCCATCATTGGGACAACCAAGCTCTCATCATCCACCTTTGTCCCATCATTGGGACAACCAACTCCCAATCCGCTGCAAAGATACTACAAAAAATCGACATACGCAAGTATTATGTCGATTTTTTGCTCTCATCATGCACTTTTGTCTCATCATTGAGACAACCAACTCTCATCATGCACTTTTGTTCCATCCTTGGGACAAGCCCTCATGCTCAGCCTCCCTTACGTAGTCTTGCGTCTCCGAAGAGCCACCACTCCGCCGAAGGCGAGCGCCATCAGCATCAACGGCAACACCGCATCGCCGATGGGGGAACCGGGGTCTGTTTCTCCGCCGTCTTGGTTGTTTCCCCATGGATCCGAAGAACTCTCGCCGGCTCTACGTGGTCTGCTCGGAGCCTGTGCCGGTGCAAAACTACTGGTGGTGGAAGACATTGCCCCCACTCCCGTTGCGCCGACAGGAGTCACCTTGGACGAATACCGGCTGCCGGATTCTTGCATCGAAGAAGCGGACTGCCACTGCTGTGCATTTTGGGCGGTTAATGGCATGGTTACAAAGATCACTACCATAACCAATAACCCGTAACCCATAATCTTTATATTCTTTCTCATATCTTTTGTCCTTTGACTTTTCATTTTTCACCTTTTACTTTACTTTGTTTCCGCGTGCGTCATAAATCACACCGTCGCGGAGAATATACATCGCGCCATTCTCAATGAACTTATGCGCTTTGCCGTCTTTGAGCGATCCGCTACCGTCTGTAACGCCGTCAATGGCTGTAGGTGCATTGTTGATGCCTATCTCCAGGAAGAACCGATCGTTGACAGTACCTTTCTCCAGTTGGACGGTGTAGTCTTCCAAAGCGAGGTTCGTGCGTGTCTGTGCGTAGGTATCCACAAGTGTAACCGTTCCGCTGAAGTTGCTCGGCATTGCAATTGTATAGGAGCCTGCTGTCTTGACGGTAAGCCCAACAGGGATGGTTGTATTCTCAACCGGAAGCACATTGGCTGCCACATCGTAACTTCCTGCGAAAGTGTAGATATTCACTGCGCGGTTGTTGGTAACCATGCACAAATCCTCATTCAGCGCAAAGTTGGCATCCGCACCTTCTTGCATCTTGACGTAGGTATGGTTGATCTCCTGTTCGTCTGCGTTGAGCACTTGCAGATTAATACTGTAGTTCTTCTTTTCTGCCGTTTTGCGTGCTGCTACGGAAGAAGGAGTCTGGATACCTGCACCGGTAAAGGTGATCGGACCATGGTATTGTACCATATAGGCTTTCATCGCTTGGAAAGTAAATGATTCTCCTGCATCCGCCACACTCAAACTATTATCGCCATAGTTCCATGCGTATAAATAGCGGAAATCACCTTCCGTACCAAGGATAGATTGGAGTCCTCCACCAACCGTGCTATTGGCAAGAATAGGCACACCTATCATGTTCCAGTGGCTATCGGTGATCCTATGCTCGTGAATTCCACTCTCATCAGTCCACGAATTAGGTAAAGTACATTCATGATAGGGTACTTCAAGTACGTAATTATTATGCTGCAAAGTACCAGCATCTTCATTAGATGGGAAATAGAGGTAAACCGAACTCCCGGCACCTTTGTTCTCCCAAATATCGCTACTGCCATCATTAAACTTAATGCGGTTGAGCAAGAGGCTGTACCCCACATATTTTTGCAACGTGCCGTCAGCCGGTACATCCTTCCAGAAGGTAGTAGTACCATCGCCGCGGAAGAAACCTTTGGATGCACGTTCTGCGCCGTCATAGTATTGCAGTTTCCAGTCGGTTCCATATGTTCCGATACCGAAGATTTTATTCACGTCCACATCAAATGGGAAGGAGATATAGTACATGCAGTATTGGTATGCCTGCGAGTTCCAAGAGTTCATCTTACCTACCATGTTGTCGTAGTCAAACTGCATGACGCTAATCAGTTTCTTGGCATTGGTAATGGAGTAATGTCCTCCGCTGCCTTTTTCTTCAAACCTTAATTCCTCAGCGGCATTTTGTCCATTACGGATGAGCATGACATTCGCGTTTAAGCTAATATCTGCATTTACTGGTCCATTCGGAACCCACGCAGTTGTAAGTATATTCGTCTTGAAATCATAAACGATGCGGTATTTTTGCTTTGAGGAACCACTTCCGCCAATGAGTTCTCCCATCGGTATGAATTTCTGTGTGTGAGTACCGAATTTAGCTGTTACTTTGGTATGAGCTCCGGGATTAGCAAACATCACTAATTGATATACCCAGTTGCCGTTGTCCGTAAAAATCAACTCATGCTCATTTAAGCCAGCGACAGCTCCACCGGCAGCAGTAGTCAGAGCAACACCACTCTCATTGTAAATCTTGCCGGTTGTATAACCCGCATCACTTGCTTTCTCCGTCATAACCAAGAATCTGTCGGAAGCATTTGTCGAACCGCTGATGTAAGCACGGGAGAGTGTATTTGTCTGGCTATTCCAAGCAAAGCGCACATTGGCAGCAGCCGGAAGCGTCTCCTCGTCGTCTTCTCCTAAAATCTCATCGTTACCGAGCGAAGCAACCAACTCCTTATTATAATCATTAGCCACGGTGAACTTAACATTCGTGCCGGCAGAACCAATCCATTTGCAGAGATAGTAATCATAAGCCGGCGAGGTAGCTGTATTGGCATACATCGTGTTCTTAGAATTATTCTTATAGGCATTCCAACCGCCTCCCAAGCCGTCTGTGCGGACATAGAACGGTCCGGTATATTCCGTAACATTGCTGACTGCCGGAGTAGAGAGGTTCAAATCCATCTGGAATACATAGCCGTGATCTTCTTTGGTGTCAGGAATCAAGTCTGTAAAACCTGTGCCAGAATAAGTAACTGCATCGCTCCATGTATTGTTTCCAGAACCTCGCTGTATTACTAAGGTCGGAGAAGAAGCACTGGCGTTCATCCACAGAGATGCGATAACCGAAGTACCATCCAGCGTGGTGTTATAAATATCGGAATAGAGTTCTTTTCCGCTACCATCGGTATATTTCAGACGGAAGTCCGAAGCACCTTTGGCTTGGTACTCTACCACTTTGTTTTTATTGTCTTGTGTATAAATCATATACTTTCCGCCCTCGATGTATCCGTTGGTGTAGCATGTTACTGTCTGATGTTCGCTATAGGTTTCTTCACCGACTAACATAAAGCAGTTAGCACGCTCGTCAATGGTAATCTTGAACCAATTATCACCCTTATATTCGAGCGTGTTTCCGTTTGCGCAACCGGCATATGTTGCATTATCTACGCCATGTATATATCCACCGGGCCAAGAACCATTATAGGTAGTATTTCCATTATTGCTATCCCAAGTATAGAGGTGCAAATAACGCCATTTGTTGGTATTGTCATTATACGGGTTATAGACATAGAACGACTTGGTGGAGTAGGCGGTGAATGATTGTTCATTGGATTTGGATCTCAAACCGGCATCGTTTTGGAGCATAACGCGGAACTTGCAAGCTCTGGCAGCAAAAGTATAGGCATAAGTATTACTGCTGCTGGTTGCGATCGTAGTCCAGTTCGTTCCTCCATCCGTGCTCATCTGATAGTAATAAGTCGGATTAGTCATTAAATACGTCTTTGCCGGAGTAGCAGTCAGTGTGACGGTAGTCTCATCTCCTGCATGTGCTTGCGTTTTGTCAATAGCCAGAGAAACACCTACTGGATAATATATTTGTGCTTCAGGTGCCCCATTGTCCCATCCATTTAGCTTGAATTTATATTCTCCTGCCACTGTAGTTTGAATATGTACATCATTGTTGCCATTAAGTGTCCATTCGCCACTCACACCGGTTGATGTTCCACTCGTTATCATATTCGAAGCATCACTAGTAGCCGTACATCCTGACCATCCGTCATCTAACCAGTTGTGATATTTGAGAGTGTACCATGTGTTGGCAGAGAGTTCCACGATAGCATATTGCCCATCAGCGTGTTCATCAATACCATAATCCGTAGAACCAACATGTGCGGACATATTGGTTGCCGTGGATATAGTATCAACATCTGCAGGATTAGCACATTGATTCAACGCATACCAAGTACTATTTCCGTACAAGTAATACGGCTTATCAGGAGACCAAGACATGTTTCCTTTAGGATCGCTACCGTTATTACTGAATTTTATTTGGGAGCCTTCAGGAATACCATCAATTTTGTATAACGCGAAATTATGACTTAAATTATAGGTAAAGTTCGACATATAAATACCTCTGGCATCATTAGTCATTGCTGTGCCATTTCCTGTGCCCTTAGGATAATACGTTTGATTATCATAACTAATTTCTGCTTTTGCATAGAAAGAACCCCAATTACATTTGGCTTGCACGAAATACAGCGTATAGGTCTTTGCCCATTGGGCATAGAGCGTGACGATACCGCCATCAACCGAAGTCAGGTTTTGTACGGCTTTGCCGTTGTAGAAAGCCGTACCGGAACCATCGGCGTTGGTGTTCCAACCGAGGAAATAATAGCCTGTACGAGTAATTTGTGTAGTGTTTGAGGTTAATGCGGTAGCAGCCGCTCCATACGTAAGGTTCTGATTAGCAATTGTTCCGCTACCTTCGTTGGCATCAAAAGCCACTTGGTAACTGATTCCCGTCCATTTGGCGTGAAGAGTGGTGTTGGCTGCTTCACCCCAAGTGCCCTGACCGACACCATTCTCGTTGTAATATTGTGTGCCGGTTCCATTTTCTCCGGTATAATAACCGCCGAAGATATATCCCGTCTTGCTCGGTACCGAGATTGCAGGAAGCGCCGCTCCATAAGTAGCTTCCACTTCGCCTGTTCCTTGAAACGTCGGGCTACCTTGTTCAAAGGTCACGGTATAATGGTTGTCCCATTGCGCATAGAGGGTGGTTGCTTCCGTTCTTGACCATTTGCCGCCTGTTATATAACCGGTAATGTCAGAACCTGCATATGTGCCATCGGCATCCAGCACTTTGGTGCCACCGGTAGCATCTGTAAAGTAACCTGTTCTTGTGTATCCTGTTGCGCCGCTTGGGTGAGAAATACCACTCAAAGCCGTTCCGTTCCATGTGGCTGTTGCACTACCATCACTTCCACTACCTCCATTGCTTGTGTTGGCATTCAGTGTAACGCTCTGTGTCCATTTGGCGTAGAGGGTTTTGTTGGAAGCAGGCATAGTGAACGTACCCGAACCGGCTGCATAATTTGTTCCGCTACCGCTATTGTTGGTATTCCACCCTGCGAAACTATAATTCGATTTATCTAATGCCCCTTTATCAGCTACAGTCACTGTACTTCCACTAAGATGGTACGTAGAACTCGGTACCGCGCCACTTCCACCATTGGCATTGTAACTAACTTGATAAAGGCGTTGTATTTTAATAGTTTTATAGCGATGATTCCAGATGAATCTATATCTGGTTGCTGCAGATGGCGTAAAGTTTAATTTGTCTTTACTTGTATGTTGATTTGATTCGTAGTGATAAACAGAAGCAGGGTTACCATCAATCGTAATTGCAGACGTGCCACGCCAATAAGCATAGCTATTATCCCCTATCTTGATTTGTACGAACATATAATATTTTTGAGCAGACAAATCAAGATCAATATAATAATTTTCTGATGTACCATCCTGAGTTAATTCATCGGTATAATTGTTTAAATTACTCCAATCATCATGGCCGGAAGCCACATCATAGGCAATTTTTATTTTTGCACCTGATTTCGGACCGATATAGATTTCTTTGGTTCCTGAATCATATGTAA
The DNA here is from genome assembly GCA_002394335.1 of Bacteroidales bacterium UBA4333. GTDB lineage: Bacteria > Bacteroidota > Bacteroidia > Bacteroidales > Paludibacteraceae > Colicola. The sequence goes on along the minus strand of DGTP01000014.1, from coordinate 3,371 downwards.
AAATATAGGTCCCAGTAGTAGAAGGTACATAATTGGAACGATTTTCATTGTCGATGCCATACTTATATAATTGGAATTTTTCATTAGTAGAGGCAGTTGAATTGTTTTTATAAACGTCCGAACCTTCGTGAATACAGAAGCCATAAGTTTTACCACTCGTCAACGAAACCTCCGAATAGTATCGGTTGGTATTAGTTGAAGATTGTGTCATGGTAACACTATTACTTGGTGTCCACCAACTACTCGGCATATCCGCCATGTAATAAAAAGTAATATCCGCCCACATCTCCCCCACACCAAGCGTAACCATCAAAACCACCATTGCTGCATATTTCCATACACGGCTTGCCCCCGCGTATTTCCGAACATGACTCTCTGCCACATTCTTGCCTATGCGGATTAGACTTTTACCGGACTTTTGTTTAGGTAAAAGGGGGTGATTACTGGGTGATAACGGGGTGATTACAGGGTGATTACCGGGTTGTTCATCCAACGTCATGCTAACCTCAGAACGACCGGACACCGACAGATTGTCAGTCTGAACTTCGGTCTGGTTAGCATGATTTACACCACAAAAATCATGCCCTCCCAATCGTCTTTCTGGATTGATTAAATTTAAGTTTTTCATAATGTATTATGTGTTTTAGTCATTTATCTAAAATATATTATACCAACTCCCCCTCATCATCCACTTTTGTCTCATCATTGAGACAACCAACTCCCCCTCATCATCCACCTTTGTCCCATCATTGGGACAACCAACTCCCCTCATCATCCACCTTTGTCCCATCATTGGGACAACCAACTCCCCTTCATCATCCACTTTTGTCCCATCCTTGGGACAACAAACTCCCCTCATCATCCACCTTTGTCCCATCATTGGGACAACCAACTCCCCCTCATCATCCACCTTTGTCCCATCATTGGGACAACCAACTTCCCTCATCATCCACCTTTGTCCCATCATTGGGACAACCTACTCCCCTCATCATCCACCTTTGTCCCATCATTGGGACAACCAACTCCCCCTCATCATCCACTTTTGTCCCATCATTGGGACAACCAAACTCCCCTCATCATCCACAGTCATTTACCATTGGGCTTATGGTTTTGCCTCGGTTTCAAGCCCTGAGGCAGGGCTGTATATTTTTTAGCTCTTGTTTTTTCTACTATGCTATGCATCATAAAAAAAACAAATTCTCAATCTTCGTGATCAAGAATTTGTAGAGTAATCAAGTATCTCTATGGGTCTTAGCGCATCAAATCCGCCAAAGTCACCTCGTTCTGAACAATACTGCTATGTGTATTGTGTTTGACACCATAACCGGTGACCATTGTCAGACGAATAGATTTACGCGGTTCTGCATACCGTTGGAATTGAAGAATCCGATTTTCAATCTTCCCGCGCTCCGTATCATCTATTTCATATTCCGCCCTGCTGAACTTCATCTCGCATATATTCACACACCTGTCCGCGCGATCAATAACCAAATCAATTTGTGCGCCGGGCGTAACGTCCGCAGGTGTCCGCCACGAATAGACGTCTGCCTGTATTCCTGATATGCCCAGTGCCTGTTTGATCTGCTGCACATGGTTCAAACAAAGCATCTCAAACGCCAGACCTGACCAAGTATTGAATAGCGGACTATTCTGCGAATGACTCCAAAATTGTTCGTCACGATGTTTGTTCTGCTCCACGATATTATGCCAGAAATGGCACAACGGATCTACCAACTGATAGAGCGTGTTGCGCTGACGATTGGAATAGTCCTCATAACGGCGAATAAAATTGCATTTCTCCAACTCTTCCAGCCGCTTGGTAAACAAGGCATTGTTGTCCAGTTTTGTCTCCTCCAATATCTCTGCACGCGTCAGACCTTTTCTCTTTTCAGAAATAGCATCCAAAATGGCTACATAATCTTCGGAATGGCGGAAGAGGGACCGGAAAAGGTTCTCTTTTTCGTTGCGCAACTCGCCTTTGGCACCAAAGATAAGTCGATCGACATTTTGTGTAACGCTTTGCTCTTTATCCATGAGCGAAAGATAATAAGGCACACCTCCGAAAATCATATAGAACTCAGCTATCTCTCTATCCGAATAACCGAAATGATACGCATCAAAATACTGTTTGCACAACCCTAATGAGAAAGGCTCCAGAAACATCTCGTGCGTCACGCGGTTATGCAATCCGCCGTGATTATTGATGATATTATCCAGCATCCACGATGTCGCACTTCCGCAGACGAACAGTTTGACATCCGAACGTCCCGACGCCCAACCGTTCCAGAAATGCTCAAAAGCCGGCATGAAATTCGATTTCGGAGTATCCAACCAAGGTAGCTCGTCAATGAAAATCACTTTCTGCTCTTGCTTGCAGTTTTCTACATAGTCTTGCAGTTGGTCAAAAGCCTCCAGCCAATTGGCACAAGCTTTTGCCCCCGGATCGTATCGGCGCAAAGTAATGTGGAAATTCAGTAATTGCTCTGAATTCTTTGCATTCGCCAACCCCGTAAAACTGAAGCATAACGAATCATCCAGCGTCTGCCTCAAAAGGAATGTCTTTCCGACACGCCTCCGGCCATACACCGCCACAAACTCCGAACGGTTACTGCTCAAGTACTTTTTGATCAATCGGCACTCTTCATCGCGCCCGAACATCGGCTCTGTCATATCTCAACTATTTTATCCAAGGTTCATACCTATGTTAAAAATCGCTGCAAAGATACAACAAATATTTGATTTGAACAAATAATTTTACCAAAAACTGCTGAAATCAATATATTTTTTGTTCGTTTCAGCAACTAATAACGCAAATTATTGCTCTTTCCGGAATGTTTTTACTCTACAAATATCTCAATCTGTCAAAGATCAATTCAAGTACCAAGTGACCAAGTACCAAGTACCATTTGGCTTATGGTTTTGCCTCGGTTTCAAGCCCAGAGGCAGGGCTGTATATTTTTTATAGTCTTTGGTTTTTAACTCTTAGCTCTCGGCTCTTTAGCCGTTGAAGCGGTTGAGGATGTTTTGGGGGAGTTTGACAGGAAAACCGTTTTCAACACTCCAATCCATGCGCCTGCGAGCACAACAACAAAAAAGCACCAACGACCATATGCCCGGAAAAAACCGGACCATGAATCATTAGTGCTGTTTGGACTGGATAGTTAAAAACGTTGCGAATGTTTTGGGAGTCCCAAACGGCGTGTTTCTTCAAACACGGCACAAAGGTACAACTTTTTTTCGATATACACAAATTAAAAATGCAAAATAATGCACATTGGAGCGAAAATTGGAGCGAAAAAGGCTGTTTTTTGTCAAAATGAAGGAACAAAAAAATGGCAAGACCGATTTGTAATGAACCCCAAAAGTTGAAC
>DGTP01000015.1 GCA_002394335.1 Bacteroidales bacterium UBA4333 | reverse complement strand
AGGGCTACTAATGTCAGATGTCTTGATTTCATAATTGTTCTATTTTTTGATTAGTACTATAATTAATTCGCTCTCATTACTTCCATCAACTGGATTTCAATCTCTTCTGCGCGAAGAAAAACTGGCATTGCAAAAAGTGCAATTAGGGTTAAGGTAACAAATTTGTGTCTCATAAGAATAGAGTTTTAAAATTAAACAATAGGTGCAAAATAAAAATACCGCCAAACGCTCGTTCGTTTGACGGTGCAAAGGTACTGCTTTTGGGGCATCTATGCAAGAAAAGGATGTAGTTTTTTGTTTTACTGCAAACTGTTGATTTTCAAACGTATAACATTTTCTCGGTGTAGTTTTTTTATTCGTTGCATCTTTTAGTCATACTATTTTGCTGCTTTTTCTATTAAAAACGAACGCAAATTTGCGCTTGTTGTACCTAACTTCTTCGCGAGAATTCTCTTCGTGCTTCGGATGCTATTATAAGAATAGTAGAGAATATCTGCCATCTGTTTATCGGTATAAGATCCTATCAAAACAAGTACACAGAAACGTATTTCCTTTTCATTTAAGCTACTTGTAGCTTTAAGTTTGTCTGCCAGTAAAAAGAAATTAACATTTACACACTCACAAAACTTATCATAGTTTTTCCACTGGAGAGAATCCACTATATTGTCTGAATTAGTAAGTACATCGCAATTTTCTTGTATCTGACGCAGACGATCATGGTAACGTTTGGTTTGCATGTCTTGTGCCTCTTTGTTTTTAATGGTTAAATCTTCTATTTGCTGTGAAAGCAAAGCATGCTGGCGACGTTTCCGCCAAACGTATAACCATATTATCAACCCTATTATTATGATCGTGATACTTATTGCGTATAACCACGCCAAATTAGGTTTGCTTGTTAAATCTTGTTCTAAAAGCTGAACAGCTTGTGACATTTTCCCCTGACGAGTTTCGAGCATTTTTTGTACATCTGATCTATCTGCAGCCGCTTGGCGAACTTCTTTCAAATCTTTTGTTTTATCATCATTAGTCAAAATATATAGTGCATTGTTTATTTCTGATAGAGCATTAGACTTTAATAAAACCTGCTTTGCATAAAAAGTAGCAGAGTCTTTTAGTCCGATATAAGAATATCCTTGTGCCAGTTGTATCGTAGTGGATATTATAAAAGGGAAATAGTCTTTCGACAATTGGGCATAATAAATAGTCGAATCGTACTGCGCATTAAAAAGACAAGCTTGAGCTTGCGACATATGAGAATATGCAATTAATATACTATCGTTAGGGTTGTTAGTGACTATATCATTGATAAGTAGAAAACAACTATCTTTCTTCCCTTGTTCCGCCAGCTCAAATGCCATGTCATTTAAGCCATAATAATATAATAAGGTGTCGCCGTTTTGAAGGTACATATCAGCACAACGCTCATACATATCATATGACAACGGAAACTCGCCTGCCAAATGACAGATAGACCCCATGTTGCTATACACGCGTCCGAGGATATGGTAGTCGCCGGTGTGGGAGTGGGTGGCATTGATGAACACCTGCATGGCTGCAACCGGATCGTCCTTCTCGCGGAGCAGACGGCCGTAGTGATAGCAAGCATGAGAATAAGTACCAAGGGACGATGTACTATGTGCGAAGGGGAAGATCTCTCTTATCCTGCGACAGAAGGCAGTGGATTTGTCCAGCGTCTCATAGGCTTGTGCGAGGGTGGCGCTGTCGCCGGCGTCGATGCCGTACATCTGTCCGTCATGCCATAGGCTGTCCGCCTGTGCCACAACCTCCTGCGCCTCACGCACTCCGCGGGATACGCAAGAGCTGCAAAGCATAAGAATCACCCAAAAGCCAATATGAAAGACACACTTTTTCATGCTGTCGGTAGCAGCGGTTATATTTTGCGCTGCAAAATTACAAAAAATAAATGACACTTACAAATAAAAGTGCCTTTTATAATAAATTTGCTTTCCTTTATCGCCCCCCTCCACAAAGTCTATCAGCAGGCTGTGCCTGCGCTCTGTATTCTGTACTCTGTCAGCGCAGCCGGTCTATTAAAAAATTGCCGATTATTAAGATACGTAAATTCCGAGGTCTATTTACGATATTTCATATACCCCTTATTTTCAGCAAATTACAAACACGCTATCGGAGGCAAGTAAGAGGCATCCCAGAGGCAAGTAAGAGTAAAGTAAGGGGCAATTCGTACTCAAATGCATAAAAACAATTGCCGATTATTAAGATTTGGGTATTATACCAACCTCCGTCTAACCTCTGCTTAACATCAGCACAAGGTCTGCTGGCGCAAAATTCATATTTTTGTGTGAAAAACGGCTCTTCTTTGGAAAAAACGCATATAAATTTGCATATGTGCGTTTTTTTTTGTACCTTTGCACGACTTTTTGTGGGTCTATTAATTAACAGGTCGCAAACGGCGACCAAAATGTGAATAGCTGTCAGCCATCAGCCATCAGCCGTCAGAAGAAAAACTGAATGCTGAAAGCTGAATGCTGAAAGCGCAAATAAAGATGATTTAATGAATATTGTTACCAAAGAGATCGCTCTGCCCGATGGCCGAGTGATCAAACTGGAGACAGGCAAGCTTGCCAAACAAGCCGACGGCGCTGTGATGGCTACCCTCGGCAACACGATGATCCTGGCTACTGTCTGCTCCGCCAAAGATGCGGTACCCGGCACTGATTTTATGCCGCTGACCGTGGAGTACAAAGAGAAATTTGCGTCCGCAGGACGCTTCCCGGGCGGTTTTACCCGCCGCGAAGGCAAGGCTTCTGATTATGAAATCCTGATCGCACGTCTCATCGACCGTGCCCTTCGTCCCCTCTTCCCTTCTAACTATCACGCAGAGACCTTCGTTAACGTCACCATGTATTCGGCTGACGGAATCGACATGCCGGAGAGCATTGCCGGTCTCGCAGCAGGTGCAGCACTCGCTTGCTCCGACATTCCTTTCGAGGGTCCGGTGAGCGAAGTACGTGTAGCGCGTGTGAACGGTCAGATGGTGATCAACCCGACTTTCGAGCAATGCGAGCACGCTGACCTCGAACTGATGGTAGCTGCCACCTATGACAATATCATGATGGTAGAGGGCGAGATGAAAGAGGTGCCTGAGTCGGTTATGCTCGAGGCTATCAAGGCTGCACATGAGGCTATCAAACCGCAGTGTCTGGCTATCGACGAGATGATGAAGGCATACGGCAAAGAGACCAAACGCGAATACTGCCACGAGGTCAACGATGAGGAACTCAAGCAAGCAGTACATGACTTCAGTTATGCACGCGCTTATGCACAGGCCACTGCCGCCGATACCGACAAGCACCACCGTGAGGAGATGTTCACCCAGATCCGTGAGGACTTCAAGGCTGAGAAAGCGGACTATATGGCAGCTCGCGCAGAAGCGCTCGGCGTAGAAGTGGATGAGATAGCTGCACTGGTAGACCGCTATTATCACGATGTGGAGAAAGAGGCTATGCGTCGCGCGGTGCTCGATGAGGGCAAGCGTCTCGATGGCCGTAAGACCACGGAGATCCGTCCGATCTGGTGTGAGGTAGGTTACCTGCCCGGCCCTCACGGATCCTCTATCTTCACCCGTGGCGAGACACAGTCGCTCTCGACCGTTACCCTCGGTACCAGCCGCGATGAGAAGATCGTTGATGAGGCATTGATCCAAGGCACTGATAAGTTCCTCCTGCACTATAACTTCCCGCCGTTCTCCACCGGAGAGGCAAAAGCTCAGCGTGGTGTAGGACGTCGCGAGATCGGTCACGGAAACCTCGCTTGCCGTGCGCTGAAGAACATGATCCCGGAGGACTTCCCTTATACCGTACGTGTCGTTTCTGACATCCTCGAGTCCAACGGTTCCAGCTCGATGGCTACCGTTTGTGCAGGTACTCTCGCCCTCATGGACGCCGGTGTACCGATGAAGAAACCCGTTTCCGGTATCGCGATGGGTCTGATCTCCGAGAACCAAGGTAAGAACTACGCTATCCTCTCCGATATCCTCGGCGACGAGGATCACCTTGGAGACATGGATTTCAAGACCACGGGAACCAAGGACGGTCTGACGGCCTGCCAGATGGATATCAAGGTAGATGGTCTGTCCTATGAGATATTAGAGAACGCGCTCGCACAGGCGCACGAGGCGCGTATGTATATCCTTGATAAGATTCTGGAGACTATGCCTGCTCCGCGTGCAGACCTCAAACCGCACGCACCGCGTATCACTTCGTTCTATATCCCGAAAGATATGATCGGTGCTGTAATAGGCCCGGGCGGTAAGATCATCCAAGGCATCCAGGCTGAGACCGGAGCTGTCATCTCCATCGACGAAGATGAGAAGGGCGGCAAGGTAGAGGTAGCATCCAACAACGGCGAACAGATGGCAGCTGCTATCGCGAAGATAAAAGCGATTGTTGCTCTGCCGGAGGTTGGCGAGGAATACGACTCTGTAGTCAAATCGCTCATGCCTTACGGTTGCTTCGTAGAGTTCATGCCGGGCAAAGAAGGACTGCTCCATATCTCCGAGATCGACTGGAAACGTTATGAGACCATGGACGAAACCGGTATCAAAGAGGGCGACCATATCCGCATCAAACTGCTGGAGATTGATCCCAAGACCGGTAAGTTCCGCCTCTCTGCCAAAGTGCTTAAAGAGAAGCCGGAGGGCTATGTAGAGCCTTCTCGTCCTGAGCGTGGCGACCGTGGTCCGCGCCCGGAGCGTCGCGGCCCGCGTCCTGAACGTGGCTCGCGTAATGAGAATCCCGATGGCGCACGGCTGAATCGCTCACCGCGTCATTAAACAAATAAATCCCATCCTTGCAAGTAGCTGGGGTGGGATTTTTCTTTTTGCTTATTATCTCTTGTCTGAGGGAATTACTTCTGATTATTCTGCGCCTTTTTGGCTTTCTTGGCTTCTTTGAGCATCGCCTTTCTGGCTTTGCGCTCGGCACGGATCTGCTTGCGCTGGTCTTTGGAAGGGATATTGAAATTGTATCGCCATACAAAACCGATACCCTGAATGGTATTGGCTTGCCGTAGCGAATACTTGTCCACGGTGTGGGTGTATGCCTTGAGACGCAGCTGTCCGTCGTTGGTCAGCAGTACTTCCGCATCCAGGTCGCCGAAGAACGGACGGTTACTGATGTCATTGTACCGATAACCGACATTACCGTTGATAATCAGCCTGTCCACCGGCTGCAACTGGAACTGTGCTTCGTACTCCTGGCTGGCTGTCGCACCCGAACCCTCCGAGCGGATCTGTACTCCTAAAGTGAGCATGTCGGTCAGTTTGCCAAGCCAGTTGTTGATCTGTCCCGTAACGGTCGAGGAAATGAACGAATAGGTCTCGTTGAGACCATAGTTCTCGGTAGTGGTGGCCATATATTCGGGCGTGAAGAAACGGCCGAAGACTAACAGATAAACCACTTGCCGCATCAGCATCTCCTCGGTGTTGATCACTGCGCGCACAGCCTGCTGGATGTTTTCTTCGGACATTGGCAATTCGATACCGAACTTCAGGATCGGATTATTCAGTCCACCGGTGATGTTCAGACAGGTGTTCACCGGTACAGAAGTCCGGTTGACGCCGATAGAGGATATCTCATCGCCGAAAAGGTCTCGCAGGTTGGCTGTTACATGGTATTTGGCAGTGACATCCAGTACAGGATTTCCGGGATCGCCGTTCCAGACGATGGTACTACCGCTACCTATACTGAACTCGCGGCGTATCACATTGGCCAGCGTGAAGCCTAACGAACCGCTCTCTGCCGTGAAGGTACCCATTAGTGAGTAGTCTTCGGTATGGCTGTCGTAGGTGAAACGCAAAGCACCTTCACCCCTTGCCTGTATCATGTCTCCTGTCCGCTCATCCAGCATCAGCTGGAAATTGAGCTGAGGGGTCATGTCGATATTAAGCGCGATCTTGAACCGTGAGTCCGTCTCCGGCAGGCGCATCCGTTTGCGGAGCGAGTCTGCCGAAACAGTGTCCCGCCATTGGCGGATAGCTGCCGTGTCAAGATGTGTGCGGAGACTGTCTTCGAAATGCACAAAATTGGTCTCACTGGCGGTGCTGGCACTGCCGAGGCTGAACCGGAACTGTGACTTGCCGGCTGTCTTCGCATCCGCCGTGATGGAGATGAGCCGTTCGTCTCCGTCGATGTATGCCGCTCCCTCTGCATAAACGCGCCCCTGCATCGTCTCACCGGCTTTGTACGGCAGGTCAAGTACCATGCCACGGTGAGGCTTTGCCACCAAGTGGAAACCGAATTTCTGGAATTGATCGTGGGTGATAACTCCTTCAAACTCAATCGGATTACCGTCGTCGTCCTTCAGGATCATATGCGGGAAACGGATAGAGGTCGAGTCCATAATAATGGTGTCGAAGACATGATAGCGGCAACCTGTCCATGGCAAACGGATAGTGGCATCCTCCGCCTTGGCGCGGGTCAGGACATAGACCTTGCCCTTGTCTCCTGCCACCTTGACGGTACCGGTGGCATGACCCTCTATTTCCGGCAGGATGTTCTTTGTCCAATAGGTGATGAACTGGAGAGGGAAATGGTTGGGCGTGATGTTAATCTCCCATTTGGCAGTCTGCAGATCCGCCTCGCCGTATAGTCCGGCACGCTCGCGCTCGGCATCCGCTACACGGGCCTGATAAAGAATCTTCTTCTTGTGCGGATCGAACGAGATCTGTCCGTTGGCGTCTCCTATCACTTCGCCTCCCATGGAGAAGTCGGTGATATGTACATCGCCCTCTATGCCGGGATTATTGAGCATTCCATATATCGTTGCCCAGCCATCGACGATACCGCCCATCTTGAAACTCTTCTCGCGCACTACCATCGGCATGATATAGGCGGAGTTGAGGCCTTGGATATTGATAAACAGGGCATCGCTCATCTTGTGCGACACAATGCCTTGCAGGCTGACCAGCTGGTTGTAACTGTCCGTATGGACGCGGAACTGATCTACCCGCCACGCGCTGTCTGCCGCCGAGTAGTTGAGATAGGTGTCGTCGAATACAAAAATCGAGTCGCCGAATGTTAACTGTGTTTGGTCCAGATGCAGATCTATCATCGGTTTGCCTCTGTGCTGGCGGAAACGCGTGTGCAGATGCCAGTCGCCAAACTGCAACTCCTTAGCCGCCGTCGGATCGACAATCTGTGCATCGGCGTGCAGACTGTCACCCTGCAAGAACGCTTGCAGACCGGCGTTGTATCCCATCAGCGAGGCTGTGGCGCCCAGATAAGGCTTGCCGCCCGTGTTGCTCATCTCTACATTGAATCCGGTCAGGCTGTTTCCTCCCAATGCCATTTGCGGCTGGGAGGCTTTCAGCGAATACAATCCTGCGGCATCGTCGATAGATGCGTAGAGGGTCTGTGTCTCGCCCAGCGGAATGTCTATGCCCAAGATAGACAGCAGCTCTGCCAAACGGTAGGCATTGACATCTATGGTCAGGTGCTGACTCCCTTGCGGGGCTCTTTTCTTTTGTCCGGAAGACCCCCACGATGCCGCCAATGCCGGAGGCAACAAACGATGCACCGCCCGCTGAGCTATCAGTCCGAGGTCTTCGTAACGGAAGACTCCGTCGATATTGGCTGACAAGTAGTCGTTGGTCAGACGGATGCGCTTACGCAGACCGTTTTCGGCTTGGGCAGTGAGACTCAGGTGACGCAGATGCAGTGTCTGCTTGCCGTTGCTTATTCTCAAAGAGTCGATATCGGCACTGCCGTTCATGTGGTCGATATCCGTTCCTGACAACTTGATGCGCATGGCGCCGCCGGCTGCCAGATCAGGCACTTTGGTGTATAGTTTCAGTGCCGCCGGACGGAATTGCCTCAACCGCAGCGCACAGTCGATATCGGGATACGTACCGCGCATGTTGACTTTGCCGTTGAAATTCAGCTGCACATTCGGGTCGTTGATACTCAATAGACCGTCAAACAGCTTCGGCTCATAATGACCATCTATATGAATGCCCTGATAGTTGTATCCGTGCAGGTAGATCGATCGGATGTCGGCTGATAGTTTGGTCGTGATAGCCGAGGATGCGGTTTGCATTGTGCCCTCGGCTTTGATATCGCCGTTGAGGTTGCCTACTTCCGTGGTGCCTAACATCTCGCCCAAACGGAAGGTGCCGGTGCTCATCTTGGCGTTATAGCGGAGGTTCTGCCATGCCGAGTCGGCGGCAAACTGACCGTTCACCAGCATGTCACCCAACGCCGTGTGAAAACCGCCATTGAGGTGCATGTTATGGATCTTGCCGTCTATGTCACCTTTGAAGTGTACCTCACCCAAGCGGTGTACCGCTGCCGGCAGGCTGACTGCTTTGTTCTCGAAATCTGACAGAAAAGCTTCGATAAGCGGTGCCTTGACGTAGATGTCTTGGCATTGGATATGTGCACGGGCTTTTTCTATATCGGGCAGCCCCACTACGGATACGTTACCCAAAATCAAACGCTCGCCGTTATAACTGAGCGATAAGTTTTCGGCTGCAATCGAGTCCACCGAACCCTCCAGGTCGCCCGTGAACTGCAACTCTCCGTCAATCGTCTTCAGCGCCGGCACAAACAATGCAATATCCGCCGGATGGAGAACAGCGGTCTTGGTGTGCAGCTTCACCCTCGTGCCGTGCATCGCGCCGTGGGTCGTGACAGCCCCCTTCGGCAAATCCAGCGACACACCGGAAGCGTCTATCTCCGACTGGGGAAGCCGTACCATCAGGGTCGGGAAACATAATGTAGTGTCGGTCTTCTGAATATGCGCCTTGAAATCCTCTACTACCAGGCGCTCGCCTCCGTAACGCAGGGAGCCTTTCAGGTGCTTTATCTCCCCATCTAGTGAATCGTGTGTGAAATGGCTCAGGTCCAGTTCGGCTGTGCTCAACAGCAACTGATAGTCGTCCCAGCGGAACTGTACGTCATCAACATGAATATCCCTTATCGAGAGCAACGACCGGAATGGCGAACTCGGTTCGTCATCGTCCGACTGAAAAGCTTTCGCCAGAAAAGCATAGTTGTATTCGCCGTCGGGTAGGGTATAGACCCTGCCTCGCACGCCGCGTATGTCCACACGCGAGAAACGGATCTGGTTCTTCAGCAACGGCAACGGACGGAAATGCGCGTACATCTGCTGGATATACGCCAGGGTGTCGCCCTGCTGGTCCTCCAGACAGATGTCATGAATCCGCACACGCGCAGGGAACAGGTACTCGATATGCCCGATCGAAGCGTTGGCACCCAAACCGTAACTCAGTTCTTCGGTCACCAACTGGGCGATGGAATTCTGCACTTGCTCACTACCTAACGACGCAATCAGCACACCTGTCAGCAGCAGGAGACTGAAAAGCAAAACCGAGATGTAGTATAACAGGCGTTTCATCAAATTCCGTCCTTTATGGCATATTAAACCAGTTTACGGCGCAAAGTTACGATTTTTTTTGCATATATGCAAATTTTTTAGTACTTTTGCACCATGAAAGTGAATTTGGTGGTAGTTGGTAAGACTGTCAGTAAGGATTTGGAGGCGATGATATCCGATTATTGCCGGCGTTTGAAGCACTATGTGTCGTTCGAACTGGTTGTCCTGCCGGATCTCAAGAATACCAAAGGGCTCACCGAGGAGCAGATCAAGCAAGCCGAGGGAGAGATGATTCTTGCCAAAGTGGGCGGTGGCAGCGATGTAGTCCTGCTCGACGAGCACGGACTCGAATACCGCTCTGTCGAACTGGCGCAATGGGTCCGGAAGAAGCAGAACGGCGGCAGAGACCTCTGGCTCGTCATCGGCGGACCGTACGGTTTTTCGGAGGCTGTCTATGCCCGTGCGAATGGCAAATTGTCTATGAGCAAACTCACCTTTTCGCACCAGATGATACGCCTTCTGGTCGTCGAGCAGTTATACCGTGCCATGACCATCCTTAGGGGCGAGCCGTACCACCATGAGTGAAATGAACAACCGTATAGCAACCATAGGATTTTTTGATGGTGTTCATCTCGGGCATCGTTTTCTCTTCTCTCATCTGCAGGAAGAGGGGAAAAAACGTGGCTTGGAGCCGATGATCGTCACCTTTCAGGAGCATCCCCGCGAAGTGCTCCGAATGGGGTACCGTCCCCAGTTGCTCACATCCCTCCAAGAGCGCGTTGCTCTTCTGGAGCACTACGCATCCGTGCAGCTCTTCCGTTTTGACCGGATACGCTATCTCACGGCGGCGCAGTTTATGAGACTTCTGCATGAGCAATACCATGTCCAATGCCTTCTTATCGGTTATGACCATCATTTCGGTTCTGACCGTCTCTCTTCCCCCGACGAATACCGCCGGATAGGTGAGTCTGTAGGTGTCGAAGTCTTGCTCATGGACCAGTATAAACTTGATAACCGCCATATTTCTTCAACCGAGATCAGGCAGTCACTCCTTGAGGGAAATATTGAACTCGCTAACCGTCTTTTGGGTTATGATTATTCTCTTTCGGGCAAGGTCGTACACGGAAAAGGTCTGGGACACCAATTGGGCTTCCCTACGGCGAATATCGCGCTGGATGAGCCTCGCAAACTGCTACCTCCGCAGGGAGTATATGTTTCCGAGGTGTCGCTCCCGGACGGCGCTTGCTATCGCGCAATACTCAATATCGGTACCAACCCGACGGTCAACGCACATTCTGCCGCCTCGCCTGTTTCTATTGAGCTGCATATACCTGATTTGGAACGCAACTTATATGACTTGCACTTGTCGGTGCAACTCATTCATTTCCTGCGGCCTGAGCGCAAATTTGGTTCTCTGGAGGAGCTTCGCCGGCAGATATCGAAGGATCTGGCGATGCTCTGATTTATTCGTATTGGTAGCAGCCGGCATCCACGCGCTCGCTGCGGCTTACACCGGCACGGTCCCTGGAATACAATAGCGCACTCTCGCGGTCACCGATACCGATGGCTGGACTCAGCGAGTCTAACCGGAAATCGTAGTACCGGTATTTGCCGTATTCATAATAGCTGTTCCTGAAAACCGGCATCGTGTCGCCCTCCTGATAATAGACATTATGTCTGGCGTGTGGGATTCGCAGCGTGTCGGTCTTGAGATAGTTGCCTTTCCACACTCCCGGATAATAGCGGTCAAAAGGCGTCGCCACCACTACCTGGTTACTCAGGTAACCGGTGATGATACAGTTCTCAAAGCCGGTGACAGTCTGCGGTTTGTCCTTTCTCAGATTGTCTATATAGACGGCTGCGGCATCGTCTTTCCACTCCGAATGGATGCGGATATTCGTGTTGCCGTAATAGGATGCAATGGTCGAGTGTATAAACCGGTGTCTGCCGCCTTGGCAATATACGCAGTACGAACGGCAGTTGCTGATCTCGCTGTTCACTACCTCGGCATCGGTGTTCAGCAGCACTAACCCGTAGGCGGCATGGTTATGAATCCGGCAGCCGTTCATCTTCAGCATCGGCAGATTTTCTTTCTGTTCGCTGGCGCAATAGACTCCGATATTGCCGGAGAGAATATCTACGTAGTTCAGCTCGTATGTGGCAGCTTTGTCGGCAATCAGATAGATGCCGTCCCAGCCTCCCGATGCAAAACGGTACGGCACCGAGTCAAACAGTTTGTCCAGCCTGTCACCCGATATGCGGATAGGCTGCTCGGCTGTGCCGGTAGCGCTTACATCTCCGCCAACGTAGATCGATGCGCCGTTGTGCATGTATATCCGGGCACCGGCTTCCATCGTCAGTTTGCCTACTACAAGGGTGTCGTAGATCAGGTAGGGCTTATGAGCCTCGAAGCGGTAAGTGCTGTAATCGCTGCGCCTTCTTTTGCTCCTGATCCGTATTACATCTTGTCCGCAGGCTTCCATATACAGCGTCTGCGTTCCGCCGGTAGAGAGGTGAAAATGCAGTTCGTCGCTATGCCATAGTGTGCCGTCTTCCTGCTGGGTGGGGATACCCACGCGGACAAAGACGAAAATCGAGTCCCCGCCGTTGATCTGCAGCTGCTTTAGTCTGCCAAGATCGCTTTCGCCATCTACATTCACGTGAAACATACGCCCGTTTTCCTGCCACACGCGGTCGATCAGCAGTGCCTCCTTGTTGTCGTTATATACGATCACTTGCAGCGTTGCACTCGCTTCCTGCCCTTGGACGGAAGTGAAAACAGTGTCGAACTGTACCGTGTCTTGCGAGAAACGCAACACTTTTGACGGGTCGCTGCTTACGTGCTCTTCACGGCATCCTGCCAACACGGCGCACACGCATACAAGTATGATATATATCGTTTGCCTCATTATTCAAAATTGAAAGTCAGTACCAGCTGCCTGCTTAGCAGACGGTCGATGGATTCAGTGTAGAAGAAGTCCTGCGGGGGAAGCTCCATCCGCCCCTTGGTAGGCGACAGCTGGTTCGCAAAACCGATACGGTAGGTGATTTCGGGGCAGAACTTGAACCATGAGAAATAGAAATCGCATCCTAATCCCACTTCGCAGAAGTAATCCATCGTGTTGAGTAGGATCGGTTTCTCTCTGTCGCGGCTGACATTAAACGCCACACCGCCGCCGCCGATCACGTACGGACGATAGTTGCCTTCGCGTTCTGCCGCCCATTTGAGGTACAGCGGGATATATACCGGAATGGACAGCACGTCGGTCTTTTCCTTGTTTCCCAGACTGCCTTCTACCGGCTTGCCCGACTCGGTCTTGTAAGTCAGCGTACGGCTGGAGAACTGCATGCCCGGAGTACATCTCAGACTCAGGTGGCGGCTCAGTCTGACATCGGTGATAAAGCCCACATTGAATCCCGGCAATATACTGCTCACTCGCGCATGGTACACTTCTGTCTCTCCCGTCAGGGGGTTCACGATCGGCACTTCGGAGTCTTTCACGCTGAAACTCATGAAGTTCAGACCTAACTGGAAACCGAAATGCACACGCCGGTCATCCACATACGGATTGTTCTGCGCTTTCATACCCGTGCTGCATACCAACATGGCACATAGCACCGCCATTTCTATAAACCGATTTCTTTTCGTATCTCTGATCTTTAATTTTTCACCTTTCCTCTTTCACCTTTCCCCTCTCAATAGTCACTACTGCTGTTTCCGCTGTCGTCGAAGTCGTCGCTTCCGCCGCCTAAGTCATCTCCTCCTTGTCTGCCGCGACGGTGTCCTTGCTGGTTACCGAAGTTGTAAGTCAGCGTCAGACTGACGGTACGGCTGTGCCATCTGTTCTCGCTGAACTGATAGAACCCTTCGCCCCAGGTCGTGTTGCGGCGTGAACGGCTGTCCAGCAGGTCGCGCACGTTCAGTGCTAAAGCCAGTTGTTTGTTCAGGAACGTGTGTCTCAGGCCTATGTCTATCGAGTAACTGTGACTCGTTGTTCCCTGTGCCACTACCCGCGGAGAGCGGTAGTTACCCGTGATCTGACCCGTGAAATTCTTCGTGAACATAAACTGCGCATTGATTCTCACCGAACCAGCGAAGATATTCTGCCCCTCCAGATTGACAGGGATTACATCGCCCAAGTGGCTGATGGTGTCGTGTACCGCCGCTACGTTGTTCCAGTAGAAATTCGCACTGGTCGTCAGCTGCAACACCTCACCGAAGAGCTTGTTCTTGGCGACAACTTCCACACCCAAATCTTGTCGTCTTGCGATATTAAGATAGGTGTTTTTCATTACGTCCCCGTCCATGTATTTGATGTTCTGTACTGCACCTTCACGGTATTTCCAGAACACACCGGCACTCAGCGTGTGTCTGTCCCAGGTCTTGAGGTAGTTCAGCTCCAGGTTGTTCGAGTACGCCGGCAACAGATCTACGTTACCGTAACTGATATTCGTACTGTCGCTGAAATCCATTCGCGGATTGATCTGGTGTCCCCACGGGCGGTTCACACGACGCGTATAGTTCAACTGCAACTCGTGCCCGTTGCCGAAATCATAACTGATATACGCACTCGGGAAAATCTGGAAATAAGCCGTGTCTTTCTTGTTCGGGAAAGCGGCATAGGAGTCTTGCACCGTGCCGGTACCGTCCTTGTAGAACGACTCCAAGTGACGCATGTAATATTCGCCGCGCAGACCCACTTGGATCGACAGCTTGTCCCAGAACCGGTTGCCGTACGTGATATACAGCGCGTGATTTTGCGTCAAACCGTTGAAATCGGCATAGTAGGTCGGCAACTCCACCGAACTGCCGTTCCGGATATTATGCGCGTCCGCCAGACTGTTGTTCCAGCCGCGCGTGTAGTCGTAGCCGGCTTCCAGACGGCTCTGCGGGGTAGGTTTCCACTCATAGTCGGCTTTGATCTCTATCGACTGCTCCTTGCTTTCGCTGTTCTGGTCTTGGAACAGCGTATCGCGTGCATCTTCAATCTGCGTGTAGTCCGTAAGTTGGTTGAAACTGAAGTTGTTATACGTGCCGCTCACCATCAGTTTGTGGTTGTCCAGCTCAAAGGTATAATCCAACGTCGCATTGCCGCCCGGATGCGAACCCGTGCTGTTCTGGTCACGCGTGTATTGGCGCAGCACATTGCCGAGCGGATCCGTCAGCAGGTACGTACGGTGGGTGCTGTTGCTCATCTTGAACACGTTCGGTTCGCTCACCATGCCAAAACCGCTCACGCCTAACGTGTGACCCTCTGCCAGACGGAAGTTCAGTCCTGCTCTCGCGAACAGTCCTCCGCCGCGGTGGGTCTGTTGCCCTTCTTGCACCAAGTGGTTGGTTATCAGGCTGGAGTCCAACTCCTGCGCACCCGTTCCGCTCAGGTTGTAACGGTCGGTCTTGCTGCCGCCGTTGCTTATGTGGTAACGGTATCCGACATTGAAATAGCCGTCCACCGGACCTGCATTGAAGTTGAGATTTAATCCCACATTGGCGCCCGGTGGCACATTCCATGGTGAGGCTAACGCATAGTCCAGACCGGCTTGTACCGAACCGTAATAGCCGGCACTGCGGTCTTTTTTCATCACTAAATTGATGATACCCGATGTTCCTTCCGGTGAGAATTTGGCACTCGGGTTGGTGATCACCTCGATCTTCTCGATTGTTCCGGCAGGCATCTGTTGCAGCACCTGACCGCGGTTCTCGCTGGTCAGTCCTGCCGGCTTGCCGTTGATCCATATCTCTACGTCCTCCGAGTTGCGCAGACTGATTGTTCCCTCCTGGTCCACATCTACCGAAGGTATGTTCTCTAACACATCCGTCACACTCGCACCTGCCGAAGCGATGTTCTGATCTACGGTGAACACTTTCTTGTCCAGCTCGAACTTCATCGAACTGGCTTGCGCCACTACCTCCACTTCCTGGAGCACACGCGTATCTTCTTTCATGCCCAAGCGCCCTAAGTTCAGGTCTTTGCCGCTGAGCGTGAAGTTTTTCGTCAGGCTGATATAACCCATAAAACTCACCGTCAGCACATACTGGCCGTTTTTCAGACCCGAAATCTTAAAACTACCCGTAGCATCGGTTACTGTGCCGTCTATCGGGGTGGTACTGCCTTGTTTGGAAATGCTTACATTGGCAAAGTCAATCACGTCACCGGAGGCTTTATCCACCACCTTTCCGGTCACTATGTTCTCCGCCCACGCGCCTAACGCGAGCGTCACGCATAAAATAATATTGAGTAATCGTTTCATAAATCCTTCACTCTTTCACTCTTTCACTCAGCCACTCCACAGCTTCTTTGTATCCTTCCGTGCCGTGCCCGATGATAGAGTGGGCGCACACGTCGGTCAGCAGACTCACCCGCCGGAACTCCTCCCGCTGGCTGATATCGCTTATATGCACTTCCACCACCGGCACTTCACACTCTTCTACCGCATCGCGCAACGCCACACTCGTGTGGCTGTAGCCACCGGCATTCAGCACGATACCGGCTACATCTGACGGCTGAAGGCTGAAGGCTGAAGGCTCTTGAATCCAGTCTATCAGGTCTCCTTCGTGGTTGGATTGCCGGTACACGAAATGCACATCGGGCCATCGTTTTTGGATGTCCAACAAAATTTGTGCCATCGTTTGTCTGCCATATATCTCTGGCTTCCGCAACCCCAGACGGTTCAAATTCGGTCCGTTCAAGATCAGAATCTTCATATCTGTCAGCGCAGCAATCTTACAGGCGCAGCCGGTCAGCAGTTAACGTGCTCCGTTAACTGCTAACAAAAACTCGTCATTGTCCTCTGTCCGCTCCATGTAGTTCTTGAGCGTATCCATGGCTTCCGTGCCGTTCATGTCGCTTAACTGCTTGCGGATCTGCCACATGCGCGTCAGCACGTCTTGCGGCAGCAACAGGTCGTCTCGGCGCGTGCTCGATGCAGGTATATCTACGGCTGGGAAGATACGGCGGTTAGCCAACTTGCGGTCAAGCTGCAACTCCATGTTACCCGTGCCCTTGAACTCCTCGAAGATCAGGTCGTCCATCTTGCTTCCGGTCTCTGTCAGCGCCGTAGCGATGATCGTCAGACTGCCGCCGCCTTCGATGTTACGCGCTGCTCCGAAGAAGCGTTTCGGCTTATGAAGAGCCTGTGCTTCCACACCGCCTGACAGCACCTTGCCGCTGGACGGTGCCACCGTATTATACGCGCGTGCAAGACGCGTGATCGAATCTAATAATATCACCACATCGTGACCGCTTTCCACAAGTCTCTTGGCTTTCTCGTGCACGATATTAGCCACTTTCACGTGGTTCTCTGCCGGCTCGTCGAACGTCGATGCGATCACTTCGGCATCTACGCTGCGCGCCATGTCGGTCACCTCCTCCGGACGCTCGTCTATCAGCAGTACGATCATGTACACCTCCGGGTGGTTGGCGCTGATGGCATTGGCTATGTCCTTGAGCAACACCGTTTTACCGGTTTTAGGCTGCGCTACGATCAGTCCGCGCTGACCCTTGCCTATCGGTGCAAAAAGATCGATGATACGCACACTCAGCGGATCGTTGTGACCCTTGCAGAGTTTGAATTTCTCGTTCGGGAAGAGGGGGGTGAGGTGCTCGAATGCCACACGCTTCTTGGCTTTCTCCGGCTCCAGACCGTTGATACGGATTACCTTGTCCATCGGGAAGTACTTGTCCGGCTGCGGGTTTATGCGTACCGTGCACTCCACGGTGTCGCCCGGTTTCAGACCGTAGTTGCGGATCTGCTCTTTGCTGACATATACGTCATCAGGACTCGGCAGGTAGTTGTAGTCTGCCGAACGCAGGAAGCCGTAACCGTCCGCAGCGCACTCCAACGTACCCATCGCAATCACATTGTCCCCTAAGTCAATCGAGAAACGGTTTTTCTTCTTCGGCTCGTTAGACTCTTTCTTGTTTTCGTTGGCTTGCTTGTCTTCCGTCTCTTTCGTTGACGATTGGTTTTCAGCCTGTTGTGCCTGCTCAGGAGTGGTCTCTTTGGCTGCTTTGGTTGCTTCGGCTGCTTCTTCGGCTACTGCTTTCTTGGGCTTGCGGCCGCGTTTCTTGGGTGCCGGTTTCTCCTCTGCGGGAGTGGCGTTTTCGGCTTTTGCCCCTTCTGCCGCAACTCCTTCTGTTACAGCCGCTTTGGCTGCTGTCGCTGCACCTGCCACTGCTCCTTCTGCAACGGCTTCTTCTGCCGCCTTTTCCTGGCTTTTGGCTTTCTCCGGCAGTTCGTCTTTGCTCAGCAGCGGCAACGGCTTCTTGGCGTCTATGGCGAGGACTGTCTTGTTGGGTTTGTGGTTGTTTTGTTTGTTGCGTTCGATCATCTCTTTCATCTCTTCCTGTGGCGCACCTACGGTCACTACGCGGTTTTCGTCCACCATGTTGGCGGTGTTGATCTTCTTCGCTTTGGTTTGTTTGACGGTCACGCGTGTACGTTCGCGTTTGGGTTTGTCGCCTTCGGCTGCTTTGCGTTCGGCTTTGGCGTCCATTTTGGCTTGTACCTCGGCGGCACGGTTGTCTGCCTGCGCGTCTAAAATCATGTAACTCAGTTCGCGCAGTCCTTGTGAGCGTCGTGCTTTGATACCCATGTTCTGGGCGATCTCGCGCACTTCTTCGAGCGTCATCCGCTCCAGTTTACTTAAATCGTATTGCATATATGGTTTTTATTATTTTCTATTATTTCCTATTATTTCTTATTATTTCTTATTGTTGGATAATTTTTGGTAATTTTTGACCAACAAAAAAATCTGTGTTATCTGTTTAATCTGTGTACAAATAAAATTTTTGAATAATTTTTGGTAATTTTTGACCAATAAAAAATCTGTGTTATCTGTGTAATCTGTGTACAAATAAAATTGTTGGATAATTTTTGGTAATTGTTGACAAATAAAAAATCTGTTTAATCTGTGTACAAATAAAATTGTTGGATAATTTTTGATAATTGTTGACAAATAAAAATCTGTGTAATCTGTGTACAAATAAAAATTGTTTCTTTTATTATTTCTTATTGTTTCTTTTATGGATAAAAATGTTTTTTTTTCTAAAATTATCGCAACACTCCTCATCTCATCATCCATTTTTGTCGCATCTTTGCGACAACCTCCTGATATTCACTATATTCATTATTAGTTATTCATTAGTCCAGAAGGGGGTGATTACGGGGTGATTACAGGGTGATTACGGGGTGATTTCCGGGTGGTTCTTCCTACGTCAGCCTCACACAATCAAGACCACACTCTAACGCACCTTGGCGGTTTTCCAGCACACAATCCATGTATTCTTCATCCAAAAAAACTTCTGTTAGTCAGGAAAAAAAGCGAGTGGTTTTGAATTTCCGGTGCAAAGGTACACTTTTTTTTTGATATATGCAAATTATTTGGTGTTTTTTCTGCTTTATTTGGTGTTTTTTTTCTTCTTTTTGGGGTGTTTTATGTTTGTTTTGTGTGTATAGTGCGCCAGTTTTTTGTGTGTGTTGTCTTTGTTGGCGCAATCATTAAACTCAATATTTTTATAACTGGAAGAAAAAGAAAAATTCGTTCAATTCGTTTAATTTGTGAACGAAAAAGAAAGAGAATTTCACGCCATATTTTGGGAACATTTTTTTTGGACCAAAGAAAAGTTAAGGGCAGCTTCGGCTGCCTTTGATTTCGGCTTGCGAAGGTGTAAAAATTGACGAAAATAGAGTAAAAATAGCGCACGTGCCCTCACGCGCTTGCGTATATGAAAAACTTTTTGTATCTTTGCACCCGAAATAGATTACAAATATTAAAACCTTTTTTGTTTGACTTTAAAAAATAAATGCTTATGCAAAACAAATTTTCCAAATAAACCTTACCTGATGAGAAAAAGAAGCCGGAAGTGGAAAATTTGACGGAAATTGTGTATAAATTGTCGAAAAGCACAAAAAACAACCCCGAAAAATTGCATATATAAAATAAATTTTATATCTTTGCAGCGAATTTAAAAAATATAATTAGACCGAAAGGCAAACACAAATAGAAAAGTTATGTTGGGATTTAGTAGTACATTGGAAAAAGAAATGCGTCTGCGGCATCGTGGCACGGTAAGAAAGGCTCTTGCTGATCGGCAAGCGGGCAAGTTGACTGATGAGGATTTTGTTCTTGACGCTTTTGAAAAGGAACCCGCTAATGTTGTGCTGCGTAGATGATGTCTATTGTTGAAGGATACCACTATGCTGAGTTAGATGACTTCGCGCTCTTAAGAGACTTTGAGTGTGGAGTCCCTTGTATGGATGCTGATCTTCACGACACTACCGTCCAAGAGGAAATTAAGTCCAACAATTATATTCCGTATGGAGTGTTTGATGATGACAAGAAATTAGTGGCATTCTTTGCTGTGGGGCAAGATAGATATGAAGAAGAGGGTTTTGCTTTTGAAATTGCTTATCTGGCAGTGCAGAAAGAGAAACAGAGAGGTGGCGTAGGGAAGGCTTGTATTCGTGAAATAGTGAAGATTGCAAAGGAAAAAGGATATAAGATTGTAACGGTTTCAGCGTTAAGTCTAACTGCTCCCTCAGAGAAATATGAAGCGGTATCATTCTATCGTCGATGTGGTTTTCGGCAATTGGAACTTCAGCAAAAAGGGATGCAGGTTGTGCCGATGTGGCGACCTATTGAATAATCAAAATGATCAAAAATCAATAATATAAAAACCAATTTTTTTGTTTAACGTTTTTATTTCAATGCTTCTATGATGACAAAGGAAGAAAAGGTGGCATATTGGTTGGATATTGCAGATTATGATATTGACACGGCAGAAGCAATGTATAAAACGAAACGATGGTTGTATGTGGCTTTCATGTGTCATCAAACCATTGAAAAAACGCTCAAGGCATATTGGTCTTTTGTCCGCGATGATATGCCCCCGAAAACTCACAACCACATGCGTCTGGCGGATGAGTGCGGATTGTACGAACAAATGAGTGAAGAACAAAAATCATTTTTAGATATCATCACAAATTACAATATAGAAGCACGTTATCCGGAAGACAAGGCGGCATTGGCACGAACATTAAGTCCAAAAGTGTGTCGAAGTATAATAGATGATACAAAAGTATTACAACAATGGATAAAAGACAAACTCTCAAATTTGATGAAGCCCTAAATCTTGTACGTCGTTACAAGCAGGTGATATCATCTCGTTTCCAAACGGAGCCGAGAGTGATGATGTATGGCTCGTATAGTAAGGGCTATGCAAATCCGGATAGCGATATAGATGTGGCTGTTATTGTGCCGACATATGGAAATCGCAAATTTGAAATCGCCCAAGGATTATGGAGAGATACGCGTAGTGTGAGTCTTCTGATTGAGCCGGTGTTAATGGCGGATGACTGTCCGTCTCCGTTATACGATGATGTCATGCAGACAGGTGTGGCTGTTTGATATAATGCAGAAATATAGAAACTCTATATAATTAAAAACCAATCTTTTGTTTAACTTTAAAAAATTTGAATGCATATGAGTGTAGCGCAGGCAATAGCAAGTAGTCGTTTCCTCACCGCTATGGGACCGATGATAGAGGATGAGAAAAAGATGAATGAGGTGCTCGCATACATTGAGAGCATCAAGATTCGGCCGCTTCAACGACCCTTGAGTATAGATCCGGATTTCAAGAATAAGCCGATGTACACGGTTGAGGAGTATTTTGATGGTTTGGCAAAAGATCTTGGTGAAGAGTTCGGAATGAATGATATTCGTGAGGCTATATGAAGAAGTACAATATCAAACTTACCGAAGAGGCGAAGCAAGAACGTAAGTCATTGGCTCACTTCATAAAAGATGAGGTTCACGCTCCTCTGACGGCAAAGAGATATATGCTGGGGTTAGAAGAGGAAATTAAGAAATTAGAGAATTCAGCAGGCTCATTGGCCGTAGATGAAGAGTTGTCTCGTCAATTAGGGATGGAGGTTCGCCGGACGAATTACAAGAATATGGCAATAATATTCTCGGTGGAAGAAGAAAATGCTTATATCCATCATATCATACCGCAAAAGATGGTAGTGTTTGAGGTAGAAATATAAAAATCAATAATATAAAAACCAATTTTTTGTTTAACTTAAAAAATTTAATGCTTATGCAAAACAAATTTCTAAGTAAGTCTGTTCCGCGAGGGACACGAACTATTTGGCGCTATTTAGGCGCACTATTCATTCTATTCACATTCGCCATCGGCAATGTTATGGCGGATACGTTCACAGCATCGGAAATGATTGTCCAAAACTCGGGAAAGACGGCTGTTATTGGAACGACTAAAAATCATGTGACTGTTTATTCTCCTGGTATAACAAGCACGTCATCTCAGCAAATATGGAAAGACGGCAATACGGCTAAAAAAGAGACTACGGTTGTGATTAGTGCAGATGCTTCAAACTCTGATTTGCAAAACCGTTCTGGTAGTTACATCGAAATTATTGCTGATGATGGATACACATTAGGCACTACTATAGGCATTCGTGGAGGAGCAAAAAACTCTAGTGCTAAAATTGCACCTATAGTTTGGTGGAAAACAACTGTGTCTTCTACTATTGATGGTGGTAACTTTGACTTATCTCTGCCAGAAAATACTATAACAAGTTCTTCGGGCGCGGATCTTGTGGTTACAATTCCTTCTGGTATGAAAATTGTTCGTATTTATAGAAAGGTTCGTTTGGACAAAACTACGCATACTAAATTTCAAACATCTAATTATGATGATATAGGTGGTGGTAGTGCTGCAATTGCAAGTGTTACAGCTACGGCAGTTGCAGATGCTTCATATACGGTAACCTTGAATCCGAATGATGGTTCGTATGCAAGTACTCCTGAAGGTTGGACTGCTGGTACAGATGTATTTACCAAGACTGTATCTGGAGGAACGGCTCTGGCAATTCCTGAGCCGACTAGAGATAATTATGACTTTGCCGGTTGGAAATCTGGCACAACAAGTGTGGCTTTAACAGATGGTAAGTTGACGGTCAGCAAAGATATAACTTTGACAGCTCAGTGGGGACCTCACGTTGCGAAATATACTTTGGTTTATCGTGTAGATGGCGTTGCAGTAGGCAATGAGCCAGTTAATGTTAGTAGTGGTACTCCTGTCGGTATTGCAGATCCGACGAAGGATTGCTATACTTTTGCAGGCTGGAGTCCGGCATTAACTGATGTAACCGGAACTGACGGGGCAACCGTATATGTAGATGCTACATGGACACCGAATTATGCATTTGGTGCATATTCGTTTGTTAATGTTGCAGAGGTAGGAACTGCTCCGAACAAACTAACAATGACTGATGGTACGGCTGTAAATGTAGCCGCAGGCTCTAGAGTTGATAATTTCTACTTTAGTGCTATGGCCATCAAGTATGAGTCTGGAGCTTCTACCGCATTGAATGATTATAAGGGTTGGAAGATTAACACTAAAGACGCAACTATTAAGTTCTTGGTGGAGAAAAATAGTCAGGTGAAAGTGGCTATCGGTAGGGATAATACAGCGGCTGTGTCCTATACGGCTTTGAATGGTACTGCTATGAATAATGTTAACCAAGAGAAATCAACAGAGGTGACTTATTCGGTTAAAGCCGGTACGATGTTTACTATTAGCATGACTACCGGAAGTACGATCACTCTTAAAGGAATTTCGATTTCTCCGCTCTATGATGCAACTCTGACAGATACAAAGAGTGATGGTAGTGCTTCTAAACCAAGTGTAGCAGAAGTAACACTTCCGACACCGACGGCTGTTTCCGGTTGGATGTTTACCGGTTGGGTGGCTAATGCAGATGTAAAAGCAGGTGAGGACACCAAAACCGCAGGAACAGTATTGGCAGCAGGTACTTATACCCTGTTGGATAACACTACCTTTACTGCACAATGGGTGCAGCTCTATGCTGTAACATATGATAACAATGGCGGTGACGGAATAATGACAGATAGCAATTCTCCTTATGCAGAAGGCGCAGAGGTGACTTTGTTAGATAATACGTTTACGGCTCCGACAAACAAGATATTTGGAAGTTGGGTAGCTACATATAATGATGGTACAGAAAAGACGCTGACGATCACAAATGGCAAGTTCACGATGCCGGCTTACAATGTAACGGTAACCGCTCAGTGGGTTGATGATAACAAAGTGGCTAAGATTGGTGAGACTTACTACACCAGTTTGGAAGGCGCTGAAGGTGCATTTGCTAACGTAGCTGATGGTCAGACGATTGAACTCCTGAAGAATTGTGATGTAACTTCTCAGCTTGAGATCGCAGCAGGTGTAACGGCTACTATTGACCTCAATGGTTATAAGATCGAGTACACCGGTTCAACCACTCTTCCGAGCGGTGTGATCCTCGTTCACAATGGCGCAAGCCTGACGATCAATGACTCCAGCGAACCGAGCACAGGTAAGGTTTTTGCCGGTACTAAGGCATATGCCGCAGTGGCTTTGACCAAGCTGGGCGATGATGCTTCTACCCCTGCCACATTGGTTGTTAATGGCGGTGCCCTCACAGGTTATTATTATGGTATTACCGGCAACGGTAGCCGTAACAACACCGTCATCACAATCAACGGCGGTACGATCACCGGTACAGTAGGTATTGCCATTTACCATCCACAGGTAGGTACATTGACGGTTAACAACGGAAGCTTGACCGGTGTGGATGCCGCAATCGAGATGCGCGCGGGTACATTAGTAATTAATGATGGTACCTTCACCGCAACCGCAACTGAGTTCTCTTGCAATCCGAACGGCAGTGGCTCAACTACTACCGGTGCTGCTATCGCTATCGCACAGCATACCACCAAGAAAGATATCGAGGTTACTATCAATGGCGGTACGTTTAACGGTGTGAAGGCTCTCAACGAGTCGAACCCGCAAGTTAACGATCCCGCTCCGCAAGTAACAATGGCTGTTACCGCAGGTACTTTCACCGGTGAGGTTACGACGGTAGATGTCAACAACTTCATCAGCGGCGGTACGTTCGATCATGAGGTTGCAGCCAATCAGTGCGCAGAGGGTTATGCTCCGAAGGACAACGGCGACAATACTTATGGCGTGAAGCCGTTGGCACAGACCTTCTCTCTCGAAGATTTGGTAACAGCCCAAGGTACGAGTGCAAATTATACAACTTATCTTAACAACTTAGGTTGGACGGTTGCTAATGCAGACGCGTTGGATAATTTGAATACGGATAAAGACTACGACAACTATCCATATCTTGGCTTGAAATTCAAAAATGCGGCAGGTTATGTAGCCGGTGAGGTGGAAGGTGGCAAGCTCCTTACCATCAAACTGGGTCACATGGCAGGCGTAGCACATTTGATGGTAGATGATGTTAAAAAGATGGAACTGGATGGCGTTGATGCAGAAACACCGAAGGTTCATTACTACTATGTAGAGAATACTGCAAATGTGAAGTTGCTGATGGCGAATGCTGGAAGCAAACAAACTTGTGTTCTGAAAGCAATTACGGTAGCAGATCCGTTTACCGTAACCTTTGATGCAAACGGAGGTGAAGCTGTGGCATCGCAGAACGGTACTCCTTCTATTACCTTGCCGAGCGCAACAAAGGGTTCGGAAGTGTTCAAAGGTTGGTATGACGCAGCTGAAGGCGGCAACCTAATCGGCAAAGCCAATGAGAGCTATACTCCGACAGCAGACGTAACGCTCTATGCACAATGGGAAGCTGTTTCGAGTGACGCTACGCTGAGCGCATTGGAGGTTGACGGCGCAACTGTAGCAGGTTTCGATCCGGAGACATATATATATAATATTGTATGCGAGTATGGTCATACCCCGCAGATTACAACGGCAACCGCAGCAGCTCAAGGAGCAGCAGTTACTATCTACAATGAGCCGGTGGATGGTGTTGGGTACAAATACGTTCAGGTGAAGGTTGTTCCAGCGTCCGGCGAAGAAGGTAAAAAGTTCTATCAGGTTCGTTATACGAATAAGCCGAAACAGGGTGTAACCCTGATTAAGGCAACGCACGACGGAACAGCGACGGGCGCAACCGTTACCGGTTATCTCGGCGGCACGTATGACAAGAATACTGCCAGTGATGGTAAATTAGGTGGCGCAAATACTTACTTTGGTATCAAGTTGGCGGAAGGCAACTTCCAAGCAGGTGATGTATTGTATATCCATGCAAGTACTGTTTCTTCTGCGGTGCGTATCTACTCAGATAAGGGAACAACCCGTATCAATGCAGAGGACGGAACATTCGATGCCAATAAGATGTTTACCTATACATTAACTGCTGAGACAGAGTGGATTTATATCTACCGCAAGGTGAAAGACGGTGAAAGTGATATGAACCCGTATGTCGATTACATTGAGGTACAGCGTCATATGGCTCCGTTCATTGAGAGCTTCGAAATCGAGGGTATAGGTGCATTGAATATCAACCCGACGACTAAGGCTATCACGGCTTCCGTACCGGAGAGCTTCGATGTAACGGCACTGACGCCGACCATCAAGGCATGGGCTAACGGAAGTGCACACCTTGACAAGAGCGGTGCAAAAGACTTTACCAATCCTGTGACTTACACCGTTACAAGCGATTACGCTGAAGATGGTGAGGTTACTTACACCGTAACGATTACCAAGGTAGCTCCGTCGGCTACTCCTGTTATTGCTACTCAGCCGGCAGGCGACAGCTATGTTGAGGGCGCAAGCGTTGAGGTTCTGACAGTTGCTGCTGAGCCGACCGCAGGTACATTGAGCTATCAGTGGCAGGTTAAGAACGGCGAAGAGTGGGAGAATATCGATGGCGCAACTGCTGCAAGTTATACTCCGGCTGTTTCCGCTATCGGTTCGTACACCTACCGCGTAGTGGTTACCAACACCGAGGAGAGCAAACCGGCTACATCGGTTAACTCCAACGAGGCAACCATCGTGATTACTGCTGATCCGAGCTGCGCTACGTTTGCAGGCGAGATTGCAGATCCGACCTATGAGTACACGAACTCCGGTGTGTGGACGATTTACAATGCTTCTTCTAGTGGTAAATACAATGAGAGCCATGTATTCGATACGGGTAAGAACTTTGAAAATGAAAATGTCAATGTTTATAAGAAAGAACGTTGCGTAATGATCTTTGAGAAAGATATGAAGCAAGTTCGTTTCTATAGCACAGGCAACACTCGTGATTGGGCAACTGAAAATGCTGTTCAGGTCTCGGAGGATAAGGCAAACTTCCTTGCAAAAAAGTCGTTAACCTATAGTACAATGGCTGCTACAACAAGTATGGATAACTCCTATGCAGCAGATGGTAAATCGTGCGTCTTGATAGCAAACGGAGATTTCGAGGCGGGTAAGGTTTATTGGTTCGCATTTAACGGCACACTTCAAGTATCCCGCATCTGTGCAGTAGAGGCAGATCCGAAAGCAGAGGCTCCGGTATTCAACGGCGCATTGTCTGACGAGGCAATCTGCCCGGGTGCGAACTTCACCACTCTGGATGCAACAGCTTCTCCTGTCACCTCTTATGCTTGGTACAAAGACGGCGTAGTCATTGACGGCGCAGAGGCTGCAACCTATACTCCGACCGAGGAGGGTACCTACTACTGCATCGCTACCAATGCACAGGCTGGTCATCGTCCTAACTCGCTCAAGTCCGCTGAGGCTGTATTGAGCGTGAATGAGGCTGCATCGGTAACGATGGCGAATATCTCCGGCAAGGCTACGGCTTCGATCGCACTGAATGCAGTTGCTACCGGTGCTAATCCTCATTACGCATGGTACACCTGCGATGATGCAGAGGGTACTAATGCAGAACCTATTCCCGGTGCAACAGATGCAGCTTCATATGCAATCCCGACTCCGGTTGCTACACAGTACTACAAAGTGGTTGTTACAACCGATTGCGGCACTGTATCTGCGGTGGCATTGGTAACTCTCCTTCCGGATATTGTTCCTCTGGCAGATGTAACCGAAAACACTGTTTGGGACTGGGCAGAGATTACAGCCCGTGCGGACGGCTCTGCAATTGACGAGGTTATCGACAATAAGCCTTACGGTCCCCATGTCGCAACCGCTAATGGTTTGGTTCTCGCAAACTATGTTCTTGGCGGTGTTTACTGGGATAAGATTGAGGGCAACAACGGAGCATATTCTATCCGTAATTCCAGCAACAAGTTCTATCAGGGTGCAAGCCTGCATATGCATACCACTAAGGGAGGTATCTTGACTATCCGTGCTCGCAACGAAGGTCATGCAATGACGCTGAAAGTTGAGAACGAAGGTCGCGATATGAACCTTGGTGCTCTTGACAACTGGAAGAACTACACGATCTATGTGAAGGCGGGTGACGTGACTATCTATAATGTTCCGGCAGAGGGTACTTATCCGATGCGCGTGGAGAAGATCACCTTCACCGTGAAGGAGAGTCCTGATTACCCCCGCGATGTAACGAACAACATCGGTACGCTGTGTGTTGATCACAATGTAGTAGCCGGCGGTGCTCTGGGTGCTACGTTCTATCAGATCGCAAGCCGCAACGAGACCTATCCTGACAAGATCGACTTCGAAGAGGTTATGCCGGGTGAGGAACTGAAAGCCGGTGAGCCGTATATCTTCAAGTCCAATACCGGTAAGATCGAGCTGTACTACGGCGAGACCGTTGCTGACGGTCCGGTTGCTGTACGCGGTATGCACGGTGTACTGACAGACGGAGGAAGTATTGCAATCACCGAAGAGAATAAGCGTAATATCCTTTACATTTCTCAGAACGACCTCTACAACTGTACGAACTTGACCAGCCTGAGTCTGGTTAAGAACCGCGCATACATCGTAATGAGCGAAGTTCCGACTTATGCAGAGTACCAAGCTTCTCAGTCGAATTCTCAGTCGAACAATGCACGTCGCCGTGTAACGCTGAGCATGAATGGTACCAACTCTGCTACAGACATTGACAACATCTTCGGCAATGACACCAAGGCTGAGAAAGTTCTCATCAATGGTCAGTTGTTCATCCTCCGCGGTGGCAAGATGTTTGATGCTACAGGTCGCTTAGTAAAATAATATAATGAACGTGCGTGGGCGTGCGCGTAACGTGCACGCCCGCGTAAACCTCTTAAGAAAATAATTTTAAATTATGAAAAAGATGTATAAAAAACCGGAAACAGAAGTGGCTGCCGTTAATACGGCAAGATTGATGGACACAGCCACAATGTCTACGAAAGAAAATGGTAATGGCATCATGGAGGCTCCATCTCGTGGTGGCAGAACGATGTTTGAGGACTAATGTCCGAAAGCCTGAAAGTGTTCTGTCAGGGCTTGCTTCGGGAGATGGTTCCCGTGATGGTTCTGTTCACAACAGCACATTTTTAGCAAATCCAACCAAAGGCAGCTTCGGCTGCCTTTGATTGTACAAAAATAGTTTCTGTCCACAGATTACACAGATTTTTGTTAGTCCAAAATTACCAAAAATTATCCAACAATTTTTATTTGTCCACAGATTACACAGATAACACAGATTTTTTTATTGGTCCAAAATTACCAAAAATTATCCAAAAATTTTATTTGTTCACAGATTTAACAGATAACACAGATTTTTTTGTTGGTCAACAATTATCAACAATTATCCAAAAATTTTATTTGTCCACAGATTACACAGATTGCACAGATTTTTTGTTGGTCCAAAATTACCAAAAATTATCCAAAAATTTGCATCGACGGCTATGAGAGACGGCAGGGGCAGAAACGGGACAGGGATGTCCGTAATGGTAACGAGATGGGAACGAGATGGGAACGGAAATGAACCCTGAATAAAGGCTAAATAGGGGCCAAGATAAAACGGAACTATTCAAAAAAGGGCTTTTAATTGATAAAAATGCCCTTTTTTTGTCAAAATATTTGGATTGTAACTAAAAAATAGTTACCTTTGCAGAAAATTTGGAAATAATGGCATTGCGATAATTTTAGAAAAAACATTTTTATTTGTCCACAGATTACACAGATAACACAGATTTTTTTGTTGGTCCAAAATTACCAAAAATTAATCAAAAATTTTATTTGTCCACAGATTACACAGATAACACAGATTTTTTGTTAGTCCAAAATTACCCAAAATTATCCAAAAATTTGCATTGCCAGTTATAAAAACATTGAAAAAAATAATTCAGACTATGAATACTTTATCATACAAAGGTTTTTACGGAACTGTCAACTTTTCCGAAAAAGACGAATGCTTTTTTGGTAAGATTGAAGGGATTGACGGATTGGTGAACTTTGAGGGCGAAAGCGTCAAAGAACTGACAGAAGCCTTTCATGAAGCCGTAGATGACTATGTTGCGTACTGCACGGCAGAAGGAATAGCACCCCATAAAAGCTACTCAGGGCAACTCAATATCCGTATCAAGCCCGAAACACACAGCCGTATCGCTACTCTGGCAAAACAAGCCGGGGAGTCTATCAATGCTTTCATCAGCCAGACACTGGACCGGCGGGTGGCGGCGATGCTGATGATGGCGGGAATGATTGTGTGCGCGGCAGGAGTACAAGCACAAGAGTACGGATTCGAATACAAGGATTTTCCATACAAAAGGACTCTCTGCGAACTGCCGACCTATACCGCCGGGACACAGATAACCCTCGGCGCACCGGACATTACCCAAGACGGCAAGAAACTGACCGGATGGCGGTTCGAGGGACAGATGTACCCGTTGGGCGGAGCGTTTACCATGCCGGAGAAAGATGTGGTGATCGAGTCGATTTGGGACAACGCCACCGGCATTACCAATGTACAAGGGGACAAAACACCATGCACAAAAGTCATTGAGAACGGGCAACTCTATTTGATATACCAAGGGACGAAGTACAATGTACAAGGGGCAGAGGTTGAATAGTGAATACCGGGGTTGTCGCAAAGATGCGACAAAAGCGGATGATAAAAAATGAAAAATCGGATTATAAACAGGATGAAAAAGATACTGACAATAGCAATACTGGGCGGTTTGGCAATGACGATGTATGCCGTGCCGGCAAGACGGGGATGGCAGACACGTACACAAGCCGACGGAACCACCATCGAGATCCAACAGATGGGAGACGAGTTCTACCACTATATGATCAACCGCGACGGCAAAGAGGTGCGCGAAGCGGACGGCATGTATATCGAAACAGGGGAGGCTCCCACCGCGCAAGAAGCATCGGCACGGCGCGCCAGAGGTATGGCACGCAGGCAGCGCAAAGCGGTAGGACTGACACCTAACCTGGCACCCAAAGGGGTGGTGATATTGGCTAACTTCGCGGACTCGGAGATGGAAGCGGATCATAACCAAGACATCTTTAAACAGCTCTGCAACAGCAGCAACTGTACCGTCAACAAGTACGGCGACAAATACTACGGTTCGGCGGCACAGTATTTCTCCGACCAGTCGAACGGCGCTTACCGTCCGCAGTTTGACGTCTTCGGTCCGGTGACGCTGAGCCGCAAAGTGGAGTATTACGGTAAAGATAATGATGGCAGTGACGAGGGCGATGACCAGCACGCTACGGATGCTGTGGTAGAGGCATGTCTGCTTGCCAACGCGCAGTTTGATATCGATTTCACCCAATACGACTCGGACAAAGACGGCTACGTGGACTTCGTATATGTCATCTACGCCGGCAAGGGACAAGCGGACGGCGGTGCTGCCACCACCATCTGGCCGCACAACTGGGAGATAGAAGATGCTATCCGCTCTGGCTATTGTACCTATCAGAAATCCCAATGCGTGGTGGATGGCAAGAAACTGAACACGTATGCCATGTCGGGCGAGCTGAATGGCTACAATGGCACTTTTAACGGAATAGCCACCCTGTGCCACGAGTTCGGGCACGTGATGGGGCTGCCGGATCTGTATGACACCTCTTACGGAACGGTGTACAAAAACTGTCTCACGCCCAATGACTGGGATGTGATGGACGGCGGCACATACAACGGCGACGGGCACTGTCCGCCGAACTACAACCCCTGGGAGAAACAGTTCTTCGGATGGGATAATACGGAGGCTTTAGGCAATGTGGGCAAACGCCTGGAGTTGCTGCCAAACGGCACCGAAGGCGCCAAGGCCTACCAGATCAACTCCCGCGGCACGCTGATGGGGGCTACCGATGCCGGACTGCGCTACTATATCGAGAACAGACAGAATGTGGGCTGGGATACGGAACTTCCTGCCCACGGCATGCTGGTATGGAAAGTGAATTTTACCGCCAGCGCATGGCAAAACAATGCGCCGAACAACTCTTCCACCTCCGGCGCACCCCTCTTTACAATCGTTTCGGCTACCGGCACCAAGATCGGCTGGGACGGAAAAAACGACAACAGTCCCATGAATCCTTTCCCGGGATCGGGAAAGGTCACTTCCTGGACGCCGGCAGGTATCACGGGAAAGCCTGTGAAAGACATTACGGAGAAGGATGGTGTGATTTCGCTGATATATATAGGAGTATATAAAGTGAACTGGGTGGTGAACGGCGAGACGGTCGAGACCGGGGAGTACAGCACGAGCGGAAGCGATCTGTTGGAGTTGCCGTCAGCGGCAGTGACCCCCTGCGAGGGGACGCGATTTGCCGGCTGGACGGAAGAGGCGGAATGGCTTGACCCGTTTGCCGCACCGGCGGATATTTTCACCTCCGCGGATGGCAGAAAAGTGACCGGCGACAAGACTTATTACGCCGTATTCGAGTGATAACCCCGGAAGGGTTAAAAAAACAGGCGAGGACCGTAAATCGGTCTTCGTTTGTGTTAGAAAAGGCAAGAAATGGATAAAAATTTGATTTTTTTGCAAAAATATTTGGCAATATGAATTATTTTTCGTACCTTTGCACGAATTTTCGCGTAGAGTGTACAACTTTGCGGAAAATTACTATGGTTAGAAGATAATAATAAAATATATACTACAATGTCAAAAATTTGTCAAATTACAGGCAAGAAAGCCATGGGTGGATGCAATGTATCACACTCGAAGCGCCACACCAAGCGCACCTTCGATGTGAACTTGTTCCATCGTAAGTTCTACTGGGTAGAACAGGATTGCTGGATTCAGCTGAACGTGAGTGCGGCTGGTCTGCGTACTATTAACAAAATCGGATTGGACGCTGCTCTGAAGCAGGCTGCCGAGAAAGGGTATCTTTACGCTTAAAAAGGAGGAAAAGAAATGGCAAAGAAAACAAAAGAAGCACGCGTTCAAGTAATCCTTGAGTGCACCGAGCAGAAAGCCAGCGGCGTACCGGGAATGTCTCGCTACATTACGACGAAGAACCGCAAGAACACTCCTGATCGTCTGGAGCTCAAGAAGTACAATCCGTATCTCAAGAAGTACACGGTACACAAGGAGATCAAGTAATTAACTCTTTAATCAGAAAGGCTTAGAACTATGGCAAAGAAAGCGGTCGCTACACTCCAAACCGGTAATGCCGGTCGTAACCATACGAAGTGTATCAAGATGGTGAAGTCGCCTAAGACCGGCGCTTACATCTTCCAGGAAGAAATCGTAGCTAACGAGAAAGTAAAAGAGTTTTTCAACTAATCCACTCTCTAAAAAGCGCACTACGAAGAATAGTGCGCTTTTTTTATTATTACCATGTTAGGTATCATCATCAACCCCAAATCGGGCAAGCGTGCGTTCCGCGCGCAACACGTGTATCTGTTCCGATTACTGCGACAAAGGCACGAGCCGTTCACCTACCGCGTCACCCAATACGCGGGGCATGCCATAGAACTGGCTCGCGAGTTGGTGGAGCGCGGCTACGACGAGATCTTAGTGTTAGGCGGCGACGGCACACTGAGCGAGGCGGTGAACGGCATAATGACCGCCAAGACGGATGCCGCCCAGCGTTCCCGGATCCAGCTCGGGCTTATGCCCCGCGGCACAGGCAACGACTGGGGACGGTACTGGGGACTGACCAAGGATTACAAAGAGAGTCTCCGCCGTTTTTTTGAAGGGAAGGGAGTGCCCGTAGATGTGGGATGCGTCAGCTACTGCCGCAACGGGGTGGAGCAGAAACACTATTTCATCAACTCGGTAGGCTTCGGCGTAGATCCGCTGACCTGCCAGAAAGCCGAGACACTGAAATACTATATCGGCAGCCATCATGTGAATTATCTGTTCGGACTGATAGCCGCCGTAGTGCAGCATAAAGCCAAACACGTGGTGCTGAAAGTGGACGGCAAAGAGTTGGTGAATGATCTGCTTTTCACGATGAATATCGCCAACGGTCCCTATTCGGGCGGAGGCATCAAACAAAATCCTGACGCCGATCCGAGCGACGGAGTCTTCCACGGGATGTTCGTCAAGAAACCCACCTTCGGACAGATCCTCAAAGCACTGCCGAACCTCTTTAACGGGAAATTGACCGACCTGCCCTTTATCTATCCGATTGTCGGCAAAGAGATCGAAGTGGGTTATCGTAAACACCTGATGATTGAGGCGGACGGTATATTGGAGCATTTTGTGGCGCCATGCAAGGTGACGTGCATCGAGAAGGCGGTGGTGTTCAGAAGTTAGAGGTTAGAGGTTAGAAGTTAGAGGTTAGAAGTTGGAGGTTAGGAATGATTGCAAAACAAGGATCAAACAGAATTTATACGCGGGTGCGGGATGCGGAAGGCAGAACGGTAATCCATGTGGATGGCACCAGTTATGACGAGAACAGGGCTTTTGTCTATCTCTCGCGTCATTTCAGGAGCAAGGGGCTTCCAGTGCCGGAAGTGCTGTGGGTGAGCGAAGACGGAATGAGTTATACCCAGGAGGATCTGGGTGATACTATACTCTTCGACGCCATCCGTCACGGACGGGAGACCGGTGTATTCCAGCCCGAAGAGAAGAAGCTGTTAGAGAAGACTATCCGTGCGCTGGCGCATATACAGACAGAAGGAGCGCAAGGTCTGGACTGGAAGGAGTGTTTTCCGGTAGAGAGCATGGATGCGCGCGCCGTGAGATGGGATCTTAATTACTTCAAATACTGCTTCCTGAAAGGCACCAAGACAGAGTTCGGCGAGCCTGAGCTGGAAGATGATTTTGACGCGTTGGCGGGCGTTACCGCTGTCGGGCAGGAAGGGTGCGGTAGTTTTCTATACCGCGATATGCAGAGCCGCAATGTGATGATCAGGGACGGCGAACCTTATTTCATCGACTTTCAGGGCGGCCGGCGCGGACCGACGCAATACGATGTGGCTTCTTTCCTATGGCAAGCCAAAGCCAATTTTCCGGAAGAGTTGCGCGAAGAACTGATTGGGGCGTATCTGGAGGAATTGAAAGCAGTGGATGGCGAATTGGAGGAAGCCGCATGGCGTGAGAAACTGCCGCATTTTGTGCTGCTGAGGACTCTGCAGGTGCTCGGGGCATATGGCTACAGAGGGTATTTTGAGCGCAAACCCCATTTCATAGAGTCGATACCCAATGCCATTAGAAACCTGAACCAGTTATTTGCCGCACACGGCGACTTACAAAAGAAATATCCGTATATTTATGCTATCAGTAACAATTTACTCCTTCTCTTATAAGCGGGGCATCCCCGCCGACGAAAGCGGCAATGGCGGCGGTTATGTATTCGACTGCCGCAGTACCCATAATCCCGGCAAGTATGAGGAATACAAATCGCTGACGGGAATGGACCAGCCGGTGATAGATTTTCTGGAGAAAGACGGTGAGATACTGACTTTTCTGGAATCGGTTGAGCGCTTGGTGGACCATCATGTGGAGCGTTTTGTAGAGCGGGGATTCGAACATCTGCAGGTGGCGTTCGGCTGTACGGGCGGACAGCACCGGTCGGTGTATAGCGCCGAGCATCTGGCCCGGCACTTGCGCGATAAATATAAGGTGCGCGTGCATCTGATCCATCGCGAAAGAGGGGTGGAGAAAATGATGGATTGAAGGGGGGCACATAGTGCGCAATGACGGATTGATAGAATGATGAAGGCGATGATTTTTGCTGCGGGATTGGGCACAAGGCTCAGACCGCTGACAGACAGAATGCCGAAGGCTCTGGTGCCGCTGAACGGCAAGCCCCTGCTGCAATGGCAGGTGGAGAAACTGCGCGATGCAGGGATCAGAGATATAGTGGTGAATGTGCACCATTTTCCGGACATGATTATTGACGCTGTGCGCGCCCACAACGGCTGGGGATGCAACATCCGGATCAGCGATGAGCGCGACTTTCTTCTGGATACGGGGGGCGGACTGAAGAAGGCGGTTGGCGTTGACAGCAGTCCGATTCTGGCATGCAATGCAGATATACTCAGCAACATGGATATCCGCGCACTGGTTCGGGAGTATGAGAAGACCGGTGTCAGCCGTCTGGTAGTCAGCGAACGCGAGACGCAACGCTATCTCTGTTTCGGCGGAAACGGGCGTCTTTGCGGCTGGACGAATATCCAAACGGGCGAGTTGAAAGGGACAGACGGAAGACATCTGGCTTTCAGCGGGATGCAGATTCTGAGTCCTGAAGTGTTGCGGCTCTTAGCAGAAACAGAAGAACAGAAATTCTCCCTTATCCCCTTCTATTTGGGAATAATGGACAAGGCTCCTTTGGAGGCTTATGTACCTCATGGCTACCGGATGATGGATGTGGGCAAGATCGACCAAATCGACGATGCAGAGGCATTCGCCGAAAGTTTGACCCCTGCTAATGACCGATTGGAGTTTATGAGGCAGAAAGGTTGATATTTTTAATTTATAATTAAAAAAACGCACTTTTTTTTGCACATGTGCGTTTTTTTTTGTACCTTTGCCCCAAATTTGTAAAAATGTGCAATTATGAGTGATATGTTAGATAAAGTGATATTGTCTCCGCAGAAGGAGACCGGTGGTGTAACCCTGTATCTTAACGGGCGTGAGTTTAACGCGCCTGTTTCGATGACGAGAGGTCAGGAAGTGACAATCAGTTTCCGCAAAAAAGGGATGTTGGGCCGCATAGCCGGTACGAACAAGACGGAGCAGAAACTGACAGTGACGGAGTCGATGGAATACCGGATTCCGACGCTGGAGTGGTTCAAGCTGGTGAGTTATCAGATGATTCAGGTGAAAGCAGAGTCGGGTACAACCGTTCCTTACCGCCTGTATATCAACAACCGCGAAGTGACTAACGGTTACGGTGTCTATATCCGCGAGACGGATTTGGAGCATGTCCAGATACGTGTTGTGGGAACCGGTTATGCCGAGTTTAACGATGCCGTTAATTTCGTAGGCAAAGACAGCGTGGAGATTGTGCTGACCAAGGAGGGCGATGAGTTGACGCTGATCATCGACGGGGTGGAGTTTACCACCCGTTCGCCGCGCACAGTAGGCACAATCAGCGTAGAAGGGTACGAGCTCTATCAGATGGCGGGCGGCAAATACCGCTTGCAGAAGAAGCCGGGCTACCTGACAAACAACGGTGTGGTTGCCGGGGACAAAGGCATTTTCGGTGCTATTACGGACTGGATGGTGATAGGGGTCATCGCCTTGATCTGTCTGATCGTCGGTGTAGTGATCGGTTGGGCTGTTTTCGGAGACAAGGAAGCCAAGGTGGTGCGTCCCGTGGTAGAGGCCACCTATCCTGATTCAACGATCGTGGAGGCGGTAGAAGAGCTCAATGCCGATCCAGAGCCAATGGCAATCGAGACCAAGAAAGCCGATGCGCCGGAACCTCTGGAAGAGCCGAAAGCCGAGAACAGCGAGGTGAAAGAGGAAGAGAAAGCAGCCGATGCTTCCAAAGAGGAACCCAAGGCGGAGACACCCGCCCCGGCACCGACCGCCAAGGCCTTCAAGGAACTCTATGCCCGCAAGAACAACAAGGGAACCGAGCTGGCAGAGCGTATGATGGAGGAGGTGCCTGAGTTGCAGGGACTATACCGCGCACTGGCATACTATGACAGAGACAAGATACTGAACGTATATGCTCCGCGTGTCAAGTCTTCGGATCCCAATATGGCCGCATGGAACCAACTGGTGAAGGCTGTCCGCGAGTGTCCGGACGTAAAATTCTCCTCGCAGGGATATGCTATATCGGGAAACCAATCGCATAATATCACCATCGAGGAGTATATCAAACTGATTCGCAAGAAACAAGAAGAGGCAAAGGCTAAAAAATAGCCTTCGCCTTTTTAGTATGTCATTTGCAGACGGAAGAGCATATCCGGGGGCGTGCCGTAGATATGATCATTGGTAGTGTGCTGGATCTCGATATATCCGATACCTACGCGATAATCAAAATGCTCGGTAAAGAAGGCGGTAGAGCCGTCGTCGAGAGTCTCCTCCAGATAATTGGTCATCGGCAGAACGACCTGATAGGCATCCTTGGTACCTGAGTTGAACTCGCAGGAGACGGAGATCTCGCCGTAGTTATAGACATCAGCCGTGATCTCGGGAATGTCGAAATGGGCAAAGTATTGCTTGGCATTATCATCGAATTCCCATTGAGAGGATTTGACAGTCAAGTCGATGGTCTGCTTATTGAAGCGGCAAGGCTCTGAATTCTGGTAATAGGAGCAACCTGCAAAACTGAACAATACAGCCAAAAGGCCAAAGATAAGTGTACTTTTTTTCATAATTGTATCCGATTTATGACGCAAAGATACAATGAATTTTGGAAATAAGCAAATATTTTTGGACTTTTTTAACCCAAAACGGGAATATTTATGAAAAAAACAAGTTATTTCTTTATTCTCTCCCTGATTTGTGTGTCGTCCGGCGTATATGCGCAGAGTACGATGCAGACCTATTTGGACTACATCGCCACGTGGCGCGATATTGCCGTACAGCAAGAGAAAGACTACGGCATCCCTGCCTCGATCACGATGGCGCAGGCTTTGTTGGAGTCAGGAGCCGGCAAGAGCGAGTTGGCCCGCGAAGCGAACAATCATTTCGGCATCAAGTGTTCCGGCGGCTGGATGGGGGATGTGTATTATCATGACGATGATGCGCAGGGCGAGTGTTTCCGCGTGTATCAGGATGCGGCAGAGTCGTTCAAGGACCACTCTGTTTTTCTGCAGAAACCGCGGTATAAACCGCTCTATGAAATCCCGGTTGCGGATTACCAGACCTGGGCGGTGCGTATTCGCGAGTGCGGGTATGCCACCGATCCGAAATATCCTGCCAAGCTGATCAAGCTGATTGAGGACTACGGATTGGACAGTCTGAGCAGCGGGAGCTGGCAGGTACCGACTCAGGAGCAAGTGCAGGCAGCAGCGCAAGTGCGCAAACAGTCCAAACCGAAAGAAACCAACTCTTCGGCAGAAGAGAAGGGTGAAGGCGATGAGATCAAGTTGATTGTGACCGATCCTGAGCCGGACAGGGAGGAGCCTCTCTCGGCACGGGAGGAGCGCAAACGGTTTTATGAAGGGCATACGCGCAAGTATGCGCGGATGGTGCCGTATATCATTGCCCGTGAGGGAGATACGTATTCCAATATAGCTTTCCGGCTCAACATCCCGGAGCGTGATGTGCGTGAGTGGAACGATGCCCTGGGTCTGACTCTCAAGGAGGGCGAGCGCGTCTATCTGGGCAAGAAACACAAGTATGGCGAGCGCAAGAAAGCCGTTCTCTGGGTGCATCCGGGTGAGTCGCTTCGCATGATAGCGCAGCGCGAGGTGATGCAGCTGAAGTCGCTCTACAGGTTGAATGAAATCTCGGAGCGCGTGGTGGTATTCCGCACCCGTCAGCAGATTCTGACCCGCAAAGTCAAGGAGAAGCAATGAGAGGCAGCACCCTCAATATCGGGCAGGCGATAGGTCTTTTTCTGCGCGAAAGCGGCTTGGAGAAGACCGTGCTGGAGACGCGTGTGACAGCGTTGTGGCCTCAAGTGATGGGGGCTACGGTAGCCCGTCTGACCCGTAGTGTAGAGGTGGCGGACGGCGTGTTGATTGTGCGGATTTCTTCCGCGGCACTGAAGGCGCAGTTGTTCGACTGCCGGTTTGAGTTAGTCAAAAAAATCAATGAGGCGGTTGGTGGTGAAGTGATTCACGACTGCCGCATTCTCGGTTAAAAGGTACATATGGTTTATCCTGCGAATATAGAGGAAAAGATAGATTTTACGGCAATCCGGGAGGAGTTGCGCAGGTATTGTTCTTCACCGCTCGGCAAGGAGCGGGTGGAGCAGATGCAGATAGAGACTGATTGTCAGCGGATTGATGATCTGTTATGCCAAGCCGACCAGATGCAGAAAGTGCAGTCTGATCCCGCGTTGGCTTTCCCCGGCGGCACTATTTATGATGTGCGGGAGGCATTGTCGAGGGTGAGGATAGAGGGGCTGTTTTTAGATGAGGCGGAGTTGTTCCAACTGAGGCAGGCGATAGACTATGCCGCCCAGCTGACAGCTTTTTTTGACGGGCTGGATGAGCAACGTTACCCCCGGCTCCGTGAAATGGGCAGATTGGAGGGAGAAGGAAACCTCGGTGAAGTGGTCCGGATGATTGACAGGGTGATTGACAAGTACGGTCATCTTGCCGATTCGGCTTCGCCGGAGTTGGGCAGGATCAGGCACGAGCTGGTGGTGGTGCAAGGCAGCGTGGGGCGCGTGCTCAGACATATCCTGAACCAAGCCAAGACAGACGGGCTGATAGATAAAGACGCTTCCCCGACGCTGCGTGAAGGGCGTCTGGTCATCCCTGTTCCTCCGGCATATAAACGCAAGATCGGCGGTATCGTGCATGATGAATCCGCCACAGGAAAGACTGTTTACGTAGAGCCACAACAGGTGGTGGAAGCCAATAACCAGATACGCGAACTGGAGTCCGCCGAACGCCGCGAACGTGCCCGGATACTGATAGAGCTGACAAACAAATTGCGGCCTTTTGTGCCGCTGATACTGGAGAGTGAGGGTCTGTTGGGCGAGGTGGATTTTCTGAGAGCCAAAGTGCTGCTGGCAGACAGTCTGCATGCCATCCGTCCGATTTTAGAGGACGGGGAAGTGATTGACTGGAAAGAAGCACGCCATCCGGTGCTGTACCTGCGGTTTAAGCAGCAGCACAAAGAAGTGGTGCCTCTCTCCATCCGCCTGCAGCGGGAGGAGAACCGTATGCTGATCATCTCCGGCGCCAATGCGGGAGGCAAGTCGGTGTGTCTGAAGACAGTGGCACTGATACAATACATGGCCCAATGCGGACTGTTGGTGCCGGTGGGGGAGGCATCAAGAGTGGGTGTTTTCCGGGGACTGATGCTTGATATAGGCGATGCGCAGTCGATAGATGATGATCTGTCCACCTATTCCGGGCATTTACGGAATATGAAAGCCTTTGTCACCCAAGCCGATGCGCATACGCTGATACTGATAGATGAGTTGGGCGGCGGTACCGAGCCGCTGATAGGCGGAGCTATCGCTGAGGCTGTTCTGACCCGGTTGTACCACCAGGACGTCTTCGGAGTCATCACCACGCATTACACCAATCTGAAGCATTTCGCCGAGCGTACCGAAGGCGTGGTTAACGGTGCGATGCTGTACGACAGGGGGCAGATGCGTCCGCTTTTCCAGTTGTCGATAGGTCAGGCAGGCAGCAGTTTTGCCATAGAGATAGCCAAGCAGACCGGTCTGCCCCATGATATCATCGAACAGGCGACCGCACTGGTGGGCGAAGAGCACATAGACTATGACCGCCAGTTGCAGGACATAGCGCGTGACAAGCGTTATTGGGAGAACAAGCGGCAGAAGATCCGCCAGCGCGAGAAACATCTGGAGGAGCGCATAGCAGCTCTGGACGAGCTGTTGAGCGGAGTGAA
This sequence comes from Bacteroidales bacterium UBA4333, assembly GCA_002394335.1. Taxonomy (GTDB): domain Bacteria; phylum Bacteroidota; class Bacteroidia; order Bacteroidales; family Paludibacteraceae; genus Colicola. Next base: position 173,962 of record DGTP01000015.1, on the reverse strand, counting down.
GGCGAAGAAACGTGAGATCCTGGACCAGGCACGCAAGGAGGCGGAAGACCTGCTTGAGCAGAGCAATGCCACCATCGAGCGCACCATCCGCGAAATCAAGGAGGCTAAGGCCGACAAGGAGCGTACGAAAGCTGCGCGCAAGAAAGTGGAGAGTCTGAAGGAGAAAGTGACAGCCGCAGAGGTGCGTAAACCGCAGCCGAAAACAGCGTTGCCGAAGGTGATGCGCGATTTCGGCGAACTGAGAAAACTGAAAGGCATGCCGGCTCAGGAAACGGCGGCACCGGTCAAGCAGGGCTCGTCTGTGCGGTCCACCGTCAGACAAAGGACGCTCTCTTTTGAACGGACATTAGATATCCGGGGAATGCGTGTGGATGAAGCATTGGAGACGCTTATCGCGTATATGGACGATGCCATCATGGTGAATGCCGGAGAGGTGACCATCCTGCATGGTACGGGGACGGGTGCCCTGAAACAGCTCACCCGCGATTATCTGACCAACCTCAACCATCAGCGCCGCAAACGCGGGCAGGAGACCTTGGTCTTCGGAGACGGGGATGTGAACCACGGTGGCGCAGGAATAACCATCATAAATTTTTAGAAGTACCCTTTAGAAGCAAGATTCTATGAGACCGATTTGGCAAAAAGCGCTGTCTTTACTGATCCCGGTTGTGATGATATGGGCGAGTGTCCCAGCCGTCGCCGGCAATCCGGGTTTCGGGGAGCGTAAGTATTCAATCAGTGTAATGGGTGAATACAGTTATAATCAGACCTGGCTTCACCACGGCAATATCGATGTGCAGGGCTTGATGCCCTTCAATCCGTATTTTGAGATGGAAGCCAAACTGCAGGCCTCTACAGCCAATGTCTATACCGGCAGTGTGCAGTTGCGTCCCAAGTTCGCGTTGCCTGTGGGAGAGTTGTTTATAGAGACCGATGTGCTATGCAAACTGTTGGCACGCAACCGGTTGAGTGATCTGACTGCCGGATTGGGGATCGGTTATCGGATGGACTATGTGTCCGTGACGGTAGGAATGTACTGCCGTGTACTGGACAACTGGGATCGTCAATGGCATTCGGATGAGACCTACGTGGTGGAGCCGTTCAATGTGATGTACAGGCTGGAGGTGTTCTGCCGTCCGCAGAACAATCCATGGAATATATCGGCGTGTGTCAGCAATGTGGATGACTATCAGATGGAGCGCGTCTGGCAACCGCTGTTTATGTTAGGCGGTTATTATGATGTGGATGACCATTGGCGTCTGAATATCGGCGCGCAATGCAAACCCACGGGAATGTTTCATTTGGATGCCACCTTCTACGGCGCTACCGCCCGCGCAGGTTTCACCTATAAATTCTGAGAGAGATGAAAAAGCATATTTTAGGTTTTCTGACCATCGTTTTGTTCACTGCCTGCAGTGACGATTTTCCTTTGGATATAGCCGGTATGTTTTCCCCCCAGGGCGAGACGGTCGGCACGCGTTTCAGGCAATCGATGGCATACAATGATTCGGTGGGTGAAATCCACTTGGATATGCATCAGGACGACTATATCATTTATATTTGTTCGGATAGTCATATCACGCGTACGCGTCATGCCAATCTTGCCTATTTTATCCGGCAATACGAATCGGCAAAGGGACCCAAGCTGGCTCTCCATTTAGGGGATCTGATTGATGCGCAGAAGAATTTTCCGGCAGCGGACAGTGTGCTTCGTATAGGCGGGCGTGCCAAAGACGATACCCTGTTCGTGACGCCCGGAAATCATGACATCTATTTTCACCAATGGCCGATATACAAGTCGTTTTTCGGCTCTTCGGTTTATTGGTTTGATACCAATAACGGGGACAAGAAACTGGATCTGTTCATCTGTCTGGACTCAGCCGAAGGCGAGTTGGGCAAGGATCAGATGCAATGGCTCCGTTCCCTCTTGGCGCAAAAATCGCAAGAAGGCTATCGCCGGATCATCACCTTCTCTCATACCCATCTCTGGAAGTTGGACAACTCGCAGGAATACACCAGCAACATGGCTTTGGAGGCCACCTACGAATTCACCTCGTTGCTTGCTCAGTACGGGGTGGAGTATTACTGGTGCGGACACCAGCACGCTCGCCAGAATGTGCTCTATAAGGGCGTCAACTACATTGTCTGGGATGCCACCAAAGACACCGAATCCGGGCAATCTTACGCCATTGCACACATGGGTGAGAAAGTGGAGCTGGAGTTTATTTCTTACAACCCTTAAAGGCTCCGTGAGCCACTGCTGTGCCTTCCGGAACGGAGGGGATCGTGAGATTAGTGCATCCGCTGAATGCCATTACGCCGATTGACTCCAGACCTTCGTTCAGAACCACTTTCTTCAGGCTTTTGCAGTTGGCAAAACTCTCTTGTCCGATGGTCAGAACATTCACCGGCAGTTTGATCTCCTGCAAAGCAGAGCAGCCGTAGAATGCTCCGTTGCCGATGTTCTCCAATCCTTCGTTCAGCACGAGTTCGGACAGTGCTTTGCAGTCTGCAAAAGCAGCTTCCGGGAGGTCTTGCATATTAGCCGGGAGGCGTACTTTGCCAAGAGCCTGACAACTTTGGAACGCTCCCTCTTCCATCTCCTGCACTTCATCGGGGAGGTAGATGCTACGGAGTGAACGGCAGTCCTGAAAAGCGCGTGCACCGATACGGAACATGGATTCAGGGATGTTGATTGTCTGGAGATTGACACACCCCTTGAAAGCCTCTTCTCCGATAGAATAGGTACCGTAAGGCAGTTCTACTTCTCTGAGAGACAGGCAGGCTTCGAAAGTGCCCTGACGGATCTGCAGTACCTGTTTGGGGATTTGCAGCCCGGTCAGTTTGTTACATCCGGCAAATGCCATTTCGCCGATCTCGGTGAGAGACTGCGGGAAGCGCACTTCGTCTAACTCGGCACAGCCTCTGAAAGCCCCGTCATCAATTTTCTCCAGATTGTCAGGCATGTTGATTTTCTCCATCAGCGCGCAGCCAAAGAAGGTAGCTTTCTCAATCTCTTTGATGCTGTTGCCGAGGTGTTGTTCTTGGAGTGCGGCGCACTCGTAGAATGCCCCCATGCCAATGGATGTGACATTATCGGAAAGGAGTGCTTCGCCCAACTTGCCGCAACCGTAGAAGGCGAATTTCTCCACTTTGGTAACCGATGAAGGGATCTCTACCTTGGTGAGGTTCTCACACTTGTAGAACGCAGCCGACGGGATACATTGAACGCCATCCGGGATAGTGACGGATTTGAGGGACTTGTTGCCTGCAAAGCAGTTGCATGCCATGAGGCGTACAGGAACTTTGGATTTGAAGACAAAATTAGACGGGATGTTTTTGTTGGTGGCGATCAGGCATCCGTCCACATAGAGTGCGCCTTTCTTCCATTTCTTCTCGTTGAGATACAAGCCGGAGCCGGTGAGAACATCTTGTCCGATCCATTCTACCGTCTGCGGGATGACCAGTTTGACGAGGTTCTTGCAGTCCTTAAAGGTCTCGTGGTCAATCACTTTGACCGATTCCGACCAAGTGACTTTGCTGATGGTCTTGTTGCCTTTGAAGGCACCGATAGCCACTAACTTGGTGAAATTCGGGATCTCGTATTTGGGTTTGATGGTCTTGTCCGCCGCGATGAGGTAGAGGCTGTCGATAAACAGTGCTCCGTTGATCCAGTTCTCCTTGTCAGCCATGATACCTGTTCCCTCAAACGCCGAGCGGTAGATATGCTCGATGGAAGAAGGAAGAGAGATTGCAGTGAGGTCTTTGGCGCCTTTGAAAGCATTATCGCCAATGGATGTGACCTGAAAATCGCCTTGGTCAACGGTGATGGTAGCGGGAATGGTGAGTTCGCCGTACACGCGCGGGTTAAGCGACACCTCTGCGGTCATCTTGTTGAGATCCAGAGAGTAAACAATGTCTTGATACACAGCCTCTTCGGCGTACATTGTCATGGCACATAATGCCAAAAGAAGGAGAAAAGTTTTTTTCATATCAGTAAGATTCTTCAGAGTTAGGAAAAGTACTATCTTTAACCGCCGTGATATATTCGCCAACGGCATTTTTGACTGTCTCGCCCAGTTGGGCAAAATGGCGGAGGAATTTGGGTTTGAAGCCTTGGTTCAGCCCGAGCATATCATGCAGAACGAGCACTTGTCCGTCGCATCCGTTACCGGCGCCGATACCGATGACAGGACAGCTCACCGCCTTTGTCACCTCTTGTGCCAGTGCTGCCGGAATCTTCTCCAGTACGATGGAAAAACATCCTGCCTGGTCAAGCAGTTTGGCATCGTGCAGCAGTTTCTCCGCCTCTGCCTGCTCTTTGGCTCTCAGGCCATAACCGCCGAACTGGTTCACCGACTGGGGCGTAAGTCCCAAGTGTCCCATAACAGGAATACCGGCTTGGATCATATGCTTGATGACGGGCAGTATCTCTTCGCCGCCCTCCAGTTTCAGGGCATCGCAACCGGACTCTTTCATCATCTTGACGGCATTGCGGAGAGCATCTTCTTCGCTGATCTGATAGCTGCCGAACGGCATATCGCAGACTACCAAGGCGTGTTGGGCAGCTCGCACAACCCCTTTGGTGAGAAAAATCATCTCGTCCACAGTGATGGGGAGGGTGTATTGTGTTCCGCAGACAACATTGCTGCCGCTATCCCCTACCAGGAGCATATCTATCCCGGCTTCGTCCACAAGCCTCGCCAAGGTGTAATCATAACTTGTCAACATGGCGATTTTCTCGCCGTTTTGTTTCATTTGACGCAGTTTGGCTGTCGTCATTCGTGTATTTTGAACATGTACAGACATAAGTATATTGATAAAATCGGCTGCAAATTTACACATTTTTTTGCATATTTCCAAAAAAAAGCTTACCTTTGTGGCGAATTATGAAAAACAGGGCATTGTTTTTTTGTGTTTTGTCCATTTTGACCGTATTTTTGTTCGTAATGGACTTGTGTTCAGGCTCTATATGGCTGAATGCGTTTTCTCTTTTTGACAGCCGCTCCGCTGACACGATGGCGTATAATATATTATGGAATCTGAGGTTGCCGAAAGCCATAGTGGCCATTCTCTCAGGGGCGGCGTTGTCTATTTCGGGATTGATGATGCAGACCATGTTCCGCAACCCGTTGGCAGGGGCATATACTTTGGGTGTCAGTTCGGGAGCCAGTTTGGGTGTTGCGTTTGTGACGATGTGCAGTACACTCATCACATGGTTTCCGTTATATCATTTCGGCACTGTGTTTGCCGCGATAGCGGGTTCGACCGCTGTGCTGGTGATGGTATTGGCAGTGAGCCGGCATGTCCGGTCCAATGTGTCTTTGCTGATTATCGGTATGATGTTCGGTTCTATCGCCGGAGCACTGGTGAGTCTGATGCAGAATTTCGCCAATCCGGATGCCCTGAAGCTCTTTATTATCTGGACACTCGGCTCTCTGGACAGTGTCGGCTGGACGGATTTGCCGATGATGCTCGTTGTGGTGTTGTCGGGGTTGATAATATCGGTATTGCTGATCAAGCCTCTCAACGGGCTGATGATGGGAGAAGACTACGCGCGCGGGCTCGGGATCAATATATCCCATACGCGCATGGGCATCGTGGCGGCAACAGGATTGCTTGCCGGTGTCACCACCGCTTTCTGCGGACTGATAGCTTTTGTGGGTGTGGCGGTTCCTCATATAGCCCGCGGACTTCTCGGATCCAGCAATCACCGGCTGACAATGCCCGCTTGTGCGCTGATAGGAGCCATGCTGCTATTGGTATGCGATATAGTGTCTTCGCTCTTTACCTATCCTTTGCCGGTCTCTACTATAAGTGCTCTGTTCGGCGCTCCGATCATCATCTGGATTATTCTCAAGAATTAAGGTGACTGCCATTTTGTCAGTCTTCCGGCGGTTGGTACAGAGTTTGCAATAATAGGGGCAAACAATAAAAATACTAACCACTATGAAGACAGAAAACTTATCTAAATTCGCAATCAATCTGTGCGAGCGCGCCTCTCAGGGTAAACTGGATCCTGTGATCGGGCGAGACGACGAGATCCGTCGTGTATTACAGATACTGAGCCGTCGGACAAAGAACAATCCTATCCTGATAGGAGAACCGGGTGTGGGTAAAACCGCTATAGCCGAAGGACTGGCGCACCGAATAGTCCGGGGCGATGTTCCGGAGAACCTGAAGCAGAAGAAGATCTACTCTCTGGATATGGGAGCGCTGATTGCCGGAGCCAAATATCAGGGAGAGTTTGAGGAACGGCTGAAAGGCGTGATCAATGAGGTGGTAGAGTCGGCAGGCGAGATTATCCTCTTCATCGACGAAATCCATACGCTTGTGGGAGCCGGTAAGACTTCGGGTGCGATGGATGCGGCCAATATCCTCAAGCCGGCTTTGGCACGAGGCGAACTCCGTGCCATCGGTGCCACTACATTGGATGAGTATCAGAAGTATTTTGAGTCCGATAAGGCACTGGAAAGACGTTTCCAGATAGTGATGGTAGATGAGCCGGACGAAGCGGCTACCATTTCTATCCTGCGGGGACTCAAGGAACGCTATGAAACGCACCATAAGGTACGTATCAACGACGATGCTCTTATTGCGGCAGTCACTCTCTCCAACCGGTATATTACGGATCGGTTCTTGCCCGATAAGGCTATAGACCTCATTGATGAAGCAGCTGCCAAACTGCGTCTGGAGGTCGATTCCAAACCGGAAGAGCTGGATCAGTTGGATCGCCAGATCAAGCAGTTGGAGATTGAGCGTGAGGCTGTCAAAAGAGACAAAGACCAGAGCGAAAAAGTGCAGACTATCGAGTCGCAACTCAAGGAACTGAAAGCCAAGTCCGAAGAACTCAATGCCCAGTGGAATAAGGAGAAAGGCTATGTGGCTACCATCCAGAATGAGAAAGCCCGTATCGAACAACTCAAGCATGAAGCGGAGGTAGCAGAGCGCGAAGGCGACTACGGCAAGGTGGCTGAGATCCGCTATAGCAGGATTCAGCAGGCTGAGGCGAATATCAAAGCGGCTCAAGAAGCACTCCACCAAATGCAGTCGGATTCGTTGATCAAAGAGGAGGTTGATGAGGATGATATCGCGGAGATCGTTGCCCGCTGGACAGGCATACCGGTAGCCAAAATGGTGCAATCGGAGCGCGATAAGCTGATCCACTTGGAGGAGGAACTGCATAAACGCGTGATAGGGCAGGACGAAGCCATCAAAGCCGTAAGCGACGCTATCCGTCGCAGCCGTGCCGGATTGCAAGATCCGAAGCGCCCGATAGGTTCCTTCATCTTCCTCGGCACCACCGGTGTCGGAAAGACCGAACTGGCGAAGGCTCTGGCGGACTATCTCTTTGACGACGAGAACATGATGACGCGTATTGACATGAGTGAGTACCAGGAGAAATTCTCGGCTACGCGTCTGATAGGAGCTCCTCCGGGATATGTAGGATATGACGAGGGAGGCCAACTGACCGAAGCCATCCGCCGTAAACCTTATTCGGTAGTGCTCTTTGACGAGATCGAGAAAGCCCATCCGGATGTGTTTAATGTACTGCTGCAGGTGCTTGACGACGGCCGGTTGACGGACAACAAAGGCCGTACTGTGAACTTCAAGAACACCCTGATTATTCTCACCTCCAATCTGGGGTCTTCACTCATCCGTGAAAACGAGGAGAAGGGCGTATCGCGGGAAGTGACAAGGGAGCAGGTCTTGGGACTGTTGCACCAGACTATCCGCCCGGAATTCCTCAACCGGATAGATGAAACCATCATCTTTGAGCCGCTCAGCGAGAAAGAAATCCGCGCTATCGTAGGATTGCAGATAGCCGGTGTGCACAAGATGCTGATGAATAACGGTATCGACCTCCGTGTCACCGATGATGCCATCGACTATATCGCACATGAAGGCTACGATCCGCAGTTTGGCGCCCGTCCGGTGAAGAGGGCTCTGCAGAGACTGGTACTCAACGAATTGTCGAAATCCATCATCGCCGGCAAAGTGGATCAATCCAAACCGGTGGTGGTAGAGTTGAAGGGTGGAGAGTTGTCGTTCAGGAACTAACCGGCTGTTATCCGCTCTGCAAGGACAATGACAGGCTTATCGCCCAACCGGAAGCCAATGATGTATTTCTCACCTCCGTCTGTCAGGCGGAGGTGTTTTTTCAGTTGTTCGGCTTTGAGGGGATGGTTGCGGGCTATGACATTCGCCTGCCGCCATTCCGGCGGCAAATCGCGCCGGTCTTTGATGACTTGTACGATACGCCATACCCGTCCCGGAAAATGAGGAATATGTTCTTGCGACAAATAGAGGTGGGTGTTCGCTGCGGCTTTCTCTATTCCGAACCGCGCTGCCACAGTCTTGTAGGCACCGGCTTTGAGGATGGCAGCTCCGGGTTCGTACAGGTAGATTGTCCCGCTGTCCGAGAGCATGGCTGCCAGCTCGTTCGCGGTCATTGCCGTGAGACCGCTTCCGCTCTCGGCTTCTTCTTTACGGGTGAAGACAAAAGCCTTTTCGGGCTCTGCCGGATCGATGGCCGTGATAGTGGAGGAATGACCGCTTTGTGGAATGGGACGGCTCAGCAATAACACTTCCTTCACTTCGTTTCTGACCGCTACGACATGTACATCCCATTCCAAGATGTTTTGGGCAGGAGTAAGCTCCTTGAGGGCACGGGTGATATCCAGCATCGGAGAGAGTTTGAGCAGTATCCGCCCCGTTTCTGAGAGGTGGTCAGTCAGGGTAGGGAGCAGTTCTGCGGCATTGGGTGTACAATCGGCAAGATTAAACACTTTGCCGCCCCGGCTGTCGCGCCGTGCAGGATCGAGAAACAGAAGGGAATATCTTCCGGCAGATGCCAGAAACTCTTCCGCGGTGCTGTTATGGACAGAGACAGAGGACTTCTGGCTGACTGCAAAATTATGCGCGGCAATACGGCATAGTTCGGCATTCTGCTCTACGTAGTCGGTATGCTCGAAGTGCCCGCTGAGAAAATACGTGTCTATGCCGTAACCGCCGGTCAGGTCAGCCATGGTACAGACGCCATCCTTTGTATCGGACGGTAGGATTGACGCCTTGTATCGTGCTGTCAGTTCGCTGCTGCATTGCTCGCACGAAAGCCTGACTGGATACCACCAGTCTTCGATGCCGGCGAATGCGGGCAGTTTGTCCGCTGTGCGGATACGCCCTTCTTCTTGCTGCAGGAACCATCGCCACTCTTCGTCTGAGAGGTGTTTGTATCTAGCGCGTTGCAATGCTAAGTCTTGTATCCGCATAATAGAATTGAAGTATTTCTTCGTAGTTTTTACCCTCTTCCGCCATTTGTGCCGCACCTATCTGGCATAGTCCTGCGCCGTGTCCCCATCCGTGTCCTTTAAGTACGAAGGACGAAGGTCTTTTCTCTACCTCGAACCATGAGCTGTAGAGACATTTCCGGCTCAATGCGTATCGGATGTTGAGTTCCTTGCTGATGATTCCGGTGTGCTTGGATCCAACAATCCGGAGCTCGTAGATCCGTCCGGAAGCGCCGCGTTTGAGGGGAACAAGATCTTGTATCTCACCGAAATCCATGCCGGTCTTGGAGCGGATGACTTCGCTTAATTCGTTTGCGGTATAAGTCACTTGCCAGGTGTGAAAATCTCTGGTTTCTCGGTCGTAGTCATTCAGCGCCAGACGCAGTGTTCGTCCGCTTACCCGCCCGCAGTACGGACATTCTACCGGGCGGATGTACGGCACCTCAATGTCTTCCCAGCAGGTCTTCCAGACCTCTGTCTTTCCGCCACAGCACTTATGGTATCTGCAATCGCAGATCTCATTTACCGTTTGCCCGTTTGCCATTTGTTCATATGTAAGAACAAGCCCTTTGGTGGTTCTGACGGCTTCGATGGCGCGGTCATTCATCCGCCGGAGACCTTCGTACCGCTGGCAATGGTCATCCGCGCATACGTGGTAGCCTTCATGAGAGGGATTTGCTATCGCCCGCATTGCCCAGCTGCGGCTGATGACTGCATGTGCTTTGAGCAACTCCATAGGACTTTCGGCACTCATCTCGGAGGAGATGACAGAGCAGAGGTACTCCTCCAGGTCGATCGTGTTGACCGCTGTTTTGGTGCCGTCCTTGTTCGTCAGGATCTCCAGCGAACCGGCAAACTCCTGGTCCTCGTGCCTGTCCCAGTGAAAACCGATGCCGATACGGACGTTTTTGATTACAAACGTCTTGTCCCGTTGTTCCCACTCGATTTCGGGAGCCGTTAATATCCCAACGCGGATGAGCATTACGAACGCAGTCTCGCTTCCAGTTCGAATGTCCTCAGTCTGTCTTTATACCGGTTGTTGCGGTTCATGGTGACTATGTCGCAGTTGGCATCGGAGTTGTCCTCCCACCGGCGGCAGTTATAGACGACATCGTAGATACGCCCGACAGGCCAGTTGCGGCTGATACGCAGTCCTACAGCGTAGTCCTCTCCGTACTTGGTTGTGGGGTAGTTGATAGTACGCAGAAGGGGTACATAAAATCCTCTTGGGGCACCCAAACCGTTGATACGCAATGCGTTGTTCCGTCCGTTAGCATCTGTCCACTCGCGGTGATCTATTACGCCGGGAGGCAGAATTTCGCCCGCCATGTTGGTCAGCTGGTAGGTGCCAATCACCATACCATAATGGCATGTACCATTGGGACATGTACCATTTACCATTTCGAAGGTATCGATGAACCGCTGTACCGTTGTCTCGTCAAAATAGGTGTCGTCGCTGTCCAGCTGGATGGCATATTTGCCACAACGAGGGTCATGGACGGCTACGTTCCAGTTACCGCCGATAGCGTGCCATGTTTTATCCTGGGCGATGTAAACCAAGGAGGGATACTCGGCTTTCAGTTGCTCGATGATCTCAGCCGTGCCGTCGGTGGAGTTGTCATCGACGACGATCACGTTGAACGTGTACGGTGCTCTCACTTTCTGCGAAAGGGCTGAACGGATGGCATCGCCTATCGTGCGCGCGCGGTTTTTACAAGGAATAATGACGGAAGCCGTCACGGGGTAGTCCTCCTTTGCCTCCGGCAGCGGCAGGTAGTCTCCCGGCTGCAGGTATGCTCCGATGCGCTTGAGGTGGGCTGTCACGCAAGCCTCCATCTCGATCTGTACCTGCCTGTTTCTCGGATCAACGTAGTCAAACAGCTTCTCGCCGGACTTTCTGGTGTCGGTCTCTACCTCATAGTACAGATACTCCGGAATATGGGCGATAGTCTCGCCACCCGCTTGACTCTTCGGTTCGGAAGCCCTCAGCCTGAGGTCGTACAATCCTGCAAACGCATAGTCTGTATCCGTCTCTGCCACCAGGGCTTTGAGTTTCTCCGTGTTCCATAGCATCGCAGCCCCGAAATCGAAGTCGTCTCTAAGCGCTCCCTGCTGGTAGTCAATCACCGGTGCTTCGGTAATACTTTCACCTGTTTTGTGGAACCTGTCGCTATACACCATTGTGGCGCCGGTCATTTCCATGACCTGTATCATACGCTCTTTTCCCAGATAAACCCACTCGATGTCCGGCTTGAGCAGAATAAGAGTGTACGGTGTCCGGGATTGGGATGCAATCTCGCGGATTGCCTTGGTAGCGCATACGCGCCCGGGGAGAACAAAAGTTGTTGTCATATAAGCTGTGTTTTGTATCTTGCGCAAAGATAGTAAAAATAAATGACATATACAAATATAAATGTTCTTTTTGTAGAAAAACGCACTTTTATTTGCATATATCAAAAATAATTCGTAATTTTGCACTCGAATTGAATGAATCTCAACTATGGTCTTAATTGCAGATAGCGGTTCTACCAAGGTACATTGGTGCCTGTTGGCAGCCAACGGGCAGTCGTCCGATGTCTTTACTGACGGCATTAATCCTTTCTTCCAGACGAGTGACGCTATGCGTAACTCAATCAGTAACCAACTCTTACCTCAGATAGGTCACCTCCTTTGGGCGGGCAAACTGACGGATGTCTTTTTCTACGGCGCGGGATGTACGCCGGAGAAGATTCCTTTTGTGGAGAAGGCTTTGCAGTCTGTTTTTCGCGCTTCCGAGGTGCACGTGGCGAGTGACATGCTCGGTGCTGCCCGCGGGTTGTTGGGCAAACAGAAAGGTGTGGCGTGTATCTTGGGTACCGGTAGCGGCAGTTGCTTCTATGACGGAGAGAATATAGGGTGGAGCGTGCCGTCGCTGGGATATATCCTGGGTGACGAAGGCTCCGGTGCCGTTTTGGGAAAGCGTCTGGTGGGTGACTTGCTCAAGAACCAGTTGGGCGAAGACCTCAAGCAGCAGTTCTTCGAGGCATATGAGACCTCGATGGCGGATGTTATCGAGCATGTCTATCGCCAACCGTTCCCTAACCGCTTCCTTGCCAAACTCAGCCGTTTCTGTGCAGACCATATTCAGGATGAGCGCATCCATAAATTGGTATATGACCATTTCCAGGACTTTGTTCGCCGTAATGTGCAGCAATACTATGAGGTGGACGGTGTGGAGAACCCCGAGACAATGCAGATGCCGGTGGCTTTTTCCGGATCGATAGCCTGTTATTACCGCGGTGTGCTGGAGGAAGTGATGGATGATTACGGATTCCAGATCGGCAAGATCATGCAGGATCCCATCCCCGGACTCAAGGAATACCATCTTGCGGATGTAGTCCCGACAACCTGACCAAACCCGGTTTACTCTTGTACCTATGGCACAGAAAATTGATAATGTCTATCTCACCGGCTCGATAGAGGATCTCTCCCGCCGGACCAATTACCGGTTGGGTGAAACCACCAGTCTGGTATATTGCCGTCTGGGTTCCGTCAAAGTCAAGATGGAGAACAAGGAGTGTGAACTCCATTCGGGAGACCTGCTCATTATCATGCCCCATACATTTATCCGTTCTGTGCAGCCGTCTTATGATTTCTCGTTCTATCTCTTGCGTACCAAGAGCCAGATATACGAGGATATATTCTTCGAGTGTTTCCGCATGGAGCCTTACTGGTGGGAGAAACAGCAACTGCTCCGTACCAATCCGGTGATTCATCTCGTGGATGACCAGCGCCGGGTGCTTGAGTCCTATCACACCCTCTTCAAGTTGAAGATCTCGCAGGCGGATACCAATTATCGTCACCATATACTGCAGGCTATTGCGCGCGCTTCGGTGATGGAGATCCTGCATCTGCTGGATGCGGAACTCAATCTGCCTAAGACTCTTGAAGAGCGCGCCAGCATCCGTCAGTCGGATATCATTTTCCGGCGGTTCATGACCCTCTTGCAGAGCAATACCAATCAGCGCGAAGTGCAGTTCTTTGCCGAGAAGATCGGTATCACTCCCAAGTACCTGACCGAGATCTGCAAACAGTGTAGCGGCAAGCTGCCTACGGACTGGATAGTGGAGGTCACCATGACCGAGGTCGTCCGCCTTCTCCGTACTACCCAGCTCAGTATCAAGGAGATTGCCTATGACTTGCACTTTCCCAATAGCAGTTTCTTCTGCCAATACGTTAAAAAACATACAGGTAAATCTCCTTTAGCAATCCGAAGAGAAACCAAATGAAAAAATCAATTCTCACTCTCATTGCGATGACATGTTGTCTCGTCTATACCACTCCTCTTTGGGCGTGGGGACAGGAAGGACACCGCGTCATCGCACAAGTGGCTTATACCCATTTGTCAAAGAAAGCGCGTAAGCAGGTAGATGCCATCCTCGGCACCAATGGTATGATCTATAATGCCAACTGGCCTGACGAGATCAAGTCCGATACGATCTATCCGCAGTCCCATAACTGGCATTTCCAGGATCTTGACGGCGGACAGAGCGACAGCACCATCGTCTCATACCTGACCCGCTATCCAGAAGTCGGTGGAAGACTCTTCTGCGTCTATGACTCGCTGGAGAGCGTCTTGCGCGCAGACCGTCATAACCGCGATGCCTTGGTCTTCCTCATCCATCTCACTGGGGACCGTTTCTGCCCGGTACACATGGGGCATCTCGAAGACCTCGGAGGAAACAAGGTGCGCATGGCGTGGTTCTCGCGCTCCGAGAACACCAATCTGCACGCCGTCTGGGACTCCAAACTCATTGACTCCCAGGGCTACTCGTTTTCTGAGTATGCCCGGTTTCTGGAGGATACGTATGCTTCTCGCCGGCGGGAGATAGAGGCTGCTTCTTGGGCGGAGCTCACCCTCCGGACCTATCATCTTACTTCGGCTATCTATGACTACCAGACGTCTTGGGACGGCAATACATGGCACTATATCTACCGTTGGCATCAGCCCATGGAGTACCAGCTCTATTGCGCCGGAATACGTTTGGCAAAACTAATCAACTCAATTTATTATTAACATGAGAAAAGTCTTTTCCCTATGCTTCTGTCTTCTGGCATCGACCATGTTCTTTGCCCAGGCACAGAAACTCACCGGAACAGTCGTTGACGCCGCTACCGACGAACCCCTCGTCGGCGTTACTGTCATCGAAGCCGGTACAACCAATGGTGTGGTTACCGATCTTGACGGAAACTTCAAAATCACCGTCACTAACCGCAAACTCCAGTTCTCCTATGTCGGCTATGCGCCGCTGGAGATGAGTTTCAAACGGAATGATATCGGCATCGTCAAACTGGAAGAAGAGGCGGTGGCTTTGCAGGATGTCACAATCACCGGCCAGATAGCGCGCCAGCAACAGACGCCTGTGGCTGTCAGCCAGATATCGGCGCTTGAGATCGAAGAGCGGCTTGCCGGACAAGAGTTCCCGGAAGTGCTCAAGAACACCCCCGGTGTGCATGCCAACGGTGTCGGCGGCGGATGGGGAGACTCCGAGATATGGATGCGCGGATTCGACAACACCAATGTGGCTACCATGATCAACGGTGTGCCGATGAATGACATGGAGGGCGGTACGGTCTATTGGTCCAACTGGCAGGGACTGAGCGACGTCACCTCGGTCATGCAGACACAGCGTGGTATGGGTGCTTCCAAACTATCTGCGCCTTCCGTGGGCGGTACGATCAATATCGTTACCCGAGGCATTGATGCCAAGAAGGGCGGAATGCTCAGTTACGCCATGGGAAATGACGGCTACAACAAAGTGCTTTTCTCCGTCTCGACGGGGCTGATGAAAAACGGCTGGGCGATCACCGTCATGGGAAGCCGCACATGGGGCAACGGATACATCCAGGGAACAGGCTTCCAGGGCTACAGCTATTTCGCTAATATCTCCAAACGTATCAACGAGAACCACCAGCTCTCGCTCACCGGCTTCGGCGCTCCGCAATGGCACTGGACGCGTCCTTCCGGCAATAACGGCGCTCTCACCCTTGCCGAGTGGAACAGGGTGGCACAGTATATGCCCTCCGGCATGGACCGCCGTCGGTACAACCCCTCGTATGGTATAGGCAAAGACGGCAAACAGGCAGGTACCAACTACAACCAGTACCACAAACCCCAGATTTCGCTCAACCACGTTTGGCAGATCGACAATACCTCCAGCCTGTCCTCGACACTCTATACCTCTATCGGACGGGGATTTGGGCGAACGGCTGAAAACGGACTCAACTCCTCCTATTCGTACTCCGATCTCACGCGCGGGGCTTACAACGGAGAGGTGACAACCACCTTCCGCGATCCCGTTACAGGAATGTTCGACTACGCCATGGTACAGGATATAAACGCCGCTTCCGAATACGGATCGGAGTTGGTTATATGCGAGAACCGCAACTACCACAACTGGGTAGGACTCGTCTCTACCTATGACAAGAAATTCCTGGATTGCCTCGAACTCACCGCAGGAGTCGATGTCCGTTGGTATCAGGGTATCCACCAGGCTGTCGTCAGCGACCTCTTCGGCGGCGCGTACTATATTGACGCTAACCGCTCGTCGGTCTTGGCGGAGAACAACCCCAAACGCAATGACCCCAACTGGGTGAATGAGAAACTCGGGGTGGGGGATATAGCCTACCGCGACTATACCGGTACCATCGTTCAGGAGGGTGTCTTCGGCAGCCTTGAGTATAGCAAGAACAACCTCTCAGCGTTCGTCAATGCCTCGCTCTCGTTCAATCATAACTGGCGTACCGACCGCTATTACTATGATAATGTCACCGCACGCGACTCCGTTGTCCGTATTGGTGGAACCATCAAAGGCGGTGTCAACTACAAGTTCGCCAAGTATCATAACGTCTTCCTCAATGCCGGATTTATCTCGCGCGCTCCGAAATATCAGTCTATCTATATGTCTGTCAGCACTTCCAATGCTATCAACAACGAGGCGAAGAACGAGAAGATCGCTTCCGTCGAATTGGGATACGGCTTTGAGAACCAGTATGCACGTGTCCGCGTCAACGGCTATTTCACCGAATGGATGGACAAATCCATGACCAAGTACGGAAACCTCGCTGACATGAACCAGACGCAGTTCTATATGAACATGACAGGCGTCAATGCCCGCCACATGGGTCTGGAGTTCGAAGCCAAAGTGCGCCCTGCCAAATGGGTGGAGTTGAGCGCAATGGTTTCGTTGGGCGACTGGAAATGGGATAGCGACTCGGTCATCGGCCGCGCTTATGACGAACACGGCTTCGCCATGACCGCCGACGGACAGCGTACCGAGATCGGCGCGCCTGACCACGCTTGGGCAAAAATCAACATGAAAGGTATCCACGTAGGCGGACAGGCACAGACTACCGCCAACTTCGGCGTTACCTTCAAGCCCTTCAAAGGCTTCCGTATCGGCGGTGAATATACCCTCTACGACCGCAACTACAGCTATTATTCCTTCTCCGGCTCGAACCTCAATCTGGGCAAGGAGATGAATATCGTTGAGCCGTACCGATGCCCGCTGGGCGGCTCGATGGATTTGCGTGCGTCCTATTCCTTTGACATAGGACCTGTCCGCGCAACCATCGGCGGAAATGTCACCAACGTACTCAACCAGTACTATATCGAGAAAGCCTGGTCGGCAAGCACCGCTACACAGACTGTGGCGGAGAACACCAAGGATAATATCTATTTCTTCTACAACAAGGGAAGACAGTGGAATATCCGCCTCAAATTGCAGTTCTGACAGACCGCTTTGCTAAAAGATAAAAGACCATTTCACTAAAAGACAAAAGATGCATATGAAAAAGAAATATATTTTAGGCGCAGCCTTGGTACTTGGTACTTTGTCACTTTGTACTTCGTGTGACAATTATTTCGACGAGAAATATCTGGACAACGGCGATCCGCAACATTCGCTGGTCAAGACCTATGACTATGTCCTCACCGATGCGGACTATAAGATCATTGCCGACAACAAGACCAACAAGGCGTATGCCGCTTCCCTTGACGAAGAGAAAGATGCCGGCGAGCTGAACCAATCCGCCTTGGCTCTGGTGGGCGAAAGCCGCTGCTTCAACGATGTGGCTTCGGCGGATATGTATGTGCCGGCATTCATCTATTCCAAGTATCCGCATCTCGATCCGGGATCGACATTCAATGTCACCTACCGTACCGACGAAGGGCAACCCGCGTATCTCGACTTCTATAACCGCACGCCGCAATACGCCCTCACCTATGCAGACTATAAGGCTGTGTGGGGTGATCTCGACCATCCGTACCTCACGCCTTCCAACGAGGCGCAACTCACCGATTTCCTGCCAATGGTGGAAGATGACTATCTGGTGGGAGTCAAGTATGCCTTTGCGCAGACAGAAGGGGGAGAGATCATGGAGAAAGAAGTGCTTTATGTCTTTACGCAGGGTATCGTATGGGAGCCTTATCAGTCCTCTGAGGTCGCCCTGCTGCCGGCTGAAGCTGAGTCACAGCCGGTCAAGTATCTCACCCTCACTTATCCCTATGCCAAGAAGGACGACCGGCATGTGCTCATGACCTATGACTCCTCCCTCAAACACTATGTCGCTACCGAGTATAACTACTCCGGCGAGGCGTGGATCCCCAATACGGGAATTATCGAGGAGACAATGTCCTTTGTCCTCTCGTCGGGCTGGGCTGCCAACCTCTCTACCTATTTCCGTCAGGCAGTGGCAGGCGAAGGAAACCTCGGCAAGATTGCCCTCCACCACTATAATCTGGAGGACGGAATAACCTATATCTGGCGTTTCGACAATGCTTACGGAATGCGCGGCTCTGCGTATGCCGGAGGACCGCATTACGGTGAGGGATGGTTCGTTACACCGAAGATCAAACTGAAGAACTCTGTCTCCCCGGCGCTCTCTTTTGACCATGCTCTGAACTACGGCCCGCTGGACGAGACACGTCTTGAGCAGATCACCGTCTGGGTTTCCACCGACTATGTGGATGACGCCGCTTCGGCTACCTGGACGCAACTCCCGTGGAACGAGTGGAACGGCGAAACAGGTGTGCCCGATGCCAATAGCTGGACATTCTTCAACTCCGGCAGAATGGATCTCAGTCAGTGGAACAACCAGACCATCTATATCGGCTTCCGCTACAAGACCGAGGCGGGACAGACTTGTCCTACCTGGGAGGTCAAGAATATTCTGGTCAACGAACCCGAAGAAACGGCGGAGGAATAACATGGCAGAGCAGATTACCAAAGCGCAACTGAAGACCTATCGTTCGCTCAAGCAGAAGAAGTTCAGAGACGAGCTGGGACTGTTTCTGGCAGAAGGTCCAAAATGTGTGGAAGAACTGCAAAAGGCGTTCCGCTTGGAGGCACTGCTCACTACGGAAAACGTGGGGAAGACAGCTATTGAACAGCTGTCCTCCCTGCGTACCCCGCAGGGGGTCATCGGAGTCTTCCGCAAACCGGACAATGCCCCGACAAATGACCAAATGGTAAATGACCAAATGGTACATGACTTGGTTCTTGCCTTGGATGGGGTGCAGGATCCCGGTAACCTCGGTACGATCATCCGCACATGCGACTGGTTCGGGGTGCGGGACATCTTCTGCTCGTTGGATACCGCCGATTGCTATAGTCCCAAGGTGGTTCAGGCTACGATGGGTGCACTCGCCCGTGTCCGCGTCCATTATGTGAACCTCCCCCAATGGCTCAATGCCCAAATAAATGCCCAAATAAATGACCAAATGGTAAATGACCAAATGGTAAATGTTTTTGGTACTCTCCTCGATGGCTGCAACATGTACGAAGTCTTGCAGCAGGCCGTGCCTGGCTCTTACAGCGCCGGTGCTCCTACAGCGCAGCGTTCCATTATAGTCATGGGCAACGAGGGGAACGGTATCAGCCCGGAGGTGCGGAGTCTGGTCACCCATCCGCTTCTTATCCCTTCCTATCCGCCGGGGGAACCCACCTCGGAGAGCCTGAATGTAGCCATCGCTACGGCTGTCATACTTGCCGAGTTCCGCCGCCCGAAATAGAGTATAGACAGGCTCATCTCTCGTACATCATTGCGCGAGCCTTTTCTATAGCGCGCTTGCCTTTCCGATTTTTATAATCTGTTGGTTTTTAGTTGCTTATAACACCCTTATCGGGGGCATCTCGGAGGCATTTCGGAGGCATCTCGGAGGCAAGTGCTATCCATGCCGCACTAATTTTCTTTTAGTTCTTTTCTTGTATCGCCTTTCCTTGGCTCTTTCTGTCCGTTCATAGTGCTGCCTTTCTAACCGCCCTGAAAAAATATGTTTAATCCGTGCAATCTGTGGACAAAAACAGAAAAATACCACTTTTATTTGTGTATTTCAAAAAAAAGCAGTAAATTTGTGCGCTAATTTGATGAGGTATGTTGCGCGCGCGTAAGATGCATAGACTGCTTGTGGGGCTGGGTGCCGGTGTACTCATTCTTTTTTCGTCGTGCAACACTGCCAAGTTCGTGCCCGAGGGGCAGTACCTGCTCAACAAAGCCAAAGTGAGGGTGGAGGACACCAAAGAGATCTCTTCCTCAGACCTCAACTCTTACCTCCGCCAGAAGCACAACTCGGAGATATTCGGCTTCTGGAAACTCCAGCTGCATGTCTATAACACCGCTCCGCGGGATACTTCCACCAAGGCGAACAAATGGTTTGCCAACAATGCCCACAAGATGGGGGAGGCGCCTGTCATCTATGATGATATGCTGACGGGTGTGTCGATGGAGCAGATCGGGCTGGCGATGAAGAACCGTGGCTATTTTAACGCCGGAGTGGATACCACCAAGCGTGTCACCGGCAAGGACGGCAAGAAGATGAATCTCACCTATCATGTCACAGCCAATGCCCCTTACCGCATCGCAGAGTACTCAACTCTCATCGAAGAGCCGGAGGTGGAGGAGATAGCCCGGCAGGACCGCTCCCTCGTCAAAGTGGGGGATATCTATAATACTGCTACGCTGGACGAAGAGCGCCAGCGCGTTACCACTGCTATGCGCAACCGGGGGTACTACTATTTTGACAAGACGCTCCTGGCGTATGCCGCCGACTCCTCCAACCAAAATAACACGGTCAAACTGCAGATGCATCTTACCCACTATCAGGGTATTATTCCCGATAGCATCCGCCATCGCATCTATACCAAGCAGACCATCCGCCGTGTCTGTTTCCATACCGACTATGACCCCTCGCGCGTGCCGGAAGGACTGATCCTGCATACCGACTCCGGCGAGGGAGACTATGTCTATTCTTATGTCGGAACCAAATTCCTGCGCCACAGGGTACTCCGTAAGCGTACCGCCCTTAAACCCGGCGAGATGTTCTCGGAGAGACGGCTGGAACGCACTTACACCAATCTCAACTCGCTTGGAGCGGTCAAGTATGTCGATATCTCCTTTACACCGGTGGATAGCGGACTGCTGGACTGCCATATCACCCTCTCGCGCGCCAAGATCCATACCATCTCGGCAGAGGTCGAAGGCACCTATTCGGCAGGCGATTGGGGTATAGCAGCCGGAGTGGGGTATGCCAACAAGAACATCTTCCGGGGAGGTGAACTTTTTACGCTCAACGGACGGGGCTCCTATGAGTGGCGCACCAACGGCAGCCGTGCTATCGAAGCGCGTGCGGAAGCCGGATTGCAGTGGCCTAACCAGCTCAAGATCAATATCGCCTATAACTACCAGCAGCGACCGGATGAGTACACCCGTACACTGGCGAATGCCGGTCTCTACTATACCGCACCCCGGAAACCGCGCTCCCATTGGACACACTCCTTCAATCTGGTGGATATATCCTATATCTACCTTCCATGGATGTCCGACCGCTTCCGCAAGGATTTTATTGAGAAGTCGTCTGCTCTCCGTGCGTCATACGAAGATCATTTTATTCTTGACTGGTCCTATACGGGACGCTATACCAACTATTCGTCGCGTAACCCCAACCGCAGTTACATCAACTTCCAGTACACTTTGGAGACTGCGGGTAACTTCCTCTATGGCGTGGCGTCGCTGGCGAACCTCAGCAAGAACGAACAGGGCTCTTATACGCTCTTCAACACTCCTTTTGCGCAGTATGCCAAAGGGGATGTGAACTTCACCTATCACCATGTCATCCATCCGCAGCACAAACTCGTCTATCACGCCGGAATAGGTGTGATAGTACCGTACCTCAATGCCACTACAGTGCCGTTCGAGAAACGCTATTTCGCCGGCGGTAGCAACAGCGTCCGCGGATGGCAGGCGCGAACACTCGGTCCCGGTACTTTCCGAGGCGAAGGCAATACCCTGGTGTATGATCTGCAGGCGGGGGATATACGCCTGGACTTGAATCTGGAGTACCGTTTCAAGGTGCTCAAATTCCTGGAACTCGCCGCCTTTACCGATGCGGGAAACATTTGGACTATACGCGACTATGAGCAGCAACCCGGAGGCGTCTTCCGCTTCGACTCCTTCTACAAGCAGATAGCCTGGGCATATGGCGTTGGCGTACGTCTGGATCTGTCGCTATTCATCTTCCGGGTTGATTTTGGTGTCAAACTGTACGACCCCTCGCGAATGGCGGAAGGCAAGCAGTGGCGTACTGCTCCCAACGGTTTGGGATGGAACGACGACATGACCTTCCATTTCGCCATCGGCCATCCGTTCTGACGGAGAGCCGGAGAAATACGGAAACGGATCAATAGAAAGCAATGCTGGAAGCACAGATGATACATAATATCTTGGAAGCCGGATGCGACGAGGCGGGCAGAGGTCCGCTGGCGGGAGCTGTCTTTGCGGCGGCGGTCATCTTCGATCCGGAGCGGAAGGACTGGTCTTCGCTCGCTTTGCTCAATGACTCCAAACAGCTCTCCGAACGCGAACGGTATGCCCTGAGGCCTGTTATCGAAGCCGAAGCCCTGGCTTGGGCGGTCGTGGAAGTCACGCCGGAAGAGATCGACCGCATCAATATCCTTCAGGCATCCATCACCGGCATGCAGCGCGCTTTGGACAGCCTCTCCGTCAGACCGCAGCATATCATCGTGGACGGCAACAAATGGAGACCCTATATCCCTGACGGTGAACTGCTGGAGATACCGGCACGGACAGTCGTCAAAGGAGATGGCAGGTATATGTCGATTGCGGCGGCCTCGGTGCTCGCCAAGACCTACAGGGACGACTATATGCTACGCCTGCATGAGCAATACCCCCTCTACGGCTGGGATACCAATAAAGGCTACCCGACAGCCGCACATTACGAGGCGATCCGCCTGCACGGACTCACCCCTTATCACCGTAAAACATTTAAATTATATAAGTCATGATTATTTTTGGTACTAAAACGAATGGGGACAACAATACACCCCAACAGCCGCGTCGTCGCGGCGGTTGTCTCCGCGGATGCCTTTGGGCGTTTCTGATTTATCTGGTATTAAGTGCTCTTATGGGCGCTTTGTTCGGTTCGATGTTCTCTTCCTCTACGGAGGTGGCTTTGGAGGATAAGACGGTCTATCGTCTTGATCTGGAAGGCACTCTTGTGGAGCAGGGCGCTCCTGCCGACCCATGGGCGGAAGTAATGAAGCAGATTCCTTCCAACGGCTTCATCTCCTCGGACGAGACCGTCGGCTTGGACCAGATTCTTGCTAATATCCGTCTTGCCAAAGAGGACGACCGTATCCTGGGTATTTACCTCCATGGAGGCGAATTGGCGGCAGGTCAGGCTTCGGCTAAGGAGATACGCGAGGCGCTGATTGACTTCAAGACCTCCGGCAAATGGATTGTGGCCTTTGCGGACTCCTATACCGCTACTAACTATTATATCGCTTCGGTTGCGGACCGCATCTGTCTGAGCAAAACCGGAACCCTGGCATGGAATGGTCTCTCGGCGCAGAAGATGTATTACACCCGTGCGCTTGAGAAGATCGGCGTGGAGATGCAGATCCTGAAGGTCGGTACTTTCAAGTCGGCTGTGGAGCCGTTCTTCATGACGGAGATGTCGGAGGCTGACCGCCTGCAGACTGAGACCTATCTCAATGGCATCTGGGAGAATCTGGTAGCCGGCGTTGCCAAAAGCCGTAACCTCACTTCCTACAAACTGAATCAGGCGGCCGATCTGTATATGTCACTTCAGCCGGAGGAGAGTTATATTGCCCAAGGGCTGATCGATACGCTCGTCTATGAGTTCGAGATGGATTCGGTTCTGCGTGTCTATGCCGGTAGCAAAGATTATCATAAGATCAATACTTCCGACCTGGCTTCTGTCCGCCGCTCCGAACCGAAAGCCAAGGACGAGGTTGCAGTCCTCTATGCCGAGGGCGAGATCACGGATTCCGAAGGTGACGGTATCGTCGGCACGGAGTTGGTGAAGACTATCCGCAAGATTGCCAAAGAGGATGATGTCAAGGCACTCGTCCTCCGTGTCAACTCGCCGGGGGGCAGTGCCGATGCCAGCGAGCAGATATGGGGTGCCCTGCAGATGGTGCGCTCCAAGGGAATACCTGTCGTAGTGTCGATGGGAGACCTTGCTGCTTCGGGAGGCTATTATATCTCCTGCGGAGCGGACTATATCTATGCCGAACCCACCACCATCACCGGTTCGATCGGCATCTTCGGTACGGTGCCTAATTTCAACACCCTGCGTAATAAGGTGGGACTTGACATCGATGGCGTGACCACCAACCGCCATTCGGATCTCTCCTCCAATGCCGTCTATAAAGGACTGAACCCCGAAGAACGCGACCTGATGCAGAAGATGGTGGAGCGTGGATACGACCTCTTCACCTCCCGCTGTGCGGCAGGCCGTCATATGCCACAGGATTCGATCAAAGCTATCGGTGAGGGACGCGTATGGCTTGGTAAGGATGCCAAGCGTTTAGGGCTCGTCGATGCAATGGGTAATATAGATAATGCGGTAGAGAAAGCTGCCGCATTGGCGCATCTGGACAGCTATAAGATCAGTTATTATCCGGAAGTGAAAGACCCGATCGAAGAGATGCTGGAGTCACTGCTGCAGGGTAATCCTACAGAGGAAGAGAAATTAATCATCAAACTGCGCAACTTCTGTCAGCGCCCCCGCGTAATGGCATTGATGCCGGAAGTCAAGATCCGATAATGAAACGTCTCCTTACAATCCCTCTGAGTGGTCTGTACGCCTTTGGCGTCGGACTGAGACATCTGCTCTACGATGAGCATATCCTCCCTTCAACGACGGTTTCTGTCCCGACAATCTGTGTGGGGAATATAGCCGTCGGCGGAACGGGGAAGACTCCCCATGTGGAGTATCTCATCCGCTTGCTGTCGCCGCATTACAAGGTGGCTGTGCTCTCGCGCGGATACAAACGGAAGACCAAGGGATTTGTGATGGCAGACCAATCCGCCACGGCACAGTCCATAGGCGATGAAGCGATGCAACTCTATCTCAAGTACCCGGAGGTGTGTGTCGCAGTCTCGGAGAATCGTGTCAAAGGCATCAGACAGATTCAGTCCCTTCGCCCCGATGTGGAGGTGGTCATACTCGACGACGCCTTCCAGCACCGTGCCCTCAAATGCGGTTTCAATATTGTGCTCACCCGTTATGACCGCCTCTATCCGAACGACCACATGCTCCCATGGGGTACGCTGAGGGACTTCAAACAGCGTATCCTCAAAGCCAATGCGGTGGTTGTTACCCATTGCCCGGAAGAGATGCAACCTATCGAGAAAAGGGTGGTGGAGAACCATCTGCATCTGCCGCCTTATATACGCCTCTATTTTTCCAAGTTCCGCTACGGAACGGTCTATCGCACGGGAAGACCGCTTGTGGTGGCGGGAATAGCCAATCCTCAGTATCTCATGGATTTCGTTAATGCTCATTATCAGGGAGCCGGATTTATTACTTACGCGGATCACCATGCTTTCACGCCGGAGGATCTCCGGGAGATAGAAAGCCGGGCAAAGGATTACGATTTCGTGCTCACTACGGAGAAGGATTTTGTGCGTCTCCAGCAGACCGAACTCTATAACCGCCTTGCTGAACGCATCGAGGCGATTGCGGTGAACATGGAGATGGATGAGGAGAGGGCGGAATTTGACAAGCAGGTGCTCAACTATGTTCGCGAAAACACGTTGCTATGCCGATCACACAACTCATAAAACGCTTTGTGCCGCCATATAGGGTGCAGATGGGGTTGAATATATTCTTCAATCTCCTTTCCGCATTGTTGTCACTCTTCTCTTTTGCTGCCATCATCCCGGTATTGCGGATTCTTTTTGGTATCAACACCAATGAGGCGGTCTATACCCCCCTCTCTTCCGTCGAAGGGCTGCAAGCTACGGTTACAGCCCTCCGCGATAACATGTACTGCCTCCTCAACGATGCAATCGCACTCCATGGCTCGTCCTTTGTGCTCTTGGCGTTAGGACTGTTCCTGATCCTGATGACCGGTCTCAAATGTACCGCTGCCTGGCTGGCAAACTATTTTATGGTACCTATCAGGACAGGCGTCTTGCGGGACTTGCGTGTGCTCCTCTACGACAAGATATTGTCTCTTCCGATAGGCTATTTCACGGAAGCACGGCGCGGAGATATCATCTCGCGCATGACCAACGATATATCGGAGGTCGAAGC
Organism: Bacteroidales bacterium UBA4333; assembly: GCA_002394335.1. Classification (GTDB taxonomy): domain Bacteria; phylum Bacteroidota; class Bacteroidia; order Bacteroidales; family Paludibacteraceae; genus Colicola. The sequence continues at coordinate 148,051 of DGTP01000015.1, read as the reverse complement.
CTCGATCATGTCCGCCTTGGATATCCTCTTCAAGGATCCGATGATGATTTTGGTTTACCTCATAGCAATGCTTGTTATCTCGTGGCAGCTGACCCTTTTTGTGCTTGTGCTGATGCCGGTAGCCGTTTTCTTTATCGGTAAGATAGGCCGCTCCCTGAAGTCCTCTTCTACGCGCGGACAGGAACAGAATGCCGAGATCCTCTCCATGATCGACGAGACCCTGTTGGGACTGCGCGTCGTGAAAGGCTTTAATGCCCAGAGCAAACTCCGTCTCAGGTTCCTCACGCTCGTTAATGACACCCGTGCTACATTTAACCGCATTAACCGCCGTTATTATCTCGCACACCCTCTGTCCGAGTTTCTGGGCACAGCCCTGATAGCCGTCATCCTTTGGTTCGGAGGTCTGCTGATCCTGGGCAATCATGCCTCTATAGACGCGGCTACGTTCATCTACTACTTGGTGATCTTCTATTCCATTATCAATCCGGCAAAGGATCTCTCCAAGGCGTCGTATGGCATCCGTCGCGGACTGGCATCGCTGGAGCGTATAGATGCGGTGCTTGCTACGCGCACTACCATCCCGGAACCTGTCTCTCCTCAGCCGGTACGCTTTGAGCACCGGATCTCTTTCAACGATGTGGATTTCGCCTATGGAAACGGCGTCCCTGTGCTCAAGCATATATCGCTCACCTTGCCCAAGGGGAAGACCGTGGCGCTTGTGGGACAGTCAGGCAGTGGCAAAACCACGCTTACCGACCTCTTGCCGCGGTTCTATGATCCTGTATCGGGTGCGGTGATGATAGACGATGTGGATATACGCCGTTTCGCTACGCGTGATCTGCGGGCGCTGATGGGTATAGTATGCCAGGAACCCGTGCTCTTCAATGATACGGTATTCGCCAATCTTACTTTTGGCGTCGATCTCTCGCAACCGGCACCGGGAGGTGTGAGCTGGCAAGAAGCGGTCGTACAAGCGGCCCGGATAGCCAATGCCCATTCTTTTATTTCGCAGATGGAGAAAGGTTACGATACACTGATAGGCGATCGCGGCAGCCGGCTCTCAGGCGGGCAGCGGCAACGCCTCTCTATCGCACGCGCCATACTCAAGAATCCGCCGGTTCTCATTCTTGACGAAGCCACTTCGGCGCTCGATTCGGAGTCCGAGAGACTGGTGCAGGAAGCTCTGGAGAACCTGATGCGCAACCGTACGACGCTCGTCGTAGCCCACCGGTTGTCCACCATCCGCCACGCCGACCTCATCTGCGTCATGCATGAAGGGGAGATAGTAGAGCAAGGAAACCATGAAGATCTCCTTGCCCGGAACGGTTATTATACAAAACTGGTGGAAATGCAGTCCTGATCCTCCCTTATCGTCCTCTGACAAGGGTTTGTATCTCATTGAGTTTGTTGAGCGCCTCGAGAGGTGTCAAGGCATTGATATCGAGGTTCTTGACCTCGTCACGTATCTGCTCCAAGGTCGGGTCATCCAGTTGGAAGATCGATAACTGCATGCCGTTCCTCTGTTTGCCTATCTCGCTTACATCACCGCGCGTGGTGTTACCGGAGGAGTGCTCCAGTTCTTTCAGCACTTGTTCCGCACGCTGCACAATCGACTGCGGCATACCTGCCAACTTGGCTACGTGGATACCGAAGCTGTGCTCCGATCCGCCGCGTACCAGCTTGCGAAGGAAGATCACCTTGCCGTTTGCTTCTTTGACCGAGACATTGTAGTTGCGGATGCGCTTGAAGGTCTTCTCCATCTCGTTCAACTCATGATAGTGGGTGGCGAAAAGTGTCTTGGCATGCCCTTTGTGCTCGTGGATATACTCGACTATCGCCCACGCAATAGAGATTCCGTCATAGGTGGACGTACCGCGTCCCAACTCATCGAAGAGCACCAGCGACCGCTCGCTCAGGTTGTTCAGGATGGAGGCTGCTTCGTTCATCTCCACCATGAAGGTTGATTCTCCTATGGAGATATTGTCGCTCGCTCCCACACGGGTGAAGATCTTGTCCACCACTCCTATCACGGCACTCTCTGCCGGCACAAACGAGCCGATCTGCGCCATCAGCACAATCAGTGCCGTCTGGCGCAACAGAGCCGACTTACCTGCCATGTTAGGACCTGTAATGATAATAATCTGCTGCCCGTTGTTATCCAATAGTACATCGTTGGCAATATACTGTTCACCGATAGGCAGCTGCTTCTCGATCACGGGGTGTCTTCCCTGACGGATATCAATCACCAGACCGTCGTTCACATCAGGGCATACATAGCGGTTCTCGATGGCGGTGTTGGCAAAACTCATCAGGCAGTCCAGCTGTGCCAGAACTTGCGCATCCAGTTGCATCTGAGGCACCCATTCGCTTAAGGCAAGCATCAGTTCCTGGTATATCCTGTTTTCGATTATTTGTATCTGGTCTTCGGCAGAGAGGATTTTCTGCTCGTATTCTTTCAGCTCTTCGGTGATATAACGCTCGGCGGATACCAGAGTCTGTTTGCGGATCCACTCCGGAGGCACCTGGTCACGATAAGTGTTGCGCACCTCCAGATAGTAGCCGAAGACATTATTATACCCGATCTTCAGAGACGAGATGCCGGTCTTTTCGGCTTCGCGTTGCTGTATCTGTTGCAGATACTCGCGTCCGTTGGAATGGATGGCGCGCAACTCGTCCAGCTCTTTATCTACGCCGTATGCGATGATACCGGGTCTGCCTTGTACTGCCGGAGGATCGGGTACTATCTCTTGTTCTATGCGGCTGCGCATCTCGCGGCAGTTGTCCAGTTCGCCGCCGAGGACTGTCAGATACGTGTTGTCTTTGGCCTCCTCGCATAGCTCTTTGATCGGTGCTATGGCGCGCAACGCACGACCTAATTGTACCATCTCGCGCGGACTGATCCTGCCGGTGCTGATCTTGCTTACTATGCGCTCCAGATCGCCCATCTCGGCAAGACGGGCAGCTATCGTCTCGCGTGCCTGAGGGTGCTTGAAGAGGTATTCCACTACCGATTGTCTGTTACGTATCGCCCGCACCTCTTTCAGCGGGAAGGACAGCCACCGGTGCAGCATGCGTCCGCCCATGGGCGTCGTGGTGGCATCCAGAATGTCGAAGAGCGAAGTGCCTTCTTCATGCTGGCGGTTGAGCAACTCGAGGTTACGTACCGTAAACCGGTCCAGCCATACGAAAGAGTCTTCCTCGATACGGGCTAAATGCTGTATATGTCCGGTCTGGAGGTGCTGGGTGGCGTCGAGATACATCAGTATGCCTCCTGCGGCGGTGATGCCTGCCGACAGCCGGTCCAACCCGAAGCCTTTGAGAGACGACACTCCCCATAACTTCTGCAGCCGCTCTCGCGCGGTGCTTTCTACCATCATCCAGTCCTCCAGTTCAAAGGTGAAATAGCCGCTGCCGAACAGCCGCTCTACCTGTTCCTTGTTGCCTCGTTTATAGAGTACTTCCTTGGGCTGGAGATTGCCCAACAGTTTATCGACATAGGTGCTGTCGCCTTCGCCGGTTATGAACTCACCGGTCGAGATATCCAGAAAGGCTACCCCTATCTGATTGCCGGCGGAGGTGCGTTTTTCGCTGAAATGCACGCATGCTACCCAGTTGTTCTCCTTCTGGGTGAGCGTGTTGTCCGAGTAACTCACACCGGGAGTCACCAGCTCTGTTACACCGCGTTTGACCAGTTTTTTGGTTAGTTTGGGATCCTCCAACTGGTCGCAGATCGCTACTCTGAGCCCCGCTCTTACCAGTTTCGGCAGATAGGTGTCCAGCGCATGGAAGGGAAACCCTGCCATCTCTAATGCTTTGGCGGCTGCACTGGCACCGTTGGAGCGGTGGGTGAGTGTGATATTCAGAATCTTGCTGGCTTTGACAGCATCTTCGGCATAGGTCTCATAGAAGTCTCCGCATCGGAACAGCAGCAATGCATCCGGATATTGGGTCTTGATATCCCGGAACTGTTTCATCATCGGAGTTAGTTCGTTGTTATCTGCCATATTATTGGAGGTCTATTGTTAGTTTCAGATTGTAGCGTCTTCCTGTCAGGTAGTTCGGACTCGCCCATTGTTGGTTATACGCATCCGCTACCCAGAAATAGGAGTTGACATTCTTCCAGCCTACGAGGTTGAACACCTCGAACTGTATCGCCCATTGTTTCACATGTTTGGCGCTCTCTTTGCGCATGAACTTGGCTGTCTGGGCGTTGAATACATAGCTGGCTCCGAGGTCTATACGCTTATACATCGGCATTCTGCCCCATGCTTGCGGATGGCGCGGCACATAGTACGGCATGCCGTCCTGGAAAAGCATCTTGAGGTGGAATTTCAGCTGTGGCAACTGCGGCAGATAGTCTTGGAACAGCATGGAGAAAGCAAACCGCTGCTCTTGCGGCGATGGCATCCATTCGCCTTTGGTTGTGCCTGTAGAACGCTGTTTGGCGCTCATCGCAGAGAAACTGATCCAACTGTCCGCTCCCGGCACCAACTCGCCGTATAATTTCAGATCAACGCCTGTAGCATATCCCTCGGAGTCGTTCTTGCCGGAGTACCGCACCCGCACATTGTCCACGGTGTAACTCTCCATCCGGTCTATGTACTTGTAGTAGGCTTCGGCGGTCAGTTTGAAAGGTCTGCCCCATGCCCGGAAATAGTAGTCGCCGCCCAATACGACGTGTACCGACCGCTGGGCTCTCAGGTCTCTGTTCAGCCGGATACGGGTGATACCGGCGTCGTCCGTCAGGGTGTCGCGCAACTCCTTGTAGAAAGGTGCCTGGTAGTATAGTCCAGTAGCGAGTCTGAAACTGAAGTCATGCCGCCATCCGGGGAACCATACCACAGAGGCACGGGGGGAGGGTAGTACCTCGTTGTTCCAGCTCCAGTACTGCATCCTTCCGCCTACGGTCAGCATCACCTCGCCTTTGCCGGCTTCCCAGCGGTGGGTGTTCTGGATATAGGCTTGCGCCCGTACCGATTGCATCGAACTGTCGCCACGCATCGAGTAATAGAGTTCCATGCCGTTGCCGTTGTTGGGCATGCTGTAGCCGGACGAGTCGCGCCATTCCCATTCGCTGATATAGTCACGTATCAACTCCGCCTGGATACTGGCACCCCATTGGAGATTGTTCGCCCTTTTCTTCCATTCGCCGTTGTGGGCGAGGGTGATAACGCCTGCCTCCAGTTTGTTGCGCGCGTGTTGCCGGAAGATACCGGTACCTAATACCGACACTTGTGCGCCATTGGGATCCACGCGCGAACCGTTCATGTTTGTGCTCTTGGTTTGTTCATCGCCGTTCGAGAGCACGTATTCGCCGGCAATGTCAAAATTCTCTTGCTCGTTGGTGTAGAATCCGCTCAGGTCAAATCCTATCTTCGCCCCTTTACCTACCGCGCCTTGCGCGCTCAATGCACCGAAAGCGGTCATAAAACGGTCTTTCTCCTGACCGTCGTACCATATACTGAGGTTCTTGGAGTTTTGTCCTCCGAAGGACTCGCTGAGCGAATCCGGTTTGAACCGGTAGTCGTTCATCGAGAAGTTTCCCAAAAACGCCATCGTCCATGGCTCATGGGTGGAGACGGACTTGGAGCCTTTGCCTGACTTCCATGTCAGATATGTCTGATAGTCCAGATAGTTCGGCTGGTAGTTGCCCGAAGTACTCAGTCCGCCTAACATATACGAACTGGTCTTGTATCGTATGCCGTGCATCTGGCTGAAGGTGCTGTCGCCGTGTCCTATATAGAGGTTGGCGCCAAGCAGACTGGCGCTGATACTGGCTTCGAAAGCCTGCGGTTTCTTGTATTCAATATCCAGCACCGAAGCCATCTTGTCGCCGTATTTGGCATCGTATCCGCCGGCGGAGAAGGATACATTGTTCACCATTTCGGGGTTCACAAAACTCAGTCCCTCCTGCTGGCTGCTGCGTATCAGAAGCGGGCGGTGCACTTCAATGCCGTTGACATACACGGAGTTCTCGTCAAACGAACCTCCGCGTACGTTGTATTGGCTGCTTAACTCATTCGATTGGTTCACGCCGGCAAAAGTGATCAATATACTTTCTATTGATCCGCCTGTGGCGTCGGGCATTACCCTTGCCGTGGAGGCGTCCACTTGGTCAAAAGTGCCTGTCTGGTGCTGGATACCACGTACGTTCACCTCCTCCAGCCAGGCACTCTCGGTAACCATCTGTACGTTGATATTCACCACCTCTTTGGGCTTGATCAACCGCTGTCTGACGGTTGTGTAGCCTAACATCGAGAAAGCCAGTTCGATGGTGTCTTTCTCTTCCACTACGATCTCGTAGTAGCCGTTTTTGTTGGTCGAGGTTCCGTGCATCCCCTCGGTGACATTCACCAGCTCGATGCCCCTGTTGCCCTCGTCTGTGACATAGCCGTATATGCGAGTATGCCGCGCGAAAAGCATGTTCGCGCAGCATACTGCCATCAGTACTATGAATAGTCGCTTGCTTATTTCTTGAAATAACGGTTATAGAGTCCTTGGAATCCGGCGCCGTGACGAGCCTCGTCTTTGGCCATCTCATGAACGGTGTCGTGGATAGCGTCAAGGTTCAACTCTTTGGCACGTTTGGCTATCGCGAACTTGTCTTCGCAGGCGCCTGCCTCGGCTAACATACGTTTCTCAAGGTTGGTCTTGGTGTCCCAAACCACTTCGCCAAGCAGCTCGGCAAATTTGGCGCAGTGCTCAGCCTCTTCGTATGCATATTGGCGGAAGGCTGCGGCAATCTCAGGATAACCCTCGCGGTCTGCTTGACGGGCCATAGCCAGATATTGTCCTACTTCGGTAGCTTCACCCATGAAGTGTGCGCGCAGACCGTCGTGAATCAGTGGATCATCAACATCTTTGGCTACGCCTACAATGTGCTCGCATGCCCATGCCAGACCCTTGCTCTCGTCTGCTACTTTCCATTCTACTATTTGTTTGCATTGTGGACAACGCTCAGGTGCCTCGGTGCCCTCGTGTACATAGCCACAGATCGGGCAGATAAATTTCTTGTTCATAAAAATCAAAATTTAGTGTTTTAATAGTTTTAATATTTCGGTGCAAAGATACAAATTATTTTCCAATTATGCAAAAAAAATATAAAAAAATGCAAAAATATTTGCGTATATCAAAAAAAAGCAGTACCTTTGCACCCGCTTTTTAATCGAAGGCACAACGGTGCCGAGAAAAACGGTTTACCTGACCGCTTTTTAATCGAAGGCACAACGGTGCCGAGAAAAACGGTTCACCGAACGCGACAGGAGAGATGGGTGAGTGGCTGAAACCAACAGTTTGCTAAACTGTCGTACTCGTAAGGGTACCGGGGGTTCGAATCCCCCTTTCTCCGCAAAGAAAAAGAACGATTTATCTGTCTGAGTTTACTCAAGCAAATCGTTCTTTTTCGTTGGCAGTTATGCCATGTTAATTTTCTTCTTCTTTTACCCCGAATTAGATTAGGGTCTCCGCAAATCGTTAGTTGTTCTTGGATATTCTTAGTTATCCGTTACCCATTACCGATACTGTCTGCTGTCAATTACCAGTCAAAGGTCAGTTGGAGCTCTGTCTGTGCACTATCGGGGACGAGCGGTGAGGTCACGGTCAGCCCCATTAGCCGCACGGAGCGGTTGTCCGTTTCCACGTCGGCTAAAAGTGCATTGGCTGTCCTGAGGATCTCGTCCTCCGTTTCGATGGCGGTGTTGCCGGTGAAGCTGTGAGTAGTCTGTTTGAAATCGCTGTATTTGATTTTGAGTACCAGCGAACGCCCTTTGAAACTGTTCTTCTCCAAGCGTCTCACCAGTTCCGCAGCCAGTGGAATGAGAGCCGTTGCCATTTCTTCTGTGGAGGATAGGTCTTCAGCGAATGTCCTTTCACAGCCGACGGATTTGCGTACCCATTCGGTGATAACAGGGCGGTTGTCAATGCCACGGGCGAAATCATGGAAGACTTTGCCCATCTTGCCGAACTCTCGTGTCAGTTTGGGCAAAGGCAGTTCGCGCAGTTCCTTGCCGTTGCTGACTCCCAGACGATGCATCTTCTCTGCGGTCTTCTCACCCACGCCCCAGAAGCGCTCGATCTTCAGATGGTCAATAAACTCCATCGCTTTGTCAGGATGAACGACACACAGACCGTTGGGCTTGCGGTAGTCGCTTGCCACTTTCGCGAGAAATTTGCAATAACTCACACCTGCCGAAGCCGTCAAACCGGTTGTGTCGTAGATACGTTGTTTGATCTCCTTGGCTATATCCATCGCCAGAGGAATAGATTTCTTGTTGACTGTCACGTCCAAGTATGCTTCATCGAGACTGAGGGGTTCGATGAGATCTGTGTAGTCACGGAAGATAGCATGTATCTGCGAGGAGATTTCTTTGTAGCGGCTGTAATGTCCTTCCACCACAATCAGTTTGGGACACAACCGGTGCGCCGTTGCTACTGCCATCGCGGAGTGAACACCGTATTTGCGTGCCTCGTAGTTGGCTGTTGCCACCACACCGCGCGGTCCGTCATAGCCCACCACTACAGGATGCCCTTTGAGCGCAGGGTTGTCGTGTTCCTCCACCGAGACGAAGAACGCGTCCATGTCTATATGTACGATCTTGCGTTGCGTGGCTGTCATCAGACAATCAGTAGGAAGCGGTATATAGAATATCAATCGGATGAAGAGCCCGGATGCCGGTGAGGTCTCTGATCTGGGTGCGGCAGGATGTCCCCGGTGCCGCAACATAGATATCGGGATTGGCATCGTGCGCCTTTTCCAGCGCAGGCACCAGGGTTGTATTCGCTACACGCACGGAGTCCTCGTAATGCTTCTTCTCATAGCCGAACGAACCCGCCATTCCGCAGCAGCCGGAGGGAATGACATGCACCTCCAGACCCTTGACCAACCGCAGCAAAGAAGCTGTTTTCTCTATGCCCACCAGAGCTTTCTGGTGGCAATGCCCGTGCAGCCACAGTTCGCCCTTGAGTTCGCCAAACGCTTCCTGGGGAAGTCTTCCCGCTTCCACTTCGCGCATCAGAAACTCGTCATAGAGCAGGCAGTTCTTTCCTAATTGTTTTGCCTCCTCACGCATCGTTTCAGGAACGAGGCGCGGATACTCGTCGCGGAAAGTAAGGATACACGAAGGCTCGATACCTATCAGAGGCGTGTCCTCGGAGACGATACCCGAAAGCAGGTTCACATTGCGCTTGGCGTACCGGGACGCCTGATCAAGACACCCTTTGCTGATAGCCGCTCTTCCGCTCTCCGTATGGCGCGGGATAATAACCCGGTAGCCCCAACGGGTGAGCAGTTCGGCAAAACGCAACCCCAACTCTGCCTCGGCATGGTTGGTGAATTCGTCGGCAAAGAGATAGATTGTTTTCGCTGAAGGACGGGAGGGGGGAAGGGAGATACGGTGATTGACCAGCCATCGCATTGAATGGCGGCTGAGGGCAGGTATCTTCCGTTCGGCGGCAAAACCCACAATACGTTTGATAAGCGAGGAAGTGAAAGCATTCGTGGCAAAGAAATTATACACTGCCGGCACCATGCTTCCAATGCCTTCAATCCATGCCATGTGCGCCACCATCCATGTACGGAAAGGCACATGGGAATGGCGATATCTGATCTGCAGTATCTCGCTCCTCATGCGCGTCATGTCCACATTGGCGGGGCACTCGCTGTGGCAGGCCTTGCATGCCAGACAGGAGTCCAAAACAGCACCCACCTCCTCCGAATAGATGCCTTGGGGATCGGAGGTGATCATTTCCCGGAGGATATTCGCTCTTGCACGCGTGGAGAACAACTCGTCCCCTGTAGCCTTGTATGCAGGGCACATGGTACCTCCGATCAATGCCGACTTGCGGCAGTCGGCAGCGCCCGAGCATAGCGAGAGTAGGGATGTATCGAAAGCCGGAGAGGTCTTGGAGCGCGAAAGATCCGCTGTATAGCGCAGGTACTCGTCCATGGGAGGTGTGTCCACGATCTTGCCTATATTGAATATCCCTTCAGGATCCCATGTGTGCTTGAGCTCGCGCATCATCTGATATACCTCATCGCCGTACATTAACGGGATGAACTCCCCTCGCAAGCGCCCGTCGCCGTGTTCTCCGGAGAGGCAGCCATGGTGTTTCTTCACCAGTCTGGCGGTCTCTTCAGCCACTTGCCTGAACAGTTTGCGGTCTTTCTCCTTGCTTAGATTGAGCACCGGACGCAGATGCAACTCGCCGGTTGATATATGTCCGTAATAGACACAATCCAGTCCCAGCCGTGCCATCATTTCCCTGAAATCATGCATATAAGCGCCCATTCGTTCGGGGGCGACAGCGGTGTCTTCGACCACGCCTACGGGTTTGGCATCGCCGCTCATGGAGGACAAGACTCCCAGTCCTGCTTTGCGCAGTGCCCAAACGCGGTTCACATCGCTGCCATAGACTTTGGTGACCGAATGGCCGATGCCTGACCGTTGCATGGCTTCGATGAACGGTTGTGCCTGCTTGTCCAGCTGTGCCCGTGTGCCGGCTCTGAACTCCGCCACGATGATTGCTGCCGGCTCGCCTGAAACAAAGAACAGGTTCTTGCGCGCCTCTATGTTGGTACGCGCAAGGTCAATAATCCGTCCGTCAATAAGTTCCACGGCAGTGGGCTTGTTCTCCAGAGCGATAAGATTGGTTCGCCAAGCGTCTTCCATCTCGTTCAGTTGTACGCAAACGACCATCTGCTCTGCCGGCGGCAGAGGATCCAGAGTAAGGGTTATCTCGGTCACGAAACAGAGTGTACCTTCCGAACCGGTAATGAGAGCCGGCAGGTCGGTCTCCTCTCCCTTGCCATAGACGTCCAATGCCTCGTCGATAGCATAGCCGCACGAACGGCGTCTGATGGTTTGGTCAGGAAAGGCTTCGCGCAACTTGTCCGTCACGGAGGAGTGTGTCTGCCAGTCCTTGAGTTGGGCAAGGATGGCATCCATGAGGGCGGATTGGCCTCCTTCTTCCCCGGCTGGCTGCACCTTCCCCCGTTGTATGTCCCACATTGTGCCGTCGGCGAGCATTATCCGCAGTCCTGCTACATGGTGGCGCGTAGAGCCATAGACGAGGCTGTGTGTGCCGCAGGAGTTGTTTCCCACCATTCCGCCGATACAGCAGCGGTTGGAGGTGGAGGTCTCCGGCGAGAAGAAGAGCCCGTACGGACGAAGTGCCATGTTCAGTTCATCCCGCACCACACCCGGCTGTACACGCGCAAGGCGTTGTTCGGGGTCAATCGAGAGAATACGGTTCATATACCGGCTCACATCCACCACAATACCTTCGCCCACCACCTGACCGGCTATACTTGTACCTCCGGCACGGGGGATAAGATGGGTATTGCGCTTGCGTGCCTGAGCAAGCAGAAAACGCAGGTCGTTCTCATGCTTGGGGTAGGCTACACCTGCCGGTATCTGACGGTAGGCGGAAGCATCCGTGGCATATGCCAGCCGGTGCATCGCATCGGTATGTATAGCAGAAGACATTGGTATCCGGGTTTCAGGCACTGTGCATGCGGCGGAAGAGAATAGAATACATGGTCAGGAAGAAATACTTCGTATCCGTCCAGACGGGGTGTTTGAGGTATTCCGTCAGGTATTTGTCCTCCGAGGCATACAACTCTTCGAAATTCTGAGGATGATCGATATAAAAAGGTGGTATGAGTCCCGGTTTCACCAGTGTCCGTTTGTCTTGCAGCCACTGCGGATAGGTGTCGAACATGGTCTTTGAAAGCGGTCTTACACCCACCAGCTTCACGTCCCTCTTGAGCCAGTTGATCAGCATCGGCAGCTCGTCCAGCCAGTACTTGCGCATGAACTTGCCCCAGGTGGTAATCCGCCAGTCGTCATCCGACTTGTCGGCGATATTCATGCCTCCGCGTTGGTCGAAGACATATTTCTGGATATACTCCGAATAGGGGTGCATGGTGCGGAACTTGTAGAAATAGATGAACTCCTTGTTTTTGCCTACTCTGCGCAGTTTGATTAGCGGACCGTAAACTTTCAGCTGTTGCTGCGGATAAGGCTGCGAGTGACGATGGGCAAAGACATACTCTATATGCCCCATCGGCACCACCTCGTCCACCTCGAAACCGCAGTAGTACAGTCTGCCCAGGATCTCTGTCTTGGAGAGCATGCGTTTCCGCCCTTTGGTTACGTCATAGAACAGACGGGAGGTCAGCACCAGCCGTGGCAATACTCTCTTCCAGAAGAAATAGAACGAATAGACCACCCAGTTGAGTCCTGCCGGATACTTGTTGAGAATCTTCTTCTTGATATATTCCTGCGGTCTGTAGCAACATACATAATAGCCGTCGTCCGGCAGTTTGGCATTGACGATGCAAAACCGCTTGTTAATACCTTTGGCATCGTTGAGCAGCGTCAGATCCACCAGAGTGCGGTACTGGTAATCCGGCAGTTGCAGAAAGGAGAACCGGTCTCTGTCGGCGATGATCTTGGTCTGACGGTTGTTGATATGCGCTTTCTCCACCAGCAGCTGGTAGTCTTCTTCGGTGGTGATAGAAGTCACCGCCTGGTGGATGGTCTCGATGGATTGCGGAGAGCGCATCTCGTCTTTACGCGACACCTTGGCATTTGTCCGCTGCTCTATCTCCATGAGGGGGATGGTCATGTTCTGGGCATATTTCCAGTAGTGCTCCATGAGAATGACCACCATGTCTGTCACCGTCACGGCTCCTACAAGCCACATTGCCACATTCACCGACACGCCCAGCGGCGACATTGGCAGCAGATAATAGCATCCCGTCATCAGCGCCGCACCCGTCAGCAGACATGACAGGGCTGACTGCCAGTACCAGGCGATCTTGTAGCTCCGGTAGAGTTGCAGGACCGTTCCCACGATCACCCATGTTACAGCCAGTATGGCTGCCAGGAATACATATTCCATCAGTTCCGCTTTCGCCGTGGCAAACCGCCATAAGAGACATACTGCGGAGGCGAGAACCCAGATTAAGAGGTCTATTCCTATTCGTTTAGCCATTTTGTCTTTTCACTAATATCCTTTTCACTATGTTCTTTGCCTTCTGCAGCACCCATTCCCGGCACCATGGCAGAAGGGCGTTGGCCCACCGCTGCGGATGGGTGGTGATCATCAGCCGGGGAGGCATTGCTCCTTGGCGGATGGCGTCCACCACCTGCTCTGTGGTGTGATAAACCCATCCCTTGCGTATCCATTCGTCCTGGTGAACGGGTATCTTGTCACGCAGTGACACCTTGTATCCGTCCCAGCACCGCCCGGTGTCCGTCAGGTAGAACAGATCCGAGAAATCGACGTCAAAATACGGCTCGCCGATAATCCCATAGTCATGGTAAGAGTACTTCTTCCAGAGGTCTCTGCCGTCATAGCGGCTCGTCGGCGCGCCGTGCATGCAGATAGTCCGCACGGGATAAAACTGCCTGAAATACGCCAGCCACTGCTCGAAATGCGCCTTGGCGGTCTCTATATCGCCTTTAGCGATGGACATGTCCTCGTAGTGGTACCCTATTTCGTGTCCCATCCGGGCAATGGAGCGGATGATCTCAGGACGGTTGCTCTGGGGGATGACACGGAAATAATAACTCGCCTTGGCGCCTTCTTCCTTTTCCACTCGCGCAATGCGCTCGCTGTACGCCGCACGCAGATCCACGTCGTGGCGGAGTACCACAAACCGCTCCGGCAGCCTGTTCTTCCCGTCGCAGTACTGCTCCATCGTCATGAAACGGTAGCCGGCTTCGCGCAACGCTGCCACCAACTGACGATAACTGTCCTCTGTAAAATCTCTCATTACTCTTAATTGGGCTGCAAAGATACGCTTTTTTTTTGAATTACACAAAAAAAATTTGCTTATCTCCGATTTTTGTTGTACCTTTGTGCAAAAATTTGGAATATATGAGAACAAAAGCAGTGATTTTGATGAGCATCCTGTTGTGCGGGATCGGTTTTATGAGTTGTGACAGCGGTCGTACGCTCACGAGTGCCACGGGTACGGTGTATGAGTGTCTGGTGGTTATGCCTGACCGTCATCTGGCTGGCGAGATAGCCAATCCTTGGGCGGTGGAGAACGGCAACGGCTATACCGGACCTGTCAACAGTACATACGGTTTGGTGGCTGCTTGTATGTCGGCTGACATGACCCATATGCCGCAGGTAGAGCCGTATTTCAAACTCACCCAGGTCAAGCCGGAGGCGTTCGACGAGTTTCTCAAGCCGACGCGTAACATCCTCATCGTGGATATTGACGACACCAAATACACGCAGGTCAAATGCAAAGTCTCCACCGATGTGTGGTCCACGCCGCAGGCGGTCTATCATATACAGGCGCCTAACGACACCGCTTTTGTATCCTACTGGCTGGCCCACGGCACCGGGATCCGGCAATGGTTTGTGGATCAGGAGATGCTCCGTCAGGCGTCGTTCTACCGCCGTATGCCTAACGGGGATGCTATCGCCCGTCTGGAGAAGGATCATCACTACGGCTTGGCTATACCGGAGGAGTATGTCTTCGTCAAGGACACTACGCTGGAGAATGATATCCGTGTCTTCCTCACCTGCAACAACAAGGGTCCGATGACCCGCTATCTCGTTCTCTACAGCTATCCCTATACCGACACCTGCCAGTTCGCGCTCTCCTCTCTCAACCGGATGCGCGATTCAGTCATGGGTCGTATTATATCCGGTCAGACGGAGGGTTCGTATATCGGTACGGAATACAAGGAGGATCAGCCCGAGTTGCGTCAGCTCGCCTCGCTTTATACCGACGAAGGAGGCTTCTACGGCGAGGAGATACGCGGCTTATGGAAACTGTACGGAGGCGAAGCCATGGGTGGCGCTTATGTCAGCCACACCCGTCTCGATCAGGTCAATGCACGTGTTGTGACAGTGGAAGCCATGCTCTTTGCGCCGGGTCAGAAGAAACGCAATGCCTTGCGTCAGGCGGAAGCCGTTCTCTATACGCTGGAGATGCCTAACGAACTGGCTGCGCGGCAACAACCGGCTTATGAGGAGTAGTCTCTTCTTCCTGATAGATACCGCTGCTCTTGGCGCGCCAGTTGTCGCCTCTCCGGTCTGACCACCAGCCTAAGACTGCCAGCATTACGCAGGTGGCAGCAAAATACGCGGCTGCCAGTCCCCATAGGGCGATATACTCTCTGGCAGTGCCGGCAAGCGTGGCACCCATCGAGTTGATATGCAGGAAACCGTGTACACCCCACGTGTACGGGAACGCGTAACTGAGCCATAGCCATGGCTTGGGGAGCATTTGTTGCGGCCAGCTCACGCCGGCGATGAAAAGGAAGATCAGCGAAGTGGATATCAGGAGTACTATACCGCTCTCACGGTTGCGGATGACGGTAGAGACGAGCATTGAGAAGAAGATCGTGGCTAACAGATACGGCACATAGAAGAGTATTATGTCTATCGGGTTGCCTATATGCGGCAGACCGAAGAGCCTCGGCACCAGCAGCAAGGCATAGACACCCAATGCCATGTAGATCACAAAATACGCCGCTCCGCGTCCGAGCACTATTCTGAGCACACTTGACCCGCGCCGTGCTCCCGGCAGACGGAAGAGCTCACGGTTCTCCTCACGCGCCGTGCCGCCCAACATGCAGATACCGAAGAACAGCGTCTGGTGCAGTATGAGCATTAGCACTGCCGGAATAAGAAAAGAGGCATAGCCTCCGGACGGACAGAACAACGCCGTCTCGGTATAGGGCGCTTCCTGCACCAGCGACCAGGCGAACTCTTCGTCCATTCCCATCGCCTCGTAGCGGTCGATCTGGATTTTGTTCATCGACTCCAGCATGACTTTGTTGCAACTCAGATAGATTCCCTTCATGTAGAGAAACGAACTCATGTCGCAGTAGAGTGAAATCTTTGCCGTCTCCATGCCGGAGTTGAGGGCTTTGGCGAAATCCGAAGGGAAATAGATAATGCCGTGCACCTTCTGGTCACGCAGCAGCCGTTCCGCCTCCTCCATCGAAGCACAACTGTAATCTATTCTGACATCCGGGCAGGCGTTCCAGCGGTGCAGGAAATTGCGGCTCTCGGGCGAGCAGCTCATATCTACTGCCGCCACCGGAATATTCTCCACATTGTCTTTCCAGTAGATACAACTGTAGAGGATCGGGTACGCCACGGTAGCCACGATGAAAATCACCATTACACCGGCATCGGTAAAGATCCGCTTCAGTTCGTTGGCAAACACCCACGTACTCTCTTTGGCTTCCAGCCACCGTGTATATAAATATCGGTATATCCGCATTATTTCAAAGGATAATTTTGGTTAATCAGGGCGTTATGGAGTCTTCTGGACACCAATAGCGCCGGTATGAAGAATCCGCACAGCGCCAGTGCATGCGGCAGCGTGTTGATCGCCGGAGCTGCCATCAGTGCCTCGTTCACATAGATCAGATAGTAGTGTCTCAGCGGCTCCAGATTGGCGAGAGCCTGCACCGGCGGCAACATGTTCATCACGGGGTAGGTGAAACCCGACAGCGAGAACCCCAGCATCCCGTACAGCGCACCGATGGAGATGGCATCCCGGAGGGTGGGCAGAAGACCGATTATCGTAATTGCCATCGCCTCCATGGCGAACACAAAAAGAAGCAGGCCGAACATAAGCCGCCAGGTAGAGCCGTACACGGGGAAGTGCATGAACCGGAACAAAATCACGCCGCAACTGACACCCAGTACGATATAGAGGACCGTATATGGCAGCAACTTGCCTATCATCGCTACCGTGTAGTTCTCTCCGGCAGTGTGCAGCCATTTGCGTGAGGACTTGGACTTGAGCTCGAATCCTATCGCAAAGATCGTCAGCATGAGCACCACCAGTCCCAGTATTCCCGGAAGAATGGTCGAGACCAGATAGATGGCATAGTTGCTCCAGGGGTTGGCTACCATATGGGCGTCGATGGCGACGGGTTGGATGCGTTTCATGATCAGGTGGTCAGGCAGCCCTTTCTTGCGCAACACCTCCCGCTGGAAGGCGCCGGAGGTCAGGTTGCACATCGTCAGAAACTGCTTGTAGGCGGTGCTGGCACCTACGGTGTAGGCGTTGTTGACATAGAAATGCAACTCCGGCCGCTTGAACGATGCCAAGTCGGCATAGAACCCGTCCGGGATCTCCAGAATGCCGAACACCTCGCCGCGCTGCATTGCTTGGCGCGCCTCGCGGTATTCGCCGGTAATGAGCACTATGTCCACCGAAGGAGTCGCCTGCATCTCGTGACAGAAACGCCGCGAGATGGAACTATGGTCATGATCCACCACGGCTACCGGCATCCGTTCGGGTGCTCCGTGGCGCATGATACTCAGGAAGAACACCGTGCACAGCACCATCACACCCACCGACGCGAACATGTACAGCGGCCGGATAAACATCCGCCTCAGTTCACGCTTCGCCACCCGGATGATATTTATGAAAATCTCTTTCACCGGTAAAGAATGCCTGTCATGCCGGGTCGGAGGTTCTCGATCTTCTTCACCGGTTTCACTCTTACATCGAAGGTCTTTACGTCATATCCGCCGTTCTGCTTGGTGCTCCGCCAGGTGGCGTAGGTTCCCATGGCGCGGATATAAGTCACTTTCACCTCGTATTCCTCGTCGCCCAATGCCGGCACTTTGACCTTCATCGTCCTGCCTACGGTTATATCCTTGAGCATGTCCTCGCGTACGGCGAACGTGAACCACATGTCGTCCAGATCCACTATAGACATGATCGGACTGCCTTGTCCCACCAGTTCTCCGGTCTTCGGGAAACGCTCTGCCACTTCGCCGTCCACCGGCGAGAGCAGGTACCGCTCGTCACGCGCCAGATTGATCTCCCGGATAATGCCGTCCACGCGCGCCACTTGGGCTTCGGCAGCCTCCTTGTCTTCTGCGCGCGCACCCTCCAGAGCCATGTCATACTGGCTCTTGGCTGCCTTGGTCGTGGCTACGGCTGCCTGGTACTGCGCTTCCACTTCGTCGTATTTCTGCGCCGCTACCACGCCTTTCTCGTAGAGACCTTTCACGCGCTCGTATGACTTGCGGTAGATATCTTCCGCCACCTGCGCTTTCTGGTACAACTCATAGGCGCCTTCTATCTGCTGGCTGCGGGCACCGTGTTGGGCTTTCTTGTTGATGGCATTGGCGGCACGGCGGGCGGCGGAGGCTTGTGCCATCTTCGCCTCCACTTCCGGCGAATAGATCACTACCACGGTGTCGCCTTTCTTCACATGGTCGCCCTCCTCAAAGCGGAACTCCTCGATTCTTCCCGGCACCTTGCCCGATACACGGTACTCGGTGGCTTCCGCCTCACCGGTGATCAGTTCCTCTTCTTCCTGCAGGGCGAACACGCCTACCAGTGCTACGATCACCACCACTATCAACATTGCTGCTAATCCTAAGAGCAGACTTCCTTTTTTCTCTTTTCTCATTGTTTTGTATATCGTTTGAAATAACTCTCCATCACTTTGGCTTCTATGTCGGCATCTATCTTGTCCGTGCAGGCGGAAAGCCAGGCCGTCTCTGCTGCCATCAGGTCAGAAGCGGGGATTACTCCGGCAGTATAGGACTCTTGCGCCAGCCGGAGTACCTCTTCGGCGTTCTTCACCGCCAGGTCGCACATCGCCACTTTCTGTTGCGCTTCTATCACACGCTGGTTGGCTTGCGTCACTTGCAGCTCTAACAGCTCACGCGTCTCGTCCACCTTCAGTTTGGCGGCTTTCACGGTGTGCTTGGCGGCTTTGAGGCGGTAGATGTCATCTGCGTGCGCAATGGGGATATTCACCACTACGCCGGCTGTCACAAACCCTTTGCCCCGCCAGTCGTTGCTCAGACCGTTCCCGGCACTGACGTTCGAATAGACATAGTTGGCGGAGGCGATGATATTAGGCTGCAGTCCGGCAGAGATGATCTTGGCATTCGATTCGGCGATCTTCGTTGCGTTCTCCAGCATACGGATTTCGGCTCTCCTGTTTACCGACTCCCGGTAGTCTGTCACGGTGTCGTGCAGCACGCGTTCGTTCAGACCCCTCTCGTCCGGCTCTATGTCTTCGTCCAGATCCAGTCCGCAGATCTGGCAGAGTGCCATCTTGCTGAGTTTGAGCCCGTTCGTCGCCTGCAGTCTCTTGAGCTCCGCTTCGCCCCTTTTCTGCTTTACTTTCAGAAGGTCGCTCTGCGTTGCCATGCCCGAAGCCACTGCCTCTTCCACATTACCCTCCAGGGTCTTCAGCAGCCCGTAGTATTTCTCCGCCAGGTCTTTCTTGTGCTTCACTGCCACTACCCGCC
Source organism: Bacteroidales bacterium UBA4333 (assembly GCA_002394335.1). Lineage (GTDB taxonomy): Bacteria > Bacteroidota > Bacteroidia > Bacteroidales > Paludibacteraceae > Colicola. The sequence continues at coordinate 128,782 of DGTP01000015.1, read as the reverse complement.
AATACGCCTCGTCCACCGCAACAATGGTCTCGTCGTGTTTCTTGTCGGCTTCGAGGGCTACCGTCTCTTCGGCAATCTTGGAAATCTTGTACAGCTCGCGCAACCGTCCGCCGACATATATCGGTTGTGTCACGCCCACTTGCGCCACAAACACATGGTGCATGTCCAGATCCAGATAGTCGTACAGCTGCTTGTAACCGTCGGCTATCATCTGTCCCGAGTGGTCGGCAAGGGCTTGTACCTGCTCGTTCACGAAGGTCAGATCCTGTGTGTTCTGCACCAGCTGTCCCATCGCCGAACCCTCGTCCCAGAAGAACCGGCTCTGTCCGTCAGCCGAGATCACGGCACTACCCGCACCGAGGTTCATCTCGGACGGCAGCAGCCGGATGTCGGCGGTGTTATAGGTGTAGGCGGCATTGGCGCTCACTTTGGGAAACATTGCCGCCAGTGCCGCTTTGCGGTTGGCTTCCGCGGCTGCTTTCATCTCTGTTCCGGCTTGCGAAGAGGCGGCGTTAAGAGCCAGCTCTCTGCACTCCTCCAGGGTAAGCACCCGCGCTCCTGCATCGGCACCTGCCAGCAAAAGAAGTATCCCTGTTAGTATTGGTTTGATTTTCATATGATTCTTGTAGTCTTCCGGATACTCCGGATGTTGCTAATTTTTCACCCTTTTTGCATGCACGTGCACTTCGTCGCCTTCCAGATGGTAGCCTTCGTTGAGAGCATCGCCTTCGTAATGCAGGTTCAGGCACACGTCGCCGTTGCTCATTACCTTGCCGTCGCCGGTGACTTCGATCTCGAAGCTCTCCCTGCGTTTGGTCACATTGCCGAACAGCAGCGTGTCTTGTGCCACGGCTACGTCAATAAAGCGGCTTCCGGGCATGAGATAGATGCTGTCCTTGTCGATGGTGGCTACCATGTCGTACGAGTCGCCGCCGTTGTGGTTGAAACTCAGTGTGGCTTCCTTGCCGTTCTTGTTGCTGGCCAAGGTCATCATTCCCGTCTCAGGGGTCAGATGCACTTCCATCACGGTGTCTGCTTTGGTGATAGTGACCACGCCGGACGTTTTGTAGGTGTATCCGCCGGCGGCACTGCGCACTTCGGCAGTGTCTTGACAAGCGCTCAGCAACACGGCAGCTGCGCATAGAAAAATAGAACAAATCTTTTTCATTATCGTATAATATTTGTCAATTCGTACTCTTCAGGGCTTCCTAAAAGCCCTATTTTTCAGTACAATTTCTGTGCCAAACCATGTTAAAATCCTTTTTTGTCATTCATTATCGTGCTTGTTTGCTTTTAACAGGAAAAACCGACAAAAAAACAATATCCGACATAAAACAATATATAAAAATATGTGCGCGAGTAGGGATGCGTGCGTGACGCACGCGCAAGGCTAACGAAAGTACGAAGGACGGATGTACGATGTACGAAGGATTTATTCAAAGTACGAAGGAAGTAAAGGACGATAGTCCCCAACTGCGTAAATCGTACATTAACCGCGAAGCGGACCCTCGTAAATAAATCGTACATCGTACATCAATAAATCGTACATCGTACATCAATAAATCGTAAATAAACACAGAAAAACCGCTCCAATCGGGGCGGTTTTTCCGTGTTCTATACTCTATCAGCCGTCAGCTATCAGCCGTCAGAGAGCCGAGAGGGGGGAGGAAAAATGTGGAAAAATTGACGCGATGTGGAAAAATTGACACAAAAACTTTGCACTTCGTAAATTTTTGCACCTAAAACTCTACACTTCGTAAATTTCTGCGTGTACGTATTGCGTATATGCGAATTTTTATGTATCTTTGTGCCGAATTTTGTGCAAACCATGCAAACTCGAAATGTGAAGTTCAATTTTACCCCCCCCCACATGCGAATGGGCGGAATGTAAAGAATATCAGCAAGTTCGCAGCCACAAAGGCGGCGCATAGTCTCGTGCTATGTGCTGCCTTTTTTAGCATGTATTATTTAGTCCACAGATTAAGCAGATTAGACGGATAAAAGAAAATTGTCTTTAATTGTCTTTAATTGTTGACTGATAGAAAAAACATACAAAACAGATTATTGGTCAAAAATTACCAAAAATTAAAGAAAATTATTTGTTTATTTGTCAACAATTATCAACAATTACCAACAATTAAAAAATATGCATCCTATGTAAAAAAAAGAAAATTGTCTTTAATTGTTGACCTAAAAGAAATTTTTGGATCATTTTTGATAATTTTTGACTGAAGGAAAAAAACAAAACAACAATAACAAACAATTAACGTGGCAAAAGCCACACAGTATTAACAATCAAAAACAAAATTATTATGAGGAAAAAGATTTTTACTTTTCTTCTCGCCCTCGCAGCAAGCGTGGGGTTGAGCTGGGCAACAGTCATCACGTGGGATCAGTCCAAAGTATCCAGTATGGCTATGAACGTTTCGTCCGGCTCTGACAGTAGGACCAGTGACGGCATTACGGTAACGGTTGTAAGCACTGGGGAGTTTGTTGTATTTGGCGATCACGGCGGTGCTATTGAAATTGGCAATGGCGAAGGTAGTGGTGGAGGTTATTTAACGTTCACATCCAGTGTAGGAAACATTGCCCAAATTGATATTAATCACTCGGGTGCTGGAGAATGGAGAAATGCCAATGGAGACTGGATCAGCCCGTATTATGAAAATTTCGAAGGAGGAATATTCACATGGTCCGGCACTCCTGCCGCATCGATTACGTTGACAGGAGACGCTCCCAGGCATATAGATGATATTACCTCTATTGAATTTACAATAGAAGATGGCGGTGGTTCGGCTCAGGCGACAGGACTCCAAGTGGTAGAGGTTACATCGGAGCTGTACGCTGGATGGAACTCGAATAGTAATCCGTTCACAGTAGACGTTCTGCCGGGCTTTCAGGCTGTTACATTTGATGAGGCGAAGGAATGGACCGAAGTGCCGACTTCCGGCACTGCTGTTCTCGTTTATCGCACGAATGGAGACAACGCAAGAGTAATACAGTTCTTTAACGGAACCATTACGGATGATTATGATGTAGAAACAGATTTCAACCAAATTTATGAGAATATAACAATCTCTGGTAATCGTTTCTTCTATACGGCTGGCGGTTCAGCTCCGACTCCTGCTCCTTCGGTGACGGCAGCACGTTTTCTTTACAACTATGACTGCCAGCGCAACCCGCCTTTCCCTAAAGTAAATAATGCATGCACTCTTTCTGGATTCAAAGATCCATACGAAGGATATAAAGGACACAGAAATGGAAATATTGCCCTTGGTCCTTGGAAATTAGAGTTCGTAGCATACTATACTCCTTCCAATAACTATGATTGCGCTTCACAGGTCAATGATGCAGTCAATCAGTACTACAATGGTATGAGTAGCGAAGAAAAGGAAGCGAAAAAATTGGAAGTACCTATTTTCCGTCTCTGGCAATATAATTTGACAGCAAGAGAGTTCCAACCCGCAGCGTATGGTATCGTTTGTGCATATGCAGGAGAAGCCAATGCACAGGATCACGCAGCTTTGTTTGTCTCTTCCAATGGTATGGGTTGCTTCCTTTCGGGACATCAACACACGTCCAGTTTCGCACTTACTTGCGAAAATGACCTGACTACCGGCTTGAATAACCTGGTTACTGCGGCATCTGCTCCTAGCGATCCGTATTATGATGTTGTATGGCCGGTTATCGTATCCATTGATGCTATCGGACCTGTAGAACTGACTGAGCATTGCAAATATTATATTGAAGGTTCGCGCGCTGCGTACGACGCTTTGTCTGATGAGCAGAAGGCTCAAATCACCAATTACAGTACGCTGACCGATGCTGAAACACAATGGGCAGCTTTGGTGGCTGAAGCGAAACCTTATGCAGACGCTGTCGTTGATTTGATTAACGCGATTCCGAATCCGGTTGTTTACACGCAGGAGTGCAAGGATGCAATTGATGCGGCACAAAATGCATATGATGCTTTGACCGATGGTCAGAAAATGTTTGTGTCCAATTATGAGACGCTGAAGAATGCTCCGTCCGATCTTATCAACGCCGCTCCGTATGTGCATATTCTCTTTAAAGCAAATGGCAATGAAAAGAAGGTTGAGAATGTTACACTCCCGCAGGAGTTCGAAGACGCAGAGATGAAAACAATGCTTAAAGAACTATACGGTGTTGAAGGAGATTACGATATGAATGCTTATTATAATTCTAATGCCGATGCTGTGAATATTTCCTACGAAAATTGGACAATTTATCCTTTTATGGAAAAGGTTAATGTTAAAGGTAATATGGATAAGTTTGACCCGGAAACAGGTTACAAATGGTTTGATTTCAGCCTCGACATTACTTTAGAACTTCCGCCATTTGGTCCTGCTCCGACTCCTTCGGATGAGCAAGTACCGACGAATGAGGACCCGGAGAACCCGAGTTACCACTACTCGACCTTCTTCCACAGCACGCAGAACTACAAACTGACGAACGACGGTACGCAAGCGTTCATTGCTGACCTGAGCAATAATGATCTCGTGCTGACCGAGATTGCAAACGGAACCCAAGTCATTCCGGCTAACACGGCTGTTATCCTCCGCAAGACCGGTTCGGCAGATCCTGTTGTCCTCACCCCGACGGAAGAGAACGGCGTAAGCGTTAATCCGGACGACAACAGCCTCGAAGGTGTGGATGCTATTACCGCCGTTACATCGATTGATGGCCTGACAACCACTAACTGCTACGTACTGAGCGGTACGAACGAGTACGGTGTAGGATTCTATCGCATCAACTCGGACAATCTCAAGGCACACAAGGCTTATGTGAAGTACGCAGGTTTGCAGACCAACGCTCCGCGTCGTATGCGCTTTGTCTTCAACCAAGAGCAGGTGGCTACCGGCGTTGAGAATGTACAAGGTGACAAGGTACAAAGTACAAAGGTTCTCCGCGACGGACAGTTGGTTATTATCCGCAACGGCGTAGAGTACAATGCGGCCGGACAGATGATTAAGTAAAAACCTCTCCCTAACCCTCCCCTCAAGGGTGGGAAATAGGGAAATGGCTAAATAACCAAATAAATGGTAAATGGTAAATGATTAAATAGTAAATGGTTTTATGAAAAAGTTATATTTTCAACCCGAAGTGCTTGTTGCACGCATTGCTTTGGAATCTATGGTATTGGCTGGCAGTCCTGCCGGAGGTGGAAACACGATGGACTTTATTGATGGAAATGGCGAACAGTGGTAAATCGTAGCCATTAGGCTATCCGTATCGCAAGAGGCGGAGCACGTAAATCGTGCCCCGTCTCTTTTTTTGTGCATCTATATGGCGGCGAAAGGACCGCCTTTTTTGCTTGTTGGACATCCGGCACACAATGCCGGACTAACGGAAGATGAGAACAACGACGGATATCATCCGTCACAATAAAAAACAAAATAACAAGCAAATACCATGAAAAAAGACGCAACAAACAGAGCATTGCGACTGACGAAACGCAATGCTCTTATTTCTACTATTTTCTACGAACTGACCAACCAAGAAGGCTTTGGTTTTATGCAAGCCTATGTGTTTTTGGAAGAAATTTTCGGTATTGACGAGCGACAAATACGGAAAATAATACGCCAAAATGCAAAAGTGGAACTCAGTTCCGACAACTTAACGAAATTAGCAGTAATTTTGCATCGGATTTCGATAAAAGAAACCTAATAAAAGAAAAGAAGCAAAAGAAAATTAAAAAAAAAGAGGTGTTACATAGGTGTTACGGACGGAGTATATGTACCACCACCTTTTGTAGCACCAGTAATAAAAAAATTTTAATCTATGAGTTTATTTAATGAATTATGGCCGTTGCTCAGGGAGCACGGCTCCAGCAGCAAGCGCGAAAACGAATGTGCATCATTATTAGCGAGTTATTCCCCCACGGTGCAACAACAGATTTACCAATCCATCCGTTCCAAGTTGGCGCAAGGGAAGTTTGTGCATTACGACCCTTACCGCGCCATCCAAGAGAACGCCAGAGCCATATGCACGCAAACGCTCAGTTACAATGAGTATTACAAGCGTTACGGCACGACAGAGGAAAAGGATGGCTGGAAGATGGAAAATCCGACGGGGCAAAGGGTGATCTATGTGCGGTGTGGATAGCACTTGCCTCCGAGATGCCTCCGAGATTCCTCCGAGATGCCCCCGATAAGGGTATTATAAACAACTAAAAACCAGTAGATTATGAAAAGAGAAAAGTCAAGAGACGAGAGCCGAGAGTCGAGAGAAGAAGCCAACTGGCAAAAAGCACGTCAGCAAGCGGCGCAGCGCGGGATTGTATTAACAAGACGCAAGGCAGGCGATGGCAGGTATTTCTGCTATTTAGGTAAAGGAACGAAAAACAGTTTATTATTCGGGATATGAAAAAAGAACAAAAAATACAACTCTCCTTCCTCAAGGAGCGTCTGCAATCGCGTCTGCATTATGACGATCCGGAGTACGCGTTCGGAGTGCTGCTGTACGGCTGGTGCAAACACCGCAAGCATCGTACCAACTGGCTGAGCGATGTCAAGCGTCGCGGATGGATATCTCTGACGATGGCACGCGATTTTGCTACCTATTGCGGGTACATGTTTATCTAAAAACACTTTCAAAGGTGGTTTGCGGAAGCGGAAATTTGCCCGTTTCATAAAAAAGCAGTACCTTTGCACCGGATTTGAGAGATAAGATAATGAACCATCGGGGCGTTTGTCGCTTCCTTCTCAGTCTCAATGGTTCAAAAAGGAAGGACTCAGATCCCACGCGTGTAAAAGCAAAACCTGAACCAAGATGAAGAAAATTGTAATTTTTGCGTTCCTTGTGAGCGCAGTGGGATTAGCCTCCTGTACGGCAACAAGAGTGGTGACGACCACGGCAAGCTATGTGCAGCACGGCGACACAACCACCACCATCATGACCAAAACTACCGAGCGTTACGAAGGAACGCGAGAGCGTTAGGGGTCCCCGACGGGCGCTAACGCAGTGCACCCGATGGGGAAAGCGTAGTGCACGGCGAAAGATTATATGAGCGACAAGGTCGCGAATCATTCTGAGCCGTAGCGCAAGCGCGGAAACCTATCGTGGCGAGAAAAAACTCTGATCTTTGATATATTTTTATTGGTCCAAAATTACCAACAATTAAAAAAAATGCATCCTATGTAAAAAAAAATTGTCTTCAATTGTTGATAATTGTTGACTATGAAAGAATAATTTTTGGAACATTTTTGATAATTTTTGACTTAAAGAAAAATTAGTTTAATTTGTTAAATTCGTGAACAAAGAAAATTGTCTTTAATTGTCTTTAATTGTTGACCTAAAAGAAAAATAATTTTTGGAACATTTTTGATAATTTTTGACTGATAGAAAAATCAGAGGACTTGCAAAATTGTTTTTTCTTAAAAAATTAGTCGACTTTCGACTATTCAACCAACCATTAACCCTAAACCCTAACCTTTTCCCCTCCCACGGCGTGGAGAACCGAGCAGGAGTCTTTCAGGTCGCAGACCGGTCTTACAGCGTAGCGGTCCTACAGCGTAAGCGGTCTTACAGTCCGCAGGACGGTCTGTTCGGCAAACGCCGAACGCAAATGGCAATTATGAAAGTAGGCCCCGCAGGTATCGAGACCATCAGCGGAGCACTGAAACGACCGAAGAAACAGAACGGTCACAACCACGGCAACTATCTGGTAGCCACCCACCGCATAGCGGTAAGTTCCAACCCCAACTGTCAGCGTGTGTATTCCTTTACTGCCGAGCGCTACAACCGTTCAACCGAGCCCTCCGCACGCGAGCTGGAGATCCGCGCACGCTTCACGGCTGTGCAGGCGATGGTGAAAGCGCGTGCCAAGGATCTGTCGAAGATGGCAGCCGACCAGGAGGCGTTCAACGCGCAGAAAGACACCGCCGGCGGCAAGACCACGATGCGCGCGTATCTGTGGAAGGTCTGCGGACAGGAGTACGACGAGGCGCAAGGCTAACCATGGGGTCCCCGAGGATTTCCAATCCTTGGGGAGAGCGGAGCTGCCCCGAGTATTTACTACCTGAACGGAGTTTAGGTACTTATACGAGGGGTTAGCCCGCGACGGTTAGTCTGTGGGCAGGAATATGATTCCGCACACCAAGGCTAACGAAAGTACGAAGGACGGATGTACGATGTACGAAGGAAGTAAAGGACGATAGTCCCCAACTGCGTAAATCGTACATTAACCGCGAAGCGGACCCTCGTAAATAAATCGTACATCGTACATCAATAAATCGTAAATAAACACAGAAAAATCGCTCCAAGCGGGGCGGTTTTTCCGTGTTCTATACTCTATCAGCCGTCAGAGAGCCGAAAGGGAAAATGTGGAAAAATTGACGCAATGTGTAAAAATTGACACAAAAACTTTGCACTTCGTAAATTTCTGCACCTAAAACTTTGCACTTCGTAAATTTTTGCGTGTACGTATTGCGCGTATGCGAACTTTTTTATAACTTTGCACTCACATATTGTATCTGTAAAGAAAAAACAAGCAAACTAATATATTTTCTTAAATCAATAAACATTATGAAAAAAATCAAACTATTTTCATTATTTGCGGCGATGCTACTCGCTACAAGTATGTGGGCAACAATTCCAATGGGCTCGGTTGATGGTGTAACGGGACACAACGGCTCTTTTCATGTATGGGGCTGGGCTCTCGACCCTGATCAGCCCAGTACTACTGTTGCTATACACGTTTACATCTATCCGAAGGGGAACACTAATCCGGTCAAGGGCTACAACGCCACTGTTGCCAACCTGAATCGCCCTGATTTGAAAAGTAGCGACCCATACTCCATTGGCGCACTGTACGGTACAGTACACGGTTTTGACTGCTGGATTGATATCACCAGTGAGGTTCCTGCCGGCACATACGATGTAAGAGTTTGGCCTATCAATGTAGGAAGCGGCGAAGGGAATCATACTATCACATATTCAGATAATAGCGGAGATGTGAAAACCATCACGATTTCTAATCCCTACACCGTCAGCTACCATGCCAACGGCGGTAGCGGTGCTCCGGGTGCCCAGAGAAAAGTAACGAATAAAAACATCACGTTGAGTAACACAACTCCGACTCGTGCAGGGTACACCTTCAACGGCTGGAACACCGCTTCCAATGGTAGTGGTACCAACTATGCCAAGGGTGCTACCTATTCCGCGAACGCGAGTGCAACTCTTTATGCGAAGTGGAACCTGGTGAACTATTCGATCTCTTATACCCTCAACGGCGGTTCGGTAACCGGCAATCCGACGAGTTACAATGTAACGACGAATACGTTCACCCTGAAAAATCCGACCCGTACGGGTTATACCTTCGCTGGCTGGACGGGTTCGAACGGCTCCACAAAGCAAACATCCGTGACCATTAACAAGGGCTCTACGGGTGACAAGTCTTATACCGCAAACTGGACAGCTAATACGTATACCATTACTTTGGATTGGCAAGGCGGTGCCACAGGAGATGCATCCAAGACTGCTACTTTCGGCTCCGCTACACCTACGGTAAATATCCCCGGACGTAATGGGTATAGTTTCGGTGGTTATTATACCGGAAAGAACGGAACGGGCACCCAGTACCTCAAGCCGGGTGCGAACAATACCGCGACCAGCGTTCGTAACTGGGACATCGCCTCGAACACAACGCTATATGCTAAATGGAACGCGCGCACATACACCGTGACGTTCGACCAGCAGGGCGGTAACGGCGGTACAGCTTCTACAACGGCTACATTCGATGCTAACATGCCTTCGGCAACGATGCCGTCCAAGACCGGTTATACGTTCCAAGGCTATTATGACGCTACTTCAGAAGGTACTAAATACTACAATGCCGATGGTTCCTCTGCGCGTACATGGAACAAAACCGCTAACACCACGCTCTACGCGCGTTGGGCACCGGTTAACTATACGATTACTTACAACCTCGATGGCGGTAATGCAACCAACCCTGCTAATTATAACATCGAGACAGCGACTTTCACTTTGAATAACCCTACCAAGGAGCATAATGATTTCCTCGGCTGGACCGGTTCGAACGGTAGCACTCCGCAAACCACGGTAACCATCAACAACGGATCTACCGGCGACAAGACTTATACAGCCAACTGGTCGCTGCATACATATTCAGTGAGCACCGATGAATCGATGGCTTCGGATTGGTCAGTTACTGCCAGTCCTGTCGGTGTTGGTCAAACGGTTACCGCTACCTATACAGGTACGAAGCACGTTAAGAGTGTAAGCTATTTAGGTGTGCCTGTTCTAACTGCTCCTACCGCTAAGTCGGGCTTGATCTATACCGGCTCGGCGCAGGAATTGGTGAACGCGGGTTCTTCTACCGGCGGTACCATGCAATACAAAGTGAATGAGGGCGAATGGAGCGACGCTGTTCCTTCGGCTACCAATGCAGGTACCTATACCGTTTATTATCGCGTACAAGGCAGTGAAACTTATGCCGGTCATGAAGGCGGCTCATTCAACGTGACCATCGCTAAAGCAACTGTTGTATTGACCGCTCCGACGGCTAAGACTAATCTTACTTATAACACCAATGCTCAGTCTCTGGTGAATGCCGGTTCTACAACGGCTGGTACGCTGCAATACAAAGTAGGTTCAGGCGCATGGGGGACAACGATTCCGTCAGCTACCAATGCCGGAACGTACGCTGTTTACTACCGCGTGGTAGGAAATGATAACTATGCGGATGTAGCCGAGACTTCGTTTAATGTGACGATCGCCAAAGCCAATCCGAACATGTCTATTTCTACAACCAGCATCAGCATGACGGCTGATGATTTCTCAAAAGATATTACGGTAACGCGCACGGGCGACGGTGCAATCACCGCAACTTCTTCTAATCAGACCTATGCCAAGCCGACCGTCAGCGGCAACAAAGTGACGGTACACCGCGCACACGGTGCGGCTACTTCGTCTAATGTGACCATCACCGTCAACGTAGCAGCTACCACTAACTACAATGCCGCCAGCAAGACCTGTACCTATTCGCAAGCAGTGCTCCGTACTCCAGGTAATATCGTTGCTGCTGACAAAGGACGTTTCTTAGGCATCTATGGTTACCTATGGAAGAGTAGAGCAGATGCAGCTTATTCGAGCGAACCATTGGTTGCTGTAGTAGCATATGTAGGTAGTTGCGACAAATATTTTGATAAGTGTCTTTGTATCGCTTTGGAAGATATCAGTAATAACCGACTTAGCCGTGCAGACGCTGCTACAGCCATCAGTACATGGGCAAGCAATCATCCAGTGAATGTATGGGGAACCGTTTATTCTAATGACGCAGGTGGTTATTATGACTTTGCAAGTTCGTCTAACTATAAAATTCGAGACTGGGCAGTTGCAAAAGGTTGGAGAATACCGACCGTGTGCGATTGGCGTTATATCATGAATGCCTACAAGGGTTCTTCTCTCACCAACCCGGCAGGTTTAGTGCATGGTCAGAACCCGAACCTCTGTAAATGGTCTGAACTGCGTACCGCAATCAACAATGCTACCGGTGGTACGGCTATGAAAACCGACAACAACTACGGCAGCAGCACTCGTGCCGATGGTAATAGTAATATCGGTACTTGGCACGTTGGTACCGGAGGTGACGGATGGGCTACCTGGTGGTGGGCGAATGACCACGACAACTTCAAGTATTACTACCGCGCAGTATTTGCATACTAATATCTATATACTATGAAAACTAAAAATATGAGATATATGAAAACAAGATTATCAATGGCCCTCGCCTTTTTGCTGGTGATGGTTCAAGGCTTATGGGCACAGACTCCCATGACACCGGCAGGCGAAAACACATGGACGACGCCGATGCCGGCATATCAAATTCTGTTGCATGCCGACTATTGGGGTGAGTTTGCTATTTCGTATGATTTGGACGGTGGTGTTAACCACGCTGAGAACCCTTCTCTTTATTATGAGGATGAGACAGTAACACTGAAAGCCCCTACCAAAGAGAATAATATATTCACAGGTTGGACGGGTTCAAATGGAAATGAGCCGCAACTCGAGGTTTCTATTACACAAGGCTCAACGGGTGACAAGTCCTTTGTCGCTCATTGGGAATTGATGACCCCTGATCCGCAACAGGATCCTACGATTTTCGCCGGCTTTACGGCAACAGATGGTTGCGGTGGATTTGGTGGAGAAGACCATTCCAAATTGGTGGATGGTTTGTTTGCTCCCGGAAATGAAGGGGTAGATTGGACCAAATGGTGCGCTGACGGACAGCACAAATCCGTTCCATCGGGTGAGTCTGAATCTTGCTGGTGGGTGGATTTCAATTCGGCAAACCCGATCAATGTAACCGGTTATATCCTGACTACCGGTAACGACAATACAAAGTGGGGAGAAGGTCGTAATCCGAATTCATGGAAGATTAAGGCTAAACTGAATGCCGGTGATGCTTGGACAACGATTGCTACGGTGACTAATGACAACACCATGCAGGTGGCTGACTTCACGGACTTTTCCTTCACCTTGGATCAAACAGGTACGTACAAGTACTTCCGATTCATGGTCTATGAGCCGGAATATGATAACTGTATGCAGTTATGCGAGTTCCGCTTTACCGGCAACGGCGGTTCGACTCCTGAACCGGCTGACCCGGAGGCACTGCAGAACGAACTGCTGCAAGAATTGTGGACAGCTCTCGGTGAGGATGTCTGGACGGGTTATGGAACCCAGACGGGTGTAATCAGTTACAGCCGCGGTGGTGCAGAAGCATTCCATGCATCGTTTATGGGTGGCAATTACGCATTTGACCTGCCTTTCGCAGCGTTTACGGCAGCAAGCAAGGCAGCGAACACGGACGGCTCTTATACATATACTCTGACCTGCAACCTGCCGGCACAGACAGGTATGGGTCAAGAGACCTTGCATGTAACGCTCAAGAACGGTGAGATCACCGGTCTGGAGAGCGAGAATGCAGGAATCGAGATGAATAAGGAAGAAGAGATCAGCGGTTGGGCATCCCTGCAGAACGCATTTGCTCAAGGCGGTGTGATCAAACTGGCAGCAGACGTAGCAGACAGCAATAACGAAGGTGCGTTGGTAGTACCGGCAGGCAAGACTGTCATGCTGGAACTGAACGGACACATTATTAACCGCGCGCTCACGAGCGCAGTAGCGGATGGTAGTGTCATCATCAACAACGGAACCCTTGCTATCATGGGTGAAGGACAGATCACCGGCGGTAAGACAACCGGCAACGGTGGTGGTATCCTCAACAACGGTGTCCTGACCCTCTACGGCGGTGAGATCACCGGCAACGTAGCTGCCCTCGGCGGTGGTGTTTATAACAACGGAGGTGAGCAAGGCTTCTGGATGACCGGCGGTCTGATCAAGGGCAACACGGCAACCACCCACCCGGCTATCGGCGGTAATGTCATCTTCAACGCACAGGCTGTGGTACAGATCAATGCGGATGGTGACAAGGTAAGTATTGCTGAAGCACAGGCTTCCATGTCAACCCTCGCTTATGTACAACCGGCTATGCCGAACTACGACGATCTGCAACCGGCTGACCCGGAGGCACTGCAGAACGAACTGCTGCAAGAATTGTGGACAGCTCTCGGTGAGGATGTCTGGACGGGTTATGGAACCCAGACGGGTGTAATCAGTTACAGCCGCGGTGGTGCAGAAGCATTCCATGCATCGTTTATGGGTGGTAACTACGCATTTGACCTGCCTTTCGCAGCGTTTACGGCAGCAAGCAAGGCAGCGAACACGGACGGCTCTTATACATATACTCTGACCTGCAACCTGCCGGCACAGACAGGTATGGGTCAAGAGACCTTGCATGTGACGCTCAAGAACGGTGAGATCACCGGTCTGGAGAGCCAGAATGCAGGAATCGAGATGACTAAGGAAGAAGAGATCAGCGGTTGGGCATCCCTGCAGAACGCATTTGCTCAAGGTGGTGTGATCAAACTGGCAGCAGACGTAGCAGACAGCAATAACGAAGGTGCGTTGGTAGTACCGGCAGGCAAGACTGTCATGTTAGAGCTGAACGGACACATTATTAACCGCGCGCTCACGAGCGCAGTAGCGGATGGTAGTGTCATCATCAATAACGGAACTCTTGCTATCATGGGTGAAGGACAGATCACCGGCGGTAAGACAACCGGCAACGGTGGTGGTATCCTCAACAACGGTGTTCTGACCCTCTACGGCGGTGAGATCACCGGCAACGTAGCTGCCCTCGGCGGTGGTGTATATAACAACGGAGGTGAGCAAGGATTCTGGATGACCGGCGGTCTGATCAAGGGCAACACGGCAACCACCCACCCGGCTATCGGCGGTGAGGTGATCTTCAACGCTCAGGCTGTGGTACAGATCAATGCGGATGGTGACAAGGTAAGTATTGCTGAAGCACTGGCTTCCATGTCAACACTCGCTTATGTACAACCGGCTATGCCGAACTACGACGATCTGCAACCGGCTGACCCGGAGGCACTGCAGAACGAACTGCTGCAAGAATTGTGGACAGCTCTCGGTGAGGATGTCTGGACAGGTTATGGAACCCAAACGGGTGTAATCAGTTACAGCCGTGGTGGTGCAGAAGCATTCCATGCATCGTTTATGGGTGGTAACTACGCATTTGACCTGCCTTTTGCAGCGTTTACGGCAGCAAGCAAGGCAGCGAACACGGACGGCTCTTATACATATACTCTGACCTGCAACCTGCCGGCACAGACAGGTATGGGTCAAGAGACCTTGCATGTAACGCTCAAGAACGGTGAGATCACCGGTCTGGAGAGCCAGAATGCAGGAATCGAGATGAATAAGGAAGAAGAGATCAGCGGTTGGGCAGCATTGCAAGCAGCGTTTGCTCAAGGTGGTGTGATCAAACTGGCAGCAGACGTAGCAGATAGCAATAACGAAGGTGCGTTGGTAGTACCGGCAGGCAAGACTGTCATGCTGGAACTGAACGGACACATTATTAACCGCGCGCTCACGAGCGCAGTAGCGGATGGTAGTGTCATCATCAATAACGGTACCCTTGCTATCATGGGTGAAGGACAGATCACCGGTGGTAAGACAACCGGCAACGGTGGTGGTATCCTCAACAACGGTGTTCTGACCCTCTACGGCGGTGAGATCACCGGCAACGTAGCTGCCCTCGGCGGTGGTGTTTATAACAACGGAGGTGAGCAAGGCTTCTGGATGACCGGCGGTCTGATCAAGGGCAACACGGCAACCACCCACCCGGCAATCGGCGGTGAGGTGATCTTCAACGCACAGGCAGCGGTTCAGATCAACGCGGATGGTGACAAGGTAAGTATTGCTGAAGCACTGGCTTCCATGTCAACCCTCGCTTATGTACAACCGGCTATGCCGAACTACGACGATCTGCAACCGGCTGACCCGGAGGCACTGCAGAACGAACTGCTGCAAGAATTGTGGACAGCTCTCGGTGAGGATGTCTGGACGGGTTATGGAACCCAGACGGGTGTAATCAGTTACAGCCGCGGTGGTGCAGAAGCATTCCATGCATCGTTTATGGGTGGCAATTACGCATTTGACCTGCCTTTTGCAGCGTTTACGGCAGCAAGCAAGGCAGCAAACACGGACGGCTCTTATACATATACTCTGACCTGCAACCTGCCGGCACAGACAGGTATGGGTCAAGAGACCTTGCATGTGACGCTCAAGAACGGTGAGATCACCGGTCTGGAGAGCCAGAATGCAGGAATCGAGATGCAGAAAGAGGAAGGTCCTGTAACCGGTTGGGCTGCCCTCCAAGCAGCGATGACCAACGGCGGTGTCATCAAACTCGGTGAAAACGTAACCGCAGCAAGTACCGACGCGGCCCTGACCGTTCCGGAAGGCAAGACGGTAGTGCTCGAGCTCAACGGCTTCAATATCGACCGTGCCCTGACATCCGCAGTTGAAAACGGTTCTGTCATCGTTAACAACGGTACCCTCGCTATCATGGGCGAAGGACAAATCACCGGCGGTAAGACAACCGGCAACGGTGGTGGTATCCTCAACAAGGGTATATTTACACTCTACGGTGGAGAAATCACCGGCAACGTAGCTGCCCTTGGTGGTGGTGTCTATAGCGAAACGAACGCACAGTTCTGGATGACCGGCGGTCTGATCCACGGTAATACGGCTACCTCTAACCCGGCTATCGGCGGAGATGTGATCTTCAATGACATGGCGGCAGTGCAGATTGACGCAGACGGCACTCAAGTAACGATCGAGCAAGCTTTGGCTAATATGGCGACCTATAGTTATATCAAGCCGGTTATGCCGAACTACGAGGATATTCCAACCGGTGCAACGATTGCGGCTAACAAAGACCCGCAGAACGACGGTACATACTACAGCACGTTCTATGACAGCGCGAATAATTACATCCTGCCGGAAGGTGTGGCTGCATATGTAGCAGACCTCAGCGGAAGTGACCTCGTGCTCACGAGAATAGCGATGGCAGGTCAAGTTATCCCGGCGGACAACGCAGTAATCCTGGTATCGTCTATGGCAAATTACAGCATAACCAAGACGAATGCAGTACCGGTAACCTTCACGGCAAACAATGACCTCGAAGGTGTGGACGAGGCAACTCCGTTAACAGACATCCCTGGTCTCACGGCTCAGAACTGCTACGTGCTCTCCGGAACGGCTCAGTACGGTGTTGGATTCTACCGCATCAACGTGGGTACGCTGAAAGCACACAAGGCATTCGTTCAGTACACAGGCAACCAGAACAATGCACCGAAACGGATGCGCTTTGTCTTCAACCAAGAGCAGACCGCAACGGGCATGGAGGATGTACAAGGTAGTGTACAAACGACTAAGATCCTGCGTAATGATCAGATTATCATCATCCGCAACGGAGTAGAGTACACGATCAATGGTCAAAAAGTAAAGTAAAAGCCGCCCCCTAAGCCCTTCCCTTTGGGGGAGGGGCGAAGGGATGCTTACTACGATTTGTTTAATTTGTTAAATTTGTGAACAATGAAAAATATGATTAATCGTGCCCTCGCGGCTAAAAAGAACTATATTCAGCCCGAAATGCAGGTTGTTCAATTAGCATCGATTCTCTTAATGCAGGATCAATCAGCTTCGACTCAATCCATGAGTTTCCAGGATATCCCGTCGGACCAGTGGTAATAGGCTTCGCGTAGTTTACGTAATGACAGTATTACGAAGGAAACGTAAACAACGTAAACAACGGAAACACCGTAAACAACGTAAACAACGGGAGGGTGTGTCAAAACTATTGGCACACCCCCTTTTTATCAATAATTGTTGATAATTGTCTTTAATTGTTGACTATTATAAAGAATTTTGGGATAATTTTGGGTAATTTTGGACTTATTAAAAAATCAACTTCGATTTTTGACACACCCTCGTGTTAGTAAAGGCACCGTCTGGAATGCCTACCGGTTTATGGGAAAGGAGATTGATTATAATTCTTTCAGTAGAAAAGCCATATAGAACGGTATTGTCAGTAGCGCACCTTGCCGCCCTATATTATAGTCACCGCACTTAATCGCATGCTTGACATGATACTTTTCGGGATGTTTGAGAATGGTACTGGTTGATTTTGCATTACCGGTCCGGGCTTTGCATTCCACTAACACGCACTCGTTCTTATAGCGCATCAAAAAGTCGATCTCCAATCCGCTATCTTTATGAAAATAATAGAGTTTACGCCCCATTTTACCTAAGATATCCGCCATTAAGTTTTCATATATCGCACCTTTATACGCCCCCAGATCGCCTTGCATGATGCTCCAAGCAGTTCCTTCCTCTAACATACAGATGAGCAGCCCCGTATCAGCCATATATACTTTGAACTGGTCTCTAATGGCTACACCTTCCAGCGGTAGTTCTGTTATCTCTGTGTTGTAGCAACGGCGAATGATTCCTGCATCCTCAATCCACTGCAAGCTACCGGCATAGTCACGCCCTTTGGCATTGGGACGAATAACGGTATAGGTAAATTTCTTATAATCACGCGCCAACTGTTTAGGGATAGACTCAAAACACTCACGAATACGCGGTTTATCGGCAACCGGAGCATATTTGATCATATCGGATTCGTAACTTTCAATAATACTTAGTTGTACTTTGCGCGTCTCGCCCATGTTGTGTGTCGTCAGGAATTTCTCTACCGCTTCCGGCATACCACCAATGAACACATATTGGAGTAATAACTGACGGAAACGATGGTGGAAAGTCTCGTTGAGAGGTTCCTCGTCTGCCAGATGCTGCCGCAAGGTGTCTATGTGCTCCGGCTGAATGCCGTTTGCCCACAACCATTCCTCAAAATCCATGGGGTACATGTACACGATTTCCTCGAAACCGACAGGGATAGAAGCCTCCTCTTCTTCTTGCTGCTCTTCTTTCGTTTTATAACCATTAACGCCAAGCAACGAACCGGTACATAGCACATCATATCTGCCATCGAGACAGAAAAACTTAAGGGAAGCACGCGCACGAGGACAATCTTGTATCTCGTCAAAGATCAGGCATGTCTTGCCAGGCACAAACTGCGTTCCGATAATCCCAAGAGCGATATTAGTGGTTATTGTCTCTACATCCAAGTCTCCGTTAAAGAATGATTTGTAGGACTTTTTTTCATGAAAATTCAGGTAGATTACATGCTCATAGTTCATTTGAGCAAACGCCTGGACTGAACTTGTTTTACCACACTGACGTACACCCTTGATAATTACTGGTTTACGCTTTGCTTGGTCCTTCCAATTTTGAAGGATAGTTTCGATTTTCCGTCTATACATAACACCTTTTTATAGTGACTTTTTTATTACTATAACACCTTTTTGGTACGACTTTTCTGCAAGTACTGCACCTTTTTCAAGCGACTTTCGGCTGCAAAGGTACTACTTTTTTTTGATATATGCAAATAAATCTAATACAAAGTTGTGTGATACAAAGTTGTGTGATGTGTAAAATGCTTATTATGAGTTGATTATCTATATGCAAATTATTTTAATCAGTAGTCCGATACGAAAAAATTCCGTACCTTTGTCGTCGCACTTGAAATATCGCCATAACATACTATATTTCAATAGTGTAGATAATTGGTTTTGGATTTTAATGGGACATAAGTGAAAATAAAAAATAATTTTTGAATCATTTTTGATAATTTTTGACTGAAAGAAAAAAACATACAAAACAAATTGATGTACGAAGGACGGATGTACGATGTACGAAGGATTTACGAAGGGGAGAAAGGACGAAGGTCTGAAAATCGTACATTACCGCGAAGCGCCAAATCGTAAATAAATCGTACATCGTACATCAATAAATCGTAAATAAACACAGAAAAATCGCTCCGGTTGGGGCGGTTTTTCGTTGTTCTATACTCTGTCAGCGCTGGGGTCTTCTGTGAATGGTTTTTTGTTCACGCAGGAGGTCTTTGTATTGGGAGAGATTGTTGCGGTCAAGCACGCGTCGGTAATGCCACTTGGTGCCCTTGGGGATACGTATCTCCTGCAGCTTGTCGCACTTGTGCAATGCCATGGGGTGGATTGTATCCAGCCGTCCTAAAAGCGTGATATGCTGCAAGTTGGTGCAGTTGCCGAACGTCATATGACGCAGGACTTTGACCTTTTTGGGGATGATAATGCTGTCCAGCGAAGCGCAGTCGAAGAACGCACTCTCGCCGATATACTCCAGGGTGGAAGGCAGTTCGATATTATTCAGTTCGGCGCACATGTCAAACGCACTCGTGCCGATATATGTCACGCTATCCGGCATCGTGAACTCGTGCAGCTTGAAGCAGTAAGCAAAGGTGTTGTGCCGTATAGAGTCCAGTTTGGGCGGCATGGTCACCTTCTGCAGATTGTCGCAGAAGCGGAACGCCCCTGCGCCTATATACCAGACGGTAGAGGGTAGTTCGATCTCCCGCAACCCCCGGCATCCGGCAAAAGCGCGTGCGCCGATCTGCTCCATCCCCTCGTGCATATGTACCTTGCGCAGCGACTCGCAGAAATAGAAGCTGTACCGCGCTATATACGTAGCCGACGCCGGTATAGAGACCTCCCGGAGCAGGATATTATCGGGCACATCGCGGTAGTCGATATGGTCTTTGCCTTCGGGATAGCTCAGGTAGGTCACCCGGTGGAGCACGATCCCCCCGACTACGGCTCCTATTGCCACTATGGCGGCTATGATAACAAGTATGGTTTTTCTCATCTCGGCTAATGTTCTATAATGATCTTATGGAATGGCTTTGGGAGCATTTTCTGTACCCGTTTGCGCTGTCCGGCAGGTACGTAGATAGCCTCCAGCGCCGGGCAGTTCTCCAATGCGGAGGGGTCGATAAACTCCGGCACGCCGGAGAGACAGACCTCTCTTAAGAACCGGCATCCGGCAAAACACCGTTCGCCTATAACCCTCACATTGTTCAGTCTGGCGGTTCGTATGCCGGAGAAATAGAATGCCCGGTTGGCAAGGCTGTCCGTGCGTTCGGGCAGGGCTATCTCCCTCAGGTCGTTGCACTCGGCAAAGCAGTTGTATGGTATAGTCTTCAGGGACTCCGGCAGGGCTATATGTCTCAGGCTCTGGCATCCGTAGAACGCCCATTCGCCGAGGGAGTCGAGCGTGGAGGGCAGGGATACCGTGTCCAGGGCGATACAGCCTGCAAAAGCGGCATAGCCTATGCATTCCACCCCTTCGGGGATGAGTGCCTGCTCTATATTGGAGCGGTAGGCAAACGCCTGTGTACCTATCTCTTTGAGTTTGTCGGGGATGGAGGTGCGTGTGCAGGTGGCGAAGAGTTTGCCGGTGGCGCGCTCTACCACTCCGTTACACCCATTAGGGCTGTCGTACCGCTCATTGAGGGGATCGACGGTTAGCCGGCGTAGTCTGGTACAACCCATAAACACATTCTCCCCGATCGAGTCTGTCGAAGCCGGCAGGTCGATATAACCGAGCGTGGTGCAGTTCTGAAAGGCATTGTCGGCGATGCGTGCCAAGCGGGAGGGCAGGGTGACGCTGTCGAGCGAAGACAAGCCCTCGAATGCCGCGCTGTCGATATACAGCAGGCTCTCCGGCAACCGTATCCGCCGCAGTTTGGGGCAGTCGTGAAACGCTCTTTTTCCTATGCCAATTACGGTATAGGAGAGGCTGTCATGGCAGACGGA
Source organism: Bacteroidales bacterium UBA4333 (assembly GCA_002394335.1). Classification (GTDB taxonomy): domain Bacteria; phylum Bacteroidota; class Bacteroidia; order Bacteroidales; family Paludibacteraceae; genus Colicola. The sequence goes on along the minus strand of DGTP01000015.1, from coordinate 107,612 downwards.
GGAGGGGATGGTCAGTTTGCGCAGCCTGCCATAGAGCGCGACCTCTCCGGGGTGCTCGCAGCAGACTTCGACGGTGCTGTCGCTGAGCACGGTGTAGAAGAGGTGCCCCGCCTGGAAATCATAGCCCCAGAGGCTGACAGGCAGCAGTAATATCAGCAGAAACAGTTTTCTCATGGTTGTCGTATATGGCTTAGTTCCGGACTATAGCGGATGGATGTCATGCTGTGATAACCGGCAGCTATGGCTTCGTCGAGCATCCGTCCGGCTTGTTCGTCCTCTCCCAAGAGGGCATAGAAACAGGCAGCCGAGAAGTAAATATCGCTCTTGGGGGCTGTCCTGAGCAGGTTCTCCTGCCAGTTCACCGCCTCTTCTCTTTCGCCCAGATAGAGGAGCGCAAACTGGCGGACACTATTGTAATAGGAGGTGTCTTCCTCCAGGATGGTTTCAAAATCTTCGTTCGCCACGAGGGTGTCGCCCAGCGCGAGATAGCTTCTGCCGCGGAAGAGATAGGCGTGGGGATTCTTGGTCCGGTCATGGCGGATGCTCTCGTCCAGGGCTTCGATGGCTTCGGCGTAGCGTTTCTGGTAGTAGTACTGGCATCCCAAGAGGTGGTAAGCCATCGAGGCATGGGTACTGTCTTTCTCTCCGGCATAGAGCCAGTCTCTCTCCGAGATCTTGAACTGCTCTTGCTCGAAAGCGCATTGCCCGTGCAGGAGGTAGAGCGAGTAGTCGGCAGGTTCGGTCTGTTGCAGCCGCTCAACGATGCGTTGCGCCGCCGCCCAGCGTCCCTGTTGGTAGCAGTCGATAAGGCGGGTGCCGAGCACCTGATAGAGCACTTTCGTAAACGTGGTGCGGTACATGTTCTGTATATCGCCCTCCGAGTGTCTGACGCACGAGTCGAGGCGGCGGAGCAGGTATTCGTTAGCCAGCGAATCGGGGATAGTGAGAAACAGCTCCTCCTGTTCGGGAGCGTAATGCTCGGCGAACATGAAATGGTGCATATACGCCAAATGGGTATCGATGGCGTGTCGATAGTCGTCTTGCAGGTAAAGGTTCAGGGCTGTGAGGCGTTCCGCCTCCAGCAGGTCGGGATTGAGCCGGAGTGCCTGCTCCAGATGGATGGCAGCCGAACCGGTGCTGTCGAGAAACATCAGCGCGCGCGCATATTCCATATGATAGGTGGCGCTGTCGGGTGCGTAGAGGCAGGCTTGGCGGTAGTTGCCGGCAGCCAGAGGCAGGTATTCCCGTTCCATGGCTATCTCGCCGCGCATGGCATAGCAGGGGGCACAACGTGGGTCGTTCTCCAGAGCGATAGTCATATGCTCATAGGCATCGACGAAGTCGTTTTGTTCCATATAGAGTTGCGCCAAGCGGATGTGTATATCCCGTTGGGCGATGCGTTTCTGTTCTTTGGTCGGTTTAGCCGCCGCCAGCGGCAGTACCAGCACCAGAAACAATGCCATAATAATACTCTTAGCTCTCAACTCTTGACTAAAAACGGATTGTGCTTTCTCTCGTGTCCGATGGTGGACGGATAGCCGTGTCCCGGATAGATGGTTATATCGTCGTCCAGCCGCATTAGTGACTGCAGCGACCGGATGAGTTGCCGGTAGTCTCCTCCTTCGAGATCCGTGCGTCCGACCGACTCTTGGAAGAGGGTGTCTCCGGTGAAGAGGATCTTCTCTTCCGGCAGATAGTAGCATACGCAGTCCTCTTTGTGTCCGGGGGTGGGAAGCACCTCCACAGGGCTCTGCCAGCCTTTGGAAGCCAGTGCCCCGAAGAGCCTTTCGGGCGCTTGCGGAAGCAGGCCGTACTGCTCTTGGAGCCACTCCAGACCGCATATATGATCGGGGTGGGAGTGGGTGATAAGGATGGCGATGGGGCACAGCTGCTCTTGGGCTATGTATCCGGCAAACCGCGCTTGTTCGCGTTCGTCGTACATCCCGGCATCGATGATCAGTGCCCGTTTCTCCTCGTCCGAGAGGATATAGGTGCACTCTCTGAAGGGATTGAAATAGAAGGTCTTGACAGTCATGGTTTATCCTCCGGTGTAGGGGAGATAGATGATATACTTCTCGTTGAACCACTCGTCTTTGAAGAACTCGCTGACGGGGGTCACTTCGGCAAGGGTGCGGAAGGGTTTGAGTTCGTCATGTAGGTTGCCGCCTTTGAGGATCAGCCAGCCGTTAGGCATGGCGTTGCGCTGTGTGCGGGAGATATTCTTCCGGGTGAGTCTGACCAAGTCCGGCAGGGGCATTACCCCGCGCGAGACCACAAAGTCGTACTGCCTCTTCTCCTCTTCGATGCGCGATTGGACACACTCCACATTGGTCAGCCCGACAGCATCCGCTACCGCTTGAGCCACCTTGATCTTCTTGCCGACAGAGTCCAGCAGCGTGAAACGACATTCGGGGAAAAGGATTGCCAGCGGGATGCCGGGGAAACCGCCTCCCGTGCCCACATCGATGATCTCCGTCCCCGGCTGAAAACGCAGTGCCTCGGCTATAGCCAGAGAATGGAGTATATGGTGGTCATAGAGGTGGTCTATGTCCTTGCGGGAGATGACATTGATCTTGCTGTTCCAGTCACGATACAACCCGTCAAGCCGGGCAAACTGCTCAGCCTGACGGGTTGTCAATGTAAAATACTGCGAAATCATCTTCGACTCTCAGCTACGGATTAAGCCATGTTGGTGAAGACATTCTGTACGTCCTCGTCTTCCTCGATGCGGTCGATGAGTTTCTGTACAGCCTCTTTGTCCTCGTCGGAGAGTTCCTTGGTGTCGTTCGGGATGCGTACAAACTCGCAGGACTGGATCTCGAATCCGTTCTCCTCAAGGTACTTCTGCATGGCGTTCGCCTGTGCAAAATCGCCGTAGATGACGATGGTGCCTTCCTCCTCGTCGATACCTAATTCTTCCACGCCGAAGTCGATCAGCTCCAGCTCCAGTTCGTCGAGGTCAATGCCATCTTTCATGGTTACGGTGAAGCATGCCTTGCGGTCGAAGAGGAACTGCAGACATCCCTGTGTGCCGAGCGATCCGCCGTGCTTGGTGAAGTAGGAGCGGACATTGGCTACGGTACGCATGTTGTTGTCGGTAGCGGTCTCCACGAAGATGGCGATACCGTGAGGTCCGTAGCCTTCGTAGTTGATCTCTTTGTAGCCTTCGGAGGACTTGTCGGTCGCTTTCTTGATGGCGCGGTCGATGTTCTCTTTCGGCATGTTCTCCTTCTTGCACTGCTGGATGAGCGTACGCAGACGGGGGTTGCTGTCGGGATCCGGACCACCATCGCGTGCTGCGATGGTGATCTCTTTACCCAGTTTGGTAAACGTACGAGCCATATGGCCCCAACGTTTCAGTTTGGTTGCTTTGCGGTATTCAAAAGCTCTTCCCATAATTATCAGTTTTTTAGATTAATGTTTTATTTCTCACTTGCTGCCTCTCCCTCGGTCTTGTTTTCCGTCTCAACGGGGTCGGCGTGGTCAAGAATAGTCTCGTAGGTGACTTCCTCGAAGGTGATATCAAACTCTACGCGGCGGTTCTTGGCGCGTCCGGCTTTGGTCTTGTTGTCCGCGATAGGACGGTCGGGACCGTAGCCCTTGGCGGTCATGCGCTCTGCCGGTACGCCCTTCTGGATGAGGTAGTTGCGGACAGCCTCTGCACGGTCTTGCGAGAGGGCCTTGTTGAGTGCAGCCTTGCCGGTGTTGTCGGTGTGTCCTTGTACTTCGATGACGAAGCTCGGGTTCTCGATAAACTGCTTGGCGATCTCGTCCAGGATAGGATAGGAGACAGGCAGGATCCGTGACTTGCCGGTCTCGAACTCGATACCCTGCATTGCTTTCTTGAGCAGTTGGCGGATCTCGCGTTTGATCTCCGGGCAGCCCTTGTTGGCTTTCACGCCGGGAACGGTAGGACACTCGTCGAGGTAGTCGGCTACGCCGTCACCGTCGGTGTCGAGCGGACAACCCTTGGCGTCCACCATGCCGTGTGCTTTCGCCGGTGTGCCGGGGCACTCGTCGCGCCAGTCAGGCACGCCGTCGCCGTCCGAGTCTTTCTCGCATCCGTTCTGGTCAACCGCTACGCCTTCCGGGGTGTTCGGACACTTGTCGAGGTAGTCGGGCACACCGTCCTTGTCGCTATCCATCGGACAACCCTTCTCGTCCACCATGCCGATGGCAGCAGCCGGGGTCTTCGGACACTCGTCGCGCCAGTCAGGTACACCGTCGCCGTCCGAGTCTTTCTCGCATCCGTTCTCGTCCACCGTAGCGCCTGCCGGGGTGTTCGGGCAACGGTCCAGATAGTCATATACGCCGTCGCCGTCGCTGTCCATCGGACAACCTACGCTGTCCACATGACCTGCAGCCTCTGCCGGCGAATCCGGACACTTGTCAAGATAGTCGGGTACACCGTCCTTGTCGCTGTCCTTCGGGCAACCGAGGCTGTCCACCATGCCGACGGCTTCTGCCGGAGTGTCCGGACAACGGTCGAGGTAGTCGGGTACACCGTCCTTGTCGCTGTCTTTCGGACATCCGTTCTCGTCCACAGAGCCGATGGCAGCAGCCGGAGTACCGATACACTTGTCGAGGTAGTCAGGCACACCGTCTTTGTCTTCGTCCAGCGGGCAGCCTACGCTATCCACTGCTACGCCGCGCGGGGTGTTGGGACACATATCCAGTTTGTCCCATACGCCGTCGTGGTCTTTGTCGCGCTTGTTCGAACCCCAGCAGATGGAGAAGCCCATTGCCAGATTGACCATCTTCGCCTTGTCGGGGATGACATACATCTGTTTGCCGTTGTTCTCCATCGCAGCGTAAGAGGTGGGGATATAGTCCATCGCAAGCGTGAGGTTAATACCGTCGTACGGCATGAATCCGATGCCGGCACCGATATTGCTGTATTTGCCGTTGTCCAGAAGCGAGTAGGAAGCGGCGATATTAAACCAGTTGACCGGCCGGAAAGCCAGACCGAACGTCACCTCTTCGTAGAGGCGTGCGTTATGCAACTTGGTAGCGGACATGACGCCGATACCTACGCGGTTGTCCCAGAAGTTGGCATCCAGCCCCACATTCAGGCGGGCGGTTACCATACGTGCAGCCCCTTTGCTGCCGCCATGCAGAACGGCTGCGTCGGAGAGTCCGATCAGGGCATTCTTGGCAGAATCGAGCAGAAGGTTGTAGTCGAAATCGCCCTGCTCGTTGCGGAAGGCGGGATCGTTGTATTCAAAATCGCCTACACCGGTATAGAGCGTGTCCATCGAAGCGGTGTAGCGGCGGGATTTGTTCCAGTAGATGAAGCCCAGGTCGGTGACAGCCGCCGAGATCTGTAACTGTTTGATGGGTTTGTATGTGAAACCGAGATCAATGGCTGCACCATATCCCGAAGGCACCAAGAACTGCTGCCAGTTGTTGAGATCCACCAGTTGGTTCCAGTCACGGTCTTTGCCGTCCTCGCCCTTCATGAGTTTGTCGTAGTATTCGCGTACGCGCATGCCGTCGCCGTTGGGCAGCTGCTCAAACTTGATCGGACCCGCCATCTGGATATCCAGGTCTCCATGCAGACGCCATGCGTCGGTGGAAGCGTCGATACCCAGATCTTTGGAGTTGACACCCATATACGCTGTTCCGAGCAGCAGTTTGAGTTTACCACCGACCGACCATTTGTCGTTGATCTTATGGCTGTAGCCGACGCCCACTTCGGTATAGACCGAGGCGTTAATGCCCAGACGGGAGAGGTCGAAATAGTTCATGCCTCCCTCCAAGTCCTGCATGCCGCCGCCCAAAAGGAAGTCGAACATCGGTTTGGGGAGTGACACACCGGCATCGACGCGTTCGTTAATACCGATTGTCAGGAATCCGTCTTCTTTAATGCGGAATCCCATGTTGATCAAGCCGAAGGTTGCGTCGGAGTTAAAGAGGGTGGAGCGGCGCAGGACGCCGAGCAATGCCTCTTTGTTGCCGTCCGGGTGGAGCGGGGTAATGGTCTTGCCCGTCAGCGGATTGACGTACAGCAGATCCGACAACGTGAGCGAGTTGTTACCCGCCGATATGGATGTCCAGCCCAGCGGAGAGAAGTTAATATACCCCTGGCTGACAGGTTGGAAAGCCGGGTTGATTGTATGGCGCATGGGAGCGTTCTCCAGGTAATAGAGAGTGTTCACCTGTTGTGCACCGGCGGTAAGGGTAACTGTCATCATGAGGACAGCGCTCAAGAAAAGTTTTGTCTTTTTCATTTTACGGTCCTCCTGAATTATTTGTTATCTTTGTTGAAATTGAATATGGCGTCCAGCTTGGTCGTCAGACCGATACCGATCTTAAGACCGGCGTCTTCGGTAATACGCACATTGAAGTTACCGGCTTTGTAGGCGTTAGCCATCGACTCGTCGTCTATCTGCGCATAGTAAACAATCTTCTTGATGAGCGGCAGGATGTCCACTCTCTTCTTGTTGACCGAAGCGATGATAACGGTCTGTCCCGGCTCTACCATAGCCCAGTTGCTGAGCCGGTACTCGAACTTGGGCGCTACAATCCGTACGGTGTCTTCCGGCACGATCAGGAACGGCTTGGTGGGATCCTCCGGGTCCATGATCATGTTTCCTGCAGCGTCGAGGCAGCGGATCGAAGCCTTCACGTCCACAGGAATGGTGTTGATGGCTTTGAGCACCAGTTTGAGATCGGTAGCCTTCAGGGTGTCGATATACTCTACGTCATTGATAATGGAGTCGATATCCGCTTTCGAGAGATCTACATCCACCGTGTCCTGATAGGACAGGAACAGGCCCTGGTTGAAGATCAGCGGCAGGGTAGCCGTTGCTTTCACCTTGACCGAGGTGTTTTTGGTCAAACGGATCTGCGGGGTGAGAGTCTGGTCAAAATCCACCAGGAACTTATAACCGATCTTCTGCGGCATGTTTGCCACCAGACGGTCGATCTGTCCGTGGTCCTCAGCCTTGCTGAAGAAGAAGTTCATCTTGTCGGTCGAGTCGCCTATCTGGCTGGTGAGCGGCAGATATTCGCCCTTGAGTGCGTGATAGTCATAAGTGCGTCTTCCGTCGCGGGTGAAGGCGGCATAGACTTTGTTGCCGTCAATATCCTCTGTGTAGAGATATTCGCCGTGCATAACCATCGCGCCGGCGATATATGTCGTCACATTGACATCCACTCTCGGTTCGGCGAACGGTACCTTGGCGGTCTTGAGGAACGCCAGGTCTCCCCAGCTGTCGGAGAAATCCTCCTCGCTCTCGTCATACATGTCCGTTGACGGTGAGAACATACCCCAGACAGCCTTGTAGTCCACGAACTGAACCCCGAGTTTGTAGCTGAAGCCGGAGTTCTGCGGTACATCCACTTTCTCTCCGGCAGGGATAGTGAAGGTGAAATGAACCGTGAAGTCGCAGGTGTCGATCACATTGTTCAGGTACTGTGTCCACTGGCTCGGATTGCGGTTCTTCATCATGCAGATCGAGAAGTCGTTCACTGCCGTCGGGATATTCTCGCCGTAGCCATAGCCGTTGCCTCTGCTATAGACCGTCATGGTGTTGCCTGCCGGGCGGTTGATCTGCGGACCCAGATCCAGCGTCACCCGGTCAATCCAGTCCCATTGGAGAGGGAGGTTGTTCTGACGGATGATAGAGGTGAAGGCGGCATTCTCGATCAGCGCGCTGTCCAGACGCTCGTCCTGCAGTTTGGAGGACTCGTTAATACCCTTGAGGCGGAGAGTGATCGGGAAATCGAGGGTGACGGGAGCACCGGTACCCGTTACTTTGCCGTCAGTACCGATCATTCCGCGTGCCTGCAACTGGTCGTACACATTGAGGTTGAGGTTGGTCTCGGAGATGTACTGACTCAAATCCAGCGGGTGATAGTTACGGGAAATGTCGAAGGTGTCCTTCCATGTGATCACGCCGGTGTTCTCCAGCGAGTCCACATAGATGTTCTTCACTTGTCCGTCCCCGAGAAAATCACCGATGGTAGCGTGCATGCTGCCGATAGGCAATGCCACACCCATTTCCAATTCGGCAGAACTGTCGATGTTTTTGAGGTCAATGTCCGAGTGACAACCCGTCATGATGAAACCTCCTGCCATCGCAAGTGCTGCAAATAGTAGATGTTTGATTTTCATTGTTTTGTTATTAGTTAAAATTAATGTATTGTTGATAAATAATTATTACATACCAATTCCGCGTGCAAAGATACGATTTCTTTTGCATATATGCAAATAAAAATGAAAAATGCACCCCAAAGAGGCGCAATTTTGCCGTAAGAGGTGCAGATTTATCGTAAGAGGTACAATTTTTCGGTGGCACGGGTGAGGGCGGTGTACAGCCATCGCAGTTGCGCCGTTGCCGAAATATCAGGATTAGTCCCCGTTCCGGGGTCGAGGTAGATATGTCTCCATTGTCCGCCTTGCGCCTTGTGGCAGGTGACGGCATAGGCAAACCGCACCTGCAGGGCGTTGTAGTACGGTGACTCGAAGATCTTCTTTGTCCGCTCCTTGCTGTTTTTGATCTCCGGGTAGTCTTCCGCTATCAGGGCATAGAGTTTCTTCTGCATCTCATAGTTGGCTTCCGGGGAGTCGGTGAAGAGGGTGTCGATCCAGATAAGTGCGTCTATCTCCCAGTCGTAGTCCACGAGTCTCAGACTCGCCTCTGCAAAGCGGTAGCCGTACATCTCATGTTCGTTACGCAGCCGTACTATCTCCACCAAGTCACCGTTAGCCAGAAAATCCAGCTGTTCGTACTCCTGTGTCCAGTAGTAGTTGTTCTTCGAGATCATCAGTCTGTCGCCGGACGAGACTTGGTCTTCTTTCCATAAAATGCGCGCACGTACGCCTTGGTTGTACAGGTTGGCGGCTTTGTTCGAACGGGTGATGATCAGTGTCTCCTCCGCCCCCGCCTCCTGATAGCTGCGCTCCAGTTGGTCCACTACCTCCGTTCCCTGCAACCTGATAATGTCTTTTCCGTCCGGCGTGACAGAGAAAGGCCCGCCGCTCCCGGAGTGCTCTGTCTCAGACAAGGCTTGCCGCAAGCGGGTGGCTTCGCTCAGAATACCGCTGTCCAGTGCCTGACGGGCTACCTGCGTAAGCGTGAAATCCTCCACATGGAGTCCGAAGCCGGCGATATAGTCTTTGTCCAGCGCACGGCTCTCCTCGCTCCCTACCGGCGGCAGCTGGGCATTGTCGCCCAGGAGCAGCAGATGGCATCCTTGCCCCTGATAGATGAACCGGATGAGGTCGTCCAGGAGGTTGCCCGAACCGAAGGTGGCGTTATCCCGCGAGGCGGAGATCATGGAACCCTCATCAACGATGAACAGGGTGTGGGTGTGTTTGTTGTCTGCCAGCGAGAAGGCTTCCACGCCCAGTCGGTTCTGGCGGTAGATATACTTATGGATCGTGAAAGCCGGAAAGCCCGAATACTTCGACAGCACCTTCGCCGCCCTGCCGGTAGGCGCGAGCAGCACACATTGCTGCTGCAGCTGCTGCATGGCGCGGACGAGGGCGGATACCACACTTGTCTTGCCCGTGCCGGCGTATCCGCGGAGGATGAAAGCCTTCACGGGATCGGTGGAGACCAGATAATGACCCAGAACCTTGAACAAAGCCTCTTTCTCCTCGTTCGGCTCAAAGGGCAGTTGCGCCTTTATATGTCGGATGATAAAGTCTTCTAACATCTGTTTTTGCTCTTCTGAGCAGCTAAAATAGCAAAAAACAGCACTTTTTTGCCAAAAAACTTGCGTATGTCAAAAAAAAGCAGTACCTTTGTCGCCGATTTAGAGCAAGTCCTGTACGACCAGCTCCCTCTGAATTCCCCCAGGTCTTGACCGAAGCAAGGGTAGGAGGTTGTAGCGGTGCGATACAGTAAGCTTGCTCTTTTTTTTGTATCTTCCGTTATCGGATGCGTTGTCCGGCGAGGTTGTAGATGTGTCCGTGGCGGAAAATCAGAATCTGATTGCCGCGGATGAACTTGCGCGCCGGTTCTGTCTCCCGGATCTGCTCAATGTCCATTCCCTCTTCCAACCCCGTTGTGTAGGCTTTCCAGGCGTCAGGGATGCCATAGCCGGATTGGTGGTTGGGATCCGGAGTGGTGTAATGGTCTGCCGACCGGATGATAAGATCGCGTATCTGCATTGCGTTTTTATCAGGTAGTGCGGACCACAGACAGGCTGCCATGCCGGCTAACAGAGGTGTGGCGAAACTGGTTCCGTTGCTTTTTACAATCGCGTTGTAGGGATTGATGAGAACGGTCTTTACGCCCACGGCGCACACCTCCGGTTTGACCCTTCCGTCGGAACTCGGACCATAGCTGGAGAAATCCACTATCTGGCCGTCCGTGTCCACGGCGCCGACGGTCAGAATACTGTCGGCGTCAGCGGGAACGCTGATAGTCCGCCATTCAACATCGCCGTCGTTGCCGGCGGCGGCGCAAACCAGCATCCCCTTGCGCGCTGCAATAGTGGCGGCGCGGCTCACACGCATCGTACGGCCGTCTAAATCCTTTGTCTTGTCCAGATCCCATGCCGGGTTGTCAAACTTGGCGTAACCTAACGATACCGAGAACACATTGACGCCCAGCGAGTCCGCTTTCTCCAGCGCCGCTATCAGGTTGTCCTCCTCTTTCGGGCTCTCGGTGTCGTATTCTTCGGAGCGCATGAGGTAGTAATCGGCTTTCGTGGCGGCTCCGTAATATCCCTCCGCAATGCCGCTGATTGCGCTCAGGCACTCTGTGCCGTGATCGCCGGTCGAACCATAGAAATCATAGGTGTCGTCCGTGAAATCGAAATGCCCCAGTTCCTGTGTCTGCCGGAAGCATGTCATCGTGTTGGCATTGGCAAACCCGCCGTCGCAGACCGCCATGAGGATGCCCTGCCCCTCAAATCCCGCGTTGTGCAGTGCACGCAGGTTGAACAGGTCGAGTTGTGCATCGGTGCCCGGCGAGTCGTCAGAAACGGCTTGGCGTAACCGGTTACGTTTCTTCGCTCCGTAGCCATAGGGGCTGTCGTCGCGGGTCATCTCCACCGCCTTGACGAACTTCCACTCTGCCACTTTGGCGGCGGTCTTGGCGGTCATCTCGCATGTGGCGCCGTTCATCCACCGGCTGGTGTGGTGTATGGTGGCACCGGCGCGGCGCAGACTGTCGGTGTACAAGGCGGCTACGGGATAGTCCAGTTCGTTGGTAGGGATATTCCATTTGGCGCGTTGTTCCACCGCGCGCGGCGACAAAGCCGGTGCCGCCTTCTCCGGCTTGTCGGTAAAGAATACAAAATAGATATGAAACAAAATCGTCAATAACATAATTTTTGATTTTGGGTTTTCAACGTTCAACTTTCAACTCCAACTGCACCACGTTCTCCACATGCTGGGTGTGCGGGAACATGTCCACCGGCTGTACTTTGGTGATCGTGTATTTCTTCTCCAGCAGCGCCAGATCGCGTGCCTGGGTTGCGGGATTGCAGCTCACATAGACAATCCGTTGCGGTTCGGCGTTCAGGATTACGTTCACGACGTCTTCGTGCATTCCGGCGCGCGGTGGGTCGGTGATGATGACATCGGGACGGCCGTACTTCGCCACAAAAGCGTCATTGAGTATATCCTTCATGTCGCCGGCGAAGAAGAGGGTGTTCTCTATGTGGTTGATCTTGGAGTTCGTTTTGGCATCCTCGATGGCTTCGGGCACGTATTCGATACCGATCACCTGCCTTGCCTCGCGTGCCACGAAATTGGCTATCGTGCCGGTGCCGGTGTAGAGGTCGTAGATGAGGGGTTTGGTCCCGTTTGAGCCGGCGTGGTCCGAGGGCGTCGAAAGGGGTTCGAGGGCGAACTCGCGTGCCACCTTGTACAACTCGTACGCCTGGTCGGTGTTGGTCTGGTAGAACGATTTGGGTCCCACCTTGAACTGCAGCCCCTCCATCTCTTCTATCAGGTGGTCCTGACCCCAATAGACTTTCACGTCCAGATCGCCGATGGTGTCGTTATATTTGGTGTTCTCCACATACATCAGCGCCACGATCTCAGGAAACTCCGTATGGAGGTGCTCCAGCAAACCGGAGACTTGGTCCTTGTATCGGGCTATTACGGCTCCGAAGGAGACGATCAGCATAATCTCCCCTTTGTGGTTGTTGCGGAGGATGAGTGTGCGGAGCAGTCCCTCGTGGGTGTGCTCGTTGTAGAAACTGAAGCCGTGTTCAACGGCGTATTGCCGTATGGTATTGCGGATGCGGTTGTTGATCTCCGGCATGAGGTGGCAGGTCTGTATGTCCAGCACTTTGTCGAACGCACCGGGGATATGAAATCCAATGCCATTTACCATTTGGTCATTTACCATCTGGTCATTGAGTTTCTTGAACTCCTCGGCGGGGAGCCATTTGCGGTCGGAGCATGAGAACTCCAGTTTGTTGCGGTATTCGTATATCTTCTGCGAACCTTTGATAGGCAGGATGCCATCCCCTCCGGGCAGGGTGAGGTGTCCGATGCGGGTGAGATTGTCGATGATCTGCTGCTGCTTGTAGCGCAGTTGCTCTTCGTAGGGCAGGATCTGCCATTTGCACCCTCCGCAGACGCCGAAGTGCGGACACCGCGCCTCTGTCCTGACGGCACTCGGCTGTACGATCCGCACCACCTTGCCCTCCATGTAGGAGTGTTTCTTTTTGATGATCTGCACGTCTGCTATGTCGCCCGGCACGCAGTTAGGCACAAAAACCACTATGCCTTCTCCCTTCGTACATGGTACATCGTCCCTTTGTACCTTGAACAAGGCTTTTCCTTCGGCTGCTACGCCGGTTATCTCCACGCCCTCGTAGAGAGGAAGATTTTTTTTCTTCATTATTTGTTTGTTCTTTGTTGTTCAATCAGATAGGTGACGGATGCTTTGTACAGTCTCTCGAAATCGGGGCTGCACTCTATCGGGAAGCCATAGACAATGCTGTTCCTGCTTGCCACGCCGAAAGAGATCCGCATGTCGTCGTACAGTCCCAGCCGTTCGCCGCCCTTGCATGCTTCGAGGCTCTCCGGTGCTTCGGCGAAGAGATGGTCAGGATGGGGTTTCTGCCAGAGGGTGATAGGTCTGTCGCCCAAGAGGCGGTGGGTGGGTGTCATGGTGCCGCGGGTGGTGGCTTTGGGTGCGCGCAGACGGAAGTGCAGCTGCTGCTCCGCCCAGCGTTTGTCGCTTTTGCTTGTCATCCCCGAACCTATATAGCTGCCGGAGACAAGCACCGTGCCGCCCAGACGGAGGTATTGTGTCAGGGCTTGTTGCAGTCCCCTGCTGATCACGCTCCCCCCATGCCCGCTCTTGTGCTTGCCGAGGATGATATCCGTTGCCCAATAGGCGGTGCTCAGCTCCTCTATGGCGGTGGCGTTGGCGCTCATGTACGAACAGCCCATCTGCGCCAGAAGCCGTCCGTGGAGGGTGGGGTAGTCGTGGGTGTTACCCATCGTCAGTCCCTGAAAATCGCGGTAGCACATGCCGAAACCGCAGTTGTCGTCGTCCGTCCAGTCCAGGCCGCGGTCGTATATCATCTGGTCGCCTATATAGGCGCAGCTCAGTCCTTCTTCCACGCCGTAGGTACCCGGCACGATGCCGGCATACTGTCCGCCGGCGAACCATTCCGGGGCACCGGTGTGGTTGAAGCCGTTGACGATCATCACCATCGGCGGTTCGTGTCCGTTGTCCAGCGGTGCCAGATAAGCGGAGAGTGTCTCCGAGGGGTAACTCACGCCGCCGTCATTGCCTGCCACGACATAGTAGTCGTACCGGCATCCGCGGACGGCTTGGTGGATATAGACGGTGGTGTCGGCAACCCGGTGGGGGTGCCATTCGCCTTCGTTCTCACGCGTATATACGATATAATAGGTGGGGCTGGCGGTCTCTTCGAGAGGATCCTCCACTCCGTGCCACCGGAGGGCGACCGAGTCGGCGCCCTGCCGCTCGACGGCGCAGTCTTTCACCGGCAGGGGCTGCACCACCACCTCTTCCCCGTCACGGCTGTGTACAAACCGGAGGAGACCCTTGTAAACCGCCCTTGCGGCGTCGAACCTGAACTTGGGATCCAGTCCCAACCGCATGTCCGGCATGTTCTTATGGCTCAGCAGTTCGATCAGCACCGTCGGCACGTCGGGCACTCTGGCTTCGGCGTAGTTGGCGTCTCTCATGCCGCGGCTCACCCACCGCTCGCCGTATTTGGCACGGATGTCATCGTCTATCTGTTTCTGTACCATGAGCGCTATCTCTCGGTTCACATTGCGCGACTCTCCCGTGGGGAACACTTTCTTGCCGTTCTCGCCGGTGGTGTAGTAGATTGCAAGCGAACCGATGACGGCTTCGTTGGCTTTGTCCGAGATACCGTCGGTGTGCAGCGCGAGGAAGGCGTCTATGGGCACGCCCAAGTCGTAGCGCAGGTAGTTGACCCATCTGCCGCGGCTCATCATGTCCGCCCGGTAGTCGTTCTGCCCCTGATAGACATCATAGATGCTGTCGGGGTAGCCTGCATGTTCCAGCCATTCGCGGGCGCACTCAGCCCAGCGGGGCAGACCGCTACGCCCTTTCTCGTATGCACCTCCGCAGGGGACAAAGACGCCTTGCCCGTTACGGATGACATAGTCTTGTCCGTTGAGCCGGGGGCGGGGCTGATAGACGGTGCCGCCCGCGTTCTCGATCATCGTGGCGATCTGTTTGACATACTCCGTGGTATAGACATCCTCCACCGTAGTCCACATGGTGGCGCGTTGCCATCGCCATAACTGCTGCTCGCGGTTGTAATACATCCCGTGGGAGGGGGCGAGTGCGATATGCTTGTCCAGCATTCCGCAGGCGGTGTATTCAGCGGCGGGGGTGCCGGCGTGGAGCACCGGCATGACACAGCACCACAGGGCTGCCGCAAGCGCAGCTACCCGCCGTGACAGTTGCCGGATGGATGGATTAAAGTGCATGCTTGTTCCGTTTGTTATATTCGTTCGCATTATAATCAGGCTGCAAATTTACTACATTTTTCTCACATATGCAAATAAAACACGGAAAAACCGCCCCAACCGGAGCAGTTTTTCTGTGTTTATTTACGATTTATTGATGTACGATGTACGATTTATTTACGATTTGGCGCTTCGCGGTAATGTACGATTTTCAGACCTTCGTCCTTTCTCCCCTTCGTAAATCCTTCGTACATCGTACATCCGTCCTTCGTACTTTCGTCAGCCCTGCGCATCGCGGGCTAACCCCTCGTATAAGTACCTAAACTCCGTTCAGGTAGTAAATACTCGGGGCAGCTCCGCTCTCCCCAAGGATTGGAAATCCTCGGGGACCCCATGGTTAGCCTTGGTGTGCGGAATCATATTCCTGCCCACAGACTAACCACAAGTACGCGCGCATCGTGGTCTTGCCGCCGGCGGTGTCTTTCTGTGCGTTGAACGCCTCCTGGTCGGCTGCCATCTTCGACAGATCCTTGGCACGTGCTTTCACCATCGCCTGCACAGCCGTGAAGCGTGCGCGGATCTCCAACTCGCGTGCGGTCGGTTCGGTTGAACGGTTGTAGCGCTCAGCAGTAAAGGAATACACACGCTGACAGTTGGGGTTGGAACTTACCGCTATGCGGTGGGTGGCTACCAGATAGTTGCCGTGGTTGTGACCGTTCTGTTTCTTCGGTCGTTTCAGTGCTCCGCTGATGGTCTCGATACCTGCGGGGCCTACTTTCATAATTGCCATTTGCGTTCGGCGTTTGCCGAACAGACCGTCCTGCGGACTGAAAGACCGCTATCGCTGTAAGACCGTTTCACTGAAAGACCGGTCTGCGACCTGAAAGACTTTCTTGCTGTTCGAACCCCTACGCCGTGAGGGGGAAAATAGTTAATAATTAGGTTTACTGTTTCTCGCCACGGTAGGTTTCCGTGGTCTTGGTCATGATGGTGGTGGTTGTGTCGCCGTGCTGCACATAGCTTGCCGTGGTCGTCACCACTCTTGTTGCCGTACAGGAGGCTAATCCCACTGCGCTCACAAGGAACGCAAAAATTACAATTTTCTTCATCTTGGTTTAGGTTTTGCTTTTACACGCGTGGGATCTGAGTCCTTCCTTTTTGAACCATTGAGACTGAGAAGGAAGCGACAAACGCCCCGATGGTTCATTATTTTATCTCTCAAATCCGGTGCAAAGGTACTGCTTTTTTATGAAACGGGCAAATTTCCGCCTCCGCGAACCACCTTTGAAAGTGTTTTTAGATAAACATGTACCCGCAGTACGCCGCAAAATCGCGTGCCATGGCAAGACTCAGCCATCCGCGACGCTTGACATCGCTCAGCCAGTTGGTACGATGCTTGCGGTGCTTGCACCATCCGTACAGCAGCACTCCGAACGCGTACTCCGGATCGTCATAATGCAGACGCGATTGCAGACGCTCACGCAGATCTGCCAACTTGATTTTTTTCTGATTTTTCATAAAATAACCACGAGTTGCCTCTTACTTTACTCTGACATGCCTCTGACTTGCCCCTTATTCAGTTCTAAATTCACTTCTTGCCAGATGATGCTTTTGGGGCGTTTGTCTCCGGCTCGCATTCTTCGCGCCACTTCTGAAGCTATGCGTGAAAAAGTCTTTCTTGCAGCAAGTTCGGCAGCAGAAGGAGCATTCGAACGGGGTCTGGAAGGGGAAGTAGCAATAAATTTGCCGGATTTGAGGGTACGGTAGACCACACCTCCGAGTTTGCCGGAAAGGGATGTGATACCAAATGATTTGTCTAGTTCAAATTTAGCCATAGTTTACATTATATGATGAATAGTCAGACCATATGCATCCGCATCGATACGGGTGCAAGTTTTGTAGGTTTTCGTGGTGGGATCCAGTGCCACTGCCAAGGGGACATGTTTAGCCAGTGCATTGCCTACTTGCACAGGAGTCAGCCATTGCGGTTGCGGGTCGGCACGGATGAGGTAGAAATAGGGGTTGGCGGTGTGGGGTTTGGGTTCGCCGGAAGGGGATTGCTCTGTTTGGAGGTGATAGAGGATCCGCCTGCGGCGGGAGTCCTCCATGTCGTTCCACAGTTTCTCGCAAGCGCGGTAACGGTTGCGGTACTCCGGTTGCGGGGCATAGAGCCGCCAGAAATCATAAAATAAATGTTCCATAAAATAAATAATTTAGTCCGCCACACGTATGTGTCTCTACAGTCCTAAGGACTGTGGCTACAGCCCAAAGGGCTGTGGTGGAGTTTTTCTTTTTTAATTTTCTTTTGTTTCTTTTGCTTCTTTTCTTTTATCGGCTTTCTTTTTCAAAGCAAGCCTCTAACGATCTGCTTCGCCGTATGCTTTTATCGGCTTTCTTTTATCGCTATTCTTGGGTCCCCGACGGGCGCTAACGCAGTGCACCCGGTGGGGAGAGCGTAGCGTAAGGCGAGTTTCCATCGAGCGGTCGAGCCGCGAGTCGTAATGAGCCTTAACGTAAGCGAGTGCAAAGGTACGGAAAATTTTCTCAATAAAAGTCTATTTTTTAGACTTAGAATTGTTGTTTTTTTGTTATGAAGCAGGCGGAAAGTAAAAAAATCTACACTTTTTTACCTCAAAATTTGTATATTTCAAATAAAAGTAGTACTTTTGCAACGTCAAAAGGTCGAAAATGTGTAGTGAAACACAATTCCTCAGTCCTGGAAAATGTGTATTGAAATGCACTTTTTTGGTCATAGAAAATGTGTATGATAGATCATGAAACGTAAGATTTACAGCCAGTTATTAGATTGGAAAAACACCCGAAAAGGAGAGGTGGCACTATTGATTGAAGGTGCGAGACGTATAGGCAAGAGCTATATCGTTGAGGAATTTGCCAAAAACGAATATACCTCTTATATTCTCATTGATTTCAACCAAGTCAGTAATCGAGTAAAAAAATGGTTTGATGATTACATTGAGGATTTGGATACTTTTTTCGAATTATTAGAGCAGCATTATCATGTTAAATTAGTGCCTCGTCAGTCAGTGATCATCTTTGACGAGGTGCAATTATGCCCACGAGCACGTGCAGCCATCAAATATCTGGTAGCCGATGGGCGATACGATTATCTGGAGACAGGTTCGCTCATCAGCATCAAGCGCAATGTCAAGAATATTGTTATTCCCTCGGAGGAACGCGCTATTGAGATGTATCCTATGGATTTTGAAGAGTTCCTTTGGGCAATGGGGAACGAAACGCTGATGCCGTTTATAGAGCAACATTTCACTACCGGTGCTCCCCTAAAAGATATTCATCGCGAGGCTATGGATATGTTCCGGCGATATATGATTGTAGGAGGTATGCCGCAAGCAGTGGAGAAATATGTTCAAACACATGATTTGGAGCAAGTTGATGCTGTTAAACGCGACATTCTAAGCATCTATCGCAACGACATCCGCAAGTATGCCGGAAGGCTGGCGATGAAAGTAGAGAGCGTGTTTGACGAGATACCATCTCAGTTACAGCGCAACGAGAGAAAGTTCCGCTTGGCAGACCTTAAAAAAGATGCTCGTATGCGTGATTATGAAACGGCATTTATGTGGCTTAGTGATGCAAAGATTGTCAACTGCTGTTACAATACTACAGCTCCAAATATCGGTCTGAAGCTGAATATGGAGCGTACAACGCTCAAATGTTACATGGCAGATACCGGTCTTCTAATCTCGCACGCCTTCGATGAGAAGCGAATCGTCAGTGACGAATTATACCGCAAGTTGCTTATGGATAAGCTGGAGGTGAATGCCGGTATGTTGATAGAGAATATTGTAGCACAGATGTTGGTGGCAGCCGGGCATAAATTATATTTCTATTCCAACGCCGATAAAGAGGATGCCAATAATCGTATGGAGATTGATTTTCTGATTCGCAAGGACACAGTCACGTCGCGTCATAACATCATTCCAATAGAAGCCAAATCGTCATCAGGATATACGATTACATCCTTGCAGAAATGCGTTCGCAAGTTCGGCGGTTTCGTTATCTCGCCTACTGTTGTACACGCATCGGATAGCAGAATAGACGGAGACATACGTTATCTTCCGTTATATATGGTGCCTCTCTTTTAACTTCAGATAATCGGAGTGCCATTTCTCGTACCAATTATAATATGTCTGCCGGGAGTCGATCCCGAAATCCCTCAATGCTTGCTCTAACGGAGCGCGTTCCTTATGCAGTTTATACCACTCATGCCGTTGCTCAACTAAAAAATAGATGAGCCGTTTATAGCTCATCTTAGGTGGTAAATAAGGAATAATAGAACTCTTGTGCCGGGTGTATTGTTGCGCTATGAATGCCGCTTCATAACACAAGATGGCATATTCTAATTCTGAAAATTCGATTTCTTTTTTTTGGTCATTGTTGTATAAGATTTTTTCTTTTTACTAAGTCAACCATACGGCGAAGCAGATCGTGCCCGTAGGGCTAAGAATTATCAACAATTAAAGACAATTTTTTTTATTCACGAATTTAACAAATTAAACAGATTTCTTCTTCAGTCAAAAATTATCAAAAATGTTCCAAAAAGTATTTTTTATTTTCACTTATGTCCCATTAAAATCCATAAAAAACAGGAGCCCCGAAGGACTCCTATTGATGCGAAGAGTAGTCGAATAGCTGACTATCGGAATAGTTTATTTGACTCTCGTGCCGGTAGCGTTGTAGATTGCGCCGTCCGGAAAGACAATATATAACACGCCGTCGATAATCACCTTCGTACATCGTACATCGTCCCTTCGTACATCCTCTATGCCTTCTCCCACATTCCGGCGGTCCACCACGTTGCTTCGCCCGCTTAGCGCAGCCGCAGGAGCTTTCTGATGGCTGACGGCTGACGGCTGAGAGCTTGGCAGGACGTACTCGATGGCATAATAAGGTTCGCTGTCCGCAGGTGCCTGGTCGGTGTAGGAGGTGTTGGACGCCGCTACGGAAGCTATCTGCGCGAGGCTTGCCGGCGTGGCACCGCGGAGGATATTATAGGAGCCTATAGCGGCACCCTCGTAGGCGTTCCAGATGAGGTTGAACGTGCCGTTCGTCACACCGCGGTTGATCGTCAGATGGACGGTCTTGTGGATCATGCTCTCGGGCGACTCGGCATTAGCGGCGGTGACACCCGTAATGCGGTAGCGTTCGGCTTTCTGCGTAGCATCGGAGAGAGCATCGGTGAACGAGCCTGCGGAAGCGGAAGCAGTGCCGATGAGTTGGAACTCATTGAGGGTGTTGCCCTCCTTATAGATATTGACTGTTGCAAACGCATCGGCGTTGGTCCACGCGATGACGTTATGTCCGTTGGCGTCGGTGGTGACGAGGGTGATAACAGGTATGTCTGTGGACGGCATGACGGTCACAGGCTGCGCGAAACGTACGGAGCAGCCGTTGGCGTTCGTCACCTCCAGATAGAGGGTGACTTCATGTCCGATGAGCGAACCGTTAGTCCCTGCTTTCCGTACAGCCGTCACGTTGAGTCCATTGGCTGTAAGGCGGTAGTCGAGACGCAGGATGGCACTACCGCCGGCAGGCGCGGTGCTGGGCAGCTGTACGCCGGAGGAGGTAACGGGATAAGCCTCGCCGTAGTCGTCAATGAGCGCGTACCATTTATAGGTCACACCCTCGGACACGGTAGCCGCTGCGGCTGTGCCCTCATAGAGCACGGTCGGGAGCACTACGTCGAGTGCGCTCGGGTCGTTGATGGCGATGGTACGTGTGTAGGTCCCGCCGTTGAGCGTGAGGGTGATGGTCTTGTCGCCGCCCTGGTGGTCATAGGGCCAATAGACGGTATAGGGACCGAAGCCGGAACCCTCTACCACGGTTGCGCCGTCCCAGTTCCAGACCGGCGTGCCGGTGGTCTCTGCGCCGCGGTAGGAGACAGTCACAAACTTGTCCGCACAAGCGGAAGCGGGAGCCTCTATCGGGCTGCGGGTCACATTAACCACCACCGCCCCGGTAAAGAGTGAGAGTTGGTTCTGGCGATCCAGTGCCTGGATAGCTATCTCGTAGTTGCCGGCCCTCAGATAAGTCGTTGGAATAAGGAACTGAGTAGCCTCGATATAGTCGTAATCCGGCAGGTAGGCGGCGGTGTTGTTCAGTCCGTTCTGCGGAGAGATGAGCCAGGTAGCCGCGCCTTGCTGCTTGACGGCGAGGTTGTAACGCATCAGGTTAGCCGGCGTGTGGTCATCGACCGCTGCGTTCCATGTGATGAGCAGTCCCTCTTCGGTCATCTGCGCTTGGAGTCCGGTCGGCGCTGCAGGACGCTCGTCTGCCTGCGCAACTATCGGATAGAGTTGTGTGCCGTTGACCAACAATCGGCGGTCACCGGCTGCTACATCTACCGCTTTCACCGAAGCACCGTACTCGCTCACGTCCGGCAGAATGAATCCGTGCGAAAGTAAACCCTCTGCTCCCATATACCATACATAAATACCTTTATGGTCATTGCCCGCAGCAGGGTTCTTGACTGCCGCCACAAGGTCTGGATAGCCGTTATTATCGAGGTCAGCGAGGTTGGAAAGCGTTTCGTAACTGTCGGACAAAGCCTCGCTGTTCGGCATTTTCTGAGGAGCAGAGAACGACCGGTTGGCGTTGTTCCAAAGGACAGCCAAGTAATCCTGCTCGCCGCTCTCAACGCTAGACGAACGTACGATGAGGTCCAAATAGCCGTCGCCGTTGAGGTCGGCCAAGCGCATTCCATAACCATAGGAGCTCTCTTCCAGCCTCTGCGAGAATGGTATAGCGGCTTGCTCGAAATGCGCATTGCCGCGGTTGTAGAACAGATCCAGGCGGTTGTTATACGTGCCGTTATCATTGCGGTGATAAGCAGCAATGTCGGTATAGCCGTCATGGTCGAAGTCGGCTAACAGTCCGTTGTTTCCAACTTGTCCCAAGATACTTTGGAATAACTCCGCGTCGCCGTTGACGGTGAACTGCTTCCATTCGTTACCGCCGTTGCCGTCCAACTCGATGAGTTGGTAGTGGTTGGACGGGTTCATCATCAGGTTGTCATACAGACCGTTGTGCGTCATGTCGCTATAGAATGAATTACCGGAGTAATTATCCTCAGGATACATGCCGCTCCGGTTGTACCCGAACAGGTACAGCAGATTGTTATCATCCTGCCTGGTTGTAAGGGTCGGTTGGGTAGCGTCGTGGTAGAGAATACCATAGGTGCCGTTCCATGTATTGCCCTCACGGAAGAGCAAATCTAACATGCCGTCCCGATTGTAGTCATACCAGCGGATATAAGATGCGCCGTCGGATTGAACGGAGGAGGAGAGTATATTGGTATTCCAGAGACCCGCGGCTTTGGAGAAGAGTTGGTCAGTCGCCACACCTTCCATTACTACCATGGAGGCGTAAGTGCCGCTGCTATAACTGCTGCGCTTTATACCATCCATGCGACCGTCAAAGTTATAGTCCGCTACAGGCGCATCGAAAATATACTCGCGCTCATCGTTGTTTATGGTGAGCGCCTCACCTACACCTGCCGGCAGAACGGTTATCGTTGCCGTAGCCGATGTAGTACTGCCGCCCGGAGCCGTGATGGTGTGGGTGATGGTCTTCTCTCCGCCGGCGGTGAAGGACAACACCAGTTTGGAGCCGTCCGCTACATAGTCTCCGTCCTGTACCGTCCACGCGTGGCTGTACCCTTCCGGCAGCGCCGTAAAGGTCAGTTCTACAGTCTCGTTGATATTGATGGAACTGCGGTCAAGCGTGAACTCAACCGGCAGGTACGTATGTGCGGCAGTGGCCTCTTGCGACCAAGCCGAACCGCTATGCTGTGCGTCGATGGCTTGCACCGCTACATACATCGTTGCGGGTGTATATGTGCGCAAATCAATAGTATAAGAGTGCTCCTTGCCCATGTTACCGTCGAGGAAGTTACGGCGGCTACCGTCCGCATTGGCGTGGGCGGCAAGAATATCGTTGCCGCCTGGAGTCGTACCGATACGCAGGGCATAGGTGATGTCAGCGACTGCTGTCTTGTCATCCGAACCGTTGCCCCATGTGATGGTCAGCAGACCGTTGTCATAACTCAGCACCGGAGCGGCAGGAGCCGAAGGACGGGTATTGGTAGTGACGGTGATATTATCCGGCAGCGGATAGAACTCGGTCACACCTTCGTTGCGACCCGAGACCCAGATCTCCAATTTACCATCGTTATCGAGGTCCTCGGCGCTGACAGGATAATCGGTTAACGGCTGTCGCGAGCTATCCCAATAGCTCTCACGCCGGATAACATCGGACGCCAGCAGGAAGGGCGTGGTATTGAAACTCATACCGTTTTGTCCTTGGAGCCAAACGAGGTCATATTGATTATCCGTTGAAGCTCTGTACGCTAAGAGGTCATAGATCCCATCGCCATCCAGATCCTGCATACCCATGAAAGCCAAGGAGTTAGCGCCATAGTTCTGCTCCGGCTGCTTAATGAAGGCACCGTTACCATTGTTCTTAAAGAAACAGGTATAAGCATAGCCGGTGGCGTTGTTCTCCGCCGAGAAAGTAGCTAAGATATCCACGTCGCCGTCTTGGTCGAAATCGTAGCAATGGACGAGGTTGTCCGAAGCGGCATTCTGATAGAGCAAGGTCTGAACAAGCTGGTTGGTGTTCTTATTATAGATAACGGTATATAGTTTCTCTCCAGGGAAGATAAAATCAGTAATACCATCGTTGTTGAGGTCGGCAGGAATGACAACACCGTTGGTTTGGGTCCATACCCATTTGCCGTTATCCATGTTGGTATAGATAATACCCGTTTTCTCATCAATGAGATCCACTAATCCGTCGCCGTTGAGGTCGATGGCTTTGGTGGGTGCATTGATCTGACTGCCGATACCCGGTGCCTTCTTCGGATCGGAAGGATTGCGTTTCGGTGCACGCGAGAGAGACGCACCACCCCATGTCCCAGCATAGGTGTAGCGCGACACATCGCCGAGAGAGTAGTTCTGCGGATTGTTGTACTGGTCCCGCTCCTCGGGGGTCATCTGTGTCACGAACTCATCCCAATCCATCACCTGCATTGTCTCTTTTTTGTACGTGCCGTCCGGTAACTGGTACATAATATCGCCGTAATAAGCTGTCTGTCTGTTAGCCAAATAACGGCTCTGGTCAAGCCGCAGATAATCCATACGTCCGTCACGGTTGATATCCATGTTGGTCACTGCCAGAGCCGTGTCTAACAACGTATATCCATTCGCGCCGCTAAGCATCACTATATCGGATGTAGATACCTCGGGCTTACCATCGTGGTTCATATCTTGAATATACATCGGTGTGGTAGAGAAGGAACGATTACGAGTATCGAAGATGGTTCCGCCGCCGATACTATCCAAGCCGCCGAAAGAAGCCGATATATCGCCTGTCTCCCATAACGAAAAATGGGTATCCTGACGGCCGTTATAATAGTTGCCGTTTTCATAGGTAGTGCGGGAATAGATATCGAGTATCTGCTTGAGTCCGTTACCGGAGAAATCATACATCGTTGCTGCATCGGGTATATCAAGGAAGATAGCACCTTCCGAAGTCGTAGCGCGAAGGATATACGCTAGATAACCATCCACGAACCGGATACCATCCCAATCCTGCTCCACGTATCCCACGAGATAGACGGTATCGAGCGTTACGATTTGTTTTTTGCTGATGAAAGGCGTCTTCCCGAGATTCAGCAGACCCGATACATCCAAGTTATTCTCGCTCTCATAGCCTTGGTCACCGATACGGAAGGATAGTTTGCCGTTGTTGATGTTCTCCGGTCCGCGGGTCACGATACCTCTGACAACCAGCAGTTCACTTCTGTATTTCCCTACAGCGGTTGCTTGCCCGTAAATGGCTCTCACTTCCGTTACGGAGAGTATATTCGGGTCGTTAGGATCGAAGACAAACTGATATTGCGCCTGAATAGTCTGCGAGGTTTGGATATTGGTCAGCGGAGCACTCCAGCCCGTGAACTGAAAGAACGCAAATGTCGGTGGTGTAGGCGCAACAGCCGTACCACCTATCTGCACAAGCTGCTTCTCCAACACTTTGCCATACAGGTCGGTAAAGGTAACCTCCGCATAATTCAGGTCAAGCGTGTATTGGGCTTGCGTGATGATATCCTCGGTCGCATTGGTGAACGGTACGCTCCATCCGGAGAACACTAATCCCGTGATAGCCGGGGCAGTGGGAGCCGTAGCATTGCCGCCCATGGGCACTGTGTCCACTTTCAGCATACCGCCGTCTTTGTCGAGGAAAGTGATGGTAATAGGCGCCGGTCTGGAAGACACCTCAAAACGGGTCACACCCACTTCGTTATACCACTCTGAGGTATTGATAGTGAGCGAAGTAGCCGCCCCTTTCCAGGTAGCGATGTTTCCGCTGGCGGAGAAGGTACCGCTGGTACAGGTAGAGCTTGCTACGCGCTGTGCTTCATCATTGTCCAGACACGTGAAACGCACTGTGCGGAAGGTCTCCGTGGCACGGATGGCAATCGAGTTATTCGGGAAAAGAACCACTTTGCCTTCCCATCGCGCCCACTGAGTAGCTTCCGTAGCGCGATCGCCGGTGAGGATAATGGTAGCACCGCCGGAAGTAATAGACAGCGTGGTTTTGGATATTGTCTTTAGTTCGTCGCACTCAATCGGCGTCAGGTCGAGATGCACTGTCGGCTCTACTACCGCGCGAACCGTCATGTCGCCGTACACATGCGTGAAATCCTGATTCCAACGAACGACACATCCTAACTCATTCGTAGTAGGCAAGGCTGGCGCCGTGGGAGTACCACCCAGAGCCACTGTCTCGCGCTTCAGCTCTTCGCCGTTCAGGCCAAGGAAAGTGACCGTTGCACCCGTTGCCGTATTATCGGAGATAATGGTCAGCGTCCGAAGGCGTACCGAGTAACCGAAAGTAATGGTCACGCCGGCACTACTACCCAGCCATAGCACTTGGGTATCGTCCGTGGCATCGGCTCTGAATGAACCGACGGAACAGGTGGACGGAACGGGGGATACCCCATATTTGTTACTGTATCCGTTAAGAAAATTAGTAGCCATCTCTGCGTTAATGAATTTGAGCACTATCTTATGCATCATATAAGGCGCAGAGATAGCAAGCGTATTACCGGCATAGAACCGCAGATCATTGTCATAGATGCTAATCTGACTGGCGGTATTCTTGTTGGCGTTCAGCGTCTTGCCCTCTTTCTGATAACTCATTGCATCCACATTGTCGCCGGACGCTACGTCTTCAGCTGTGATCCACTCGGCTGCCGTAACGACCGTCGTGTCGTTATAACGCGACTCGTCTTCCGGCTCTTCGGGTTTCGGAGCATCTGCTATCGTGACAGCAAAAGCCTTCAGCCGCACGGAGTTAGTGAGCGTTACGGTCACGCTCTGCGCACTGCCTGTCCATGTGGCTGTCGTGCCGCTTGCCTCCGCGCTGCCGCTGCCCCATGTGGAATTAACCAGACGCGTAGCATGGCTGTTGACTGTAGCAGTAAAAGCAGCGGAGGTGATTACCTTGCCTTCCACCGTACTCACGGTCATTGTATTACCGGTGTTGGTAACGATGTACGAAGAGCTGTTATTCCAACTCGGCGCGCTTGCACCGGTACCCTGCGCAAACGTCACGGTCACATCGCCGCTCGTGTAACTCGTTACTGCCGCTCCGTCGCTAAGGCTCTTCGCCGTAGCCCATTCGGATGCGGTAAAACTAACCTGTCCTTGCATCGCTACAGTTATCACCATAGCCAATGCCATGAATAAGTACTTTTTCATATTGTTGGATTTTTTCTGTCTCTTGCGGTTTCCTTTAATTTGACATCTTAAAAACGCGTAAGCGGCGCACACAAACCGTGTACACCGCTTACTTTTGCGTTGCTAATATGCCTGTATTCGTCACGTAACACCCATTCGCAATATGGGGGGGGTAAATCTATTTACCATTTTGGCATTTATTCGGGTGCAAAGATACAACTTTTTTTTGAATTATGCAAATATTTATATACTTACACATGCAGAACATCCTTTACGGAATAAATTCTGCTAATCGCGTCAAAAGTAAAGAACTGGTCGTCCAAAATCATCCAGTCCTCACGTTGCGCGCTATTAAGACGCTTAATCTCCGGAAACAGACTAATAGGCACTAACACCTCACGTCCATCCGTCAGATAGACAGCCATCTTACCACGCTTCTCCCCAAAGGCGAGTTTGCGTATACCTAAATCAGTGTCCTTCAATTTACACATATCCTTATTTGTTTAATGTTAGTATTGTTACTTTGTCTCCTGCAAAAACTTTATCAATCTGTTTGTTGATGGTCTCCCAGTTCTTGTCAATGGCTTTAATAATATCTGCTTCCTCTTGTGCAGAGAGGTTAGACCAATCGATCTCAATACATTTCAAGCCTTCTTTCTCAATCCAGAACTTTGCTACGGTGTTGCCGCGGTGCGTTTTATTACGCTTCTTGCCTTTATGTATAACGTGCACGTGACGACGATTTTCTGTCGCGTCTGACGGGAAGACCGCCAAGATGAAATTGAGTATAAAAGCAAGTTTACCCATAACCTTTGCAACTTTCCGCCGCAAAGTTACAACTTTTTTTTGAATTATACAAATATTTTTTCTTTTTATTCACGAATTTAACAAATTAAACTAATTTTTCTTTAAGTCAAAAATTACCAAAAATGTTCCAAAAATTAATTTTTATTTTCACTTATGTCCCATTAAAATCCATAAAAAACAGGAGCCCAGAAGGACTCCTGTTGATGCGAAGAGTAGTCGAATAGCTGACTATCGGAATAGTTTATTTTACTCTCGCGCCGGTAGCGTTGTAGATTGCGCCGTCCGGAAAGACAATATATAACACGCCGTCAATAATCACCTTCGTACATCGTACATCGTCCCTTCGTACATCCTCTATGCCTTCTCCTGCATTCCGGCGGTCCACCACGTTGCTTCGTCCGCTCAGGGTTGCCGCAGGAGCTTTCTGATGGCTGATGGCTGAGAGCTGACGGCTCCCCCCGTAAGGGTCTCGTAAGGGGTTTATCAGACTTTTGTCAGACTTTTATCGAGTCAACGATTTCTATCCAACAATGTTTGTCGTACCTTCGAGGACACCGACACGGCTTTGCCGTCCCACCTCGAAAGTACGTTCGCATTGTGCAGACCATATGCCACCGCGGGCATTTTTTTTGACGAGCCTGACGGCTTCCTATTTTGCGCGTATATATATCGTCTTATGCAAGCATAGCCGCTATCTATCCGCACAAAATAGATAGAATTTCATTCTATTCGTCAAAAAAATGCCCGAATACTTGCATATGTGCAAAATTTGTTGTACCTTTGTAGCGTGAAATGTAGTGTGTCCCCCGAAATGGACATACCAGATGCTTAAAAAAATACCGCATACATGAAAACGTACGAAATCAAATGTCCTGTGACCGTTTGTGCGTGGGACGAACTGAGTGACGAACAGCGCGCACTCGTCACCAAAGCCAAAGAACAGACGGACCGTTCCTACTGCCCCTATTCGGGCTTTCACGTGGGTGCTGCCGCCGAACTGCAGAACGGCACCGTCGTGCTCGGATGCAACCAGGAGAACGCCGCTTACCCCTCCGGCCTATGCGCCGAACGGACAGCCCTCTTTGCCGCCGGTGCACAATTCCCGGAACAACCCGTGGTGAGACTCGCTATCGCCTGCTTCACCGGCGGACACTTCACCGCCGAACCGGGCTCGCCGTGCGGCGGATGCCGGCAAGTGATGATCGAGACCGAAGACCGGTACAAACAGCCCATGGAAGTAATTCTCTACGGCGAGAAAGAGTCCTATGTCTTCCGCTCGGCAACCGACCTCATGCCACTCTATTTCGTGGGGGATAACCTGAAGGGATAGCAGAACTGCGTAATGGCGTAATTTTCGTAATCTGCGTAATTTACGTAAACGACGGGAAACATCGATGAAGATAGTGAAGAAAATAGATATGTATATGCTACGGAATTTTCTGGGGCTGTTCTTTGCTACTTTCTTCATTGCCGTTTTTATCCTGCTGATGCAATTCGTGTGGATGCACGTACAGGATCTGGTAGGTAAAGGTTTGGCGTTGACGGTACTGGCGGAGTTCTTTGTATATGCCGTGGCGACAGTGGTACCCTTGGCGTTGCCGCTGGCTATTCTGTTAGCCTCGCTCATCAGTTTCGGCAACTTGGGCGAACGCTTTGAACTGACCGCCATGAAAGCCGCCGGCATATCGCTTTTCAGGATTATGGCACCGTTGGTGGTGTTTATATCGATGGTGTCGGCAGGAGCGTTCTTCTTCTCCAACAATGTTCTGCCCAAAGCCCAGATGAAACTATGGGCGCTGATCTTCTCGCTGAGACAGAAATCGCCGGAGTTGTCCATACCCGTAGGGGAGTTCTACGGAGGCATTGACGGACTTAATATCTATGTCAAACAGAAAGACCCGGTGGACGGCACGCTCTTCAACGTGATGATATACAACTACACCAACGGCTTTGACAACGCCTCGGTGACGATAGCCGACTCGGCGAGGCTCTTCTTCACGGCGGACAAGAAGTTTCTGGTGCTGCGACTCTTCCAGGGAGAGAGTTTCGAGAACCTCTCCTCCAACGACAAGAAAGCGACCGGTCTGGCGAAGAATATCCCCTACCGGCGCGAGACCTTCTCTGCCAAGCAGCTGCTGCTGGATTTCGACTCCGAGTTCTCGCGGTATGACGAGTCGGTGCTGGAAGACCAGCACGTGAGCAAGAATGTGTCGGAACTGGTGCACTCGATCGACTCCGTGCAGCAGGAGGCGCAGACCCGTAGCATGGAGCAGAGCAAGCAGCTGGTGGAGACCAAGTATTTCGGTCGTGAACGCGAAGCCGGAAAACAGATCGGAGACAGCCTTGCAACGGCATCCGCCCGCTCCGGTAAGATTGACATGTACGCCCTCTATGAGGGTTTGTCGGTGGCGGAAAAGAAACGCGTGGCGCAACAGGAGCGGGAGGCGATAGCCAACTACAGCAACCAGGTGCAGTACAACGCCCTGCTGCTGGACGACGCCCAGCGTTATATCCGGAGACATGAGATAGAACTGTACCGCAAGTTCACCCTCGCTTTCGCCTGCCTGATATTCTTCTTTATCGGCGCACCGCTGGGGGCTATCATACGCAAGGGAGGACTGGGCGCCCCGGTGGTGATTTCGGTGGTGCTGTTTATCATCTATTATATCATCGACAACACCGGCTATAAGATGGCGCGCGAAGCCCTCTGGCCTTGTTGGGCGGGCATGTGGCTCAGTTCGTTCGTGTTGCTGCCCGTAGGAATCTTCCTGACCTACAAAGCCGCTACCGACTCCGCGCTCTTCAACCCCGAAGCATGGCTCATCGGCTGGAAAAAGATTGCAGCTAAAATCAAGAATTATGAGAATAAACACAATAGAAGAAGCCTTGGAGGATTATAAACAAGGCAAGTTCGTGATCGTCGTCGATGACGAAGACCGCGAGAACGAAGGCGATTTTATCACCGCCGCCGAACTGATCACACCGGAGAAGGTGAATTTCATGCTCCGCTACGGCAGGGGCGTGCTCTGTTGTCCTGTTACCGAGGCACGGTGTGCCGAACTGGATCTGATGCACCAGGTGGCAAACAACACTTCGATGTTAGGTACGCCGTTTACGGTAACGGTTGACAAACTGGAAGGCTGTACGACCGGAGTGTCGGCTGCCGACCGCGCCGCCACTATCCGTGCGCTGGCTGACCCCTCGTCGAAGCCGGAGACCTTCGGCAGACCGGGACATATCAACCCTCTCTACGCCAAGGCCGGCGGCGTACTGCAACGCGCAGGGCACACCGAGGCGGGCGTGGACCTCTCCCGTCTGGCGGGACTGCATCCCGCTGCGGCACTCATCGAGATCATGAACCCCGACGGCACCATGGCACGCATGCCCCAACTGCAAGAGGTAGCCAAAGAGCACGGTCTGAAGATCATCACCATCAAAGACCTCATCGCCTACCGCCTGGAGAAAGAACGCCACACCCGGACCCTCTCCCAAAGAGAGGGGGCTTCTCCAAGAGAGGGGGCTTCTCCCCTCGGGGGAGAGGGGAGAGAAGCCTCCGGTCTTATCGAACGGGGGGAGACAGTCTTTCTGCCTACTGAGAACGGGGAGTTTATGCTCACACCTTTCCGCGACCTGACAACCGGTCTGGAGCACGTGGTGCTCACCAAAGGCGAGTGGGGGAGCAACGAACCGGTGCTCTGCCGCGTC
This sequence comes from Bacteroidales bacterium UBA4333, assembly GCA_002394335.1. GTDB lineage: Bacteria > Bacteroidota > Bacteroidia > Bacteroidales > Paludibacteraceae > Colicola. The sequence continues at coordinate 76,424 of DGTP01000015.1, read as the reverse complement.
CACTCCAGCTGCATGACCGGAGACGTGTTCGGCTCCAAACGCTGCGAGTGCGGCGAACAACTCGCCAAAGCCATGCAGATGATAGAGAAGGAGGGCAAGGGTATTATCGTCTATATGAACCAGGAAGGACGGGGTATAGGACTGATGAACAAGATCAGAGCCTACAAACTGCAGGAAGAGGGCGAAGACACCGTGGAGGCGAATGTGCATCTGGGCTTCCGTCCCGACGAACGCGACTACGGCATCGGCGCACAGATACTGCGCGAGATGGGCGCTACCAAGCTGCGGCTGATGACCAACAACCCCGTCAAGAGGGTAGGACTGGAGAGTTACGGCATCGAGATAGTCGAGAATATACCCATCGAGATACAACCCAACCCCTATAACGAACGCTACATGCGTACCAAAAAGGAAAAAATGCACCATCTTCTGAGAATGGTATAGGTTTTGGCACGAGATTTGAATAATAGAAAACAAACCCGTTAAAACAATACAATTATGAAACGACTACTGACTCTATTAAGCGTATTCCTGTTCGCAGCGAGCATGACCGTACGCGCCGAAGAGACTGTAACGGTCTCTGCCACCAACGCCGATATATCTCAGTCGTTGGATCTCAAAGTAGTAGCTAACCTTTTCGCTGAGGCTAAGAACCTCGAGGAGTTCGAGACCAAACTCAACGACCCGCAGGAACTCTATAGCAACCTCGACCTCAATGGCGACGGCAATGTGGATTACATCCGCGTAGTAGAGGTGGGCGAAGGCAGTCAGCGGATGATCATCCTGCAAGCCATCCTTGCCAAAGATATCTATCAGGATATAGCTACTATCTATGTCGAGAAAGACGAGTCGGACAACGTGACGATGCAGATCATCGGCGACGAGTATATCTACGGCACCAACTACGTGATCGAGCCGGTATATGTCTATCGTCCTGTGATATACGATTGGTTCTGGAGTCCCGCATGGTACGCATGGACAAGTCCCTGGTACTGGGGTTACTACCCCTCCTGGTGGTTCTACCATAGCTGTGTAGCCTGGGATATATACTGGCACCACTGCTGCGCTTTCCACCACCATCACCACTACTGCTACTCGTACCGCTACGCCCGCGAGCCTCATCACCGTTACCGCGACATGTATAACCGCCATACCGGTGTGAGCCGCAGAGAGTACGCTACCGCTCATCCCGAGCGCGGCTTCTCGGGCAGATCGACCACCAGAGGCTATACCAACGCCCGCGGCGTAGAGCGCACCGCTGCCGCTACGGCACGTGCGGCAGGAGGAGGAACCACTCTCTCCGGCAGAACAGCCTCCGGCACCGCCACACGCGGCACAAGCACCGCCGCCACCCGTACGGACCGTACCTTCGGCAGCACCAATGTACGTACCACCCGCGGTACCACAACAGGCACCTATAGCCGTGGCGCATCGTCCGCATCCGCAACCCGCGGTACCTCCGCATCGACGACTCGCGGAACTTCTGCATTGACGACCCGCGGTACCTCCGCTTCGACGACCCGCGGAACCTCTGCATCCACCTCTCGCGGAACATCCGCATCCGCAACACGTGGCAGCTCTTCCACCTCTCGCGGAACATCGACCTTTGGCAGTGCTTACCGTTCCGGCAGTTATTCCGGCAGCAGCCGCAGTACAGGCAGCTCTTCTTCAAGCAGCAGTTACCGTTCCGGCAGTTCTTCTTCAAGCAGCAGCTACCGCTCCGGCAGTTACTCAGGAGGCAGCCGCAGTTCGGGAGGTTACTCAGGTGGCAGCCGTAGTTCAGGAGGCGGTTTCTCCGGTGGCGCACGCTCAAGCGGCGGAGGCGGATCCCACCGCAGATAAGGACAAACGGTACGGATAGATTCGAACTATGAGATCCCGAATAAGTTTTATAATAGCATTGATAGCAGGAGTTCTGTTGCCGGCAACGGCACAGAACTTCTCGCCGTCTTCCTGGTCGGGCACCGGATGGGCACTGAACCAGGGATATGTGGTCACTAACCACCACGTGATAGATGATGCACGCTCTATCGTCTGCAAGTTCTACAAGGGCGATGAGATGGTGGGCTATAGTGCCGAGGTGGTGCAGGATGACGAGGAAACGGATCTGGCGATATTGAAGATCACCGATCCCCGGTTTCCGGGTTTCGGCCAGTTGCCTTACGCTTTCAAGCAGGGCTTGGCGGAGGTGGGGGAGTCGGTGTTTGTGTTAGGCTATCCGATGACCACGACCATGGGCGACGAGATCAAACTGACCACAGGCGTTCTCTCTTCGCGCTCAGGATACGGGAATGACAAACATCAGTACCAGATCTCCGCACCGGTACAGCCGGGCAACAGTGGCGGCGCGTTGTTTGACAGGGACGGTAATGTGATAGGTATTATCAATGCCAAGCACACGGGCGCGGAGAACGTGAGTTATGCCATCAAGTCGCAGTACCTCATGCCGCTCATCGACCGTCTGCCGGAGGGACGGGCGGTGCTACCGGCAGCCAATAGTATCCGTTCGCTCGAACTCAAAGACCAGGTGAGACTCGTACGCGGGTATGTGTGCTATATCATCTGCTCTTCGCGTCAGGAAAACGACTACTATACACCCCCGACCCGCAGGAACGACGATCCCTACGGCGATTCTTACAACAACGATCCCAACGGCGATTCCTCAAAAAGCTATGAGAATACCCCGTCGGGTTCAACCTACAGGGATGTGCCCTCACGCGATTTCCTGAGGCAGAATATCGAAGAGTGGGGTGACTGCCGCAATGTGGCTATCACCAAAACCAACGGCGATGTGGCACTGCACGGGCGTAACGGCTGGGCAGGATCGGGATTGCCGGCAGATCTGTCGCAAACCTTGCACGAGCTGAACCAAGCCAATGAGTATATCGACGATGTGCAGTTGACCGAAAACGGCAGCTGGTGTGTGCTCTACGGCGATAACGGATTCCGATGGAATTATATTCCTCCTTCGCTGGAGAAAGAGATCTACGGCTACCACCACGACAATGAGGTGATCTATTCCGTTACTTTCAACGACGAAGGCGACTGGATTCTGATAGGCAAAGACCATTACTCGGCTTCCTCCACCCAACTTCTGACGTTCCTCAAGGAAGGGGCGGAGCAGTTCGGCACCCTGCTCGCGGCGTGCCTCACGGACGACGGTCTGGTAGCCTGCTATGACAGGGGATACACCTTCTTGGGCAATGTGCCGGAGGACCTGCAAGACCGCTTGCGCGAGACACAACTCGATGTCTATCGCATCAAGATCGCCGGTGAGGCATTCTTCTTCGCTGATAAAGACGGCAGTTACCGGTACAAGATGTAAACGGCAGAAGCTTCGTTACATAAAGAATATATACCCTTTGACGGTATCCGGACAGGAGATGACGGCTTTCGCCAGATTCTCCTTTCTTTTGGGACGATAGTACCGGCGTTTGAGGCGGTGGTAGTCCCAACGGGCTGAGATTACAGCCCAGGCGTTTTTGGGGTGTCCGGTCAGAAGATACTTGAGAGCTGCCGCATAGTCGAGCATCAGGCGAGCCGCTCCCACCAAGCGATAGGAGGGCAGGTTCTTGTAGATCATGAGCAGGTTGTTGCGGAAATTAAGGTAGGTCTTCTTGGGGTTCTCGTAGTTGAGCATGCCTCCTCCCAAGTGGTACACCACCGAATCGGGCACACAGGCGATCTTGTATCCCCGGCAGTTAAGCCGCCAGCACAGATCTATCTCCTCCATGTGCGCAAAGAACCGTGCGTCCAGACCTCCTTCTTTGAGATAGACCTCCCGGCGTATGAGCATACATGCGCCGGACGCCCAGAGGATATCCGCCACGGTGTCATACTGGCCATGGTCGGTTTCGGTCTCGGAGAGAACCCTGCCACGGCAGTAGGGATAGCCCAACTTGTCGAGGTATCCGCCGGCGGCACCGGCGTGCTCAAACCGCTCTTTGTCCCGCCATGCACGTATCTTGGGTTGTACGGCTGCCACCTCCGGGTGAGCCTCCATATACGCGAGCAGGGGCGTGAGCCAGCCTTCGGTGACCTCTACGTCCGAGTTGAGCAGCACGACATACTCGCTATCGACCTGTGCAATGGCTTTGTTGTAGCCCTCTGCAAAGCCGTAGTTGCGTTTGAGGGGCAGGATGCGTACTGTGGGAAACTCCGTACGGGTAACGTCAATCGAGTTGTCGGACGAACCGTTATCCGCCAGCACGATCTCCGCTTCGGGGGTGTTGGCTACGACGGAAGGCAGGTACCGGCGAAGGAGCTTGGTACCGTTCCAGTTTAAGATGATGACAGAGCAGTTCATTGGGTATTTTCGTTTCTGGTTGTTATTCGGGACCATTTCCAGCGGTTGTGGGTCCATAGCCATAGGAATGGTTGTTCGAGGATATTCTCCTCTAATATAGACGCGTACGCGCGCGTGATCTCGCCTTCGGCTGTCGCTTTGGGGTCGGCACTGAGGGGACGCAAATCCACCTCATAGCAGCCGCGTTTCGTGCGCCTGATGTAGAGGTATATGACCGGATAGCCGAATTTGCGGCCGAGTACTTCTCCGCCGTCCAGCCAACCGGTCTCCTGATGAAGAAAAGTGGTCCAAGTGCGGGTGACTTCCGGTCGCGGTTTCTGGTCCGAGAGGAGACCTACAATGACAGGCTTGTGCTCGGCGCGGTAGCGCACCATCTCCCTTAGTATCCGTTGTTTCTCGACACAGACTCCGCCCCGTTTGGCACGGATGGCGAGCATGAGTCGGTCGGCAGTCCGGCTCTTGAGCCGGCGATAGACATTCAGTTCGGTAACACCTTCGGTAAACCATTGCTGGAGACTTGCCATCCACTCCCAGTTGCCCATGTGGGCGAGCATGAAGATACCACCTCCGGCTTGGTCGATGAGAGCGTTGGCTTCCTCTATATGGTGAAAAATCACATGGCGTCGGATCTCTTCGTCGCTCATCCAATAGCCGCATAGCGCCTCTGCCATGGTGTCGCAGAACTGGCGGTAGAACTGCCGCTCGATCTTTCTTATTTCCATGAGTGGCAGAGCGGGGAAGGAAAGGGTGAGGTTCTTGCGGACCAGCGTGCGCCTGTACCGCACTACATGGTAGAGCAGCGGATAGAGTATCCAATCCACCATGCGGTGGGCTATGCGCAAGCCGAAATTCATCTGAAGAGGTCTAAGACAATCAATAATATAATGGTTGCCGGCACCGCCAGAAGAATAGAATCAAAGCGGTCAAGCGCCCCTCCGTGTCCCGGCAGAAAAACACCTGAGTCCTTGACTCCGACGGTACGTTTGAAGAGCGATTCCACCAAGTCGCCCAAAGTGCCGAAGACAGAGACTACCAGTCCGAAACAGAGGCCGATGGTATATTGGCTGATGGAAAGGCGGATTGCCTCGAACCAGCCGAAATACGCCAGAAGGGCAGCGGTTGCCAAAGTGAACAAAACACCTCCGAAGAGTCCTTCCCAACTCTTTTTGGGACTGACACGCGGAAACATCTTATGGTTTCCTTTGGGCAGTTTGGCGGTCAGGGAGCCTACACAATAGGCGCCGCTGTCGTTCACCCAGATGAGTACAAACACTGCCAACAGGACATACGGGCTAAAATCGTATAGCAGGTTCATCAGGGCAAAAGGCAAGGCTATCATCATCTGCGACTGAAGAAAGTTGCCCCAGTTGAGAACAGGGTTCTCCGCCTTGGTCCACAGTTCGGCAAGGATGGCTGTGGCAAACAGCAACAGATAGACTGCGACGGAGATGGTCATGATATGACCAAAGTACCGATCCGCCAGACCTATCGGCATCCAGCAGATAAAGAACAGCACACCCGCTGCCAGCATGCTGATAACGGTACCGGCTTTGGAGGTGCGCATCAGCAGATTAAACTCTCGCACGGAGATTATGCTGGTACCGGCAAACAGAATCCCGAAGCAGAGCGGGTGCCACAGGATAGATGCCACTACGGCGCATACATAGACCGCGCCGAAAACAGTACGTTGAACGAGATTACTCATATCAGTCTTCTTCCGTATAATATCCTTCTTTAATACCGTATTGGAGTTCGCCGTCGAGGATGAGCTGTATCTGTACGGCAGAGAGTTTGTGCTCGTCATTGCGCACGGCTTGGATGATATAGTCGAGTTGTTCGGCTTCGTCTATCTCGCCTTCCAGATACTCCACCTCGTCGCCGTCTTCTACGAGCAGACCTTTTTCTTCCAGATAGTCGTCCATAAGGTCGAGCACCCGGAGTATGTCGTTCGGGGACAGGTCTTTTCTGTCTTCATCGGGGATGAGGTTCCAGATATATTCCACCATGGCGCGTTCTTCGGGATCCATGATAGAGAGTTCGAATTGTTGGATGTTGTTATTCATGATGATGGATGATTGTAGTGTCGTTTAACCATTCGCGGAGATCCTCCAGCGGCACGGTAGCCGTCTGCGGTCCTTCGGCATAGCAGGCTATCTCGTTCTCCTGGAAGAAATAGGTGATATAGTCCTCGCCGATGAAGAAGTTGCCGTTGGGTTCGGCTTGGGTGACATCCATGCCTATATTCTCCAGACTGCGTACTCTGCCTGAGCGCCCGTGCTGGTACCAGAAGGAACGCGAGAGAAGTTTGGTGAGTGCCGGCTCGAAACCCTCTTTGAAGAGCTCGCGTTCGGTGATGCGTTTTCCGGTGCGGCGGTCGTAACACAGATAATAGGTGAAATGCGAGTCGTGGGGAGCGAAAGAGCTGCCTTGCTCCTCATATAACTGGAAGTTGAGGAAGCACTCGCATGGGTCGTCGATAGAGAGTGTGGTGCGGTGGTAGATCTTGCCGGACTCTTCCGCCTCCAGTCCCATGGATTCATCTACGGCATACTCCTGGCGGTATTGTTCGCGCAGGGTGTCGGAGTAGCACTGGATGGCATTCTCTATAGTCCCCCCTACGGCATCGATACCGAAGACCTGTGCCATCACATCCTGACGGATGGCTTCGATGGCGCTGTCTTCACGGCACGGCCACTCGATCTCAAAATCCATCCGGAGAATAGAGAGAGCATTGAGTGTGTCGCACGTGTGCAACGAATAGGTGTTGCTTACGTGCCGGATAGGCGACTCCTCCTTTGGAGCGCACCCTGCCAGAAGGACGGCAACAGTCAGAAAACCTAAAAACGGATGTTTCATTATTTCTTGTTCAGTTTTACGACCAGAGCACTTAACGGCGCTACGGTCAGTCCCGTTTTGATCTCTGTTTTCCTGCCCGAGAGTACGTCTGTGCCTTCGGGGATATAGCGGGAGAGTATTTCTTCGTAGTGGTCAACGGGCACCTGACGCTCCTCTTCGGAAGCATTGAGATAGACGAAAACGGCCGTTTGGTCATTATAACGGAAGAACCCGTAAGTGTTGTCCCGTGTGAAGAAATGCATGGTACGGCCGGTATGGATAGCCGGTTCGGACTTGCGGAAGTTAAAGAGACGCTTCTGGAAATCATACATGTCCTGCATTTCAGCTGTCACTTCTGTGCCTAAAGGCAGCGGCATACGGAGTGTGGAGTGTCCGAGGGAGCGGTCGGAGGAGTGCATGGCATACTCGTCTCCGGCGAAGACTTGCGGAATACCGCGCATGGTAGCGAGGAGAACATAACCGAGTTTGACGCGTCTGGGATCCTGATCCTTGACAATATCGGCGAAGCGGTCCATGTCATGGTTGCCGAGGAAGAGCAGCAGTTTGTTGACATCGGCATAGAGGTAGTCGGCAGCCACAGCGTCATAGACTCGTGTGAGTCCGCCTCCCCATTCGCTGCCGTCGTTCTCCAGCGCCTGGCGGATAGCCTCTTCAACGGGGAAATCCATGACGGTAGGCAGGTTGGAGTCGAAGCCGTCGTAGTTGTGTACGCCGGATTGCCAGTATGCCACATTAGAGGCAGGGCGTGTCCAGCATTCGCCGACGATATTGATCCACGGGTATTCCTCGCGGATGGCTTTGAGCCATTCGGCTGCGGGTTGCTTCTCGATATAAGGATAGGTGTCCACGCGCAGACCGTCCAAGTTGGCGTATTCGATCCACCAGACAGCCCATTGCTGGAAGTACTTGAGCAGGTCTTTGTTCTCAAGGTTCATATCCGGCATGGGACGGTCAAACCAACCGCGGTTGGACATCTTGCGGTCGTATTGCGAGGCATTGATGTCATAGTTGGTAGAGAAAGCATTGGGGGTGTTGGTGAACTCCGGGAACTGGTTGATCCAGTCCTGATAGGGCAGATCTTTCATCCACCAGTGGGCAGCGCCGCAGTGGTTAGGCACCATGTCCATGATCATCTTGAGCCCCTTCTCGTGCATCTTCTCCACCAGTCGGCAGTAGAGTTCGTTGGTGCCGTAGCGGGGATCAATGTGATAATAGTCGGAGCAAGCATAACCGTGGTATGACCACTCCGCCTCGTCGTCGCCTAACATCGGAGTAGGCCAGATGGCGGTAGCGCCGAGGTCGGCTATATGGTCAAGTTGCGCCATAATGCCGGCTATGTCTCCGCCAAAACGGCCGTGTACATTCTGTTTGTTGCATTTCTCGCGTGTGTCAGGCGTGGAGTTGTTGGACTTGTCTCCATCCACAAAACGGTCGGACATGATGAGGTACACAAGATCGCTGCTGTTGAAGGACTGACGGTTCTTGTCCTGCGGACGGCGGGTGTTAATGGTGTATTGGCAGGTGGCTTTCTTGTCACCCTTGGCTACCTCGATGAAATAGGTACCGGCTTTCTTGACCTTAAGATCCAGAAAGAGATAGTTGCGGCTTTCAGCATTATGCTGAGAAACGAGTTTAAGTCCCTTGGTCTTGAGTGTTTTGCCGTCTTTGAGTTCGTAGATTGTGACTTTGCCGTCGGCGAGGTCCGCGCCTTGCAGCATTAGGGTCAGGGGGGTGTGCATGTCCGTCCACCATGAGAGCGGTTCTGCGCGCTCAATACGGGGAGCAGAAGAAACCTGGGCTGCCATGGCGGCGAGACTCAATAGTGAAGCAAAAAGGATAAGATGAATTTTTTTCATGGAATATTATATTTGATTTACATATACAGAGTTGAGTTGTGTATGCGTCTTTTTGATCTCAAAGAGGCGCTTCTGGAAATCGCGCATGGACTTACCGGTACCGGAGAGAAAATCCTCAGTGCCCTGCGCGTCAATGCGGTCGGTGACCATACCGACGGTGATGAGATGGGTGTCAAGAGCGGGCTGGTAGCGGCGTTCCTGATCCTGCTCGTTGTAGAGTTCGCTGATTAGTCCTGTCTCCACGAGCCGCGAGAGGAGCTGGTTGACAAGTCTCAGAGGCAGATGATCCCCCGTCGCCAGCTCGTGTGCGGTGAGCGGCGGCTGTTCGTGCTCGAAGCGACGGATGATGACGGAGAGCAGATAAAGGGTGATATAGTCCTTGTACCGTCGTGACATCTTCTCCAGGTCGTGTTCGTATTCAAAATTCTCGTTGTTCTGGATAGCGAAAGACATCTCTGCACCGAGCATGATCAGGAGGCATGTCCATTGCAGCCATGTAAGCAGGATAGGAACCGAAGCAAAGGCTCCATAGACGATACTGGTGCGGCTCAGAAAGACGATGATATAGACCGACAGCATCTGCAAGAGCTGGAAGATTGTGCCCATCAGTACACCCGGAATAAGGGCGGAGAGAAACTTGACTTTGGTGTTGGGTATGGCAGCGTACATAAGCGTAAACAGCAGCCAGCAGATAGCAAACTGCAGCAGACGCAAGCCTCCCGAATGTAGCGCCTCGTGCATAGGTCCCGGCTCTCCGGTATGAAAATCCGCCAACACTGCATGGAGGGCGATGCTTACCCCCGAACTGACGATGATAAGGATCGGAATGAGAAAGAGGATGGCTATATACGCCAAAGCCTGATGAACGAGAGAACGTGATTTCTGAACATTCCATATCTGGTTGAAAGCACTCTCTACACTGCTGAAGAAGGAATAGACAGCCCATAGCAGGATGAGTATGCCGACACCGATGAATACTCCGCCCTGGGCTGTGTCGAGGTATCGCTCCACCATCTCCATGATCACCGGCACAATGTTCGTTCCGCCCAGAAAAGAGGCATTGAGCTGGCGCTCGATGATATCTTGTACGCCAAAGCCTTTGGCGACAGCCAATACCATTGCCAAAATAGGAATGATGGTGAAGATGAGAGAGTAGGTGAGACTCTTGGCTTTATCGCCAAGTCTTTTGTCACCGAAGCCCCGAATGACGAGAAGGATGGTACGCATTGCCTGATAAGCCAGTTTTGTCTTGCGAGAGCCGTATTCGGCACTTGTGAGCCGCCAGATGTCGTAGCGTAAGAAATCGTTTATCCGTCGTATTCGAGACATATGTATGTGCACTTATGGTACGAAAAAACAGCAAGTCTATAAGCCGGGTTCTGTACCCTTTCGGGCGTCTATCATTAATCTTGAGCAACGTGTTGCCACGCCCTTCATCGCTTCCTACCCTCCAGCTTGCGCGAGCAACGCTCAGACGCCGGTTTACATGGAATTGCAGCCCACAGTATACTCGTTTCACATCTCTCGTCTCTGTAGCAGTGACCAAACATTGCTGCCTGACGGCCGTTAACCGCTGTGGTGCTCTGTGCTGCCCGGACTTTCCTCAACCGACGGGATTAAGCCCCTTGACCGAAATCACGGCTTTCTTCCTTTCGGTTGCGATAGACCGACTTGCTATGGAGCGGCATACGGGAATCGAACCCGCCTCCTCGGCTTGGGAAGCCGATGCACTACCGATGTGCTAATGCCGCAACAGAAATGTCAAAAGACATTTTCTGAAACCGAGTGCAAAGGTACAACTTTTTTTGCATATATGCAAGTGTAAAATGCATTTTAATGCAATTTTATCGGACAAAAGAGATTTAGATGAGGGCGTTTCGGATATTTTGGATGATATATCGGGCATCTTCATCCGTTACCATGGGACCGCTCGGCAGGCAGATTCCCTGCTTGAATATGGCTTCCGAGACGCCGTTAGTATATGCCGGTGCGTTATGGAATACCGGCTGTTTATGCATCGGCTTCCAGAGCGGTCGGCTCTCAATGCCTGCCTTGTCCAAACAAATACGCATGGCTTCTACGTTTCGGTTGGGTTCGCAATCTGTGTGAACGCTTCCTCCGGCATGTACCACGCCCGCGGCTCCTCCTACTGCTCCTTGTACCGCTTCGGCATAGGCTGCTTCTTCATCCTTGATGCGCAGGTTCTCGTCCAGCAGAATGGTACAGAGCCAGTAGTTTGCGTCATATTCTGCGGAAGGCGCGTCGTGGAAAGAGAGGCCTTCGATCGAAGCAAACGCTTCGCGGTACAGTTGTGCGATGTGTTTATGATGCGCCAAGTGGTCGTTCAGAACGGTCATCTGCCCTCGTCCGATACCTGCGCAGATATTGGAGAGACGGTAGTTATAACCGATGGCTTCGTGTTGGTAGTACGGATACGCCTCGCGCGCCTGCGTCGCGTACCACATTATTTTATCTTTCGCCGCTTGGTCTTTGCAGATCAGCGCACCGCCGCCGGAAGTTGTGATCATCTTGTTTCCGTTGAAAGAGAGCACGCCATATTCTCCAAATGTACCGAGGACACGTCCTTTCCATCGGCTGCCCATTCCTTCTGCAGCGTCCTCGATCACCGGAATACCGTATTTGTCCGCAATCGCCATGATTTCCTCAATCCGGTACGGCATGCCGTATAGCGCCACAGGAATAATGGCTTTTGGGTATTTGCCTGTTTTGGCTTTGCGGTCAATGATAGCTTGCTCCAGCAGGGTAGGATCCATATTCCAAGAACCGGGTTCCGAGTCCACGAACACAGGCGTTGCTCCCACATAGGTGACGGGGTTGGCAGACGCGCAGAAGGTGAAAGATTGGCAGATTACTTCGTCGCCTGTTTGTACACCGCAAGCGATCAACGCCAGATGGATTGCCGCCGTGCCGGAAGACAGCGCAACCACTTCTTTGTTCTCTCCTACAAAATGCTTCAAGTCTTCCTCAAAGCCGTTTACGTTCGGTCCGAGAGGCACGACCCAGTTTGTGTCAAATGCCTCTTGAATAAACTTCTGTTCTTGTCCGCTCATATGAGCCAGACAAAGGTATATACGTTTCTGCATATCAGGGTTATATTGTTTCATTGTTATAAGTCATGTGTTTGCCGAGGACCGTACAAAAAATCATTCGTATATCATCCACGAAAGAATAATGTTCTGCGTAATAGCGGTTAATTCGCACCTTGTCGGGGTAAATTACCTCATCATTGTATTTGATCGGATCTTCCACGGTTGCCAGCAATTCTTCCTCGTTACGGTATTTGAGTGTAGCGGGTCCTGTAATACCGGGACGGAGGGACAAAATGATTCGATCCTCGCCTTGCAGTTTGTCTGCATAGCCGGGTACATCCGGTCTGGGACCCACAAAAGACATGTTACCGATCAGCACATCCCATAGTTCGGGCAGTTCATCCAGTTTGTATCTGCGCAGTTTGGCTCCGAGCGGTGTAATACGACTTTCTCCGGCTACGGAGACAGAGCTGCCGTTATGGTTCACGCTCATGGAGCGGAACTTATGGCAGGGGAAGAGTTTGCCGTCTTTGCCCACGCGCTGCTGTACAAAGAACACCGGTCCGGGCATTTGGCACTTTATCAGTATTGCCACAACCAGCAATACCGGCCATAGGAAGAGTAGCCCGAAAAAAGCAACTGTTCTATCAAATATGTATTTCAGTATTTTCATATTAACTCTGCATTCCGTGCATTGCTAACAGTGATTGTATTTGGCAGTTTGGAATGAATTTGCGCAGTGGATACAAGCATGTGATGATCCATTTCAGCCACCATTTGTAATGTATCCGCAAATGGCAATAGGCTTTTCGGAAATGAAATTTATTTTCCAAAAATGGTTGTATATTCGAGTGCTCGGTAATGCTTCTTGCACCATCCAATACGTATTTCAGTTTTCTTTCTTGCAAATAATGCCGGTTCATCTCATAAATGAGTGCGTAATATACATATTTCTTCAGATCCGCGGGGTTGGCTTTGAGTGTTTGGTAGCTGCAATAATCTTCCCCTGCCTCATTTATGGCAAAAGCAGCCAGCTCGTTGCCGGGATTAAACGCTCCCCAGTATTCCGTGTCTGTACCGGCGTGACGAATACGGTTTTCAAATTCCTCCTTTGTAGGTGTTTGGGTGGGTATTTTATAGGCATGTGTCGCTGCGCAGTAAACAGCATATCCTTGCACTAATAATTCTTCTGCCGAAATGCGGCGAATGGTATAGTTCTTTAGACCGTGTCTGACTTGGTTGCGGGTGTTTGTGCTTAGTTCCTTCAGATCTCCGAATGTATCTTTAATCACATACCAAAACGGGGTTTGTTCCGCACAGTCAAAACCATACGTGTTGCGGACAAGCCAACCGCCTTTGCGCAATAGTTCTTGTGCATCGGACGGAGTTAATGCTTCTTCCGTATGGGGCGCGTATTTATACACCCAGGCATGTTTATATATTTGATATTTTGGATACATATCGTAATTTCTTATACGTTCCGAAAACAGCATTAAGACATGTGTAAAAACAAGCCGCAATCGGATTGCACTGCATTTCCTGACGCCACAAACGGTAATGCCAGGAGAGCAATACTGCAATCGAAGCGTCGCTCACGGAACCGTTGTGTTTATTGTATGCGAACAGGTCCTCGTCCAACAGATAGCAGTCCGCCTTTCGGATCACATGCAGCCACATGGCGTAGTCGTTGTTCTTGCGCAGATCGGTGATTTGAATGAGACCTATTTTCTCCCAGTTGTACATTACGGTCGGGCAAGCAGGCCAGCAGAAGGCATACATGCCTATTTTAGAAATATGTTTTGGTCCGGATATACGGAGTGGTTTGTCTGTCCGATGGAAAGCAGTATAAGTAAAATCATAACCGTTTTGCTCCATGAAAGCAATCTGTTTCTCCAGTTTCTCCGGCATCCAGGAATCGTCAGCGTCCAGAAAAGCAATGTATTTTCCTTTCGCCTCGCGCAATGCTTTGTTGCGGGAGAGCGCGGCTCCTGAGTTCCGCTCGTTACGGAAATAATGAATCCGAGTGTCTTGGTAAGACGCAATGACCGCTGCCGTGTCGTCCGTAGAGCAATCGTCCACAATGAGCAATTCCCAGGACTTGTAGGTCTGGGCGAGCACGCTGTTGATCGCTTCACAAATGAATCGGTCACAGTTGTATGCGGGCATTATGATGCTAACCAATTCCATAGGTGTCCTTGATATATCGCATTGTGGCAGCAATCTGCATATCGTTTGTCATTATTCCGTTTCCTTTGACATTGCTGTGCTGCAAAGCACTTCCGGCATGGAAATACTGGTAAATGGCGTCAAACGAGACATTGTTATAGGTATGTTGTGTCTTGCGTTTGATTGTATTTTGCGCTATGCCTGCCGCCCAGAACCATACATCGTCCGCTAACGGCGCAAATTGTTTGGCGATGGCGTAATCCATCATTTCCTTTTTCAGGCTGTGTGCGGGATAATAAACTCCTCCGACACCGGTTGGAAAGAGCGATACTCCTTCTGTTCCGCCAGGGGTGTTTTGCCATAGATTGTATGGCTTATTGGGTTGCGGAGCAGCCGCAATACCGGCAATAATATCTTTCGGGTGCGCCAGATGTTCCGAATATAGCTCTTTGACCAAAAACGAAGGATAAAGTACATCGTCATCTATGGTAATTATATCTTCGTCCGGCAGGAGTTGGAGGGTAGGAATGAGTTTCTTATATGAACGCATATTCTCGCAGAAACGGATCTCTACGCCGTAGTGCTTTAGTTCCGCTACTTTCTTTGGCAGCGTGTCTTCCGTCCATTCATCTTCTGCCAGCCAGAGAATAATTCGTTTGGGTTGAAGCGTTTGCCGCAGGATAGAGTAGATACTGTAGCAAACGATTCCTTCTTTCACGCGCCGTCCGTAACTGGTGAGAGAAACAATGACATCCGCCTGCTCCCGTTCGCCGAGCGATGGAATGGATAGTAATCCTAAGTCATATCCCCATTTGAGGAAATAGCCGTAAATGGATCGCAGTAATATGTACAACTTATTGAGCATGGAACGGATAGGATATGTATTTCTCAAACAAGTTTTTGCTGACGCCTTTGTTTATATGTGTCTCGTGCAACAGCAGACGCATAAAACGGTTTCGTTCGCGGATGGTCATTCCTCCTAAAAAGCGGCAATATATATAAGGAATGTAGAGTGCCATCCACAAAAGGTATTTAGGCATCGGGTAAGCACTCCTAAGATCGATAATACGGTTGAGTTGGTGGATAAAGAGTTTGTTGTAGGACACCACCTGTGTCTGCGATCCACCCACTTTGTGGTAGAGAACAGCCGTTGGAAGGCATACCATTTGGCGTCCTTCTTTTTGCATACGGAGCGAGAATTCAAAGTCCTCTTCGCCGAAGAAGAAGCGTTCTGTGAACAGCGGTTGTTGAGCGATCAGTTCTCTTCGGAACAGTAAGGCGCAGCCGGTGATAAACGTAATAGGCAAGGCGCTTTTGCCGTCCAATAGTTTTGCCGGTTGCTCCATGTAGTAATACCGTCTGCCTCCGAAGACCAGTCTGCCTCCTGCGTTCCAGAGCAGTTCCGGTTGGTCGTAGAGTCGGATGCTTGGTGTTACGGCGTCAATGCCTGAGTGCGTATCCATGTAAAGGATCAACTGTTGCAAACAGTCCGGCTCCATTTCGGTGTCGTTATTAAGGCAGAGATAATAATCGGAGGGGATATCTTTTATGGTTTCGATGGCTCTGTTGTTCCCTCTCGCAAAACCGTAGTTTTCTTTGAACGGGAGAAGTGTCAGCCAACCGGCATCTATTTCTTTTTGTTTTGCCCATTGGAAAATATGCGCCACGGAGTTGTCCGACGAACCGTTGTCTGCTACGACCACGCGAAAATCCGTGTAAGTCTGTTTGCGCAGCGACTCCAGACATGCAAGGGTGTCCTGCCATCCGTTATAATTGAGAATTATGATGCTAAGCATGCTACCTCCTTTCTGCGTGTAGAGACATGGCTGACGGTGTATAGTAAAATCAAGATGGCAGGAATCTCGAATGTCGTAACATGGAAGAAATAGTATTCGAACCATCCCATCGCCAGCAGGGCGCAAAACCAGGCATCCATCGTCAGGATATATATTGATTGCGACTGAATCGCCCAAATCCTCACCAAATAAACCATTGTGCTGATGACTGTTACCACAAAGATCCAGAAGCCGTCGATGCTGTTAGCATAGATTGTTCCGAAAAACGTACGGACATTATCTTGCAATCCGTTGGTGCTTATCTCAAGGTAGTCCGGATTGATGGCCGAAATGTACGGTTCGCCGGTGATGGCATGGACTGCGTTGACAAACGGAGCAAAAAGAATCTCCGGCTGCGGCTGTTCGATGATGCCCATCCGCACATCTTCGCTCATTCCGAGAATACCGCTGGCGATATAATGATAGGTGTGTTCCAAGACATATTTGCCCATATGCTCGTTATAGTCCGCTCCGTTTCCGATGATGAACATAAAGAAATAGCTGCCCATGAACAATACAATTCCGCTGACGGCAATAATGGAGACAACTCTGAGGGACAGATGCATCCGTTCGGTGAGCAGACATGAAATCATACCTGCTATGAGCGGAATAATAACCCAACTCTTGACTTGGTTCAAGAAGACGATGAACGTTATTGCTATGATAAGCAGGATCGGCAGTAGGCGGTTGTTTTTGCGAATGCAGCAGAACAGAATGATCGTACATGCCAGAAGCAGGATCAGCAAGTGACCAAAGAGTCCATATACGGCAAACTCTTCTCCGAACTCGTCGCTACCGATCATATTGAGCGAAGAACTCATCATTCCTTTTATACGAAAGAGAAAAGGGATGATAAGCAGAATGCAGAAGACATAAAGCAGTTTGTCTCTTTTTGGAGCCGGAGAGGCGATGGTGAGGTCGGTACGATGACGTCTGTATCCTATTGCGAGAAGCCAACTTGGAACAGCCATGACAAACATCCCAGCCATCCAGATATACAGACTCGGCGTATAGAAAGGCACAAATCCCAGCGATTGGGGCATAGACAGCACTATCAGCAGTACAAAGCAGAATGGCAGTACCAGACAGTTCAGGGGTGTGTACCAAGTGCCCCATAAGCGTTTTTCGGCAAAGGAGAGTATCGAGACCTCCAGTATGAAACAACCGAAAAGGATAATATCTGCCAGAATTTGTTCCACGTTATGCGTCTTTGAGTTCTTTGATGACGACGGAGGGCCATTTCCAGTTCTGGTAGGCGAGTTGCGCTACGCCGGGTGCCAAAATCATTCCCAAAACACCCAAGTGCATCGGGCCGAGGAAGAGCCACAGCAATACGATTGTTGCCGCTCCGCTCAGGAGCGAAGGGATAAAGAAGGGAATCTTGTTGTCCGCCATGATAAATCCGGCTGCCAAAGCGTGGTTATGCTCCAGAAAGCCGATTACTAAAGCCAGAACCAGCAGGTTGGTAGGAACAAAAGATGTCCGGCTGCCGATGAGCTGAAGCGCCCAGTCGCCCAAACCGATCCATACCAATCCGCCTACGGCGAAGATACCGACATAGGCGAGTACACACCATGTATAATAGATCTTCAGCTGGTGCAAATCATTGGCAGCGCGGCATTGCGCCAGACGCGGCGTGTAAGCAATATACATCACCTGTCCGCATCGCGCCAGCACTTCCATTACCTGCATGGTGATGCCGTAGCAGGCTATCTCGTCCAGCGTGAGGTATGCAGATCCGATGAGGATTGCAGAGCGGCTGATAAGGAAGGCTCCTAATTGGGTCAAGCCGATTTTGATGGCATTGGGTGTGATAGCACGAAGGATGTTGCCGGCGTCTTGCGGTTCCGCGTTTTCCAGTCTGGCGCGCAGTTCGGGTTTGAAGAACACGCGGTAGGTGGCTACGCGGCGAATGATTGTAGCCGTCAATTGAGAGCTGATGATCGCTGTCAGACCAAATCCGGCGTAAATCAGTCCGATAGCCAAGCAGATGTACACCACCTGACTCAGCATATTGATCTGCTGGGTCTGTTTGACATAGCCTTTGCCGGTCAACAGTGCATCGTAGTAGAAGGTGTAGAGGTTATAGCAGTTGATGGCGATCAGAAGCACCCAGGCTACCATCGCATCTTGCCGGTCGCCGGAGTATTTCTGCAGGATATAGTAGAAATAAGCGGTTCCGGCAGTAGCGAGAATAACGAAGACCCCTATTGCTATCCAGCGGTAGAACCGCCGCATGGCGACCAGTGTTCCTTTCAGCAGTCCGTAATCCACTTCCGCATCGGCATCTACATGCGCCACTCCTTCTTTCTGGAGCGTCTTGACACCGGAGAAGATATAGCTGATGTTACGTGCGAAAGAAGGACGGAAGCCGAAATCGAGCAAAAGGACAAGCGCGGTGATGGTCTGGAAGATATTCCAGATGCCGACAGTCTCCTGCGGCATTTTGTTCAAGATGAAAGGCAGCAGAATGACTCCTGCTCCGATCATAAAAGCCGTACCGGCATAGCTCCAGGCTATCTCGCGTTTGCCAATATGTTCTACTTTCTCAGCCATCAGAATTCAGCTGTCAGCATTCAGCCGTCAGTCTCTTCTAAAAATGTCGCGGGTATATACTTTTTCCTTCACGTCATCCAGCGAGGAGTCATAGCGGTTGGCGATGATGGCCTGGCTGCGGCTTTTGAAGGCGGCAAGGTCATTAACCACTTCGCTACCAAAGAAGGTGGTGCCGTTTTCCAGTGTGGGTTCGTAGATGATGACCTGCGCCCCTTTGGCTTTGACACGTTTCATGATTCCCTGGATGGAGGACTGACGGAAGTTATCGCTGTTCGACTTCATCGTAAGACGATAGACACCGATGGTACAAGCGTGCTCTTCTGAGGCGTTGTACTGGCCGTTGTTGTAGTAGTCGTAGTAGCCTGCTTTCGCCAAGACGCGGTCGGCAATGAAGTCCTTGCGGGTGCGGTTGGACTCGACGATGGCTTCGATGAGGTTCTCCGGCACGTCCTGATAGTTCGCCAAGAGCTGCTTGGTGTCCTTGGGAAGACAGTAACCGCCGTAACCGAAGGAAGGGTTGTTGTAGTGGGTGCCGATACGCGGATCAAGACACACGCCGTCGATGATGGACTGCGTGTCCAGCCCTTTCATCTCGGCGTAAGTGTCCAGTTCGTTGAAATAGCTGACGCGGAGGGCGAGGTAGGTGTTGGCAAAGAGCTTGACGGCTTCCGCCTCGGTGAGTCCCATGATACGGGTCTCGATGTCCTCTTTGAGCGCACCTTCTCTGAGCAGTGCGGCAAAACGCTCTGCGGCTTGTGTGAGCCGTTCGTCGCCCATGACCGTTCCGACGATGATACGGGACGGGTAGAGGTTGTCGTAGAGGGCTTTGGACTCACGCAGGAACTCCGGGGAGAAGAGGATGTTGGCACAGTGGTATTTCTCGCGAACGGAGACGGTGTAACCCACAGGAATAGTGGATTTGATGACCATGATGGCACCAGGATTGACGCGCATGACGGTCTCGATGACATTCTCCACGGCGGAGGTGTCGAAATAGTTGAGCCGGCTGTCATAATTGGTCGGCGCGGCTATGACGACAAACTCTGCGTTTTTGTACGCCGATTCGGCATCGAGTGTCGCTGTGAGGTTGAGTTCTTTCTCGGCGAGGTATCGCTCGATATACTCGTCCTGAATGGGCGACTGACGGCGGTTGATCATCTCCACTTTCTCCGGGATGATGTCCACTGCCGTGACCTCGTTATGCTGCGCGAGTAGGGTAGCAATACTGAGTCCGACGTATCCTGTTCCTGCAACTGCTATTTTCATGATTTTGAAAAAATGATGTTTTGTACTAACTCTTTAATCCTTTTTAGTGTCAGTGTGACATACCACGAATCACCCTGTAATCACCCAGTTATCACCCCGTAATCACCCCCTTTTGTAAGGTGAAAGTATTGTGCGATGAGGGTGTTGTTGCAATCTTAGATGTGCTCCTCGACGCCGCGGAAGTGTACGTTGAGTTCGTGGAGGTGCTCCAAGAGGGTGCCAAGGGGAGTGCCTTTGGTCATTTCGGCAAAGGCGTTGACATCCTTCGGGAAGCACTTGCCGCCGTAGCCGAACTTGCCGTCGGGTCCGGGAACATAGGTGTGGGTGTCGTTGATATAACCGGAGAGGAGGATGCCTGTGTGGACTTTGCGCCAGTCGGCACCCATCTGTTCGCAGTACTCGCGGCAGGCGTTGAAGTAGGTGACTTTGTATGCGCCGAAGACATTGTGCATGTACTTGGTGAGCTCTGCCTCAAGCGGCGTCATGACGGTGAATTTCTTGCCGACGAAAATCTTGGTGAGGAGATCCTGTGCGCCGGTGAAGACCATGGTCTGTTTGTTAAAGTCCTCGATGAACGTACGCTCGGTGAGGAACTCCGGCATGTAGCAGACCTGGTGTCCTGTCTCTTTGGAGAGGCGCTCGCTGGTGCCGGGGAGGATGGTTGTACGAACGAAAACCGGTACGTCGGGCAGGTTTTTGATGAGTTCGGTCATGAGGGTCAGATCCTGCGTGCCGTCTTCCTCCGTGGGGACATGTATCTGCAGAAAGGCAATGTCAATGTCGCTGAGGTCGTCATTGTAGCCTTTGTAGGGGTCTGAGATGAAGAGTTTGCAGTCCGGATTGTTGTTCTCCAACCAGTTTTTGAGGGCTCCGCCAACGAAGCCACATCCTATAATTCCAACTTTAATCATGATTGTTTATGTTAATTTTAGTTTTTCTTACGATCGTTACCTGTGCATTGCACAGAAAAAGCCTGCAAAGATACGACTTTTTTTTTACATACGCAAGTGCGCGCGCGTTTTTTTTATAAAAAGAGCATTTTTTGTTGCAAAAAGACTTTGTTTTTGCTTTCGATTTTTTATTTTCAAAAAAATGTTGTAATTTTGCAGCGAATTTGGGGGAGTGGGCGCTTTTTACTGCGTGACCGCTGCGCTGTAGGACCGCTGCGCTGTAGGATCGCTTCGCTGTAAGACCGCTGCGCTGTAGGACCGCTTCGCTGTAGGATCGCTTCGCTGTAAGACCACTGCGCTGTAAGACCGCTGCGCTGTAGGACTGCGGTGTTGACGGCGGCAAAAATGCCGCCGAAAGAGACAATTGGAAGTTGGAAGAAGTTGTTCCAAAGATGGGACAAAATTGAAAATTATAGTACAAACAATAATAAAAACAATGAAAAAATTCAAATTCTGGAATACGCTTTGCGGATGGGTGGTGTTCGCCATCGCCGCCGCAACGTATTTGCTCACTTTGGAACCCACAGCGTCCTTCTGGGATTGCGGCGAGTTCATTGCGAGTGCCCATAAGTTGGATGTAGGCCATCCACCCGGAGCACCGTTTTTTATGTTAATGGGTCATTTCTTCTCCCTTTTTGCGTCGGATGCGTCGCATGTGGCGATGTGCGTGAATGCGCTCTCCGCTTTAGCGAGTGCCTTCACCATTCTGTTCCTGTTCTGGACGATTACGGCGCTGGCGAGGAAATTAGTTGAAAGTCGAGAGCCGGAAGCCGAAAGCGCTATGCCGCTTTGGCAGGGCATCGGTATTCTCGGCGCAGGAACAGTAGGAGCGTTGGCCTTCACATTCTCGGACACTTTCTGGTTCTCCGCGGTTGAGGGTGAGGTGTATGCGTCTTCTTCGCTGTTCACCGCCGTAGTCGTATGGCTGATGCTCAAATGGGACGAGAAAGCCGACGAAGAGGGCTCTGACAAATGGCTGATACTGATTGCCTATCTGATGGGAATCTCCATCGGCGTACACTTGCTGAACCTGCTGACTATTCCGGCGCTGATGTTGGTGTACTACTACCGCCGTTACGAGTTCTCGTGGAAGGGTGTGACACAAGCCTTTTTAGCCTCGGTGGTGCTTTTGGCAGGAATCCTGTACGGCATTATTCCGGGTTTCCCGACGATAGCCGGATGGTTTGAGCTGCTGTTCGTGAACGGTCTGCATATGCCGTTTAACACGGGTCTGGCAGTGTATATAGTGCTGACCATCGGTGCGCTGGTATGGGCGATTGTGGAGTCTTATATCGACCAATCGAAAGTGCGCGAGGTGATTTCTTTTGCGTGTGCCTTTGCGCTGTCTGGAACCGCCTTCCTGTTCTCCAAATGGTGGATAGGTGTCGGCCTGACGGCTATATTGGTAGCCGTATTGCTGATGAAGAAAGAGTGGATCAACGCGCGCTGGCTGAACACCCTGACGATGATGATTGCCATGGTACTGGTGGGTTATTCGTCTTATGCGGTATTGGTAATCCGCTCGAGTGCGAACACCCCGATGGACCAGAACTCGCCGGATAATGTGTTCTCACTGAAATATTACCTGAACCGCGAGCAGTACGGCGATACGCCGCTCCTATACGGTCAGACCTATAATGCTCCGGTAGCATTGGAGGTGAAAAAAGACTACTGTGTGCCAGTGAAGAAGATCGGCGAGGCACAGTACGCTCCGGCACCCCATGTGGACGGTGAGCCAGACCGCTACGCCAAGACAGGCAACAAAGAGACATACGAATATCTCTCTGAGTTCAAAATGCCATTCCCGCGTATGTGGTCTCCTTCGCCGAACCATATCGAGGCCTACAAAGAGTGGGCGAATATCCATGGCAAGCGCGTGAAATATGACTACTGCGGACAGCACAAGACGGATTATTGTCCGACTTTTGCGGAGAATATGCGTTTCTTCTTCCGCTATCAGGTGAACTTCATGTACTGGCGCTATTTCATGTGGAACTTTGCGGGCCGTCAGAACGACTTGCAGTCGTACGGCGATGTGTCGAAGGGTAACTGGATAAGCGGTATTCCGTTCATCGATAATGCGATGCTGGGCGACCAGGATGCGCTGCCGACCGAGTTGAAGAACAACAAGGGACACAATGTGTATTACATGATTCCGCTTATACTGGGCATCATCGGCATGGTATGGCAGGCATCGAAACGCAACAAGAATGGCAAAGCCGAAGGCTGGAAGAACTTCTCGATAGTGATGTTCCTGTTCCTGCTGACGGGTCTGGCGATTGTGGTTTATCTGAACCAGACACCTTACCAGCCCCGTGAACGAGACTATGCCTATGTGGGTTCGTTCTATGCGTTCTGTATATGGATCGGCTTCGGCGTTCTGGCGTTCATTGATTGGATCAATGAGAAGATGAAGAATGGAAAAGTGAAGGCGGCTGTGGCGGTTTGTTGCAGTATTCTCGGCTTGCTTGTTCCGGCGCAGATGGCTTCTCAGAACTGGGATGACCATGACCGTTCAGACCGTTTCTCGTGCAGGGATTTCGGCGCTAACTATCTGAAGTCCTGCGAGGATCAGGCAATCCTGTTCTCGAACGGCGACAACGACACCTTCCCGCTCTGGTACAATCAGGAGGTGGAAGGCGTGGGAACCAACCTGCGCGTGTGCAACCTGTCGTATCTGCAGACCGACTGGTATATATCGCAGATGAAACGTCCGTATTATGAGTCGGCGGCTCTTCCTATATCTTGGGAGTACAAGGACTTTATGCCAGGCAAGAACGAGTATGTGCGGACAACCAATCAGGCAGGCAAGCCTCTGAGCGTGAAGACGGCATTCGACTTTATGCTCTCTGACGAGGAGATAACCATCCGCGACGGCGAGAACTATATCCCGACGGAACAACTGTATATCTTGGGCGCAGAGGGCGACACAATCTTCTTCCAGAAGAACAGAGGCTTCACGCGTTCGCAGATGATGATCATGGAAATGCTCTCCACGAACCAATGGAAGCGCCCGATCTACTTCTGCGTGACCGTAGGAGGCGACTATTATCTGGGTCTGGAGCCGTATATGGAGCTGGTGGGACTGACTTATCGGGTTACACCGACCCGTTCTGCAGACGGCCGTCCGCGTGTGAACACCGATCTGATGTTCGACAACATGATGCATAAGTTCGCTTACGGGAACATGAACAAACCGGGCATTTATATCGACGAGAACCTGATGCGCATGTGCAAGACGCACCGTTCGATGTTCGTTCAACTGGCAGAGGCATTGGTTCAAGAGCATAAGTTCGACAGCGCCAAACAAGTGCTTGACTACGCCGAGCAGATGCTTCCGGAGTATAACATCCCATACGACCACTCGTCGGCATACATGGCAACGCTGTATAACGTGATAGGCGAACACCAGACAGCCGATTCGATGTCCACAAAGATGGCAGAGACCGCCGTTGAGTATATCAACTGGGAGCGTACTCTCACCCGTCGTCAGCGTGCTTCGGTGGAGAACAGCGTGAAGATGCAGAAGTATATGCTGCAGATTATTCTCAACGACTGGGAACGTAATGGTAAACATGAATTGGTGGATAAGTATTATCCCTACATAGCAGGCAATGAAGAATATTAATCAAACCCCTGTCTTGCTGCTGACCGGTTATCTTGGCAGCGGCAAGACAACTCTTCTGAACCGTATATTGACCAACGAGAAAGGCATCCGTTTTGCCGTAGTAGTCAATGACATAGGAGAGGTGAACATAGACGCCGACCTCATACAAAAAGGAGGAGTGGTGTCACAACAAGATGATTCGTTAGTGGCTCTTCAGAACGGCTGTATATGCTGTTCGTTGAAGATGGATCTGGTGGCTCAACTGCATGATCTGATCAGTATGCGTCAAGGCGAAGGCGGTCAGCCGGCTTTTGACTATATCGTGATAGAAGCATCGGGAATCTGCGAACCGGCACCTATAGCACAGACTATCATGTCGTATCCGCAGATGGTACCGCAGTTTGCCACCGATGGCGTTCCCCAGCTGGATTGCATCTGCTCGGTGGTGGATGCATTGCGTCTGAGAGACGAGTTCATGGAGCAGCTGAGCGACGCTAACCGCGCCAAGATCGTGGATAAAGAAGAGGACTTGGCTTCTTTGGTAACGGAGCAGATAGAGTTCTGTGATATTATCCTGCTCAACAAAGCAGCAGAGGTGTCGGAACAGGAGCTGGCACAGATACGAACTATCATCCGCGCTATTCAGCCCAAGGCGGAGATCATTGAGACAAACTACTGCGATGTGCCGCTGGAGAAGATCCTGCATACGCATCGTTTTGATTTCGAGAAAGTGGCAACTTCGGCAACTTGGATCCACGAGGTGGAGTCACACCATGAGGATGAAGATGAGGATGAGCACGAACACGGGCATGAACATGAACACGAACATGAGCATGAACACCACCATCATCACCATCATGACCATGATCATGAGGGACATTCGCATATGGAGGAGTTCGGCATATCGACCTTTGTGTATTATGCTCGCCGTCCGATGAATTTGGGTATGTTCGATGAGTTTGTGGCGGCTCACTGGCCGAAGTCGGTGATCCGATGCAAGGGAATGTGCTATTTTGAGGACGAGTATGATATGTGCTATCTGTTCGAGCAGTCGGGAAGACAGTTCAATCTTCGTCAGGCTGGTCAGTGGTATGCCACGATGCCGGCTGACGAGCTGGAGGCACTCAAGCAATCGGACGAGACTCTCCGCCGCGACTGGGATGAGCAGTATGGTGACAGAATGCAGAAGCTTGTCTTCATAGGTCAGAATATGGACAGAGCCGCCATTACGGCAGCTCTGGATAAATGCCTGGCATAGCCTGAGCGGTTATACTGAGGATTTTGGTTATGCACTACAGTCGTTCGGACAGTAGTGCATAATATTTTGGCGATACACGAATGGATTTCACATCCGGTGCATCCAATTCGGCAACGATCATTCCTTCCTTGTCTTTTCGGAGGACTTTGACATGACGCGGGTTAATATAGTAGGAGCGTTGGCAGCGTATGATACCATGCTTTTGCAGGATGTCTTCGAGAGACTTCATGGAGTTGCGGAGGGTATATTCCTTGATGCGCTCTCCTTCGGTGTATTTGATGATCACGTAGTTCTCGTCCGCCTCGACGAACAGTATGCTGTTGGCTGCGATAACCAGTTTGAGCCGTTTTGTGTTGTCGTATAGGCGTATCAGGTCTTCATCGTCTATTTTGGGCTCTTCTAAGATGCCCATGAGCGCGAGTGACAGATCAAGGATGAGGGTGGGGTAGATGATGCTTGCCGAGAGGAGCAGTGCAGACCTCGCTACTGCTTCAAAGTACATGTATTCTCCTTTGTACATCAGTGCCATATACATTCCGACGAACAGACTCATGGCTACGCCTTCGCAGATGACCCAGGTTGTGTAGCGAAAGCCGACCAAGGGAATCCATTTGCGGAACAGGAGCATAAGAATACGGCTGCCCAATATTATTCCCATAGTGATGCACATGATGATGAGAAGATTGAAGGTGAGGGTCTGTTCTGAATCCGGAGTGCCCATATTGAGCCATCCGGTTACCCAAGACGGACGATAAATGAGATAGAATACAACAATCCACAGAGGAATAATCAGCGTGTGCAGAATGATTGATGCAATCGAACTCATCTTGGCAGGAATCTCTTTCATAAGGTTTGTTTTAGCTAAATATTAGTCTCTTTTTAAAATGTGACAAAATGGCAGACAGTATAATTTCGTCACTTATTTTGTCATTTAGTGTTCGTTTTATATACTTTTATCAAAAATCGTGCCGTGACATAACATTTATTTTGATATGTGACAAATTGGCAGTAATTTTGCATCGGATTTTGAAAGTAAACAGTTAAATCTTTTAATCTCTGTTATCAAAAATGAAAGCAAATGTCATTCATCAGGTAATTGCTCTCGGCGACTCGATCACCAAAGGAGCGGTGTTAGATGGAAGCCGGTATAAGATATTGAACAATTGTTTCGTAGAGCAATGTCATGAGGAGTTGTCTCTTCCATTTGACAATTACGCACGCATGGGAGGAACGATAGACAAAGGTCTGCAGATGCTGGAGAGGCATGAGGATGATGTCCGTAGAGCCGATATCACGTTGTTGCAATACGGCGGTACGGATTCGAACTTCAACTGGCATGAGATAGCCGATGCCCCTACCATGCAGCATTACCCCCGGATAGAGTTGCCGTTGTTCGTGCGCAGTTATCAGACGATGATAGAAAGGGTTCGTGCGTTAGGCAGCCAGCCTGTGATGCTCTCGTTGCCGATGATGGACCACAAGCGTTTTTTCGGTTTTGTATCGCAGAACATGACCCAAGAGGCGAAGGATGCCGTTTTAGGCTGGATGGGGGGGCAGTTAGAGCGTATCCGGAACTACCATGATTTGTATAATCTGCAACTTTTCCGCATAGCGGCCACAGAGCGTGTGCCTATTATAGATGTAACTTCTCCGTTTATGCTCAACATGGATTATTCGCAGTGTTTGTGCGAAGACGGAATTCATCCTACTTCGCTCGGGCACGACATCATAGCTACACAAATATTACGAAATTGGAAACATTTACTTTCTTCTTTCTGACAATTGACAAAAAATATTTGCGTATTTCGATAATTTTGTGTATCTTTGCCTCCGATTTATATAGTTTATGAATTGGAGGCATTTTTTTGGCTGGTTCGGAGTAGTGCTGTTGATCTTTGTAGAGACGGCAGGAATGGCTTGTCTGGCTGTCGCATTGCGGTATAACCGTGCGCGGATGGAGGCTGTTATGGCACCCAAGCAGCAGGAGGCGGCGCCGTTGGCGGTTGAGCCGGATACGATTTCGCTTGTTGCAGGGGGCGATGCAATGATGCATATGCCCCAACTCTATCCGGCGATGCAGGCAGACGGGACGTATAATTTCGATG
The DNA here is from genome assembly GCA_002394335.1 of Bacteroidales bacterium UBA4333. GTDB lineage: Bacteria > Bacteroidota > Bacteroidia > Bacteroidales > Paludibacteraceae > Colicola. Next base: position 48,613 of record DGTP01000015.1, on the reverse strand, counting down.
AGTGTTTCCGGTACATAGCACCGTTGTTGGAGGGTTTTGATCTCAGGGTGGTGAATTTGGAGACCACTCTTCCGGGGAAGAACTATTCCGGCTATCCGTGTTTTGGAGCGCCGGACGCTTTTTTGTACGGTTTGCAAGATGCGGGGTTCGGCACTATTCTGATGGCTAACAACCATTGTTGCGACAAGGGTTCTTACGGTATCCGCCGTACCTTGTCGGTTCTGGATTCATTAGGGTTGGAGCATGTCGGTTTGTATGCGGATAGTGCGGAGTATAGGGATAAGTATCCGCTGATGGTTGAGTGTAAAGGGGTGCGGATAGCGATGCTGAATTTCACATACGGGACAAACGGTTTGCCGGTGCCTAAAGGCTGCGTGGTATGCGGAATAGACACAACACAGATTTTAGAGGGCATTTTTCGCGCGCGTGAGAAAGATGCGGACATTATTTTGGCTTTTCCGCATTGGGGAGAGGAGTATTTCCGTACACCGCGTGCTTCGCAACGCGAGTTGGCGGAATGGCTGTTGGCACATGGCGTGGATCATATTATAGGAAGTCACCCGCATGTGATCGAACCTGTGGAGGTGGTGGAAGACAGTCTGAGCGGCGGGAAGCATGTAGTGGCATACAGTTTGGGTAATTTCATCTCGTCGCAGTTGCAGCCGGAGCGTTCGACATCATTGTTAGTGGGGTTGAAATGGGTGAAGGACGAGAAGGGCGTGCGGTTCGTAGAGCACCAAGCGATACATACCTGGGTCTCCCGTCCGCAAATATCCGGTCATCGTCAGGCACGTATTTATCCGATGAATTATCCTGAGGACAGTTTGAATGCGGCGGAACGGACATTCCGTGAAGCATGTATAGAGGCAGGAAATTTTTAGCACGGAGGTGCGTATTTTTGAAATAATTAAATACTGAATATTTATGAAAAAATTTATTCTTTTTATCTCTCTTCTTTCAGTTTGCAAGCTGTTAGCAGCAGACGATTTCCAGGTGACAAACCCGGATTTTGAAGATTGGTCTGCACCGGCGTTCAACAGCAATCCCCAAGCTGTGGGATGGAATGCTTCTAATGTGGAGCAGGTGGGAATGAAATTCAATTTCGCCCACAAGGAGAGCGGTCGGAACGGAGGTTCTTGTATGATGGTACAGGATCAGTCGGTAGGTGCGATGGGTATCACCGAAACGAGTCCGGGATATGTGTCTATCGGTCAGCCGTGGGCATATCTGCCGAGTATCACCCAGATCAACCAGGCTACCGCAGGAACGTACGGAGGGCAGAAATGGACTCACCGTCCGGACTCGATGTCCGTTTGGATCAAACGTACGGGTAGTAACACGGATAAGGAGGATTTCTATCTTCTTTATTATGCGTGGGCGAAAGAGGCAAAGGGCACATCCTATAAAGGCAAGAACGGTAACTGTACCTCTGTCTCGTACACCAACGAGGAGTCGGATGTGCGCATAGCGATGAACGGTAACGAGTGTAAGACGACGGTGCCGGGTGAGCAGGTGTGCGAAGGAATGTGGCGCGAAAGGAAGAGTTACGGCCAATGGACGAATATCCGTGTGCCGATCTACTATTTCAATGACGAAGTGCCGAAATTCATGAATATTATCTTCTCGGCGTCCAACTATCCGAATTTCCGTGCCAATAACGGCTTGTATGAGGGGAACTCGTTGTATGTGGATGACGTTGAGTTGATCTATTCCTCCAAGATCCAGAAGTTGTATGTAGATGACAAGGAGTGGAAGGGTTTTGACCCGAATAGTACGGCTGTGCAAAACTATGCTTTAGGCGAGAATGCCACGGCTGTGCCTACGATAGTGGCGATGCGCGGTGCCGGTTCGCTGACCAATGCCAAGGGGACAACCAAGTCTTTTCCCGGTCGTCGTCTGTCGGGCGATGAAATCAGTATCGTGTACGGAGATCTGGACAAGACTCCAACGGTAATCACTGTAAAATCGGAGGACGGCAAGTCAACGACCGTATATAGAATACAGTTCCAGCGTGCGGCAAGCAGTAATGCCAAGCTGGCATCGATCAGCGTCAACGGAACGCCTATCGCGGGTTTCTCTCCGACCAAGTATAACTATTCGGTAGAATTGCCCTACGGAACGACGACTCCGCCTGTTGTAAGCGCTGAGGGGCAGGAGGAGAAACAGACATTGGATATCACGCAGCCGGGTGCAACGGAAGGTAGTGCAAGTATTGTTGTGACGGCTGCCAACGGCATAGCGAAAGCAACTTATACGCTTACCTTCAAGGTCGGTTTGCTGTCGGATAACACCCTGAAGGATATACTGATTAACGGCAGTTCGCTGCCCGGATTCACTCCTTCGCAGGTGATTTATAAGGTTTCTTTGCCGACGACTACGACCACGATGCCGACGGTGACTCCTGTTTCGGCTTATCAGGAAGGGGAGCAGACGATTGTTCACACGGTGCCGAATACGATAGACGGCGGTACATACAGTCTCTCGGTGACGACGCCGGGTAATGTGGTGCCGAAAGTATATAAACTGAATTTCAAACTGGAGGCTTCGTCTTATTCTTATCTGGGCGATTTGAAGGTAGGCGGCGTATCGGTAGCCGATTTCTCGCCGGAGAACTACACCTATTATGTCAACATGCCTATGGGTACGAGTTCGCTTCCGAAGGTAGAGGGAGTGCCCGGTGAGTCTTCGCAGACGATAGCGGTGACCGACCTTGGCGAAGGTGTGGTGGACGGTACGGTACGCGTGACTGTTACAGCCGGTAACAAATCGGATCAGACGGTATATAAGGTGGTGTTCACCACAGCCAAATCCGAAGTGTCGGTACTGTCGGGAATCAAGATAGGCGGGGAGATGCTGGCTGATTTTGAGCCGGAGAAGTTGTCATACGCCTATACCTTGCCGGTAGGAACAACCGAATTGCCGGTGATAGAACCGATTGCTTTTGACGAATTCCAGGATGTGGTGCTTACATCGGCAGGCGTGAATGGCAAGACGCGTATCACTGTTACGGCAGGTAACGGGAGTACGACTGTTTACCAGATTGCCTTCTCGGTGGCTACTTATACGGATAACACTCTGGCGGGAATATTCCTCGACGGCGTGTTGATAGACGGTTTTGAGCCGGAGGTGAACGAATATACGGTGGTACTGCCGAAAGGAAGTACGGCATTGCCGGAAGTGACTTTCACGAAGCGCAGTGAGCAGTTCCAGGACGTGAATATCCGTCCGCTGACAGGAAGCCTGAATGGTGACTATAAACTGACCGTCCGTCCTCAGTCGGGCGCCAGCAGAACGTATGTCATCCATTTTGTGACCAACAAATCGACCAATTCGTCTTTGTCGGCAATCTACCTGGACGGTACTCCTCTGCCGGGCTTCGAAGCGGACAAATACAGCTATGAGTACACTCTTCCGGAGGGTGTGAGTGTCATCCCGGAAGTGACTTTTGTCAAAGGAGACGAAGGGCAGCGTGTGCTTTCGGTACTGGAGAACAAGGAGCATAGTATCACTGTGACTGCAGAGAGTGGTGCACGCAGTGTATATACCATTAAGTTTATTGTGCAGGTATCGGAGAACGCTTCGCTGAATATGATTTATATCGACGGCGTGGAGCTGGAAGGTTTCCAAGGTGATCTGCTGAGTTATACCTATCCGCTGACGACCGCAGTGTGTCCGGCTATAACAGTCGACAAAGCGCCAGGACAGCAAGTGACAATCACTGCTCCTTATGCAGCCGGAAGAGCCTTTGTGCAGGTGAAGCCGGAGCAGGGTAGTATCAATACCTATACTATAGATTTTGTGGCGGCAGCCACGGCTACCGTGCAGCTCGGAGGAATCCTTGTTGACGGTGTCCCGATGACCGATTTCCAGCCGCAGAAGATGGATTATTCTGCAAGTTACAGCGGTTCGCTGCCGGAGGTGTCGTATATCAAGGGCGATGAGAAGCAGGAGGTTACGCTGTTATGGAATAATGCCACGGCACTCTTGTACGTGAAGGATGCAGAGGGCAACAAAGCGACCTATAGCATCGGGTTCGTGAAGATATTGTCGGACAGCAAATTGCTGAATACCATCCTTGTGGACGGTAAACCCTTGCCCGCATTTGTGCCGGAGACCAAAGACTATGTTGTGGATCTGGCAGCGGGAAGCAGTTACCCGGAGGTGGGCTATGTGGCGGCAGAGGATGCGCAAGTGGTGTTCTTTGGTCTTATGGAGGAAGGCAAATGGGGAATAACGGTAGCCGCAGAAGACGGGTCGATGGAGACATACAGTGTGCAGTTCAAGATCGCGTTGTATGAGGACAGCCGGTTGGCGGATCTTGCGGTAGAGGGTTATACACTGCCTTTTGCGCCGGACAAATATGACTACAACCTCTCTATTGACGAGGGTGCCGCATTGCCGGTGCTGAGCGCTACGCCCATGAAAGGCAGGGGACAACAGGTGCTGGTATATAACCTTGGGGAGAATGACCAGGAGGTGCTTGTGACCGCCCAAGACGGCATACACAGCTCGCGCTATACCGTTCATTACACGCGCGAGAAGAGCCATAATGCGCTTTTGGAGAAGATCTATGTTGACGGTGTGGAGCTGCCCTCTTTCCGTCCTGATGTTTTCCATTATGTACTGCCTCTTGGCGCCGAAGCCAAGGTAGTGCCTAATATCTTCCCGATAGGGCAGCTGGACAACCAGACGATTACTACCACTTTCGGCAAGCCCGACGAGAGTACTACGATTGTTGTTCTTGCGCAAGACGGGGTGACCTCAGAGAGTTATACCATTGATTTTGAGGTGGCTGTTTCTGCCAATACCAAACTGAAGAGTCTTACTATCGACGGCTACTCGCAAGATGTAAACAAGAGTGAGTTTGTATTCGAAGTGCCGTTCGGTACAGTACAGCCGTATTCCGTGGCGTATGAGAAAGCGGAGCAACGGCAGTTAATCGAATATCTGGCGGCACCTGTTACAGAGCCTTCGTATATCATTGTGACGGCAGAGAACGGAGACAAGCGGACTTACACAATCCGGTATAATGTCGTTATTCCCAAAGGTGAGAACAAGGTAGCGAAGATCGGATACAGTTATCAAACAGCCGATGGCGTGACGCATCAGGGAGAGTTGGTTCCGGCAGTAGGGGACAATAAGATAGAGTTGCCGTACGGCACCAAGAGTTTTGAGGTGACGGAGGTGACCAAGAATTATGACAAGCAGTCGCTTGTCTTCTACAACGGCGGAATCCGGAGAGGTGCAACGATTATTGTTTCAGCCAATCGCGAGGGTGAAGCGGATGTCGTCTATACAGTGACTCCGGTCTTGCCGGCGTATGAGAAGACCGGCAAACTGGAGGATTTGAGATTCAAGGGTGTTACCGTGCCGAATTTCCGCCCGGATGTATATAATTACATGGTGAATGTCACCGCTCAGCCGACTGCAGCCGATTTTGCAGGTACGGCATTTGAGGGCAAAGCGGTAGCCAAGTCCTCAATCAATGCACAGAAGAAGCAGATCACGCTGACGGTAGCCGGCGGCGAAACATATTCGGTCTGCTGGTATTATACCAATTATGAGAATATCTTTGATTTCTCGGCAGACTGGATAAAGGCGGATAAAGGAAACGGCTATAAACCGAGTTCGCTATGGAAAGTGCCGGCTGATTACAGTGCGGGATATGATTGGGGAGTATTTGGAATCAATTTCACTTATTCGACGGGCAAGGAGGTCGTGCCTTACGGTGCCAAAGGTGCAACGCTTTCCACACTCCGCGGGGCACCGATGAACGGTTCCGTACCGGGTATGATGACTTTGGGAGCGATGTCATTGAGCCTGACATCTAATGGCAACTCCACCTCTTCTGTCACCAAAAATGCGACAACCGGTGCGGCGTTCAAGAACACCCCGGAGGCGTTGGCTTTCTCGGCTAAACCGCTGTCGAGCAGTAATATCACCAATTGGAAGATGTGGTTCACTATTTCGGACGGCAGTACGTATAGGGAGAGCAACTATTCCGGTGATTTCTCGTCGCTTAACACATGGAAAGAGATTTCTATTCCGTTCAACTACACCGGTTTGGGAGCGGTCTCAAGGTTTAATATCATGCTCTCGTCTTGTGATCAGGAGAATGCCAAGCAGTTTGGAGGATCCACTATTTATGAGTCGAGTGTGATATACGATAATATCCGTTTTGTATATAACTCCGAGTTGACGGCAGTCAGTGTGGACGGCATGGCGGCAACCAAGTCGGGTAACACTTTCACCGCTACAGTGGGTAATGACTATGTGGGTGTTCCCCGGTTGAAGTTCAGCGGGGCGGTACATGACCAGATGCAAGTGGTCGAGTGGCTCAATGACGGCGAGTGGGTGAACGGAGAGTTGCGGGCGAAAGTCACCAACTATGGCGAGAACTCTTCCGACCATACGGACTATACCGTTGTTGTCCGCAGGGCTGCGGTGACGAGCCTTGACTACACGCCGTCGTTCGGCGCTTTGACAACAACGATGCATGGCGATACGACTATTGTCCATCTGCCGTTCGGCGTGAAGGCACTGCCTGATTTCAGGATCACGCCGGCTTCTGTTCATCAGTCGATAGTAGTGACCAAGGCCGGTAATATGGTGAAAGTGCTTGTACGGGCAGAGAACGGATCGACGAAAGAAGATATCTATCTCTTCCGTGAGAAGAAGAGCGGCAATGCCGCTTTGGAGAGCATTTCTGCCGAAGACCTGTCGGGTAAGACGCTTGCTCTCTCTCCTGCATTCCTGCCGGAGACGGAGAACTATACCGTAGAGGCGGAGCAGATGCCTGTACTCTCGTTCCTGAAAGCCGGGGAGGCGGATGGTACGCCTGAGGGTCAGCGCATCCATGTGGTTTATACCAAGACTTCGGCAACGATAGAAGTCACGGCAGAGGACGGCAAAACGGTCAAGACCTATACGATTAATCTGAGTGTCCCGGCTTATGAGAGCAGCGGCTTGATTGCGGAGTTCTCGCAGAATGACATCCCGTGGGATTATTTGGGCGCGACTACGTATGAAGCCACTAAGGAAAGACCTGTTACACCGGTGTTCTTCACCCGTCAGGACGACAAGGATGCGGTGGTGAATATACAGACACCGGAGTATATGGAGTGGCAAGTGTCAGGCACAGAGAGCCATACCTACAGACTGACATATCCGACCTCGCTGTCCGCCAATACAAGGCTTGAGGACATACAGATAGACGGTCAGTCGCTGGCGGATTTCCAACCGGATGATAACAGCCAGCCTTATGTACTGACAGCAGATACGACAGTCGTGATACGCGCTGTCTTGGCGGAGGCGGCACAGCAGTTGGCTGTCACCTCGGCGGTGACAGATGGCGGAATGGAATACCGGTACACGGTTACAGCCGAAGACGGGGTAAGCAGCCGCGTATATACCCTTCGCCTGCTTCGTCCGCTGAGTACTGACGCCACTTTGGCAGGCATACTGCTGGACGGTTCGCCGCTGGCAGGTTTTGCTCCGGATGTGATGGATTATTCAGTAGTGCTTCCTGCACCGCAGGGCGCCAAGACTGAGCAGCCCAAGATGCCTTCTGTCACCTATCTTGCCGGTGACCCGAAACAGACTATTGCAATAGAGCCGGGTGTGCTTAACGGCGATGAGACGGTTATCAAGGTGTCCGATCCTGCGCATACGGACTATAAAGAATATACGATAGCTGTCACCGCTGCCCCGAGTCATTGCACCGAGTTGACAGGAATAGTAGTGAACGGAGAGGCAATCGCACAGTTTGAGTCCGGCAGACACTACTACTCGCATTCGCTCAAGAACAATTCGGTAGAGATCGGCTGGACGACGGACGACCGCTTCCAGAAAGTAACCGTTTCGTCCGTAGAAGTAATACCGGAGCAGGAGTACACCTATACCCTTCATGTAGAGGCAGAGGATGGCAGTGTGGCTAAATACCAGGTGGAAATCTATATTGATAATCTGTCGAACGATGCCCGGTTGGCGAATATCCTGATCAATCGTCAGGAGCTGACAGACTTCCTGCCGGAACTTAATCCGGATATCAAGCCGTTCGAGCCGGGCAATAACACGTATGATATCAACTTGCCCTCCGGCACTACCGTATTGCCGGATATAAGCGCCCGACTCAAGCGCGAGGGACAGTCGGTGGATATACGCCAGTACGCTGACTCTGTTCTGCTTACTGTAACAGCTTCGGACGGTACGGAGAATGTTTATCGTCTCTATTTCCATGTGCCGTATTCCGCCAATGCAGACCTGTCGATGATCTTCCTTGACGGCGATTCGTTGAAGGGCTTCTCGCCTGCGGAGAAGGTCTATAGGATCACGTTGCCGGTAGGTGTCTATACTTTGCCGGCGGTAGTAGCCCGGAAGGGTGAGAGCAGCCAGACGGTGCAACCGATAGAGATAGATGAGGAGGCTGGCAAGGTGACTGTCTCCGTGACTGCGGAAGATGGCAAGACCAAGAGCACGTATATTATCTTCTTTGCTTTCACCCTGTCGGATGCGGATACGTTAGCGATGGTTTATGAGGACGGTGCGCCGATGGTGGGATTCGATCCTGAGAACTATTATTATAGCCGCTCGCTGCCTGTAGGAACAACGGTCTTCCCGGAGCTCTCGTGGGATGAGGCGGATGCGTATCAGACTATCAGCATGACGACCGTAGAGAGTACGCCGACCTCGCTCACCCGCCAGATCACCGTCGTGTCCGAGTCGGGTAAGAAGAGCATCTATACCATCGCTTACACCATCCTGAAATCGGATGTCGATACGCTTCAGATGATTATTATAGACAGAAAACTGCTCCCGGACTTCCGGCCGATGACCGCCGAGTACCATTATACGCTGTCGGCAGACTATGCAGCCTCGCTTAACGGCGAGATGCCGGTGGTGGAGTGGATTCCGGGTGATGAGTACCAGACAGTGATGGTTTCGCAGATGCGTGACACGCTGATAGGCAAGTCGCTGGAGTACAAGACGGTCCTGACGGTGACAGCCGCTACGGGTAAGACGCGCACGTATGTAATCCACTATCCGGTAGAGCTGTCTTCGGTAGCCACACTGAACATGATCAACCTGGCGTCCAAGCCGCTGACCAACTACGATGCAGAGCGCTTCAACTACAAGGTGGAGATCGAGCAGGAGGCTTCTTTGCCGCTTGTGTCTGTTATCAAGAAAGAGGAGGCGCAGACGTACGAGATCCAGGTGCTGGAGGACAGTGTGTATATCACTGTTACGGCTGAAGACGGCGTGACACGTAATGTCTATACGCTTGTCTTCGAGCGTCGTTTGTCGGCTAATACGAGTTTGCGTAATATCCTCCTATACGATGCGGACGGGGCACTGCTGCCGGCATCTGTTCTGCCGTTCCGCCCGGAGGAGTATGGCTATACTGTGGATATCGACTATGATCCTTCACAGCCGGCTCTGGAGCAGTTGCCGGCAATGGAAACCGTCCTTGCCGACTCCCGCCAGACGATAGAGACGGAGCAGTATGTATTGCCTACCGGTGATATAAGGGTGGATATTACGGTCATTGCGCCGAATGCAGAGGACAGGGCTGTCTATACCATCGTGTTCCATTTCAGGAAACCTTCTGATGCGACCCTTGTAGCAATCATGGTAGGGGGAGACGCTCTGGCGGACTTTAATCCCACGACGACGGAGTATTCGTATCTCCATCCTTATGGTACGGAGGAGGATGCCATGTTCGATGTAACGGATGTCTCGTATGTTCTATCCGATAGCTTGGCGCAGGCAAAGGTTACGATGGATGAGAACGGCACGATATATATCACGGTTATTGCCCAGGATGGCGAGTCGGAGAATACGTATATCATTACCCAGTCAGTGGCAGCGGATGGCGATAATACGCTGGCATGGATCAAGGTGGATGGTGAACTGTTGCGCGGTTTTGATCCGGAGCAGACCTTCTATACCTATTATATCATGGAGGGTAATACGGCACCGGCGATCACGGCTGAGGCCCGTTCGGAAAATGCCGAACTGAGTCTGCGCGAGGCGGCTGCGGGAGACACATGTCTGATCATCTGTACGGCAGCCGACGGCTCCGAGCGCCGTTACTACGTTCATTTCGCTTTCTCGTCACTCAATCCGGGACTGGTGCCTACTTCCAACGATGTGCTGATCAAACGTATCCCCGGCACGATGCAATATATGGCAGCCACACTGCGTAGCGGTGTCACCTTTGCATTGTATGACCGTCGGGGACAGTTGGTGTACTACAGCCGTGTGCCTGTGGCTGACCCCAATGACGCAGAGGTCTTTACGGATGCTGACCGGCGCGAGCGGTTGAACGATGTGATTGATACGCGTTCGGGGCTTCTGGTGGAGGTTATTCCCGGAGAACCGTACTTCTATGTATTCTTTGCGGATGAGAAAAAGAAACTGTCATCCGGTAAAATCATGGCATACTGATGAAGCGGTTATTGATAGCGGGACCGTGTGCAGCCGAGAGTCGTGAGCAGGTGCTCACGACTGCCCGGCAGATACAGGCGGCGGTAGGTGGTTGTGTGTTCCGTGCCGGAGTATGGAAGCCACGCACGTCGCCTGCCTCCTTTCAGGGGGCGGGAGAAGAGGCTTTGGAATGGCTGCGTGAGGTGAAGGCGGAAACAGGCATGCCTCTGGCTACGGAGGTGGCTACTGCCGAACATATCCGTCTCGCCTTGGAGGCTGGGGTGGAGTATCTGTGGATAGGAGCGCGTACATCGGCGAGTCCTATTGTGGTGGAAAATCTGGCGGAGGCACTCACCCGCTACCGGCAGGGGGCGGACGGAGCATGTGCGGTTCTGCCGAAAGTTCTCATCAAGAATCCTGTCAATCCGGATGCCCGGTTATGGATAGGTAATATAGCGCGGCTGGAAAGGAGCGGTTTGCCGGTGATGGCTGTTCATCGCGGCTGTGCCCATCGTCCGTCTTGGCGGATGGCTTATCGTCTGCGCCAAGAGCGCCCGGATATACCTATATTGCTCGATCCATCCCATCTGACCGGTGAGAGAGCGCTTGTCGCCCGGGCGATGGAGAAGATCGATGTCTTGGGTTTTGACGGAGCGATGATAGAGGTGCATTGTAATCCGGAGACAGCTCTTTCGGATGCCCGGCAGCAGATCACACCCGCGGAGCTTGGCGAACTGCTGAAGACCAAGATGGTTGCAGAACCGCTGGACCGTTGCGACGACCTGGCATGGCTGCGCGCCATGATCGACGAGGTGGACGACGACCTTTGGGCGAAGATTGAGGAACGGATGAATCTGGCGGAAGAGATAGGCGGATACAAGAAGAAACATCTCATCCCGCCGCTCCAGCAGAAGCGCTTTGAGGCTATCCTTGCGCAGCGGTTGGAGTGGTCAAAAACGCACCGCATCTCGGAGGATGCAGTGCGTGGAATCATGAATGCGCTTCATCAGGAGGCGCTTCGCCGCCAGCAATAGGGCACTTCTGAAATGGCTTTATCTGTTTAACAAAGCACGGGTCTGTTTGATCAATTCGTCAAACGTTTTACCGTGTTGCGGATAGTGGACATTGACCCATTTGTCCATTCCTTCCATTATTTGCAGAACCAGTCCCATGAGATCCGAAGTCATCTCCAGGGAGGCTCTTATGGCGTGCTGGTTAGGCTCTCTGGTAATTATTTCAGTCAGGTATTGAAGATCGCGGAGGGTGATTTCCTTGTTGAAGATCGACATGAGCATAACCGGCATGTTCTTGTCTGTATATTGCTGAACACGGGTAAGCAACTGTTTGGTTTTCTGATCGCCTATGCCCTGTTCTTTGAACGCATTCTGGAGTACGTCCATGACCTGTCTGAAGGAAGAGTTGATAATCTCCTTGGTGCCGGAATTGACATAATAATCATTGAACACGCGCGCGTACTCGCCTGAGACGGAGACGGGGCGCTGCAGGTCTTCGGGGGTGCCGTCTTGCATGATGACCTGGATGGCTTGCTGGTATTGGGTCATAAACTCGGAGAATTCGGGCTTGTCCTGCAAGTTGGAGGCAATGTCTATAGATTTCTTTTGTATCTGGGCAAAGTGTGGATCGTTATACATGTTCTCTAATTGCTTGATATCGCTTTCGGAAACGTATTTGCGGTAGGCTGGCAGGAAAATATCTGTCATATCCTCCATCAGTTGGGTTTCTATATACTCGCTGACGATTTTCTTGCCGAGTTGAGGGTTGTCCGCAAAAGCACTTTCTGCCAGTTGTTCTATACTCTGAGAGAAGGCCTCGGTGTTGACGGTGTTACTCACTTTCAGGTAATGTAGTAGCGCATCACGGTAAGCGTCTGCCATGAGCGGCAGGCACATCACCGCCGCAAGAATAAGAGTCATGAACTTTTTCATCGTAATAGGAGTTTAAGTGATTTAATTTTGATTTACCGCTGCAAATTTACTGCTTTTTTTTGACATATGCAAATTATTCTGCATTTTTTATCATTTAAATTTTGGGAGAATTTCAATACCGCCAATTTCCATCAATCCGTCATTCCGTCATTTTTTCGAACGCTCTGTTCAAAAACTCAGCGTTAGTGGTTCTTGTATATTCTTAGTGATACTTAACCATTCCAGACCCTGTCGCAGACCTGTTGCCTACCCGTCTCGGCTCAACGTCAGTCCAATATCAACTCAATGTCGGCTTCATCATCCATTTTTGTCGCATCTTTGCGACAACCCCTCATCATCCACTTTTGTCCCATCTTTGGGACAACTATTTTTCTTTCCGTTGGTTGTTCCTTTCGGTGGCATTCTTGCCGCCGCTATATTTCAGATTTCAGCTTTCTGATGGCTGACAGCTGATGGCTGATGGCTTTCGGGTCTGTACTCTGTCAGCGCAGCGGTCCTACACTAAAAATGGGGACAAAAACAGAAAAAAGGCATATTTTCTTGCATATATCGGAAAAAAAGTGTACCTTTGCCAAATAATTGTTGCAGGCGGAGTCCTGCTGATACAAATGCGCATACTCATTGATGATAATATGTCCCGCTGTAGCGAGGCGGAGGTGGCTCGTCTGGCAGGCATCGCCCCCTCGTTCCGGTACGAGGAAGCGATGCGGTACAAGCACCTCTTCGGTCGCTATGCCTGTCTGCGTACGTGGGAGATGCTCTATGTGTTGGTGGGGGAGGAGGCGAATAGCCCCTGGCGTTATAATGAGTATGGCAAGCCGTTTCTGTCCGGGGGATGCGATTTCTCGATCTCGCATTGCCGCAGTGCTCTGGCTGTGGGGGTGGCAGATGAAGGCGGACAGATAGGGGTGGATATAGAGTCGGTGCGTGCGCTGCGGAGAGAGTTGGTGGAGCGGACGATGAACAGGGAGGAGCAGGACTATATCTTCTCGGCAGCACAGCCGGAATTGGCATTCACTGCTCTCTGGACAAAAAAAGAAGCCGTGCTGAAGATGCACGGCACAGGAATCATAGACGACTTGTATGAGGTGCTTACGCGCCCCTCAGAGCCGTATATGCTCAAAAGTGTTGATTCGGCTGCTGTCATAGGGACGGCTGACCCGGATATAATTCTCTGTCCATCCGCTCATGAGCGCTCCGCTTCCGTCGAGTGGGTGCTCAGTGCGGGTATCTCCCGACTCCCATAAGACGGTCGCTTCTTCGCCCCGGTGCGCATCATAGAAAGCCTGCAGTTTGGCTTCGCTGATGCGATGCAGTTCTTGGCTGCGTCGTTCGCGCTCTTTCTGAGGCACCACGTACAGATCCATCTCCAACATCCGTGTGTTCTGCCGCTCGGAGTAGGTGAATACATGCAGTTGGCTTACATCGAGAGAGGTGATGAAGGCTTTGTAGTCTTCCCAGCACTCCTGTGTCTCTCCCCGTACGCCTACCATGCAATCGACTCCGATAAAGGCGTTGGGCATCACACGCCTGATATGCGCCACGCGTTCGGCAAAGAGTTCGCGCGTGTAGCGCCGGTGCATGATTTTGAGCACCTCGTTCGAACCTGACTGCAGGGGGATATGGAAATGCGGTGCAAAATGGCGGCTTCCGGCTACAAAATCGATAATCTCGTCGGAGAGCAGGTTCGGCTCGCAGGAGGAGATACGCAGGCGGTAGTCGTAGCCGTCCAGCTGGTCCAACGCCCGGAGAAGGTCGATGAACTGTTCGCCTGTCGAGCGCCCGAAATCGCCGATGTTAACGCCGGTGAGCACTATCTCTTTGGCTCCTTCGCCGAGTGCCTGCCTGGCTTGTGCGACGAGTTCGGCTATCTCCGGGTTGCGGCTCTTGCCGCGTGCGAGAGGGATGGTACAGTAGGTGCAGAAATAGTTGCAGCCGTCCTGTACTTTGAGAAAACAGCGGGTGCGGTCATCTTTGGACCATGCGCCGTGGAACTCGTCGATCTCGCGGATAGGGGAGAGTTGTACCTGCTTGGCTTCCACCTGTTGCTCCAGTTGCTCTACAAATGCCGGAAGGGAGAATTTCTCGTTCATTCCCAACACATAATCCACTCCCGGAATCCGGGCTACCTCGCCGGGTTTGAGCTGTGCATAACAGCCGGTGACGACGAGGATGGCGGAAGGGTATTGGCGTCTCAGCCGGCGGATGGCCTGCCGGTCTTTATGGTCTGCGGCGTCGGTGACGGAACAGGTGTTGATGACGCACAGATCAGGCATCTGCGCCTTGGTGGCACGCGTGTGTCCGCGTGCCACCAGGGCTTTGCCTAAAGCAGAAGTCTCTGCGAAATTGAGTTTGCACCCTAAGGTGGAGAAGATAAAGGTCATCGCATTCGTTTTTGCTGTGCCTTGGCATTCTCGCGTGCCATCTTCACTTGCTGGCGTTGCATCTCTTCCAACCGTGCCATGAATCCCGAACGCTTCTGAGCTTTCTTCTCGTTCTTCTTGGCGTTCTTCTCCATCTCGGCAAGCAGTTTCTTGTCATCAGTCGTCCAGCGGAAGATCATCGTCTGAAGGATGGTGATAAGGAGGCTGACGAAATAGTAGTAGCTCAAGCCGGCATTGTAGTCGTTGAAGATGAAGAGGAACATCAGCGGCATGGCGTACATCATCCATTTCATGAACTTCATGTTCGGATCCATTGCCTGTTGCTGCATGTTCATGTAGGTGTAGATGATATTCACCGCCGTCATCAGGAGACAGAAGAGACTCAGGTGGTCGCCGAGGAGGGGGATATGGAATCCCCAGGTGAGGATAGCGTCATACGTAGAGAGGTCGTCTGCCCAGAGGAAGGACTTGCCGCGCAACTCGATAGCGGTCGGCAGGAACCAGAACATAGCCATCAGTACCGGGAACTGGAAGAGCATCGGCAGACAGCCTGACATGGGGCTGACACCTGCACGCTGGTAGAGTTGCATGGTCGCTGCCTGGCGCTCTTGCATCTTCTCCGGAGGGAACTTCTCGTTGATAGCGTCTATCTGCGGCTTGAGCACACGCATCTTGGCACTTGAGCGGTAGGACGCGAAGACGAAGGGCAGGATGATGAGTTTGATCACAAGGGTCATCAGAAGGATCACCAGACCGATATTGAGTTGCCATGAGTTGAAGAGGTCAAACATAGGGATGACCAGAATCATGTTGATCCAGCTGACGATCTTCCATCCCAGCGGTACCAGTTCTTTGAGGTGCAGCTTCTCTTTGCCGCTCTTGCCCTCGTCGTATGCTTTGAGGGTGTTGTAGTGGTTCGGTCCAAGATACATTCTCAGTCCTGTAGGCGTAGCGCCGGTGAGATCAAAGGGAACGTGGGTCTTGGTCATGTATGATTTGACATACTTGTCCTGCTCCAGCGTTGATTGCATCTGGGTGGTCTCGAAGGCGCTGTCGGCAATCAGCACGGAGGAGAAGAACTGGTCTTTGTAACCGATCCATTTGATGCGTGCGTTCTCCTCTTGCGAGTCGTTCTTCGACTCCGAGAGTTTCTCCATATCGCCGTCCAGCAGCATATACTGCAACTGGGCATAACGCTCTTCGAACTTCCTTCCGCGCTCGTGTTGGGGCACAAGCTGTCCCCATACCAGTTCCGCCGAGGTGGTGTTGGGTGCCAGAACGCGCTCCAGCCCGTGCCCCTGGATGGCGATAGAAACCATATAATCGTCGGGGCGGAGGGTGTAGCGGATGTCAAGCCATTCGGTGGCGGAGTCGGTAGCGAGACGCATGGTGACAGTACTGTCGGTGCGCTCGTGGATGGCGAAGTTCAGCTCATCGGTGAGGTAGATCCGGCTGTTGTCTGCCGAGCGCAGGAGCAGTCTCATCTCCGCCTCGTCGCCTTCGAACAGGCTGAGAGGGTTGATACTGTCGCCGTAGGCTTTGTAGTCCTTGAGTTGAGCCTGCGCTATTCTACCACCTTTGGTAGAGAGCGAGAGGCGCAATACCTCGTTCTCCAGCACGGCAGTCTGTGGAAGAGTAGGGGTGGCGGCAGTGGAGAAAACGCCGTATTTGGCTTTTCTCAATGCCTCCTCACTCTGTGCCAAAGCACTGCTGTCCTGCTCTTGGGCAGCCTGTGCAGTATAGGCGGCTGCAATAGAGTCGGTCTTCTGCTTCTGTCTCGCCTCTTGCTTCTGAACGAGAGCAATGGAGTCGTTGTAATGCTGTTGTGCTAACTGTTCTTTGCTGGGGCGGGAAAACCAACTGAATCCCACCACGATAGCGGCTATTAATAGAAAGCCGATCCAAGTGTTTTTATCCATTCTTTATTGTTTATTTGCTGATGATGGCGAAAGCGACATCCATCATTTTGGTGAATGTGTTCTGGCGCTCTTCCGCCGTGGTGGCTTCTCCGGTGAGGATATGGTCACTGACGGTACAGATACAGAGCGCTTTCTTGCCTGCGCGGGCTGCGTTCATATATAACGACGGGGCTTCCATCTCGTCTGCCAGGACACCCATCTTTGTCCAGTTGCTTTTACGCTCGTCTTCTGAGTAGAAGATGTCCGCCGAGAAGACGTTTCCTACGTGGTAGGTATAGCCGAATTGCTCACAGGCATCTACGGCATCGCGGCAGAGCTGGAAGTCGGCAATAGGTGCGTAGTGTCCGCCGAGGTTGTACTGCTCGGCGTAGTTGCTGTCGGTGCAGCTGCCTTGGGCGATGACCAGATCGCCGAGGTGTACGTACATCTGGCGTGCACCGCAAGAGCCGACACGGATGATGCGTTCCACATCGTAGAAGTTGAACAACTCATAGGTGTAGATACCAATGGAAGGGATACCCATTCCGTGTCCCATGACGGTCACTTCCTTGCCTTTGTATGTGCCGGTGTAAGCCAGCATGCTACGTACATTATTCACCAGAACGGGGTTCTCCAGATAGCGCTCTGCCATCAGTTTGACACGTAACGGATCACCAGCCATGATGACTGTTTTGGCGATTTCGCCGTACTTGGCTCCAATGTGAGGAGTCGGACAATTCTCTTTTGCCATAATTGTGTTTTTTATTTGGTTAGTATATATTTTTCTGCTTTTGCCAGGTCTTCGGGTGTGTCGATACCTATTGACTGCGTAGTACATTGCGCTACGCGTATTTGGTAGCCGTTCTCTATCCATCGCAACTGCTCCAGGCTCTCTGCCTGCTCGGCAGCGGAAGGAGGCAGTGCGGTTATCTGCCGGAGTATATCGGCGCGATAGGCGTACATGCCAATGTGCTTGTAGTGCCGGTGTGCTTTGAGCCAGTCCTCCTGCGGAACACCCCTCAGGTAAGGGATGACGCTGCGCGAGAAGAGCAGGGCAGTACCTTTCTCCTGGCTGAAAACGACCTTCGGCGTGTTCGGGTTGGCAAGCGCCTCCCAGCCGTCGGCTTCCTCGAAGGGTTTCACCAGCGTGGCTATCTCGGTCTGCCCGTCCTCGAAACAGCGCTTCAACGCCTCTATCTGCTCCGGCTGGATAAACGGCTCATCGCCTTGGATATTGATGATGACTGTCTTCTCTTCGTCTCCTTTGTGACCCTTGGAGGCGGTATAATGGTCGTACGCTTCCAGACACCGCTCGGTGCCGCAACGGTGGTCGGCACGGGTCATGATGGCCTTGCCGCCAAAGGTGCAGACGGCGTCGTAGATGCGCTGGTCGTCGGTAGCCACATAGACCTCCTCTAACGCCTGACTTGCCTGACGCCAGACACGCTCGATCATCGTCTTGCCGCCGATCATCGCCAGCGGCTTGCCGGGGAAACGGGTGGATCCGTACCGCGCCGGAATGATTCCTATGAACTGTATTCCTTTCATTGTTTGCTGTCTTTGATTTTGCCTAACAGGTTGATTGCTCCGCCGATGGTCTTGACTTGCATGACGGTCATCAGTCTTCTGCCGGTCGGTTGTCCTGTCTTGTCGCGCTCTTCTTTGAGCAGGCATCGCTCAGGACGCGTGGTGGCATAGACGATAAACCGTTGGAACATATCCGACTGCCAGTACGACGGATGCTTGGTCGTGAAGTAGAGGGTGAGCCGTTCGCCTTTGAGGAAGATCTTCTCTATACCCATCCGGCAGCAGAGCCATCTCAACCGCACCACGTTGAGCAGTTCTTCCGCGGCTTCCGGCATTGTGCCGAAACGGTCGATGAGTCGTTTCTTGTAGGCTAACAGGCTCTCTTCGTCCGCTATGTTGTCCAGTTCTCTGTAGAGGCTGATGCGCTCCGAGATGTTTTCTATGTAGGAGGAGGGGAAGCCCAATGCCAGATCGCTCTCCAGCTGGCAGTCGGAGCACCAGTTCGTTTTCTCATTGGACCATTGGCCATTTGCTGTTAGGTCTCCTTCTCCTTGCGAGGGAGAGAGGTTTCCTTCCTCTTTGAGTTCTTCTATCGCTTCGTTGAGGATCCGCTGGTAGGTCTCGTATCCGAGGTCGGCAATGAATCCCGATTGCTCAGCACCTAAGAGGTTTCCTGCTCCGCGTATATCCAGATCCTGCATGGCGAGATTGAATCCCGCGCCGAGATCCGAGAAGGTGGTCAGAGCATCGAGCCTGCGGCGTGCATCGGCTGTGAGCAGTTCGCGTTCCGGTGTCACGAGGTAGCAATAGGCTTTGCGGTTGGATCGCCCTACGCGTCCGCGCAACTGGTGCAGGTCGCTCAGACCGTAGTGTTGCGCCGAATAGACGATGATGGTATTGACATTAGGTATATCAATACCGGACTCCACAATGGTGGTCGAGATCAGTACGTCATAGTCGTAGTTGACAAACTCCTCCAGCCGTTGCTCCATCTCACCGATAGGCATTTGTCCGTGTGCAACGACGGTACGGGCCATCGGGCACAGACGATGGATGCGGCGCTCGATGCGCTCTAACATCTCTATGCGGTTGTTGACGATGAAGACCTGCCCGTTGCGGTTCATCTCCATCTCTATCGCCTCTTGGATAATATCTTCGTCGTCCAAAGTGATGAGTTCGGTCTGGATAGGGTAGCGGTTGGGTGGCGGGGTCTTGATGATGCTCAGGTCGCGTGCACCCAGAAGCGAGAACTGAAGCGTGCGCGGAATAGGCGTTGCCGTCAGGGTCAGCACGTCAATATTGGTGCGCAGCCCTTTGAGCTTCTCTTTGACCGCTACACCGAACTTCTGCTCCTCATCAATGATAAGCAGTCCCAAATCATGCCAGACAACATTCTTGTTCACCAGCTTGTGGGTGCCTATCAGGATGTCTATCTTGCCGTCTTTGAGTCGTTCGAGGATCTCGCGTTGCTCTTTGGCGGTCTTGCTGCGGGAGAGGTACTCGATGGTTACGGGGAAGTCTTTCATCCGCTCGGAGAAAGACTGGTAGTGCTGCAGAGCCAGCACCGTGGTGGGCACCAGGACGGCAACCTGTTTGCCGTCGCAGGCTACCTTGAAGGCGGCACGCATGGCTACTTCGGTCTTGCCGAAGCCTACATCACCGCAGATGAGTCTGTCCATCGGCGTGCCGCTCTCCAGGTCGTGCTTCACGTCAAGTGTGGCTTTCGCCTGATCGGGGGTGTCCTCGAATACGAAGCTTGCTTCCAGCTCATGTTGCATGTGTCCGTCGGGCGAGTAGGCAAAACCGGGTTGCTGCTTGCGGGTGGCGTATAGTTTGATCAGGTCGCGGGCAATGGACTTGATCTTGTCTTTTGTACGCTCTCTGAGGCGTTCCCATGCGCCGCTGCCCAACTTGGAAATGGTAGGCTCGGTGCCGTCCTTGCCCTTGTATTTGGAGATGCGGTGAAGATTATGGATCGATACGAAGATCGTGTCGCCGCCACGGAAGATGAGTTTGATCATCTCTTGCGGCTTGCCGTTCACCTGGGTGGTCACCAGACCGCCGAAGGTGCCGATACCATGATCGGAGTGTACCACGTAGTCGCCTATCTGGAGCTGGTTGATCTCTTTGAGTGTCACTACCGCTTTGCCCCGTTTGGCGTTCTCCGAGCGGAGACTGACACGATGGAAACGCTCGAATATCTCATGGTCGGTATAGCAGGCGATCTTGATATCACGGTCGATGAATCCCTCATGCAGGGTGTGATCCACCGGTGTGAAGCGGATTTGGATATCCGTTCCCTCGGAGAGGTCTTCGAAGATGGCTGCCAGACGGTCGGTCTGTTTCTTCTGGTCGGAGAGGATATAGAGTTGGTATCCCTCCTTCATCTTGGTCTGCAGATCGTCGATGAGCAGGTCGAAATTCTTGTTAAAGACAGGCTGCGGGAGGGTGTCCCATTGGATTTTGGCAAAGTTGTTGTGACGGCTCTTCCGTCCCAGCTCGATGGTGCGGAAGGATTTCGCCTCTTCCAACACTCTTTCGCCACTGACTATCACCCACGGCTCCTCGTCCTGCAGGTAGTCCCGGAGGGTGGCTTGTGCATCGTCTTCCTGCTCATGCGAAGCGATGATCTCCACTTGCTTCACCTCCTTCTGACTGAGTTGTGTCTCTATCTCGAAGGTGCGGATGGAGTCGATCTCGTCCCCCCAGAAATCAAGACGGTAGGGATTGTCGTTCGCAAAACTATAGACATCCACAATACCGCCTCGAATGGCGTACTGCCCCGGTTCATAGACAAAATCCACCCGCTGGAAGCCCAAGTCCGAAAGCCGGGTGTTGAGGGCTGAGAGTTGGATGGTGTCTCCCGTATTGAGGGTCAGACTGCGGGAAGCCAATGCCTCAGGAGCCGGCACGGGTTCCGCCAATGCCTCAGGATAGCTGACTACTATCCGGGCACCGTTTTTGTGTTCGGGGCTGAGGGCAGCCAAGGTCTCTGTACGTTGGATCATGAGCGACTCGTCCACACCTTGCCTGCGCCGTTTGGCGGAGGGGAAATAGAGTGGGGTGACGAGAGTGTCTTCGCCCATGAGTGCCAGCAGGTCGGCGTACAGGTATTGCGCCTCGTCCTGCGTGTCAAGAATAATCAGGAGGTGGGTCGGTTTCTTCTGCGCACAGAGCCTTTGTGTTGCCGAAAGCATTACTACCGCCCGTTCAGAGGCGTGCAGACCGCTCAGCAACAGGTGTTGAGTCCGGTTCTTGCCCAACTCATCTACCAGCGCTTCCACTTTCGGGTGGCGCACAATGATATCTTTTAATTCGTCTATGCGCATAAAATCCGGCGCAAATATACAGCTTTTTTCTGACATACGCAAAAAAAAGTGTGCATTTGTGCCTTATATGCGCCGGATTTAGTAGATTTCTACTATTTGGCGGGGAAAACGTCTTGTTATTTGTGACTTCTTGAGAGGCTTTACGCCGCTTGTCTCTACCGAAGTGACCCGCTGCCCGGCTTTGAAGTGCACCGGGATGGTGCGTTTCTTGGTGCCGGTGATCAGCCCGTCGGTTTTGAGGTTCTTCTCGTGGATATAGAGTTTGCCGTCCTTGCGCTTGTAGGTTGTTTGCAGCGTGCAGTCAACGTGCCCTTTGCGCAGGCGGAATTTCTCGTACTGCTCTTCCGACATGTTCAGCAGGTTCAGCAGCATTAGTTCCTGTCCTTTGAGCCTGTAGCCGAAGGGGATATTGACGTCCATGGTCAGGTGCTCCGAAAACCGTATTACCGAATAGGTCTTGGGGTTCAAGACATAGTTGCGGGTCATCGACCATTTGAAGATACCTAAATAGTTCTTGCCCTCTTTGTAACTGAGAATCAGTTCCGTGGGACTCTCGGCGGCGACACTCCAGTGCTTGAGGTCTCCCATGGATTTCTCCAGATCATACTTGACATTGCCGAACGCAAAGAGTGCCCAGTGGGTGGCTACGCCGGAGTCCACCTCGGCGGCGTACTTGCGTGTTCTGGCGTCCAGTTCCTTGGCTTGGTAGGCTTGGTTGGCACGGCTGCGAATGGCAGGATTGAAGAAGCGTTTGCAGTGTTCGGCATGGAGCTGCACCGAGTCCGAACCGTTCTTTGCCGCTTCGGGGATGGTGACAATGGTGGCTATCATCTGTTCGGCGCCCCATTGGCTGTTCTGAGCCGTCATCCGTGCATCGCTCACTACGTGGTAACGCGTACAGTGCTCCGGGAAATCGACTGCCATCTGCTGATAGACTTTGTAGAGCAGCTGCGCCATTTCTTTTTTCTTGCCTTTCAGTTTCTTGTGCTTGGCGGAGATGGTCGTCTCGTCCAGCGCAATGGGTTTCTCGTGCAGCACAATGGTCATGGTGTCGCCCCGGAGTTGGCGCAATGGGACGGTCTTCTTGTCGTACCCCACAAAACTGATCATCACCAATCCGCTTTCCGGCAGATTGGCGTCGAACTGAAAGTATCCGTTATCGTTGGTGGCGGTACCAAGAACGATGCTATCCAGAGGATAGACGGTAGCGAAAGGCACGGGACGGCGGTTGTCGTCCACTACGCGTCCGTAATAAGCGGTAGCGGAGGCGGTGAGTGCCGTGAGGATGAGTATGGTTGCTGATAGAATTCTTCTCATTGTTTTGGGGAATAAAAATAGTCTGTAATCCATTGTGGCAGTTTGGTGGCGCGTTTGCGGTGCTTGTGTTTGGCGGAGTGCGCATTGGCTTCTTCGGCTGCGGCTTGAACCGCCTCCACTTCTGCTTGCGTGATGGAGTCGGCATAGGCGTGCTCGGCTTTGATCTCGTTGGCAGCGGCTCGTAGTGTCGTGTCCCGGCGGTGGCGTCGTGCCTGGCGTAAGATCTCCTTCTCTTCGGCGATGAGGTATTCCTCCTCGGCGTCAAGGGTCTCTTGCACTTTCTTCCTGCCTACGCCCAGACGGACACCTACTGCCAGTTTGGCTTGCCAGTTCCAGTTGTTGAGAGCCATCGAGGCGACTTCGCCTTTTTTGGAGGCAAAACGGATGTTATTGGCTTGCCCCATTG
Source organism: Bacteroidales bacterium UBA4333 (assembly GCA_002394335.1). Taxonomy (GTDB): domain Bacteria; phylum Bacteroidota; class Bacteroidia; order Bacteroidales; family Paludibacteraceae; genus Colicola. The sequence continues at coordinate 25,381 of DGTP01000015.1, read as the reverse complement.
CCGAGAGGTGTACCCACGGGTTGATCTCCCAACTCACCGCAGCGCGCAGGTTCCCGGTTATATGCACAGGGTACTGCGGTTTGATGTTATAGAACGGCTCGCCCGGCAGATCCATGGAGTCGCTCAGGGCAAACGATACCTGGTCAATACTATAGCATACCAGTTGCGCATTGGCGGAGAGGTGGAGCAGCACCTTGCCGCGGTTGGGGGTGTAGTTGATGCCGTACCCTAAGCCTACTGCCACCTGGTGGGTCGTCATGCTTTTGATTCCGTCAATCATATACGAAAGCAAGGGTTTGCCGTTGAGCATAATGCTGTCTTCTACGGAGATCTCCGTGGACATATATCCCAATGACAACAATAGCGAACCCGCCGTTTTCTTTTGGATATACGACTGCTTGATAGCTGCCTGGTGCGAGTAGTGCGCGGCGTTCAGGGCGTACCAGACCGAGAGGTTGGTGTTGGTGATCCAGAGCAGGTTGTCAGGCAAAGGAAGAGGGTTGTATTCGCTCTTCGGGAAGTCTGCCATGTAGATTCTACCGGTGATGTTTGTGCTCACTTGCCGCGAGAAGTCAATGCCGATAAACTTGCTGCCAAGGGACAGATTCAGTTTCTGCGAATAGGCGTGCGAGGCGTCCCAACTGTAGCCGAAGCCCAATGACCGGTAGCCCACCTGAAATCCCAAATCAACGCTTGGTGTGGTGCGTGAGAGGAGTGTCACTGAACCGATGGGTGGCGGCTGTGTAGCAGACCAGTTGGAGTTGATACCTTCGATGCCGTTGATATATGCGATCCGCCAGCTGTGTTCCGGCAGGGTGACGTAATTGGTGTCGATACCTTTGATGAGGTAGTTGTCCGCCCATTCGGCTGTCCGGTAGAACCAGCAGAGCATCTTGTTCGGTCTTGCGGGCAGACGCGATTTGTCGATAGTGCCGTTCCGTTCGTATTTCTTGGCTGTCGGTGCGGTGTCTTTCTGCGTTTTGGCGTCTGTTTTTTTCTGCGCCTGCAGAGGCATAGCCATGACAGCTAATGCCACCATGATTGCCGCAGTGATATGTCGGATCCGGATACCCATCGTTTGCTTTCAGGGTGCAAAGTTACTACATATTTTGGACATATGCAAGCGTTCGGGCATTTTTTTTGACGAATAGAATACAATTCCATCTGTTTTGTGCAGACAGACAGCGGCTATGCTTGCATAGAATGCCGGGGAATGGACATACGAAAGAGACGGTACGGAGACGTCCGTAATGCGAACGAGATGCGAACGGTTCAGACTGGGAAAAGTCGAGAGGATGCCTAACCTCGGCTTAAGGTCGGCTTAACCGGTGCTGGAGACGAAAGAGGTTGGGGGTACTTGAAACGAAATAAAACCGACATTCAATGCCGGAACAAGAGACGGAGTACAAGACGGCATTCAATGCCGGGACAAGAGACGAAGTGCAAGCTTTCGTGCGGTTGCGCGTGCGTAAAAGACAAAATGACCCGCTAAGGGCATTTATTTCCATTCTGAGCGGTTGGGAGATTTTTATCGACAGGGTGTCGAAAATGACAACCGAAATGCTCAAAACGCTTAAAATCGCTAAAAAATACAAGAATTATTTGCATAAACGAAAAAAAATGTGTATCTTTGCAGGCGATTTTTTGTGGCAGAGCGATGTTGAACTGTTAAATCGTTAAATCGTTAAACTGTTAAAATTGTTAAAACAAGAATATAATGGAAGAAAACAACGAATTGGTGGAAAATACGATGGATAACGACCGTATTATTCCCGTGAAGATTGACGAGGAAATGAAATCCTCGTACATCGACTACTCGATGAGCGTCATCGTGAGCCGTGCCCTGCCGGATGTGCGTGACGGATTCAAGCCGGTACAGCGCCGTGTGCTGTTCGGAATGAACGAGTTGGGCAACACCTCGGACAAGCCGACCAAGAAAGCCGCCCGTATCGTGGGTGAGGTAATGGGTAAGTACCACCCGCACGGCGACAGCTCTATCTACGGAACTCTGGTGCGTATGGCACAGCCGTGGAACATGCGCTACTGCCTTGTGGACGGACAGGGAAACTTCGGTAACGTGGACGGCGACGGTGCCGCTGCCATGCGTTATACCGAGGCACGTCTCTCGAAGTTGGCAGAGGAGATGCTCCGCGATATTGACAAGGACACGGTAGATATGCAGTTGAACTTCGACGACACACTCCGTGAGCCGGTAGTACTGCCTTGCCGTTTCCCGAACCTGCTCGTGAACGGCGGTACCGGTATCGCTGTCGGAATGGCTACCAACATGGCTACCCATAACTTGGGCGAGGTGATTGACGGCTGCGTGGCTTACGTGGACAACTGCAAGGCACGCATCGAGAACCCCGATGCGGAGCAGATCACCATCGAGCAGCTGATGGAGTATGTCAAAGCTCCCGATTTCCCGACCGGCGGTACCATCTACGGCTATCAGGGTGTGAAAGACGCCTTCGAGACCGGACGCGGACGCATTGTGATCCGTTCCAACGCCGATATCGAGACCGACAACAACGGCAGGGAGAAGATCGTGGTGACCGAACTGCCGTACGGCGTAGTGAAATCGGAGCTGGTGAAGAAGATCGGCGAACTGGTGAGCGACAAGAAGATAGAAGGTATATCCGACATCTCCGACCTCTCGACCCGTGACATCCGCATTGTGATAGAGGTGAAGCGTGACGCCAACGCACAGGTGGTGCTCAACAAACTCTACAAGTTCACCGAACTGCAGTCCTCTTTCTCGGTCAACAATATCGCCCTTGTCAAAGGCCGTCCGATGCTGCTGAACCTCAAAGACCTGATCGGTAACTTTATCGACCACCGCATGGAGGTCGTTACCCGCCGTACCCGATACGAACTGCGCAAGGCGGAAGAACGCGCGCATATATTAGAAGGATTGATCATCGCCGTGGATAACATCGACGAGGTTGTCCGTATCATCCGCGCCAGCCGCACGCCGGCAGATGCACAGACAAACCTGGAGAAGCGGTTTAATCTGGATAATTTGCAGTCGAAGGCTATCGTGGACATGCGTCTGAGCGCTCTGACCGGTCTGCGTATCGATGAGTTGAAGAAAGAGTACGAGGAGATCGAGAAACTGATCGCCCACTTGAACGAACTGCTGGCAAGCGAGTCGCTGCGGTATGACCTTATCAACGACGAGCTGCGCGAGATCAAAGACAAGTATGCCGACGAGCGCCGTACACGCATCGTCAAGATGGCTACCGAGTTCAACCCCGAAGACATGTATGCCGACGACGAGATGGTGATCACGATCTCGCACCTCGGATATATCAAGCGTACACCGCTGGCAGACTTCCGTCAGCAGACCCGCGGCGGCATAGGATCCAAAGCCGGTACGGCACGTGATCAGGACTTCATTGAGAATGTATATCAGGCTTCGATGCACTCCACCATGATGTTCTTCACGGAGATGGGCCGCCTCTACTGGCAGAAAGTATATGACCTGCCGGAAGGCAACAAGCAATCCAAAGGCCGTGCTATCCAGAACATGATCAATCTCCAGAAAGGCGACAAGGTACGCACCTGTATCAATGTCAAGGGTCTGAACGACACCGATTATGTACAGAACCACTACCTCATCTTCGTTACCAAGAACGGTCTGATGAAGAAGACCACGCTGGAGGACTACAGCCGTCCGCGTGCCAATGGTATCATCGCCCTCGGTCTGCGTGAAGGGGACGAACTGATCAGTGTGGCACTTACCGACGGCGAGAGCGAAATGATGGTGGCTTCCTACAACGGCAAAGTGGTACGGTTCAACGAATCAGGCGTCCGCCCGATGGGTCGTTCGGCAAGCGGTGTAAAAGCCATAACTTTGGAAAATGACGGCATGGATCGCGTCATTGGCATGGTTTGTGTAGAGAAGAATACAGACAAGACGATCCTTGTGATTTCGGAGAAGGGCTTCGGCAAGCGTACCCCGGTGGACGACGAGGAGGGCAATCCTATCTATCGTGTCACCAACCGCGGCGGTAAGGGTGTCAAGACCATTGAGATCACCGACAAGACCGGTCACCTGGTAGGCATCGAGGCCGTGACAGACGAAGACGACCTGATGCTGATGACCAAGTCGGGAACGGCTATCCGCATGGATATATCTACCATCCGGCTGACAGGACGCGCCGCACAGGGTGTCAAACTCATCGAACTCCAGAAGCGTAACGACAGTCTCGTAAGCGGCTGTATCGTACCGAAAGAGGATGAAGAGGAAGTACCAAGTGAGGAGGTACCAAGTGACGAAGACACAACAACGGAAAATCAGGAATAATACAATTAAATCTATGAAAAGAACACTATTTTTAGCAGCTGTAGCGCTCATGAGCGCAGGCGCTTTTGCACAGATGGCGAATGTCAAGCTGGCAAAGAAACTGACATCTAAGAAGGACTTCGACGGAGCCCGTGCGGCTATCGTACCGGCACTGACCAACGAGGAGACCAAGAATCTGACAGAGACCTGGTTCGTAGCCGGAGAGATCGGTTACAAGCAGCTTCAGGCAGAGGTGGACAAAATCTACGAGCAGCCGGGATACAAACCCAACTACGAGGTGCTCGGCCCTGCCATCCTCGAGAGCTGCAAGTATTACGAAGTTGCCGACAGTCTGGCACTTGTTCCGACACTGGACAAGAAAGGCCGTGAGGTAGTGGATACCAAGACCCACAAGACCATCCAGTCCCGTCTGCTCAAGTACTTTGAGGAGGAGCAGCTGGCAGTCTATGGAAGCACCATGGCGCAGAAAGATGACGACAAAGGCATCTATGACGGTTTCAGCGGGCACGTGGCTATCCCTTACATGAAAGCCATGCAGGACGAGAAGATGCAGGCTAAGATGCCGAAAGACTCGGTGTTCCAGTCTTATATGTATTATGCGGCTAACTACGCTTTCCGCATCAAAGACTACAAGGCTGCCGCTTTCCAGATCGAGCGTATGTTAGAGATTGAGAATGTAGAGCGCGAGCTGACCGTGACCGAGTACTTGTACGAGGCATACAAAGAACTGAAAGACTCGACGAACATGCTCCGCACGCTGGAGCGCGGTATGAAACGCTTCCCGCAGGAGTCGTGGTTCGTGCAGAACATGATCAACTACTACTTCGAGTCCGGCAAGACCAAAGAGGCTATCGAGTCGCTTAACCTCGCTATCGAGAAAGAGCCGGACGGCGCACAGTACTACCGTATCCGTGGCGTGCTCTACGAGAACATGGAGCAGTACGACAAGGCATTGGCTGACTACAAGAAGTTCATAGAACTGGAGCCGGCTAACCCGCTGGGTTACCAGCTGATGGCAACGGCTACAGGTCTGAAAGCCAAGTTCTTTGAGGATCATGTGGACTATCGTCTCACCGGCAAGGCATACGACGCCGCTATGAAGACCAAAGACGAGTTGTACGCTGCCGCTATCCCGTACTGGGAGAAAGCTGTGGAACTGGCTCCGGACGACCTCGGTTCATGGACAGAGTTGAAGAAACTGTACTACCGTTTCATCGCCCGCAAGGGAATGCAGACCAAATACGACGCTGCCATGAAACGTATCAAAGAACTGCAAAACAAGTAAATCTGTTGTGGGACGAATCTTGGCAATAGATTACGGACGCAAACGCACAGGATTAGCCGTTACGGATCCACTCCGCATAACGGCTAATCCGTTGCTTACTATCGAGAGCCGCGACCTCATTCCGTGGCTGCAATCCTATTTCGGGCAAGAAGATGTGGACGAGGTCGTTATCGGCTACCCGACACAGATGAACGGCAAAGAGTCGGAGTCGATGAACTATATCCGGCCGTTTATCGCAACCTTCAGGAAGACTTTCCCCCTAAAACCCATAACTATGTACGACGAGCGCTTCACATCCGTGTTGGCGCACCGTGCCATGATAGCCGGAGGCATGAAGAAAAAAGACCGGCAGGACAAAGCCGTGGTGGATAAGATCGCCGCGAGCATCATACTGGAAGGCTACTTGGAGAGCCTTCGTTAAACCGTTAAATCGTTAAACCGTTAAATCGTTTATGATTTTACCTATATACTTGTACGGACAGCCGGTACTGAGAAAACAGGCTGAAGAGATTGAAAATACACCGGAGTTGAAGCAATTCATTGCGGATATGTACGAAACCCTGACTCAGGCGGAAGGCTGCGGCTTGGCAGCCCCGCAAGTGGGCAGAAGCTGGCGTCTGTTCGTAGTGGACGGCACTGAGTTGGCGGAGGACTATCCCGAGTGCAAGGATTTCAAGAGAGCGTTTATCAATCCGGAAATCATTGAGGAGAGCGAAGAGACAAGCACCTACAGCGAAGGGTGTCTCTCTCTGCCGGGAATCAGCGAGAATGTGGTGCGTCCCAAGACCATCGTAATCCGTTATCTGGACGAGAACTTCGAGGAGCACGAAGAGAAATTCACCGATTTCCAGGCACGTATCGTGCAGCACGAGTATGACCACCTTGAAGGGCATGTTTTCACGGACCGCATCTCGCCTATCCGCAAACAGTTCTGCAAGTCCAAACTGACCAATATTGCCAAAGGCAAAACAGGCGCCCGGTATAAGTATAAGCGTCAATGAACTGGTTGAATGTCATATTGATGGCTGTCGGTCTGGCGATGGACTGCTGTGCAGTGTCGTTAGTACAGGGGACTAACCAGCGTACCTGGCACCCACGTGCGCTGCTTATGGCGGCAATCTTCGGGGTGTTTCATATGGGAATGCCCCTGATCGGTTATCTGGCAGGCAACCTCTTCGTGTCATTCATGCAGCGTTATGCTCCGTGGATAGCTCTGCTGCTCTTGGGATTTTTAGGAGCCAAGATGATATGGGAATCGCTGCACAACAAAGACGAGCACCATGAAGCCAACTGGCAGGTGACCAATCTGCTGATGCTGGCTGTCGCTACCAGTGTGGATGTGCTGGCAACAGGACTGCTTTTCGTGCCGTACCCCGGATGGCTGTTGCCGTCTGTGATGACTATCGGTGCGGTCACGGCAGTATTCTCTCTCGGAGGCTACCTGATAGGCGTATATACAGGCAAACTGATGAATAACATGGAGATCCTGGGAGGTGTGGTACTGATTCTTCTGGGAATAAAAATCTTTGCAGAAGGCTTATGTTTATAATCCAAGACACATTGGTTTCGCTGGATATTCTGGAGAAGGATTTCTGTTGCGATCTGGAGCACTGCAAAGGCTGTTGCTGTATCGAGGGCGATGCCGGTGCCCCGGTCGAGGAGGACGAACTCAGGCAGATAGAGCAACTCCTGCCCGAACTCCTGCCGATGATGACGCCGGAGGCACGCGCCGTGGTGGAGCAACAGGGTCTGTCCTATATTGACCAGACCGGCGAGCGGGTACTCTCTATCGTAAACGGCAAAGACTGTGTCTTCGCCCGCACCGACCATCAGGGCTGGTGTTACTGCCTGATAGAGAAGGCCGCCTCTCTCAGACCCCAATCCTCCGCACCCGGTTTCAAAAAACCGATCTCCTGTCATCTTTATCCCATCCGCCTCAACAGAGTAGGGGAGTTGACAGGACTTTCGTATCATCGGTGGGATGTGTGCCACTGTGCCCGTCAATTGGGCAGCAAGATGCATCTGCCGTTATATAAGTTTCTTCGTGAGCCGCTTATCCGGCGTTTCGGCGAAGATTGGTATAATGAATTGGAATTAACTGCAAAAGAATGGAAAAAGCAATGCGCGCAGAAATAATTACTATAGGTGACGAACTATTGATCGGCCAGGTGGTGGATACCAACTCGGCTTGGATTTCCCAACGCTTGAACGAATGCGGCATAGAGGTGCACCAGATCACGTCTGTCCATGACGACCGGAACCATATCGTTCAGGCACTCAACGAAGCTTTTACCCGTGCTGATCTGATCATCACCACCGGCGGCTTGGGTCCGACGAAGGATGATATCACCAAGCACGTGCTCTGTGAATATTTCCGCATGAAGCTGGTGGAGTCTCCTCAGGTCAAAGCACATATAGAGCAACTGTATGCTTCCCGTCCGGAGGTGCTTAACCGCCTTACGGCTACCCAGTGGCAGGTGCCGCAGGGGGCGACTATCCTGCCTAACAGGGTAGGGTCGGCACCGCTGATGGTCTTCCCGATGCGTACCAAGACACTTGTCTCTTTGCCCGGTGTGCCGTACGAGATGGAGATAGGCATAACCGAACAGGTCATCCCTTATCTCCGCCAGCGTTTCCCCTCGCTTGGAGTGGTGGAGCACCGTACCATCATGGTCAGCGGAATACCTGAGTCTTCGCTTGCCATTCTCCTCTCGGACTACGAGGCGTCTCTGCCCAAGGGACTGCATCTGGCCTATCTGCCCAAGGACGGCACCATCCGTTTGCGCCTCTCGTCGTACGGCGAAGTGCCGACACAGACGCTGGAGGAGTGGATCGACCAACTGCAGTTTATCGTCCATAACTACCTCATCGTCACCGATGACCGCCCGCTGGAACTTCACGTGGCGGATGCGCTCAATGCACACAAGGCGACCCTTGCCACCGCCGAGTCGTGTACCGGCGGCAAGTTGGCATCGCTCCTTACACGCCACTCCGGCAGTTCCTCCTTCTTCCGGGGAACAGTGGTAGCGTATAGCAATGATGTCAAACGCGATGTGTTAGGCATTCCCGAATATGACCTCCAGCGGTTTGGTGCAGTCAGCGAGCCTGTGGTGCGCTGGATGGCTGAGGGCGTCCGCCGGATAACGCACTCCGATTATGCTATCGCGACCTCCGGCATAGCCGGTCCAACGGGAGGAACCAAGGAGAAACCCGTAGGAACGGTCTGGATCGGATGGGCTACACCCAACGGCACGGATGCAGCCTGCTTCCAACTCGGCAAACTGCGTGACCAGATCACTGATCGCGCTTGCCAGAAAGCACTGATAGGACTACTGGAACGCATCAGATAAATGACAAATAACAAATTACCGATAGTACTCCTCCTGCTTTTGTCTCTTATAGGCTGTGCTCCACAGTCAAAGCAGGAGCAAACGGAGCAGAAAGTGCTGCCTAATAAGTATGCCACGGGATTTCATATTATCAACGAAGACTCGTGTCTGGTGCTGGAGGTCATGGAGCCGCATCTGTACTATCGGCTCTCGAAACCCTATAACCGCCTGGCGACCTCCTCTACCACACAGATAGGATTTTTGGATGCCCTGGGTGTGCTGGACCGTGTGGTGGCGGTCTGCAATCCGGAACTCATCTATACCCCCCTGCCTAAGAAACCGCTTGACCTCGGAGACTCGATGAAGCCGTCTTCCGAACGTGCTTTGCAGGCGCAACTCGACGCCCTCTTGGTAGTCTCTTATGGTCAGAACAACCCCGAAGCCGAACGAATGGAGCGGCTCGGAGTGCCTACTGTCTATATCAACGAATGGCGTGAGGAGTCGCCTCTGGCGCGTGCCGAATGGGTGCGGTTTGTAGGCGCACTGGTAGGCAAACTGGAGCAGGCGGACTCGCTCTTTCAGTGCATTGAAGAGCGGTACCTTGCCCGGTCTGAACAACAGTCGCATCGTGCCCAACCGGTCTCTGTAATGCTGGGGAATAATTTCAAGGGCACTTGGTATGTGCCTTCAGGTAACACTTACATGGGTTATCTGCTCCATGACGCCGGAGCTGAATATCGTTATGCAGGGGATCTGCGTGGTGAGTCGGTGCCGCTGACGGTAGAGCAGGTCTTGCAGCAGTTCGCCGATGCCGATGTGTGGATAGGGGCTTCTGCCAACAGTTTGACACAACTGGTGGATATGGATGAGAAACACCGGTGGTTTAAGGCTTACCGTAACCGCCGTGTCTATAACTGGCGCAAGCAGTACGCTCCTTCCGGAGCCAATAACTTCTGGGAGAGAGGAGTGGTGCACCCGGAGGAGATATTGTCCGACATAGTGGCTATCTTGGACGGAGCTCCGGATTCAACGCTCCATTATGCTTCCCGACTTTATGAATGATCGTCAGACCGTCGCGTAGCGGCAAGATCACCTGTTCGAAGCGGCTGTCGTTTCTCACTTTCTCGTTAAAAGCCCTCAATCCTTGGGTTTGTTTGTCTTTGTCGTAGGCGGGGTCGATGATATGTCCGTCCCAGAGCACATTGTCCGCTAAAATCCAGCCGCCCTCTTTGAGAACGGGGTAAACGGCATCTATATACTCGCAATACTGTCTCTTGTCGGCGTCGATGAAGACCAAATCAAAGAGTTCCCCCTCCTGTCTGAGTGCTTCTATCTGCTCCAGACCATCTCCTATCCGCAGCTCGATTTTCTCTCCGAGGGGGGATAGCTGAAGGTTGCGCCGGATGGTGGTCTCCAGTTCGTCGTTGTGCTCCACGGTGACGAGTCTGCCTTCGGTAGTCAGCCCCTCTGCCAAGCAAAGAGCCGAATAACCGGTAAAGGTACCCAACTCCAATATCCGCCGAGGTGCAATCATCCGGCTTAGCATCGACAGAAGGCGTCCCTGCACGTGACCCGACAGCATGTGCGGGTTCAGCACATGAATATGGGTGTCGCGTGTGATTTGCGACAGCGCTTCGCTTTCCGGCGAAGACATATGCTCAATATATTCCTCAATGTTCATTGTCCGAAATTTTTGCAAATATACTACAATTTTTGCATATCTGCAAATTCTTCCCCTCTGTTATGTCTATATAGATAAAAAAATATCCTAATTTGTATAAAACTGAGCACAAAATTTGCATATGTCAAAAAAAAGCACTATATTTGCACGAAATTTGCAGAAAATAGTAACAAAATATCATTAAAAGTATGGAAAAAATTGATGAATTAGATCGTAAAATCTTACGAGTCATTACACAAAATGCCCGCACTCCTTTCAAGGACGTGGCAGAGATTTGTGGCGTGAGTCGTGCGGCTGTTCACCAACGAGTGCAGAAGATGTTCGAGAATGGTGTGATCATCGGCTCGGCATATAATATCCAGCCTAAGCAGTTGGGCTACCAGCTCTGTGTTTATGTAGGACTGACTTTGGAGAAGGGGTCCATGTATCGCTCCGTATGCGCGGAGCTGGAGAAGATTCCGGAGGTGGTGGAAGCACAATATACATTGGGCGCCTATTCGATGTTGATCAAGGTCTTCGCCAAGGACGACCAGCATCTGATGCGTCTTCTTAACAGCCAGATACAGAGCATTCCCGGTGTGGCTAACACCGAGACTTTGACAGCTCTGGAGCAGAGTATTTACAGAGCATTGCCGATTGAGTGATCGGATACAAGAATATAAGATAATGGAAAGAGTAATTAGTGGCATCCGCCCTACCGGAAATCTGCATTTGGGCAACTATTTTGGTGCAGTCAAGAGTTTTGTGAAGATGCAGGACGAGTATGACTGTATGTTCTTCATTGCCGACTGGCATTCGCTTACTACGCACCCCAAGCCTGAGAATATCCGCCGTTCTGCCAAGACTATTCTGGCAGAGTATCTGGCATGCGGAATCGACCCGGAGAAAGCTCCTATCTATATCCAGAGCGATGTGAAACAGGTGTTGGAGTTGTATCTCTACTTTAATATGAACGCCTACCTGGGCGAGTTGGAGCGCGTGACGTCCTTCAAGGAGAAGGTACGCAAGCAGCCCGATAATGTCAATGCCGGTCTGCTGACTTATCCTACGCTTATGGCAGCGGATATCCTTATGCACAAAGCAGACAAGGTGCCTGTAGGTAAGGATCAGGAGCAGAATATGGAGATGGCACGTCTCTTTGCCCGCCGGTTTAACCGGATCTACGAAGTGGAGTATTTCAAGGAGCCGCAATCCTTCCACTACACCGCAGAGGCTGTCAAAGTGCCGGGGTTGGACGGAAGCGGCAAGATGGGTAAATCGGAAGGCAACTGTATCTACCTCTGCGACGATGAGGCAACCATCAGGAAGAAAGTGATGCGCGCTGTCACCGATGCCGGACCGACGGAGCCTAATCAGGAGAAGCCGGAGCCGATCAAGAATCTCTTCACCTTCCTCGAACTTGTGTCGGGCAAGGAGGCTTACGACTATTACAACGAGCAATATAATACTATGCAGATCCGTTACGGCGACCTCAAGAAACAACTGGCTGCCGATATCAACGCCTTCTGTGCTCCTATCCGCGAGAAGATCCAAACTTACTCGGCTGACGACGAATACCTCCAACGAGTAGCCAGACTGGGCGCCGAGCGTGCATCCGAGTCGGCAGAGAAAACACTCCGGGAGGTAAGACAAATTATTGGATTCAGATAATAGCTGTTGTGAAAACGAAAGCCTACATAGTCTTGTTGGTAGCCGGACTGCTGTGCGGTTGTTCTTCCACCTCGCTGCTGCCCGTGGATGATGTCTATTATTGGCCTCATTCTTCCAATACCTCTACTGCTACCTCGGCGAAGACGAGTTCCACTACCGGTTCTACGGCAGCTACCGGTACAACTGTCAAAACCGCACCTGCCGGCAAGACAGAAAAGAAAATCGAGTATATCAACGTACAGGACACGACTGTCACAATCCGTATTAAGAAATGAAAACTCTTCGATACATAGCCGTTATGGTACTCGGTGTATGTTCGCTTACGGGGCGGGCACAGGACTACAGCCGTCTTAGCGAACGCGATATAATGGGTACGAGTAGATACGTAGGTATGTCAGGCGCCATGACTGCTGTCGGAGGTGATCCCTCTGCCGTGGCGGACAACCCCGCAGGATTGGGTGTCTATCTCCGTAGCGAGGCAATGCTCACCATGGATTTCCAGAGTGACCATGCATGGACTGATGACGCGCGTTCGACACGCCGGCTTTTCATGGTTCCGCAAGCCTCTTTTGTCTTCTCTTACGGCAACCCTTACGAGGACGAAGGCGTCATTGCCAACAATTTTATGATCTCCTATCAGCGCCTCAAGACTTTTCACCGTACCATCGAGACCGGTCAGCAGCCGGGAGAAACATCTTTAGGCTCGGTGATCGCTTCTACAGGAGTGGATCTGAAGATGGACTATCCGCAGTACCGTAATAATATCTCCAATGAGATTTCCCTCAAAGAGTCCGGCTATGTTAACCAATACGCGCTGGACTGGGGAATGAATATCTCCCATAAGTTCTATCTGGGAGCCGGAATGCGTCTCTACTCCTATCGTCTCTCGTCGGATGCCGACTATTATGAGCGTTTTGACGCCTATAATGAGCAAGGCAAGCAGTTTGACCTCGAAAACGAGAACAGTGTGCTCATGCACGGTGTAGGTTTCGGCGGCTCTTTCGGTGTGATCTATCGTCCGTGTGGCTGGGTACGGTTGGGCGCTTCTTTCCAGACCCCTACGGTCAATACCCTTAATACCCACACCCAAGGTACACTCAGCGCCCAGACCGACAGCCTCCGTTACAGCGACGCACCGAATATGTCGTGGCGTGTTACAGAGCGCGATGAGGACTCTTACACGGCGCCTTGGCACGCCTCTTTCGGCGCTGCCCTGCAGGTGGGGGATTACGGTATGCTGAGTTTGCAGTACGACCTTACGCATGCGCGGTATATGGATAATATCCATACCCTCAAAGCGGGACTGGAGTTCGTACCGGTAGTAGGACTCTATATCAATGCCGGGTACGCTTATTCATCTACGTTTAAGAAAGGCGACCCCGCTCCTGTTTTGATTGACCCTACGTTGGAACGTCAGGATGCCCATTCGCTCTTCCCGCGCAGAACCCAGTATGTCAGTGCCGGGATAGGCTATAGAGGGCGCTTTGTAGTAGCGCAGATGGCATATCAATACCGCTGGCAGAGACTGCAGCTTTATGCACACCAGGCTGCTTCTCCGTATGATATCAATACCGATACCCATCGGATTGTATTTACCATCGGATGGCACAACTGATAAAAATAATCGGCATCGTATAGTTACGAGACCGGAAAACTCAACAAATATCAATAACCGAGTGTGAAGCCACACTAATGGCGTGCCGGTACTCTACGCCGTGACCCGATATTTCGGTAGCGATGAGGTGGCCGGATTACAAAGGTGAGGTGGACCTCAAATCCTGTCTATAGGAGTTTTCTCGAGTAAAAAACTATACGGTGCTTTTTTGTGCCCGGAACTCAGGCTTTGAGTTTTCTTCTGTTAACGGCTCTTACTCTGTATCCGGCTTTGCGGAGCTGCTGGATAAGCCCCTTGTCGCCGCCGAGATAAATACAGTTGAGCGTGATAAACGCCTTGCCCTCTTTGAGATAGGGGCGGAGCCGTTTGACCCACTGTTCGTTGCGTGAAGCGAAGACCTGGTAATCGGAGTAGGAGAGGGTGGATTTGTTGTCTGGAGACTCGATGGTGAACGCTATATCGGACAGATAGCCCATCCTGTAGGATGCTTTAATACTACGCTCCAGCGCCACTTCGCGTTCCGGATACTCGACAATCTTCTTCAACTCCTCGCACTGCCAGTGGAACGGCTCACGGTCAAAGAGCATATATATCGTCTCCCCTGTATCGTCCAAGCCATATACGGGCTTGCCGTCTTCGGAAGCGATGAGTTCGAAGGCGCTCTCGCAGGTGAACTCTTCGTCTAAACCCACCCAGTGCCTGACGATCTCGTTGCGCAGCAGTTCGGTCAGATAGGCGGGTTTCATCCGTGACAACTTGTCAAACCCCATTCCGATATTTACTATCAGCGATTGTTCGATAGCCTTGTATTCCTCGTCGGTATAGAAGTTGGCGAGGGTGACAGAGTCGGGTAGGAGCGCTGCATTGCGGAGTGCCGCAATAGCGGCGTAGTCCTGCATCGTAAACTCCGTAATCACTTTGTTCGAGCGCCCGTAGCACTTGTAGAGATTAGGTACCGAGTCCAGAAAATCAATGCCGGTCATGCCGTTGGTGGCAAAGAGATAGGATTTGGCTTTTGTACTGTTGCCCGATATTTCGTATAGCACTTGTGCCCTAACCGCCGTGGCGGCAAGGAGCAGTATAGCAAGGATGCTTATCTGCAGGAAGGGGTTCTTTCTCATCTGAATCGTGAAATTAAATGGTATGCCTGATATATTCCCCGCTCGCCGGCGCGGCTTAAGTCTTGCAGTCCCTCTTTGACTTGGTCGATATAGATTCTTGTCAAGCCTCTGTTGAAGTAGGCTTCGGCGAAGTCGGGGTCTATCTCTATGGCTTGGCTATAGAGTTGGATAGCCCCTTTGTAGTCCTGATGTGCGTAGAGCAGGTTGGCTTTGTTGTAGTAGGCGATGGCGAGTGTAGGCGCCAAGCGGATAGCCTGGTCGTAGTCGCGCAGGGTAATCTCCAAAGCGCTGTTTTGCGCAGCGCGCAGGTCGGCGCGCATCAGATACACGAAAGGTGTCAGAATACTGTCTTCTGCCATGGTCTGAATAGCGCGGGTGCAGTCTTCTATCGCCGAGGCGTTATCCCGCACGATATTCTCCTCCAGTGCGCGCTGGAAGAAATAAGGAGCCTCCAGTTGGGCGATTCGTTCCAGGTGTTGTTGCAGGATTTCGGGCGTCAGGCTCACCTGCTTGACAGAGAACCGCAGCGGTGCGGAGAGGATCTGTCTGCGGTTGATCTCGTCCAGTAGCGCGTGGGTGTAGTTGGTCTGCCTCAACTCTTTGCCGGAGGCGTAGTAGCCGAGGGTGATATTGGGCTCCAGCTGTACATCGCTGTAGTTCTTCTGTACCGTGCCGCGTGACGCTGACTCGTATTTGGATTCTTTCACCTCCTCGCTCTGTTGTGCCTGTGTTACCGAGAACTCCTTGCGGCGATCCCGTTCGTTCTGTTTCTCCTTGACGATCTCTACATCCGTCTTGGGCTTGGGGTAGATGCGCGTCGTTGTCTTGCTCTTATCCAGTTGATAGGCTTTGTCCCTGTATCGCTGTGCACCCTGGTAGTCGCCCAGTTGCATCTTGGCTTGCGATGCTAGGTAGTACGCCGGCATGAAATAGGGGTAGTGCCTGATTGTCAGATCCAGGTCTTGGAGCGCTTTCGCCCATTGCATGAGTTGCATCCGGATCAGTCCGCGGTTGTAGTACAGTTCCGTGGATTGCGGCGAGAGTGAGATGGCTTTGTCGTACTCTGTCAGAGCGCGGTTGTAGTCCCCCACTTCCTGAAGGAGCAGGGCGCGGTTATAATGGCATTGCACATCGTCTGGAGCGATCTTTACCGCCTTGTCGTAGTCGTTGAGAGCCGTCTTGTAGTCGTGCCGCTTATAGGATACGATACCCCTGTTAATGTAGTCACCTGCCCATTTGGAGCCGTGTTCAATGGCTCGGCTGAGGTACTCCAAGGCTTGCTCCTCGTTGTCTTGCATCAGCGAAAGCGTACCCACCACCGACCAGTTGTTCGGCTCGTTGGGCATTAGCTCCGCTACTTGCTTGAAGTATTCGATGGCTTGCAGGGTGTCTTTTTTCTGGAGCAGGGCAAACGCCTTGTCGTGCAGAAGGTCGGCATTCTTCGGGCTTTCGTCTATAAGGCGGTTCAGGTCTTCTATCGCGCCGTCGTAGTCTTCCTTGTGCAGTCTGGCATCGGCGCGCAGGGCGGTGTACGTCTTGTTGCGCGGCGCTCCCTTGAGCGCGTTGTCAAAATCCTTCTCCGCCTCTTCCCATTGTCCTAACTGGCGGTGGATAAACCCGCGCGTATAGTAGGTGTTGGGGACGAAGGGATTGATCTCGATGGCTTGGTTACAGTCCTCCAGTGCGCCTTCCCAGTCTTCCAACTGTACCTTGGCTATTGCGCGGAGGATATACGGCTCCGCCAAGTAGGGTTTGAGTCGTATGACCTGGTTGAAGTACTGGATGGAGAGCACGTAGTCCTCAAAATACAAAGCATTACGCCCGATGGCTGTCAAGCGGTCGGTGTTCAGTTGTGCAGAGGCGCTCAAAGCCGTCAGCAGCCCTGCCAGCAATGCGATAATATATCTACTCCTCTTCTTCGTTTTCGTTTTCTGTGGCTACTTCGTAGTTCTTCTCCTCGACGTCGAATGCCGAGTACTCGGCGCAACTGTTCTTCATGTTATCCATGAAGTCGTCGCCCAAGTCGAATTTCATCGATTTGTCATAACCCAGTTCGGGGTCGGAGTAACACTTGTTGGTGAATTTGCCCACGATAGGCAATGCCATCGACGCACCTTGTCCCATTCCTGTATAGTCGAAGTGGATAGATCTGTCCTCACCGCCTACCCAGGCTCCGCTCACCAGTTGCGGCGTGTAGCCTACAAACCATCCGTCGGAGTTGTTGTTGGTCGTTCCGGTCTTGCCTGCCATAGGTACGGAAGTAATGCTGTTCATTCGCCTGCCGGTACCGGAAGTCACCACCTCTCTCATCATATACACCATCTTCTTTGCACTGATTTCGTCCATGACTTCGTGTGCCCGTTGCGAGAACTGGCAGATCACATTACCGGTGTTGTCTTCGATACGGGTTATGTACATGGGGTCGATGCGGATACCTTTGTTGACAAAGGTCGTATAGGCGTTGACCATCTCCTCTACCGACACTTCGCACGAACCCATACAGATCGTTACGTTGGGTTCGATATCGCCCTTCAGACCAAACGAGCGCATTAGTTTGACGATAGGATCGGGACCGAACATTGCCATGAAATAGGCAGACATCCAGTTGGACGAGATAGCCAGAGCGTGGGACAGGGTCATCGGACCGCCTCCGTGTCCGTCACGCGGTGTCCAGTGTCCGCCGCCGGGGTTCTCAAACGTCACGTCAGAACGGCTTACTGTCACTTTCTCGCACGGCCACATTCCTTCCGTCATTCCGTAGGCGAAGAGATAAGGCTTCACGGTAGAGCCTATCTGGCGGCGTCCGATGGTAGCCATGTCGTACTTGAAGAAGTCGAAGTCATTGCCGCCTACATATGCTTTCACGTGGCCTGTATTCGGATCCATTGCCATAAATCCGCAGCGCAGGAAGTATTTGGTCCAGCGGACAGAGTCGCGCGGAGACATAATGGTGTCGATGCGGTGGTTGGGGGTATAGCCGAATACCTGCATCTCCACCGGTGTGTCGAAGATCTTGCGGATCTCCTCTTCGCTCTTGCCCTCGGCTTTGAGACTACGGTAGCGGTCGGTCTGGCGCACAGAGCGGTCCATAATGCGCTCGGCGTCCTCCTTGCTGATCTGGTTGGAGAAAGGCGCATTGGGCTGGCCTTTCTTGGAGGAGAAGAACACTTTCTGCAGATAGCGCAGGTGCTCTTCCACAGCCTCTTCGGCGTAGCGCTGCATGCGGGTGTCGAGAGTCGTGTAGATCTTCAGACCGTCGGTGTAGATATTATAGTGCTCGCCGTTCTGCTTGGTGTTCTTGTTGCAGAAGCCGTACATGGGGTCGTTGTCCCACAAGAACTTATCTACGCGGTACTGTTGTTTGTTCCATGACGGATAGTCGCTCTCTTTGGGTTTCTCTGCCATCAGATACTTGCGTATGTGTTCGCGGAAATAGGGGGCTATGCCGTTGGTATGGTCGATCACGTGGTAGTCGCATACCAGGGGCAGTTGTTGCAGCGAGTCGCACTCAGCCTGGGTTATATATCCGTATTTTGCCATCTGGCTGAACACCACGTTACGGCGGTTCTTGGCGCGTTCGGGGTAGCGGAGGGGGTTATAGAGCGAAGGGTTTTTGCACATTCCTACCAGCATGGCAGCCTCCTCGATCTTGAGTTTGGCAGGCGTGGTGTTGAAATACACATGACTGGCGGTCTCTATACCTACGGCGTTGTAGAGGAAGTCGAACTGGTTGAGGTACATTGTAATGATCTGCTCTTTCGAGTAGAGCCGCTCCAGTTTGACTGCGATCACCCATTCGATGGGTTTCTGCAACATTCGGTGAAAACCTCTCTTGCCGCCTTGTGACCAGAGTTGTTTCGCCAGCTGCTGGGTGAGGGTACTGCCGCCTCCGGCTTTACCTAACTTGAATACTGCGCGGAACAACGCCTTGGGATCGACGCCCATGTGCTCGTAGAACCGTGCGTCCTCGGTGGCTACCAGTGCATCGACCATATACGGGCTAATATCCGCGTAGTCCACACTCAGGCGGTTGGCAGTCTTGTAGTATCTGCCGATAGTCTTGTTGTCCGCCGAATAGATCTCACTCGCATTTCTGTTCTGCGGGTTCTCCAACTCCTCCAGCGGAGGCATGTATCCCAGCCAGCCGATACTAATGAGAAAGATGACGAACAACACCGCGAGGATGCCTCCGAAGAAGATCCCCCAAAACCATTTTAAGAACGTGTTTCTCTTGGAAACATTGACTTTGTTTTCTGTCATATCAGTAAGTCTTCTATTATTCGATTTAATATATGCAATCCTTTCTGTGTGGCGCGAACGCGTTCTTTTTCGCGTTGTAGCAACCCTTCGGCAATATACCGCTCCGCCACTTCCGTATTCCTTATTTTGTTTGTCTCTGCACCTTCTTTGGTGCGAAGAGAGAGCATTATGTATTCATTATAGCGTTCGTTGTCGCCGAGGCGCTCGAAGTCATACTTGAGCACTCCTGTCCGGCTCGCTTCTGCCATCTGCGATATGTAGGTGTCCAGATCGCTTGGGTTCCATCGTCTGATCACACCGTCGTAGGAGTGCGCTGCCGCGCCGAGCCCCACGTAGGGGATGTCCTTCCAATACGAACTGTTGTGCTTTGAGCGGAAGCCTTGCTTGGCATAGTTGCTGACTTCGTAATGCTCGTATCCTGCCTTTTTGAGCTGGTCGGTGAGCCGGTCGTACATCGCCATCTCCACCTCCTCGTCCAAGGGTTCAACCTCTCCTTTCTGCCACATGTCAAAGAGTTTTGTGCCCTCTTCCCATTGCAGGCAGTAGGTGGATATATGTTCGGGCGCAAGTGCCAGAATCCGGTCGATATCCTCTTCCCATTCCGTCATCGTCTGTCCCGGCAAGCCGTATATCAGATCCAGTGAGAGGTTGTCAAAACCTGCTTTCCGGGCAGTCTCTACGGCTCTGATCGCCTGTGCACTGTTGTGCCGTCTGCCGATCATCTTCAGCCGCTCGTCGTGGAACGACTGCACACCCATCGACAGTCTGTTGACTCCTCCTTGCCGCAGGGTCTGCAGGTACTGCAAGCCGGCATCGCCCGGATTGACCTCCACCGTTATCTCCTCTGCCTTTCCGCCTCCTATGAGATCTATGAGCCGTACTATAGCCCCGGCTTCTATCCGGCTTGGTGTGCCGCCGCCGAAATAGATTGTTTCTGCTCCCGGCTGCCACTCGTTGCGTCTCAGTGCGATCTCCTGTGCCAATGCCTGCAGGTAGGCGTTTTGCAGGGAGTGTGCCGTAGTGGAGTAGAAATCGCAGTAGTAACACCGTGAGCGGCAAAACGGTATATGTATATACACACCTGCCATCGGTCTGTCAGTCTTTGTGCCAGAACTCTGTTCCGAGGAGTTCGTCCGGCAGATATTGTTGTTCCACCCAGTGTCCGGGATAGTCGTGCGGATACTTGTAGCCGTCGGCATACCCGAGGTCTTTCATCAGTTTGGTAGGGGCGTTTCTCAGGTGCAGGGGCACCGGCAGGTTGCCCGTCTCGCGCACTGTCTGCAAGGCGCTGTCGATAGCCAGATAGGCGGAGTTGTTCTTCTTGGAGGTAGCCAGATAGACGGTTGTCTCCGCCAGCGGGATACGTGCCTCCGGCCATCCGATCTTATTGACAATATCGAAACAGGTGTTCGCCAAAAGCATGGCATTGGGGTTCGCCAGACCTATATCTTCGCTGGCGGAAATCATGAGCCGGCGGGCGATGAACTTCGGATCCTCGCCTCCTTCTATCATCCTTGCCAGCCAATAGACGGCGGCTTGCGGATCGCTGCCACGGATGGATTTGATGAAAGCGGAGATAATATCGTAGTGCATCTCGCCGTCTTTGTCGTAGGCGACGGGGTTCTGTTGCAACTGCTTGGTGACGGTGTCGTTGTCAATCACTTTCACGCCGCTGTTGCTCACCAGTTCCAGTATATTGAGCAGTTTGCGTGCATCGCCGCCGCTGAACCGCAAGAGAGCTTCCGTCTCTTTGACCACCACGCCTTGTGTCCTGAGGATCTCGTCTTTCTCCAGCGCGCGGTGGAGCAACTCCAGCAGATCCTCTTTCTCCAGAGACTTCAGTACGTACACCTGACAGCGGCTCAGGAGGGGGGTGATCACCTCAAAACTGGGGTTCTCGGTTGTGGCGCCGATCAGTGTTACCACGCCTTCTTCCACTGCGCCCAGGAGGCTGTCCTGTTGCGATTTGCTGAACCGGTGTATCTCGTCAATGAAGAGGATAGGGCTTCTCTGGTCTGTCTGTGCGGCAAAGAGACCGCTGTTGATCACTGCAGAGCGTTTGGCTTTGTCGATCACCTCCCTCACCTCCTTCACGCCGCTTGTCACCGCGCTCAGGGTATAGAACGGCCGTTCCAGATCGTGTGCGATGATCTTGGCAAGGGTGGTCTTGCCTACGCCCGGCGGTCCCCAGAGGATGAAACTCGACAGGGTGCCGCTCTCGATCATCTGTCTGAGCACGGCGCCTTCGCCTACCAGATGGCGCTGACCGATATACTCGTTCAGTGTCTTGGGGCGTAGTCTCTCTGCTAATGGTAAGCTCATGTGCGTTAGTCCTTTATATGTTATCTCTCTTTGACAAGAGTTCCTGAGCCGTTTTGAGTGCGGATTCGGAAATCTCTTTTCCGCTGAGCATGGCGGCTATCTCGGTTACCCTTTCTTCGTCCGTCAGCCGGCGGATATTGGTCTCTGTGCGTGTGTCGGTGTCGGCTTTATAGACCTTGTAGTGGTTTTCGCCCATGGCGGCAATCTGCGGCAGGTGGGTGATAGCGATGATCTGCCTGTTGCGTGCCATCTCGAGCATGATAGCCGCCATCCGTGTGGCTATAGCGCCGCTCACGCCGGTGTCTATCTCGTCGAAGATGATAGTGGGCAGTCCCATGGTGCCGGCAATGAGTGCTTTGATACAAAGCATGAGCCTGCTAATCTCGCCGCCGGAGGCTACTTCGCTCACTGCTCTCAGACTCTGGTTCAGGTTAGCGGCGAAGAGTATCTCCACCTCGTCTCTGCCGGTAGGCGTAAAGTCCTCCGACGGACGGATGTCGATGTCTATCTTGGCGTGCGGTACGGCCAGGCGGTTGAGTCCGTCTGTCAGTTTCCGGCATATCTCTTCCACCGCTCCCTTGCGGCTCTTGGTGAGGGCTTCGGCGCGGCGGGATAGTTCTGTCCGGGCTTCGTTCATGGCTTTCTCCGCCTGTGCCGTCTCGAAGTCCAGACTGCCGGTCTTCTGCAACTGCTCTGCCAGTTCGTCCCGCAGGGTGATCAGGTCTTCTATGCGCTCCATATTGAACTTGTGGAGCAGTCCCCGGATCTGCACGATCCGCTCTTCCACCCATTGCAGCCGTTCGGGGTTGATCTCTATCCTGTTCGCCATCCGTCCGGCTTCCTCTGCGATGTCCTGCAGTTCGATACGGGCACTCTCTATCCGCTCCTGCAGCTCCGGGGCGATCGTTTCTATCCGGCAGCTCCGCAGTGCGTCGATGGCGCTGTGTTGCTCTCCGTTGAGGGCTTCGGCAGCTGTCCGCAAGGCAGACAGGATCTCTTCGGCATGGCTCAGGCGGTAGTGTTCCTGTTCCAGTGTCTCCAGTTCGTCTTTGTCCTCCAGCCCCGCTTCGTCCAGGAGCTGGTGGCGATAGGCGGTATAGTCTTGATCGTCACGGCTCTTTTGGGCGAGGGCTTTCAGATGCTCGTATGTCTGCCTGGTCTCTTGCCAGTGGTTGTATTGTTCGCTGTAGTGCGAGAGGATCTGTTTGTTCTTGGCGACGGCGTCCACCACCTCCAGCTGGAAGGCTGCATTCTCAATCATCAGGTTGGCATGCTGCGAGTGGATGTCGATCAGCTGCGTGGAGAGTGTCTTCAACTCGGCGAGACTCACCACGCTGTCGTCCACGAACGAACGGCTCTTTCCGTTGCGGTATAGCTCGCGGCGGATAATTACCTCCTTCGTACATCGTACATCGTCCCTTTGTACATTAAATGTGGCTTCGATAATACACTTGTCTTCACCGTCGGTGATCGCCTTGCTGTCGGCGCGTGCGCCGAGCACCAGTGCCAGCGCGCCGAGGATAATACTCTTGCCGGCGCCGGTCTCGCCGGTCATCACCGAGAAGCCTTCGCCGAAATCAATATCCAGCCGGCTTATCAGCGCGTAGTTCTGTATGTGTAAATGTTTCAACATCCCTTTTCAGCTTTCAGCTTTCAGCATTCAGCTTTCAGCATTCAGATTTCAGCTTTCTGATGGCTGATGGCTGATGGCTGACAGCTCATAACTTCGTTTTCAGCTTTCACCTCTCTCACTTGTTAATGCGGTCGTAGGTATTCTGCCTTGTGGGGTCGATAGCCATCAGCAGGTCATATACTTTCTTTTTCTCGTCGGCTGTGCCTTGCTCGAAGATCGACACGATCTCGTCGGCTTTGGCGTCGAGGAAGGTGCTCACGATATAGGTAGCCGGACGGGCGCGGTTGGCTTCTTTGAGCACATCCATTCCTTCGGCGATGGCGGCTCTGCCGTTGTTGACATTGTCAGCCATAACGTCCAGTCCCAGGCGGTGGTACTGGTAGTAGTACTGTCTGAGAGGCTTGAATGCCTCGTCGATGAGGTTGTTCACCAGGGCGTAGCGGTTGCGGTTGCTGTCGAAGGCGAGCCATCCTTTCTGTTCGGTGTTGCCCATCGAAGCCGACTGGCAGGCGTTGACTATCTCCTCGCAGATGAGGAAGAACGGCGTGCCGCCCAGACGCTGGAACGAGTCCTGGTCATAGCCGATCATCAGATAGCAGTAGTAGGCTAACATGGCTGTGAGGTTGGTGGAGAACTGGTTCTGCTGATAGACGATCTGGTCGTACTCCTGATAGGTGAAATTGAAGTTCTTGTCCTGGAAGTTGACCAGAGGGGTGGAGTAGTTGCTTCCCCATACGGGACGGCGGCTCTGGAGGGTCATCTCGCAGGTGAAGAGGTTGTCCTCCACCGCCTTGACGACAATCAGCATCTGGCACTCGATCTTCTCCTGCTCCATGAACTGGAAGGAAGTCCATTTGTTCTGGTTGATGAATTCCTCGATACTGGTCTTCAGGGTCTGGAAGACCTGTTTGTTGGAGCCTTCGATCTGGTCGGAGTTGACGGTTACGGTGCAGTGAAACTCCTGTGCCTGCATGGTGGCGGCCAGTCCTGCAAATAATAATATCAGTAATCGTTTCATTTGTCTCGGCTGATAGAGGTTATATTTCCTGTTTCGGGGTCAAAGACGATGTGCAGTCCTCCGCCTTCGAAGAGATCCGTGCTGAGCGGCACAGCCACGCCCGACTGCGCCACGGGGATCTGCTCTTCGGTGAGTGTCTTTCCGCCTGCAAGGACTGTCACCGTTGCGCTGCCGGGCAGGTTGTAGTATATCTGCGAGGGCAGGGGAGCCCCCTTCTTGGGTTTGGCTTTGGGGTCAACAACCGTTTCGGCTGCCTCTCTCGGTTCGGGTTCGACTCTCAGGCGCAGGCTGTCCCCGCCGATGACTGCTATCAGGGTGTCTTGTGCCCTTGCGGGGTCGAAAGCGATACGCAGATGTCTGGTGGAGGTGGTTACGGTGCCGGTGAACAGCGCGGTCAGCGCTTTCTCCTGCTTGTCAATCTCCGCCAGAAGGGTTTTGAGGGCTGTGCCGTCGGTGGGCATATTCTCCATTTCGCCGGAGAGCAGGTAGGCGCGGTTGTCGCGCAGCTGGAATATCTGCTTGGCAACAGCCTTGGCTTGGTAGAGCGCGGTGTCGTTCTTGAAGGTGGCTTCCAGAAGCGGCACCACCTTCGGCGAGCGGCTTGTTGTCCGGTCGGCTCTCTGATGCAGGTCTGACCCGTCTGACGGCTGTTGGCTGGCGGCGATGTTGTATCCCAGGAGTATGCCTTCGCGGCTCACGTTGAGCAGTTGCATCTCTCTGCCGCTCTCAGGATGTACGGTATAGACGCGTGATCTGTCGGCTACGGCGCGGGTCTGTATCTTTGCCGAACGGACGGAGGTGACGGTGGTGTCCCGGCTGATCTGCTCGTCTATGCCTAAGAGGGGTTGCGCCCAAGCGGCGTATTTGCCGGGGTGGAAGACCTCTTGCTTGTATTGCACTACTACTGTGGCTTCCGTCTTTGGAAAGCAGTATTCGATGCCCATTTCTTGGACGGCGATACTGTCCGCCCATACGCTCATGCCGCTTACTGCAGCGATAATCAAAACCAATATCTTTTTCATATCTTTCATATTTTAGCTTTCAGCATTTAGCTTTCAGCATTCAGTTTTCAGCATTCAGATTTCAGCTTTCTGATGCAGGTCTGACCCGGCTGACGGCTGACAGCTCATAACTTCGTTTTCAGCATTCAGATTTCAG
>DGTP01000011.1 GCA_002394335.1 Bacteroidales bacterium UBA4333 | reverse complement strand
CGCATAGAGCAAAGAGCAGCAATTGATTTTGCTACTTTCCACGTAAAGCAAAAAGGTTTTACCTGAAGACGTGCTGCAATACGATGAGCCTCAATGCTAGGGAAGAAATCCTTAAGGTCGATATTAAACACATAGTTCATGCCCATGTGTGCCCTTGCATTATCTACGATGCTCCTTCCGGGAGTGAAGCCCATAGTATGAGCAGAAGGCTCGTAGATAGACTGCAAAATCATAGCGACATAACGCAGCAAGTGCATATAGCTCTGGGAGTAAGGAGCTGAAATCTTCCTTTTCCCACCAGACTTCTTGGGAATCTCGAAATTGCGGTAACGATGGAAAACATGGTCCGGGTTTCCGAACCATAGCAATTGCTTTTTAGTGTAGGGCTTAAACTTCTCTCCAAGTTCATCCTTCTTTATTGCATTGATGAGTTTAAGCAAATCACCTGCACCCTGCATCTCGTGCGCAATATCTTTAATGTTTTCCATCATCGTCTAAAAAAATCTCTGGCATACTGATTCCACTTCCTTTTCTTTTCATAAATAATCAGAATAATTCAATATATTCATAATTTAATAATATATTAAATTCTGGTTCGCAAAGTTGCACGAGGTTGTGCTGCTTTGCGGGAAAGGATGCATCCGAAACATCCCAAACATTGCTTCTGATGTCCGACGAATACATCGGACTACCCATCTTAGCTTTCGCCTTGACGAGCGTTCAAAATTTCTTGGAATCAGTATGCCAAAGAACGGCTTGTTTTTCAAATCCGATGCAAAAGTACTGCGTTGTTGTGCAACCTATTTGCACTACGAATATAAATCGTGCATTTTTGCAATAAAAAATAGTTTACTCCGTTAATTCTTCGCGCCATTCTTTGAGTTTGCGTTGAAGGAGTGTTTTGTCCGGTAAATACAGTGAATATTGCGAAGCATACACATTAGAGTCTTCTGGCAAAGTCAGTTCCACCAAAGCATCACTCTTTTCACTACAGAGCAAAATACCTATTGTCGGGTTCTCAAAGTCTTGCTTAACATAGCGGTCGTAATAATTGACATACATCTGCATTTGACCAAGGTCTTGGTGCGTCAAGTCGCCGGTTTTGAGATCAATCAGTACATAACATTTTAGCAGACGGTTATAAAACACCAAATCCACATAGAAATTGCGTTCATCAAACGTAAAACGCTTCTGGCGCGCCTCGAACAAGAATCCTTTCCCTAATTCAAGCAGGAACTGCTGCATCTTGCTGATAATAGCATTTTCTAACTTCGATTCTGTATATACTGTCTCCGGCTTAAGACCGAGGAACTCCAAAGTGAGCGGATTTTTTATTATATCTTCCGGTTTCTCTACTGTCTGACCTTCTTGTGCCAAACGCATTACTTCATCTTTCTTACGACTTAGCGCAAGACGCTCATACAAACTGCTCCCGACTTGACGGCTGAGCTGCTTGACAGACCATTGTTGCTGCGCACACTCCAATTCATAGAAACTACGCGCCTCTATATTTTCAATGCGCATAAGCACGAGATAGTGCGACCACGAGAGGATAAATCGAGGCAATTGAATTGTAGCAACGCCGTTGCCACAATCTGCAACTTGTTTAGAATCAGGCGCTTCACCTTGATTTTCTAATTGTGGCAACGGCGTTGCCACAATTGAAGCATTCGCATAAGCCTGATAAAACTTACGACATCTGATAAGCGTATCATAGGTCCAATCAGCCCCATATCGCTCCATTAAACGTGCGGATAATTGTTGGAGAACTTGTTCTCCGTATTTAGCCCGTTCGCCCTGCTGCTCGTCTTCAAAGATATAGCGTCCCACTTCATAGCGGGTTTTGACTTCTGCTATTTTGACAGCACTTATTGCATAAGTCCGCGCATGGTCAATTAAAGATGATATGCGCTCGAACAATGCTTCAATCCTTTGTGTTGTTTCTACATTAGCCATAGTTGAATGTTTTTCTATTATATAAATCGTGCATTTGGGTGATTTTGGTTGCTATCTGTAGGCGTAGCGTTTCCGGTTGCAGCACTTCTACATCGGCTCCGAACCAAAGGAGTTGCGCTTCCAATTCGCGGTTTGGAATGACGGTTATCTCAATAATGCCTTGCTCCTTGTCTTTGATCTTCTGCGAGTGATGCAAAGGTTTTGAGAGCACATACGGCAGACGATGTTGAGAGAAACGCAGGAGTATATGTTCCGGTTCTGCATCCTGCGGAATAGTCACGCCTATTACATCATCGAAATACTCCGCAAAATCTATTTCCGCAGGCACGTACGCGATAGTAGAAAGGTGCAAGTCCTGTATGCGGTCTAACGCCAGAAGCATGATCTTCTGCGTTTGGTTGTTCATGGCAAGCAAGAACCACCGCGAGTTGTGTTGTTTGATATAATACGGATGAATCGTACAAACGAAAGCAGGTTTATCGTATGGCTTATAAGTGACATCTATCGTTTGTTGGTTGCAGATATAGTCGAACAGTGATTCCAAATGCTCTAATCCTTGCAGATATTCGTTCGCTTCAAAACCAATAACCGATTCGGTATGCGCATCCAGATGCAGTTTGGCTTCAATCTTCGTTACCAACTCGGTCATCCACTCAAATTGCGGAAGCCCCTTGAAGCGACTAAGCATCAGAAGCGTATCTTTCAGTTTGGCTACCTCATCGTCCGATAAAACCGATTGTTGCAAACTGAATTTCGGATCTTCATACCGGTAATAGACACGTCCATGACTATCGGGAATGTGCGCAATAATCGTATTATATAAGGTTTCAAACTCATTTATGTCATTTTTGATCGTCCGCAAACTGATGGGCAGGCAATCAACTGCCTCCAAAGCCTTATTGCATTCCGCCAGCAAATCCTCAATATAGTACCGCCGTGTTTGATTTCTCAAACAGCGGTCCAGTGCATAATGGCGTATGAGTTTCTGTTTCGTTTGCGGCATAGCGTATTTATCAAATGGCTCGCAAAATTACTACTTTTTTCTGGAATATGCAAATATATAGGAAAGTATTTTTGATTTTTACAAATTTTGATATATCAGCGGGCAGATAAGCGGGTACTAAAAAAAACAGAGCCTCGTCTCCGAAACTCTGTATATAAAATATGTCACCGCTTTTTTACGCTGTCGGTGAGGTCAGACCTGAGAGGCGCACTTACTCCTTGACTGTCCACCGGACACTCTGCGGTGCGCCTTAACCGCTTCACGGTCATCGCTCGGTGGAAGTGGTGAACATTTCTTTCGGCACTCTCCGTTGTTATTGTTCATCTATTATTGTCATCCATTTGCCAAAAGTAACCTTTATTCTTCATCTATTGATGTTTCGCCTGAGAGTTGCTCAGTAGAGCCACTGAAGAGAGATAACTGTCGTATGGCGCGATCATAGTCGGACTCTAATTGGTTCATCTCTCGCTGACGATAGATGGTGTATTCGTGTTCGGCTTTTTCTTGCGCCTGTTGGTGGCTTATAGAACCGCTTCCTTCTAACAACGGGCGACGGTTATTGCTTAGCACCCGATCGAGTTCGTCTATCCACTCTTGCATGGTCATAGGATGTTGCTCCATCGCTTGCAATTCCGCATAGTCGAAGAACTGAGACACCAACAGATTTAGTCGCTGGAGTTCTATTTCCGTCAAATAGTTCTTGGCTATAGTTACATCATCTTTTGTGATATAGTTCCCTTTGAAGTTCGTCATGCCAAGCATCGGCTTTTCATTATCGACTCTGTCATAGACCACCTCAGCCGCTGTATGTTGGTGTGCTGCATAGTGCATCTTGTTTTGCACCGTAGCAAAGAACTGACGTGTAATCTCGGCTTTCGGATCATAATCCACCGCAGTTGCATAGATGTCGGTCACTTGCTGATAGAGGTTGCGCTCACTACTACGAATATCGCGGATACGCTGGAGTAATTCGCGGAAATAACGTCCTCCGTTACCTTTTAGCCGTTCGTCATCCAATGTGTAGCCTTTTATGATATATTCGTGAATGCGCTGAGTTGCCCATTGACGGAAACGTGTACCTTGCACAGAATGAACACGATAACCGACAGAAATGACGACATCAAGGTTGTAGAAATTGGTGGGTTTGGTAGAAAAGTCGGAAATTCCGATTTTTCTCACCGTATCTACTTCGGAAAGTTCACCTTCTTTGTAAATATTCAGAATATGCTCATTGATGGTAGAGCGCGATTTTCCAAACAATATACTCATTTGCTCAATAGGCAACCAAGCCGTTTCGTCTTGAAACAATACATCAACAGAAACTCTCCCTTCTTCAGATTGATAGATAACAATCTCTCCTTTGGTATCTTTTGTAAGATCTTGTGTATTCATAAAACAAATTTATTTTTTGCAAATGTACTACTTTTTATTCAATTATGCAAGTTTATTGCACAAAAAATATACTTTTTTATGCAGTACGGTGAATTTATTGCACAAAATCGCTCAGTCCAACACTATAAATCCTGCCTAGTAATAGGGTCTGGAATACAAAAAAAATCTGCACTTGTGGTGCAGATTTAGTGTCTTTAATCCAGTTTCAGCACTGCGAGGAAGGCTTTCTGCGGCACTTCGACGTTGCCAATCTGTTTCATGCGCTTCTTGCCACGTTTCTGTTTCTCCAGCAGTTTGCGCTTACGGCTCACATCACCGCCATAACACTTGGCAAGCACATCCTTACGCACCTGCTTCACCGTCTCACGCGCGATAATCTTGGCTCCGATAGCCGCCTGAATAGCTATGTCAAACTGCTGACGCGGCAGCAGCTCTTTGAGCTTCTCGCACATACGACGCCCGAAATCGACGGCATTGTCCCTGTGAGTGAGAGTCGAGAGCGCGTCCACCTGCTCGCCGTTCAGCAATATATCCAGTTTCACCAGATTGGACGGGCGGAAGCCGTTCATATGCCAGTCGAAAGAGGCATAGCCTTTGGAGATGGATTTGAGTTTGTCGTAGAAATCGATGACGATCTCACCCAGCGGCATATCGAACAGCAGTTCCATGCGGTTGCCGGATATATACTCCTGTTTGACGAGTTCGCCCCGCTTGCCGAGACAAAGGGTCATGATCGGACCGATATAATCGGAGGTGGTGATGACCGAAGCACGGATATAAGGCTCCTCGATACGGTCTATCTCCGTGAGGTCGGGCATGCCGGCGGGGTTGTGCACCTCTACCATGCCGCCATCCTTGGTATAGACATTATAGGACACGTTAGGAACAGTGGTGATCACATCCATATCGAACTCGCGGTCAAGCCTCTCCTGCACAATCTCCATATGCAGCAATCCGAGGAACCCGCAACGGAAACCGAAACCGAGTGCCATCGACGACTCAGGCTGGAAAGTAAGCGAGGCGTCGTTCAGCTGCAGTTTCTCCAACGAAGCGCGCAGATCCTCATAGTCCTCGCTCTCGATGGGATAGACACCGGCAAAGACCATCGGTTTGGCTTCCTCGAAACCCTCGATGGCTTTCTCACAGGGGCGGGCGACATGCGTGATAGTATCCCCAACCTTGACCTCCGTGGAGGTTTTGATACCGGAGATGATATACCCCACATTGCCGGCAGAGATCTCTTTGCGCGGAGACATTTCGAGTTTGAGGATTCCGATCTCGTCCGCGTCATACTCCTTGCCGGTATTGACGAACCGTACGCGGTCGCCTGCGTGCATGGTGCCGTTAACCACTTTGAAGTAGGCGATGATGCCTCTGAAAGAATTGAATACCGAGTCGAAGACCAGACACTGAAGCGGAGCTTCGGGGTCTCCTTTGGGAGCAGGAACACGCTCCACGATGGCGTCAAGAATCTCCGGCACTCCTTCGCCGGTCTTGGCGGAACAACGCAAAATCTCCTCGCGCTTGCAGCCCAAGAGCTCAATAATCTCATCCTCTACGCGCTCCGGCATAGCCTGCTCCATATCGCATTTGTTGAGCACGGGAATAATCTCCAGATCGTGCTCGATAGCCATATAGAGGTTGGAGATGGTCTGTGCCTGCACCCCCTGCGTAGCATCCACAACGAGCACGGCACCCTCGCAGGCAGCAATAGAACGCGACACCTCATAACTGAAGTCCACGTGACCCGGAGTGTCGATCAGGTTCAGGGTATAGCCCTTATAATCCATCTGGATTGCGTGGCTCTTGATTGTAATACCGCGTTCCTTCTCCAGATCCATGTCGTCCAGTACCTGGTTCTCCATCTGCCGCACATCCACAGTCTGAGTAAGCTCCAACATACGGTCAGCAAGCGTACTTTTGCCGTGGTCAATGTGTGCAATAATGCAAAAATTACGTATATTCCTCATATATGCCTATTATCCCGAATTTTATAATCGGGTGCAAATTTACACAAAAAAAATGACATGTGCAAATTTAATTTGCATATATCAAAAAAATGTAGTAACTTTGCAGTCCAATTACTAAACACAAATTAATTATCGTGAAAAATATTGTAGTTCGTTTTTGCGGAGACTCCGGTGACGGCATGCAGTTGACGGGTAACATCTTTGCCCAGTTGGGTGCCGAATTGGGACACGAGATCTCCACATTGCCGGATTTCCCGGCAGAAATTCGCGCACCGCAAGGAACGCTTGGCGGTGTGAGTGGTTTCCAGGTAGAGTTAGGTAGCGAAGTCTATACTCCAGGCGACAAAGCCGATGTGATTGTAGCAATGAATGCGGCGGCGCTGAAAGTATGCACGTTGGGTTCGCACTTCAATCATCCCCAAGCGCATTTCGATGACGAGTTTTCGCTCTATCACCGCCATGCGATCGTGATTGTAGATACCGACTCGCTGAGTGAAAAAGACTTGGAGAAAGCGCAGTACCACACCGACAATCCCTTTGTCGAGTTAGGCATCCCAGAGTCGGTACAGATTGTGCCCGTAGCCCTGACAACACTCACCAAAGAGAGTCTCAAAGAGTCCGGACTGGACAACAAAGCGATACTCAAATCGCGCAACATGTTCGCCTTAGGTTTGATCAACTGGCTGTTTGACGAGCCGATGGACAAAGCCATCCACCTTCTGGAGGAGAAATTCAAAAAGAAACCGGCACTGGTAGCTCCGAACACCAAAGTGATGGTGGACGGTTACAACTACGGGCAGAACCTCGCCCTCAACGTGCAGCAAGTACACCTTGACCAGACACCAAGTGACCAAACACCAGGTGCCAAGGGCAATTACACTTCCATCGCCGGCAACAAGGCGACGGCTTGGGGACTGATTGCCGCCGCAGAGAAGGCAGGCAAGAAACTGTTCCTGGGTTCCTACCCTATTACGCCCGCAACGGATATCATGCACGAGTTGGCAGGCCGCAAAGACATGGGCGTGATGGTAGTGCAAGCCGAAGACGAGATCTCGGGTGCATGCCTGTCTATCGGGGCGGCTTTTGCAGGCGATCTGGCATGTACCAGCACTTCGGGTCCCGGTCTGAGTCTCAAGAGTGAGGCGCTGGGTCTGGCTGTGATGGCGGAGTTGCCCCTGGTGGTGATCGATGTGCAGCGTGGCGGACCGAGTACCGGACTGCCGACCAAGACCGAGCAGACCGATCTGCTGCAAGCCATCTACGGACGCAACGGCGAGTGCCCGGCGGTTGTGATAGCAGCCAGCACGAGCGCCAACTGTTTCGACTATGCTTATGAGGCATGCCGCTTGGCTTTGGAGAACATGACTCCGGTTATCCTCATGACCGATACCTATCTGGCTAACGGAACATCGCTTTGGCGTGTGCCGCAGATGGCGGAACTGCCTCCTATACACCCGCAGAGCGTGCCGCAGGAGTTGAAGGACAAGTATAACCCGGCTCTGCGAGACGAACGAGGTGTGCGCTACTGGGCATTCCCCGGCATGGAGGGATTCGAGCACCGCAACATCGGTCTGGAGCGTGATGCCGAGAAGGGCACTATCTCCACCAACCCGGAAAACCACGAGCAGATGGTTTTGGCACGCAAGCACAAGATAGAGCAGATAGCCGACTCCATTCCTGAGCTTCAAACCATCAAACCATCAAACCTTCAAACGAGCGATACGCTTCTCGTGGGCTGGGGTTCTACCGAAGGCCATCTGCATGCCGCAGCCAACGAACTGGGCTGTGACCTGGCACATTTCAATTATATACACCCGCTCCCGCGCAACACGCACGAGGTGCTGAGTCAATACAAGCGGATTATCGTTTGCGAACTCAATACCGGACAGTTTGCGGCGTACCTCCGTTCTCAGTTCCCGGACCTGAAGATAGAGCAATACAACGAGATTCAAGGCCAGCCGTTTGCAGTAGAGAGAATTGTGCACCACGTGCAAATTAATAATGAATAATTAATAATGAATATCTCGTGAGGCGGGTGTAAAGGAATGGAAAATCCTAAAAAATATAACTTAGGGGTTTTAGAGGAAAAGACCTATTTGTTCGCATTGCGAATCATTAAGGCCTATAAGTATTTGACAGATAAAAATGTGTATGTCTTATCTAAGCAACTCCTACGTTCCGGTACTTCTATTGGCGCTAATTGCAGGGAAGCTGCCTATGCACAAAGCAAGCAGGATTTTATTAGTAAGTTAAGTATAGCTCTCAAAGAAACAAATGAAACCATATATTGGTTAGAGTTATTACACGATTCAAACATAATTTCCGACGAGAGTTTTATTTCTGTCCATACAGATGCTCTCGAGATTCTAAAATTATTAATATCCATTATTAAGACTTCTAAATCTAATATCACAAAATGAAAAAATATTAATTATTCATTATTAATTATTCATTATTATGAACGCAAGTGATTTTAAATCCGACCAATATGTACGTTTCTGCCCGGGTTGCGGCGATCACGCCATCTGCATGGCACTGCAGAAAGCGATGGCAGAGATAGGAGTGCCGCGCCATGAGACAGTAGTCATCTCCGGCATCGGATGTTCAAGCCGTATGCCGCACTACCTCAACACCTACGGGTTCAACACTATTCACGGTCGCGGAGCTGCGATAGCTACCGGCGTCAAGACAAGCCACCCCGAACTGACCGTCTGGCAGATGACCGGCGACGGCGACTGTCTGGCTATCGGAGGAAACCATTTCATCCATTCGCTGCGCAGGAACGTGGATCTCAACATCTGTCTGTTCAACAACCGCATTTACGGTCTGACCAAAGGGCAGTATTCTCCTACCAGTCCGAAGGGTTTTGTATCCAAATCCAGTCCGTTCGGTACGGTGGAGCGTCCGTTTATCCCGGCAGAGCTGGTGATGGGTGCCAGAGGCACGTTCTTCGCCCGCACGCTGGATGTCGATATGCCGACCACTGTCCAGTGTATGGTTGAGGCGCAGAAGCACAAAGGTGCTTCGGTCATCGAGTGCCTCGTCAACTGTGTCATCTTCAACAACGGCACCCACCAGTGGATAGCCGATCGCGAAGAGCGTGCAGAGCGCAGTATTATTCTGCGCGATGGCGAGAAGATGATCTTCGGAAAGAACAAAGACAAAGGCTTGGCATTGGACTACTCAACGGTCATCCCGCACCTGATTGTAGTACCGGCAGACGACGAGCGCGTACTGGTGCACCATGCCGGAGAAGAAGACCCGACGCTGCACCGCATGCTGGCACTGATGGGTCAGGAGCGCTATTTGGAAGTGCAACAGGGAGAGACCCCTGCGGCAAGCAACCTGCCTATTGCTCTCGGCGTAATCCGTAATGTAGAGGCAGACACCTACGACCAGGCTGTCAGCCGACAGATCGAGGAGGTTCGTTCCAGAGCCAAAGCCACCAATTTTGACGCTTTGACCCAGACATTAGAGACATGGAAGATTTAAGTCTTATAGAACAAATCACAACGTGGTATTCGGCGCATATGAACTATGGGTCGATTACCGCGTTGATGACCATCGAGTCTTCCTTCATCCCCTTTCCGAGCGAAGTGGTGATCCCGCCCGCTGCATACGTCGCAGCCGATCCCGGAAGCGCTGTGTGTGTCACCGGCAGCTATCCTGCCGACGTTGCGCTGATCGTACTCTTCGGCACGATAGGTGCCATGCTGGGAGCGATCATCAACTACGGTCTCTCCATCTGGCTCGGAAGAGCGATCATCTATCGCTTTGTGGACAGCAAACTCGGACATCTTTGCCTCCTGAGTCGCGAGAAGATGGAGAAAGCCGAAGCGTATTTTAACGAACACGGCAAAGTGAGCACTTTCGTTGGAAGACTGATACCCGGTATCCGTCAGTTGATATCCATCCCGGCAGGACTTAGCCGTATGCATTTCGGGCAGTTTCTGCTATACACATTCTTAGGAGCCGGTATCTGGAACACCGTACTGGCTGTCTTGGGTATCATTGCCCATGGTCAGGCAGACCTTATTAACCAATACAGCCACGAACTGAGCGTGGCCATATTGGTGCTACTGGGAGTTGCAGTAGTCTATTTCATTGCTAAGCGCGTTATTTCTTCAACCAGAAAATAATGCGCTTGCGCTGTTCTATCATTGCCGCAAGGCAGCAACCTAACAACCATCCGACCATTGCCGACAGCGGAAGCATTGTTCTTCTGCTGTTTGCTGCTTTGGGATTGACCACCAGGTGGTTCTCGAATGTCACAGGGGCTGTTACGAAAGACGCACGGTAATCCATCTGTTCCGTACGCGCGTGCTGCTCATAGATATCATTCAGGAAAAGATGAATCTTCCGGTCGCCTACGGCAAGCATGCCTTCTTTGACTGCCGGAATCATATCCGAACCGGGAAGATTATGGAAATAATACTCGGATGTCAGGCTGTCCAGTTTCTCCACCTGGTCATGGTTGAACTGCAGTTCGCGTGCCAGATTCTTAACATACAAAGCATAGGACTTCTGCATCGCTTCATCGGCATTGAAGAATGCCAGTAGCTGCTTCTCGATTTCGGGTATCAGACCCAAGTCCTTGTATTTCATCTGGAACTGGATGGCCATACGGTCTTTCATCTGCACCTTGACCGTGTCGGTCGGACTGGATTTGCGGGCATAGTCCACATAGTCTGCTACGCCGTCGCCCAGAGCGTCCACCACATAGAAGGTCTCGAAACCGGAGATCTTCTGCTTGCAGATAGCTCCTTTCAGAGGCTCTTGATCCGACAGTTGGAAAGCCGTCTGCAACATTCGGTAACGTTCCTCGAACTGCTCTATGCCGGCGCCGTTGAGCATCGCTACGCCCTGGACCTTGAATTTGAGATTATCTATCCTCGAATAGTAATATCCGCCGCCGATAACTAAAAGCGTCACGGGGATAACTGTCCACCACATGCGGAAAGTCAGCCTCAGCAATCCGGCAAGCCATCCGCCACACCATCGGCAGGCGCGACCTATTGCGCGGGCACACGCCACGCAGAGGTCAAAAAAGTTCATTTCGCGTTCCATAACTGTTTATTTGCGTCCACGCATCCAGGAGGGCGTGGAGGTGTTAGTAAATTGAGGCGACGGCATCATCG
Source organism: Bacteroidales bacterium UBA4333 (assembly GCA_002394335.1). GTDB lineage: Bacteria > Bacteroidota > Bacteroidia > Bacteroidales > Paludibacteraceae > Colicola. Next base: position 27,982 of record DGTP01000011.1, on the reverse strand, counting down.
AAGGATCCGTGATGCGCACCGGCTCGTCATCGATGATGATATCATCGCCAAAGAGCGGCTCTACCGTTTGTGCCGGTTGCGGCTGGGCTGCAGGCTGAACCGGTTGGACAACTTGGGTTGCAGGAGCAGGTTGCGGCTGCTGAACCGGCTGAGGTACCACCGTCGCTTGGACAGGCTCAACAGGCTGCACTTGCGGAACCCCTTGTGCCGGAACTGGCTGAGCAGCTACGGGTTGAACCGGAGAGACGATCTCCACCTTCGGCAGTTCCTCCTTGGGGGGATAATTCTGCTTGATGGCTTCGTCGATAGTGAGTCCCTCTCCGTCCATCACGGGTATATCGCTCACCTCGTAGCCGGTAGCGATGATGGTCACACGTACCTCATCGCCCAGGTTCTCATCCAGAGAAGCACCCCACTGTACTTCTACATCGTCGCCCACCTCCTTCACAAACTGGTTGATCTGCTCAAACTCGTCCATCAGGATGGCATGCTCCGTAGAACAGTAGAACTGCAGCAAAACGCGCTTCGCACCACGCACATCGTTGGCATTGGCAAGCGGGGAGTTCAAGGCATTTTCAATCGCCTGCGTAATACGGTTTTCGCCGCCTGCCTGACCCACATTCATAATCGCCACATTGCCGTTCTTGAGCGTATTGCGCACATCGGCGAAGTCGGTATTGATATATCCCGGTACAGTAATGATCTCCGCTATCGCCTTGGCGGCGTTGCTCACCACTTCATCCGATTTCTTGAACGCATTCAGAATCGTGAAGTCAGGGTATATCTTCACCAGTTTCTCATTGTTGATAATCAGCAGGGCGTCCACATGTTGCGCAAGGGCTGCTACTCCGGTCATCGCTTTCAGGATCTTCTTCTTGCCTTCAAAAGCGAACGGAATAGTCACTATTCCAACGGTCAGAATGCCTAATTTCTGTGCTTCTTCCGCTACAACAGCCGAAGCACCGGTACCCGTGCCGCCACCCATCGTTGCTGTCACAAAAACCATCTGCGTACCGTCGTTGAGTGCCTCGTGGATACGGTCACGGCTCTCATCGGCATATTTGCGTGCTGCCTCAGGATCTCCTCCGGCGCCCAGTCCGGGACCCAACTGGAGTTTGGCGGCCACTTCGGAGCGGGTTAGCACCTGACGATCAGTGTTGCACACCAGAAAACTGACATCCTTGATGCCCTGGCGTTGCATGTTGTTAACGGCATTACAGCCGCCACCGCCTACACCAATGACCTTGATAATCGTTTCCTCTTTAATCTCCAAGGGGAGAGGCAATAATTCTTTTTCCATACTATTATTGTATATTTTCTGTTGATTCGTTATTATAGACGTTTTCTTCATCCGAGAAGAAAACAATGGTGGTAGCTTTTATTCTTTCCAGCAGATTAGGCTTGCGCACGGGCGCACCTTTGTGTTCGCTGCGGTAATCGCTGCCCAAGATAATCGTGCCCACAAGCGATGAATACACCGGCTTGCAGAAATCCGGATGCGTCGTGCTGTCCAGAACGCCGGCGTGGGCACCGTAAGTCACTCGGAGCGCCGTACGCTGCTGCAGATATTCCACCAGACCGCCAAGCATACTCCCGCCGCCGGTGATATATAGTGTCTCCAGCCGGTTCTCAAACTTCGCCAGTTCCGGCAAGAGAGGCGCCAGAATCTCCTCTAACTTCTGCTCGATGATACCTGCCAGAGAAGCGGAGGTAAAGGTTTTCTTTTTGGTCGGATCGCTGCCCACGCTGATGGTCAGATTGCGCTCCACCATGGCAGGTGCGGCAAAACCGAACTGGCATTTGAGCTGTTCTGCCGTGGCGTCGGAGACGCCTTCCTGAGCGATGGCACGGGTGATGTTATACCCGCCGAGAGGCACCACTTGGTTGAACAGATAGGTCGTATGCTTGAATACCGTCAGAGTGGTCGTCTGGGCACCGAAATCCAGTACGGCGCAGCCGTCTTGCAGTACCTGTGCGCCATCGTTGAGCACAAACGCCTGAAGCAGTGCCTCAGGACGCACAAAAGACTGCTCGATTGACCGCCCTGCCTGGTCAAAACTCTTCTGCAGCTGTTGCTTCACTTCTTTGCGGGCATAGAAAGCGATATAGTGTGCTTCCACCATCACTGCCGGCTGGTCATCCGCCGGAGACTGCTCCTGCTCCACCCCGTCCAGCACAAAATAGGCGGGGATCAGACCTAACACCACCAGTTCCGGATGCTTGGTCTCCAGTTTGTTTTTGCACTCCCGCTCCATCGTCTGGAGCAACTGCTGCGATACCGGATGCGCATGAATCTGGTCGCGCTTGGACATCACATGCACTATATGCATCGACTTCCCGCCCACGGAAACGAAAGCCGTTGGCAGATTTTCGATCTTGATTCGGTTTGCCAGAAGACGGAGCACCTCGCTGATCATATAGCCGGCATTGCTCGTCTGCGTCACAACGCCTTTCTCTATGCTCGGATATTTATGCGACTGCTCCACGCCCAGGATATGGAAGAGGTCATCCCCCACCTTCTTGGCGGCCATCGCACGCACACCGTCACTTCCCAGATCTATTGCCACTAAAGGAAGAGAGTCCGCCGAAAGTTCTTTGTTTTTTCTCGTCATGTTAGTATCTTGTTTTAGGGGCGCGTCACCACTTGGTTGTCAAACCTCAAATCGACTTGCCCGTAATGGGTTTCAGGCAGATTAGTACGCTGGGAATCGAACACCGACAGTCTGCGGAGCTGGGTCTCGTAATTGTTCAAATCGCCTAAGATATATTCCGTACTATCGCCTCTCAAATAGAGTATATACTGGTGCGCTTGGGGTAGCTCAATCCTTGCCACACGAGCCGACCACACACTGTCACCTTTGAGCCACTGCGCAAAATCCGCCACTTCGCCGCAAGCCTGTTCCATCGACAACTGCCCCCCTGCTTCCAGTACCGTGTCACGGATAGTGGACCACACAGGCATCGGCAGACGGTCTGTCGCCACAAAATAGTTTTGCTTTCCCGTCACCACGTGCAGGATTGGAGTGCGTTGTGTCAGCTCTATATACATCGTTCCGTCAGCACCCATATAGCAGTTGGCGGTTGCGATGATAGGATGCGCGGCGAGGGTGTCCTCGATCGACTGCAACGCTATCGCATCAAGCGTCCGTCCGACAGGGTAATGCCCCACTTGGTGAAGGTATTTGCGTACTTGTCCGGCGGATATGTACTGATGCACAGCCGAGTCACTGAACCGGCATTCTACCGTATGGCATTTCACCTCCGCCTTGCCTGCCTCACGCGGTAGCACACTCATCACCACCAGATAACCCGTCACCAACGTGACGGCAACGGCTATAAAGACGGTTTTGAGGTAGCGGCTCATAGGACTATAGTTTTTTCAATGCTTTGGCAAGATCCGGCACGAGACGGTCTATGTCCCCTGCTCCCAGCGACATTACCGCCACCGGCTTGTCTATCTCTTTCACACGCGCCACAACCGCTTCGCACAACTGCGGTTTCTCCACCAGCGACTTGTACGGACTGGTGATCTTCTCTAACAGTGCATCGGAAGTGACTCCCTCAATCGGCAACTCGCGCGCCGGATAAATCGGCAGTAGTATTACCTCGTCCATCTGGGACAGAACAGACGCGAAATCCTCCATGAAATCACGTGTCCTGGTAAACAGATGGGGCTGGAAGATAGCTATCGTATGCCGCTCAGGGAACAGCCTTCGGATAGACTCTACCGAAGCCTTCAACTCCTGCGGATGGTGTGCATAGTCGTCCACGAACGCTACGCGGGAGGTACGCACATGCACATTGAAGCGGCGGTACACACCCGAAAACGATGACAGACCCGACCGTAACTCGTGAGGCTTGATTCCGACAAGCCATGCAGCCGCCATCGCCGCTACGCTGTTCTCTATGTTCACCCACACAGGCACACCCAGACGCAAATCGGCAACGGTCTCCTTCATCGCATGAAAATCAAAATAGATATTCCCGTCTTTCACACGGATATTGTCCGCATAGAAATCCGGGAGCCCTCCCTTGCCTGCAGAACCTGCCTCCACCACACCGTAGGTATAGCATTTCACGCCTTTCTTCAGTTGAGGTGTCAGAGCAATGCCTTTCTTCATGATCAGCGCACCCGTGATCAGCGATGTATAGTACTCAAACGCCTCACGGTAAGCCTCCGCCGTACCGTATATATCCAGATGATCGGGATCTACCGATGTCACAATCGACATATAAGGTGTCAGCCGGTGGAACGAGCGGTCGTACTCGTCTGCCTCTACCACCACATATGAACTGTCCTGCAACAACAGATTGGTGCCGTAGTTATTCGACACGCCGCCCAGAAAAGCATTGCACCCCACCTCCGACTGATAGAGCAGATGCGCTAATATCGTCGAAGTGGTGGTCTTGCCGTGTGTGCCTGCTACGCACAGAGCCTGCATCGTTCGGGTCACCAGTCCCAGCACCTCCGAACGCTTGCGGATATCAAAACCCTCATCCCGAAGATACGTATAGATAGCACTGTCTTCAGGAACGGCAGGCGTCCGCACGACCAGAGTCTGCCGCTTGTGGAGGTGCATCTGATCTATCGACGGAACACAATCCTCAAAAGTAATCACCATCCCCTCCTTCACCAACTGGTCTGTCAGCGGGGAAGGAGTCCGGTCGTATCCGTACACACGATACCCGCGCGTATGGAAATAGCGGGCAAGAGCGCTCATCCCTATGCCGCCTATGCCTAAAAAGAAAAATGATTGTATATCGCTTGTTTTTAACATCTTGATGTTTGGTTTTTTCGACTTATACTGTCAACAAACTAAAAAAGTGCGCAAAGATACGAAAAAATTTGCACAATTACAAAAAAAAGTGTAATTTTGTAGCCGATTTACGCAAAAAGACTATTTTGTAACAGAATAAAAAATATATTATGGCACAAACACAAGAAGAAACATTCAAGAAAATCGTCGCTCACTGCAAGGAATACGGCTTTGTATTCCCGTCCAGCGAAATCTATGACGGTCTGGGAGCTGTGTATGACTACGGTCAGAACGGCGTAGAACTGAAAAATAATATCAAGCGTTATTGGTGGGATTCCATGACGCTTCTGCACGAGAATATCGTGGGTATCGACGCCGCTATCTTCATGCACCCCACCACTTGGAAAGCTTCAGGACACGTGGACGCCTTCAACGACCCGCTGATTGACAACCGCGATTCCAAAAAGCGTTACCGCGCAGATGTCCTCATCGAGGACCAGATCGCCAAATACGACGAGAAGATCGCCAAAGAGGTCGAGAAAGCCCGCAAGCGTTTCGGTGACTCTTTCGACGAGGAACTCTTCAAACAGACCAACGAACGCGTGCACGGTCACATCGTCAAACGCGAAGCGCTCCACGAGCGTTTTGCCAAGGCGATGAACGACAACAACCTTGACGAACTCAAGCAGATCATCCTCGATGAAGAGATTGTTTGCCCTATCTCCGGCACACGCAACTGGACCGATGTACGCCAGTTCAACCTCATGTTCTCCACCGAGATGGGTTCTACCGCCGACGGCGCTATGAAAATCTACCTCCGTCCGGAGACCGCACAGGGTATCTTCGTCAACTTCCTCAATGTACAGAAGACAGGACGCATGAAAGTGCCCTTCGGTATTGCGCAGATCGGTAAAGCCTTCCGCAACGAGATCGTGGCACGGCAGTTCGTCTTCCGTATGCGCGAGTTCGAGCAGATGGAGATGCAGTTCTTCGTACGTCCGGGTGAGGAACTCAAATGGTTTGAGCACTGGAAGCAGTTCCGTCTCAAATGGCACAAAGCACTCGGACTCGGCGACGAGAAATACCGTTTCCACGACCACGAAAAACTGGCGCACTACGCCAATGCCGCTACCGACATCGAGTTCCTCATGCCCTTCGGTTTCAAAGAGGTGGAGGGTATCCACAGCCGTACGAACTTCGACCTCTCGCAGCACGCCAAATACTCCGGCAAGAAGATCGAGTACTTCGACCCCGAACTCAACCGGTCCTACACCCCGTACGTCATTGAGACCTCTATCGGTGTGGACCGTATGTTCCTCTCCGTCATGTGCTCGTCCTACGAGGAGCAGCAGTTAGAGGGCGGCGACACCCGTGTCGTACTCCACTTGCCGCCGGTACTCGCTCCTGTCAAGGCTTGTATCATGCCGCTTGTCAAGAAAGACGGACTGCCTGAGAAAGCGCGCGAGATCATGAACGAACTCAAGTTTGATTTCAAGGTCGCTTATGACGAGAAAGACTCTATCGGTAAGCGTTACCGCCGTCAGGATGCAGTCGGCACGCCGTTCTGTATTACCGTCGATCACGACACGCTCAATGACGGCTGTGTCACCATCCGCCACCGCGATTCCATGACTCAGGACCGTGTCAGGATTGAGGACTTGCACGAGATCATCCGCAAGGCTACTGACCCCAAGGAGCTCTACCGCAAGATCGTCGGCGACTCCATGGAAGACTCCATGGAATAACCCGCCCGGACTTTCAGGTCTTTCTATTCTTTCGGTCTTTCCTGACTTTCCTTCCCTTCCGGACTTTCAGGATCTTCAGGACTTTCCGGAATTTCCTGTCCTCCCGACCCCAAAAAGAGAACCGCTCCCATAACAGGAGCGGTTCCTTATTTTCGGCATATCCGATCGAATGCTCATCGTATGCTCATCGTATGCTCATCGTATGCTCTGTATGACGTCAACGTAACCTCACTCTACCCTAACCCCGGTGATGGTATAGACCGCATCGCCCCGGAGGATATAGATCTGACCGTCGCGCAGCACCTTCCGGCTCGGATTCTTCACGGTCTCCACATACTCGACAGCCTGCATATTCTCTATATCGGTATTGATAGTAGGAAGTGCCACTTGGCGGCCGGTGAAGATCTTCAGCTCGCCTGCTTGCAGCGACACAGTGCCGGACGCCGTTCCGCCGTTATAGTAGTCGTACCACGTACCCGAAGGCAGGGTGGCACTCTGTGCCTCTACGTCAAAATTAGCCACTACATACACATCGCTTCCCCACTGTACATAACGCACTTTGGCGCCGGAATTGAGCGATACGGCTGTCGGATTACCGGCAAAAACCTCCGGCATGATACGCGTACGCAACTGTATTGCCTGTGCACACTTCGTATAAGCGGCTATACGGTTGGCATCCTTGAAATAGCCGGCGGATTCGGGACGGGGCTTCTTGTTGCAGCGATAGTCACTGTTGGAACCGTTCGGATGGGTATCGTCGCTGTTGATGGAGAAGTCGTAACCGATCTCCTCGAACTGCCAGATCATGTGCGAACCGTTCAACAGTACATTCATCGCCACATTTTCCGGCACTCGCGCAAGACGCGTAGCAGGGTCTGTTTTGATAGCACCGTTGCCGTACATCTTGCATTTGTATTGCATCCGCTCCTCGTCGTGGCTCTCGCAGTAGGATATATAGCCGTCCTGATTGGCGGAAACGAAACTGTCGCCCTCTTTGAGCCAGCCCATTGCTGTCTGCATATAGGCATTGTTGGTGTTGTTCCAGCAGAGCATGCCTTCGCTGATCAGCTGCGGACGCTCACTTCCCATCTGGTCGCCCCAGTGCTCGCAGATCATGTAGGCTGTCGGTGAAACGGCTTTCAGACCGTTGTTGTAGTAGTCCTTCAGGTGCACTACAGAGTTCTTGGTCTTTCCGCAGAAACCGTGACTCAGGTCAAAACGGAAACCGTCCACCTTGTACTCTTTGAGCCAGTATTGTATGGCGCGCTTGAACATCTTCTGTGCCGGTTCGAAGTCATGGTTCCAGTCCTCGTACACATTGTCGCTGTGCGGAGCCGTCACGTTGAACCAGGGGTTGCTTGCCAGGTCTGTTCCGTAAGGATAGAGTTTGTTCATCGGGTTCAGACCCGTTGCATGGTTGAACACCATGTCAAGGATCACGGCAATGCCGCGTTGGTGGCACTCGTCGATGAAACGCTTGATATCATTCTCCGAACCATAGGCTCTGTCCGGCGCAAAATAGTGGTTCGGCGAATAGCCCCAGTTGTAGTTGCCGTCGAACTCGCAGATTGGCATAAGCTCGATGGCATTCACACCTAACTGCTGCAAATAGTCCAGTCTTGCACGCACGCCTTCGATGGTACGTTTGGTGGTATAGTCATACACCCACAACTCATAAATCACAAGGTTGTTCTTGTCCGGACGCTTGAAATTAAGCGTAGCCTCAGACCACGGATAAGCCGGCTTCGAAGGCTGGATGACGGTCACATAACCGCCGTCGGCACCCTTCAGCGGATACTGGATCAGCGTCGGGTCGGCACTCCTCGGCTCCCACTGGTCATCCGGGTGGATTACTTTCTCCGAATACAGATCCGAGATCTGCTTCCGTACGCCGTCAGCACGCTCTACCGCGTACTGAAGCCTGTACTCCTTACCCGGCTCCAGATCATTCAGCGTAATCCAGAAATAGTTACCGTCACGCTTCATCTGGTAAGCCGCATTCAGCTTCCAGTCCGTCATGTCGCCGATCAGGAACACACGGTTTGCAGGAGCGGTCTTGCTCGCCGCATACGTACACAGCGTCACCGACTTGCCGTCCGCTCCGTAGTAGATACCCTGATCCACACCCGACGGACGGCTACCCGTAACAGACTCCACGTCTTTTACTGCCTCCCATATATCGGAACCGGAGTTCTCTTCGCCCAACACAACAAAAATATCTCCGTTGGACGCAGTCTTGCCTTCCTTCGAACCGCTTGGACCGTCGTTGAACACAAACGCCAATGCATACACCTCCGTTCCTGCAGGGATATTATAATAGGTGTACATATTATCTATCTCCAACTCCCATTTGCCGTCATCCGTCTTGGTCAACTGCGGAGCGGAAGCCGACCGCCATGTCGCTTTCACACCGAGCCAGTTCTGAGTCTTGGTACAGTAACCCGTGTGCGCATAGCACTTGGTTGCCGAAGCCATCCCGCCATTACCGCCTTTTGGATCAAAGGTAATGGTGATTTTACCTGTATAGCCGGGTTCGATCACTGCAGGAGAAGTCGTCACCTGCGCCATGACGCCGAGCGTCACCAGAGAAAGGATAAAAGTGAATAGTTTTTTCATATACGTAGATTTTAACCGTTTAGTTCTTTTGGGACTGCAAATATACTGCTTTTTTTTGACATACACAAGTTTTTACTGCTTTTTATACAAAAAAAACGGGCAGTTTTTTACAACTGCCCGCCCTTCTATCGGATAGAACTATGATTACTTGATCATCTGTCCCATCGTTGTGTACTCGTGCTCACCACGGATGATGATCACTTGACCGTCGCGCAATACCTTAACAGCCTTTGCATCTACTGCCGTATTGTCGAAACCGACAGTTCCGGTCGGAACAACATACATAAAGCCGCCGAATGCTGCCCATTCTGTATTGCCTGCAGGACGGAAGTAAATGGTGGTCGTGCCTGCATGGTTCTGGTCAACAACATACTCGTTGCCCATTCCTTCAGGATACCAAGTACCTGTAGAGCTCAGAACTTTCAGACCTTCACCCACTTCAAGAGTGGTCTCGATCACATACTCCTCTATGCCTTCGCCAGCCTCTGCGTTGAGAGTGAAGATGTTCTCTGCTTTTGCTTCCCAGCCCTTGACAGAACCTACGAGGTAATAGTCAACAGTTACCACTGCGTCGCCGGTCTTGGTAGCTACAGCGTTAACAGCCTTGGTCTCCGGGTTGAAGGTAATCGTGATGGTGTATTCGCCAGCCTCGGCGATAGCCAACTGGTAGTCAGAAGCCGGATAAGCAACATCCCATGCATGGTCCTCACAAACCTTGAATTGAACGGTACCGGCTGCCAAAGCAAGCTCTGCTTTCTCCCACTTGTAGGTACCATCCTCTTGCTTAACCATGTCGTTAGCGGCATTTTCCGGATCCCAAGCCGTACCGAAGGCATCAGTTAAGTTACCTGCTACGGTATAGGTATGCGCTACCGGTTGCGGTGTCTCACCCGGAACGTACTTGCCAAGGATCTGAGCGCTCATGCCGTTTGCACCCGTAAAGCTGTTTACAGCCTCAGGATCGAAATAAATCACTACGGTATCCAGAGCACCAATAGTTGCAAGCTCATACGAAGCATCATATGTTTCGATATCTGCCCAAGTGAACCAAGAAGCACCTTCGTCACTCTCTGCGGTATTACGGTTAACGCCTTCGCCACCTACTACTACGTTGTATAGCATATAGGTACCATCGCCCAAATCCGTCATCTCTTTCCAGGTCCAGTCGCCGCCGTCCCAGTTGTTCTTGAGGTAATACTTAACCACTACCGGAGCAACATAGAAGTTACCGGTCAGGAAGAAGAACTCGCCGTCATAGTGTACGTTTACTTCGCCTGCCTCGGTCAGCGTGAAGCAGATGTTACCGTCGCCGTCAGCCGTCAGACCCTCAGCAGTAGTCGTCAGCGCGTCAAAGCCCTGCCATTGAGCAGCTTCACCTTCGCCTACAACCACTTTCAGTTTGTAGTCGCCTGCTGCGAGATTCAGCTTATAGCTGGTCTCGGTGGACTTGATAGCATCCGGATTCCAAGCTTTCGCTTTGTCCAGACCGGCATTCACTACCAATGCGGAGTCACCGGTGATATAGAACTTAGCCGGCTCTTCTACTTTCGGAGTGAAGGTAACGTTATACATAACGATTGCAGAAGAACCGGTAATCGTTACATCGCCGGCAGGAACTGCAATCTCACCCGAAGTTACATTGAGTTGAGCCTCGTATGGTTCCTCACCATTATTCTCGCGAGAGGTCCAGTACTCAGTCTGCTCGCCGTTGACTACCAAGTAGCGTTTAACAGCTGTTGCGCTTGCGCTTGAACCGGTATCGGAGAACTTAACAGTAATCGTACCGGCAACAGTGGTCTTGAAATGGAGTGTACCAGCCTGGCAGTACTGATTCTTGCGGATAGGATACTCACCCTGGAATGCCATAGTAGTAGCGTCGAAGCCCTCAGCGAAAGTCATGAAATCAGCAGAGTAATTAGCATATACTACTTCCTCATTCTTATTCGGTGTCGATTCAGCGGTCAGCTGAATACCTTCTTTGTTATAGAGTGCATTCTCGGTATTAGCGGTGATCTTGGAGAAATCCCAAGTAGTAGCCTCGCTTACAGCCTGCAGTTCTACAACTACCGGCTCTTCGTTAGCAGCAACGTAGATAACACCATAATGCCATCCTTCGCCGCCTTGTCCGTCCGGACGGAAGTAGATCGTCTTCTCGCCGGCGTGCGCAGCGTCAACGGTATAGTCATTTTCCATACCTTCCGGATACCATGTCTGGCTCTCGCCTTCTACTTTCACTACCTTGAACGCATCGTTCTCAGCCAGCGTGAAGTTCAGCATGTACTCTGCATCGTTCTCAGGATTAACGGCGAAGGTATGTGCTTTGTCTGCAACAACAGCCCATTCCGTCATCGAGCCTACGAGATAATACTCCGGCTCTGCAGCAGCGGCAGCAAAAGTAATGCTGTTCAGCACTGCCTCTGACCATTGGGTTGCGTTGGTCAGTTTCACCACATATTTACCGGCTGCTGGAACAGTAATAGCGCCAAGTTCCTTAACGCCGGTGTCCCAAGCCTGAGCCTCTGCTACAGCACCGATTTGTTCTGCGCCGTCTGCAGAGAGAAGAGCTACTCCGTAAGTGTGTCCGTTTGTAGCAGTCATGTCAATCGTTACATTGTACTTGCCTGCTTTTGCAAAGCTTACATTCCATGTAGCATATTCGTTATTTGCCGTGCTCGGCTTGAAAGCGATAGCATTGTTAGCCACCGAAGCACCGCTCGACAACTCTGCATATGCAGGTTGCAGTGTACCCGGCAGTTCAACAGAAACGCCCTTATAGTCAGCTGTGAAGATCACATCTTTCAGTTTCATTGCCGACCATGCAGTAGCTGCGCGTGCGCGTACCTTATAGTCGCCTGCCTCCAAGTCGCTCAGATCCAAAGCTCCGATAGCGAATTGTCCCTTCTGCTCGGACGAACCTTTGTAACGCAAATCCTTAACCGTGTCACCGGCTTGGTTGAGGAGGTAGAGTTGTACAGACCAGCTGTTGGTATTGTAAACATCTACTGCCACATTGTACTTGATCGGTTGGATCGTTACATTCCACTCTGCATAGAGAAGCGTGTCGTTGAAGTTGTCATGAGCACCCATGTCGAAGTATGTTCCGGCATAGTCCTGACCTTCTTCAACCACGAAGTCCGGCATACCCTCAGAACGGAAACTTACGTTCGTTACATCCAAGGTAGCAGGCAGAACAACTGCAGCAGCCGGCTCTGCCGGTTTCTCCGGGAACACAACGCCGAGGGAGTCGTTTGCAAAGGTCCAAACGAAGGTATATTTACCATCTACATCAGCCGTGAGTTTGAGGTTCTCGGTAGCCTCGTCTTTTACATTGGCTACACCGGTCCACTCGCGATGCAGACCGTAAGCGTTACCCTCATTTGCCTTGGTCAGCCACTTGCTGTCCTTGATTACCTTAAACTCATAGTCGCCGGCCTTCAGTTCTACTTCGTAAGAAGCGGTTTTCTTATCCTCAGCAGGGGTCATTGCATTCTTAACCCAAGCATCGTTCTCTACATTCCATGCACCTGCGATCTGCATTTCCGGCAGGGTCTCAACATATTCCGGGAAGTCGATTGCGAGGGTGTTGGTAGCATAAGTCCAAGTGAAAGTATAGTCACCCTTGGTGTCAGCAGCTAACGTGAGGTTGCCTGTGCCGGCAGCAACAGCAGCCGATTTGTTCTCACGGGTGAATGCCACACCGTTGGAAGTCCAGTTGTCGTCAGCGCCGATGCGCATACCGAACTCATAGTTGCCCTTATTGAGAGTCAGTTTGAGAGTAGCGGTCTTCTTGTCCTCAGAGAGGGTGAAAGCATCGGTATTAGCCCAGTCACCGGTGAAGTTACCGTGCATCTTAATTACAGCGGGTTCCTCTACAACAGGATCGTCGCCGCCGGCTTTATAAACGGACCAAGTACCGGTAACGCCCGGATCACCCCAAACGGCAGCAGTGGAAGTAATGGTGTAGAGGTCTTTGTCTGCCGGAATAACCAAATCTGCGGTCTTTGCACCCCAGTCTGCAATGTCTCCGGTACCGTTCACGCGCACAAAGATGATTTTCTCATACTTAGCAGTGTCGATGTCTGCTTTCCATAGATCAGTCTCGCCTTCAACAGCGGTCATACGAACGCCAGGCCACTCTGCATTTTTCACATTGCCATCAGCAAAAGCGTAAACACCAACAGCTGCACCGTCAGTTTTCCACCAATCCTGAGCAGCCTTGCAATAAATAGTCTTCACATTAGAAGTAGTCTCGCCACCTTCGCCGCCACCTTGAGCAGCTTCGTACTCAACCTCAATGTAACTCCAGTAAGAAGCTTGCGCTACTTCGTACGAAACCTCCAAAGTGCCGCCATTACCCGTAACTCCGGTAGCGGTCAGTGCGGTCCAAACAGTTCCAAATTCCTTAGAAGCCGTTCCGATTGTTGTTTCGCCTTGTTTTACCGTTAAGGTACCTGTTTTCTTACCATTATTAAGCACATACAATGTTACGCTTTTAACATTGTAGTCCTCGTAATAGTTAGTTGACAAAGTTACCTTGCTGAAATACTCGGCTGCTTTTGCTCCAAACTTCAGGCATTCGATTTGGGTGTTTTTTCCCGTGGTGTAAGACGGTGTACCTGCCCCCACTTCCGTTGCAATAGACCAAGTAACCTTTCCTTCCAGATCGGTAACCTTGCTATCCGCAGGAACCGTTGCCTTGGTAAAGGTACTTGTCACCACCACCGGGTCCGCAGCCATCATGCTACTTGCAAAAAGCAAAGCAGCTAAAAAAGAAAAGATCTTTTTCATGATGTTTGTTGATTAATAAAGTTAGTAAAAAATTATACTATAAAACTTGCGTTTTATGTATTCTCTGTCTTTTGTTTCTTACAGTTCCCGTCCGGTAGCGTCAAACACACGCTCGCCGCGGACAATCCGCAACTGACCGTCAACAATCACCTTGTGCGCTTTCTCGCCCACCTTGGTGTTTTCCACTCCCTGCGGCCTGTAGCTGTATGCATCATAAGTAGCTTTGTCCACACGCTCCAACTGGATCTGACCTTTGAACGCTGCTTTGCGGATGATGATATAGTTCACGCCCTCAGGAATAGCCCATTTCTCGCAAGGACTCCAGCCGTTCGCCCAGTCCATCGTCACAGTACTATTCTCGATCGTGGTTGCTGCTTTGGAATAATAGAAATTGCCCTTATGATCCTTAATGGCAATATAACTACCCATCTTGCAGTCAATGGTCAGTTTGCCGTCCACAAACAACATATTGTCATCATATACATCGTAGGCAGCTTCTCCGTTGTCTGCACCGTTGATCCAACCGATCGCGTAGTAGTTCACATCGTCCTCGTCCACATTGTCCAACGCGCTGATATCAATACCCTCGCCGCAGTTCGATCCGTCACCGATATACAATTCGTCTGCCTCGTATTTGAGTTTGATATAGAAATCATAGCATCCGCTAACGGTAGCTTTGTAGATATTGCCGTCACGCGTGAAGCCTGCTACCGAAGCGGGGTTCAGATCCACCGCCCACACAGCGCGGTTCTCTGCGTCGCAGAGTTGCAACTGGTCACCGCTGGCTACCTTCACATGCGCCAGATACTGCTGAAATCCCTCGAACTCATCTACTTTCGTGCCCGGATAATACATCTTGCCGTTCACCAAAATGCCGTAACTCTGGGCAAACATTCCTGCTGCACATACCAGCGCAGCCATCAACATAAAAATCTTTTTCATGATAATATTAGTTTAGTTGTTGTCATATATTTTGTCTCTTCGTACATTGTACATTGTCCCTTTGTACATCACTTCACTCTTCTTCCAAAGGCATCGAAGACCTGCTCGCCCACTTTGATAAACAACTGGCCGTCTTTGATAATCTTTTCTCCTCTGATGCCTGACGGCTGAGAGCTGACTTCCTCTATCCCCTGCGTCAAATCCTTACGCTCGGTGTTCTTGTCCCCGCGCGCGCTATTCATCTTATAATAGACGCCATAACCGTTGCCTTTCACTGCCAACGTGTAGCCGCTCGGCGTGCTGTTATAACCCGAGTTCGGACCTAACAGCAGACGGATCTCACCGTTGGTACCGGTGATAGTAGCTTTATAATAACCGTCGCCTGCCTCGTCGTTCACAGCGCTTTCGCTGTGCACACCTGTCTTATAACGGGCATTGATCATCTTCTTGATCTCCTCCTTGTAGGTCACCCAGTGCGGCCAGAACACACACGGCACACCCGGCATACTCAGCATATAGGCATTCGCCTGCAGCAACTTGTCTTTGCACAGCCCCATCGAGTTACCATTCCCGCAGAACTCATTGCCGTTGTCGCGTTGGAAGGAATCGTGGCTGTCCACAAAAGTCACTGCATAGCGCGCTTTGCCTGCTCCCGGCAGACCGGCACCTCTCAACTTATAGTAGTTATCGGCAGCTATACCGTCATTGAATGCCGTATATTTGGTCGCGAAATCAAAAGTCGCGGTATTCCAGCCTGCATCATTCAAACGGTCCTGTAACGTATTCACATTGCCATCCCAGTACTCCATGACGCTAAAATAAGGCTCGGAAGCTTTGTTGTAATCATTGATATGGCTGTTATGATAACCCTTGCAATAGTCATAACGGAAACCATCTACTTTTACCTCATTGCGCATCCATTTCAGATACGCTTTGAACATATTGCGGACATTTGCATTCGTGTGATCCCAGTCGCGAGAAGCAGCATAATTCGCCTCGTCGCCGTAACCGTCGTCATTACCGCCGGTGGCAAAACCTCTGCACTCTGCCGGAGCACCCGATGCAGAATTATTCACCTCGTCAGTCCGGCAGATATAACTTCCGTCCGGCACAAACTTACCGTACGTTCCGAAGTTATAACCGCTTGCGTAACCACACCAGCCGCTCTTCGCATCGCCGTGGTTGATCACTATATCAGCTATCACACGGCCGCCGTTCTTGTGAATAATATCGATCATCTGTGTCAGCTTCTGCGCCGTTCCGCGGTCGCTGCTCAACGAACTGTAATCCGACGGGTGATAACCCAAGCCGCTTCCGGCACTCATCGGCGGGAACCAGATCATATCAAACCACTGACCGATCTCCTCTGCCGACGAACCGTTATTGCCGTTCAGGAAATCAATCCATTTGGTACGACCAAAACCATTGCCGCCACCTACACCCGATTTTCCTTCCGTGCTGTTCCAATAGAACGCTTGCAACATCACATCCGGACACTTAGCCGGCACCGCTCCGCTGTAACCAGGATTAGGCTGCTCGCCCTTGCTGATGTCAACGCCCGAACCGCAGTTGGAGCCATCGCCGATATATAACTCGTCCTCTTGGTATTTCAGTTTGATATAGAAATCATAGCAGCCACTGACGGTAGCGTTGTAGTGGTCTCCGTCACGGGTGAAACCTTCTACAGAATAGGTGTTCAGATCCACCGCCCAAGCTGCTTTGTTGTCATAATCGTACAGCTGCAACTGGTCGCCGCTCGATACCTGCACATGAGCTAAATACTGCACAAAACCCTCAAACTCATCGGTCATTGAGCCTTGGTAGTACATCTTTCCGTTAACTAAAATTCCATAACTCTGTGCTGATGCCACTACGGCACAAACAGCCATCAATAGTACAAATAATCCTTTTTTCATCGTATTGTTTATTGTTATTTTATTTGTTGTCCCATCATATCATAGAGTTGTTCTCCCACTTTGATCAGCAACTGTCCGTCGCGGAGGAACTTCTCTCCCCTTGATGGGGAGACGGAGGGGTTTAACTCAACTCCTGCCGGATCAGGCTTCGCCTTGGAGCTGTTCACCCATATCTCAAAACTCTCGTTATGCCCCTCTTGGGTGCTGTAGTTGCTCGCTGCTAACGTATAGCCATCAAAACCTTGTCTGTTGGCTCTGTCACCCAGACACAAAATCAACCAGCCGTTCTTGCCCACTACCGTCGCCTGATAACCCGTAGCCGTCGAGTACTCGTCTTTCACCTCGCTCTCGCTGTGCACACCTGCCCATTTGCGGGCTACAATCATCGGTTTCAGCTCCTCTTTGTATTTCGCCCAGTGGGGATAGAACACACACGGCACACCCGGCATACTCAGCAGAAACGCATTCGCCTGCATCAGACGGGCCTTCAGCGCCGGAGTCATCGAGTTGCCGCGACCGCCGAACTCATTCTCGTTGTCCGGACGCAGGAACCAGTCATGACTCTCGATAAACGTCACCGAGTGCTTGCCGTCGCCGCGACTCATGATACAATCACCGCGACCGCGGCTGTAATCCCAGCCGGCAAACGAATTGAACACATGCCACTTCAGGTCAAAATCCAGTGCCATCAGATCACCCTGGGCACCGTTGATCTGCCCCTGGATAGCGTCCGTCCCGTTATAACTCTCCATGAAAGCGATCTCCGGCTTCGCATGCTTGTTGTAGTTCCAATGGTGCCAGTTGTTGAATCCGTCGCCTTTGTCGTAACGGAAACCATCGTATTTCATCACATTGCGCATCCATTGCAGATACGCGATAAACATCTTCTGCACATACACCTTGTCGTGACTCCAGTCGCGCGCGCCGTCCCAGTTCTCGCCGTCGTCCATACTGCCCGAAGCCTTGCCCCAGCAATCACCCGAACCCTCGCTCTCTTTTGTCGGCTTGTTCCACTCCGCGTTCACCTCGTCATTCGCGCAGATATAGGTCTCGTCCGGCTGGAACACACCATACTCACCGAAATCCATCTCGTAGAAATCGCACCACGTACTCTTGTTCGCACAATGGTTGATCACTATATCCGCCACCACTTTCGCACCGGCGTTGTGCAGCGCACTGATCAGCGTCTCCAACTCCGCACGCGTTCCCCAGTTCGAGTTCTGGTTGCTGTATTGCTTCGGATGATAACCGGCACCGTCGCCATAAGCACTCGGCGGCAACCAGATATAGTCGAAATACTTTCCCAACTCCGCTGCCTGCGCCGTCAGAGTCGTCCATTTGGTATCGCCGTACTCGCTTACGCCGGGAGACTTCGGGTCATACGACTCGTTGTAAAACGCCTGCATCATCACCGCCTCGCACTGGTGAGGAACGGCACCCGTATAGACGTCGTTTATATTCTCTCCTTCTCCGCAGTCCGATCCCGCGCCGATATACAACTGGTCCTCGCCGTATTTGAGTTTGATATAGAAATCATAGCATCCGCTGACGCTTGCCGTATAGCGGTCGCCGTTCCGCGTAAAACCCGCTACGCTCCATGTGTCCAGATCCACAGCCCAAGCAGCCTGATAATCAGCGTCATAGAGCTGGAAATAATCGCCGCTGCTGACTTTCACATGCGCCAGATACTCGTCATAAGTACCGGTATTGGCATCCTTGCCCCGGTAGTCCGCAGCAAAATACGTCGTCCCGTTCACCAGAATACCATAACTCCCTGCCCAAGCTTCCGCAAAGGCAATAAAGCACACTAATATGGCAAAAATCCGCTTCATTCTCTTAATTCGTACATCGTACATCCGTCCTTCGTACATCACTTAACTCTTCTCCCTTGTACATCGTACATCCGTCCTTCGTACATCAGATAGAGTTTTCCGTCCCGGATTACCTTCGTACTTGGTACTTGGTCACTTGGCACTTCGTCTATTCCTTCAGCGCCTGCCTTGTAATAAACGGTGTGAACCGGTCCGTCCACCACTTTCTGATACCCTTCCGGCGTCTCCGTACTACGGTTGCTGCCCAGACGGAGCATTACCTGACCGTGGTGACCCTGAATAACCGCCTCATAATTGTTTTGAGAAGTGGTCTCGCTCAGCACAGCCGACTCCGAATGAATACCGGCTAACTTACGCGCCGCAATCAGCGCATTGATCTCACTCTGATACGTCTTCCAATGCGGCCAGAACACACACGGAACACCCGGCATCATCAATATATAAGCATACCCTTGCAGAATCCGGTTCTTATGCGTCGGGTTTTTCAGATCGATATTCTGTCCTCCGAACTGGTTATTGCCGTAACTCTCGCGCTCGAAGGTGTCATGGTTGTCAAGGAACGTAACCGCATATTTGGCATAACCCTTACCGCGCAGACTGTTAGACGGATTGCGCAACTTGCCGTACGAACCGCCCACGATAGCTTGGTGCAACTGGTACTTCAGCGGAAAATCAAAAATCATCGTGTTATAGTTCGTCTCCTGCAAATGACGCACCTGGCGGTCTATGCCGTCCCACAACTCCGAAACGGACAGATAAGGCTGGCTTGCCTCATTATACATACTCAGATACCGGCCATGGTAACCCAAGGTCATGTCATACCGGAAGCCGTCGTATTTCATCTCGTTGATCATCCATTGAACGTACGCTTTCGCCCATTTCTGTACATACTCGTTCGTATGGTCCAAGTCGCGGCATCCGCCGTCGTTGGTTCCCGTATCTGCTGCGCCGTGTACGGAACTGCCCTTGGCTGGCGACTTGGAGTCCGTGAACGCCTCGTCACCGGAACAGATATGGCTTTGCGTCAATTGATACGTACCGTAACTTCCGAAATTATCCGAATAGAAATCCACCCAACTGCTCTTATTGCCTCGGTGGTTGATTACAATATCCGCCAGCACTCTTGTATTACCTTGGTGCAACGCAGCAATCAGCTCTTTCAGTTTCGAACTCGATCCCCAGTCGCCGCTCTGATTGCTTAGACACGCATGGTAGTAACCCACACCGCCGGTACTCGATGCGCTCGGCGGAAACCATACCAAATCAAAATTGGCATTGATAGCCGCGGTGTCTTTCAGCAAATCAAGCCATTTGGTACGGCCGTATTTGGAATCGGTACCGCTCTGTGTCTTGTAACTGTCCCAGTAGAACGCCTGCAACATCACATCCTCGCACTCGCTCGGCACGCCGATATTTCCGGGTTCGGCATCAGCGTCCACACGCACATCGGCGCATGCAGCTGTCCATGCACCTAAAACAAAACCGAGTATAAGCAGTATTTTTTTCATGGTCTTCTCCAAATAAGGATTTTTTACTTTTTATAAAATTTATAAAATATAAAACAGTTTTCTTAAAAACGACCACAAAATTACTACTTTTTTTCGACATACACAAATCTTTGTGCAAAAAAAAGTGTTTTTTTTAAGAATTTGGATACAACCGCAGTAAAATCTTTCGAAACCTTTCGCCTTTTTCTCTCCCCGACCTCTGATTTTGAATTCCGGCGAATCGGTCTATATGCTATCAGCGTAGCGGTCTATTGAAAAATTGCCGATTATTAAGATACGTAAATTCCGAGGTTTATTTATAATTTTTCACACACCCCTTATTTTCAGCAAATTACAAACACGCTATCGGAGGCAAGTAAGAGGCATCCAAGAGGCAAGTAAGAGTAAAGTAAGGGGCAATTCGTACTCAAATGCATAAAAACAATTGCCGATTATTAAGATTCTGTCAGGCGAAGCCGGTCTTACAGGCGCTTGCACCGATCCTACAGCGCAGCGGTCACGCAGTAAAACGGTCACACAGTATCAATCCCCTGCAAATACACTTGTGTCACACCTTCTTTTTCACCCGCGCTGAATGCCACCCGCCAGCCGTTGTACTCTGTTTTGTACACTCTTTCGGGATCATGCTGATAGCCCGGTCTCGGATCTTGTCTGAGTATATATAATATATCCTCAGCCACTTGCGCCGGCACACCCCACTCTGCCTCCAGCAACTCCTTCGTACATGGCACATCCCCGATCAGCACTTCCGCTTGATAGTCTTTGGTTGTTTCCGCGAAACCGTTCCGGGCATCCGGGTGGCAGTCGCTGAAACTCAGATAAGGCTTAATGTCGTATATCGGCGTTCCGTCCAGCAAATCCGCCCCGCTCACAACCAGCTCTATCCGTCCGCTTTCTGATTTTTCGTTCGTATGAACGCCTACAAGCCGTACACTTGAAAGCCCGATCGGATTAGGTCTGAACGGACTTCTCGTCGCAAAGACACCCATCCTTTTGTTGCCTCCCAACCGCGGCGGACGCACCGTCGGCGACCATGAAAGTCCTACAGCAGGTTCATCCTGCGGTCCTACAGCGTTAGCGGTCCTATAGCCGCTCTGCAACGGTCTTTCAGGCGAAGCCGGTCGCGAAGCATTAAACTCCCATAACAGCCACAGATGGCTATACTCTTCTATCCCGCGCAATGCTTCCCGCACATTATATTCAGGTTCGAACACAATACGTGTCAGGATAGGGCTCTCCTCTCTGCTTTGGCGTGGAATACCGAACTTGTCCGTGTGCCCGTTTCGGGCGTATGCAATCACTTTTAGGGTCATACTGGCATATTTTGAGTGCAAAATTACAAAAAAACGTCCATATTTGCAAAAAAAATGCAAAAAAATTTGCGTATGTCAAAAAAAAGCAGTACTTTTGCACTCGCTTTTGACCAATTGGTCGAATTTGCCAATAACCAAATAAATGGTAAATGGTAATTGACCAAATGGTAAATAGCGAGTTTCACGACCATTCGATGGTCGCTCGCTCGGTGCCATAGCTCAGTTGGTAGAGCAAAGGACTGAAAATCCTTGTGTCACTGGTTCGATTCCCGTTGGCACCACAAAAAAACGACTCCATTTTGGGGTCGTTTTTTGTGCGTAGTTGCGGGTCTTTCGGCTTGCGGCTTTCGACTTTTCCCGGTCTAAACCGTTCGCATCTCGTTCGCATTACGGACATCTCCGTACCGTCTCTTTCGTATGTCTCTTTCGTATGTCCATTCCCATGCATTCTATGCCGGCTTTTTGTCCCTTCCATTGTTCCGTTCTCGCGCATCCTTGCGCAAGCTTTCCATTGTTCCGTTCTCGCGCATCCTTGCGCGAGCCTTTCATTGTTCCGTTCTCGCGCATTCTTGCGCGAGCCTTTCATCATCCATTTCTCGCGCATCCTTGCGCGAGCTTTCGCCGTAGCCACCTATATCATGCCCTGTTTCCGGGTGAACAGGGTGAACAGGTGAACACCCTTTTTCTAAAATACGTGCACACGCGTGTGTGAGTTTATAAAGAAGGGTGTTCACCTGTTCGGGTGTTCATACTTTTCCTTCTATATTTCTATTGGCGTTTACCTCTTCCAGACCTCTTTCTCTAACTATCCATCCACGGGTGGCAGTATCTTGGTCGATGGAGATACGCCCATTTGCCGCAGTTCCTCTTGGTCGGAGAGTAACCATCGGCGGAAGGTGGGCAGCGATACACCGGCTGCTTGTGCCAACTCGGATTTGAGTTTTGATTTATATTTTTCCATAGGATACATCTGTTATCATTTGACACAAAAAAAGGGAGATACTGAATTATCTCCCTGATTGAATGCACCCTATGGCGGTGCCCTAATGCACGTACATAGTTATGTTATTTGAGCGTAGTTTTATACTCAAGGGTTACATCACCGCCTTTGGAATCGGTACCGATGCCGATGTCATCCATCGTAAGCGTTTGAGTCAGTCCCCCTACTTCGGACAACCAATCAATCACTACACCATAATGATTGACATACCTCGCCGTGAAATCAAATGCGCCCTCACCGGTATAGGTGATATCATATTCGTACGCGTCTTCTTCCACTTGTCTGCGCTTGATGGTATATTGGCAGACTATTTGATGCTTGACAGAGCCATTAAGCAGTTCCTGGAAGCGATCCCACATCGGCGCCTTGGGGTTATTCCATGTATCGAGGAATTGCTGTGCCGTTTTGAGGAAGAACTTATAGTCCGTATTAATCGTGAACTTACCCGAAGCGGAGTCACCGACAAACTTACCCGGGATGTCATCACCTATCGTGAAATTACCCGTGGAATCGACAGTGATAAAGTCATGGGCATTGAAGTATTTCTCTAATTCGGTACGCCAGCGCGCCGGTTTGAAATAATTCAACGAATCATTCATATATACGAGTAACTCTTGCACATCCTCCGAATAGTGCTCTTCCAGATCATATCCGCTAATTAAGAGTTTCAGTGTATCCGGGCTGTGCTTTAACTTGAGATTATCCAGATGCTGGGTATTTGCCCTGGTTCCTTGGGTAGCGGGGTCGATGTCGATGATGGTCTTGTCGGCAACGCCGTCCAGTTGGAAATCAAACACTTTCTCCGGTACTCCGTGCTCGTCGAAGAGCGTGATTTGGAACGGCATCATGTTGCGTACCAGGGCATAGGTCGTGAACCATCCCAGAGGCACTTTACCGTCCTCACCGATGGGTTTGCGCCATGCATCCTGATCTGCCACATTGTCCGGTACCGCCGCAAAACCGATCATACGACCTGCGAACTTGGAGACTTTTCCTTCCTCCCAGGACGAATCGACGATACGGAAAGCCACTTTCTTATTCATCCATTTCGCCATGCTGTTGATTTTCGCGGCAACGCGGTTGTTGGCCTGCACGATCTGCTTGTTACGCAGCGCGCCAAAGACAGCGGTGAGGTAGCCGTTCATCAATTCTGCATAGTACTCGTTGGAGATCTGCTCTTTGAGCGCTTCGGTAGCATCCCAGAACGACTGGTAACCCTGCGTGCGCGCTTCCTCAAACGCCCAAGTCTGCAGGTCGGCGGTCTCGTTCCAGAACTGGTCGCAATAGACGCGCACCGACTGCTGGATATACGCATTGAGTTGCTGCTCGTTCATGTTCGCTTCCACAAAGGCCGGATAGAAATAGTCATACCAGTCTTTGGCAGTACGGTAATAACCGTGCGGTTTGGCGTTGCCGTTGACATCGTTGTTATACCTGGAGTCGGAACTAAGTGCACGATAACCCTCCATACTGTAATAATACCGGTATGCCGTACGGAAATAGTCTGCTTTAAACTCTTGTACGGTCGTGCCGAATTTCTCCAGTGCGACGCCAATGAAGGCGACGAGACTCATAGACGCCGCCATGACAGGCGTGCCGATATAGGAAGCGGCAGCTCCGGACGTCTTCGCCATAATGACTTTGAGCGTTCCGGATGCCACGCCGATATTATCGCCCTTCAGATCGGCACGCACCACATCGAGAATCGTCAACGCGGTACCTATCTCACCCATAATGCTGACGGCATTGTCGATCGCCTCGGGTTTGAAACCGAAGAGCGGTTCGGAGATGCTTACGGCGCCGGTGTAGAATCCGTCGAGACCCAAAGACTGCCAGAGTCCCATCTCGTTCTTGAACTGGATTGCCTCTTCCATTTTCGGGTCATCGGAGTCAAGAATCTTCAGCAACATTTTTGTACCCTCGTCCCAAGCGTAGAGCGCAGGAATCTCCCGCAATGCCTCAAAGAGCTCACTTTTGGTGCGCTCGTTGATAAAGGTCACCAGCGAAAAGAACGACAAGTGGTCGGTTAGGATAGTCGCCACGCCTAATTCGGGATTGTAGTCCATATAGACGGGCTCCCATTCTCCGGTCTGCGGGTTGTAGTATGCTGCACCGACAGACTGATTTGCCGGAGCATGGAAGGGGATGGTAATCTTCGCCACACCGCTCAGCTCGTGTACCAGACCCGAATCGGTCAGCATGCTGATGTCAATACCGATACCGCCGGTAACCCCCTCCGAAGGACGAGGCAGCAGCACGGAATTGCGGATGCAGATCTGCGCGGACTCATCAAAGGTTGTCGGGTCAAAGGTAATGGAGCATTTCTGCGCCTGGATAGTGAGGTTGGAGTCATTGATCTCGAATATCTCCGCGTTCTCATAGAGGAAGCCCGGTTTGAAGGTGAGACTGTCGATGTTGGTTGCCTTCGTAGAAATGTCTTCCCGTCCGTTGAGACTCATCGTCACCATCGCTTCGCCGTCTTCGTTCTCGCTCACACGGATAGCCCCTACCTTATCGACGGGCATGGTCGTCTTCAGCGAGTCCCCGTGTACCACCATCTGGTAGTTCAGGTCTTGCGGCGGCAGCGGTTCAAACTCTTGATACATCGTCACGATATTCTCTCTGAACTTCCGCCATCCCGGAGCCTCGGCATAGAGCTCTTCCGTTCCCGGAGGTACTTGCAAATACACACTCTTGCTCTCATCCGCAAATATCGCATCGCTGAAGGTAGCATCCGTAATGACCGGCGGCACCAACAGCGGACACGTCAATTCCGCATAGCTGTATTTGGGACCGGTGCAGTCTTTGAACGCACCCTCCATGTCCACAATCGTTTGCGGGATCGTGTAATCTATACTACCGCGAATACATCCCGGCTCCATCTTAATGATGGTCTCAGGCCAGCCGGCAGAAGGATTGGAAAGCGCAATAATAACAGCCGTCTTGTTCTTGTTGTAGATAATAGGATAGAAATCATTCGAGAAATACGGGTTGAGTGTATCCACAATCAGCACAGGCTCTGCGCTACCGGAATACAAACCGTCCAGCGCCGTAACAGCGATCTCCCGCACTTTGGGACCAAAACGGAAGAACGGCGAACCACCGCCCCAACGGCCGCCAAACGTAGCAGAGTCGCCTAATACCTCCAGATTCTTGAAATAGGTGTCCGCACTCAGCGTCGCGCCATAGAACGCTTTCTTGTTAATCTTCACAATACCTTCCTCCCAGTCGCCATGAACGGGCTTAGTGTGTGCAAAAGACTCCGTGTCCAGTTCCACCTGACGGCTCGCACATACGATTCCGCGCGTAAGCGGACAGAGATAAAATGCCTGTTTGCCTATTCGTTTGATATTGGCACCGATATAGAGGTATTTCGCATTCGTCAGTTGGAATGCCTGAGTAGGCACTTCTTCCATTTTGTCGTTCAGAATAACGGAGTCAATCGTAGAGTGTATGAACGTGAACGGATCGATGGCTTCGATATTGTTGCCGATGGTTATTTTGTCGAAATGGCCTTTGTCATAGAATGCCAATTTGCGGATATGCGTTACGGCATAAGTCTTGCCGGAGATGGTATCTGTAACCGAATCCGGAATAGTCAACGCGCCGTTTTGCACATTCATGCCTCCGCCCAAATAATCTAATATATCCGCCGTTCCGTTACCTAACAGCCCATACCGGATACCATCAATATCTCGCTGTATCGCATCGTACGGACGCACATTGGTCCAGATATCGACATTGTATTCATATCCAGGCACAGCGGACAATCGGTACCATCCGTTCGTCTGACCTCCCCAACCGTAGTTAAAATGGAAATAGTTATTCTTGGTATAGCCGTCGCAGACCAGCGCGTGACCATCTCCCTTTCCTTCCGGATAACCGGCATACAGTACCGGACGCTTGGCATCCAACTCGATCTTGAGCGTCGTCATCACATCCGCTGCAGTAGTGCCGGTTACGCTTTCGATGCCGGGTTCGTAACCGAAGTTCTCTATTAAAGCATTGAAACTCCACGTTGTAGGACTGCCATTCTCTTGGCAATAACCAGTTCCCATTGCTTTGCCTACATCCGCCATCAATTGGGCTACGGCATTAGCTTGTGCCCAACTGCAGCCATGGTCGTAGTCATCTAACATATTATCCCAATCGTAGGTGTGTACCGGGAAATCTTCGTAGATAAAACCATTCTCTTGCGACCATCCTATAGAAATCTGTCCTCCAGACTGTTTCGGCCATTTCCAATAGTTCATCACCTGCGCCACAGCGGTCGGCACACACCCTGTATAGCATTGGTTCGGCGTGAACATGTTATACGGTGCCGTTTGATTCCATTTGGCGGTAATAAGCGGACCTACTACCACATCGCCCAAGAAGGACGGAAGAGACCCCCAATCGTCTGCCACTCCGATGCGGCGGGGACGAGGATTTGCCAACGACGGGTTACGACGCAGACTGTCGATACCGGCGGAGTACTCGTTGAGCAGGTCGAGGAACTGAACCGGCGCATCCTCGTAACTGAACGAACCATGGTCGCAATAACCGAGAATATCCGATACAGCACCGTCTTCACCCGATACGACTACAAAGCCTTGATCGTTACCGAGATTGACGATATAGACATTATCTTTGTTGGTTGCTACGCGTGAGGGCATACGATGCGCGATAGACGGCGCAATCTTTGTGCCTTTTGGCGCTTTGCGGATGGCTTTCTGCGCCGTTTGGTCATGCTGCACAAAATCATTGGCTATCCGGATTGCCTCCTCCGGCGTAATATCCGCTGCCATCAAAAAACTGAATACTGACAGCTGAATACTGATAGCTAAAAGAAACCGTTTCATTGTGCGATAAATTTAAAGGTGAAACGTTCGTTGGTGACGATATACACGCCCGTCATGCCTTGGGTCGAGATAGCGGCATTGCCTTCGCCGTCTAAGCTGTATTGGGAAACTAACATGCCTTGCACGTTGTAGATATTCACTTTCGATCCCGGCGTACCATGCTCAATGACGATCTGTCCGTCGCGGAAGAGAAAATGTTCCGGCACCTCAATCTCATCTATTCCTTCGGCTGTCTCGGCTTTCTCGAACTTCACCGACCTGAGTTGGTTGATGGGGTACTGCACAGAGGTTCCGGCGGTGGTGATCACCAGTTCGGTAGCCGTGTAACTCAGTTCTGGGTTGCTTGCAAAGGAGAACAACACCCGCTCTCCCTGCACCGGGTAGATAGCTACCACATTCTGCAATGAACTTGCGTCCTGCTCCTGCGGCTCCTGTGCCATCGTCGCTATCGGCATAACCATCAGCCATCCCAATAGCCAAGTGAGTAGAATTTTTCGTCTCATAAATGTTGAAATTTTAGTTATTGTGATATATGTTTTTTTATACAATTTGGATTGCACACACAAATCTGAATATGGTTCTTTTCCGAAAGCGCATGCAAAGGTACTGCTTTTTTATGAAAAAGCATTCTCAAATCGTACAAATCTACTCTCAAATCGTACAAATCTGCATTTTTTATAAAAAAACTGCACCCCAAAATGTAATGAACCCCAAAAGTTGAACA